>NZ_BOOZ01000028.1 GCF_016863495.1 Micromonospora andamanensis
GTCGGACTGACGCAAACTTCTTGATCACCGCAGTGGGTGGGGGCGGGAGGAGGTGGGCGGAGTGTGGGGTGGGTTACAGGGGGGAGGTCGGGCGCGGTGTTATTACTGGCGAGTAGCATCGGGGAAACGCCAGTGCTGGCGACCCTTGTTCGGTCCGTCATGCGCCTGCGGCGCGACGGACCGGATCGTGGTCGAATAGGAGGCTCATCGTGCCCCGTGAAGTCCGGGATGTCGTCTTCGTCGACGGTGTCCGCACCCCCTTCGGCAAGGCGGGTGGCATGTACGCCAACACCCGCGCCGACGACCTGGTGATCCGCTGCATCCGCGAGCTGCTGCGCCGCAACCCCCAACTGCCGCCGGAGCGGGTCGAGGAGGTCGCCATCGCCGCCACCACCCAGATCGGCGACCAGGGCCTGACGATCGGCCGCACCGCCGCGCTGCTGGCGGGCCTGCCCAAGACGGTTCCGGGTTTCGCCATCGACCGGATGTGTGCCGGGGCCATGACCGCCGTGACCACAGTCGCCGGCGGCATCGCCATGGGCGCGTACGACATCGCGATCGCCGGTGGCGTCGAGCACATGGGCCGGCACCCGATGGGTGAGGGCGTCGACCCGAACCCGCGCATCATCGCCGAGAAGCTTGTCGACCCGTCCGCGCTAGTGATGGGCTCCACCGCGGAGAACCTGCACGACCGGGTTCCGCACATCACCAAGCAGCGCACCGACGCGTTCGCCCTCGCCTCCCAGCAGAAGACCGCGAAGGCGTACGCCAACGGCAAGCTCCAGGACGACCTGGTTCCGGTGGCGATCCGCGACGAGGAGAACGGCTGGGGCCTGGCCACTGTTGACGAGGCGCCCCGGGACACCTCGATGGAGAAGCTCGCCACCCTCAAGACCCCGTTCCGCCCACACGGCAAGGTCACCGCGGGCAACGCCGCCGGTCTCAACGACGGCGCCACCGCCAGCCTGCTCGCCGACGAGGCCACCGCCCGCGAGCTGGGCCTGCCGGTCGCGATGCGGCTGGTTTCGTACGGCTTCGTCGGCGTCGAGCCCGAGGTGATGGGCGTCGGCCCGATCCCGTCGACCGAGAAGGCGTTGCGGATCGCCGGGCTGACCATCGACGACATCGGCCTGTTCGAGCTGAACGAGGCGTTCGCCGTGCAGGTGCTGGCCTTCCTCGACCACTTCGGCATCGCCGACGATGACCCGCGGGTCAACCCGTGGGGCGGCGCGATCGCCATCGGTCACCCGCTCGCCTCCTCCGGCGTACGGCTGATGACCCAGCTCGCCCGGCAGTTCGCCGAGCACCCGGAGGTCCGCTACGGCCTCACCGCCATGTGCATCGGCATCGGCATGGGCGGCACGGTCATCTGGGAGAACCCGCACTGGACCGGGTCCGCGCAGGAGGGTGGAGACAAGTGAGCGCGCTCGCCGCACCGAACGAGGTCGTCACCAGGGCGCTGCTGCGGCAGGTGAACGTGCCGGGGCTGGACCGCCCGGCCGCTCTGATCACCCTGGACAACGGATTCGACCACACCAAGCCGAACACCTTCGGCCCGGCCGGTCTGACCAGCCTGGACGAGGCGATAAGCGCCGCGCTCGCGGCCGAACCGGCGTTCATCGCGGTCACCGGAAAGCCGTACATCTTCTGTGTCGGCGCGGACATCACCGGCCTGCCGCAGCTCGCGGACCGCGAGCAGGCGCTGGAGATCGGCCGCCTGGGTCACCGGGTCTTCGCCCGGCTCAAGGACAGCTCCGTACCGACCTTCGCCTTCGTCAACGGCGCGGCGATGGGCGGCGGTCTGGAACTGGCCCTGCACTGCCACTACCGGACCCTGTCGGCCGGCGCGGCGGCGCTGGCGCTGCCGGAGGTCTCCCTCGGTCTGATCCCGGGCTGGGGCGGCACCCAACTGCTGCCGAACCTGATCGGCATCCCGGCGGCCACCCAGGTGATCATCCAGAACCCGTTGATGCAGAACAAGATGCTCAAGCCGAAGCAGGCGGCCGAGCTGGGCATCGCCGACGTGCTGCTGGAGCCGGCCGACTTCCTGGAGCGGTCGCTGGAGTGGGCCGCCGGTGTCGTCCGGGGCCAGGTCGAGGTGACCCGGCCCGAGGTCGACAAGGACATGTGGGCGGGCGTGCTCTACTTCGCCCGGCAGACGCTGGACCAGCGGCTGCACGGCGCGGTCCCGGCCGCTTACAAGGCGCTCGATCTGCTGGAGACGGCGAAGGACGCCGACTTCGCCACCGGCACCGCCGCGGAGGACGAGGCCCTGGCCGACCTGGTCTTCTCCGAGGAACTGCGCAGCGGCCTGTACGCCTTCGACCTGGTGCAGCGGCGGGCCAAGCGGCCGGCCGGCGCACCGGACAAGGGCCTGGCCAGGCCGGTGACGAAGGTCGGCATCGTCGGCGCCGGTCTGATGGCCAGCCAGCTGGCGCTGCTGTTCGCCCGCCGCCTCCAGGTGCCTGTCGTGCTCACCGACCTGGACCAGTCGCGGGTCGACAAGGGCGTGGGCTACGTGCACACCCAGATCGAGAAGGCGGTGAGCAAGGGCCGGATGGACAAGGGCACGGCCGCGAAGCTGTACGGCCTGGTGTCCGGCTCGGTCGACAAGTCCGTCTTCGCCGACGCCGACTTCGTCATCGAGGCGGTCTTCGAGGACCTGAGCGTCAAGAAGCAGGTCTGGGCCGAGCTGGAGAAGATCGTCAAGCCGGAGGCGGTGCTCGCCACCAACACCTCCTCGTTGTCGATCACCGAGATGGCTGCGGAGCTGGAGCACCCGGAGCGGGTCGTCGGTTTCCACTTCTTCAACCCGGTGGCGGTGCTGCCGCTGCTGGAGATCGTTCGGGGCGAGCGGACCGACGACGCCACCCTGGCGACCGCGTTCGCCGTCGGCAAGCAGCTCAAGAAGTCGAGTGTGCTGGTGAAGGACGCCCCGGCGTTCGTGGTCAACCGGCTGCTCACCCGATTCCTGGGCACCGTGTTCGCCGCCGTCGACGCGGGCACCCCGCTGGAGGTGGCGAACCGGGCGCTGGACCCGCTGGGTCTGCCGATGCGGCCCCTCGCCCTGCTCCAGTTGGTCGGGCCGGCCGTCGCGCACCACGTGGGCGGGACCCTGCACGCGGCGTTCCCGGACCGGTTCGGCGTCAGCGAGAACCTCAAGCGGATCGCCGACTCCGGCCAGCCGATAGTGGTCGACGACGAGATCAACGCCGAGGTGGCGAAGCTGCTGGTGGTCGGCGACCAGCCGCTCACCGAGGAGCAGGTACGCCAGAACGCGCTGGACGCACTGGCGCAGGAGATCCGGCTGATGCTCGACGAGGGCGTCGTGGCCGAGGCGCAGGACATCGACCTGTGCATGATCCTCGGTGCCGGTTGGCCGTTCCACCTGGGCGGCGTCACGCCGTACCTGGACCGGACCGGCACCAGCGAGCGGGTCACCGGTAAGCGGTTCCTGCCGCGCGGCGCGGCCAGCCTGGCCGGGTGACCGGCCTGACGACACCGATCGCGGTGGTCACCCGACAAGGGTGGCCACCGCGATTCGCGTTCGGTGCCGACGGTACGGATGAACCACCTGGCTACGATGACCGGTCCACCCGAGATCAGGAGCTGACAGGATGTCCCACCCCCCGGACGAGCACCAGAACCCGCCGGCCGCCGGGCCGTATCCGCCCTCGGGCGGATACCCGAACGCCGGCCCAGCTCCGCATCCTCAACCGGGTGTCGGGCCGTACCCGCCGGCCGGTGCCCAGCCGGGCGGTTACCCGGCACCACCCGGCACCTACCCACCGCCCGGCGGCGCTCTGCCTCCGCCCGGCCAGCCGTATCCCGGGGGTCCGGGATTCGGCGGCACAGAGCCGGGGCTCGGCGGTCCGGGGCTGGCCGGTCCGGGCCTGGCAGGTCCGCAGAAGAAGAAGTTCGGGGTCGGGAAGATCCTGCTTGTCGTCTTCGCGGTCCTGTTGGTGCTGTGCGGCGGCGGTGGCACCGCCATCTGGTTCGCGGTGAAGGATGACGTCACCGAGGCCGTGGAAGCCACCCGGACCCGGATGGTCGCCCCGGACACCCTGGCCGGCCGACCAAAGATCACCGACCCGGAGTTGCAGCAGGCGGCCGACGACATGGTCCGCAACATCGAGGCGACGGTGAGCAACGAGACGAGCGCGGTGGGCGCGTTCTACGGTGACCCGGCCGACCAGGACCTCATCATGATCGCGGGCGCGTCCGGCCTGATGTCCGATCCGAAGCAGGAACTCGACGCGGCGGTCCAGGGACTTTCCGCCGAACTGGACCTCACGAACATGGCAGCTGTCGATCCGGGGCCGCTCGGTGGCGAGGCGAGGTGCGGCGACGGCGGGTCGGATGGTGTCCCGCTGGGCATCTGCACCTGGGCCGACCGGGGCAGCGTCGGCCTGATCGTGATGTTCTTCTCGTCCCGCGCCGACGCTCAGGCCGAGTTCGTCACCATTCGGAGCCAGGTCCAGCAACGCGAGTGAGCAGGGCCGGCAACAGGGCGGCGGACGCGACCCGCCAGCCCTGTTGCCGGCCGCTCCGGGTCGCCTGCCGGGCTGGAGTCCGGCAGGTGCCGGGTCAGGAAGCGTCGTATTCGTCGCGGTGGGCCAGAACCTCGCCCATGTGGGCCTGAGCCCAGTACCTCATCTCGCGTGTCGTGCGGTGCAGCGACAGACCGAGATCGGTCAGCTCGTAGGTGACGGTGACCGGGACGGTAGGCGTCACGGTACGGGTGAGCAGGCCGTCCCGCTCCAGCGCACGCAGGGTCTGGGTCAGCATCTTCTGGCTGACGCCGGCCAGCAGGCGGGCAAGCTCGGAGTAGCGCATCGCTCTCGGCGCGTCAGACGCGACAGGTCGCTGAGCGGCGTCGCCGCCCAACGCGCACAGGATCAGCACGACCCACTTGTCCGAGATCCGGTCGAGCAACTGGCGGCTGGGGCACACCGCGAGGAACGCGTTGTACTCCTCCCGGGCCTGCGCCTGCCGCTGCGCCGCCTTCATCGTCGTCACTGAGCGCCCCTCTTGCTGCTGGGTGGGTTACGCACTTTCGAGTGCCTACTTCCCGTTGGAAAGTTTCTCTCCAAGACTGACGTAGGCAAGCGAAACGCGCCACCCTCTCACCAGCGAGGAAGCGACACGATGAGCACTACTCCCTCCCTACCCGGCGGCACCTGGCCACTCGGCGATCAGACCGTCACCCGATTCGGCTACGGCGCCATGCAACTCGCCGGCCCCTTGGTGATGGGGCCGCCCGCCGACCGCGACGGTGCCCTGGCCGTGCTGCGCGAAGCGGTCGACCGGGGAATCACCCACATCGACACGAGCGACGCCTACGGGCCCCGGGTCACGAACGAGCTGATCCGCGAAGCACTGCATCCCTACCCGGAGTCACTTGTCATAGCCACGAAGGTGGGGGCGAACCGCGACGCGCAGGGCGGCTGGCCGACCGCCCGCCGACCGGAGGAACTGCGCGAGCAGGTCCACCAGAACCTGCGTTCCCTCGGGGTCGAGACCCTGGATCTGGTCAACATGCGCATGGGTGACGCCGCAGGCCCCCAGCCCGGCTCGATCACCGAGGCGTTCGAGACGCTCGCCGCGCTCCAGCAAGAGGGCCTGATCCGTCACCTCGGCGTCAGCAACGTCACCGCGGAGCAGGTCGCCGAGGCCCGGGCCGTCGCCCCGGTGGTGTGCGTGCAGAACATGTACAACCTCGCCCACCGCCACGACGACTACCTCATCGAGCAACTCGCCGCCGACGGCATCGCCTACGTGCCGTTCTTCCCGCTGGGCGGCTTCTCGCCGGTGCAGTCCGAGGCGCTCTCGGCCGTCGCCGCCCGGGCGGGGTCGACACCGATGTCCGTCGCCCTCGCCTGGCTGGTGCAGCGCTCACCGAACATCCTGCTGATTCCCGGTACGTCGAAGGTGGCGCACCTGCGCGAGAACATCGTCGGCGCGGGGCTGCCGTTGTCCGCCGAGGACGTCGCCGCGTTGGACGGCATCGGCCGCTGACCGTACGCGGGACCGACATCGGAGCGGCGGCACCCCGCCGCTCCGATGTCACGGCGTCGCTCCGCTCAGCCGTCCGTCACGGTTCCCTCCGCCGCCGGCCGGGCCGCCGCCTTCTCGGCGGCGCTCCGCAGGACGCAGAACTCGTTGCCCTCCGGATCGG
Source organism: Micromonospora andamanensis (assembly GCF_016863495.1). GTDB lineage: Bacteria > Actinomycetota > Actinomycetes > Mycobacteriales > Micromonosporaceae > Micromonospora > Micromonospora andamanensis. The sequence goes on from NZ_BOOZ01000028.1 coordinate 6,179, forward strand.
CGAGCACCACCCAACCGGCACCTGTCGGCCCGATGTGGTCGGCGATGTGCCGCGCCCCGATGCCGAGCAGCCGCTCGACCTCCTCGTCCCGGGTCCGGTCGGTGGGTTCCAGGTCGAGGTGCAGCCGGTTCTTCACCGTCTTGCCCTCCGGTACCGCCAGGAAGAGCACCTCCGGACCACCCGGCGGCAGCAGCATGGCCTCCGGATCGCCCGGGAAGTCGTCCGGCTGGCGGGGGCACTCGAAGACCTGGGCCCAGAAACCGGCCAGGGCGTACGTGTCGTGACAGTCGATTCCGATGTTGTGGATCCGTGCGCTCATGTGTCGTCCCTCGTGGTGTTCGCCACCGGCGTCGCAGCCCTGTCGGCTACCGCCAAAGGACCGCCGGAACCGGCGAGCCTGCGAGAGGCACGACACGGCGCGGCGGGGTCGGAGGCGGCCCTGCGGGCACGGACGTCGGGGCAGTCAGAACTGGCGTGTCTGGTCCGCTGAGTTACGGGACAGCGATCCCGCTACAGGTGCCCCGCGAGGATGAGCGGTCAGCCGGCAAGGCGGGGCGCGGACAGCATCATGGTGAACATCGACGCACCCCCCTCCTTGATCGGGCTGACCTCGTGATCCTCGCACTGCCACGCCCGGGGGAGCAACCCGCAGCGCAAATGTAGTAGCAACCTGACATCAGCCTTCAAACTGAGGCCACCAACCGGGCACCGTGCGCCTTGGGCACGGTGCCCGGTCAGTAGCCGGCTCTACCTACGCGCCCGGGCTTCTTCTCTCTCGTAATCGCCGTGATCACCGCGAATAACGCAACAACCAGGACAGCGCCGCCGGGATCCGCTCACCACAAGCCGAGAATCCCCAGTTCAGCGCCACGGGCCCGCGCACGACGCATGCGTGGCCCGATGGTTGCTGCGCAACCATCGGGCCACGTTGCAAGGCGCGTCACCTCGACGTTACTCGCCCCGCCAGACCAGCGACGAACATCAGCGCTAAACCACACCCCAGTAGCATTAACGCGGGCAGGGAAACCGTCAAGTCAAGGTTGAGGGCGATCACCATACCGAGCAACCATAGGACTAGACCACTACCACCCGCGAGCATTAGCTGCTGCGTACCTTTTCGCGGCGGCTGGCCGTTCCATCTGCCATGCTGCACCCTCCAGGCTATTAGCACGACGAGTACCGCCGCGATCGCGATTGCGATCGCAATCCAGCCGAGGGTCGGCACGACAAGCAGAGCCAGAAAGGCAGCCATACACGACAGCGATAACAGCAGCAGAACCGGGACCAGGAACCGCGGCGCATCGCCCTTGTCGGCAGTACTGAAGTCACTCATCCCTTGAAACCGCCCTTCACGAAGACACCTCCAGCCAAGCCCATGACTGCCCCTACGGCGCACGTCAACCCCAGACCACTCGCCGACACATCACCATTCGTGGATATCACATTGGATGTCATCCCGCCAGCGCAACCAGCAACCATCGACGCAACGATCACCGGAACACCAAAACCGCCAGTGAGTAAGCCCCCCACCCCCAATGCGACCACAGTTCCAAGAATCATGCCCATCGCGTTCAGCGACTCACCCTCCGTTACCATTCCTGTGGGATCGATGAAGGTAGTCGGATTAGCGCCAGCATAAGCGTAGCGGTTGCCGTTTCCCGGATTGCCGATAAAGCTGAGGTTGTCCTGCTGGGTGAAGCGGCCTTGGGTGGGGTTGTACCAACGCTGGCCAAACTTGGTGTAGCCGGTTGCGGGGTCGTAGGTGCCGCCAGCGTATCGGAGGATGTTGGCTTGCCCGAGGCCCGTTTCTGAAGCGCCGAGAATGTTGCCGTAGGGGTCGTAGGTGTAGCTGGCGGACAACGAGCCGTCGGCTTTGACGGCGGCGACGACGGAGCCGAGGCCATCGAGGACGAACGCGTGGTCGGTGGTGCCGATGCGCAGGCCGAGCGGGGTGCCGAGGCCGTCGCGTTCGACGTAGGCGTTCAGGTTGACGCCGTTCTTCCAGGACTGGAGCCAGGGCATGCCGTGCTGGTCTTCGTACCCGTAGGTCAGGTTGATTCCACCGGCACGGGTGAGTTCGACCTGGTCGGTGCCGGCGTAGCCGTAGGTGGTGGTGCCGGTGGTGGTGGCAGTGGTCATCTGCCGTGCAGCGTTGTAGCCGATGCCGCTGACCGCCGGCGTGCTGGTCCTGGTCTGGTTGCCGCGGGTGTCGTAGGTGTTGTTGGCCGTGGTGACCTGGTTGGCGCTGTTGTAGGTCAGGGTCTGGGTGGTGGTGCCGTCGACCTTGACGGTCTCCCGGTTGCCGTTGGTGTCATAGGTGTAGTCGTAGGTCTTGGAATGGTGGTTGGCGGCCTTGGTGAGACGGTCGCCCTTGTCGTAGGTGTACTGGGTTACCTGCCCGTTGGCTTCGTTCTTCTGCCATTGCCGTATGCCGGTGTCGTCGGCCTTGGCGGTGGAGCAGGGCTGCCCGGAGACGTACTTCGCGTAGCAGTATGTGGCGTCGAAGACGGTGGCGGGAGTGGTGGAGTTGCGGGTGGCCGTGATGCGCTTGGGCCGGTCGGACTTGTCGTACGTGGTGGTGACGCGCAGGGCCCAGGTGCTGTTGGTGTCGTTGGTGGCGAACCACATGTTTGTGCGGTTGCCGTCCTTGTCGTAGGCGAAGTTGTAGCGGGTGCCGCCGGCGGTGTCCATCCGGACCAGCCAGTTGCGAGTGTTGTAGTAGTACTTCGTGGTGCCGCGCCCGTCGATGAGTTCGTCGAGGTTGCCGGCGGCGTCGGGGCGGTAGGTCTGCTCCGGGGCACCGGGGGCGGTGCGCTTGCGCAGACGGTTGAGCTGGTCGTACTGGTAGATGGTGGTGCCTGTGGCATCGGTGCGGATCAGCAGGTTCCCGGAGCCACCGTGTTCGTAGGTGACCGTGCCAGTGGTGGCGCAGCCGGAATAGCTGGTCTTCGTCAACCGGTCGTCGAGGCTGTATTCGTAGGTGGTGGTGCAACCCCCTGCGGTCTCGGTGCGCAGCCGGCCGTAGGTGTCGTAGGTGAATGTCTTCGCCGACAGGGTGTTACCGGTCGGCGGCGTCATCGTCTTGAGTTGCTTGTCGCTGTCGTAGCTGTAGGTCGTGGCATTTGTGCCGTTGCCGGGGTCGGTGGACGACTTGACGGTGCCGTCGCTGTTGTAGTCGACCTTCGCCTCGGCGGCGAGGGCGTCCGTGCTTGAGGTCTTGTTGCCGGCGCCGTTGTACGTGTAAGTGGAGCTGTTGCCCTGCGTGTTGATCGACGACGACGGCTGGAAGTTCGCCGTCGGATTCGTCGAGGTCGCCGTGTTCGCGTACGCGGCCGACGCGCTGGCACCGGTGGGCGACTCGGACTTCGTCTGGGACTGACCGCTGTTGGCGCCGTGCGTGTTGGTGGTGGTGCCGCCCTCGGCGGAGACGCTCGTCGCGACGTCGCTGAACGGGGTGTACGTCTTGCTACGGCTGTTTCCGGCCGGGTCGGTGACCTTCGTGACCCGCTTGTTGGAGTTCAGCTCGTAGGTGGTGCGCGGCACCGAGGTGACCGGCAGCGACAGATCCTGTCGGGGGTCAGCCACGTCGGTGACCGTGGAGCTGGTGTAGGCCAGGCGGGTGGTGGAGCCCTTCATCGTGGCGTTGTCGGTGACCTGGGTCAGCGACGTCACCCGGTGCTGCCCGTCGTAGGTGATCGTGACGAAGGTGTCGTCCTCCATGATGATCTTCGTCAGGTCACCGGAGCCGTCGTACTCGAAGGACACCTTGCGCCAGGTCGCACTCTGGATCGTCTTGAGTCGGTTGTTGGCGTCGTAGACGTACGACACGTCACGCCAGTTGCCGTCGCTGCCGGTGTGCCGGTAACGGGTCAGCCGATCACCGGTGTAGGTCACCGCCGCCGTACGCACCGACCCGACGCCCCGGTCCGAGGTCACTGTCGACATCTTCCCCCCGCTGTAGGAGAAGTCGACCACGTTGTCGTTACGGTCCTCGGTCTTGTCGAGCACACCGTCCGAGGTGAAGAACAACTCCTTGCCGCTGTCGTTCTCGGTCAGCTTCCAGCCGGTGCCGTTGCGGGCCAACTGCGCCTTGAACTCACCCGGCGAGGTGTAGCCCGAGCCCGACGCGGTGAACTTCCCGACCACTCCGTCGGCGGCCACGTAGGTGACCGAGTTGTCGTCGGTGGCCTCGATCAGCCGTACGTCCACTCCAGAGCGGGTCCGCCACCCCGGGCCGTGCGCCCCGTTGGCGATGTCGCTGCCCAACAGCAGGCTGTTGAACGACGCCCCGAGGGTCACGTTCTCCGCGATCCCCGGCAACGTCAACTCCGTGCTGGTCAACAGCAGGTTCCCGGAGCCGACGTTGACCTTCGCCTGCAATCGGTCGGTCAACGAGAACGACAACTGCGTACCGTTGCGCACCGGCCCGGTGCCCTTCGGCACCGACGGTGCCGCACCCGCCACCATCGCCCGAGCCGCCGGCTGCGTCGCGGAGTCGAAAAGCCACACGTTCGGCCCCGACTGCGGCGACACCACCGGCTCAATTCCGGCGGACGGCGGAACCGCAGCCTCTGGCGCCGCCTGCACCGGCAGCGCAACCAGGGTTGACGCGGCGATGAACACCGACGCCACCCCGACACTTACCTGACGAGATAACACACACCCTCCCAATATGAATTCGACAGGCCGATCCCGCCGAAGAAAAACCCGTTTCCGGATTACCGATAAAGCGCACGGTGCCGCCGCGACGCATCCCAAACAGGTAATGCATCGCAAGCAGATAAATCAGGCGGCCCGCTTCAGTTCGTCATCCTCATGGAGCGACGGATCATCCTGCCGACTCGGCGGCAGCGACGCGAGAATGCGCAAGTCGCGGTCGACTCTGCGGGACGCTCGAATCAACGCCCAGGCGGCGTACAGACTCAGGAGAAAACAAACTAGCCCGACAGCAGCCGCCCTCATGGACAGCGCACAATGGCATAACGCACGAAGCTCCCCGTAACAGCTCGTCCAGCAGATACTTGCCTTACGACAAGCTATAGCAGGGCTTGAATCAGAGCAATGCAAGTTACAAGCTGCAAGGAGCTTCCTCATGAACCGGGCAATACGAACCTTTGGTGTCACAGCCAGTTACTTGTGACAGTCCTGTCTGAGTGGCGGCGAAGAGGCACCTGACGGACAACCCGTACACGGCCCTGGCATCAGCCGACGCGCCGCGTCACCGTCGCCTCCGTAGTGGTCGGGGTGTGGCCGCCGGGCCGGCGGACGGTTTGCGTCCCTGCCTGCGCAGACATTCGGGCTCCGGGCAGATACACCGGAAGCGCACCTCCTCGGTGGGGATCTTCGATCCGCCGCAGTCGTGCTCGATGCCGGGCAGGATCGTCGGCACGCACCCCATGCACCGGGTCTCCGCGATGGGCTGGGCGCGACGCACCCAGCCGACGATCCGCAGGTGCAGCTCCTGCGGCGACACGTCGGGCAGGTCGGCGATGGCGTCGTAGTAACAGGCGGCCATCGCCAGGGACAGTCCGGACACATCCGGGCCGTACCTCCGCAGCAAGTGGCCGCGTACCGTGCCGCAGGGCCACGCGTCGCCGCACCCCGCGCAGCCCCAGGAAGGGCGACCAGGGCGGTGTCGGTCAGGATGCGACGGGTCCGCCAACCGCCGCCGGTCGCCAGGCTCGCCGCCGGTCATCGCGCGCCGGACAGGCACGCCCTGATGGCCGCCACCAAGACGTACGCCTCCCAGCAGTGATGACGTCCACAGTCGGGACTCCGGTGGTCACAGGAGTGGGCGTGCGTCAGGACCAGTCCGTCGGTGACCTGACGGCTCACCGCGACCACCGACACGAGGACATCGCGCCCGGCAGCCCTACCCGGCTCCGGATACCACTCACCGGCCAGCAGGAGCAGCACCTGGCCGGGGGGCACGTCAATGTCGATCGGCACGCCGCACCTCCACCTGAGCGCCTTCATCCCTTCGGTTCCGGCCAGTCGGCGCGGACCTGAACGTAGGTTGCCGACTACCCTGCGTGTGCGGAAAGGTGTGAGCAGTGTGCCCACAGCACAGCCAACGTGGTGGAGGCGCCGATGGCGGATTTCGGGGCGACCCTGAAACGGCACCGGCTGGCGGCAGGCTTGTCGCTGCGCGCACTCGGTGCGGCAACCCACATCGACTACTCGTACCTGTCCCAGGTGGAGCGAGGTGCCCGGAACGCGTCCCGGAAGCTGGCGCAGGTTTGCGACGACACGCTCGGTCTGGGCGGCGCGCTCGTACAGGTCTGGCAGCAGCAGGTAGGCGAGGCCGACATGCACAGACGCAGGTTCCTTGCAATGGGTGCCCTGGCCGCCGCGCCAGCTGTCGCCCCGATGGTCAATCTGGAAGCCCTCCGGCACGGTTTCAGCACCGCCGCAGGACACACCGACGAATGGGACCAGATCGTCGTCGACTACGGCTATGACTATTACCGGCTCCCCGCCGACCTGCTGGGTCGCCAGCTCACCGCCGACCTGACTGTTCTTCAGCATCAGCTCGCAGTCACCAACGGCCCCGAGCGGGCAGGGCTGCTACGGGCCGCCTCGAAGCTGTCGCTGGTCGTCGCGTTCGGGATGGTCGCCTCGGGGCAGGGTTGGGCGGCCAGCAGGTGGTGGCGGTCAGCGCGCAGACTCGCCGAAGAATCCGCTGATCCGGACTCGGTTGTCGCAGGATGGGCGTGGGATGTGGTGAACGGCTGCTACGACGGCCGTGATCCCGACAAGGTCGTAGAGCTGTCGGACCATGCAATGCCACTGATATCCGGGCGAGCGTCGGCGGCGACATGCGGTCTACTGGCCGGACGGGCGCAGGCCCTCTCGCTGGCTGGACGGCATGCGGAGGCGATAGCCACCGTCGAGCAACTGTCGGACCTCGCAGAACAGCTACCCACTTCGGTGATCAACGACGTTGGATCACTTTGGGGGTGGCCCGAGCACAGGCTGCATCACACAGCCTCGTGGGTGTACACGCACGCCGGGCGCTTCGTGGACGCGGAGCGCGCCCAAACCCAGGCACTCGCGTTGTATCCGCAGCCCCAGGCGCGGCTACGCGCCCAGGTGCAACTGCACAAGGCCGCATGCTTGGTTCGGGACGGTGACATCCCCGACGGTCTGCGGTTGGCCGCCGACCTGCTCGATGGTTTGCCGGCCGAGCACCGCAACGAACTGCTGCTGACCGTGGCCAGGCAGGTGGCAGACGCCGTTCCGGCAGGTGAGCGGCGGCGACCCGCGTACGGGGAGTTGACCGCCCGGGTCGGCGCATAGGCTGCCGGCCATGGGCATCGCCTACATTCACCACACCAGCCTCACCCCTGCCCTGGTGGACGTCCTGGCTGACCTGTACGCGGTGGTGTACGCCGAACCGCCCTACGACGAGGGACCGGACGAGGTGGCGGGTTTCCGCGACGGCCTACCCGAGCAGGCCGAGCGGGCCGGATTCACCCTGCACACCGCCCACCAGGATGACGCGTTGATCGGAGCGGCGTACGGATGGACGATGCCGGCCGGGGCGTGGTGGCGCAATGCCGACCGGCATCCGGCCCCCGACATCCACGGCGCCGACAAGCTCGCGGTCATGGAATGGATCGTCCATCCACGGTTCCGCCGCCGGGGTGTCGGTGCTGGGCTGATGCGACGTCTGCTCGACGGGCGGCAGGAGCCGGTCGCGACACTTGCAGCCAACCCGGAGTCGGCCGCCCGAGGCATGTACGAGCGGGCCGGGTGGGTGCAGGTCGCGAAGTCGACGTTGCCGTGGGGTACGCCGATGGACGTTCTGGTGTTGCGGCTGCCCTCCGACGGCATCGACGGTTGACGGCGACGGGTCAGCGGGCGACCTCGGCCGCCGGCAGGCTGACGGTCACCTCCAGGCCGCCACCGGGCTGCGCGATGGCTGTCACCGTGCCGCAGTGCGCGTCGCAGACCGCGCGCACGATGGACAGGCCGAGGCCCGACCCGCGTGCCCCGGTCCGCTCCCGGCCGCCCCGCCGGAAGGGCTCGAACAGCCCCGGCACGTCGGCCGGGTCCACCTCGAAGCCGGTGTTGCCGACCACCAGCCAGGATCGCTGCCCGTCCGAGCCGGTCCGCACCCAGAGCCGGCCGTGCAGGTGGTTGTAGCGGACCGCGTTCTCGATCAGGTTGCCGGCCAGCCGGTCCAGCAGCCCCGGATCGCCCACCACCGGCGCCGGCTCCAGCGACGTCTGGACCGCCAGCTTGATCCGCTCCACCTCCCGGCGTACGGCGGAGAGCGCGTTGACGGTGCCGGCGGCCAGGTCGAACTCGCTGCGCCGGCCGAGCCGTTGACCGGCCTGCGCCTCGCTGCGCGCCAGCACCAGCAGCGCGTCGACAAGCCCGTTGGCCCGTTCGGAGGCGTCGCGGACCACCGTCGCCATCCGGCGGTACTCGGCCGTGTCCGCCTCGTCGTCGCTGAGCGTCACGTCGATTTCGGTACGCATCACCGCCAGCGGCGTACGCAGCTCGTGTGAGGCGTTGGCGACGAACCGTTTCTGTGCCTCGAAGGCGGCGGCGATCCGATCCAGCATGGCGTCGAACGTGTCGGCCAGCTCGGCCACCTCGTCGTTCGCTCCGGAGTAGCCGATCCGTTGGTCCAGCGTGGTCTCGCCGAGCCGACGTGCGGTGGCGGTGACCTGGTGCAGCGGACGCAGCGCGCGCCCGGCGACGGCGTACGCGCCGACCACGCCGACCACGCCGATCGCGAGCAGCGCGGCCAACCCCTTGGCCAGCAACTCCCCCGAGGCCGAGTCGACGAGCCGCTGCTGCCACGCGGCGGCCTCCAGGGTGCTCCCGTCGGCGAGCACGACGGTGGTGCCGGGCAGCAGCTCGTCGGTGGGGCGCAGCGCGTCGCGCACCAGCAACCAGGCCAGCAGGACCAGGATCGCACCGGCGCCGACAAGCAGCACGCCGTTGAGCAGGGTCAGCCGCAGCCGCAGCGTGGGACGTAGCCGCAGGTCGGGCCGCCGCAGCACGGGCAGCCGCCGGTTCGATGGGCGGCTCACGCCACCACCTCGGCCGTCCGGTAGCCGGCACCGACCACGGTCTCGATAAGCGGTGGGTCACCCAGTTTGCGGCGCAGCGTCATCACGGTGACCCGGACGATTGTGGTGAACGGGTCGGTGTTGGCGTCCCAGACCCGTTCCAGCAGTTCCTCGCTGGAGACCACCGCGCCCCGGGCCTTGAGCAGCTCGCAGAGCACACCGAACTCCTTGTTCGTCAGCTCCACGGACGCGCCGCCCCGGGTGGCCGTGCGGCGGGCCGGGTCGACCACCAGGTCGGCGAGTTCCAGCACCGGCGGTGCCGCCGGAGTGGCGCGGCGGCCCAACGCCTGCACCCGGGCGACCAGTTCGTCGAAGGCGAACGGCTTGGGTAGGTAGTCGTCGGCACCGAGCTGTAAGCCTTCCACCCGGTCGGCGACCGTAACGCTGGCGGTGAGCATCAGCACCCGGGTCAGCGCGCCGGAGGCGGCCAGCTCCGCGCAGATCTGGTCACCGTGCATGCCGGGCAGGTCGCGGTCGAGCACCACCACGTCGTACCGGGTCACGAACACCATCTCGTGACCGCTGTCACCGTCGTACGCGACGTCCACAGCCATGCCGCGTTTGCGCAGGCCCCGCGCTATCGCGTCGGCGAGGTTGCGCTCGTCCTCGACCACCAGTACCCGCATGCCCGCCCCTTTTCCGCCCGCTGACCACCGACAACGTAACGTCGCCGGCCAAGCCGCCCGTGACGGGACGGTCAGCCGGGCAGTTGCCAGATGCCGAAGTCGCCGTCGACCAGGCGGCAGGCGACGAGGTCGTCCCGGCTCTGGCAGTCACCGCCGGCGTCCGGCAGCACATCGATCCGGCGGGCCGGTGCGCCCGTCGGGTCGAGCCGGGCCAGCACCACGCCCACCTCGGGCACGGCACGCACCACGAACACCTGCGGGGTGTACTCGTAGCGGGCCACCATGTTCCACGACCCGTGCTCGGTCAGCACCGCACCGGAATCCAGGACGATAGTGACGATCTCGTTGTTGTTCGGTGCCACCGCGAGAACGTTGCGATCGCCGACGAGCGCGATGTCGAGGATCTCCTCGCTGCGCCACCGTTGCGCCCCGGTGGCCGGGTCGAGGACCTGCACGCCACCGCTGGCCAGCCCCGCGCAGAGCAGTGGTCCGCAGGCGGTGACGTAGGTGGCCGTCGGCACCGTCGTCTGCCAGCGCTGGACCAGACCGTCGACGGTGAGCGCGACTACCGCACTGGAGTTGCGCACCACTGTCACCAGGTCACCCGCCACCCACGCCTGCTGGTAGCCGCTCTGGTGGTCGACGGGCGGGGGAAGGCGGTGTCGTACCGTCCCGGACATCGGGTCGATCACCTGGACCTCGCCGGCGAGCGTGGCCACGACGATGGCGTCGAGCCCACCGTCGTCGCGCTGCCGGAGGTCGACGTTGGCCGCCGACAACGGCATTGACCACAGCTCACGGGCGGTCGCCAGGTCGATCATCCGGAGCACGTTCGGCGTGCTGTCGCTGTACGTGCGCAGCAGCGCCCGGTCGGGCATCTCCACGATCGCGATACCGGGCACTCGCCAGCGTTCCTCGCCGGTACGCGCGTCGAGTCGTACGGTCTCGCTGGCACCGGTGTCCCGCCGGGCCGTGGCGATCAGGAGCCCGCCGTCGGGCACGGGCTGCGCCCGGTAGACCCGGGTCTGCGGTGGCACGGGTGTCCGCCACTGCGGCACCAGCCGCTGCGGCGTCGCGGTGGCCCGGTCGGGGCGCGGGTAGGCGATGAGTTCCTGGCTGCCGTCGGTGACCCCGGGCAATGGAACGACCGTGAAGATCTGATCCCCGGCGAGGAACAGGTCGCTGCCCAGGAAAGCGGGCACTATCGCGTGGACCCGCCCGGCCGGCGGTGCCGCACCCGCCAACGTGAGCAGCGCTACCAGCGCCATCACCACCACCGCCACCCGGCGGCCAGCCGGTGTGGGGCGGCGGTGCGGCGCTGGCGGATCGGTCAGCTCGGTCAGTTCACCGAGGTCGATCAACGTCACGCTTGTCCTCCCCTGACACACACCAGACACGCGGCGGGCCGGCGAGGTTCCGCCTGTACGATGGCCCGTCGTGGCTGCGCCGGTGGTGAATCCCTCGCTGAACTCCGTCTCCGAGAGCGTCGAGACGCGATCAACGACAACACGTCCCCGGCGACGGCCGACGCGCGCCGACGCGCTGGCCATCGGAGCCTACGTGCTGCTCGGCGTCGTCGTCTGCCTGAACTACTGGGCCGACGTGAACAACCGGGTCTCGTCCCACCTGCCCACCGACCACAGCTGGTTCGAGTGGCTCTTCGCGCACGGTGCTTACTCGGTGCAGCACCTGGAAAACCCTCTCTTCACCGCCCGGCAGAACGCGCCGGACGGGGTGAACATGATGGCCAACACCTCGCTGCTCGGGGTGACGTTGCCGTTGGCGCCGCTCACCCTGTTGCTCGGCCCTCAGGTGGTCTACGCGCTCTATCTCGGCGGGGCGCTGGCCGCCACCGCCGGCACCTCGTACTGGATGCTGTCGCGGCACCTGGTGCGCTCCCGGGCGGCAGCCTTCGTCGGTGGCGCGTTCCTCGGTTTCGCCCCCGGCATCGTGCACCACGCCAACGGTCAGCCCAACTTCGTCTCCAACTTCCTGCTGCCACTGATCGTGGTGCGGGTGTTTCGGTTGGCCGAGCCGGGCCGGTGGCGGCGCAACGGGCTGGTGCTGGGGCTGCTGGTGGCGTACCAGATCTTCATCAACGAGGAGATGCTGCTGCTCACGGCGATGGCCTGCCTGGTCATCGTGGTCGCGTACGCGGCGATGCGTCCCCGCCTGGCGTGGGCGCGGGCCGGGACGTTCGCGGCGGGTCTCGGCACCGGCGGGGCGTTGGCGCTGCTGTTGACCGCCTACCCGATCTGGTTCCAGTTCAACGGCCCGCAGTCCTACCGGGGGCTCCAGGGCGGGGTGTTCCACAGTTGGGGCGAGGACGTCGTCGCCTTCGTCACCTTCCCCCGCGACACCATCGCCGGCACCGAGGCGGTGGAGGCGACGATCGGCATGACCGAGCAGAACACCTGGTTCGGCTGGCCGCTGGTGCTGCTGTCGGTGGTGGCTCTGGTCCTGCTGGTCCGCCGCTCGTTGGTGGCCCGGATCCTGGCTGTGCTCGTGGTGCTCTTCTCGGTCGCCGCGTTGGGCCCGGAGATCCGGTTCAACGGCGAGCTGACAGGCATCGCCGGCCCGTGGTCGTACATCCCGGCGGATCTGCCGCTTGTCGAGATGATGATGCCGACCCGGCTGACCCTGGTGACCACCGCCGCGCTCGGCGTACTGCTGGCACTGGCCTGGGACGCGGTGGCCGGCCACCGCTCGCCGGTGCCGGCGCCGCGCGCCCCGGAGGGCGCCGCGACCGACCGGCGGCGACCCCGCTGGCAGCACCTCGTCGGGTACGCCGCGATAAGTCTCGCCGTGCTACCGCTGCTACCCACGCCGCTGCCGGCCGAGCCGGTCGACCCGCCGCCGGCCTTCATCACCTCCGGCGCCTGGCGACCGTACGTGCCGGACGGCCGCACGCTGGTGCCGGTGCCCATCCCCAGCAACGTGCACGGCCTGCCCACGCTGCGGTGGAGCGCGCTGACCGGACACGAGTTCCCCATTCCGGCCGGGTACTTCATCGGCCCCAACCTGGACGGCGAGGGCGTCTTCGGCGCGCCGAACCGACCCACCAGCACCCTCATCTACCAGACCATGGACGCCGGTGAGCTGCCTGAGATCAGCGACGAGAACCGCCGGCAGGCGGTGGAGGACCTGCGTTTCTGGCGGGCCTCGGTGGTGGTACTCGGCGCGCATCCCCGCGAGCCGGTGCTGCGGGACCTGCTGACCGCGCTGCTCGGTGCCCCGCAGCGCGTCGACGACGTCTGGCTCTGGGACGTACGCGACCGGGTGTGACGAACCATCGTCAGGCGTCGGGAGGCAACGGCTCGGAGACGTGGGCGGTGACGATGCGCCAGCCCTCCGGTAGGCGTACCCAGGTCTGGGTCTGCCGGCCGGTGGTGGTGCCGCCGACGTACCCGAACCGGGTGGTGACGACCGCGAGGTCCGCGCCGAAGGCGGTGACCACCGTGTCGACAAGCCGGCGGCCGGGCGGCAGTGGCGGTTGCGCGGCCCGCCACTTGCGCTGCTCGTCCAGGCCGTACTGGTGGTCGGCGAGGCCGAAGCGCACGGTGGCCTCGGAGTCCCAGAAGTATCCGCAGATCCGGTCGGCGTCCCCGTCCATCAGCGCCCGCTCGTAGCCGGCGAAGGCCGCCGTCACCTCGGCGACCACGTCGGTCCGGTCGATCTCCATGCGGCGAGTCCTTTCTGGACGGCTGGGGGCGGCAGGTGGGGCGCACCCGGCCGGGCGACGGCGGACTGGTGCGCGCCACGCCGCCGCCCGGCCGGGCGACTTCGGCTCAGCTGTTCACCGCTGGCTCGCGCTTCTCGCCGCCGGCCGGCTCACCGCTGCCGGCCGGTGCGGCGGCGGGTTCCGGGGGCGTCGAGGTGTTGCCGCCGTGCAGGCGGTCCAGTTCGGCCTCCTCCGGGTCGGGCACCCGGGGCGGGTACTTGCCGAGCGCGAAGACCGCGCAGATCACCGCCACGAAGAGGTAGCCGAGCGCCACCTGGCCGTTGGCGTTCCACTGGACCTCCTCGCCGTGGATCAGGCCGATGAAGGCGAGCACCGCGCCGGAGGCGGCGAAGATGGTCGCCTGAACGAAGCGTTTGTCGATGATGAAGGCGACGATCGCGCCGAGCACCAGACCGGCGAGGATGGCCCCCTCGCCGAGGATGCGTAGGCCGTCGTAGACCACCCCGGCGCCGGCCAGGGCCTCGTCGCCCACCTCGGCGGCGGTGGTGCCGGCCGCCGCCAGGGCATTGTTCATCTGCCCGGTCGCCCACGCCGCGATGTTTGGTATCAGGGCCGCGACCACCGCCGCGGCGTGCGCCCGGGGTGTCGCCTGGAACGCCTGGGCACCGATCAGCAGCCCGATGTAGAGCAGGATCGGCACGATCGCCGCGGTCGGGAAGATCGCGCCGAGCAGGGAGAACATGCCGAGGAAGCAGAGCAGCGCGATGACGATCCCGGTCGCCATCGAGTAGCCGGTCCGCCCACCGGCGGCCTTCCAGCCCGGGTGGCCGACGTAGACCGCGGGCGGGAACGGCGAACCGAGCGCGGAGCCGATGACCGCGCCGGCCCCGTCGGCGAGCAGCACGCTGCGCAGGTTGTAGTTGTCTCCGGCGGTGGCCGCGCTCTCCACGTTCGTCATCGCCTCGGTGAAGTTGTAGACCCCCAGCGGGATAGCGGTCGCCAGCAGCGGCGCCATGTCGGAGAGCCCGCGCAGCAGCAGGTCGAGCTGGAAGGTGGGGAAGGCGAACGCGATGTCCCGGGCCGCCGAGGTGACGTCCGGCACCGACATCGCCCCGCCGAGCCAGCCGATCGCCGTGCCGAGCAGCAGGGCGGCAAGCCCGATCGGGAAGTTGAACGGCAGCTTCACGTCGGTCAGCAGGCCGATCAGCAGCAGCGCCAGGACCGGCAGGGCGATCCAGGCCAGCCGCCACATCTGGCCCGCCGGGTTCATCGAGATGAAGGTGATGGAGATGCCGGCGAGGGTGCCGAGCAGCGCCGCGCGCGGCGTGTAGCGACGGATGTACGGGCCGACGAACGCGCCGATCAGCACGATCACGCCGATGATGAAGGCCCAGGCCAGCCCCGCCTCCCAGGCGCGTACCGCGTCACCGGTGCTGAGGTAGATGGGCAGCATGATGACGAAGATGACGATGAACATGTGCGGCACGCTCGGCCCGTACGGCAGGGCTGTCACGTCGGTGCGGTTCTCCCGCCGGGCCAGCCGTCGGGCCAGGTGGGTGTAGTAGATGTTGCCCGCGACCAGGGCGATGCCGAGGGCCGGCAGGATCGTGCCGAACACCTCCCGCTCGGGCAGGTTCACCACGAAGAGACAGAGCCCGGTCAGGGTGAGCACGTTTACCAGGACGTTGACGCCGAAACCGAAGAACGCGTTTGTGTCGCCGCGCACCCAGTACGGCAGCGGCACGACTGAGGGTCTGGTGGGGACCATGGCTGCTCCTGGTCAGGAGGAGGGTTGCAACACAGGGGTGGTGGGCAGCACGGCGAGCACGTCCGTGGAGTCGGCGACCCACCCGAAGATGCCGCCCTGGGCGGCGATCATGTCGAGCCCCACCCGGTGGAACTCCGGGAAGTAGGACCCGACACAGTCGGCGAGCACGAGGCACTCGTACCCGCGGTCGTTTGCCTCCCGGACCGTGGTGTGCACGCACACCTCGGTGGTGACCCCGGTGACAAGCAAACTCTGGATCCTCCGCTCGGCGAGCAGAGCGTCCAGCCCGGTGGCGTGGAAGGCGCCCTTGCCCGGCTTGTCGATCACCGGCTCGCCGGGCAGCGGCGACAACTCGTCGACGATGTCGTGGCCGTACTCGCCCCGGACGAGGATCCGGCCCTTGGGTCCGGGGTCGCCGATCCGCTTGCTCGGCAGGCCCCGGTTGAGCTTGGCCGGTGGGCAGTCGGAGAGGTCGGGCAGGTGCCCCTCCCGGGTGTGCACCACGCTCAGTCCGGCGGCGCGGGCACCGGCCAGCAGCGCTGTCAGCGGCGCGATTGTCCGCCGCAGCTGGCTGACGTCGTTGCCCAGGCTCTCGCCGAAACCGCCGGGCTCCAGGAAGTCGCGCTGCATGTCGATGACGAGCAGCGCGGTTGTCGAAAGGTCGAAGGTGTACGGGAAGGGCCGCGCTGCGGCAACTGTCAACATGGCTCACCTCAGCTGGTCGTGGCGGCGATGACGTCGTCGGAGGTGGCGACGCAGCCGAAGACGCCGCCCTGCATGGTGACCATGTGCAGCGCGGCGTCGTGGTTGTCCTTGTCGGTGGCCCCGGTGCAGTCGGAGAGGATCAGGCACTCGTAGCCCCTGTCGTTCGCCTCGCGCATCGTGGTGTGCACGCAGACGTCGGTGGTGATGCCGGTGAGGATCAGGTGGGTGATGCCCCGGGTACGCAGCACCAGGTCGAGATTCGTGGCGTAGAAGGCGCCCTTGCCGGGCTTGTCGACGATCACCTCGCCGGGTGCCGGGGCGACCTCGGGCACGATCTCCCAGCCGGGCTCGCCCTTGACCAGGATCCGCCCGCACGGGCCGGCCGCACCGATCTCGGCACCGATCTGCGCCGAGCGCCAGCGCTTGTTCGCCGGCAGGTCGGACAGGTCGGGATCGTGGCCCTCCCGGGTGTGCACCACGAGCATGCCGAGCGACCGGACGTGATCCAGCAGCCGGGCGGTGGCCGGCAGGCCGGCCCGGGTGAGGCCGATGTCGTAGCCCATCGCGTCGACGTAGCCGCCCGGGCCGCAGAAGTCGGTCTGCCAGTCGATGCAGAGCAGTGCGGTACGCGCGGTGTCGGCCGAGCCGTCGTACGGCCACGGGTAGGGGTTCGCCGTGACCGGCCCGATCCTGCCCATCGTCTCCTCCTCCGTTCGTCAACTCCGGTGTGCCGCGGCCCGGCGGTAGGCCCGCCAGCCGCCGGCAGCGCTGATGTCCTCGGCCGGCGGGCCGACGGCGTACGCCTCGCAGAGGAAGCCGAGCACGTCCCGCCCGTCGTGCAGCCGGACCCAGCCGAGCGAGAGCGGGGCCGGCACCCCGGCCAGCAGCTCGCCGACAGCGGATACCGGCAGCCGCCACAGCTCCACCTCGATCGGATGCCCGTCCGGGTCCGTGGCGGCGACCCGGACCAGGCCGGGCAGCCCCTCACCGTCGGCCGTCTCCAGCCGGTAGAGCCGGTAGCGCGGGGCGGTGCGCGCGGCCCCGGCGAGGGTGCCGCCCCGCTCGGTCAGCTCCGCGTTGCGGGACTCGCCGGCCAGGTGCCGGCCGACGACGGCGATGAGCGTCTGCGCCGGCCCGGTCGCGACGGCATCGGGGGCGGTACGGGTCGCGACGGCATCGGGAGCGGTACGGGTCGCGGCGGTGAAGGCGGCGGCGAGCTGGGCCAGGGTGGTGTCGCTGAACGCTGGGCCGAGCAGGGTCAGGCTCGCCGGCCGGCCGGCGGCGGTGAACCCGTTGGGCACCGTCACCGCCGCCAGGTCGAGCAGGTTGGCGAACTGGGTGTAGCGGCCGAGCGTCGTGTTGCGGCCGATCGGGTCCTCGGCGATCTCGTCGAGCGTGAAGGTCGTACCGACCGTCGGCACCACGAGCACGTCGACCTCGTCCCACAGCTTGTCGACCCGGGCCCGCAACTCGCGCAACCGGTGCTGGCCCCGGAAGACGTCGATCGCGTCATAGCGTCGGCCGGTCTCCAACACGCTCCGGGTGACCGCCAGGACGGCCTCGGGATGTTCCCGCAGGAAGCCGTCGAGCGCGGCGAGCCGCTCGGCCACCCATGGCCCCAGGTAGAGCAGCTCCCCCGCCTCGAAGAAACTCCGCAGCGGCACCGACCCGACCTGGCCGACCAGACCGCGCAACGCCTGCACGCCGGCCGCGAACCGGACCGTCTGCCCGGCGTCGCCGAAGAACTCCAGGTCTTCTGCGCGAGGCACCCCGAGGCGTAGCGTCCCGGGCATGCGGGCCGCGACCCGCTCCGCCGGCAGCGGACGCCCCCACGGGTCGGCCGCCGAGACGCCGCGCGCGGCGTGCAGCACGTCCATCGCGTCCGAGACGTCGGTGGCGAAGACCGAGACGCAGTCGAGCGAGCGGCAGGCCGGCACCACACCGGCGGTGCTGAGCAGGCCCCGGGTGGGCTTGAGGCCGATGATGCCGTTCAACGCCGCCGGCACCCGGCCGGAGCCTGCGGTGTCCGTACCCAGGGCGAAGCTGACCTGGCCGGCGGCGACCGCGACGGCCGACCCGGAGCTGGAACCACCGGAGATCAACCCACCACCGAAGACGCTCTCGCAGCTTCCGTACGGGGATCGCGCCCCGGTCAGCCCGGTGGCGAACTGGTCCAGGTTGGTCTTGCCGACGAGCAGGGCACCGGCGTCGAGCAACCGGCGCACCACTGGCGCGTCCTCGGCGGCGGAATACCCGAAGTCGGGGCAACCGGCCGTGGTGATCATGCCGGCGACGTCGATGTTGTCCTTGACCGCGAACGGGATTCCGTACAGCGGCAGGGTCGCGGGGTCGGCGGTGGCGGCCAGCCGCTCGGCGCGGGCGAGGAGCTGGCCGGCCGGCACGGTGCTGATCCACACCGGCCCGCCGTCCGTGCCCGACAGCCCGGCCAGGACACGTTCCGCCAGGTCGGTGGGGGTCAGGCCGCCGTGGCGGTACGCCGACCGCAGCTCCGAGATCGATCCGATCCGCTCTGGCATACTGTCGATTGTCGACAGTTCTGTTACGACGAACAGCGCCGAACGTAACGACGGCATGACGGGCGGCCCGGTGGCGCTACCCGAGATACGACCGGGCTCCGTGTTCGGAGAGCACGGCCAGGACCAGCTCCGGATCCCCGGCGGCAACCGCCTCGAAGAGCCGCTCGTGCCGGTGCACACCGTCGTGCGGCTGCGCCACCTCTGCCTCGCGGCGCAGGTTGATCGCCATGTAGAGCTGCAACTTCACCAGGATCGAGTCGTACACCGAGGAAAGCTGCCGGTTGCCGGCCAGCGCCACGAGCGCGACGTGGAACGCCCGGTGCGACTCGGCCACGGCCAGCCGGTCAACAGCCCGGGTGGCCTCCCGCATCTGGTCCAACGCCGCCCGCAGGCCGGCGAGGTCGCTCCCCCGCTGCACCGGGATCGCCGACCGCACCGCGAAGCGTTCCAGCACGTCGCGCAGCTCGTACAGCTCCCGCACGTCACGATCCGACAGCGTGGCGACCCGGACCCCCCGCCGGGGTACGTGCTCGACGAGCCCTCGCTGCGCCAGCAGCCGCAGCGCCTCGCGCAACGGCGCCCGGCTGATGCCGAGCCGCCGGGTCAGCTGCTCCTCCACCAGCCGTTCACCAGGGTCACTACGGCCGCTGAGGATCTCCCGGGTCAACCGGGAGACGGCGAGTTCCACCAGACTGACACTCTCCAGCTCGCCCTCCGCCGGCGATGCGGCCACGTCGCTCACCCCGACGAGTGTGCCACCTGCCGCCGCAGCCCTCGCCGGACGCGTCAGCCCACCAGGGGCCGGACGTCCCAGATGAGCGCACCATCGACCTCCCGGGCCGGGCCGAGCAACGCCTCGACCGTCCGGCGCACCGGGTCACCGTGGTGCAGTCCACCCTGGACCACCACTGCCGCGCGCCAGTGCCGCAGGTCAGCCACCGCCTGCCGGCGGTCGGCCTCGCCGATCTGTGGCACCTCGCCGGTGTCGGCCACCCGACGCAGCAGCAGCGAGGTGGGCCGGTCCGGTGCGCCCCAGCGCGCTGCCGGGTCGTCCGGGGATCGGGGGCCGATGAAGAAGCCACCCGGGGCGGTGAAGGCCAGTCCGGTCCGGGCGGACCAGAGCATCGCCGGGCTCTGGCCCGCGTTCGTCACCGGCGGGACCGACACCAGCGTCCGCCCCGCCGGCACGTACGCCCGCCAGGTCCCCTCCGCCACGAACGCCGGAACCGGCCAGGTCGGAACGGTGCGGATCGGTGTCGGCGCCAGCGGCAGCAGCGCGGCGGCCACCGCGCCGGCCCAGAGCAGCCGCACCGGCACCGGGTCCGGTGGTGCGCCAGCGGTGGCCGGGTGCCGCCGTACCCGGTCCACCGAGAGGGCCAGCAGGATGCCCAGCACCGGCACGCAGACCAACGAGAACCGGGCCGGCACCACATGGTCGAGCAGCGGCAGCTCGGCGATCAGCCGGTACGGGCCGGGCAGCTCCGTCAACGCGCCGTCGAGGCGTACTCGGGCACCGAGCGAGAGCAACGCGAACACCACCCCGCAGGCGGCGAGCGCCCGGACCAGCGGACGACGCCACAGCCACACCGTCACGACGAGCGCCAGCACCAGCAGGCCCGGCCCGAAGAAGGAGTTCTCCTCGGTGGCGTTGGGAGCCAGCAGGGCGGGCAGGCGATGGTCACCGAAGACGGTCTGCCGGGCCGTGGCGGTGAACGAGGCGGCGTCCAACTGGTAGGCGATCGCGTGGAACGGCATCCCCCGGTAGTGGCCGGGGCCGAAGAACTGGAACCACAGCGGGTAGGCCAGCAGGGCCCCCGCCACCACCGCACCCACCCCGATCCGGCCGGCCATGACCGGGGCGAGCCGGCGCGCGGTGACCCGGTCGGCGAGGGCGTACCCGAGCACGAAGACACCGGCGGCGAGCGCCACGAAGAGCAGCACCTCCTCGCCGAGGAAGACCTGGTACGTCACGACGAGACCGAGCAGGACGCCGGGCCGCCACACCTGTGACCAGGCGTCAGGTGAGTCCGCCCGGTCGGCGGGCTCGGGCACGAACACCAGGGCCAGGATCACCGGCACCAGGAACTGGGCGGCCATGTGCAGGTGCGACCCGGCCTGGGCGACCATGCCGGGGGCGAACCCGCAGACCAGCCCACCGACCGCGGCGGCCAGCCGGGACTCGACGAGCCGGCGGCGCAGCAGCACGTACCAGGCGGTGGCCGTGCCGGCGAGGCACCCGATCACCGCCACCTCGAACGCCACCTGCGAGCCGAAGAGCAGCGTGACCGGGGCCAACGGGACACCCAGGCCGAGCACCGAGGTGTTGGCCATCAGGTTCACCCCGTCGGGCGCGTTCAGCGCGTCGCTCCACAGCGGGTTCTCCAGGGCGGCCACGGCGCGGGCGGCCCGGGCCAGCATCCACTCGAAGAGGATCTGGTCGCCGGCCTGATGGAAGAGCCGGTCCGGCCGGCCCCACTGCCCGCTGGTCAACCAGCTGGCCAGCGCCAGGTAGCCGGCCACCACCGCCACGTCGGGCGTACGCGGGCGCAGCCGCCAACGGCGACCGGTGCGGACCTCGACGTCCCGCTCGACCGTACTGACGGACATCAGATCCGGGGGTCGGTGAGGGACCGTACGTCCCACACCCAGACGTCCAGTTCGAGCCGGGCCGGGCCGACCAGTTGCTCGACGGTCTGCCGTAGCGGCTCGGAGTGCGGTTGCCGGACCGGCAGCACCAGGATCGCCGCCCGCCAGTGCCGCAACTCGTCCAGGGACCGGCGCCGCTGACGGTCGTTCAGTTCCGGCGTCCGGCCGGTGGTGGCGACCTCCTCCAGCAGTTTCCCGACACCACTCGGCCGGCCCCCGAAGCGGCCCGGGTCACCTGTGTTGCCGTTGCGGGGGGCGAGGAAGTAGCCGCCGGGGATCTTGAAGTCGAGGTTCGTGGAGGCGGCCCAGCGCATGCCGTGGGTGTTGCCCATGCTCGGCACCGGGATCGGCACAAGAGTCTGGTCCGGCCCGACGTAGGCGCGCCACCGGTCGGAGGTGATGAAGTCCGGCACCGGGGGGCGGGAGGTCATCGGCAACGGCATGGGGGTGATCGGCAGCAGCGCGAGCACCAGACCGGCCACGGTGAGCGTACGCACCGTCCGCCGGTCCATGGACAGCGTGCTGGTCCGCTCGATGGCCAGGGCCAGCAGGACCGCCACCACCACGCTGGTGATCATGCCGAACCGGGTCGGCACCACCGCGTCGAGCAGCGGCAGCCGGACCAGCCACTCCCACGGGCCGACGATCAGCTCCCGGTCCCACCAGCTGATCCGCTCACCGAGCGAGAGGATTGTGTAGAAGGCGGCGGTCGCGGCGAGCGCCCGGACCAGCACCTCCCGCCGGAGCCAGAGCACGATCCCGACCGCGATCAACGCCAGACTCCAGCCGAAGAAGGCGTTCTCCTCGGAGTAGTTCGGCGCGAGGTTGACGTTCGCCCGCTGGTTGCCGCCGATGGTGGGCGAGCCGGGGGCGAAGTACGCGGCGATGTCGTTGCCGTAGTCGCGTACGGCGTCGCTGAGCCCGTGGTACGCCATCGGGCCGGCGAACTGGATGTACAGCGGGTACGCCAGCAGCGAGCCGGCGACCACCGTGCAGGTGGCCAGCGCCTTGGCCAACGGCCGCCAGGCCGCCGACCAGAGCCCGGGCCGCTGGACCACCACCGCGATCAGGAAGATCCCGCAGCCCATCGCGGTGAAGAGCAGGATCTCCTCGTTGATGAACGCCTGGGCGGAGACCAGCAGGGCCAGCAACGCGCCGTCCCGGTACGGCCGGGTCGACCTGGTGATCACCATGACCCGCCAGACGATGAACGGCAGCAGGAACTGGCTGATGATGTTCGGGTGCCAGCTGGCGTGCGACAACATCGCCGGGGAGAAGCCACAGAACCAGCCGCCCACCACCGCGGCGAGCCGGTTGTCCACCACGTGCCGGGACAACACGAAGTACCAGGCCGAGGCGGTGCCGGCGAGGCCGAGCGTGACCAGCAGCACGAAGGTCACCGCCGGCCCGAAGAGCAGGGTCACCGGCACCATCGGGATGCCCAGGGCGAGGATGGCCGTGTTGGCCATCAGGTTGACCCCGTCGGGGTAGTTGAACTGTTCGGTGAAGAACGGGAACTCCCCGTGCAGCACCACCCGTACCGAGTGGGCGAGGAAGAACTGCACCTGGGCCGGGTCACTGCTGTAGAGCGACGCCACCCGACCGGCCGGGTCCATCCAGATCTGGCTGGTCACCCAGAGCGCGGTCAACAGGAACCCGCCGAAGATCGCGAGGTCCCGACGGCGAGGCGTCCACCGGAAGCGGCGTCGGCGGGCCGGAGCGGCATCGCCGGTGTCGGCTCCCCGCGTACCGTCGGCCGGTCCGGTCTCCGCGATCCGCCGGGTCGTCCCGACCTCGGCCACGGACGCCGGCGCTTCGGTCGTCGGTGCCTCGGTCACGGACGCCGGTGCCTCGGTCGCGGTCGTCGGCGCCTCGGTCATCGGCGCTTCGGTGGTCGGCGCGTCGGTGGTGGGTGCCTCGGTGGTGGGCGCGGACTGGATGTTCATGCCGGCGGCCGTCCGGGCGGTACCGGCAACGCCGCGCACCCCATCACTTACGGTGACGGCTTCGGACGGAGAGTCGGCGACGTCGGCGGATCTCGGCAGCGCGGCGGCGCGGGTCTCGGCAGGCGTCACAGTCGGCGGAGTCTACCCGAGTGGGGAAAATGCCCCAAGTCAACGCGGTGTCCCCTGTGGCCGGTGTGGTGACCGCGCGACGCAGCGTATGGCGACACGAAGCGCCGGCGGGACATCTCGTACTATTGCCCTCCGACACGACGACGCGATGCGATCGGGGGGCGTGACAGGTGGCTCCAGCCCGTTGGCGCGGCTTGACCGCCACCGGCCTGTCCACCCTGCTGATCGCCGTCACCGCCTGCGGGCCGGTCGCCGAGCGTCAGCCACGGGACCTGCGGGTCGGCTACGACAGCATGGACGGTTCGTTGACGGTGTGGCCGCCGCGCGGCTCACTCGCCGAGGACAGCGCCGTGACGGCCGCCGTCACCGAGGCGGTGCGCGACTGGCGCTCACCCGTGGACGACCGGGTACACCTACCGTCGTCCGGGATTCTCTTCTCCGGTGAGGTCGACGGCCTGCCGCTGGCCCTGGTCGCCGCGTCGGTACCCGGTGAGGCCGCGTCCTGGCTGCTCCAGCTCACCAGCGACGGCGCACGGTACACGGTGAGTCACGCCACCGAGTACACCGATCCCGGCTACCTGATCTACTCCGACGTGCTGCCGGTCCAGTCCCCCGACGGGCGGCGCTACCTGACCTCCGAACGGGTCCGCCGGTTGGCCGGACCGAACGGCCGCACCCTCTCCGCCACCGACGGCCTGACCGATCCGGTGTCGGTGCCCCGGTGCCGGGCGGTCACCGTCACCGCGACGCTGCGCTCCACCGAGTCGCTGCCCCGGGGACGGGCCACCGACCGGCTGCTCGACCTCGGCACCGGCACCACCGCACCCCGCTATCCACTGGTCCGTGACGAGAGCGGCTCCGGCCGGCGAGCCCTGACCGGCCTCGACACCTGCCTGCTGGCCGGCGAGGACGGCCCGTTCGGCAGCATCCTCCGGCGTGTCGGCGACCGGGACGTCCCGCAGTCGGTGCCGGCGTCCTGGCCGATGGCGAAACTGGCCGTCCGTACCCTCGGCGAGCTCACGCTCGACGGCGGCGAGCCGGGCGAGTTGGAGCAGCTCACCTGGGAGAGCGCCGAAGGCACGATGAGCGCGGTGGTGTACCGGCCCGCCGACGACGGCCCGGTGGTGCTCTCCCCCGCCGACCGGACGAACCCGTTGCAGGTCTACGAACTGCCGGTACCGGATCAGCCGCTTGTCGTGTTGAGCTGGCGCGCCACCAAGGACACCACGCTGTCCGTCCCGCCGAACACGACCCGCCTGGTGGACCGTCCCGGCTTGGTGGTGGCCCCGCTTCCCGAGCGCCGCGAGACCTTCAGCCTCGCCGCCGACGAGAAGACCCACTACCGCTCCGCCGGCTCCCCCCGCCGCTGACCCTGCACCCCCACCCTCCCCCGGGCCCCCACCCCCGCCACCGAGCGTCGATCATGAAGTTGTTGTCGGGCCACGCCGACCGGGGTGACAACAACCTCATGATCAACACCGCCGACCGCCCACGCGGTGCTCACGGAGGCGGGGTGGGGTGGGTCAGTTGGGGGTGGGAGTGGGGTTGGGGGTTAGGCGGGGCGGGTCGACCGGCTCGGTGTCGAGGCGGGAGATCCAGCCGGTGATGTCGCGGGCCACATCCTGAGCGGTCAGGCCGAGGTCGGTCAGGAGCTGGTTGCGGGAACCGTGCGGGTACCACCCGGGCGGCACGCCCAGGTCCCGCAGCGGCACCCGGACGTCGGCGTCGCGCATGGCCTGGGCGAGCGCGTCGCCCACCCCGCCGGACCGTACGCCGTCCTCGACCGTGACCACCAGCCGGTGCTCGGTGGCCAACTCGACCAGCTCCGCCGGGATCGGACGCACCCAGCGCGGGTCCACCACGGTGACCCCGTAGCCCTGCTCGGCGACCCGGGCGGCGACCTCCATGCCGAGCTGGCCGAAGGCACCCACCGCGACCAGCAGCACGTCGGTACGCGCCGACTCCGCCAGCACGTCGACCGACCCGACCCGCCGAACGGCGGGCAGGTCCGCGGCGACCGCGCCGGTCGGGAAGCGGACCACCGTCGGGCCGTCGTCGACGGCGACCGCCTCGCGCAGCTCCTCGCGCAGCGTGGCGGCGTCCCGGGGGGCCGCGATCCGCAGGCCCGGCACCACCCCGAAGACCGACATGTCCCAGATGCCGTAGTGGCTCGGCCCGTCGGGGCCGGTGATCCCGGCCCGGTCGAGCACGAAGGTGACAGGCAGCCGATGCATCGCCACGTCCAGCAGGACCTGGTCGAACGCCCGGTTGAGGAAGGTCGCGTAGACCGCCACCACCGGGTGCAGCCCACCGAGCGCCAGGCCGGCCGCCGAGGTGGCCGCGTGCTGCTCGGCGATGCCCACGTCGTAGGTGCGCTCCGGGTACTTGCGGGCCAGCTTTGCGATGCCTGTCGGCTCGGCCATCGCCGCGGTGATGCCCACCACGTCGGGCCGCTCGTCCGCGATCGCGACAAGCTCGTCGGCGAAGACGTGGGTCCACTTCACCGACGGTGCGGCGGTGGCCTTGCCGTCGGTGACGTCGAAGGCCCCGGGGCTGTGGAAGCAGTCCGCCTCATCCTCCTCGGCGGGGCGGTAGCCGTAGCCCTTGCGGGTCACCGCGTGCACGATCACCGGGCCGCCGAAGTTCTTCGCCGCCCGCAACGCCGTCTCGACGGCGGCGATGTCGTGCCCGTCGACCGGGCCGACGTACTTGATGCCGAGATCCTCGAACATCGCCTGCGGCGCGACCGCGTCCTTGATGCCCTTCTTGACCGCGTGCAGCACCTCGTACATCGGCTTGCCGACGAGCGGAGTCGAGCCGAGGGCGTCCTTGACGGCGTCCAGGACCTTCTCGTAGCCGGGGTTGAGGCGCAGCGTCGAGAGGTGATGGGCCAGGCCGCCGATCGTCGGCGCGTACGAGCGGCCGTTGTCGTTGACCACGATGACGAGCGGGTTGTCGGTGGCGGCGATGTTGTTGAGCGCCTCCCAGCACATGCCGCCGGTCAGCGCCCCGTCACCCACCACGGCGACGACGCTGCGGGACTCGCCGCGCAGCGCGTACGCCTTGGCCAGCCCGTCGGCGTACGACAGGGCGGTCGAGGCGTGCGAGTTCTCGATGAGGTCGTGTTCGCTCTCGGCCTGGTTGGGGTAGCCGGAAAGCCCGCCCCGCTGGCGCAACTGGTCGAACCCGCCCTGCCGGCCAGTGACGATCTTGTGCACGTACGCCTGGTGGCCGGTGTCGAACAGCAGCCGGTCCCGCGGAGAGTCGAAGACCCGGTGCATGGCCAGGGTGAGTTCCACCACGCCCAGGTTGGGACCGATGTGCCCACCGGTACGCGACACCTTGGCGATCAGGAAGTCGCGGATCTCGGCGGCGAGGATGTCCAGTTCGGTGGCGGACATCCGCTTGACGTCCTGGGGACCGTGCACCGTGGCCAGCAGCCGGCCGTGGTTGGCCGTGTCCTCTTCAACACTCATGACCGCAGAGTCTATCGGCCCTCGCGTACCTCGCAGCCCGGGCGCGGCGACCACCGGGACTGAGCACCTGGTCAGCTCCGCACCCGTAACCGGCGTGGCGGCCCGCTCGCGGGCGGGCCGAGTCGAGGACGCCGCCCGGAGACGGCCGATCAGGCCGGCGTCAGCAGCCCGACCAGCTCCACGTGCCGGGTCATCGGAAACAGGTCGTACCCACGCAGCGCCACCAGCCGCCACCCCAGCTCGGCGAAGACCCGTACGTCCCGGGCGAACGCGGCGGGATCACAGGCGACGTACGTCACCGCGCGCGGGCCGGCGGCCACCACGTCGCGTACCACCCGCTTCCCGGCCCCGGTCCGGGGCGGGTCGAGCACCACCACGTCGACCGGGCCGGTGACCCGACGACGAGCCAGGGCGGTCTCCACCCGGGCCGCCACCACCTCGACAGCGGGCAGGTCACGCAGGTTCTCCCGGGCCGCCGCGACGCCGTCGCCGGCCGCCTCGACCACCGTGACCCGCCCGGTCCCACCGACCCGACCGGCCAACGCGGCGGCGAACAGGCCGGCACCGCCGTAGAGATCCCAGGCCCGCTCCCCCGGCCGGGGGTCGGCCAGCTCCAGCACCGCGTCGACGAGGGTGTCCGCGGCGGCGGGATGCACCTGCCAGAACGACGAGGTGGGCAGCACCCACTCCCGGCCGGCGGCCCGCTCCCGGACCCGTTCCGGGCCACTGACCCGGTGGCTGGACCCGGTCGCGACCGCGGTCACCGCCACGTCCCCGCCGGTGGAGGCGACGGTCTCGACCGCCTCGGCGTCCGGCCAGTTCGCCCCGGTGACGGCGAGCACCGGCAGCTCCTGGATGGCCGGATGGGCGATCAGGCAGCGGTCTACCGGCACCACCTCGTGGGAGCGGTGCTTGAGCAGCCCGGCGCGACCCGCCGCGTCGACCGCGTACCGGACCCGGGAACGCCAGCCCAGCGGACCACCCGGCAGCGCCGTCACCCGCACGCCCAGCGCGTCGCAGTCGGCCTCGGTCAGCCCGCCGAGGCGGACGAGCTGCTCCCGGACCACCGCCGCCTTCCAGCTCAGTTGGGCGTCCGGGGCGACGTGTTGCAGGTCGCAGCCGCCACAACGACCTGGTCGGGCGTACGGGCAGGGTGGGGTGACCCGGTCCGGGGCCGCCTCCAGCACGCGTACCGCGTCGGCCCGGACGAAGCCCCGGTGCACCTCGGTCACCTCGGCCAGCACCCGCTCTCCGGGCAGGGCGTGCCGGACGAAGACCACCTGGCCGTCCACCCGGGCCACACAGTGCCCTCCGGGGGCGACCGCCGCCACGGTCAGCTCGACCCGCTCCGCCTCCTCCAGCCCGCTCATCGCGGTTCCCCGTCCGTCGGTTCGAGCTCCGGTGGCGGCGCGGCCGGGGGCAGGGTGCCGCGCGGGGCCACCCGGGGGCCACGCACCGGCCCACGGGCGAGCGTGGCGTCCATCCGGTCCAGATCCTTGCCGGCCGTGGAGGCGAGCTGCCACGGCACGCTTGTCACCATCACCCCCGGCTCGAACAGCAGCCGGCCCTTGAGCCGCAGCGCGCTCTGGTTGTGCAGCAGGTTCTCCCACCAGCGTCCCACCACGTACTCGGGAATGAAGACCGTGACCACGTCGCGTGGCGACTCCCGGCGGACCCCGGCCACGTAGTTCAGGATCGGTCGGGTGATCTCCCGGTACGGCGAGTCGATCACGGTCAGCGGGATCGGCACGTCCCGCCGCTCCCAGTCGGCCTGCAACTGCCGGGTGTCGTGGTCGTCGACGTTGACGGTCACCGCGGTGATCGTGTCCGGCCGGGTGGCCTGCGCGTACGCCACCGCCCGCAGGGTGGGTTGGTGCAGCTTGCTGACCAGCACGATGGCGTGGTTGCGGGCCGGCAGCACCGGCCGTCCGTCGTCCGGGGCGAGTTCGACGGACACCCGGTCGTAGTGCCGCCGGATGGCCAGCATCAGCACGTAGATCAGACCCATCGCCACGATCGCGATCCAGGCGCCGAGCAGGAACTTGGTGATCAGCACGATCACCAGCACCACAGCGGTCATCGCCATGCCGAAGGTGTTGATCGCCCGGGACCTGACCATCCGGCGGCGCGCCTGCGGATCCCGCTCGGTACGCAGCAGCCGGTTCCAGTGCCGGATCATCCCGGCCTGGGAGAGGGTGAACGAGACGAAGACACCCACGATGTAGAGCTGGATGAGCTTTGTCACCTCGGCCTGGAAGCCGATGATCAGCAGGATCGCGAAGCCGGCCAGGAAGAGAATTCCGTTGGAGAAGGCGAGCCGGTCGCCCCGGGTGTGCAGTTGCCGGGGCAGGTAGCGGTCCTGGGCGAGGATCGAGCCGAGCACCGGGAAGCCGCTGAAGGCGGTGTTGGCGGCCACGAACAGGATGGTCGCGGTCACCCCGACGACCAGGAACAGCAGCACCGAACCCGGCCCGAAGATCGTCTCACCGAGCTGGGCGGTTACCGTCTTCTGCACGTACCCCTCCGGGCCCGAGACGATCTGCAGGGCCGGGTTCTCGACGAACTGCAACCCGGTCAGCCGGGCCAGCCAGACGATGCCGACAAGCATCGTAACCGCGACCAGGCCGAGCATCAGCAGCGTGGTGGCGGCGTTGCGGCTCTTCGGTGCCTTGAACGCCGGCACCCCGTTGGAGATCGCTTCCACCCCGGTCAGCGCCGCACAGCCGGAGGAGAAGCTGCGCAACAGCAGGAACGCCATCGCCCAGCCGGTGGTGTCGTGCCACTCGGCGGCGATGACCAGGTCGGCGCTGGGGGCCCGCAGGTCCTCACCGAGCACGACGATCCGGACCAGCCCGGTGAGGATCATCCCGATGATGACGATCATGAAGCCGTACGTCGGGATGGCGAACGCGCTGCCCGCCTCCTTGATCCCGCGCAGATTGACAGCGGTCAGCAGCACCACTGCGGAAACCGCGATGAGCACCTTGTGGGTCGCCACGAAGGGAATCACCGAGCCGAGGTTGGCCACCCCGGAGGAGACCGACACGGCGACGGTGAGCACGTAGTCGACAAGCAGCGCGCTGGCCACCCCCACCCCGGCACGCGGGCCGAGGTTGACAGTGGCCACCTCGTAGTCGCCGCCGCCGGAGGGGTAGGCGTGCACGTTCTGCCGGTAGCTGGCCACCACTGTCAGCATGACCACCACCACCCCGAGGGCGACCCATGGCGAGAACACGAACGCCGAGGCGCCGGCGATGGAGAGCATCAGCAGGATCTCGTCCGGCGCGTACGCCACGCTCGACAACGCGTCCGAGGCGAAGACGGGCAGGGCGATGCGCTTCGGCAGGAGGGTGTGCTTGAGCCGGTCGGACCGGAACGGCCGGCCGACGAGCAGCCGCTTCAGCAGGGAGGTGGATCGGGCCACAACGGCAAAGCGTACGACCATCGTCGGTGGGCGCGTGGGGTGGCCGGCTGCGGGCTCGTCCGGGGCGGGAGTACCGTCGGTCCCCGCCCGCGCGCCCGACGTGGCAGGCTCGCAGGCGACGAGGCGCAGCGGTACGCACCGTGGGAGGCAGCGTGCATGTCGTGATCATGGGTTGTGGCCGGGTCGGCTCGACCCTGGCGCACAACCTGGAGTCCCGGGGGCACTCGGTAGCGGTCATCGACCAGGACGCGGACGCCTTCCGCCGGCTGCGGCCCGACTTCGCCGGAGTCACGGTCACCGGGGCGGGCTTCGACGGCGACGTGTTGCGGCAGGCCGGCATCGAGCGGGCCGACGCCTTCGCCGCCGTCTCCAGCGGCGACAACTCCAACATCATCTCGGCCCGGCTGGCCCGCGAGACCTTCGGTGTGGTCCGGGTCGCGGCCCGGATCTACGACCAGCGCCGAGCGCAGGTCTACGAACGGCTGGGCATCCCCACCGTGGCCACCGTGCGGTGGACGGCCGACCGGATGCTGCGACACCTGCTGCCCGAGGGCAACGTGGAGATCTTCCGCGATCCGACGAGCACCGTCTCGATCGTCGAGGTGCCGGTGCACAAGGACTGGATCGGCCGCCCGGTACGGGCCCTGGAGGAGGCGACAGGCGCCCGGGTGGCGTACCTGATCCGGTTCGGGATCGGCACGCTGCCCACCGCCTCCAGCGTGGTGCAGGAGGGCGACCAGGTCTTCATGCTGGTCACCGACGACATGGTGGCGGCGGTCACCTCGGTGGCCGCGACGCCGGAAGGGGGGCAGTGATCATGCGGGTCGCCATCGCCGGTGCCGGCAACGTGGGCCGCTCCATCGCCCAGGAGCTGATCGAGAACGGCCACCAGGTGATGCTCATCGAGCGACAGCCCCGGATGCTCCGGCCGGCCCGGGTACCGGACGCGGAGTGGGTGCTGGCCGACGCCTGCGAGCTGGCCAGCCTGGAGGAGGCCGAGCTGGCCGGCTGCGACGTGGTGGTCGCGGCCACCGGCGACGACAAGGTCAACCTCGTGGTCTCGCTGCTGGCCAAGACCGAGTTCGCGGTGCCCAGGGTGGTCGCCCGGGTCAACCGGGCCGAGAACGAGTGGCTGTTCACCGAGCAGTGGGGCGTGGACGTGGCGGTCAGCAAGCCACGCGTGATGGCCGCGCTCGTCGAGGAGGCGGTGACGGTCGGCGACCTGGTCCGTCTGATGACGTTCCGGCAGGGTGAGGCGAACCTGGTCGAGATCACGTTGCCGCCGACCGCGCCCTACGTCGGGCATCCGCTGCGTGAGGTGCCACTGCCCCGGGACTCGGCGCTGGTGGCGATCCTGCGCGGCAAGCGGGTCCTGGTGCCCAGCCCGGACGACCCGCTCGAGGCCGGCGACGAGTTGGTCTTCGTCTGCACCGCCGAGATGGAGGACGCGGTACGGGCGGTGGTGCTCGGCCCGGACAGCGTCGAGCGCACCCGCGAGTCACGCTGACCGCGCCAGCCCCGGCTGAGGGCTGGGCGGCGGGCGGCGGCTCGCCGCCGGTGACGGCTCAGGTCGGCAGCGGCTCCGGCCGGCTCTCGCGGGTCACCCGCCGCACCGTCCAGACCGTGATCAGCAACAGCAGCACGTACGGCGGGTAGCCCAGGGCCAGCCGCGCCACCCCGAGAGCGGTCTCCATGTCGGCGGCGGCGGCCTCGTCGCCGAGTTGGTCGAACCGGCGGGCCGCCAGGTAGATGCCGGCCTGCACGCCGACCTTGGCCAGCCAGACCACACCCCAGAGCACGGTCAGCCGGGTGAAGGTACGGACCAGCCGGGGATCGTCGCGCCACTCGGAGCTGCCCTTGGCCACCAGCACCGACCAGATCCAGCCGACAAGCGGTTGCCGGATCACCGCCGAGAGCAGCAGGGCCAGGCCGTAGCCGATGCCGTAGAGGATCCCCGGCAGGTAGAAGTCACGCGCATCGCCGGTACGCCAGGCGATGGCGGCACCGATCCCGATGCCGAACAAACCGTTTACCGCGTGCCGCACCGGCCGACGCTGCGCCAACCGCAGACCGCCGATCAGCACCGCCACCGCCACCGATGCGATCACGGCCGGCCGCAGGTCGGTGACGATGTTGGCGATCACGAAGACCACCACCGGGATGCTGGACTCGGCCAGCCCCCGCCAGCCGCCGAGCTGGTCGGCCATCTGTTCGGCGACGGTGGGCAGCCGCTCCTCGTCCGCAGCCCCGGTCTCCGGCTGGGTCGCCGGGTGCTGTCCGGTGGTCATCGCCCGACGCCCATGCGCAATGCCCGCAGGTTCACTTCGACGGCTCCAGCTCGTAGTACGGGTTGTAGATCACCTTGCGGTCGTCGCGCACGGCGACCCGCCCCCGGGCGGTCAGGTGTCGTCCCGGTTCGATGCCGGCGATGTGCCGCCGGCCGAGCCAGACCAGGGTCACCACGTCGCTGCCGTCGTAGAGATCCGCCTCCAGGGCCGGCAGGTTCGTCCGAGGGGTGTAGACGACGGTACGCAGCCGGCCGCTGACCGACACCACCTGCCCCCGCCCGCACTGCAGCACCGGCACCGCGCCGCAGCGGGCACTCTCCCGCTGCAACTGCTGCGCCTCGATCTCGGCCTCGCTCGCGGTCAGCCGTCGCAACATCCGCCGCAGCGAACCCCGACCCTCGTCGGTGGTCATCAGCTCCGCGTCACCCTCTCCACACCGGCCGGCTGGCACCGGAAGCCACCGTCCCTGGACGACAGCCGGGACGGCACCCGTCAGCGTACGCCGGACCGGGCGCTTCCGGCGCGTCGGAAGCGCCCGTACGGCCGGTCCGGGCAACCTCGGCGGCGCTGGGCCGTCGCCGGGCGCTCAGCGGCCTCCGGGCGCCGACGCGGCGCCTGCCTGCCCGGCAGCCGGGTCCCCCGTCGCCACCTGCTCGCCCGCCTCGCGCGGCAACCGTAGCGGCAGCGGCTCACGGACCGGCTTGGCCTCCACCCCCCGGTCGACCACCAGCCCGTCCAGGCAGTGGGCCAGCGGGCCGGCGGCGGCCGGGTCGGTGGCCGCCGCGCCCTGGTAGACCGCGCGGACCATCCAGCGCGGTCCGTCGACGCCGACGAACCGTAGATCGGTCAGGCCGTCCTCGGTGCGGACCTGGGCGTGCAACTCGGTGCCGTACTCACCCTCGACCTCCTGCGCGGCGGCGCCGTCGGCCAACAGCGACTGGCGGATCTCCTCGCGCACCTCGTCCCAGATCCCCTCGGACCGGGGAGCGGCGAAGACACCGAGCTGGAGGGCGCTCTGGCCGTGCACCAGCACGACCTGCTGGACCACCCCCTGCTGGTCGGCCTGCACCCGCACCTCGACCTCGGGCACCGCCGGGATCTGCAGGCTGCCCAGGTCGAGCCGCTGCACCCCGTCCGGTGCCTCGGTGACGTCGTACGGCCCACGCGCCGGCTCCACAGGCGTCGACAGGGCGCCCGCTGCGGTCTCGGGCAGGTTCGTGGCCCGCTCGTCAAGGGCGTGCCGTCCCGCGGCCCGCTTTCGGGAGAAGATCACTGCGTCCAACCTCCGCTGTTCGCACTCACGGTGCCATCCTGTCCGTTCGCGCCGTCCATGGCCGGCGTCGGCACCAGCCCGGCGTGGCCGCCGGTGGAACCGTGCCCACCGGTCCCGCGTCCGGACCCGGGTAGTTCGGCCACCGGCTGGAAGACCGCCCGTTCCACCCGCTGCACAACGAGCTGCGCGATCCGGTCACCCCGGGAGATCTTCACCGACGCGGCCCGATCATGGTTGATCAGGTTGACCAGGATCTCACCCCGGTAGCCGGCGTCGACCGTACCGGGCGCGTTGAGCACCGTCACGCCGAGTCTGGCGGCGAGCCCCGATCGGGGATGGACCAGGCCCACGTACCCCTCCGGCAGCGCGATCGCCACGCCGGTCGGCACCAACGCCCGGCCACCGGGGGGCAACTCCACGTCGGTGGCCGCCACCAGGTCGGCACCGGCGTCACCGGGATGGGCGTACGCCGGCATCGGCAGCTCGGGGTCGAGCCGCCGGACCGGCACGGGCACGTCGGTCACGATGTCCCTCTTTCGTCCGTATCCGCTGGGGGTGACCCTGTCATCCTGCCCGGTACCCGGGGGCCGCCGCGCCGTACCCTGGCACGAGTGAGTCAGACACCGTCACCCTCGTCCGTCTCGGCGCCCCCGGCGTACGCCGAGCGTCTGCGTCTGCCCTGGTGGTTGTGGCTCGCGGGGCTGGCGGCCGGCACGCTGCTCGCGGTGGAGGTGTGGATGGGCGCGCCAGGTCTGCGGGCCTGGCTGCCGTTCGCGGTGCTGCTGCCGGCCACCGTGGCCGGGCTGGCGTGGCTCAGCCGGATCCGGGTCGCGGTGGCCGATGGAGAGCTGCGCGTCGATGACGCCAGACTGCCCGTCCGGTTCGTCGCCGACGCTGTCGCGCTGGACGCCGAGGGCCGGCGTGAAGTGCTCGGTGTTGGTGCCGATCCGCTGGCGTTCGTCGTCCAGCGGCCGTGGATCTCCGGTGCCGTTCAGGTGGTCCTGAACGACCCCGCCGACCCTACGCCGTTCTGGGTGGTCAGTACCCGCCACCCGGTCGAACTGGCCGAGGCCCTGCTGGCCGCGCGGGACGCGGCGCGCTGATCCGAGCCGTCACCCGTCGGGCTCAGGAGGATCCGGGCAGGGCGGGCGGAGCCGGTGGCACGCCGGGCAGGCCGGGACGCTGCCGGCGCAGGTCGGCACGAAGATGGTCGGCCAACGTCCGGGTGGCCCGCCGGTTGAGGTAGCTCGCCACCGCGGCTCCGGTCAGGAAGGGCCCCAGCGTGGTGAGGTTGCGGCCGAACCGCTTGAGCAGGGTGTCCCGCAGCTCGTTCCGGGCGGCGGTGCCCAGCACCGCGCCCACGCCGACGCCCGGCATCATCGGATTGACCCCGCGTTGACTGGCCCAGGCCTGCACCAACGCGATCGTCCGCTCGGTGCCACCGCGCGGCAGCGGTACCCCGTAGACCTCGTGCAGCTCACCTGTCAGTTTCAGCTCCACCGCCACCACGGCGACGGTCTCGGCGGCGAGCAGCACCGGCGCGGACAGCAGGCTCGGGGTGACCGTCCACTGCACCGCCGACGCGCCACCGCCGGCGGCGCCGACCCCCGCCGTCGCCCGGGACGCGTTGCGGACCAGCCGATCGGCCAGTTCCTCGTCGGTCAGGCCGGGAAAGTGCCGACGCAGGGTGGCCAGGTCGCGGACCGGCACGTGGGGAGCGATCTCGGCGACCGTGTCCACCATCCAGCGCAGCGCGGCCCTCGGCTTGAACAGATCGCTGATCCCCCGGGCCCGGGCCTGCCCGACCAGCCGAGCGAGCAGCTGACGCCGTTTCGCCGGCTCGATCTCGTCGGCGGTCAGGGCCGCGACCGTCTTCACCAGCTCGTCCGGGCCGTCCTCGGCACGCTCGCTGTGCTCGTTCATGATCGCACCACGGCACCGAGCCCGCCGATTCGCTCGCTCATGGCTAACGAGTCAACCAGGTTGAGCGGCGTGGCGCTCGTCGAGCCGGGCGGCGGCGACTCCACTCGGGAGTCGCCGCCATGGTCGTGGTCGTCGCCCTGCGGTCAGACGCACTCTCGGCAGATCAGCTCGCCGTTCCGCTCCACCGCCAGCTGGCTGCGGTGATGCACCAGGAAGCACCGGGCACAGCGGAACTCGTCCTGCTGCATCGGCAGCACCTTGACCGTCAGTTCCTCGTCGGCAAGGTCGGCGCCGGGCAACTCGAAGCTCTCAGCCACTTCGGCCTCGTCGACGTCCACGGCGCCCGACTGCGAGTCGACACGCCGGGCCTTGAGCTCTTCCAGGCTGTCCTCGCCGAGGTCGACCTCGTCGCGGCGCGGGGCGTCGTAGTCGGTGGCCATCGGTTTCACTCTCCCATTTCGATGTTGTCGCTTCCGGTTGTAACGCCGGACGACGCTGTTTCGGTTCCGCTGGCCGGCCACCGCTAGTGTCGGCCACCTGACCCGACGACCGCTCGGACCAGACCGCCAGAGGATCTCCCCGGCGAGCGCGGAACCCTACCCCCCCTTTGGGCGAGGCATGTATACCGCCCTCGTGGCTGAGATGTACGCCCCTGCACGGGAAGTTGTTCCCAATGTGACTCAGGCGACACGAAGATAGGGGTAGTACTACCCCGTTCTCCGATGGCGCGCCGGCATGTCGGACTGTTTCCACGCGACGGTCGGACACCCGTTAACCTCAGCGGCGTACCCGACGGCCGGCGGACGGCCCGATCGCCGGCCGTTGCCACCCACCATTGCCCGGGAGTGCCCTGATGAGCTTTGCGCGAGTGCGAGCACTCGTTGTCGTCGGCGTGCTGGCGGTGGTCGCCCTGGTTTTCGTGGTCATGGCCCTGGTCAGGGACACCCAGGGTAGCGCCGGTGCCGGCGAGGGTTGTCCGGACGACTGGCCGCGCGCGGACGTCACCCTGCGCGACCACAAGGATGTCAAGATCAACGTGGTGAACGGCACGGACCGTCCCGGGCTGGCCGCCGATGTCGGCGGCGACTTCCGCAACCGCGACTTCCAGGTGCAGAAGGAAGTCTCCCAGAAGAAGAAGATCGACGACGTCGCGGTCCTGCGCTACGGCCCGAAGGGGGTCGGCTCGGCGCACCTGCTGCGGGCGTACTTCCTCGGCGACGCCGAACTGGAGTACAACGCCAAGCGCGAGGACGACATCGTCGACGTGGTGCTGGGCAGCAGCTTCCAGCAGTTGGCCACCACCACCGAGGTCAACCAGTCGCTGGGCGACCTCGGTGCCCCGGTCGCCCCTCCGGGTTCCTGCCCGCTGCCCGTCGACAACTGACCGTCGGGCCGGTGCCAGTGCCGGTGCCGGTCGGCGGTCGGCGGTCGGCCGGGTCGCCCGCACATGGCCGTGCCGGCCCCTGACGGACACCAGGCGGCGCGCCCCACTCCGGGCCCTGACCGACGCCCGCACCGGCCCCTGACGGACACCAGGCGGCGTCCAACGGCACGCGCCCCGCTCCGGGGCCGTCACCGGGCACCAGGGGGCGTCAGGGGGCGTCAGGGGCCGCCGGAGGCGTCCAACGCGGCCAGGCGGTCGTGCAGCGCGTCGAAGAGCGCCGGTGGCGCGGCGACGACCATCTCCGGCCCGGGGTCCAGGCCCTTGAGCCCACCGACCCGTACGCCGGCCTCGGTGGCCACCAGCGCCCCGGCGGCCTGGTCCCAGGCGGCCAGGCCCTTCTCGTAGTAGGCGTCGGCCCGCCCCTCGGCGACCAGGCACAGATCGATGGCGGCGGCGCCGAGCCGACGGATGTCGCGTACCTGCGAGATCAGTTCGGTGAGCACCCGGGCCTGGTGCACCCGGCGGGCGGAGTCGTAGCCGAAGCCGGTGACCACGAGCGCCTGGCCGAGCTCGGTCTCGGTGGAGCAACGCAACCGTCGGCCCTCGCGCCAGGCGCCCCCGCCGACTGTCGCGGTCCACTCCTCGCCGGTGTGGATGTTGCGCACCACACCCGCCACCACCTCGCCGTCCACCTCTGCGGCGATCGACACCGCGCAGTGCGTCAGGCCGTACAGGTAGTTGACGGTGCCGTCGATCGGGTCGACGATCCACCGCACCCGGGGCCGGGGTCCGTCGCCACCGCTCGCCGCGCCGTACTCTTCGCCCAGCACGGCGTCGTCCGGTCGCAGCCGGCGCAGGTCGGTGGTGATCTGGCGCTCCACGGCCCGGTCCGCCGCGGTCACCACGTCGGTGACCGTGCTCTTGGTCGCGGCCACCGAGACACCCTCGGTACGCATCCGGTACGCGGTGGCCGCCGCGTCACGGGCCACCCCGATCGCGATCTCCAGCAGTTGCGGTGGTGGCGGCGCCGAGCGCTCCATCATCGGTCCCTTCCCGCACGGCCAGGTATCCGGCTTTCGCACGGGTATCATCCTTACAAAGTCCAAATGCGCACCGAATCGGCGGTCTCGACCGCCGATCAGCCGTGCGGCGCAGGATGATCGCCGCAGACGGCGTTACAATTCACCCCTGCCCACGCGCCACGGACCGCCCGACAGCCGGCCGGCCCGGGACACGCGGGTTCCTCAACCACATCGCCCGGCGCGGTGCCCCACGCTGCGTCGGACGACCCGGCCGTGCTCGCTCTTCGCCTCCGGAAGGTCATTCGTGACAGAACCCCGCCAGACCGGCGCCGACGTTCGCTCGCTCACCGACACCCTGATCGCCCACGCGCAGAGCGCTGGCGGCCAGCTCACGTCGGCCCAGCTCGCGCGCACCGTCGAGTCCGCCGAGGTGACTCCGGCCCAGGCCAAGAAGATCCTGCGGGCGCTCTCCGAGGCCGGGGTGACCGTCGTGGTCGACGGCTCGGCCAGCACCCGCCGACGGGTCGCCGCCGCCCGATCCGCCACCCCCGCGTCCCGGGCCACCACCGCCAAGACCACCAAGAAGGCGGCCGCGCCCGCCCCGAAGCAGGCGCCCTCGGCCGAGGAGGCACCGGCACCGGCACCGCGCAAGGCAACCTCGCGCAAGGCGGCCGGCACCACCGCCGAGGTGGCCGCCAAGGCCGCCGCGCCGGCCAAGAAGTCCACCCGGGCCACCAAGGCCACCGTGGCCGCTGCGGCGGGCGCGGCGAAACCGGCGAAGGCCGCGGAGGGTGAGGCCGCCGAGGGTGAGGTCAACCCCGAGGAACTCGCCGCCGAGATCGAGGACGTGGTGGTCGAGGAGCCGGCGGAGCTGGCCCAGGCCGCCGCGGCCGACGCGGCGAACTCCGCCACCGACAACGACTTCGAGTGGGACGACGAGGAGTCCGAGGCGCTCAAACAGGCACGCCGGGACGCCGAGCTGACCGCCTCGGCGGACTCCGTCCGGGCGTACCTCAAGCAGATCGGCAAGGTGCCGCTGCTCAACGCCGAGCAGGAGGTGGAGCTGGCCAAGCGGATCGAGGCCGGGCTCTACGCCGCGGAGCGCCTGCGGGCCGCCGACGAGGGCGAGGAGAAGCTCGTCCGGGACATGCAGCGCGACCTGCTGTGGATCTCCCGGGACGGCGAGCGGGCCAAGAACCACCTGCTGGAGGCGAACCTCCGCCTGGTCGTCTCGCTGGCCAAGCGGTACACCGGCCGTGGCATGGCCTTCCTCGACCTCATCCAGGAAGGCAACCTCGGCCTCATCCGCGCCGTCGAGAAGTTCGACTACACCAAGGGCTACAAGTTCTCCACCTACGCCACCTGGTGGATCCGCCAGGCCATCACCCGCGCCATGGCCGACCAGGCCCGCACCATCCGCATCCCGGTCCACATGGTCGAAGTGATCAACAAGCTGGGCCGGATTCAGCGCGAGCTGCTCCAGGATCTGGGCCGTGAGCCCACGCCGGAGGAACTGGCCAAGGAGATGGACATCACACCGGAGAAGGTGCTGGAGATCCAGCAGTACGCCCGGGAGCCCATCTCGCTCGACCAGACCATCGGTGACGAGGGTGACAGTCAGCTCGGCGATTTCATCGAGGACTCGGAGGCGGTGGTCGCCGTCGACGCGGTCTCCTTCTCCCTGCTCCAGGACCAGCTCCAGCAGGTGCTGCAGACGTTGTCCGAGCGTGAGGCGGGTGTGGTACGCCTGCGGTTCGGGCTTACCGACGGCCAGCCGCGTACCCTGGACGAGATCGGCCAGGTCTACGGCGTGACCCGCGAGCGGATCCGGCAGATCGAGTCCAAGACGATGTCCAAGCTCCGGCACCCGTCCCGTTCGCAGGTGCTCCGCGACTACCTCGACTGATCAGCATTCGTCAACTGATCGTGCCCGTTTGACCACCTGGCGTACAACGCCGGATGGTGATCAGGTGGTTGCACGAATGTGATCGTTGACGTGGCACCCTTGGTGCACGGCACACTGTCCGTGCCATGTGTGACCTCGGTCCCCCGCGGGCACACAGGGAAGGCGAGGCCCCGCAAGGGTGTTGCACGATAGGTGACCAAGACCGAAGAGAGTGTTCATCGGTGACGACCAGAGGAGGAAGGCGATGACCCCGACCCTCACGCCGCCGCCCGAGACGGTGAGCCCCCCGGCCGCCGATGAACGGTGCGACCGCTGCAATGCCGCCGGCAAGCTCCGGATCACCCTGTCGGGTGGCAGTGAGCTGGTGTTCTGTGGGCACCACGCCAACAAGTACGCCGAGGATCTCGTCAAGATCACGGTTCGGTACGCGACGGACCCGGAGTTCACCTGGCGCGGCGCTGACCTGATGGCCAACTGAGGGACAGCAAACCCGACATAAAGCCGGCCGGAGACATCCCAAGGATGTCTCCGGCCGGCTTTCCGCATACCCACCCCTCCCCGGAAGCGTCGATCATGAAGCTATTGCCCAGGAAAGCGCTTGCCTAAGCAATAACCTCATGATCAACCGCGGTTCGGCGGGGTGTGGGGGTGGGAGGTGGGGTGGGTTAGAGGGTTTGGACTGTGGCTATGCGTTCTTCTAGTTGCTCGATGGTGGCCTGGGCGCTGGGGGGGCCGCCGCAGAGGCGGCGCAGCTCGGCGTGGATCTTGCCGTGGGGCTGGCCGGTGCGGTGGTGCTGGGCCGCGACCAGGGCGTTGAGCTGGCGACGCAGTGCCACCCGGCGCTGGGCGGCGCTCATCGGTGCCGCCGGAGCGGAGGCGGGGGCTGCGGATTCCGCCCGCCGCTCGGTCGCCCGACGTCGCTGGGCGGCGAGCTGATCGGCCTGCCGCTTGGCGAGCAGCGACGCCACCTGTTCCGAGGTGAGCAGCCCCGGCAGGCCCAGGTACTCCTCCTCCTCGGGGGTGCCGGCCTGGGCAGCCGTACCGAACGAGGCACCGTCGAAGATCACCTGGTCCAGTTCGGCGGTGGCGGACAGCGCGGCGAAACGCTTCTCCAGTTCCCCGCTGGCCTGCTCATCGCGTTGGGCCCGGTCCAGCAGGTCATCGTCGAAGCCCTCCCGGTCCTTGGGCTTGCCGAGCACGTGGTCCCGCTCGACCTCCATCTCGCTGGCCAGTCCGAGCAGGTGCGGCACGCTGGGCAGGAAGACCGACGCGGTCTCCCCCGGGCGCCGGGCCCGGACGAAACGCCCGATCGCCTGCGCGAAGTACAGCGGGGTGCTGGCACTTGTCGCGTACACGCCGACGGCCAGCCGGGGGATGTCGACGCCTTCGGACACCATCCGCACCGCGACCAACCAGCGCTGCTCGGAGGCCGCGAACGTCGCGATCCGGGCCGAGGCGCCCACGTCGTCGGAGAGCACGACAGCCGCCCGCTCCCCCGTCACCTGCTCGATGAGCTTGGCGTACGAGCGGGCGGCCTGCTGGTCGCTGGCGATGACCAGGCCGCCCGCGTCCGGCATGCCCGCCTCCCGCAGCACTGTCAGTCGGGCGTCGGCGGCCCGCAGCACCTGCGGCATCCAGTCGCCGGCCGGGTCCAGCGCGGTACGCCACGCCTGGGCGACGAGATCCTGGGTCATCGGCTCACCCAGCCGGGCCGCCAGTTCCTCTCCGGCGTTGGTACGCCATCGGGTCTCCCCCGAGTACGCCAGGAAGAGCACCGGCCGCACCACGCCGTCGCGCAGCGCGTCGCTGTAGCCGTACACCGAGTCGGCCCGGGAGCGCAGCAGGCCGTCGCCGCCCCGCTCGTAGCTGACGAACGGGATGGGGTTGTCGTCGGACCGGAAGGGGGTTCCGGTGAGCATCAGCCGGCGTACCGCGGGCTCGAAGGCCGCCTTCACCCCGTCACCCCAGGTGCGCGAGTCACCGGCGTGGTGGATCTCGTCGAGGATGACCAGGGTCCGCCGGGTCATGGTGCGCCGCCGGTGCACCTGTGGCGCCATTCCGACCTGGGCGTAGGTGACCACGGCACCGTGGAAGTCCGCCGAGGAGTGCAGGTCGGCGTTGCGGAACGCGGCGTCGAGCTGGATGCCCACCCGGGCGGCGGCGTCCGCCCACTGGGTTTTCAGGTGCTCGGTCGGCGCGACCACGGTGACCGCCTCGACGCTGCCGTCGGCGAGCAGTTCGGCGGCGATCCGCAGGGCGAACGTGGTCTTTCCGGCCCCCGGGGTGGCGACCGCCGTGAAATCCTCGCCGCGACGGCGCAGGTACTCCACCAGAGCCTTGCGCTGCCAGGCGCGCAGGGGTGGAAACGTCTCGAGCGCCGGCGTCCGGACTGCCACGCGTTCGCTCCTCTCCGGCCGCACGGGGATGTCCCGACCGCAGGCCGGCGGACCCGGGCCGAGGGGCACGGCGTCACCCCACGAAAATGCCTCCGCGCAGCCGAGCCGCGAAGGCCGACTCAGCATAACCAGGACGCGCTGTGCCGCCCACGCCCCGCCACACCGGTCACCGGCGTGCCGTTGGCCACTCGCGGCTCACTCCGGCGGCGGCCCCGACATGCCGGTGCGCGGCGGCCGCAGCGTCGCCACCGGCGCCGACCAGCGCCGCCGCAGGGCCACCAGGCGTACGCCGAAGACCAGTCCGGCAGCGACGGTGAGCGGAAGCGGCCCGGTGTGGCCGAGGCTGTTCAGCAGCACCACCACCATCGAACCGAGGAGCGACGCGACGGCGTAGATCTCCCGCCGTAGCACCACCGGGATCTCACCGGTGAGCAGGTCACGGACGAGTCCGCCGCCGATCGCGGTGATCATGCCGATCAGGCAGGCGCCGACCGCCGGAACCTGGGCGTCGAGGGCCTTGAGGGTGCCGGCGACGGTGAACAGGCCGAGCCCGGCCGCGTCCAGCACCAGGACGGTGGTGCGCAGCCGGGCGAACTGCGGATGCAGCCAGAAGATCGCCGCAGCGGTCACGGCGGCGGTGCCTGCGTAGCGCCAGTCCGCGAAGGCCAGCGGTGGTACCTCGTCGATGACCAGGTCCCGCACGATTCCGCCGCCGAGGGAGGCGACGAAGCCCACGAAGACCACGCCGAAGAGGTCGAGCCGCTTGGCCACCGCCGCGGAGGCGCCCGAGGCGGCGAAGACCGCGACTCCGGCCAGGTCAGCCAGGAGCAGGGCGGTGGAGGTGGTCACCGCCGCAGGTTACGCCTGCCACAAACGCGGGCCGAAAGCTTCACTCGCGGTACGAGTCGTAGATCTCCTTGCACTTCGGGCAGACCGGCGAACCCGGTTTGGGCGTCTTCGTCACCGGGAACGTCTCCCCGCACAGCGCCACGACGAAGGTGCCCATGACGGCACTTTCGGCGATCTTTTCCTTCCGGACGTAGTGGAACATCTCCGGACCGGTGTCGGCGTCCTTGAGCTCGGGACGTTCGAGGACCTGTGTACTCACGTCTGCACCTCCAACCGACAAGTCTGGCAGGTCACCCTCACCCGGTCCACCTGAGGTGACAGGTGTGCCGGGCGTACGGTGAGCGATTGTGACCGACTTTCATCTTCGCTACGGCACCGAGGTGGCCCGGGCACTGCGCGAGCAGGGTCCCGTGGTCGCCCTGGAGAGCACAATCGTCTCGCACGGCCTGCCCCGGCCGGACAATCTTCGGGTGGCCCAGCAGATCGAACAGGCCGTCCGGGACGCCGGCGCGACACCGGCCACCATCGGCATGGTCGCCGGCGAACTCGTGGTGGGGCTCGACGACGCCGAGCTGACCCGGCTGGCCACCGCCGACGGCGTGACCAAGCTCTCCGTACGCGATCTCGCGGTGGCCGCCGCGACCGGCGCGGACGGCGCGACCACAGTGGCCGCGACAAGCGCCGTGGCAGCCACGGCGGGCATCGGGGTGTTCGCCACCGGCGGGCTGGGCGGGGTGCACCGCGAGGCGGCGCAGACCTTCGACGAGTCGGCGGACCTGGTGACCCTGGCGCGTACCCCGATCGCTGTGGTCTGTGCCGGGGTGAAGTCGATCCTCGACGTGGGTGCCACCCTGGAGCGGCTGGAGACCCTCGGGGTGGCCGTGGTCGGCTACCGGACCCGCCGGTTCCCGGGTTTCTTCATCACCGACGGCGGCTTCGACCTGGACTGGTCGCTCGACTCCCCCGAACAGGTCGCCGACGTGCTGGCCGCCCGCGAGCAGCACGGCGCACACCACGGCGGGCTGATCGTCGCCAATCCGCTGCCCACCGACGAGCAGCTCGACCCGGAGCTGCACGACAGCACCCTCGCCGAGGGTCTCGCCCGGCTGGAGCGCGACGGGGTGAGCGGCAAGGCCGTCACGCCGTACCTGCTGGCTCACTTCCACTCCGCGACCGAGGGCGCCAGCCTGGCGGTAAACGTCCGGATCATCCTGCGCAACGCCGACCTGGCCGCCCGGATCGCGGTCGCCGCCGCCCAGCGCCGGACCGCCGTGTCGGCGTGAACGGGCACGCTGACGGGGCTGGCGAAGTGGGTCGAGGCGACACCGGCCGCGTCCTGGTTGTCGGTGACGTGGTCACCGACGTGGTGGCGGTGCTCTCCGCCCCGTTGGCTCCCGGCTCCGACACCCCGGCGGCGATCAGGTCCGCCGGGGGTGGGCAGGCGGCCAACACCGCCTCCTGGCTGG
Source organism: Micromonospora andamanensis (assembly GCF_016863495.1). Classification (GTDB taxonomy): domain Bacteria; phylum Actinomycetota; class Actinomycetes; order Mycobacteriales; family Micromonosporaceae; genus Micromonospora; species Micromonospora andamanensis. The sequence continues at coordinate 50,711 of NZ_BOOZ01000028.1, forward strand.
CCGCCCAGGGCGTACCGGTGACCCTGGTGGGCGCGGTCGGCGATGACGGCACCGGGCGTGACCGGGTGGCCGAGTTGACGGCTGCCGGGGTCGACTGCGCGGTCGAGCGGGTCGCCGGGTCCGCCACCGGCACGGTGATCGTGCTGACGGTCGGCGACGAACGCACGATGGTCACCGAACGCGGGGCGAACGTACGGCTGGCTCCCGGGCACGTGGACGCGGCGCTGGCCGGCACGCCGGACGCGACGCACCTGCACCTGTCCGGGTACACCCTGTTGGACGCGGACTCCCGACCGGCCGGCCTGCGGGCGTTGGCCGGCGCTCGCGAGCGCGGCCTCACCACGAGCGTCGACGCGGCTTCGGCGGCACCGCTGCGGGCGGTCGGTACGGCAGCCTTCCTGGACTGGGTACGTGAGGTCGACCTGCTGCTGGTAAACGTCGACGAGGCCACGGTGCTGGCCGGTGGGCTCGAACCGGCGGCGCAGGGCAGGGCACTCACCGCCGCGGCCCGCCGCGTGGTGGTCAAGCGGGGCGCTGCCGGCGCGGTCTGGGTCGACCGGGACGCCACGATCGTCACCTCGTCAGCGCATCGGGTGGCGGTACGGGACGTGACCGGGGCGGGTGACGCTTTCGCGGCCGGGCTGCTGAGCGCCTGGCTGGCCGGGGCGACACCGGACGGGGCTCTGGCCCGGGCCGCCGATCTCGGTGGCGCGGCGGTGGCGCAGGTCGGGGCCCGACCGGCTCGGTGAGCCGCGCCGGACGGGTCAGGGCTCGGCGTCGATGATCTTGTGTGGCCGCTCCTCGGCGGCGAGGCTCATCGGGGGCGGCGCCGCCTCGGTGGCCGAGCGCGACGAGAAGCGGTTGGCGAGGCGGTGCTGCTCCTTGGGCGGCCGGTCGTTGGCCAGCAGCACCGCGAGCCACGGGATGAGCACCATGCCCAGCGCGACGAGCGGCAGCCAGAGCCAGAGCAGGGGTGCCCCCACGCCGACCAGGACCGCGCCGACGATCACGCAGACGACGCGGACGCCCATCATCACCACGTAACGCCGCTGCCGGCTGGTCAGTTGATCGTCCTGGCTGCGGGCGGCGTCGGTGATGAGGATCGGCTGGTACGCCTGGTGCTTCACCGTGGTACCTCCTCCGGAGGGGTCGCACTCCATCCTGTCACCCTGGCCGGGCGAGCGACGAGGATCGTCACCGTCGAAGTTCGTGTTACGCCCGTGGTACGCTCACCCGCGTGGGCAGCAGGTTCAGCTTCACCGACGAGGCGCTGGCCAATCTGCGGGTCTACGACGTCACGCCGAGGGAAGTCTGGGAGTCGCTGCACAGCGGCCGGCGGGTGATCCGCCATCTCGGCGACGACGTGATGGTGGTCTACGCCACCACCACCCACGGACGCCGGGTGGCCGTGCTGCTCGCCGAGGCCGACGGAGCCGACAACGACTGGGACGTCCTCTCCGCCCGCGAGCTGAGCGACGTCGAGACCAAACGCTACGACGAGGCCGTGCGGAGATCTCCGGAGACGAGGAGGCGGTGACGATGAACCGTCACGACGCGACCAAGCAGTTCCACAGCGGCGGCGACCGGATCGCCGAGCTGATCGACGAGAGCCAGGCGGTGGAGTTGCCCACCCCGGACACCGAGACCCCGATGGTCAGCCGGTCGGTCCGGCTGCCCCTGGAGACGTACGAACGGGTACGGGCCGCCGCCGACGCCCGGGGCATCGGCGTGACGACCTTGATGCGGCAGTGGATCGAGGCGGGCCTGGCCGACCTGGACGACTCGGCGACCGTCTCGCTTGCCGACGTCCGCCGGGCCATCGCCTCCCTCGCCCACCCGAGCGCCGCCTGAGCAGCCTCCCGCCGCCGAACGCCGCCTGACCGGATCTCCAACCGCGCGAGGACCGGACGCTTGGAACCGCTTTCCGGCGGGCACCGAGCGCGCGGGTCAGGTCGGGAAGTCGCCGCGACGGAGTTCCACCCGGCCCAACGGAGACGCCGACGGCTCCATCGGCTGGTGCCGGGACAGCACCCCGTCCACGACGGCCACCACGGTCAGCCCACCGGCGACCACGGACAGCGCCAGCATCGGCGTACCGAGCAGGAGCAGTGGCGCGGAGGCGATCAACGCCAGCATCATCAGCAGCCGTCGACGGGACACCCGGGCGAAGATCTCGTACTCGAAACGGGTCCGCCCCAGCAGGAACAGTGCCGGCCCGCCGACGATGAAGAACAGCCAGGCCGGCTCGACCCGGTCGAACGGCTTCACGATGACCAACTCGTAGCCCACTCCGGTGAGCAGCACGCCGAGCACCATGACCAGGTGCGTGGTGGACGTGGACACGCCGAGCCGACCCGGTGACGGAGCCATCCGCAGGGCCTCGACGAGTAGGTGCCCGGCCCGGTAGAAGTAGATCCGCCAGAGCAGTGCGGTGGTGAAGACGGAGACGGTGAAGGCCGCCGCGGCCAGCAGGCCGAACCCCTCGCCGCTGTAGCTGATCCCGATCACCAGGATCGTCTCGCCCAGCGCGATGAGGAACATCTGCTGGTAGCGCTCCGCCATGTGCTCGCCGGCGATCCGCCAGGCCGAGACCGGTGCCCGCCCCAGCCCGGGCACCGGCCACCCCAGCAGGTATCCGGCCATGTCGACGGTGATGGCCAGCGCCCACATCCCGAACCGCAGCTCGTCCGGCCCGAGCGCACCGGCCAGCCAGAGCACCCCTCCCACGACCGCCCAGGCGGTCAGCCGCCACGGCACGGTACGACGCGGATGGCGCCCCAGAACGAAGGCGATAAGCAGTGGACGACCGATCACCGCCACCAGGTACGCCACGACGAACGGCAGCGCGCGTTCCTCGAACGCCCGGGGCAGCGTCACCGCCATCACCAGGGTGCCGAACATCGTCCCGACCACGACGAACTGAATTGTCAGGGCGTCCGGCTCGTAGCGACTGGTGACCCATGTGATCAATGTCCAGACGTGCCACAGCACGAGAAACAGGATCAGGGCCTCCAGGAAGCCCATCACGGTCAGCCCGTGCTCGATCTCCTCGATGAAGCGCACCGACACCCGGGTCAGCGCGAAGACGAACGCGAGGTCGAAGAAGAGTTCCAGGAAGGTGGCCCGCGACGATCCGGTCCCCCCGCGTAGCAGCGCCCCGCCCCGCTGCTCCATCGACGCCCCCTGCCATCGTCGGAGGCGGCCCGGTCAGTTCCCGCCCGTGCTGGCCTTCGCCGCCGCCTTCATCTGCTGTTTGTACTCCCGTACCAGGCGCAGTGACTCGGCATCGGTGACATCGGCGACGGAGCGGTGGGTATCCGGATCCCCGTAGTCGCCGGCCGCCTCCTGCCAACCCGGTGGCCGCACCGCGAACCGCTTGCCGAGCAGCGCGAGGAAGATCTGCGCCTTCTGCCGGCCGAACCCGGGCAGGGCGGTGATCCGCCCGAGCAGTTCGCGACCGTCGGCGGGGTCCGCCCAGAGCCGGGCGGCATCGCCGTCGTAGCGCTCGACAAGCACTCGGCACACCTCCTGCACCCGGGCCGCCATCGCCTTGGGGAACCGGTGCAGCGCGGGCGGCTGGGCGAAGACCGCCACCAGGGCCTCCGGATCGAACCCGGCCAGCTCCCGGGCGTCCAGGTCGTGTCCGAGCCGCTGGGCCAGCACGTACGGCGAGGAGAACGCCTTCTCCATCGAGACCTGCTGGTCGAGCACCATGCCGATCAGCAGGGCCAGCGGATCGCGGGCCAGCAGCCGGTTCGCCTCCGGGTCAATGGGCAGTGCGAGCGTCATCCCCACATCCTGCCTGTCCGTCGAGGGTTGACAGTGATCCGCCACCCACTCGATGCCCAAGTGAGGTTAGGCTGTGCTAACTTCCCTCCGGTCGCCCAGACCGGAAGAGGGGTTCACCGTGCCAAGCACCCGCCGCGCCACCAGCGCGCTACTCACCGCCAGCCTGCTCGTCCTCGGCCTGGCCGCCTGTGGATCCGGCGGAGAGGACGAAGCCGGTTCCGGCGATCAGGGCGACAAGCAGATCACCGTCTACAGCGGGCGCAGTGAGCAGTTGGTCAAGCCGTTGCTGGAGAAGTTCACCGCGCAGACCGGCATCGCCGTGCAGCCCCGGTACGCCAGCACCGCGCAGCTCGCCGCCCAGTTGGTCGAGGAGGGCGACAAGTCCCCGGCCGACGTGTTCTTCGCTCAGGACGCCGGTGCCCTCGGCACCGTCGCCAAGCGCGGCATGTTCAGCACGCTGCCCGAGGCGACCACCTCACAGGTGCCGCAGAACTACCGGGCCGGCAGCGGCCAATGGGTCGGTGTGAGCGCGCGGGCGCGGGTCCTGATCTACAACCCGGACCTGGTCCCGGCCGACCAGTTGCCGAAGTCCGTATTCGACCTGGTCGGTCCAGCCTGGAAGGGGAAGGTCGCCCTGGCTCCGACGAACGCCTCCTTCCAGGCGTTCGTCACTGCGATCCGGGTGCAGCACGGTGACGCCCGGGCCGAGGAGTTCCTGGCCGGGCTCCAGGCCAACGACCCGCAGATCCGCGACGGCAACGGCAAGATCGTCGAGGACGTGAACAGCGGCACCGTCGCGGTCGGCCTGGTCAACCACTACTACCTCGGGGAGATCGCCAAGGAACAGGGCACCACCCCGGAAGCGCTCAAGGCCAAGCTGCACTTCTTCCCCGGCGGCGACACCGGCGCGCTTGTCAACGTGGCCGGCGTCGGTGTGCTCAACCGCGCTGCGTCCGACCCGGACGTGCAGCGGTTCGTGGACTTCCTGCTCGGGCCGGAGTCGCAGACCTACTTCGCCGAGCAGACGTTCGAATACCCGGTGATCGGCGGTGTGCCGGGGCCGGCGTACGTGCCGCCGCTGGCCGACCTGTCGGTGCCCGAGGTCGACCTGAACGACCTGGACACGCTGGACGAGACCGTGACCATGATCAAGAATTCGGGGCTGGTCCCCTGACCGCTCCGCCGACCACCGCAGGGCCGCCCGTCACCGGGACGGCCCTGTCGGTCGTCTCCGGCTGGCTGCGGAGACTGGCCCCCCGCCCGGCGCTGCTGGCCGCCTCCACCGCTGCGGTGGCCGTCGCCCTGATCCCGCTTGTCTATCTCGCGGTACGCACCGCGGAGGCCGGTGCGGACCGGATCGCCGCCGAACTCTGGACCGAGCGGGTCGGTCTGCTCGCCCTGCGCAGCCTCGGCCTGGCCGGCGTGGTCACCGTCGCCTGCGTCCTGCTCGGGGTCGGCACCGCCTTCCTGGTCACTCGCACCGACCTGCCCGCACGGCGACTCTTCGCCGTGCTGGCAGCGCTGCCGCTGGCGGTCCCCACCTACATCGCCGCCTTCGCCTGGGTTTCGACAGCGCCCCGGCTGGAGGGTTTCTGGCCGGCGGCCCTGGTGCTCACGCTCTGTTCCTACCCGTACGTGCTGCTGCCGGTGGCAGCCGCGCTGCGCGGTGCGGACCCGGCCCAGGAGGAGGTCTCCCGGTCGCTGGGGCGCAGCGGCTGGCGTACCTTCACCGCCGTGACATTGCGGCAGGTCCGGCCGGCCACCGCCGCCGGGGCGTTGCTTGTCGCGCTCTACGTGCTCTCCGACTTCGGCGCGGTCTCGATCCTGCGTGCGGAGACCTTCACCCGGGCCATCTTCGTCTCCTTCGATCTGGGCTTCGACCGCACCGGAGCGCTAGTGCTCTCCGGCGTGCTTGTCGCGCTGACGGTGCTGCTGCTGGGCGGCGAGACCACCACCCGCCGTCGCGGTGCCCGGTACGCGCGGCTTTCCGGCGCGCGCCGTCCAGCGTCCCGGCTGTCGCTCGGTCCGGCCCGCTGGCCGGCCATGGCAGTCCTGGTGGTTGTCGCCGTACTGGCGCTCGGTGTGCCGGCGGCCAGCCTGGGGCGACGACTCGCCGCCGGCACGTCCCGTCCGGGGGCGCTGCCCGAGGTGCTCACCGCCGCCGGGAACTCCCTGACCGTGTCACTGGCCGGTGCTGCGTTGACCATGCTGCTGGCGCTGCCCCTCGGCCTGCTCGCGGCCCGTGCTCCGGGCCCATTGACGACCGCGCTGGACCGATTGGCGTACCTCGGTCACGCGCTGCCCGGTGTGGTCATCGGGCTCTCGCTGATCTTCTTCGGCATCAACGTGGCGTACCCGCTCTATCAGACGCGGTGGTTGCTGGCCCTGGCCTACGCCACGCTGTTCCTGCCACTTGCGGTCGGAGCGGTGGCCAGCGCAGCCGCTCAGTCCCCCGCCCGGCTGGAAGAGGTGGCACGCTCCCTCGGTCGCGGGCCGTGGACGGTCCTGCGGACGGTGACCCTGCCGCTGATCCTGCCGGGCATCGGCGCCGGTGCGGCGCTTGTGTTTCTCACCGGCATGAAAGAGCTTCCTGCCACCCTGCTGCTGCGTCCCACCGGGACGGACACCCTGGCGACCGAGTTGTGGACCAGCACCTCCGTCGGTGCGTACGCCGCAGCGGCACCCTATGCCGTGTTGCTTGTGGTGATCTCGGCCCTGCCCACCTGGCTGTTGGTCGCCCGCAGCGGACTGCTCGACAAGGAGAAGCGGGTGCACCAATGAGCGAACGTCGGCGAACGAATCATCGACACGGCGAGCTGGTGCCTCAGGCCGGCACGAGGCGGAGCGGAGAGTCGGTATGAGCGAGGTCGTGGTCAGTGGCGTGATCAAGCGGTACGGCCGGGTGACCGCCCTCGCCGGGGTGGACCTCCGCGTACCGTCGGGCCGGTTGACCGCCGTGCTCGGCCCGTCCGGCTGCGGTAAGACCACCCTGCTGCGCTGCCTGGCCGGCTTCGAGCGGTTGGACGCCGGGGAAATTCGCATCGACGGCGCCCTGGTGGCCGGCGGCGGGCGGCACCTGCCGACGCACCGGCGCAACATCGCGGTGGTGCCCCAGGAGGGTGCCCTCTTCCCGCACCTGAACGTGGCGGACAACGTCGGCTACGGCCTTGATCGGGCGACTCGGCGTTCCGACCGGATCGCGGAAGTGCTGGCACTGGTCGGGCTGGCCGGGTTCGGCGCCCGCATGCCGCACGAACTCTCCGGCGGGCAGCAACAACGGGTGGCGGTCGCCCGCGCCCTGGCACCCAGGCCGTCGGTGGTGCTGCTGGACGAGCCGTTCAGCGCCCTCGACGCGGGCCTGCGCGCCGGGCTGCGCCACGACGTACGCGACGCGCTGCGGGCCGATGGCGCGACAGGCGTGCTTGTCACCCACGACCAGGGCGAGGCGCTGTCGGTGGCCGACCAGGTGGTGGTGCTCCGCGACGGGCGGGTGATACAGGCCGCCGCACCGGCCACCGTGTACCGCGAGCCGGCCAACCCCTGGGTGGCCGAGTTCGTCGGCGACGCGGTGCTGCTGCCGGCAGACGTCGAGCAGGGTGTCGCGCGAACCGCGCTCGGCCTGGTGCCGGTCACCGGTGCCGTGCCCGACGGTCCGGTCACCGTGCTGGTACGCCCCGAGCAGGTCCGTCTCACGGCCGGTACAGGCGGGGTCACCGCGACCGTCCTGCGACACGACTTCCACGGCCACGACGCACTTGTCGGTCTCGGGCTGCCCGACGGTACCCGGATCACCGCCCGGGTCCTCGACGGCGGTGCCCCCGTGGCCCTGGGTGGCGAGGTGACGGTACGCGTGGACGGCGCGGCCCGGGCCTTCCCGGCCGACGCGTCCGTCGGCCGGCCGGTGCCCACCCCGGTGCGGCTGGTCGGCTGAGGCCACCGCACACCGCGACGACACGAAGCGGCCCGGCGGATCGATGTCGGTCCGCCGGGCCGGTTCACGTCAGGGCTAGTTGACGCCGGTTCACGTCAGGGTCAGTTGACCACGAACAGGAGGCGGTTCGGCGAGCCCGAGCCCGGGCTGGTCACCACGCCGGTGGTGGCGTTGTTGATCAGGTAGCTCTTGACCTGGGCCGGCGAGTAGGACGGGTTGGCGCCGAGCACGAGAGCGGCGGCACCGGCCACGTGCGGCGAGGCCATCGAGGTGCCGCTGATCGTGTTGGTCGCGGTGTTGCTGGTGTGCCAGGTCGAGGTGATGCTCGAACCCGGCGCGAAGATGTGCACGCAGGAGCCGTAGTTCGAGAAGGACGAACGGGCGTCGGTGCTGGTGGTCGAGCCGACAGTGATCGCGGTCGAGGTCCGGGCCGGCGAGTAGTTGCAGGCGTTGGCGTTGGAGTTGCCGGCCGCGACCGCGTAGCTGACGCCGGAGGCGATCGAGTTGGCCACCGCGTTGTCGATGGAGCTGCTGGCGCCGCCGCCGAGGCTCATGTTCGCCACGGCCGGCTTCACCGCGTTGGCGGTCACCCAGTTCACCCCGTTGACCACGCTTGTGGTGGTGCCGCCGCCGGAGCAGTTGAGCACCTTCACCGCGATCAGGCGGACGCCCTTGGCCACACCGTGAGTGGAACCGCCGACGGTGCCGGCGACGTGGGTGCCGTGGCCGTTGCAGTCGGTGTTGTTGCTGTCCACCGTGTTGGTGCCCCAGGTGGCCCGACCGCCGAACTGGTTGTGGCTGGTCCGAATGCCGGTGTCGATGATGTACGCCCGCACGTTCGAGGCCGTGTTCGGGTAGGTGTAGGTGGTGCTCAGCGGCCGGTTCCGCTGGTCGATGCGGTCCAGGCCCCAGGTCGCATTGGTCTGGGTCGCCTGGATCGTGACCACCTGGTCCTGCTCCACGTAGGCCACGGCCGGGTTGGCCGCGAGCCGGGCCGCCTGGGTCGCGTTCATCTTCGCGGCGAACCCGGTAAGTGCCGCGCTGTAGGTGTCGGAGACGCTGCCCCCGTACCGCTTGACCAGGGCGCTGGCCCGGTCCGGAACTGCGGAACGAGCCGTCGACGAACCGGCGGCACCGACGGCGTCGGTGCGCAGGACGACGAGGTAGCTGCCGCTTACCGCGTTCGACACACCGGCACCACGGATCTCGCCGGTGGGTGCGGCGACCGCCGCGGTGGTGCCGGCCGCCGAGACGGCCGCCGCGGTGGCGACGACGGCGAGCGCCCGGATGAGCTGCCGTCGCGCGGTGAACCCTGAGGACATGCTGCCTCCCTTACCTGGGCGGCCGACCGGGCTTCTGGCCGGGCGGTCCGCACCCTGGACTGAGTTGGAGAGATGCTAGCGTTAGATCGACGAATATGACAGGGATGTTCATCGATCTATTTCCGATGTCACGGGCGGCGCTCTCCAACCCCGACGTCACCAGGCAGGATGGCGGTGTGGACGGACACGACATGCTGCTCTCCCCTGCCGGCGTCGAAGCGCTGCGGACCGCGTTGACCAGGGCCGACTTCACCGCGAACGGCATCGCGGGACGGCTCGGCCCGCAGGCGACCGGCGGGGTCGCCCGCAACGACTTCCGGGCCGCGCTGCGCGCCACCGCTGACCGGGATCGCCTGGCCACCCTGATCCGGGTGTTCATCTGCGAGCAGACCGAGCCGGAGGCAGCGGTCGCCGCCGCGCTGGCGCCGCTGCCGCTCACCGACGCGCTCGACGCGGGCCTTGTCGAACGGCACGGTGACGGGCTGCGGATGGGACTGGACCTGGAGCCGTACGGCGACGACTGGTGGGTCCTCGCGGACGTGCCGGCCAGCGCCCGCCCCGGCCGCCCGCTGCACGCCGAGCACGTCCTCGGCATCGGCGGGGCGACCCAGACGATGATCGGCGCCGCCGTACGCCGGCCGGTGGACACCGCCCTGGACCTGGGCACCGGTTCGGGGGTGCAGGCGCTGCACCTGGGCACCCACGCCCGGCGGGTCACCGCCACCGACGTGTCGCGGCGGGCGCTGCGCTTCGCCGCCACCACCGCCGCCCTCAACGGCCAGGACTGGGAGCTGTTGGCCGGCGACCTGGTGGCCCCGGTCGCCGGCCGACGGTTCGACCTGGTGGTGAGCAACCCACCCTTCGTGGTCGGGCCGGGCACCACCACCCACGTCTACCGCGACTCCGGTCGGGTCGGCGACGCGATCGGCGCCGAACTGGCCGCCGCCGCTCCGACGCTGCTCACCGAGGGTGGCACCATGCAGTACCTCGCCAACTGGGTGCATGTGACCGGCGAGGACTGGGGAGACCGGGTCGCCGGCTGGTTCGCCGGCACCGGCCTGGACGCCTGGGTGATCCAGCGCGAGGTCGCCGACCCGATGGCGTACGTGAACCTGTGGCTGACCGATGTCGGGGAGACCGCCGACCCGCAGCGGATGGCCGACTGGCTGGACTGGTTCGACGCGCACAAGGTGGAGGCGATCGGCTTCGGCATCGTCTCGCTACGCCGCAGCGGGCACGACGACCCGGTGCTGCGGGTGGAGGATCTGCGCCAGCGGGTGCAACCACCGATGGGTGACCGGATCGCCGACTGGTTCGACAGGCAGGACTGGCTACACGGACGCGGCACCGACGGGCTGCTGGCCGCACGCTACCGGGCCGCCGACGGGCTCCAACTGCGCCAGGAGGCGACGATGGGTGCCGACGGTTGGGCGGTGGACCGGCAGGTCCTCGCCATGCCGGACGGGCTGCGCTGGACCGAGGAGATCGACCCACTGGTGCTGGCCCTGGTGGGCGGGGCCGACGGTCGGTTGCCGCTGCGTGACCAGCTCGCGCTGCTCGCCGTCGCGCACGACGTGGCCGTCGACGAACTGGCCGAGGCGGCCGGGCCGATCGTGGCGCACCTGGTGGAGCGCGGCTTCATCGCGCCGGTGCAGCCGTGAGGCCGCCGGCGCCGACGACGTCGGCAAGCGTTCGCGCGCCGGTGGTCGCCTGATGCGGGCCGTGGTGCAGACCGTCGGCCGGGCCAGCGTGACAGTCGACGGTGAGGTGGTAGGCGCGGTCGATGACGGGCTGCTGGTGCTGCTCGGAGTCACCCACAGCGACACGGCCGAGATCGCCCGGACGATGGCCCGCAAGGTGCACGAGCTGCGCATCCTGGACGACGAGCGGTCGGCGGCGGAGATCGACGCGCCGATCCTCGTGGTCAGCCAGTTCACCCTCTACGGCGACGCCCGCAAGGGCCGCCGCCCGAGCTGGACCGCCGCCGCCCCGGCCGAGGTAGCGGAACCGCTTGTCGAGGAGACGGTCCGGGCGCTGCGCCAACGCGGCGCCACAGTCGCGACCGGCCGGTTCCGCGCCCACATGCTCGTGGAGAGCGTCAACGTCGGCCCCCGCACCATCCTCCTCGACCTGTAGCGCAACCAGTGGTTGCACATCCCGGCGCCAACCCATACAGTCAGACGCAACCACTGGTTGCATGTCTGGAGGAGCGCATGGAGTACGGCAGCATCGAGCGGGAGATCCACGTCGAGGCCACCCCCGAAGTGGTCTACGAGGTCGTCACGACTCCCGAACACCTGCGGCAGTGGTGGCCGGACGACGCGGATCTCGAGCCGGTCCCCGGGGCCACCGGGACTGTCTCCTTCGGCGACAGCTCGACGCCGAACGCGCAGGTCGTGCCGCTCACCGTCGTGGAGGCCGACCCGCCCCGGCGGTTCTCGTTCCGCTGGGTGTACGACGATCTCGCCGTCGCGACGCCTACCAACTCGCTCCTGGTGACCTTCGAACTGGTCCCGTCGGGCACCGGAACGCTGCTGCGACTCACCGAGACGGGATTCCGGGAGAAGGGTTGGGAGGCGGCGGTGCTCGAAGCGCACTACCGCGACCACGTCAGCGGCTGGGACTACTTCCTGCCCCGCCTCGTCGAGTACGTCGCGCGGTTGGTCTCGACCCGATGAGCGTCACCGTCGACGACGACCTCTGGTCCGCCGTCGGGGACCCGACCCGGCGGCGGATGCTCGATCTCCTGCTCAGTGACGGCGGCGGCACGGCGACCACGCTGAGCGAGCAACTGCCGGTCACCCGGCAGGCGGTCGCCAAGCACCTCGGCGTACTCGACCGGGTCGGGCTGGTCCACGGCACACCGTCCGGCCGCGAACGTCGCTACGAGGTGGACGAGGCGCAACTCGCCCGTGCCGTCGCGCAACTGTCGTCGGTCGGTGCCACCTGGGACGCCCGGTTGCGTCGGATCAAGCAGATCGCCGAGGCGATCCAGCGCGGCCAGCAGAGCTGAACCCACCAGAACCTTCGTCGCCATGTCCCGTGGCGGCGTGATCCATCCTGCCCGCATCCGGGCAGCTCAACAGAGACGAGGCAGCACGATGCTCAACATTCTGCACCGGGTCGGCGTCACGTCGGCTCCCGAGGACGTCTATGCCGCCCTGACCACCGTCGACGGGCTGGCGAACTGGTGGACCGAGGAGACGGACGGCGACGGCGACGTCGGCGGAGTGCTCCGGTTCCGCTTCATACCCGGCGGCTTCGACATGAAGGTCCTGGAGACTCGGCCGGCCGAACTGGTGCTCTGGGAGGTCGTCGACGGTCCCGAGGAGTGGCTCGGCACCCAGGTCCGGTTCGAGTTGAAGCGGGAGGGCGACTTCACAATCGTGCTGTTCCGCCACGAAGGTTGGCGGGAGCCGGTGGAGTTCATGTACCACTGCAGCACCAAATGGGCGACCTACCTGATGAGCCTCAAGCGGCTTGTCGAGACCGGGAAGGGTGAGCCCGCGCCGCACGACGTGCAGATCAGCAACTGGCACTGAGGTACGACGCGGGGCCCGCGGATGTCAGCCGAAGAGGCCGCGACGTTGGAGCGACTGACGCAACCAGCCGTCGAGCTGGGCTGCCCAGTCGGTGTTCGCCGCCGAGGCGTGCTCGACGGCGAAGCGACCGAAGACGTCGCGGCCCTCGGTGAACAGCCCGCCCCGCTTGTCCAACTCCAGCACCACCTGCACCTGCCGGGGGTCGGTGACGAAGGTGACCTCCAACTGCTTCATCGCGCCGGCGTACTGCGGCGGCGGGTAGAACTCGATCTCCTGGTAGAACGGCAGCGTCTGGTGCACGCCGTAGATGTGCCCGCGCTCCACGTCGGCCCGCGCGAACCGGAAACCGAGCCGCAGCAGCGCCTCCAGCAGGCGCTCCTGGGCCGGCAACGGATGCACCGCCACCGCGTCCAGGTCGCCCTTGTCGACGGCGCGGGCCACCTCCAGCTCGGTACGCAGACCCATCGTCATCCCGTGCAGGTGCTGCCCGTACAGCTCGGTGAGCGGGGTTTCCCACGGCACCTCGAACCGGAACGGGATGTCGTAGCGCTGCCCCGCCTCGAGCCGGAACGGACCCGTTGCCTGCTGGCGCTGGAACTCCTGGTTCGTGGCGTACTCGTTGTCGCCACTCTCCACCTCCACCCGGGTGAGCAGCCCCAGGGCCACGTAGGACACGTCGACCGCGTGATCGCCGCCGGTGACCGCGATGCTGCCCTCCAACTGGCCACCCGGCCGGCAGTTCGGATTCGACAGCACCGTCTCCACCGACGGGCCACCGACTCCCATCGCCTGCATCAGCCGTTTGAAGACCACGATTGCCTCCGTCTTTGATCGCCCGCATCCGGGTGGGGAACGCCGACCTGTCGGTCGACCGCTGGCACGGTAACCGGCGCCGACAAGCCGAGCCGACCGAACCGCCGGGTCACCGAGTGCCCACTCAGACACTGTCGGTTCCCCGATCGCCTCACTCCCGTTTTACGCCCCTACCGCCAAGCTGTTGTCACCGGCCTAACCGGCCGGCGGACACGGCACGGACGTGGACACGGGGAGAGACTGAGATGGCCCAGCAGATGACGGAGCACCGGACGCACACCGCCACCGAGGCGGAGCACGGCGCGGACACCCTGACCGACCTGGACGCCACCGACGAGCGCGGCGTCTCCACCGACCTGGTCCGGGCATACCTCAACGGAATCGGTCGGACGAAGCTGCTCACCGCCGTACAGGAGGTGGACCTGGCGAAGCGGATCGAGGCCGGCCTCTTCGCCGAGGAGAAACTCAGCACCTGCATCCCGGTCTCCGATGAGCTGCGCGCCGACCTGGAACTGGTCGCGCGCCAGGGCCGGACCGCGAAGAACCACCTGCTGGAGGCGAACCTGCGGCTGGTGGTGAGCATCGCCAAGCGGTACACCGGCCGTGGCATGGCCTTCCTCGACCTCATCCAGGAAGGCAACCTCGGCCTCATCCGCGCCGTCGAGAAGTTCGACTACACCAAGGGCTACAAGTTCTCCACCTACGCCACCTGGTGGATCCGCCAGGCCATCACCCGCGCCATGGCCGACCAGGCCCGCACCATCCGCATCCCGGTCCACATGGTCGAGCAGGTGAACCGGATGGTCCGCGCCCGGCGGGAGTTGTCGGTGTCGCTGGGCCGCGAGCCCACTGTCGCCGAGGTGGCCCGCGCGCTCGACGTGCCGGAGTTCCAGGTGATCGAGCTGATCTCGTACGACCGGGAGCCGGTGAGTCTGGACCAGGCTGTCGGCGAGGACGGTGAGAGCGCCCTCGGTGACTTCGTCGCCGCCGTCGGCCCGGCCGCCGGGCCCGGCGACGCCGCCACCCACGGCGAACTGCGCAACGAGGTGAGCATCGTGCTGGCCACCCTCTCGCAGCGTGAGCAGGCGGTGATCCGGCTGCGGTTCGGCCTCGACGACGGCCGGCAGCGCACCCTGGACGAGGTCGGCCGGGAGTTCGGCCTCTCCCGGGAACGGATCCGGCAGATCGAGAAGGTGACGCTGCTCAAGCTCCGGGCCCCGGAGCGGGCCCAGCGACTGGAGGCGTACGCCTGCTGAGCTGAGCGTACGGCCATCGGCCCCGGCGGTTCGCCGGGGCCGATGCGCGTCCCGCTTGACGACCCGGGCAGCCAACCGGTAGAAACCTTTGGTTATCTAACCGGAAGGTTATATAGAGTGCTCACCGACTTGGACGCCACCTTCGCCGCGCTCGCCGACCCGACTCGGCGGGCCATTCTGGCCCGACTCGCGGCCAGCGAAGCCACCGTCACCGAGCTCGCCGCGCCCTTCGCGATGAGTCAGCCGGCCATCTCCAAACACCTGCGGGTGCTGGAACGTGCCGGACTGGTCAGCCGAGGGCGAGACGCCCAACGACGCCCCTGCCGGCTGGAAGCCGCGCCGCTGCGGGAGGCCACCGCCTGGCTCGCCGCGTACCGCGACCACTGGGCCGAGCGCTACCAGCGTCTCGACGCCCTGCTCGACGAGCTGCGCTCGGCCGAGGAGGGGCAACGCGACACCGGCGCGGCGAACAGTGCGGCACCGTGATCGACGACCATCTGGTGGTCGACACGCCCGGCGATCGGGAGATCGCGCTGAGCCGGCTCTTCGACGCACCGGCGCGACTCGTGTTCGCCGCCTTCACCCGCCCTCACCTGCTGGTCCGCTGGTACGGCGCACGCGGCTGGCAACTCATCGGATGCGAGGTGGACCTGCGCGTGGGCGGACGCTGGCGGTTCGAGTCGCAGGGCCCCGACGGACAGCGGATGGTCCAGCGCGGGGTCTACCGGACAGTCGACGCGCCCCACCGGATCGTCTGCACCGAACACTTCGACGACCAGTCCTACCCGGGCGAGACCCTGGTCAGCCACACGTTCACCGAACTCGCCGGGCGGACCACCGTCACCACCACCCTGCGCTACGCCACCCCCGAGGGACGCGACACCGCCCTGCGGTACCCGATGGCCCGTGGGATCACCGAAAGCTTCACCCGGCTCGCCGAACTGCTGGCCACCAGAACAGGAGAACAAGAATGAACTGGACGCTGGAAGTAGTTGTCGTACCGGTCTCCGACGTGGACCGGGCCAAGGCGTTCTACGCCGACCAGCTCGGATTCGCCGTCGACCACGACACGGTGATCAGCGACGACGTCCGCATCGTGCAGCTGACCCCACCCGGCTCGGGCTGCTCGATCGTCATCGGCAAGGGCGCCGTGCCGCAGATGCCGCCGGGGTCGCTGAAGGGCCTGCAACTCGTCGTGCCCGACCTCGGCAAGGCCCGCGCCGAGCTGCTCGAACGCGGTGTCGAGGTGAGCGAGATCCAGGTGCTCGGCGAGAACCCGCGCCCGGTGCCGGACCCGTTGGACAACGTCGGCTTCATCTTCTTCACCGACCCCGACGGCAACTCCTGGGCGGTGCAGCAGATCTCCAGCCGGACCTGACCGCGCCTGCCCGTCACAGCCGACGCGGCCCGGTGTCGGGGCGCGGCGCGGCGGCGGAACCGATGCGCACGTGCGCGTGCAGCACGGACAGGCCGTCGGGTCGGGCGAGCACCGGGTTCAGCGTCAGTGCCCGTACCCGGGGCTGGTCGTCGGCGAGGCGACCGACCCGCAACAGCAGGTCGGCCAGGGCGGCGCGATCCACAGGCGCGGCCCCACGATGACCACGGAGCAACGGGGCCGCCCGGGGCGCGTCGACAAGCTCGGCCGCGTCCCGGTCGGTCAGCGGCACCGCCCGCCAGGCCCGATCACCGAGCAGTTCGGTGGCGACCCCACCGAGCCCGAACCCGACCACCGGCCCGAACGCCGGATCCTCGACCAGTTCCACGACACAGGCCACGCCGGGCGGCACCATCGGCTGCACCAGTACCTCCGCGCCGAAGGCCGCCGCCAGCTCCGAACAGGCGCGGCGCACGGCGGCGGCGTCGGGCAGGTCGAGGCGGACCGCACCGAGGTCCAGGCGGTGCCGCAGCCCCGGTGCCGCGGCCTTGAGCGCCACCGGGTACCCGAGCCGGGTGGCCGCCGCGACGGCCTCGTCGACCGAGGCGGCCGGCACCGACTCGACCACGTCGATGCCGTACGCGGCCAGCAACGCCTCCGCGTCGGTGTCGTCCGCCCGCAGCGCCGCCTGGGCCGCCTCCGGGTCGACGTCGGACAGCTCCGCCAGGCTGCCGGTCGGCCGGCGCAGCCACTGCGCGTACGCGGTGACCCGGGCCAGCGCCCGAACCGCCTCCTCCGCGCTCGGGTACGAGGGCATCCCGGCCGGGGCGCGGCCGACGAGAAAGGTGGCCACCGCGGGCTTGCCACCCGACAGCGCCGCGGGCAGGGCTGCGGTGAGGTCGGCCTCGGTGCCGGTGAACTGGCCGGGCAACGGCGGGGCGAAGAGCGCCACAAGCGCGTCGACCGAATCGTCGGCGGCGGCCCCGGCCAACGCCTCGGCGAACTCGGCGGCGCTGGCCCTCGGCCCGACGTCACGCGGGTAGCCGTCGGCGACGGCGAGCCCCTGGGCCGCGCAGGCGGTGGCCGCCAACCCGGTGAGCGCCGAAGAGTTACCCACCACGCCGACCCGGTTGCCGGCCGGCAGCGGCTGATTGGCCAGCAGCACCCCGACGTCGAGCAGCTCGCCGACGGTGTCCACCCGGATCACCCCGGACTGGGCGAACAACGCGCTGACGGCCGTGGCGTCCGGGCCGGTGGCGTCACCCACCCCCGGCGGGCGGGCCGGCGAGGCCAACGCCACCACCGGCTTGTCCCGACCGATGCGCCGGGCCAGCCGGGCGAACTTGCGCGGGTTACCGAAGGTCTCCAGGTACAACATGATCACGTCGGTGCCGGGGTCGTCCTGCCAGTACTGCAACAGGTCGTTACCTGAGACATCGGCCCGGTTGCCGGCGGAGACGAAGCTGGACAGGCCGAGCCCTCGCCGGTCGGCCTCCGCCAGCAGCGCCACCCCGAACGCGCCGGACTGGCTGAAGATGCCGACCCGACCCGGCACCGGCAGGCGCGGGGCGAGGGTCGCGTTGAGGCGTACCGCCGGGTCGGTGTTGGCCACCCCCAGGCAGTTCGGGCCGATCACCCGCATGCCCGCGGCGTGGGCCGCCCGGACCAGGGCACGCTGCGCGGCGGCCCCCTCGACGCCGGCCTCGGCGAAGCCTGCGGAGATCACGACCAGGCCGTGCACCCCGGCCGCCGCGGCATCGGCGACCACTGTCGCGGCGGCCTCCGGAGGTACCGCCACCACCGCCAGGTCGACAGGCAGCCCGGCCTCGGCCGCCGACGGGTACGCGGGCAGCCCGGCCACCCGCGCGGCGCTGGGGTGCACCGGCACCACCGACCCGGTGAACCCGCCGTCGCGCAGGTGCCCGAGCACCGCCGCACCGACACCCTGGCCGGTGGCGCTGGCGCCGTAGACGGCGACACCACGCGGGGCGAGCAACCGGGCGATGGACCGCGCCTCGGTGCGGTGCTCCCGTCCGCGCTGCACCTCGAGGGTGGCCTCGGTGGGTGCGATCGGGAAACTCAGATGCACCACCCCGTCGGCGAACTGGCGCTGGATCTGGTAACCGAAATCGGCGAAGACTCGCAGCATCTGCCCGTTGGCCGGCAGCACCTCGGCGACGAAGTTCACGATCCCGGCCCGACGGGCGGCGTCGGCGAGATGCTCCATCAGCACCGAGCCGATGCCCCGCCCCTGGTAGGCGTCCTCGACGACGAAGGCCACCTCGGCGTCCGGCGACTGCGGGCCGAGCCGCTCGTAGCGGCCCACGGCGACGATCCGGTCGCCAGCCAGCACCACGAACGCCTCCCGGTCGCGGTGGTCGACGTTGACGAAGCGGTGCAGGTCCCGCTCGGGGATCCGGGGGTACGGCGAGAAGTAGCGCAGGTAGCGGGTGCGCTCGGAGAAGCGGGCGTGCATCGCCACGATCTCGGGCGCGTCGGACGGATCGATCGGTCGCAACTGGACGGTGCTGCCGTCGCTGAGCAGCACGTCGACGGCTTGTTCGGCGGTGGTCACCTCGGACGGCCCTCCCTGGCCGGCTCAGTCAGTCACGGGGATCGTGTGGGTCGAGACCGAGCAACGGAAAGACCGCCTTGCGGGTCGCCGCGATCGCGCGGTCCACCGGGCTGGGTTCACCTGTCGGCTGCCACGGCTCGTACCCCGGGTCGACGTCGTCGGTCATCCGCAACGGCACGTCGAAACCGGGCCGCCGGGTGGCCGCCAGCTCCCGCCAGGCCGGCGGGGTCAGCGTCGCCGGGTCCACCGGCGCGCCGGTGGCCACCGCCAGCAGATGCGTCCAGGCCCGGGGCACCACCTCGACCAGGGCGTACCCGCCACCACCGGTGGCCACCCAACGCCCGTCGCACAACTCGTCGGCGAGCGCCCGCAACGCCAGGTACGTGGCGCGCTGCCCGTCGACCGACAGGTGCAGGTCGGCGAGGGGATCGACACGATGGGCGTCCGCTCCGCACTGGGTGAACAGGAGTTGTGGGCGGAACGCCCGCAACACCGACGGCACGACCGCGTGGAAGGCGCGCTGCCAACCGGCGTCCTCGACCCCGGGCGGCAACGGGATGTTGACAGCGGTGCCCGCGGCGTTCGGACCGCCGGTCTCGTCCGGGAAACCGGTGCCGGGAAAGAGGGCGAGCGGCGTCTCGTGCAGGCTGATCGTCAACACCCGTGGGTCGTCCCAGAAGATCTGCTGCACCCCATCGCCGTGGTGCACATCCACGTCCACGTACGCGATGCGCTCGGCACCCAGGTCGAGCAGCCGGGCGATGGCCACCGCCGGGTCGTTGTAGACACAGAAGCCGGCGGCCCGGGCGGGCATCGCATGGTGCAGGCCACCGGCGACGTTCACCGCCCGGCGGGCCGCGCCCCGCCACACCGCCTCGGCCGCGATCACGCTCGCCCCGGCGACCAACGCGCTGGAGTCGTGCATCCCCTCGAAAACTGGATTGTCCGAAGTGCCCAGACCGAAGCCGGCGAAGAGCGGATCGCGCGGCGCGATTCGGACCGCGTCCAGATAGCGGGGGTCGTGCACCCGGGTGAGCAGGGCGTCGTCGGCAGGCGACGGCGGCACCAACCGCACCCCGGCGCGTTCCAGGATGCCCAGTTCCCGGGCGAGCGCGATGGTCAACTCCACCCGCACCGGATCCAGCGGGTGGTCACCGAGGTCATAGGCGAGCAGCGACTCGTCCCACACCACCACCGTGTCGTCGGACATCTGCCCATGGTCGCACGGGGTCCGCCCGAGGGCCCGGTCGCCGGGCCGCGCGCCTGCCGAACGTCCGACAGGTCAGGGCGTCGGGCCGGTGGCCACCGGCCGGTTCTGATCGGCGACCCAGTGGCTCCACGAGCCGACGTAGAGGGCGGCGTCGGTGCGGCCGGCCAGATGCAGCGCGAACACGGCCTGGGCGGCGGTCACCCCCGAACCGCAGTACGCACCGACCGGAGCCTCGGCGGCCACGCCGACAGCGGCGAAGCGGTCCCGCAGCGCATCGGCGGTCGGGAAGCGGCCCTCGGCGACGTACTCGGGCGCGGGCAGGTTCACCGCGCCGGGGATGTGGCCGGCGACCGGGTCGATCGGCTCCTGCTCGCCCCGGTACCGGGGTGCGGCCCGCACGTCGACCAGGACGCCGTCGCCGGCCGCCAGCCGGGCGGCGGCCGCCGCGTCCAGCACCGGTAGGGCTCCCGGGCGCACCGCCACGTCGCCGTGGGCCGGTGCGGGTTGGTCGGTGCTGACCGGCAGGCCGGCCGAGATCCAGGCGGGGTAGCCGCCGTGCAGCAGCCGGACCGGTAGGTGCCCGGCCCAGCGCAGTGTCCACCAGGCCCGGGCCGCCGCCATCCCGTCGCCGCCGTCGTACACCACCACGGGATGACCGGCCCGTACCCCGGCCGCCCGCAACGTCGCCTCCAGCGCGGCCGGATCGGGCAGCGGGTGCCGACCGGCCGGACCGGGCGCGCCGCACAGCGCGGTGTCCAGGTCGACGAAGACCGCGCCCGGCAGGTGACCCGCCAGGTAGTCGTCCCGCCCGGGCGGCCCGACCAGCCGCCAGCGGACATCGAGCAGGGTGGGTGGGTCGGTGCCGTCGAGTTCGGCGGCGAGCCGGTCGGCCTCGACCAGAAGATCCTCAGTAGCGGACATGTGCTTCAGTCAACACCATGAGTGACATGCCCAACGGTTCGGCGACACACGTCCGGGGTGCGGGAGGGTACCATCGAGGGCCTGGAGGGCCGCTGACACCATGAAGTCACACGACCTGGTCGACACGACCGAAATGTACCTGCGTACGATCCTCGAACTCGAGGAGGAGGGCGTGCCTCCGTTGCGCGCCCGGATCGCCGAACGGTTGCGCCAGAGCGGTCCCACGGTCAGTCAGACCGTCGCCCGGATGGAACGCGACGGCCTGCTCACCGTCGAGGGTGACCGGCACCTCAGCCTCACCGAGCAGGGGCGCAGCACCGCCGTCTCGGTGATGCGCAAGCACCGGCTCGCCGAGCTGCTGCTGGTAAACGTGATCGGGATGCCCTACGAGGAGGCCCACGAAGAGGCCTGCCGGTGGGAGCACGTGATGAGCGACGCGGTCGAGAAGCGGGTCTACGACCTGCTCAACCGGCCGACCCGGTCGCCGTACGGGAACCCGATTCCGGGTCTGGAGGAGCTGGGCTCGCCCAGTCAGGCCGAGCCCGAGCCGACCGACGGCGAGCGCAACCTCGCCTTCCCCGGCCTGACCGGCACTGTCGTCGTACGGCGGATCTGCGAAAGCGTCCAGACCGACGCCGAGGTGCTCCGGCAACTACACGCGGCCGGCGTCGACCCCGGTGCCACTGTGACGGTGGCGCAGGAACGCGATGCCGTGTCGATCGACCGCTCCGGCGAGAGCGTCCGGCTCCCCCGCGAGATCGCCTCCCGGGTCTTCGTCGCCGCCGCCTGACCACGCCTGCTCGGCCTAACTGACGTACGGGCAGTGGCGGCAGCCCCGGCCGCAGCAGGTGCCCCGGCGGGCCAGGAATCCGGCCGTGAGGACGAACAGGCCGGTGTCCGGGTCGAGGTAGCCGGCGTCACCGGCGGCCAGGGCAGCGGCGTGCACTGTCAGGATGCGCTCTCGGCCGGGATGATCGGGCGGCAGCCGCGACGGGTGCGGCTCGGTCAGGGGCCGTGCCGCCAGGGGCCGTCGTTCTCCGCTCATCCCGAGCAGTCTAGGTTTTCCCGGGCGGCGTCAATCCGCACTGGCCCCGTCCAGCGATGGGACAGAGGATGAAGTCGATCAAGGAGACACCATGGTTCAGTACGCGGTCCTGATCTACTCGCCGGCACCGGCCGACCCGATGGACCTCACCCCCGACTACATCGCCCTGCTGGAGCGGTACCCCGCGCAGGTGGCCGAACTGGGCGGGCAGATCGTGACGGGCTTCGCGCTGCAACCGAGCACCACGGCCACCGCCGTCCGCGCCGACCTCGTCACCGACGGCCCGTTCATCGAGGCCAAGGAGGTCGTCGCCGGCTTCTTCGTGCTGGAGGCACCGGACCTGGACACCGCCGTGCGGATCGCCAAGCTGAACCCGGCCACCATTGACGGCGGGGTGGAGGTCCGACCGCTGTTCCAACCGCCCGCCGAGTGAGCGGCGGCGAGCGCGACGTCGTACCGCCCGGGACCGCCGAAGCCGAACGGGCCGTGGCGGACGCGCACCGCCGCGAGTGGACCTTCGTGCTCGCCGCCACGGCGCGCGTCGCCGGTGACTTCGACCTCGCCGAGGAGAGCGTCCAGGAGGCGTACGTGGCGGCGCTCGGCGCGTGGGCCCGGGACGGCGTACCGGACCGACCAGGGGCCTGGCTCACCGCGACCGCCCGACGCAAAGCCCTCGACGTACTGCGCCGACGGCAGGTGCTCCGCGCGAAACTGCCGCTGCTTGTGGAGCCGGAGGAGGCCGGACCGGACATCCCGGACGAGGTCGCCGTGCCGGACGACCGGCTACGCCTCGTCTTCACCTGCTGCCATCCGGCGCTCGCCCGGGAGGCGCAGGTGGCGCTCACCCTGCGCCTGGTGTGCGGGGTGAACACCGCCGACATCGCCCACGCCTTCCTGGTCGCCGAACCGACGATGGCGGCCCGGCTCACCCGCGCCAAGAAGAAGATCGCCGCCGCCCGGCTCCCCTACCGGGTCCCCGAGGCCGCCGAACTGCCCGAACGGCTGGATGCGGTGCTCACAGTCGTACACCTGCTCTACACCACCGGGCACATCGCGCCGACCGGCGGCGACCTGGTCCGCGCCGACCTGGTCGACCGGGCGCTGCACCTGGCCCGGATGCTTGCCACCCTGCTGCCCGACGAACCGGAGGTCCCCGGGCTGCTCGCGCTGCTGCTGCTCACCGACGCCCGCCGGGCCACCCGCACCGACGTCGAGGGACGACTGCTGCGCCTGGCGGACCAGGACCGATCCCGCTGGGACCGGGACGCCATCGACGAGGGACGCCGCCTGGTGCTCGGCGCGTTCCGCACCGGACGACCCGGCCGGTACGCGGTGCAGGCCGCCATCGCCTCGCTGCACGCCCTCGCGCCCAGCTACGCGGCGACCGACTGGCCACAGATCGTCAAGCTCTACGACATGCTGCTGGACCGCTGGCCCTCGCCGGTGGTGTCGTTGAACCGGGCGGTTGCGGTGTCGATGGTGGACGGACCGGTTGTCGCGCTCGCCGAGGTCGACGCCCTCGCCGAGGACCCGCGACTCACCGGCTATCACTACCTGCCGGCGATCCGGGCCGACCTGCTGCACCGGCTCGGCCGCGACGACGAGGCGGCGCAGGCCTACCGAGCCGCCATCGACCTGGTCGACAACGACGCCGAGCGCGACTTCCTCACCACCCGTCTCGCCGAACTCACCCCCTGAGACTCCCCACCCCCTGCCCGCCGAGCATGCACTTCTGGTCGCCGAAATGGCCGTCTTCAGCCACTTCGTCCCGACGGAAAGTGCATGAACGACGCGCTATGTGCAGGGTGGGCGAGGTTACGTCGCGAGCGACCGGACCGCCTTGCGTAGCTGGTCCACCGCTACCGACTCGATCTCGTAGGCCGTCTCGATAGCGGTCGCCAGGGCGGGGAAGTCAGGATCGACAGGTGGCCGCCGGTCGAGTTCCGCACGAGCGGCCCAGAGCGCAGCGGCGGAGGTCGAGCGCTCGCCGTCGCCCTCGTCGCCGAGCGTGACAGCCGCCGCGAGATCGGCGCTCAACTCTCGCAGCTGCCGGTAATCGGGTACGTCGGCGGGGAGCGCCGCCTCGGCCACCGCGTGCCATGCCGCTGCCGCCTCGCGGAAACGATCCCCGCAGGCGGTCAGATCCGGAGCGCGGAGCAGGACGGCCGCCTCGTCGAGGAAGCGGGCGTAGAGGTCACGCAGGTGCCCGCCGGTGGCGCCCACCGGCTCCACTCCCTCCCAGATGGACAGCAAAGCGCCGACCAGTCCCGTGCCGCCCGCGAAAACGGTAGGCCATCCCTTCGCCGCCCTGGCGTCGGCGGTAGACCTGGCCCACTTGCGCCAAGCCGGCAGGGCGAACGACGTCGAGGAACCCCCGAGGCCAGCGAGACAGTCACCGAGTCCGGCCAGCACTGCCGCCCCGAGATCCGTGCCGCCCGGACCTTCGATTTCCCACAGACAGTTCCGGTACGAGCCGACCCGGGCCCGGGCCCGGTCCAGGCGGGCACTGTCGACGGTGAGCGGACCGAGGTTTCGATCATCGAGCCGGATCCCGCCACCGGTGTGTGCGTACGCCACCACCTGGTGACCGCCATAGCCGTCGAGGTGCGCGGGAAGATGCCAGTAGCCGACGATCTGCCGGTCCGGCACGATGATCGCCGGATGGCCGGCGTCGAGGGCGTTTGTCAACGCGGCCTGGGCCTTCCTCGTCCCGCCGGTCCGCTCCGCCCGGAACGGCACACCGAGCCGGGTGAGCGTCGCGTCGGTCCAGTCCAGGTAGTTCCACCGGTGCCGGAACCCGAGCGTCAGCACGGCGCTGTCGTGCGCCGCGAACTCCCACAGGATGTAGCCCGCGCCGAGGCCGCCACCGACTCCGAGCACCATCGCCTCGGAGATCTCGCGCCCGTGGTGGTGCAGCACGTTCGCGATGTTCGCGGTCTCGGGGTGGATTCCGCCACGCAGCGCGTACCCGTGGTCGGTGTGCTCGCGGCTGATGCCCACGATGTGCCGGCGCGCTTCGGCGTAGCGCTCGCCGGTCTTGGCCATGCGGGCACGAATGCGGGCCTTGAGATGCTTGTCGCTGGTCATGGTGTCCTCGTCTGCGGCGCGCCGACCCGCCCGACCCACGCCCGCGACGGTGCGACGGCCAACAACCGGACATCCGCAAACCAGTCTCGTGCTCCCCCGAGGCCGTGGACCCCTTGCCTCCGCGATCGCCCGGCGGCGTGGGCACCGGGTCTGGAGGTCGGGCGCAGGGGCGCGCCACGCACACCCTACCGCAGCCGCCCGCACGCCCTCGCTCGTTGTCAGACGGGCGCGGTCCGCGACTCTGGCCGGCCCTCGCCGCGGCCTCGCGACACGGGGGTGGGCAGGTAGCTGCGAGACCTGCGACCCGGTCATCGCGCTCTGGTACCTGACCAGCGGCTGGTCACTGCGAGACCTGCTCCGCCGCCGGCCCGCGCTGGCCGTGCCGGCTACCCGAACCAGGTGATCTCCTGCCCGTGCCCGCGCGTCCAGGCCAGTGGCTGCCCGTCGAGCGCGAGCACGTTGAGGTGCGCGTCGCTGGGCGGCTGCGGCAGCCCGGCGTACGGCAGCACCGCCGGCCCCTCGTTGGCGATCCAGTGACCGGGCAGCCCGCGTACCGTCTCGGCGAAGGCCACCCGGCGCGGCGCCGGCACCAGGTAGAGCACGCTCGTGTGAAAGACCACAAGGGTCGCGTCGGCCGGTGCCTGCGCGGCCAGCGCCGGCAGGTCGTCGACCAGGTCGCCACGGACCAGCAGCGGCGGATCGGCGGCGACGACGGCTACCGCCGCCCGCAGTCGGTCCCGACGATGCTCGTTCTCCGGCCAGATCAGGGCGTCGAGCCACGCCACGTCGGCCGGATCGGTCACGTCCAGCGGGTTCAGGTCCAGGCCGGCCCGCCACACCACCTCCGGCCGGTGGTCCGGCGGGGTCAGGTTCGTGGCCACACAGTCGAGCACCGGCTCTGCCGCGCCGATCAGATGGCCACCGGGTGCGCTGCCGGCATACCGGTACGCGTACCGGTCCGGATAGAGGCAGAGGCCGGCGGAGGCACCGACCTCCAGCAGGGCGAGCGGCTGCGGCAGCGCCGCGAGCAACGGCAGCAGTACGGCGCAGCGACCGGCCTCGTTCGTCTGCGTGACCCGGGTGCGGACCTCCGGCTCGACCGTCGACCAGTTGGCGAACGTGTAGTCACGGAACTCGGCCGGATCGTCGACCGGCCCGCCGAGCAGGCGTACCACGCCGAAGAGCAGGTTTGGCTGCTGCTTGGCCTCCGGCAGGGTGCCGAGCAGGGTGAGCAGTTCCTCGTCGCGGGAAACCGAGTGGGCCAGCCGCTCGTACGAGGGAGAAACCCCGCGCGCCTCGCGCTCGGCGAACCTGACGTAGCGCTCAGCGATCGTCATCGCCCGATCATCGCAACGTCTGCCTCGGTAAGGTCAGATGTCGGCCCGGGATCTGGCTCACACGTGGATCACGGCAATGCGTTCGTCCTTCGGCCGGTCCGGCTCCTCGACGAGCCTGTGCAGGTCGTCCGGGTCACTTGTCAGCAACACCACGGGTCGCGCCAGTTCCAGGGCCGTCGCGGCCACCACCGCATCGATGGCACATCGATGACCGGACAGGCCGGTCGCGCCGAGAAGTTCGCCCGCGCGGCGACCAAGCTCCGCGCTCACCGGCTGCACGGTGATCCGGGCCAGCACCCGGTGCACGGTGGCGTCCCGAGGGCCTCCTCGTAGCACTTCGGTCAAGGTCAGCGCGCTGACGATCACTCTGGCGCGGCGTTCGTGGGCGGTCTGCAGAAAGGCGCGTACGCGCTGGTCTCCCGCCGCAAGCTTGACCAGACCTTCGCAGTCGAGAACGAGTGCGCCACCCGCGCCCACTACACGTCGGGCCACGAGCGCCTCGCTTCGTCCAGAGCCTCGTCGGAGATCGGCCCGTGCTCCGCTTCGAGGAGCGCGGAGAGTTCCGCGAGGAGGTCCAGTTCGAGCTGCCGCGCGACCGCCTCGGTCACGTACTGACTGAACTCCCCCCGCCCCACCCGCTGCTGCACGGCGGCCGTGAGGTCTTCGGGCATCGACACGCTCACCTTGCGAGCCCGGCTCACCAGACGGAGCCGCCGGCCCGACCTGGCGGACGGGTCAGCGAGAAGGCGTGCCAGCGCGGCCCGGATCTCCGGAGGCGCCGACTCGGGATCGTTGAGTGCGCTCGCCAGCTCCGAAATGAGATGAAGCGTTGCCTCGCCCTCGCCCTCCGGGGTCGAGGGCGGCGGAAGTGGCTCTGCGGTCATCATCCGATGCTACCGCTGGTGGCAACCGGCGGGATCCCCGACACTCACCTGGGTTACTGGAGCGCCCGCCAAGGCGCTACCTTCGGGGATGGACTGCTATGTGTGCCGCAGCAAGGAACGGTTCGACACACTGCCGCCACGGGAACGCGTCGACGCCGACGAGCACTGGCGGGTGGTGCACGCGTTCGACAGCCGACTGCCCGGCTGGCTGGTGCTCGTACCCCGCCGGCACGTCACGTCGATCGCCGAACTGACCGACGCCGAGGCGGCGAGCCTCGGCACCTGGCAGGTCCGGCTCTCCCGGGCGCTGACCGCCGTCACCGGCTGCGTGAAGACCTACGTCATGCAGTACGCCGAACAAGCCGGCTTCGCGCACGTCCACTTCCATGTGGTGCCGCGCCCGCCGGACATCCCGCTCGACCACCGTGGTCCGCGCGCCTTCGCCTACCTGCACGCGCCACCCGACGAGCGTGTCCCCGAGGCCCACATGGACGCCCTCGCCATCGACCTGCGCCGACACCTCACTACCGAATCCACCCCATGAAGCGCCGGTGCAGCAGACCGGCACCCAGGTCAGGTCCTCGGCGGCCCAGACCAGGTAGGACCCCATGTAGAGGGCGAGCGACACGGGCGCACCCTCGAACTCGGCCCGTAGCTCACCACGCCGCGTGCGACACGGCCCAGGTAGAGTCGTACATCCGCGCGCTGAATGCCACCGCTCATCCACGCCTCACCGACGAGGACATCGACCGTCAGGTCGAGGTACGCCTGGAGCGGCAGGCGATCTTGCGCGAGCTGGACGGCCCACATGTCAGCGTCGCACTCAGCGAATCCGCACTGCGGCGCACCATCGGCGACCACGGCACCATGCGCGAGCAGTTGCTCCATCTGATCGACGTAAGCAACCGACCCAACGTCGAGTTGCAGGTGTACCCGTTCGACGCGCAGACGTACGCCACGGCCTCCTACAGCTTCATCATCCTGCGCTTCGGCGATGACGCGGCCACAGATGTGGTCTACGTCGAGACGTTCACGGACGCCGATTACCTCGACCGCCCGGACGCGGTGCGGGCCTACACTCGACTGTGGGACCGACTCCGGGCAGCCGCTCTCGGGCCGGTAGAGTCGCGCACGCTCATCCAGCGGATGGCGGACGACATGAAGCGGTGACAGACCCGAGGGGGTGGCCATGGAGACCCCGCATCGCCCGGTCTGGCGCAAGTCCAGCTACAGCGACAACAACGGCGGCGCCTGCGTCGAGGTAGCGCGCACCCCGCTCAGAATCCTTGTCCGCGACAGCAAGGACGCCACCGGGCCGGTCCTTCGCTTCAAGGGCCAGCGCTGGTCGGCGTTCCTCGCCTCGCTCAAGCACTGACGAGAGGCTCGACCGATCTTGGTACGAAAGTGCCCCTGGGAGGGCCGTTTCGGCCCAAGATCTCAAGAGACGACCGAGCCCCGGGCGGATCCCCGCCCGGGGCTCGTCGCGTACTCGGATCAGCTGCAGCCGCTTGTGGAGCCGCAGCCTTCGCAGACGTAGCAGCTACCGGCCGGGCGCATCTTCGTACCGCAGGTGAAGCAGAGCGGTGCGTCGGCGGCCTTGCCGATCACGGCCTCCAGCAGCTCGGTGCTGGAACCGACCGACGGTGCCGGCTTGATCGCGGCGACGTCGGCGAGTTCCTGGGCCGGCTGGGCGACCGGGCCGGCCTTCGACTCCTCCGGCTTGCTCTCCACCGGAGCGGAGGCGGCCATCGCGGTCAGGTCCGTGCCGTTCGCCTCGGCCTCGGCCTCGGCCGCGAGCTGGGCGGCCCGCTCCTTGGCGGTGAAGATGCCCAGCTCGGCGCGACGCTCGTAGGGCAGGAAGTCAAGCGCCAGGCGACGGAAGATGTAGTCCATCACCGAGGCCGCCATCCGCACGTCCGGGTCGTCGGTCATGCCGGCCGGCTCGAAGCGCATGTTCGTGAACTTGCTGACGAAGGTTTCCAGCGGCACGCCGTACTGCAACCCGATGGAGATGGCCACCGAGAAGGCGTCCATCACACCGGCCAGGGTGGAGCCCTGCTTCGACATCTTGAGGAAGACCTCACCGAGGCCGTCGTCGGGGTACGACGAGGCGGTGAGGTAGCCCTCGGCACCACCCACGGAGAAGGAGATGGTTTCCGACGGACGCTTCTTCGGCAGCCGCTTGCGTACCGGGCGGTACTCGACGACCTTCTCCACCACCGGCTCCACAGCGGTGACGGTCGCCTCCGGCTCGGCGGTCTTCTTCTTCGCCACCGACAGCGGCTGGCCGACCTTGCAGTTGTCCCGATAGATCGCGAGGGCCTTGAGGCCGAGCTTCCAGCCCTCGAAGTAGATCTTCTCGACGTCGGCGACGGTGGCCTGCTCGGGCATGTTGACCGTCTTGGAGATGGCGCCGGAGATGAACGGCTGGACCGCCGCCATCATCCGCACGTGACCCATCGGCGCGATGGAGCGCTCGCCCATCGCGCAGTCGAAGACCGGGTAGTGCTCCGGCTTGAGGCCGGGGGCGTCCACCACGTGGCCCTGGTCGGCGATGTGCTCCACGATCGCCTCGACCTGCTCCTCCGGGTACCCGAGGGAGCGCAGGGCGCGCGGCACGGTCTGGTTGACGATCTGCATCGAGCCGCCGCCGACAAGCTTCTTGAACTTGACCAGGGCCAGGTCCGGCTCCACGCCCGTGGTGTCGCAGTCCATCATCAGGCCGATGGTGCCGGTCGGCGCGAGCACGCTGGCCTGGGAGTTGCGCCAGCCGTTCTTGTCACCGATCTTGTTGCCGAGGGTCCACTGCTTCGTGGCCTCGCGGACCACGGCGGTAGCCACCGTGCCGGACGGCTTGATCTCGTCGTTGGCGGCGGCGTGCTTGCGCATCACCCGCTTGTGCGGCTCCGCGTTGCGGGCGTAACCGTCGTAAGCGCCGACGATGCCGGCCAGCTCAGCGGAACGACGGTACGCCGTGCCGGTCATCAGCGAGGTGATCGCGGCGGACAGCGAGCGACCCTGGTCCGAGTCGTACGGCAGGCCGGAGGCCATCAGCAGGGCGCCCAGGTTGGCGTAGCCGATGCCGAGCTGCCGGTACGCCCGGGTGGTCTCGCCGATCTTCTCGGTCGGGAAGTCGGCGAAGCAGATCGAGATGTCCATCGCGGTGATGACCAGCTCGACCGACCTGACGAACTTCTCCACCTCGAAGCCGCCGTCGGCACGCAGGAACTTCATCAGGTTCAGCGAGGCCAGGTTGCACGAGGAGTTGTCCAGGTGCAGGTACTCCGAGCACGGGTTCGACGCGGTGATCCGGCCGGTCTCCGGGCAGGTGTGCCAGTCGTTGATGGTGTCGTCGTACTGGAGGCCGGGGTCGGCGCACTCCCAGGCGGCCTTGGAGATGGTGCGGAACAGGTTCTTGGCGTCGATGGTGTCGATCACCGAGCCGTCGAGCCGGCCACGCAGGTCGAACGTGCCGCCGTTCTCCACCGCCGACATGAACTCGTCGGAGACCCGGACCGAGTTGTTGGCGTTCTGGTACTGGACGCTGACGATGTCGGAACCGCCGAGGTCCATGTCGAACCCGGCGTCGCGCAGCGCGCGGATCTTGTCTTCCTCGCGCGCCTTGGTGACCACGAACTCCTCGATGTCGGGGTGGTCGACGTCGAGGATGACCATCTTGGCCGCGCGCCGGGTGGCGCCGCCGGACTTGATGGTGCCGGCGCTGGCGTCAGCGCCGCGCATGAAGCTGACCGGGCCGGAGGCGGTGCCGCCGGAGGAGAGCAGCTCCCGGGAGGAACGGATCCGGGACAGGTTGACCCCGGAACCGGAGCCGCCCTTGAAGATCAGCCCCTCCTCCTTGTACCAGTCCAGGATGGAGTCCATCGAATCATCGACGGCGAGGATGAAGCAGTTGTGCACCCGCAGGTTGCCGGCCAGGAACTCGCCGCTCTCAGTCTGGATGTCGTAGACCTCCATCGAGCCGAGCGGCTCAATCCGGTCGATCTCCAGCCGCTTCACGTCGGCGGCGGGCCGGCCCGGCTTGGCGAAGCCCGCTTCGAGCTTGGCCATCTTCTCCGCGCCGATGAACCCGATGTGGGTGGCGAACAGATCCCGGTCACCGTCGTTCTGGATCCGGACGGACCAGCAACCCTTGCGGTCCGGTCGGGCGTCCGCCTTGAACGACACCCGGGAGAAGATGCCGAAGCGCAGCAGCAGGCTCTGCACGCCCCGGATCAGCTCTTCGGAGATCATGTCGACCGCGACGAGCGTTGACCGGTCGCGCGCCGAGACGTAACCCTCGGCCTGGAAGATGCTGCGCAGGTACGCGGCGACGACCGGCAACGGCGCGGTGAACAGCCGCTGCGGCACCGTCATTTCGGTGCCCCGGGTCAGCAGGTCCCACTTCTCCACGAACGGACGGAGGTGCTCGCCGTAGAGGCGGGTACGCCGGCAGTCGAGGTTCTCGTCCTGAGTGCTCACCGAGCGCTCGTTGCGGTGCGCGCCAGGGAACACCTCGTCGAGGGTGGTGGTGACCCAGTCCAGTTCGTCGTCGTTGACGGTCATCGCCTCGATCGTCAATGACCGGTTGGTCCCCTCGGCGTACTGGCCGACGAACCCGTCCGACTGCAACCAGCCGGCCAGTGCGGCTTCGCGGATCTCCCGCAGGTCCAGTTCGCTCTCGCCGTAGGCGTAGGTGCGGTGCCATTCGAGCTTGTCACCGGGGTTGAGGGTGCCGGCCTCGACCCACGTACCGGTGCCGCTCCCCGTGCTCTTCCACACCACGTGGTCCGGGGTGACATCGAGCGTGTAGCCCGCCTTGGTGTGCAGTCGGAGAACCTCGCGCACGCCGTTGGCCTTGACGGCGACGATGCTGGTAAGGCCGGTGCCGTCGTAGACCTTGGTACCGACCGCGCCGTCTTCGACAAGCTTGCCGATCGGCACCAGGCCACCGGGAGTGCTGACCAGGGAGTCGTACGGCAGGCACGCGCTGACCTGCTGGGGTGAGGGCGTGCCGACGTTGAACCAGACCGGGGAGTTGAAGCTGAACACCTGGTGCAGCAGCATCCAGGTCAGCTCGTGCCCGAAGATCTCGGCGTCCGCCGGGGAGGCGAAGTAGCCGTACTCCTCACCTGCGGTGCGGTAGGTGGTGACCACCCGGTCGATCAACTGCTTGAGCGACCACTCGCGCTCCGGGGTCCCCACCGCGCCCCGGAAGTACTTGGTGGTCACGATGTTCGCGGCGTTGACGCTCCAGCTCTCCGGATACTCCACGCCCCGCTGCTCGAAGTTGATCGAGCCGTCCCGCCAGTTGGTCATCACGATGTCGCGGCGTTCCCAGGCGACCTCGTCGTACGGGTGCACCCCGGCGGTCGTCCAGACCCGCTCGACCTTGAGCCCCGCG
This sequence comes from Micromonospora andamanensis, assembly GCF_016863495.1. GTDB lineage: Bacteria > Actinomycetota > Actinomycetes > Mycobacteriales > Micromonosporaceae > Micromonospora > Micromonospora andamanensis. Next base: position 83,199 of record NZ_BOOZ01000028.1, read on the forward strand.
CCTGCCTTGCTTCGTGACCTGCTTGTCGTCACACCGTCCCCCGGCATCTCATCCGCCCCCTCGTCCGCGCGGGTCCGCCGCGCGATCCGACTGTCACTGGTACTGCTGAAAGAAGCTCACTGCGCGCGGCCGGCGGCGCTGGCCGCCTCGGCTCCGGCACCTTCCCGGGCGCGCGCGGCGGCCCGTAGCGTCTCGATCTCCCGCTCGAAGTCGGCGAGCGAGTCGAATGACCGGTAGACGCTGGCGAACCGCAGGTAGGCCACCTCGTCCAGGTCCCGTAGCGGACCCAGGATGGCCAGCCCCACCTCGTGGCTGGGAATCTCGGCGGCCCCCTTGGCCCGGACGGTCTCCTCGACCCGCTGCGCCAGCAGTGCTATCGAGTCCTCGTCGACCGGCCGGCCCTGGCACGCCTTGCGCACCCCGCCGATAATCTTCGTCCGACTGAACGGCTCGGTCACGCCGCTGCGCTTGACCACGGCGAGCACCGCCTCCTCGACGGTGGTGAACCGCTTGCCGCACTCGGGGCAGGACCGCCGCCGCCGGATCAGCTGGCCGTCGTCGGCCTCCCGCGAGTCGACCACCCGGGAGTCGGCGTGCCGGCAGTACGGACACCGCATCGCCTGACCTCCTCGATCGACCACAGGTTCGCCTGCCCGCCCTCCGGGCACGCCTCGGTGGCCGGAGCCATCCCCGCAGGATGGCCACCGGCTCGGCGGCGCAGGAGTGCGGTCGGTAGTCGAACCCAACCTGTAGGCAACTTACGCCCATGTGACTACTACATCTAGGGGTCGACCGTATGCCGCCGACGATCCGGGGTCAAGTTGGTCGGCGTGTCCGGCGCGTCACCCCGGACCACACCCGCATCACCTGTTGCGCCCAACCGGAGAGCCCAACGCGAACCAGCCGCAGCGGTTACCCCCCGGCCCGGCGGGAGCGTCGACAATTCCTCTCCGATAGAACACACGTACTATTTATCAGTACGGCCCCGGGGTCGTGACGATTTTCCGCATCGACACGCGAAGACAGGTCGTACAGATGTTTGAAAAAGACCGATCTCACCTATACGGTCATGAACAGCCGGAGGTGACCATGGTCTGCCATCCGGCCATGAGATCACCGTGCGCACCACGAGCCGCCGAGGCACCCAGCGCCGACCAGGGAGGACGGACGTGACCGAGGACCGGGCCAACCGGCCGCAGAGCCCGCAGCAGAGCGTCGAGGCGGGTCCGCCGGCCGCCCGACGCCGGAGCGTCACCCGTGCCCGCTCCGGTCAGCCGGCCGTGCGCCAGGTGACCCCGGTGGTCAGCGGTTTTCCCGACCCGGCGACTGTCGATCTGACCGCCCGGCAGCGTCGCATCCTGGATTTCATCCGCACCTGGGTGGAGCGCCACGGGTACCCACCGAGCGTGCGCGAGATAGGTGAGGCGGTCGGGCTGGTCTCCCCGTCCAGCGTCGCCTACCAGCTCAAGGAGCTGGAGAAGAAGGGCTTCCTCCGGCGCGACCCGAACCGGCCCCGGGCTGTCGACGTCCGGTCCCCGAACGACGTCGACGACGAGTTGAGCCGCGCCCAGCGACCCACCCCGGCCTACGTGCCGATGCTCGGTCGCATCGCCGCCGGTGGGCCGATCCTCGCTGAGCAGTCGATGGAGGACGTCTTCCCGCTGCCCCGCGAGCTGGTCGGCGAGGGCGAGGTCTTCATGCTCCAGGTCAAGGGTGACTCGATGCTCGACGCGGCGATCTGCGACGGTGACTGGGTGGTCGTCCGGCAACAACCGACAGCAGACTCCGGCGAGATCGTCGCCGCCATGCTCGACGGCGAGGCGACAGTGAAGACCTACCGTCGCCGCGACGGTCACGTCTGGCTGATGCCGCAAAATCCGGCCTTCGACCCGATCCCCGGTGACGACGCCACCATCATGGGCCGGGTGGTCGCGGTGCTGCGCCGCATCTGACTCGACGGTCCGCGACACCGGTACTGACCAGGGGTCAGTACCGGTCACCAGCTCAGTACCTGTCGCCCCGGTAGCCGTAGTTGCCGCCGCGTACCTGACCGTACGGTTCGCCGTCGTCCTCCCGGTAGCGGCCGGAGCGTCGACCCCGGTAGTCGGGCTCGGTGGGGCCACCACGCCGAGGGGGCTCTGCGCGCCCTCCCCCGCCGGGCTGTCCACCGCCGCGCGCACCACCACCGCTGCCGCCGTAGACGCCACCGCCGGGACGGCCACCGCCACCGGCCGGTCTGCCACCTCCGGGCCGCCCGCCGTAGACCGGAGCACCGTCACCGCCGGGCCGGCCACCACCGCCGTAGACGCCACCCCCGCCCTGACCGGGGCGCGCGCCGTTCCCGGCGGCCGGTCGGCCACCGCCGCCGTAGACTCCGCCCGGACGTGTGCCAGCGCCGGGTCGCTCGCCGGCCGGCGAGCCGCCGTAGACGCCAGCGGACTGCGCGCCGCCGTACACCCCACCCCGGCCCCGGTCCTGGGCCGAGCCGAATCCGTCGCTCGTGCCGCCCGGTACGTCGGCGTCGTCGTCGCGGTTCCGGCCGGCAGGTGCCGGGCGCTTACGGGCGCGCAGGATGCCGAAGATGCCCGCGCCGACGAGCAGGGCTCCGATCACGCCGACCGCGGCGATCAGGTACATGATGTCGGTGGGGGTCAGTCCGTCGAGGAAGGACTGCCCGGACTTCTGCGCCGCGTCGGGGTCGTTGGCCAGCTTCTTCGGCCCCTCGGTGGAGGGGGTGTAGCCGAGGATGTTGACGGGGTCGTCGTCCTCCAGGTGGCCGGCGTCGGAGACGGTCAGGAAGGTCTTGCCGTCGGTCGAGTAGGCGATCGCCTCGCCGAACGGGTCGGCCAGGGCGGTGACCCGGGGCGTGCCCGTGGTGAGAGCCGCGACGATGTCGCCGTTCTGGACGTCGTACTCGAAGGCGTCGGCGTAGGTGCGCAGGACCACCCGCGCACCGTCCGAGGAGCGGGCCGCACCGGTGATCGCGACCCGACCGAAGGTGCTCAGCGGATTCTCGGTGTCCGACTTCGGCAGCTCGATGTCGCCGAGCTTCTTCATCGGCACAGGCTCGGTATTGCCGGTCTTGAGCGGCCCGTCCGGGGTGAAGATCTCGGCCTTGCCGGCGGTGACCTTGGTGATGATCAACGGCAGTTTGTCGTCGCCGATCAACAGCGCCTCGGCATCGCGCGGCTTGCCATCCGGGTACGACAGCCGGTGCAACTTCGGTTGGCTGCCGCCGCCGATCGGCATGCTCCACACCGCCACCCGCTCGCGACGCTCGCGGCTTGTCACGTTGTCACCGGTGTCGGCGATCCACAGCGTCCTGCCGTCCGGTGAGACGGCGAGATCCTCGGTGTCGAACGGCCCCGCGCCGGAGTAGGGGACCTCGCGGACGACCTGACAGTCCTTGTTGAGGTAGAAGACCCGCTTACGGTCGTCCTGCTCGGTGCTGTCGTTGATGACGATGTAGCCGTTCTTGGTCACGACCAGGCCGGACAGTTCACGCAGTCGCGAGTCGGTGACCGCACACTGCTTCTTGCCCGCAGCCGTGACCGGCGGCCCGACAGCGGCGGCCGGAAGCGCCGCCACCACCGGAGATGCAGCCTTGGCGGGGGTCGAACCGGGCGCGGCGAGCGCGGCACCGGTTACCGCCACGGTGGCCCCGACCAGGCCGAGGGCAACCGTGACGGAGGAAACAGTGCGGAGCATGAAAGAAGTGTCGCATGCCGCAGGTTTCCGCCGGGTGACGCGGCTGTGCGATCACCGCCGGCGATCACCGGGTGGTATGGACCGCCTGCGCCGTGTCGCCGTACGGGGCCAGTTCGGCAGCGAGTGCCTCGTTGACCCGTACGTGCAGCATCGTCCCTTCCGGCAGATGGGCGGTGCTGAGCACCTCGCCCTGCCGGTGCAGGCGGGCCACCAGATCGCCCCGGTCGTACGGCAGCACCACGCGCACCTCGACCGCCGGCCGGGGCAACCGCCGCTCGATCGTCTCGCGCAGGCCGTCGATGCCCCGCCCGCGGTGTGCGGAGACGAAGACCGCCTCCGGCCAGAGCCGCTTGAGCCGGAGCAGAGTCTCCTCGTCGGCCGCGTCGATCTTGTTGACCACCAGCAGCTCGGGCAGCCGGTCGGCACCGACCTCGCTGAGCACCTCGCGGACGGCCCGGACCTGCTCCTCCGGGTCGGGGTGGGCACCGTCGACCACGTGCACGACCAGATCCGCCTCGGCGACCTCCTCCAGCGTCGACCGGAACGCCTCGACGATCTGGTGCGGCAGGTGCCTGACGAAACCCACGGTGTCGCTGAGGGTGTAGACCCGCCCGTCGGACGTGGTGGACCGGCGGGTGGTCGGGTCGAGCGTGGCGAACAGCGCGTCCTCCACCAGTACGCCCGCCCCGGTCAGGCGGTTCAGCAGACTGGACTTGCCGGCGTTCGTGTAACCGGCGATCGCCACCGCGGGCACCGCGTTGCGGGTGCGGCGGGCGCGCTTGGTCTCGCGTACCGTCCGCATGGCCTTGATCTCCCGGCGGAGCCGGGCGATGCGGTGGCGGATGCGCCGCCTGTCGGTCTCCAGCTTCGTCTCACCGGGACCACGCACGCCGACGCCACCGCCGGCACCGCCGCCACGGCCCGACCCACCTGTCTGCCGGGACAGCGTCTCGCCCCAGCCGCGCAGCCGGGGAAGGAGGTATTCGAGCTGGGCCAGCTCGACCTGGGCCCGACCCTCCTTGCTCTTGGCGTGCTGGGCGAAGATGTCGAGGATCAGCGCGGTGCGGTCGACCACCTTGACCTTCGTGCGCTGTTCCAGGTTGCGCAGTTGGGACGGGGACAGCTCGCCGTCGCAGATCACCGTGTCGGCACCCGCGGCGAGCACCATCGAGCCGAGGTCGTCGACCTTGCCGCGACCGATGTAGGTCGCCGGGTCGGGGCGGTTGCGCCGCTGGATGAGCCCTTCGAGCACCTGGGAGCCGGCGGTCTCCGCCAGCGCGGCCAGCTCGGTGAGGGAATTCTCCGCGTCGACCTGGGTGCCCTCGGTCCAGACGCCGACGAGAACCACCCGCTCCAGCCGGAGCTGTCGGTATTCGACCTCGGTGACGTCGGTCAGCTCGGTGGAGAGGCCGGGGACCCGTCGCAGCGCCTGCCGTTCGGAGAGCTCGTACTCGCCAGTGGTGCTGTCGAGCTCGTCGTCGGGGATGGGAACGTAGGTCTCCTGGTCTCGCAAGCGATCTCTCCTGTCCGTTCTGTGCACGTACCGAGCAATCCTGACATGTGTCAACGCCCACTGCACCTGGTATATGCCCACCTGCGACGCGGCGGGAACGGGGGCGGGTGCCGGCGGCCCGGGGTGGGCGAGTAGAAATGCGGACGAGCCGTTCAGCGCCGACGGAGGGACCTGCGTGGCCACGACCAGACTGCCCAGTGCCGGATTCTCGATCACGATCCGGATCGCCGTGCCTGCCGACGCCTCCTCGATCGGCCGGCTCACCACGTCGGTCGGTGAGGCCGGCGCTGTCGTCACCGCGCTGGACGTGGTGGACTCCGACCCGACCTGCGTGATCGTCGACCTGACCTGCGACACCGCCGACTCCGGTCACGCCGACCAGGTGGTCGAGGCGCTGAGCGCACTCGACGGCGTCGACGTGCGCAAGGTTTCCGACCGCACCTTCCTACTTCACCTCGGCGGCAAGATCGAGGTCAGTCCGAAGGTCGCCCTGCGCAACCGGGACGAGCTTTCCCGCGCGTACACCCCGGGGGTGGCCCGGGTCTGCCAGGCGATCGCTGACAACCCCGCCGACGCCCGGCGGCTGACCATCAAGCGGAACACGGTCGCGGTGGTCAGCGACGGCTCGGCCGTGCTGGGGCTGGGCAACCTCGGTCCCGCCGCGTCGCTGCCGGTGATGGAGGGCAAGGCGGCGTTGTTCAAGCGCTTCGGCGGGGTGGACGCCTGGCCGGTGGTGCTCGACACGCAGGACACCGACGAGATCGTCGCCATCGTCAAGGCGATCGCGCCCGCGTACGGCGGGATCAACCTGGAGGACATCGCCGCGCCGCGTTGCTTCGAGATCGAGGCCCGGTTGCGCGCGGCGCTTGACATCCCGGTCTTCCACGACGATCAGCACGGCACCGCCATCTGCGTGCTGGCCGCGCTGACGAACGCGTTGCGCGTGGTGGGCAAGCAGCTCGCGGACGTACGGGTGGTGGTCTCCGGGGCCGGCGCGGCGGGCACCGCGATCATGAAGCTGCTGCTGCGCCAGGGCGTCGGCGACATCATCGCGTCCGACCGGCAGGGCGCCCTGCACCGTGGCCAGGCCGACCTCAACCCGGCCTGGCAGTGGCTGGCCGACAACACCAACCGGAACGGCTACTCGGGTGACCTGCCCGGTGCGCTGGCCGGTGCCGACGTGTTCATCGGAGTGAGCGCCCCGAACCTGCTCACCGGCGACGACATCGCCACGATGGCGAAGGACGCGATCGTGTTCGCGCTGGCGAACCCGGACCCGGAGGTCGACCCTCGGGAGGCGCGCAAGCACGCCGCGGTGGTCGCCACCGGCCGCTCCGACCAGCCGAACCAGATCAACAACGTGCTCGCCTTCCCGGGCGTCTTCCGCGGCATGCTCGACGCGCACGCCGAGGAGTTCACCGAGGAGATGGCGATCGCCGCCGCCCGGGCCATCGCCGACGTGGTGGGTGAAGACAAGATCAACCCGACGGTCATCGTGCCAAGCGTCTTCGACGCCCGAGTCGCTCCGGCGGTCGCCGCCGCCGTACGCGCCGCCGCGCAGAACCCGACCGCCACCCCACCCCCCGCCGCCGACCCCGGCCCGGCCGATCTACCCGAAATCGCCGCCACCGCCTCCGCCACCCCCTGACGCCCCTCCCCGCCCCCGCCCCGCCCCACCCCCACTCGCGTTGATCATGAGGTTAGCGGCGGTCGGAAGATCGACAACTGCCGCTAACCTCATGATCAACATGGGTCAGGGGGGCGGGGGTGGGAGGGTGAGCTGGCCGGTGGCGACGAGGACGGCGGGGCCGGAGAGCCAGCAGGAGTCCTCGTCCACGGTCACGGTCAGGCGTCCGCCGGGGACGTCTACGGCGACAGTGCCGGTCTCCCGGTCGGCGTCGCGCAGGGCCACCGCCGCGACGGCGCAGGCGCCGGTGCCGCAGGAGAGCGTCTCGGCGGAGCCACGCTCGTGGACGCGCATCAGCACGTGTGCGTCGACGCCGGCAACCGGCGCGCCGACGGTGGTGAACTCGACGTTGACCCCGCGGGGAAAGACCGCCGGATCGACGTCGGGGGCCCGGGTCAGGTCCAGCCCGGTCAGGTCCAGGCCGGCGGGCACCTGACAGACCAGGTGGGGGTTGCCGACGTCCACAGCCGTGCCGGGCAGGGCCAGCCCGCCCAGGGCGGCGGCGGAGGCGCCGAACAGTCGGGGGCGTCGCATCTCGACGGCGATGGCGTCGCCCTCGACCCGCGCCCGCACCACGCCGGCCCGGGTGGCCACCGGCAGGGCGTCGCCGGCCGGTACGGCCAGCCCGGTCTCCAGCAGGTACCTGACGAAGACCCGGGCGCCGTTGCCGCACATCTCGGCGAAGGAGCCGTCGGAGTTCCAGTAGTCCATGAACCACTCGGCCTCGCCGGCCAGGGCGGCGCCGTCGGCGTGCTTCGCGGCGCGGACCACCCGCAGCACGCCGTCCCCGCCGAGGCCACGTCGCCTGTCGCAGATCGCCGCCACCAGCTCGGGCGTCAGGTCGAGCGCGCCGTCCGGGTCGGGCAGGATCACGAAGTCGTTGCCGGTGCCGTGCCCCTTGGTGAACTCCACGCCCCCATCATCGCGCAGTCTCGCCGAGGATCCGCACCGCGGCCCCGACCATGCCCTGGTCCGCCGAGTCGAACCAGTGCACCCGCGGATCACGCCGGAACCAGGAGCGCTGGCGGCGGACGAAACGGCGGGTGGCCCGGACCGTCTCGTCGTGCGCCTCGGTCTCGGTGAGCTCCCCGTCCAGGAAACGCAGCACCTGCTGGTAGCCGAGCGCCCGGCTCGCGGTACGCCCCTGCGGCAGGCCGCGCTCGACAAGTCCCCGGGTTTCCGCGACCAGCCCGTCGGCCCACATCCGGTCGACCCGGACCGCGATCCGCTCGTCGAGCCGGGCGGTGTCCAGGTCCACGCCGATCTGCACCGCCGGGTAGTAGGGCGTCGGCTCGGGCAACGCCGCGGTGAACGGCCCACCGGTCAGCTCGATCACCTCCAGCGCGCGCACGATGCGCCGGCCGTTGCCGGGCAGGATGCCGGCCGCCGCTGCCGGGTCGGCCTCGCGGAGTCGCGCGTACAGCGGTGCCGGTCCGTGCGCGGCCAGCTCACCTTCCAGACGTTGCCGCAGCGCGGGGTCGGTGCCGGGGAACTCGAACTGCTCAAGCACCGCCCGGACGTAGAGCCCGGACCCGCCGACAAGCAGTGGCACCCGACCCCGGGCGAGGATGTCGTCGACCGCCGCCCGGGCCAGCCGCTGGTACTCCGCGACGCTGGCCGGCTCGGTGACCTCCCAGATGTCGAGCAGGTGGTGCGGCACGCCGTCGCGTTCGGCGACGGTGAGCTTCGCCGTACCGATGTCCATGCCCCGGTAGAGCTGCATCGAGTCGGCGTTGACCACCTCGCCGTCGAGCGCGTGCGCGAGCGCGATGCTCAGGGCCGACTTGCCCGCCGCCGTCGGTCCGACCACCGCGACCACGACGCCCGGGCCAGTCACGGCCGCCTCCAGCTCGCCACGAGGTAGCCCACCCCGTAGGGCGCGGCGTGGTAGCGCAGTTCGCCGCGCCAGTGCCCGCCGGCCGCCCGCGCCGCACCGGCGAGCACCTGCCAGGGTGCCCGTCCCGCGACCTTGAGCTGCGCCGACAGGACGGGGTCCAGGCCGAGCAGGGCGTCGGCGTCCGCGTCGGCCAGGGCCCGGGCGACCGTCTCGTCGTACGCCTCGGCGCGCGGATCGGCGTAACCGGGTGCCTTCTCCCCCCGGCACGCCGAGCCGTCCCCCATCACCAGCAGCGCCCACGGCTGGTTCGACCCGAGCCGGGCACCGAGGTCGGCGCAGGTACCGACCGGTTCGTCGGTCCCTACCGTCTTCATCCGCCAGCCCACGCCGCCGGTTCCGGCCGCCGGCCGCCGGCCGAGCAGCCAGACGCCGACCAGCAGGCTGAGCGGGAGGTGGTCGGTGCCCACCACACCGTCGGGATGGTTGCCGAGGCGTACCTCCAGCGGCAGCCCCCACCTGGCGAAGCTGCCCCGGAAGGGGAAGTCGAGGTCCGCTCGGTGGTCGCCGGCGCCGACCACCAGGACGCTGCGCGCGCCCGAGTCGAGCAGCCCGGCCACGGCGGCGTCACAGGCGGCGCGCAGGTCGTCCAACTCGGACGCGGCGGCACCGGCGATCTCGGGGACGAGCAGCGGCGGGTGGGGGCAGACGGCGGCGGCGACCAGTGGCACCAGGCAAACTTAGCGGCCCCGGATCACCGCCTGCCGGGTACCGCCCGGACGGACGACCGCTCGTACGTACGCGTACGGGCGAAAGCGGCACGCCGGTCGGATGGCCCAGACGGGCCCTAGGACACCGTATGGTCACGGTCGGCGATAGGCGCTCGACGCGGACCGGGGCGCACCTGTGACAATGCCCGGAGAAACTTGGCTGCGCCGTGGCGGCGCCCGGGAGACTGCTCCCTGGTGCCGGGAGAACGAGGATGGGCACATGAGCGACTGGACTGCCTTCGGACGGGTGGACGCGGACGGCACCGTTTACGTCAAGACCGCCGAGGGCGAGCGGGTTGTCGGATCCTGGCAGGCGGGAGCACCGGAGGAGGGGCTGGCGCACTTCGCTCGCCGCTTCGCCGACCTGGTGACCGAGGTGGACCTGACCGAGGCACGGCTCAAGTCCGGTGCGGCGGACGCCAACCACTCGCTCACCACCATCCGGCGGATTCGCGGCTCCCTCGCCGAGGCCCACGTCGTCGGCGACATCGACGCCCTGGCGACCCGGCTGGACAAGCTCGCCACCGTGGCCGAGGAGAAGGCAGGTGAGGCCCGGGCGGCGAAGGAGGCCGCCCGCGTCGAGGCGCTCGCCCGCAAGACCGCCCTGGTGGAGGAGGCCGAGAAGCTGGCGGCCGAGTCGACCGGCTGGAAGACCGCCGGGGACCGACTCAAGGAGATCCTCGACGAGTGGAAGACCATCCGGGGGGTCGACAAGAAGACCGACGGTGAGCTGTGGAAGCGGTTCGCCGCCGCGCGGGACGGTTTCACCCGCCGCCGGGGTGCCCACTTCGCCTCCCTGGACGCGCAGCGCAAGCAGGCGCAGACGGTCAAGGAGGAGCTGGTCGCCGAGGCCGAGAAGGTCGCCGAATCGACCGACTGGGCGGCTACCGCAAACCAGCTCAAGGACCTGATGACCCAGTGGAAGGCCGCGCCGCGCGCGTCGAAGGAAGCCGAGCAGCGGCTCTGGGAACGGTTCCGCGCCGCGCAGGACGCCTTCTTCAGCCGGCGTAGTGAGGTCTTCTCGGCCCGCGACAACGAGCAGCGCGCCAACCTGGAGCGCAAGCAGGCGCTGCTGGCCGAGGCGGAGGCGCTCGACGTCGACGGCGACCCGAAGGGTGCGCAGGCGAAGCTGCGGGAGATCCAGGCGCAGTGGCACGAGGCCGGTCGGGTGCCGCGCGAGGCGGCGGCCGGGCTGGAGCGGCGGCTGCGCGCGGTCGACGAGAAGGTCCGTGAGGTGATGGACTCGGCCTGGCGGCGCACCACCCGGGAGGACAACCCGCTGCTCGCCCAGATGCGGTCGCAGGTCGCGGAGGCCGAGGAGCGGTTGGCCCGGGCGCAGGCTGCCGGCGACCCCCGGCGGATCAAGGAGGCCGAGCAGGCGCTCGCCTCGAAGCGCCAGTTCCTCCAGTTGGCCGAACAGGCCGGCTGAGTCGCACGTCCGGTGCCCCCGGTTCCCCCTCAGGGGAGTCGGGGGCACCGTCTTTTGCGCAGGTCGGGGCGATGTTAACGTACGACATTTACATCGACGTCGATCTGTGATTATCTGGGGAAAGCGTTTGCCCGCTCGTCGGGCGAGGCACGGGAGCCATTCCGACCAGTTCATCCACCGGCAGGGCGCATCCTGCGACCGCCACGGCATCGCTGCCGCCGGGCACGGCAGCTCCCTTGCCGAGGCGCACCCCCTGCCGACCGCACCGGATGACGCATCCGGGCGACCGCCACGGCCACGCCACCCGTAGTCACCGTGGCCGCCCACGTCACGGACCGGTCCGGGCCGGCCCTGACCGCCGGTCCCGCGGTGCGCCCACCGCGTCACCCGCTCCGTCCCATTTACCGAGGATGAGGAGAACGACCGTGCTTGCAGACGTCAAGCCTCGCCTGACGCGACGGCTGGCGGTGCTGGCCGCGACAGCCGTCGCGCTGCCCGCCGCCGCCGTCGCGGTGATCGTCACCCCGGCCGCTGCGGCGACCGTCGACACCAGCGCCTACTACGTGTTCGTCAACCGCCACAGCGGCAAGGCCATGGACCTCTGGAACTGGTCCACCGCCGACGGCGGTGAGATCCGGCAGTTCACCCGGGCCGACGGCAACAACCAGCAGTTCCAGTTCGTCGACGTGGGCAGCGGCTACTACCAGCTGCGCAACCGGCACTCCGGCAAGGTCGTCACGGTGCCCAACTCGAACGACGGGGTACAGGTCACCCAGGTCACCGCGAGCAGCGACACCAAGCAGCACTGGCGGCTCGCCGACGCCGCGAACGGTGACGTCCGGTTCGTCAACCGGCACAGCAACAAGGCGCTCGACCTGTGGGGATGGTCCACCGCGGACGGCGCGATGATCTCGCAGTACGCCGACCTGGACGGCGCCAACCAGCGGTGGCAACTGGTGCGGCTGGGCGGCGGCACCACTCCCCCGACGTCCAACCCGCCCACCACACCGCAGACCGGACTTGTCGGCTGGGCCACCCAGAACGGCGGCACCTCGGGCGGCGGCAGCGCCGCAACCACCACCGTCACCAGCGCCTCGGCACTGACCAGCGCGCTCAACTCCACGAGCGCAGCGGTGATCCGGGTCTCCGGCACCATCAACTGCTCGGGGATGCTGCGGGTCCGCTCCAACAAGACAATCCTCGGCAACTCCGGTGCCACGATCGCCGGCTGCGGATTCACCATCAACGGTGACCGCAACGTGATCATCCGGAACCTGACCTTCCGGAACTGGGGTGACGACGCGATAAACGTGGAGCAGTCGGCCACCAACATCTGGATCGACCACAACACCTTCACCGCCGGGTACGACGGCGCTGTCGACATCAAGCGCGGCTCGGACTTCATCACCGTGTCGTGGAACCGCGTCTACGGCCACGACAAGTCGATGCTGCTCGGGCACAGCGACGACAACGCCAGCCAGGACGTCGGCAAGCTGCGGGTGTCGTACCACCACAACTGGTTCGACGGCAGCAACCAGCGCCACCCCCGGGTCCGGTTCGGCAACCCGGTGCACGTCTACAACAACTACTACAGCAACGTGCGCGGCTACGGTGTGGCGTCCACGATGAACGCCGGCGTGCTCGTCGAGGGCAACTACTTCGAGAACACTCCCGACCCGTACCACCTGGGTGAGGGCAGCTCCGGCCCGGGCTCGCTGGTGGCCCGCAACAACCACTTCGTCAACTCGGGCAGCGGACAGACCGGCGGCAGCGTGGCCGGCATCCCCTACCCGTACACCCTGGACACCCCGAGCAACGTCAAGTCGATCGTGACCGGCGGCGCGGGCGCCGGCCGAATCTCGGTCTGACCGTAAGGTCAGGGCCCGCACCTCTTCTGGGCCCGCCTGAAATGCGTTGATCATGAGGTTAGCGGCACGCTAGAGATCGAAAACCGCCGCTAACCTCATGATCGGCAAGGTGTTTGACAGGGGTGGGGATCTACTCGTGCTCGCGATGTCGGTCGCTTGCGCGCTGTTCATGTCGGGCGTTGTGGTGGGGTCAGGGTTGACGGGTCAGGCCGACGATGGTGGCCAGGCGCGCGACGTCGGCCGCTGCGGGTCCGCGTTGGATGACCTGGGCGAGGAGAGTACGGGCGACCGGGCGACTGCGGACTTCGGCGGGGGCGATACGGTCGGCGTGCAGCAGGGTTTGCCCAGCCTCGGTGGGGTCGCCGGTGTCGAGGTAGGCGCGGGCGGCGTCGATGAGGTGAGCGGCGCGGTGTTCGGGCGGTAGGCGTCGCCAGCCGTCGCTGCGGATGGTGTGCTCGTGCCGGTGGATGGCTTCGGTGGTGTCGCCGAGGTGATGCGCGGCGAGGGCACGGGCTGACTGGACGGCGGCGCGTCCGCAGCCGGTGTGGTGCGGGTCGCTGCCGCCGATGTGTTTGTCGGCGAGGACGGCGGCGTGGTCGAGCAGGTCGTGGGCGTTACGGCGGTCGCCGCTGCCGGCGGCGGCGAGTCCGGCCTGGAGGTACAGGGTCGCGCGTACGGCAGGGTCGTCTGCGGTGTCCGTCGCGGTGAGGGCGGTGGACAGCGCGAGGTGGTGGTGGCCGAGGGCACGCAGGGCTTGGGTGACGGCGATCGTGGCGGTGGCGGTGAGGGTGGGACCACCGGCGGCGGTGGTGACGGCCCGGTCGGCGGCGAGCCAGGCGAGGTCGGGGTGGTCGAGTTTGACCAGCACGGCGGCGGTGATCCGGTAGGTGGACACCAGCAGGCTGCGGGTGCCGTGGGTGGCGTCGAGCAGGCCGGGTAGCGCGTCGAGCAGATGCGGGTAGCGGGCGTGCTGGTAGCTCATCCAGGCGTGGGCGACCTGCTAGCTGACCTGCTGCGCCGTGACGGTGCGCTGAGGTCGGTCGTGGTAGCGGGCGAGAGCGGCACGAACCCCGTCGACCCCGTCCAGGCTGGGTGCGGTGGGTGAGGTTTGGCGGGGACCGAGGAGCAGATCCGGGTCGAGGCGCAGCACGTCGGCGATCTCCCGGATGACCGAGTAGCGGTCGAGTCGGCGTACGCCTCGTTCGATCTTGTCGACCCAGCTTTTCGACTTGCCGAGCCGGTCGGCGAACGCCTGCTGGCTCATCCCTCGGCGGGCCCGCAGCTCGGCCACCCGCCGCCCGATGGGTTCGGAGTTGTGGTCACGCCGGTGCGGGCGGTTCACCGGCCCCCCTGCACCGACGGCATGGCGTGAGTGGACGCCCCGCAGCGCGGACACCACCGCGACTTCACCCGAAACGCGAACAGCCCGGCCAGGAACCCCAGCAGCACCCCGCTGAGCACCATCATCACCAGCTCGACAACCACGAGCCCGCTCACCTCCCAGCGATGCCTGCGGCACCCATCCCGACGGGGGACGCGCCACAACGGACACGATCTGAATCCATCCCGTTGCTTGAGGTAACCAGAGTTGCGCATCACATGATGCTAAGCAAGTAACTAGCCCATGATCTTCTGCGATCGCACGTGAGTCGGGGCAGGCGAGCCGACTGGATGGATGCAGAATCAAGACATGCCTCGATTCGCGCCCGCGACGCCGCGATCCCGCCGACTCGGCCGAGAGCTGCGCAAGCTCCGTGAAGCCAAAGGGCTGACCGGTGAGGAGACCGCGAAGCTCGTCCGCTGCTCCACGTCCCGGATCAGTCGAATCGAATCCGGCGAGATCAAGCCTCGCGCCGGCGACGTCATGGAACTGCTTGTCACCTACGGCATCCGGATCGACGAAGAACCCGGCACGTCGCTGTTGGAGCTTGCCCGCGACCTGCGCGAAGAGGGATGGTGGCAGCGCCTCGGCGGCAAGTACGCCACCTACATCGCTTACGAGACCGAGGCCGCCGAACTCAAGAACTTCGAGCCGATGCTCGTGCCCGGTCTACTTCAGACCGAACGGTACGCGCGCGAGGTCAACATCATCGGCCGGGAGACCGACCCGGCAACCGTTGAGCAGCGGGTCGTCGCCCGGATGACCCGCCAGGAGGTGCTGCACCGGCAGCCGACCCCGCTGCGACTGCACGCCATCCTGTCCGAGGCGTCCCTGCGGACCGAGGTCGGCGGCCCGGAGGTGCTGCGCGAACAACTGCACCACCTGGTGAAGGTGAGCCAACTGCCAAACGTCACGATCCAGGTGCTCCGCTTCGAAGCTGGCGCACACCTGGCGGACAGCTCCGGCTTCGCCCTGCTCAGCTTCGAGCACGACGACCCTCCGCTGGGTTACATCGAGACCCTGGCCGGTGAGCTGTTCCTCGAGTCGAGCCGCGACCTGGCGCGGCTGTCGGCGGCGTACGACAATCTGAGGATGCTGGCGAGGTCGCCGGCCGAGTCGGTGAAGTTCGTCAAGGAGCTGAGCGAGCATGGAGCGTAACGTCTGGCGCACGTCGAGCCGTTCCGGCAGCAACGGCCAGTGCGTCGAGGTCCGCGACCGAGGCACCGCTGTCGACGTACGCGACTCCAAGGCCCCTGCTGCCGGGACGTTGAGCTTCGCCCCTGCGGCCTGGGGCACATTCGTCAGCGGCATCAAGACGGCCGGGACCCGCCCCTGAGCTGCGGCCGTCCGTGCCGTCTTCGCCGAACTCCAACGCCTGAGCGTCGGCGGTGTTTCAGCCTTGTTCAGGGCTCGGATCAGGTTGCTGAGCGGTTGCCCGTTCCTGGCGTAGTTGTTCGAGCATGGCAGTCTCGGCTGCGTTCGGTTGGCCTATCTGGCGCTCAAGGTCGACTACGAGTTCGAGCTCGCCGATCGCCTCGTCGAGATGCCCTACGTCGCGATGAATCATCGCGATGTTGTATCGAGTGGCGGCTTCACCGACGCGGTCGCCGACCTCACGCCGGATGGGTAGAGCCTGCTCGTAATAGGTGAGAGCCTGCCGCCGATCCCCAAGCCCCGCATACACACGGCCGATGTTGTTCAAGGTGACGGCCTCGCCAGCACGGTCACCCACCTCCCGCCGAATGGATAGCGCCTGCTCGTAGAAGTTCAGGGCCAGCCGCAGATCCCCCAGCCCGGCATACACGGCACCGATGTTGTTCAAGGTGACGGCCTCGCCAGCACGGTCACCCACCTCCCGCGCGATGGGTAACACACGCTCGTAATAGGCCAAAGCCCGCCGCCGATCCCCCAGCTCGATATACACGCGACCGATGTTGTTGAGGGTGGTGGCCTCCCCAGCACGGTCACCCACCTCCCGCGCGATGGGTAACACCCACTCGTAATAGGCCAAAGCCCGCCGCCGATCCCCCAGCCCGGCGTAAACGAGACCGATGTTGTTGAGGGTGGTGGCCTCCCCAGCACGATCACCCACCTCTCGCAGAATCGGTAGCGCCCGCTCGTAGAAGGTCAGAGCCTGCCGCCGATCCCCCAGCCCGGCGTACACACCGCCGATGTTGCTAAGGGTGACGGCCTCCCCACCACGGTCACCCACCTCCCGCATAATCGGTAGCGCCCGCTCGTAGAAGGTCAGAGCCTGCCGCCGATCCCCCAGCCTGTTGTATGCGAGACCGATGCCGGTGAGGGTGGCGGCCTCGTTGGCGTGGTCATCGGCCGCGCGGTACAAGCGCAGGGCCTGCTTGTAGCTGTCCAGAGCCTGCCGTGGCCTCCCAGTGGCGGACTGGGCCCACCCCAGGTCATAGAAGGCACCGGCGTCCGGGCCCAGGGTCAGGGTCGCGGTCGCGAGGGCCTCGGCATCGGCGAATCGGGACGTGCGCAGCCACACTTTCGCTACCCGATCACCGACATAGCGGGCGATCACCGGCTCCCGGCCAGCCACCGCCAGCCGGTGCACCTCCACCCACTGGGCGAGGGTGGTCATGACGCGTGCTCGGTCGTGGCGGGCTCGGTGATCCAGAGTGCGTAGAGGGATCGTGCGGCGGCGGCGCAGGCCTGGGTGTATTCGTCGCCGGTGAGGAGGGGGCGGATGAGCGGGCGCAGCACGTTGGAGACGTAGTAGCGGGGTTTGCGGGTTTCCGGGTCGGTGCCTTCCTCCATCAGGCCGAGTTGGACGGCGCGTGCGATGTGATCGGTGGCGTCGGGGTGTTCGTGGACGGCGTGGACGGTGTCGGCAGGGACGGGGAGTTCGACGACGTTGACCTTGGCGAGCATCTTCTGCAGCTCGGCGGGTTGGGAGCCCAGAAGGTTCTTGGCGAGGATGGTTTCCCGGCGGAA
Organism: Micromonospora andamanensis; assembly: GCF_016863495.1. Lineage (GTDB taxonomy): Bacteria > Actinomycetota > Actinomycetes > Mycobacteriales > Micromonosporaceae > Micromonospora > Micromonospora andamanensis. The sequence goes on from NZ_BOOZ01000028.1 coordinate 100,341, forward strand.
TCGGTCGGCTGTGGCCTCGATGGCGGTGATGAGGCCGTCGATGTCGAGGCCGGGGGCGGCGACGATCCGGTCGAGCCAGTCGAGCAGCCGAGGGTTGCCGGCTGCGGCCTCGATGGCACGTTGGCGGATGTCGGGGTCGACCGGGGAACCGGGGCGCAGGTTGGGCAGGTTCGCGAGTTTCTTGGCCTGCTCGGTGTCGGTGAGGGTTTCCAGTGACTCGATGACCATGCGGGTGCCTGCGGGTGCGGGGAGGCGGTAGCGGCTGGTGATGATGACCCGGCTGAGGCTGCCGGTGTCGCGGATGGCCGTCAGCAAAGCCGGGAGGATGTCGGCCGCCTCCGGGGACAGCACGTGCCCGCCGTCGCGTTCATCGAGGTTGCCGTCCTCGAAGTCGTCGAACACGAACAGACAGGGAGTCTGCCCGAGAGGGCCGTTGACGTGCAGCAGGTGGCGCAAGCGAACCAGGAGGGGAGCCTCGGTGGTGTCGAGCAGCTTTGTCGCTTCGATCTGCTGCTCCATCGTCGGGAAGTCGACCTTGGCGGTGAGTTCCCGGAACTTGGGCAGGTCGACGCGGCCGTACCAGACGACACGCTGGTGGGTGGGCATGCGTTCCAGCAGCCGAGAGGCGAGGCTGCTCTTCCCGAGACCGCCCATACCAGCCAGGACCAGGGCCTGCACCGCGCCGTCGCCACCGTGCGGTTGTTTGAGGGTACGCAGGCAGCGCTGGATGACCCGCCGTCGTCCGACGAACGCGGCGCGGGAGGCGACCCGGGAGAGTTGAGTCTGCGGGTCCAGGAATTCCTGGTCAGCGGGGAGGATCTGGATCAGGGCCCGTCCCGGGTGGTTCCGGGGCGTGACCATGGGGGCGAGTGGGGATCTGTCGGCGTAAACGCGCAGCAGATGCCAGTTGCCGCGCTTGCTCGCGTACAACTGCTGGCGGGCCTCGACCACGGCCCGGTCGAGGGGCTGCCCGGCAGCCAGCGATCGGTAGAGTTCGGCGGCGAACTCGGTCGCGGAGACGTCACCGACCGGCAGCGCCCACCCCAACACGACAGGGGCACCCGCGCGGACCAGGCTCTCACTCATCGACGGAAACGCGCCCCCGCTTGGGGCGCTGGCGGTCAGGCAACCGGAGACGAACACCAGGCGGGGCCAGCGCCCGCCCAACGCCTGGGCGATCTGGTCAGCGGTGGCATGGGCGCGCCCACCGAACTCGTTCTCCACCAGGAAGACGGGCTGGCCGTCCGAGCCGACGTTGGCGTGGCCGCTCAGATGCAGGACGTCGAAGTACCCCGCGCCGTGGTCGAGACTGACGAAGCGAAGACCCTCCAGCGTGCCGCTTTCTTCCACCACCAGTTCCGCTCCGGTGCGGGTGGTGGCGTCCAGGATGGCCGCCTCCTCCGCTTCGTAACCGAGCACCGGCTCGACACCCTCGGGGGAGGTGGCCATGAACAGCACCCGCAGCGGCCGGTTCTCGGGCTTGACCTGGTCCTTGAGCGCCGCGTTGGTGCCGATGGACCGCACCGGCAGCAGCGGCGCACTGGTGGAGATGGTCAGATACGAGCCGCCTGCGGCGAGCAACTCCCAGGGCAGATGCCGCAGCCGTTCCGCCGCGGTGATGCGCAGCGTGCTGCCGGGCGGACGGCCCAGGACCGGGGTCAGCCACCGCTCATCGCCGTCGAGAAAGTCAGCCAGCTTCGCGCCGAGATCACGTAGCTGCGGCGCACCGAACACCTCCTGCGCGACCGCGTGCTGGCTGTAGTCGCGTTCCACCATCCCGATCAGTCGGTCGATCGTCGCCTTGTCCAGGCCACGGGTCTTCGGTGGGCCGCCACCTGTCGACAGGCGCAACTCGGAATAGTCGGAGGTCTGCTCGAAGACTTCCAATTCGTACGTGCGCAGCTCAGCCATTGTGGTTTCCGTCCTCAGCCTGCCGCGATTCGATCTGCTGGAACGCGATCTCCAGCTCGCCACTGCTGACATCGGACAGCTTGACCCGGGTGCCGTCGCTGAGCAGGATAGTGACGCTGACGTTCTTCGGGCGGCGGGAGTGCCACCAGTCCCAGATCGTCTTGGCCGTGGCGACCCCGCCGAACACCAACCCGATGACCGCGATCACCAGCTCTGCGGAACGCCGCACCTCGACCGGCGACACCTCATCACCAGGCCCGGCCTTAGCGGCCAAAGCGCCACGCAGCTCCGCAGCCCAACGCGCGGCGTCCGGCCCTGACACCTCAAGTACGGCAGTTCCCACTATCTATCCCTCCCTTGTTGCTCAAGCTCGACGAGGAACGCTCGCATGCCGTCTAAGCTTGGATGGCTCGTTTCATCGGCCAGCGCCACCGCTCGGCGCTGGTACTCGATGGCATCGGCCACTCGCTCCAACCGCAGCAGTAGGACGGCCATGTTGAAGCTGACCGTGGCCTCCAGTCCGCGATCGCCGACGGTGCGGAGGACCTCAAGAACTTCGCGCAAAGCGTCCCTGGCCCCATCGAGATCGCCCTCCTGAAACCGGATTGAAGCGATGTTGTTGAGGGTGACGGCTTCGCCAGCACGGTCACCGACCTCCCGCCGAGTGGATAGCGCCTGCTCGTAGTAGGTAAGGGCCTGCCGCCACTCCCCGAACCCGGCGTACACGTGACCAATGTTGTTCAGGGTGACGGCTTCGCCAGCACGGTCACCGACCTCCCGCCGAGTGGATAGCGCCTGTCCGTAGTAGGTAAGGGCCTGCCGCCACTCCCCGAACCCGGCGTACACGTGACCAATGTTGTTCAGGGTGACGGCCTCGCCAGCACGGTCACCCACCTCCCGCGCGATCGGTCGCGCCTGCTCGAAATAGCCCAGAGCCTGCCGCCGATCCCCAAGACCGTCATACACACCGCCGATGTTGTTCAGGGTGACGGCTTCGCCAGCACGGTCACCGACCTCCCGCCGGATGGGTAACGCCTGCTCGTAGTAGGTAAGGGCCTGTCGCCACTCTCCGAGCCCGTCGTATGCGAGACCAGTGTTGTTCAGGGTGACGGCCTCGCCAGCACGGTCACCGACCTCCCGCAGGATGGGTAATGCCTGCTCGTAGTAGGTAAGGGCCTGCCGCCGATCCCCGAGTCTGTTGTACGCGAGGCCGATACTGGTAAGGGTGGCGGCTTCGTTGGCGTGGTCATCGGCCGCGCGGTACCAGCGCAGGGCCTGCTCGTAGCTGTTCAGGGCGGGCCGGGGTCGACCGGTGGCGGATTGGGCCCACCCCAGGTGATAGAAGGCTCCGGCGTCTGGGCCCAGGGTCAGGGTCGCGGTCGCGAGGGCCTCGACATCCGCGAACCGCGACGTGCGCAGCCACACCCTCGCCACCCGAACCCCGACGCGCCGGGCGATCGCGGACTCCCGGCCAGCCACCGCCAGCCGGTGCACCTCCACCCACTGCGCGACCGTGGCAGCCGACCGTGAGCGAGTCAAAAGATCCTCCACACCGGCCAGCACGATACGGCCGGCACCAATTCGGAAGACCACAACGACCAAGATCTGACACCACGGAACCGTCGAAATAGGACGGAGCGGGGAGGTGGAGGCCACGGCGGCGGGTTCGACCACCGCAGCTACCAGCGGGTTCAGGCGAGGATGACCGCCTGCCGGCAGGCGCTTGAGCCTGGAGACAGGCCGACCTGGCTCAGGGCGAGACCGCGCAGCCGGTCGTCGGCTCGGGCGCCGCAGCCGGCGCGCCGATCGTGGGCAGCCCCAACAGCACCCCGGGGGTACGTGGCGAACGACCCGCCTCAGCCGCGTCGCCGGCCCGGGTGCGGCGGTGCGACAGCGGCGCTCCGTCGGCGTTGAGGTGGTGCGGTGCGGCGTAGGTGATCGTGGTGTGCACGATGTCGCCGGGCCGGATCGTGCCGGCAGCGCCAGGTCCACCGGCGTCACCGGTGGCGAAGTGCACCAGGCGGCCGTCGCGGGCCCGGCCCGACATCCGGCCGGTGCGCTCGTCCTTGCGGCCCTCGCCGACGGCGACAAGCACCTCGACCGTCTCGCCGACGAGCTTGCGGTTCTCCGCCCAGGTGATCTCCTCGACGCAGGCGATCAGCCGCTCGTACCGCTCCTGCACGACAGGCTTGGGCAGCTGGCCGTCCATGCTCGCGGCCGGGGTGCCGGGGCGCTTGGAGTACTGGAAGGTGAAGGCGGAGGAGAACCGCGCCTCACGGACCACGTCCAGGGTGCGCTCGAAATCCGCCTCGGTCTCGCCGGGGAAGCCGACGATGATGTCGGTGGTGATCGCCGCGTCGGGCATGGCGGCGCGGACCTTCTCGATGATGCCCAGGTACTTCTCCGACCGGTACGAGCGGCGCATCGCGCGCAGCACGTCGTCGGAGCCGGACTGCAACGGCATGTGCAGTGAAGGGCAGACGTTCGGCGTCTCGGCCATCGCCGCGATCACGTCGTCGGTGAAGTCCTTCGGGTGCGGGCTGGTGAACCGGACCCGCTCCAGCCCGTCGATCTCGCCGCAGGCGCGCAGCAGCTTGCCGAAGGCGTACCTGTCGCCGAACTCGACGCCGTAGGAGTTGACGTTCTGCCCGAGCAGGGTCACCTCCAGCACGCCCTCGTCGACGAGCGCCCGCACCTCGCTGAGGATGTCGCCGGGTCGCCGGTCCTTCTCCTTGCCGCGCAGCGACGGCACGATGCAGAAGGTGCAGGTGTTGTTGCAGCCCACCGAGATCGACACCCAGCCGGCGTAGGTCGACTCGCGGCGGGTCGGCAGCGTCGACGGGAAGACGTCGAGGGCTTCGAGGATCTCCACCTCGGCGGCGGCGTTGTGCCGGGCGCGCTCCAGCAGCACCGGCAGCGAGCCGATGTTGTGGGTACCGAAGACCACGTCCACCCAGGGTGCCCGGCGGACGATGTCGCCGCGGTCCTTCTGGGCCAGGCAGCCACCGACGGCGATCTGCATGCCCGGGTGCCGGTTCTTGACCGGACGCAGGTGACCGAGGTTGCCGTACAGTCGGTTGTCCGCGTTCTCGCGGACCGCGCAGGTGTTGAACACCACCACGTCGGGGGTGTCCTCGGCCTCGCCCGCGCGGACGTAACCCGCCTGCTCCAGCAGGCCGGAAATGCGCTCGGAGTCGTGCACGTTCATCTGGCAGCCGTAGGTGCGCACCTGGTAGGTGCGCGGGCCGCCCGCCGCTGCGGTAGTCATGACGTGCACAGCGTAGCCGGGCCCGAGTTGTCGGACGCAAACGAGGAGAAGCCATGTGCCGCAGCATCAAGACCCTGCGTGAGCCGTACACCCCGGAGGTCACCGACGCGGACGTGCGGGCCGCGGCGTTGCAGTACGTCCGGAAGATCTCCGGGTTCCGGGCACCGGCGGCGCACAACGCCGAGGCGTTCGACGCCGCGGTGGCCACGATCGCCGCTGCCACCCGCACCCTGCTCGACGAGCTGGTGGTGCGCGGCGGCACCCGACCCGCCGCCCCGGCCGGCAACTGAGTCGCCACGACTGCCGGGCCTGCGGCGGTCGGTGACGGCGGTAGCCAGGCGGTGTCGGCCGGCCGGTCGCCGGTCGTCAGGCGGCGGCCAGGGCCGGGTTCACCGAGTCGGGCGCCCAGCGGGAGCGGTGGCAACGCGACCAGCCCCGGCAGCGCGGGTCTGCCTCGGTGCACAGGCGGCGGTCGCTGAGCACCTCGCCGTCGTCGGTCTCGCGCACGTCGAAGTGCACCGGGCGGATGCTGCCGTCCGGGGCCACCAGCAGGTGCCGGGTGTCGTCGAGCGTGTCGTCACGCAGTAGGCAGTTGCGGCCGAGCAGTCGGGCCAGCGCCGCGATGCTCGGCAACTCCGGCAGCCCGTCCGGTACGCCGTAGCAGTCCACGATCGTGGCGAACTCCCCCGGCGCCTGCCAGACGTCGCAGACCACCGCGTACGCCGGCAGTCGCAGCGGATCCGCCACCGCCAGTGGCATCACCACCCGACCGAGCGCGTCGGCCAGCGCCGGGTAGACCTCCACCGGTCGTACCTGGTCGATTCTCCAGTTCCACAGCTCGGTCATGCCGTCTCCTCGCTGTGCTCGTCCCCACCGGCCTCCGGATCGGGCCTTACCGACGATGGTGCGGGGCATTTGCCCCCAGCCGTGGGCAAGTTACCGGTCTGTGACCATTCTGGCCCAAATTTCCCTGAGCTTCATCGCTCCAGGTAGCGGGAAGATGACAGTTTATCGGGTATGGTGCGCGTTCCCACGCAACGGCACGCTCGGGCCGACCCCGCTCAGCGCAGCACGATCCGGTGGTCGCCAGCGGGCAGCAGCTCACCGATCACCGGGGCACCCGGGATCTCCCCGACCACCAGCAGTCCGCCCGAGGTCTGCGCGTCGGCAAGCAACAGCCGGTCCGGCTCGGTCGCCGCGCCGAAATCGGTGGACGGGGTCACCCACTCCAGGTTGCGGCGGGAACCGCCGCTGACGTACCCGTCGCGGACCGCCTCGCGGGCACCTTCCAGGTACGGCACCCGCGCGATGTCGATCGCTACTGTCACCCGGCTCGCCCGGGCCAGCTTCGTGGCATGGCCGAGCAGACCGAACCCGGTCACGTCGGTGCCGCAGCGCACACCTGCCGCCACCGCCGCCCGCGCGGCGTCCCGGTTCAACGTGGTCATCGCCGCCACTGCCGCCGGGAAACTCTCGCCGGTGCTCTTGTGGCGGGTGTTGAGCACGCCGACGCCCAGTGGTTTGGTGAGCGACAGCGGCAGCCCGGCTCGCCCGGCGTCCAGGGTGATCAACTCCTCCGGCCGGACCAGCCCGGTCACCGCCAGGCCGTACTTCGGACCGTCGTCGTCGACGCTGTGCCCCCCGGCCAGGTGGCACCCGGCGGCGCGGGCCACGTCCAGACCGCCGCGCAGCACCTCCCGGGCCAACTCCAGCGGCAGCGCCTCCCGGGGCCAGCAGAGCAGGTTCAACGCGACAAGTGGGGTGCCGCCCATCGCGTACACGTCGGACAGGGCGTTCGTGGCGGCGATCCGACCCCAGTCGTACGCGTCGTCGACCACAGGCGTGAAGAAGTCAGCAGTGGTGACCAGGCCGGTGCGTTCGTCCAGCCGGACCACCGCCGCGTCGTCGCCGTGGTCGAGCCCGACCAGCAGCTCGGCGGTGCCGTCAGCGGGACCGGCGGCGGGACCAAGGTCGGCGACCATCGCCTCCAGCTCACCGGGCGGGATCTTGCAGGCGCACCCGCCGCCACGGGCGTAACGGGTCAGCCGCACGGGCTCGGTCATCCCCCCATGATCTCCGTCACGGGGACGGGACGCCAGTCGTGCCCGTCAAACTCGGACACCGGAGTCGGATCGTCGATGGTGTTACCGCTCCGTGACCATCTAGGTTGTGTTCCGCCACGTCACCACGCCTACAGTGGCCGCTACCGGGGGTCGACCGACTCCCGACAGCGACGAGGAGGACAGACGACGTGGCGACGGGCGAACCGCTCATCGTGCTGGACTCGGTAAACAAATGGTTCGGGCCGTTGCATGTGCTTGACGACGTCTCGCTGTCGGTGGGGCGGGGCGAGGTGGTCGTGGTGATCGGCCCGTCCGGCTCCGGCAAGTCGACGCTGTGCCGCACCATCAACCGGCTTGAGCCGATCAACTCCGGCACCATCACCTTCGACGGGCAGGCCCTGCCGGCCGAGGGCAAGGCCCTGGCCAAGCTGCGCAGCGAGGTCGGCATGGTGTTCCAGTCGTTCAACCTCTTCGCGCACAAGACGATCCTGGAGAACGTCACCCTCGGCCCGATCAAGGTCCGTAAGGAGAAGCCGGCGTCCGCCCGCGAGCGGGGTCTGGCCCTGCTCGACCGGGTCGGCATCGCCAACCAGGCCGACAAGTACCCGGCCCAGCTCTCCGGCGGCCAGCAGCAGCGCGCCGCGATCGCCCGCGCGCTTGCCATGCAGCCCAAGGCGATGCTCTTCGACGAGCCGACGAGCGCGCTCGACCCGGAGATGGTCGGCGAGGTGCTTGACGTGATGACCTCCCTGGCCCGCGACGGCATGACCATGGTCGTGGTCACCCACGAGATGGGTTTCGCGCGGCACGCGGCCAACCGGGTCATCTTCATGGCCGACGGCAAGCTCGTCGAGGATGCCGCTCCGACGGAGTTCTTCGCGAACCCGCGCAGCGAGCGTGCCAAGGACTTCCTCTCCAAAATCCTCACCCACTAGGCGTCCGGTAACGGAGATTGTCGTGACCCGGCAGGCTCCAGTCGAAGAAGGAGAACAGGTATGCGAATGAAGCGGATGGCGGCGGTCGCCGCCGTTGCCGGCCTCGCGGTAGCGATGACCGCCTGCGGCGGGGACAGCGACGAGGGCAATTCCGGCACGGGCGCCGGTGGCATCGTCGGCAAGGCCGAGGGCCAGAAGAAGCTGGTCATCGGCGTCAAGGCCGACCAGCCCGGCCTGGGCCTGCAGACCGGCAGCCAGTACGAGGGCTTCGACGTGGAGATCGCGAAGATCATCGCGAAGGGCCTCGGCGTCGAGGAGAGCGGCATCGAGTGGAAGACCACCGTGTCGGCCAACCGGGAGCCCTTCATCGAGCAGGGCACCGTCGACCTCGTGGTCGCCACCTACACCATCAACGACGAGCGCAAGCAGAAGATCAACTTCGCCGGCCCGTACTACGTCGCCGGCCAGGACCTGCTCGTCAAGTCCGACTCCACGCTCACCGGTCCGGACCAGCTGGCCGGTAAGACGGTCTGCTCGGTGACCGGCTCCACCCCGGCCAAGCGGATCCAGGAGAACTACCCGGACGCTCGGCTCCAGCAGTTCGACGCGTACTCCAAGTGCCTGCCGCTGCTGGAGAACGGCCAGGTCGACGCGGTGACCACCGACGACATCATCCTCGCCGGCTACGCCGCGCAGGACCAGTACGCCGGCAAGTTCAAGGTCGTCGGCAGCACCTTCTCCGACGAGCCGTACGGCATCGGCCTGAAGAAGGACGACACCGACGGTTGCGAGAAGGTCAACGAGATCCTCAAGACCGCTGCCGAGGACGGCAGCTACAAGGCCGCCTGGGACGCCACCCTGGGCAAGAGCGGCACCCCCGCGCCCGAGCTGGACACCACCAAGCTGACCCACTGCGGCGCAGCCTGACCGGTACCGGAGCCGGCACCCCCAGCGGGTGCCGGCTCCGGCCTGTCACCGGCCGCCGCCACGTGCCCCGGGAGCCGAAGCATGCACGTATTCACTGATCCGGACAACTTCGACGCGTACGTGTCGGGTTTCCTCTGGATCCTCAAGCTGACAGGCGCGTCCGCGGTCTGCGCGCTGGTGATCGGCGTACTGCTGGCCGCGATGCGGGTCTCCCCCGTACCCGTGCTGCGCGGCTTCGGCGCGGCCTGGGTCAACGTCTTCCGTAACACCCCGCTGACGCTCGTCATCTTCTTCTGCTACTTCGGCCTCTTCGCCACCCTCGGCCTGAGCCTGTCGCAGGACCTGGACCTCAACATCTACTGGCTCGGCGTGATCGGTCTGTCGGTCTACACCGCCGCCTTCGTCTGCGAGGCGGTGCGCTCGGGCATCAACACCGTGCCGACCGGTCAGGCCGAGGCGGCCCGGGCGATCGGCCTCTCCTTCGCCCAGACCCTGCGGATCGTGGTGCTGCCGCAGGCGGCGCGCTCGGTGATCGCGCCGCTCGGCAGCATCCTGATCGCGCTCTGCAAGAACGCCACAATCGTCGGCACCATCGGCTTGCTGGAGTCCTCAAACATCATGAAGGACCTGATCAACAGCAACGGTGACGCCGTCATCCCGATCTTCCTGGTCTTCGCCGGCACCTTCGCCGCTCTCCTGATTCCCACCGGCTACTTCTTCGGCTGGCTGGCCAACCGTCTGGCGGTGAAGCGCTGATGAGCACCAGCAGCGTCCTCTACGACCACCCGGGGCCCCGGGCCAAGGTGCGCAACGCGGTGCTGAGCGTCATCTTCGGCGTCGCGCTGCTCGGCCTGCTCTACTGGATCTACACCAGATTCGACGAGGCCAACCAGTGGGAGTCCTGGCTGTGGGAGCCGTTCACCCGGTCGACCACCTGGACGCAGTTCATCCTGCCGGGCCTGTGGGCGACCCTGAAGGCGGCCGGCGTCGGCATGGTGCTGTCGCTCGCCTTCGGCATCATCTTCGCCTTCGGCCGGCTCTCCGACCGATTGTGGATCAGTGTGCCGGCCGGCGCGGTGGTGGAGTTCTTCCGCGCGGTGCCGCTGCTGCTGATGATCTTCTTCATCTTCTACGGCGTACCATTCCTCATCCAGGGCCCGGTGACCGCCTTCTGGGCCGTGGTGATCGGTCTGACCCTCTACAACGGCTCGGTGCTGGCCGAAGCGTTCCGAGCCGGCATCCGGGCCGTGCCGGGCGGACAGTCCGAGGCGGCGTACGCGGTAGGCATGCGTAAGAACCAGGTCATGCGGCTGATCCTGCTCCCGCAGGCGGCCCGCGCCATGCTGCCGATCATCGTCAGCCAACTGGTGGTGCTGCTCAAGGACACCGCGCTCGGGTACATCGTGGCCTACCCCGAGCTGCTCCAACGCGGGGTCAACGACCTCGCCGCCAACTACGGCAACATCATCCCCGCGGCCATGGTGATCGCGGTTATCTACATCGTCATCAATTCGCTGCTCACCTGGTTCGCCGGCTGGTTGGACCGCCGCACCGGTATCCGATCCTTCCGGATGCCCAGGCAGACCGGCCCGGTCGCCCCCGCCAACGCCGCCCCCGGCGGTGACGGCACAGTGGCGGAGCCGCAGGGCTGAGCCCCCGAAGATGGATGCGGCGCCGGCCATAAGGCCGGCGCCGCGCTGTTTCACAGCCCCCGAATCAGCGGGCGATCTCGGTGACCCGGGACTCGCGCACCACCGTCACCCGGATCTGACCGGGATAGGTCAGCTCCTCCTCGACCTGCTTGGCCACGTCCCGGGCCAGCACTGCCGCGCCGATGTCGTCGACATCGTCAGGCTTCACCATCACCCGGATCTCCCGGCCCGCCTGCATAGCGAAAACCTTCTCCACGCCCTGCTTGCCGGCCGCGATCTCCTCGATCCGCTCCAGCCGCTTGACGTACGCCTCAAGGCTCTCCCGCCGCGCCCCCGGCCGCCCGCCCGAGCAGGCGTCGGACGCCTGGGTCAGCACCGCCTCCACGGTCTGCGGCGGCACCTCGTTGTGGTGCGCCTCGATCGCGTGCACCACGTCCTCGCTCTCGCCGTACTTGCGCGCCACGTCGGCGCCGACGATCGCGTGACTCCCCTCGACCTCGTGGGTGAGCGCCTTACCGATGTCGTGCAGGAACGCCGACCGCTTGATCAACGGAACGTCCAGCCGCAGCTCGGCAGCCATCATGCCGGCGATGTGCGCGGTCTCCACCAGGTGCTTGAGCACGTTCTGCCCGTACGAGGTGCGGTAACGCAACCGGCCCAGCAGGTTGACCAGCTCCGGGTGGATCTCGGTGATGCCGACCTCCACCAGGGCGTCCTCGGCAGCCCGGTGACAGAGCTGGTCCACCTCCTGCCGGGCCAGCTCGTGCACCTCCTCGATCCGGTGCGGGTGGATCCGGCCGTCGAGCACCAGCTTCTCCAGCGTCAACCGGCCCACCTCCCGGCGGACCGGGTCGAAGCAGGACAGCAGCACCGCCTCGGGAGTGTCGTCGATGATCAGGTTGACCCCGGTGACCGACTCGAAGGCCCGGATGTTGCGGCCCTCCCGACCGATGATCCGCCCCTTCATCTCGTCGCCCGGCAGGTGCAGCACACTCACCACGCTCTCGGCGGTCTGCTCGCTGGCCACCCGCTGGATCGCGTCGACCACGATGTGCCGGGCCCGCTGCTCGGCGGTGGACCTGGCGTCGGACTCGATGTCCCGGACCAGCAGCGCGGCCTCCCGCTTCGCCTGGCCCTCGATCGCCTCGATCAACTCGGCCCGCGCGGCGTCGGCGGTCAACTCGGCGACCCGCTCCAACTCACGCCGACGCTGGTTCTCCGCCTCGGCCAGCTCGGCCTCCCGCTCGGCCAACGCCGCCTCACGGGCGGCCAGCGCGGCATTCGCCGCCGTGAGCTGGCGCTCCCGTTCCGCGAGCCGCTCCACCTCCTCGGTGTGCAGCCGCTCCCGCTCGTCCATCCGGGTCGCCCGCCGCTCCACCTCGGCGGCCTGCTCCCGGGTGGTCGCGGCGAGCACCGCCACCTCCCGTTCGCCACTGCGCCGGGCCGCGGTGCGCAACTGCTCGGCATCCGCCTCGGCCTGCTTGTGCGCCCGTTCGAGCACCGTGTCCGCCTCGGCGCGGGCGTCGTCGAGCACCCGACGGGCCTCCGCCCGAGCCGCCTTCGCCTCGGCCTTGGCCGCCGCCGCCTCCGTACGGGCCGCCGCCGCAGCGGACTTCGCCACGTCGATAGTGCTGTTGACCTCGTCTGCTGCGGTACGCAGCGCGGCAAGCGACTGCTCCTGCCGGTCCTTCTCCGCGACGTACGCGGGATCCTCAGGTGCCGGACGCGTCAACAGTCCCCGAATCAACCGCACCCCGAACAGGACCGCGCCGAGCACCACGAGAGTCAGCACCAGCACGGCGGTCAGGATCACGACATCGAAGGCGCTCACGAGGCGACTCCGTCCGGCCGGTCACCACGATGAGCCACCACACCTACGACTTCCCCGGCACCCCCGAGCCCGGCCACGGCGGCACCGGAAGACGACCCAGGCTGCTGCCCCGGCGACCCCGAACCCTGCTCACCGTCGTCGGCGGCCTCGGACTCCGCCGCCCCCGAAGTGCCGCGCCCCCCGCTCATGCCGACACTCCGCTCCGCCGCGCACCCCGACCGGGCAGCGCCGGACACAGCCTCAAGGTCGGCCCGCTCCGCTCGCTCATGTCGGGACTCCGGTGAACCTGTGCCGCCTCGCCATGGCGCGCCTCCCCTGAACCGTCGCGCCGCAACAGCCTGCCGGGTGGGCATGCTCCTGCGACTCTGGACGCCCGACCGGAGCGCGTGGCCGTGGGTTGGCTTTCTCCGCCGGCGTCCCAGACGGACACCGGCGGGCCGGGTGCAGTGTCACGCGAGCCCGGACCGGCCTGTCCGAAGCTGACGTACGCGGCCGAGGGTTCCGGCCAAAGTGATGCTGTTCTGTTACGGGATCTATGTTGTGCGCTTAGCCTGCGCTTGGTCGGGCAATGTGAGCCTTTATGGCGAGGCTAGGTCCCAACCGGCCTCCGGTCAAGAACAGATGATCAAACCACCCGGACGGAGAGAAGTTAACTCGTCACCCTCCGGTGATGAATACTCGGACGCCAGCGGGCAAAAAAGACGAAAACCCGACGCCGAGTTGACTCATCCGGGCTGGTCAGGTCAACGGACCCGGGCGCTGCCGGAGTCGGACCGACGGTAAGCGGTCGATCTCGCCCTGGACGTCGGCGTCAGCGGTCGATCTCGCCCTCGGCGTCGGCGAGGGCGTCGGCGTCGATCTGCTCGGCGAACTCGGCCGCCTCAGCGCTCTGCGCGGCGATCGCGTCCTTCACCGCCCGGATCGCGACACCTGCCGGGTAGCCCTTGCGGGCCAGCATGCCGACCAGCCGCCGGAACACCGCGTCCGGCTCACCTCGGGCGGTACGCAGCTTTCGGTCCACCAGGGCGCGGGCAGTCTCCGCCTCGGTGGTCTCGTCCAACTCGTCAAGCGCCTCGCTGGCCGTGTCACCGTCCACGCCACGCTGGCGCAGCTCGTTGGCAAGCGCCCGCCGGGCCAGGCCACGGCCGGCATGCCGGCTGCTCACCCAGGCCCGGGCGAACGCAGCATCGTCGATGATGCCCACCTCGTCGTACCTGTCGAGAACCTGGCTGGCGGTCTCCTCGGAGATGCCCCGCCGCGCCAACGCGCCGGCCAGCTCGGCCCGAGTACGCGGGCGCACCGCGAGCTGCCGCAGACAGATCTCCCGGGCCACCTCGGCCTCGTCGCGAGGCGCGGAAGCCGCCTCGCCGCGCGCCGAACCGCCGGCCCGCCTGGCGGAACCGGCTGCACCCCAGGCCGGGGCGCCTGGAGCCGACGCGTCCCGGGGATCAGCCGACGCCGGGTCACCCGGGTCTGCGGCGTTCCCGGCGGCGCGGCGGCCTCGGCGAGGACGCGGTGTGGGGTCGCCCGCTCGGGGCGGGCTGGCATCCCAGCCCCGCCCCGAGCGGGCACGTCGTCCTGCCACGACTCAGGATCAGAAGTCGACAGGCGGCAGCTCCGGGCCACCGGCGGCGTCGCCCGCGCCGACCCCGACGCCGAGCTTCTCCAGGATCTTCTTCTCGATCTCGGCAGCCACGTCCGGGTTCTCCCGGAGGAACTCGCGGGCCTTCTCCTTGCCCTGGCCCAGCTGGTCGCCCTCGTAGGTGTACCAGGCACCGGACTTGCGGATGATCGACTGCTCGACGCCGACGTCGATGAGCGATCCCTCGCGAGAGATGCCCTTGCCGTACATGATGTCGAACTCGGCCTGCTTGAACGGGGCCGCGACCTTGTTCTTCACGACCTTCACTCGGGTGCGGTTACCGACCACGTCGGTGCCGTCCTTCAGGCTCTCGATGCGCCGCACGTCGAGCCGGACCGAGGCGTAGAACTTCAGCGCCCGCCCACCGGTGGTGGTCTCGGGGCTGTTGTGCACCATGACGCCGTCGACGAAGTAGTTGTGGTTGCCCTCGACCTCGATGTCGAACCGGTTCATCGAGCGGGTCTTCGGCTTGACCCGGACATCGATGATCCGTGCGGGTACCGGCATCAGCTCCGCCGGGACGAACTGCGGCTCGACGGCACACTGGCCCCGGAAGCGCGGCAGCAGCTTGGACTCCATCGCCGCCGGCACGTAGGGAGCAACCAGTTCCTGGAACTTCGCCGACGACTCCGTGGTGAAGATGATCGACGCCGTCTGCCGGGACCCCCGGGCGACCAGCTTCACGTCCATGCCGTACGCGTCACGCAGATGCTCGACCAGACGGTCGCGGCTGCCCTCCGCCATCGCCTCGACGCAGATCTCGATCCGGCCGGAGCCGCCAACCGTGCGCTCCTGCAAGCCCTTGGAGCGGACGGTGAAGCAGCCATCGTCCATGTACCACACGGCGAGGGCGAGCGGGGTCAGCGCCTTGAGGTAGTCCCAGCTGAGGTGCTTCTTGCCGTCGCCCAGGTAGACCGCACGGCGCAGCTCGTCCAATTCCGGCAGCGGGGTGAAATCCACGAAGGCCGCGCCACGGTCGTCGGTACGCCGGGAGTGGCCGATGTTGCCGAGCAGCGAGACCTTCCAGTCGAGGTAGTCGACCTGCTGTGCACCATGGCCGAGCCGGAAGCGGACACCGGAGCGGTCCTGCCGGTTCGGCGACAGAGCGCCGTCACCCATCAGCGAACCGAGCATGACCTGCCACTGCTGCTCGCTGAGGCGTCGTGACTCGGCGAGCATCACCCGGTCACCGGCGATCAACTCGCCCGCCTCCCGCCAGCCGCCGGGAGTGCGTACCAGGTGGTTGGCGGTGGCGGCGAACTGCGCCCGCCCGTTGCCGCCCGACTTGGCGACCGTGAACTGGAGGAACTGCTCCGCCGGACCGTTGTTGAACCAGTTGGTGATCCGCTTCGGCTCCACCCGGTCGGTTTCCGGGTTGTAGGAGAGGACCTCGACGTCCATCCGCTGGTTGACGATCTTGCCGATCTTCTCCTGCGTGCCGTCCGCCAGCGTGACCCGGGTCGAGTACGACATGCAGCCGAACATGACGCCGATCTTCTCGCGGAGCTGGTTGATGAAGATCGCGGTGGTGCCGGTGTTGTTGAGCACACCGGTGATCTTCCGCAGCGCCTGGCTCATCAGCCGGGCCTGCAGACCCACGTGGCTGTCGCCCATCTCGCCCTCGATCTCGGCGCGCGGCACCAGCGCGGCGACCGAGTCGATCACGATGATGTCGATCGCGCCGGAGCGGACCAGCATGTCCGCGATCTCCAGCGCCTGCTCGCCGGTGTCCGGCTGGGAGACCAGCAGGGCGTCGGTGTCGACGCCCAGCGCCTTTGCGTATTCCGGATCGAGCGCGTGCTCGGCGTCGATGAAGGCGGCGATGCCGCCGGCCCGCTGGGCGTTGGCCACCGCGTGCAGGGCGACAGTGGTCTTACCGCTGCTCTCCGGGCCGTAGACCTCGACGACCCGGCCACGGGGCAGACCACCCACGCCGAGCGCCACGTCGAGCGCGATGGAACCGGTCGGAATGACCGAGGTCTGGATGACCGGCCGCTCCCCCAGTCGCATCACCGAGCCCTTGCCGAACTGCTTGTCGATCTGAGCGAGAGCAAGGTCGAGCGCCTTCTCCCGGTCAGGACCTGCCGCCATCGTTGCCACCCCTGCCTTCGCCGGCGTCTTTCCTGAGCTTCGCGTCACGCGGGACACGCTAGGCGCTGGGTCCGACAGAAAACCAGCCGACTGGCCGTGGCCTGTGGACGAGCACCCCGCTGTGGACAATAGCCGAACAGGTGTACGACTCGGCAAGAGACACGCGGAAGTAACGAATCGACTGCTCAGCGTAGCCGGGCGGGCACCCGGTCGGGATAGGCGGCGACCACGGCGCGCCACACCACGTGCGTCTCCACGCCGGCCTTGAGGGCCTGCTCGATGGTCCGCCCGCCGAGTTCCGGCAACACCTGGTCGCTGGCGATGCTCGCCGCGTACGCCGGCCCGAACGCCTCGGCCAGGCGTGCCCAGAAGTCGGTCAGCCGCACGTGATCAGTCCTCCCTGTCCGGTGCACCCACCGGCACCGGACGCAACGCTAGCGCCAGCAGGGGCGCCACCGCGACCGCGGCGAGCAGGGTCAGCACCGGATAGCCCGCCAGTTGCATGACAAACCCGCTCAGTGCCCCCGCCAGCGCTCCGGCCAGCCCCATGAGCAGGTCGGACAGCCCCTGCGCGCTGGGTCGCACCTGGTCCGGTACCGACTCCGACAGCAGTGTGGAACCGGCCACCATGGTCGCCGACCAGCCGAGCCCGAGCAGGATGAGCCCGAGGGTGAGCCGGGGCGTGTGGTGCCCGGCGGTGCCGGCGACCGCGCAGGCGGCCAGCAGCGTCCCGATCCCACCGAGGATGACCGGTCGCCTACCGAACCGGTCGGCGAGCCAACCGACCACCGGTGCCAGCGCGTACATGCCGGCGATGTGCAGGCTCAGCACCAGCCCGACCACCGGCAGCACCTCGTCGAGGGCGTGGTACTCCCGCAGGTGCACCGGGGTCATCGCCATCACCGCCACCATCACCAGGTGGCCCACGGCCACGGCGGCGACGCCGAGCCGGGCGGCCGGTCGGGCGCGTACCACCGACCAGGCGGCGCGCATGCCCGCGCCGCGCCGGGCCGGCGGTGTCGGAGCCGCGACCGGCTCGGCCACCGGAACGGTGCCGGCCGGGGCGAGCGTGGCCGGCTCCGCCGGGGTCGGTGCTGGACCGGCCGACGAGGTCGGCCCGGGCTCGCGGGCGCGGGCCGCCGCGAGTCGGCGCGCGGTGAGCAGCGGATCGGGCCGCAACCACAGCAGCAGTACGCCGGCGGCGAGCACGAACGCGACGGCGCTGAACGCGAACGGGCCGGACAGCGCCGGCAGTCCCCAGCCGCTCGTGGTCCGGTCGGCGAGCGCGGCGAAGTTCGGGGCGGCCACCGCGCCGATGGTGGTGGCCCAGACGATGAGCGACAACTGTCGGGCGCGACGGTCCGGTTCGGCGAGGTCGACAGCGGCGTAGCGGGCCTGGAGGTTGGCGGCGGAGCCGCCGCCGAAGAGGAGCATGCCGAGGAAGAGCAGCGGAACCCAGCGGGTCGCCGCGGCGAGCACGACGAGCACCCCGCCCAGAGCGCCGACCAGGTACGCGACGGCCAGGCCGGGGCGGCGGCCGTATCCGGTGATGATCCGGGTGACCGGCACGGCGAGCAGGGCGGCACCGATCACTGCGGCGCTCTGCGCCAGGCCGGCCACGGCGGTGCCGGCGATCTCGGCGGCGAGCAGGGCACCGACCGCGATGCCGATGGTCACTCCGATGCCGCCGACGATCTGGGTGGTGAAGAGCAACCGCAGGGTACGCCGTTGGATCGGCGCGACCTCCGGGTGCGCCGCCGACGTGGTGGTCAGGTCAGTGGCCAACGGGAGGCTCCTTGGTAAGGGGTGACCATCCTTTCGCACCCGACCGACAGCCGGCAGCCCGGTTTCGTCACAGGCCCAGTCCGCGACCGATGATCTCCTTCATGATCTCGGTGGTACCGCCGTAGATGGTCTGCACCCGGCTGTCCAGCCAGGCCCGCGCCACCGGGTACTCCGCCATGAAGCCGTAGCCGCCGTGCAACTGCACGCACCTGTCGGCGACCCGGTTCTGCAACTCGGTGGTCCACCACTTGGCCTTGGCCGCGTCGGTCACCGAGAGCCGGCCGGCGTTGAACTCGGCGACGCAGTGGTTGACGAAGGTCCGCGCGATGGTGACCTCGGTGTCCAGTTCGGCGAGGAGAAACCGGTTGTGCTGGAACTTCCCGATCGGCCGGCCGAACGCCTCACGGGTCCGCGCGTAGTCGAGGGTCAGCGCGAGCAGCCGTTCCGCGGCGGCGACCGCGGCCACGGCGATGCTGAGCCGTTCCCGGGGCAGGTTGGCCATCAGGTGGTAGAAGCCGTGGTTCTCGGTGCCGATGAGATTGGTGGCCGGTACCCGGCAGTCGTCGAAGAAGAGTTCGGCTGTGTCGTTGGCCTTCAACCCGACCTTGGCCAGTCGACGGCCCCGGGTGAAGCCGTCGGTTCCGGTCTCCACCGCGACCAGGCTGACCCCGTGGGCACCCTCGTCGGCGGTCCGGGCCACCACGATCACCAGGTCGGCCAGCTCGCCGTTGGTGATGAACGTCTTCTGCCCGTTGAGCACGAGGCTGTCGCCGTCACGGACGGCTGTGGTCCGTACGCCGGCCAGGTCGGAGCCGGCACCGGGTTCGCTCATCGCGATGGCGGTGACCAGGTCGCCGGAGCAGAACCGGTGTAGCCAGCGCTTGCGCTGCTCCTCGGTGGTCAGCTCGGTGAGGTAGGGCGCGACGACGTCGTTGTGCAGGCCGAAGCCGAGCCCGGAGCAGCCCGAGTTGACGATCTCCTCGACGAGGACGGCGTTGTACCGGAAGTCCTGTTGTCCGCCGCCGCCGTACTCGGGGTCGACGTCCATGCCGAGCAGCCCGGCGGCGCCGGCCTTGCGCCACACCTCGCGGTCGACGATCCCGTCGGCCTCCCAGCGTTCGTGGTGCGGCACCGCCTCCCGGTTCAGGAACGTGCGGCACAGCTCGCGGAACTCGTCGTGGTCGCGGTCGTAGAGATGCTGCTGCATGGCGGCAAGTGTGGCACCGTCCGCAGCTCCGTCGCGTGGTCGGTGCCGGCGCTGCGGCTGAGGGCGAGCGTGGCAGGTCAGCCGGCGAGAGCGCGGGCGACGACTGTGAGGTCGGCGACCAGTCCGTCGTACGCCACGTCCTGGTTGTCGGCGCGGAGCACGGCGGAGGGGTGGATGGTGGCCAGCAGTTGGGCCGGCGGCGCGTTGGTGGTCCCCCCGGCGCTGTCGACAGGTACCCGCTGGAAGTCCTCCGGGTGTTGCGCGGCGGCCGGCCAGGGCAGCAGTTCGCCGCGCTGCCGGGTGACCCGGAAGGCCGGGCCGAGCAGGGCTTTGGCGGCGGTCGCCCCGAGCACCACAATCACTTCCGGGTTCAGCTTGGCGAACTCGGCGACCAGCCAGGGCCGGCAGGCGGTGATGTGCACCCGATCGGGGGTCTGGTGGATGCGCCGCTTGCCGCGCATCTCGAAGCGGAAGTGCTTGACCGCGTTCGTGAGGTAAATGTGCCCCGGGTCCAGCCCGGCGTCGTCGACCGCCTTGCGCAGCAGTCGACCGGCGGGGCCGACGAAGGGCAGCCCCTTCTGGTCCTCCATGTCGCCGGGCTGCTCGCCGACGAAGACCACTCGGGCGGTGGTGTCGCCCCGGCCGAAGACGGTCTGTGAGGCGTCCCGGTACAGCTCGCAGCCTCGGCAGCCGCTGGCGGCGGCGCGCAGTTCGTCGAGCGTGTCGGCCTGCGGCGGAATGAACCGCTGGGCGCCGGGCGCGGTCTCGGTGTCGGCCATGGCGACTGTTCTACCCGCTGTGACGCGGCCCACGCGAGCAGGAGCGCGGGTTGATGCCGACTTTCGGCACCTCGTCCAGCAAACCGGCCACCCGAGAGGCAACCCCGAGGACGACAAGCCCCAGGGCGGCCAGCCCAGGGAAAGCCGGCCCCAGGGCGGCCTGCCCGAGGAAGCCAGGCCCCCGCAGAAGCCAGGCCCCCGCAGAAGCCAGGCCCCCGCACGGGGAAGCCCGACTCGCACAC
>NZ_BOOZ01000029.1 GCF_016863495.1 Micromonospora andamanensis
CCCCAAGGGCGTGTCGCGGGTAACAACTTCATGATCAACGGGGCTGGAGGGCGGGCTGGTGGTGCGGGAGCCGAGGAGGAGGACGTAGGCGAGGAAGGCCAGCCAGGTGGTGGCGCCGATGGCGATGCGTAGGGGGGTCGGCAGGGGGGCGGGGGTTACGAAGGCTTCGATCAGGGCGGCGACGGCGAAGAGGGCGACCAGGCCGACGGCGACCAGGACGCCGTCGCGGCCCGCCCGGGCCACCGCCTGCCCTCGGGTCAGCTGCTCCGGCGGTGCGATCCACGCCCACCCGATGCGCAGCCCCACCCCGGCCGCGACGAACACCCCGGTCAACTCCAGCAGGCCGTGCGGAGTGATCAGGCCGAAGAAGACGTCCGCACGGCCGTAGGAGACCATCACCCCGCCGACCACGCCGATGTTCACCGCGTTCTGCCAGAGCAGGTAGCCGACCGGGACGATCAGCACGCCCGCCGCCAGGCACTTCGCCGCCAGCCAGGCATTGTGCGTCCACAGGTGGAAGGCGAAGGTCGGCGCGGAGAACTCCGTGTAGTACCCGGCGAAACCGGACTCGACGAGTTCGGCGGCCTCGTCGTCACCGATGAACGCCGCCGCCGTCTCCGGGTTGTCCGCCACGAACCACATCAGGGTGAAGGTGAGCAGGGTGAAGGCGGTCGCCACCGCACACCACCACGGCGCGGCCCGCCAGATCGCGCCGGGCAGGCCGGCCAGCAGGAACCGCCGCACCGCCGCCCAGGTGGGGTGGGGCCGAGCGGTCAGCCGTGCCCGCGCCCGGAGCACCACCTGGGACAGCTCACTCACCAGCGCCGGGTCCGGCGAGCGGCTCCGTAGCACCGACAGCTGGGTGGTGGCCCGTTGGTAGAGCGCGACCAGCTCGTCGACCTCGGCCGGGTCGAGCCGCCGCTGAGCACAGAGCTGATTCAGCCGACGCCACTGCCCGCCGTGCTCCGCGACGTACGCGTCGACATCCACCAGCCACCTCCGACCGCGCGATCATAGTGTTCACTGTCGGGGTGAGCACAGCGGCGCGAGCGTGGACCGCCCCGGGCTGGGGTGACGCCGGGCTGGTCAGCGGCGAGGCCGTCGAGCTGGACGTGCGGGCCGCGCGAATCGGCTCCCGGGTGCTCGCACTCCTGCTCGACGTGCTTGTCCAACTGGCGGCCGGGCTGCTGCTCGCCGCGCTGGCCGGGCTGCTCCTGGCCGCACTGCCGTACGGGTTGCTCGACGCGGCGATGGAACGGGCGCTGCTCACCGTCGGGCTCGTCCTGCTGCTTGTCGGCTATCCCGTGCTCTGCGAGCGGTTCAACGACGGCCGCACGCCGGGCAAGGCAGCGGTCGGGCTGCGGGTGGTGAGCGCCGACGGAGCCCCCGTCGGGTTCCGGCAGTCGTTGACCCGGGCGCTGGTCGGAGTCGCTGTGGAGTGGCCGGGTCTGGTGCTGCCGCTGCTGTCCTGGGCGGTCGGGCTGACCGTGATGCTCAGCGACGCCCGTGGCCGGCGACTGGGGGACCTGGCAGCGGGCACCCTGGTCGTGCACACCCGGCCCGCGACGAGGTGGCGTCCGGTGCCGGCGACGGTGCCGGCGTTGGCCGGTTGGGCGTACTCCCTGGACCTGAGCCGGCTGGACGCGGAGCTGGCACTCGCCGTGCGGCAGTACCTGGCCCGGGCCGCCGGGTTCAGCCAGCCGGCGCGCGGCGAACTGGCCCGGCTGCTGTGGCGGCAGGTCGCCGTGGTGACCAGCCCGCCGCCACCGACCGGACAGTCGGATGCGGCCTACCTGGCCGCGGTCATCGCCGAGCGGCACCGGCGGGCCCGCCGTGTCCTGGCCGGGGAACGCGCACTCACCGAGGCGCTGTGGCCGCAGTTCCGGGCGGCACCGGATGACGAACCACCTGGGAGGTCAGGATGAGGGCTTTCCTGCCGTGGCTGGCAGTGCTCGCGGTGGTGCTGCTGCTCAGCGCGTTGCGGCTGCACACCCTCGCGGCGCTGGTCTCCGTGGCCTGGCTGGTCTGGTGTGTCTGGACCTGGGTCCGCCCCACCCGGCAACGCCCCCGCTGACCGGCCCGGCCACAGGGCCGCACCGCCCTCCGGCCGCACGGCGGACCCGCAGGGCCACCTCCGGGGTCGGCCGTCGCGGTCGGCCCCGGAGGTGGCGTCGATGCTCAGTAGCGGTAGTGGTCCGGCTTGAACGGGCCGTCCACGGTGACGCCGAGGTAGGCGGCCTGCTCCTTGGTGAGCGTGGTCAGCCGGGCACCGAGCGCGTCCAGGTGCAGCCGGGCGACCTTCTCGTCGAGGTGCTTGGGCAGCACGTACACGCCGATCGGGTACTCGTCGGTCTTCGTGAACAG
The DNA here is from genome assembly GCF_016863495.1 of Micromonospora andamanensis. Lineage (GTDB taxonomy): Bacteria > Actinomycetota > Actinomycetes > Mycobacteriales > Micromonosporaceae > Micromonospora > Micromonospora andamanensis. The sequence continues at coordinate 2,365 of NZ_BOOZ01000029.1, forward strand.
CTCGATCTGGGCGATCGTCTGGTTGGCGAACGAGTTCGACATCACGAAGCTCGGGTGGCCGGTGGCGTTGCCCAGGTTCAGCAGGCGGCCCTCGGAGAGCACGATGATGGCGTGACCGTCGTCGAAGCGCCACACGTCGACCTGCGGCTTGATGTTCTCCCGGGTGACGTCCGAGCGCTTCGCCAGGCCGGCCATGTCGATCTCGTTGTCGAAGTGGCCGATGTTGCCGACGATGGCCTGGTGCTTCATCCGGGCCATGTGCTCGTTGGTGATGACGTCGAAACAGCCGGTGGCGGTGATGAAGATGTCGGCCTGCTCGACCACGTCCTCCAGGGTGGCGACCTGGTAGCCGTCCATCGCCGCCTGGAGCGCGCAGATCGGGTCGACCTCGGTCACCACGACCCGGGCACCCTGGCCACGCAGCGACTCGGCGCAGCCCTTGCCGACGTCGCCGTAGCCGAGCACGACTGCCATCTTGCCGCCGATCAGCACGTCGGTGGCCCGGTTGATGCCGTCGATGAGCGAGTGACGGCAGCCGTACTTGTTGTCGAACTTGCTCTTGGTCACCGAGTCGTTGACGTTGATGGCCGGGAAGAGCAGCGTGCCGGCGCGGTGCATGTCGTAGAGCCGGTGCACGCCTGTGGTGGTCTCCTCGGTGACGCCCTTGATGCCGGCGGCGATCCGGGTCCACCGCTGCCCGTTGGCGGCCAGCGAGCGGTGCAGCAGGTCGAGGATGACCGCGTACTCCTCGGAGTCGGCGGACTCGACGGGCGGCACCGCCCCGGCCTTCTCGAACTCGGCGCCCTTGTGGACGAGCAGCGTGGCGTCGCCACCGTCGTCCAGGATCATGTTCGGGCCGTCCCCCTCGGGCCAGTCGAGCACCTGCTCGGTGCACCACCAGTACTCCGGGAGGGTCTCGCCCTTCCACGCGTACACCGGGACTCCGGCAGGAGCGTCGACGGTGCCCTCGGGGCCGACGACGACCGCGGCGGCGGCGTGGTCCTGGGTGGAGAAGATGTTGCACGACGCCCAGCGGACCTGCGCGCCGAGCGCGACCAAGGTCTCGATCAGCACGGCGGTCTGAATCGTCATGTGCAGCGACCCGGTGATCCGCGCACCCGCGAGGGGCTGCGCGTCGGCGAACTCACGGCGGATCGCCATCAGGCCGGGCATCTCGTGCTCGGCGAGGCGGATCTCCTTGCGACCGAACTCGGCGAGCGACAGATCCGCCACCTTGTAGTCGCCCTCGGCGACAGTACGCGGCCGGACCTCGGACGACGTACCACTGGCGGACGCCGGGAGGGTGCTGGTCATGAAAGCTCCTGTCGGACGATGGTGCTGCGCAACCACCCACCTTACGCGCGCTCGGTACCGGCGGCCGGGGTGGTTACGGACAGCGCACGGGGCGGCCGGTGTGGACGTGTGCCGTCCAACTCCGTCCGCCCCGTGCATCCCCCCGGTTTGGTTCCCCCGCGCGTTCTCGGACCATCGTCGCGATAACGCTGCGCACTCATAGAGTCACACTAAGCAAGCGCAGAGTCAAGCTATTCCGGGAATGTCGGACTTATTGGTTGCGGTGATCCTGACGCCGGGCGTCCGGCAGGCTCAGACCAGTCCGGTCGAGGCGATGTACGTCTCACCCTCGCCGGTGACCGTCAGTGAACCGCCAACCGCCGGCCCGACCGCGGCCCGACCCGGGCCGAGAATCACCGGCCCCACCCCGTCGGTCACCGTGATCCGACCGGCCGTGCAGAGCACCACCCGGGGGCCGGGGACGCCCAGTGTCACCTCGCGCCGCCCGTCGCCCACCGTCACCCGGTGCAACGCGAAGTCATCGACCGGCACCGGCCAGGTCACCACTCCGTCGGCGACCTTTCGGGGCCCGACCACCGGCTGGTCGAGCACCTCGAAACGGAGCACCCGCAGCAGTTCGGCCACGTCCACGTGCTTCGGGGTCAACCCGCCCCGCAACACGTTGTCGCTGGCGGCCATCACCTCCACGCCGGTACCGCGCAGGTAGGCGTGCAGGTTCCCGGCCGGCATCCAGATCGCCTCACCGGGAGCCAGCCGCGCCCGGTTGAGCAGCAGTGCCACGAGCACTCCGGGATCGGCCGGGTAGACCTCGGCCAGCAGCGCCACCAGGTCCGCGTCCGGGCCGCCCGCCGCCCGGGCCGCCGCCACCAGGCCCGCACGCTCCGCCGTCGGCCACTCCAGCAACAGGCGTACGGCTTCGGCCAGCCCCGCCGGCCCGCCGGCCAACGCGTCGAGCACCGGCCGCAGCTGCGGTACGCCCAGCGCCGCGAACGCCCGCGCCGAGACAGCGGGATCCCGGAACCCGCACAGCGCCTCCATCGGCCCGAGCGCCACCAGCAGCTCTGGCTTGTGGAACGGGTCGACGTAGTTGCGGTGTCCCCCGGGCCGGGCCTGCTCGGCTGCGTGACCGGCTCGCGCCTGCTCGGCGTCGGGATGCGCCTGAAGGCTCAGCGGAGCCGCCGCCGCCAGCACCTTGAGCAGGAACGGCAGGCGGGTTCCGAACCGGTCGACCACCGGCCGGCCGAGCCAGTCGACAGGCTCGGCGGCGAGCACGTCGGTGAGCGCGATCCGCGCGCCGTCGCGTTCGACGGCGGCTGGCGCGCACGGATGCGCCCCGAGCCACAGCTCCGCCTCGGGCACCGCGCTCGGCACCGGCCGCCCCTGGAGTTCGGCGATCGCCGAGCGGGAACCCCAGGCGTAGTCCTTGATCGGCCCGTACAGCGGTTCCACAGGTCAGCTCCCAGCGTGCCCGGCCATGCTGGAGGACCCGGCGGTGACCTGGTAGATGTCCGGTTCGAGGTAGATCACCCGAGCGACCGGTACGGCCGCGCGGATCCGCTTTTCCACCGCGTCGATGCCCCGGGCGACCTCCTCGGCGCTCTCGCACCGGGACACGGCGATCTTCGCCGCCACCATCAGCTCCTCCGGGCCGAGGTAGAGGGTCTTCATGTGGATGATCCGCTCCACCTCGGGGCCGGCGGTGACCGCCTGCTCGATGGCCGACACGTCGGCCGGCTCGGCCCCCTCGCCCAGCAGCAGGCTCTTGGTCTCCACAGCCAGCACGACCGCGATGGTCACCAGCAGCACACCGATCATCGCGGTGCCGGCCGCGTCCCACCTGCCGTTGCCGGTGGCCAGGGTCATGCCCACCCCGAACAGGGCGAAGACCAGACCGACGAGCGCGCCGAAGTCCTCCAGCAGCACCACCGGCAGCTCCGGCGCCTTCGACCGGCGGATGAACCTGGTCCAGGACTCGCGGCCCCGGACCAGGTTCGACTCCTTGATGGCGGTACGGAAGGAGAAGGACTCCATCACGATCGCCGCGAGCAGCACGGTCACCGGCACCCACTGCCAGTTGCTGATGCCGTGCGGGTCGGACCACTTGTGCCACGCCTCGTAGAGCGCGAACAGGCCACCCAGGCTGAACAGCACGATCGAGACGATGAACGCGTAGACGTAGCGTTCCCGGCCGTAGCCGAAGGGGTGTTGCGGGGTGGCGGCGCGCCGGGCCCGCTTGCCGCCGAGCAGCAGCAGTGCCTGGTTGCCCGCGTCGGCGACCGAGTGGATGGACTCGGCGAGCATCGACGACGAACTCGTCAGCAGGTAGGCCACGAACTTCGTCACGGCGATACCGATGTTGGCGAGCAGCGCGGCGATGATCGCCTTGATGCCACCCTGGGTGCTCACTGGTTGGCCAGTTCCTTCATCTCGGTGATCGCCGGCACCGCCATCGGGTCCAGGCCGTGCGCCAACGCGAGGTAGATCGACGCGAAGTCCGGCACCGCCACCAGGGAGGCGAGCCGCTCCAGCGCCGAGCCGCCCTCGGCGGTGACCACGTCGCACCTGACGCCCCGCCGCTCGGCGAGGGTCTGCACCGCGTCCGCGCGCCGCTCCTCGACGGCGAGGGGCTCGTCGGCGTCGTCCTCGGCGTTCAGGCCACCGTCGCGCAGCAGCACCAACCGGAGTCGGGTGCCCTCACCGTCCGACTCGTCGGGATCGGCGAAGATGTCCCGCTCCCCCTCGGCCAGGCCCCCGAAGACCCCGTCGAGCAGCCCGACCCGACCCCGGCCCGCCTCGCCGAGCGCACCGGTGACCACGGGGTACCTGGCGTTCGCCGACAGGGTGTCGCCGAAGCGACGCGCGGCGACCGCCGCCAGCGGAGACGAGCCCCAGACGATCGGGATCGACCCGGCCAGCCCGAGGGCGAGGGATTTCGCCGGATTGACGAAGGACTCCGCGGTCGGGCGGCTGCGGTCCGCGTCGGCGTCCAGCCGGGCCGCCGTCTCCGCCAGATCCGCCTCGTTGACCTTGACCAGGCCGAGGGCCCGGGCGGCGAGCAGGACCGGCACGGTAAGCCCCCACAGGCTGGCCCGCGCGGGTGCCCGCCGGGGCACCGGGATGAACGGGGCGCGGGCCCGCTCGGCGACCGAGTGCAGTTGCGAGTCCGCCGGGCCCACCGCGACCAGCCGGGCGCCCCGCCGGTGGGCGGCCTCGGCGGCACCCAACGCCTCGGGGCTGCGACCGGAGGCGCTCACGGCGATCACCACGTCTGCCGCGCCGACCCAGCCGGGCACTCCGGCGAGGCGGTGCGCGATGACCGGCACCGGGCAGCGCGGCCCGGCGACGGTGGCCAGCACGTCACCGGTCCGCCCGGCGGTGCCGATGCCGGCGATCACGACCGCCCGGGGACGTCCGTCGTCGGCGAGTACGGACAGGTTCGCCTCGGCGGCCAGGGCCGCCGACTCGCGCACCTGTGCGCCCGCCGAGGCGGTGTGCCGCAGCATGCCGCCCGGGTCCCGCTCGGCGAGTGCCTGCGGGTCGTCGAGGAGCCGCTCGTCGGCGTTGCGGTGGCCACTGACGCCGGCCGTTCCGTCGATCACGATCCCTCCGCCGGGCCGCGCGCCTCGTCCAGCAGCAGCACCGGCACGTCGTCGCGGACCTCGAAGATCCGGCGACACTCGGTGCAGGTGAGCGTCTGGGCCTGCGCGTCGTAGGTCAGCGGGGCATGGTGTGTGTCCGGGCAGGCGAGGATTTCCAGCAACTGCGGGTCGAGGGCCACTGCGCGGCTCCTTCCACGTGTGCGGCTTCACCGGTCGGGGGTGCCGACCGGCGCGAGCGATCTTATCGGCGAACCCGGTCGAGCACCTCGTCGCGGAGCGCTGTCATCCGCTCGCCCGTCGGTGCCTCGACGTTGAGCCGCAGCAGCGGCTCGGTGTTCGAGGCGCGCAGGTTGAACCACGCCCCGTCAGGAAAGCGCAGGGTGAGCCCGTCCATCTCGTCGGCCTCGGCGTCCGGGTACGCGGCACGCACCTCGGCGACCTTGGCCGCCTGGTCCGCCACGGTGGAGTTGATCTCACCCGAGGCGACGTACCGCTCGTACTCGGCGGCAAGCGTGGACAGCGGCAGCGGCTGCTCACCGAGCGCTGCCAGGGTGTGCATCGCCGCCAGCATCCCGGTGTCGGCGAACCAGAAGTCCCGGAAGTAGTAGTGCGCCGAGTGCTCCCCACCGAAGACCGCGTTGGTCCGTGCCATCTCGGCCTTGATGAACGAGTGGCCCACCCGGGCCACCACCGGCTCGCCGCCGTGCTCCCGAATGATCTCGGGCACCGCGCTTGACGTGATCAGGTTGTGGATCACCGTCGAGCCGGGGTGCTTGGCCAGTTCCCGGGCCGCCACCAACGCGGTGATCGCCGACGGGGAGACCGGCTCACCGCGCTCGTCCACCACGAAGCAACGGTCGGCGTCTCCGTCGAAGGCCAGCCCGATGTCCGCGCCGTGCGCCACCACCGCCCGTTGCAGGTCGACCAGGTTCGCCGGGTCCAGCGGGTTGGCCTCGTGGTTGGGGAACGTGCCGTCCAACTCGAAGTACAACGGCACGATCCGCAGCGGCAGGGCCGGCAGGGCGGCGTCGCCGAGCACACTCGGCACGGTGTGCCCACCCATCCCGTTGCCCGCGTCCACCACCACTGTCAACGGCCGGATGCCAGCGAGGTCCACAAGCGTGCGCAGGTGTGCCGCGTAGTCGGGCAGCAGGTCCCGCCGCTGCGTCGGTGCGGTCGGCTCGCCGAGCGGCTCGTCCTTGTCGAGCAGGGCCTGAGCCCGGTCGCGGACCTCGGCCAGCCCACTGTCCTGCCCGACTGGGCGAGCACCTGCGTGACACAGCTTGATGCCGTTGTACTGCGCCGGGTTGTGGCTGGCGGTGAACATCGCGCCGGGCAAGCCGAGCGAACCGGAGGCGTAGTAGACCATGTCGGTCGAGGCGAGCCCGATCTCGATGACCGGGCGCCCCTCGGCGCGTACGCCGGTGGCGAAGGCGGCGGCCAACCCGGGCCCGGAGGCCCGCATGTCGTGCCCGATCAGCACCGCCTGCCCCGGCTCGCCAGCGGCGTCGAGCATCTGGGCGAAGGCGACGCCGAGAGCACCGGCGACACGCTCGTCCCACTGGTCCGGCACCGTCCCACGGACGTCGTACGCCTTCACGATCCGGGACAGATCAGACACCGATTCCACTCCTCGCCTGCGGGTCGTCAACGAACCTGAGCGTATCGGAGCGGCGGCGCCCACCCCGGCTCAGCCGCCGAGCCCGCGCCCGTACTCCGGTTCGTCCCCCTTGCCGGCCCCCGGTGAACCGTCCGGGCGCCCGGACACCCTGCCCTGGCCGGGCTCGGCCGGCGGCACGGCGGGCGGAACTGCCGGCGGGCCGGCGGTCGGCACGGCCGGTCCCGGGATCGGCGCGGGCGGAAAACCCGGGGTCGGCGCGGCCAGTCCGGGCGTCGGCGGGGCCGGCGGGGCGGAGGTGGGCGGAACGGTACGGGCCGGTGGCACCGCCGCGCGGGCGGCCGTGCCGGGCGGGGCCGGGCGGGTCGGTTCAACCTGGTCGGCCGGCCGGGTCGCGTCGCCCGGGTCGGCCGGCCGGGCACCGTACAGACCGCCGCTCGGGCGGGGTGCCGGGGCACCGCCGTAGACCCGGGGCGTGCCGGGCCGACTCGACCCGTACGCCTGACCGGGCGCCACCGGCGGCACCGCCCCCGGGACGGGCGGCGGCACGGCCCCCGGCACGGGCGGCGGCACGGTGCCCAGACCCGGCGGGACCGGTACGGCGCCCGGGACGGGCACCAGCGGCGCGGCACCCTGACCGCCGCCGGAACGGTAGGTGGTGCCGCCCGGGTTTCGCGGCGGCGGGATCTCGAATCCGTCGGCCGGTCGTCCCCGGTCCTTGCGATCCCTGCGGGAACGGTGGATCAGCAGCCCGATGAGCAGCGCACCGGCGGCCACCATGGCGATGCCGAAGTACATCACCGGCGATCCGCCGGAGGACTCGCCCGCGGTCTGGGCAAGGTCGTCAGTCGCCTCGGCGGCCAGCGCCACTGTCGGCGTCGCCTCGACTGACGGTTCCTCGACCACCTGCTCGCTCGGCGACGGCGAGGGCGTGGGTGACGGGGAGGGCGACACCGGGACCCGCCCGCCCACCACCCGCGACGACGCGGCTGCCCGGCCCAGCACGGCGCCCCGCGCCGTGGTCGCCTCGCCCGTCAGCACCAGTCGACCACCGGGGGCAGCCGCGGCGAAGGCGACCCGGTACCGCACCGCCACACCCTTGCCCTTGCAGAGCTCGTCTCTGGCCGGGGCCACCGGTGTGGTGGTGACAAGTCCCGCTTCGCCGGAGACGCCCACCGGCACCCAGCGACCTCCCACGTTGGCCTGCACCGCCACCTGGTCGGCCCGGACGTCGGGCAGGCTGAGTCCCAGTGCGGTGCGTACCCGCACGCACCCGTCGGTGCGCTTGCGCACCTCCACGGTCACCCCTTCGGCGGAACGGCCCGCGGTGAAGCTGCCAGCCGAACGCACCCGCACCCGGTCCTCGTCGGCGTGCGCGGGCGCGCCACCGAGCACCACCAGGGCGCCCAGGAACACGCAGACCGTCGCGAGCCGCGCCGTGTGCCGACGTACCGACATGATCAACCACCGTTCCTCCCCCGACGGGGGAACGCCGGTCAGGCTACTACCGGGGCCCGACCTCGGCTGGTCATCGAGCACCCCGCATGTGTGCCGCACCACGTCACGGGGGCGCTCGGCGGTCACCCCCGGCGGTCCGGACCCTTCCCGTCGGTGCCGGACTCGTCGGGGCCGTCCGCGTCGTCCCCGCCGCCCATCGCGCCGAGCGCCAGGGCGAACGCGATACCGAAGGCCACCCCGATGCCGATGCCGGCGACGCCGTCCAGTGCCGCCACACCGATCACCACGCCGAGCAGGATTCCCACCGGCCAGGCCCAGAGCCTTGAGTCACCGTCCTTCTTCTCCGGTGCTGCCATTCCGCGAGCCTATTGCGCCCTGTCGAGGCCCGCAGTGGGCAGCACCCGCGCCGTTCGGCGCGGCAGAACTACCGCTCGCCTCACGTTCGGTAGGGTCGGCCGCACGCAGCGCCACGAAACGACGTAGTCCGATAGGTTCCGGGTGTGATTGACCGCAACCAGGCCGAGCAGCTCGCAGCGGTGTGGGCACGTCGCGATTCGCTGCGCCTGGGGCGCGAGTGCCGGCCGGTGGTCGCCGAGTTCGACCTCGGCTACGTCATCATCTCCACCCCGTCCACACATGTCAGTGCACCTCCCGGTGATCTGCCCTCGACAGTGGTCGACAAGCGGACCGGTGAGGTGAGCACCTGGCCGAGGGTGCCGCCGGACGTGGTGGCACGCCTCTACCGCCGCAGCCGGGTCGCTGTCCCGCCGACCCAGCGCACCGTGGACCCGGCCGGTCAGCTGCTGCGGGAGATCCACCGGCTGCCCGTACCGACCACCACCGCGCGACTCACCGTCGAGGGGCGGATCTTCACCGCCCAGGGCGCCAAGGGCGACGTGGTGCTCAACCATCACCCACTGGTCCGCGCGTACCTCGACGTGCTGCCAGCCGGCCGGCTGGTCCGGGGCGGAGAGCGGCACGCGGAGGTCGTGGTGGTCTCCGATGTCCTGCACGAGTACGACCGCCGCCGCACCGCCGAGGGCATCGCCACCATGAGCCTGGGCGATGCCCGGGACCTGCTCAGTTCCGCCCGCATCGAGGTGTCCCAGGTCCGCGACCCGGGCGATCGACACGGTGGACCGGCCGACCGGCCCTGTGACTCGTGCCTGACCATGCTTGTCGAGTTCAGCGTCCTGCCCCGCGCCGAACGGGCCCACACCGAGCCCTGGTTTCCGGAACCAGCTCCCGATCCGGTCCCCGGCCGGTTTCCCCCGGAGGTGGCGCAGGCGCTTGTCGCCGCCGGCTGGCGACCCCAGGCCAGCGACGCAGCGGTGGCGACGGCGACGGTTCACGGCGTGGGTGCGGTTGGTGGCAGGACGTACGCGCACGCTTCGTTCCCCGCCGCGGTCGCCACGCTAACCGCGTTCCCGCGCCTGCTCAGCCTGCGGCGTGGCCCCGGCGAGCAGGTGTGGATCTCACGGTTCGACATCCACCCGCGTCAGCTCGCCCAGACCGCCGACCTGCTCGGCGACTTCGCGGCGGTGATCGGCGCCCGGCTGTTCCCGCTCGGCACCGAGGGCGGCCAGAGCATCATCGCGGTCGACGAGCGGGGCCGGATCTTCGCGCTGGACCAGGCGGGTGAGTGGTTCCTCGGGGGCGACATCGACACCGCGCTCACCACCCTGCTGCTCGGCCGCGCCCCGGCCCGGGTACGCGACGACGGCGGCTGGTGACGTTGACGGTCAGAGCCGCACACCGGTCAGGACCGTGACGCGGGGCTCGGTGTAGTCGTCCATGGCGCTGCGCACTCCCTCCCGACCCACCCCGCTGCCCTTCATGCCGCCGTACGGCATCTGGTCGGCGCGGTAGGAGGGCACGTCACCGACGATCACTCCGCCGACCTGGAGGGTGCGCGCCGCGGCGAACGCGACGTCGAGGCGGCGGGTGAAGACGCCGGCCTGCAACCCGTACACCGAGTCGTTCACCGCCGCGAAGCCGGCGTCGTCGTCGACCACCCGGTCCACCACGAGCACCGGACCGAAGACCTCCTCCGCGTGGACCTTCGCGTCCCGGGGCACTCCACTGAGGACTGTGGGCGGGTAGGTCGCGCCGTCCCGCCGGCCGCCGGTCTCGATGGTGGCGCCGGCCGTCACCGCCTCGTCCACCCACGCCTCCACCCGACGGGCCGCGGCCTCGGACACCAGCGGGCCGACATCGGTGAGCGGGTCGGTCGGGTCTCCGGTACGCAGCTCGCGCACCGCCGCGACCAGCCGGGGCAGGAAGCCGTCGTAGAGCCATTCGTGCACGTAGACCCGCTGCACGGCGATGCAGGACTGGCCGGCCTGGTAGTTGGCGAAGGTGGCGATCCGGTGCGCCGCGACCGTCAGGTCCTCGTCCTCGGCCCAGTCCTGGCAGATCAGCACCGCCGCGTTGCCGCCCAGTTCCAGGGTCACGTGCTTGTCGGGAACGGAGCGGCGGATCGCCGCGCCCACCGGTCCGGAGCCGGTGAACGAGACGATCGGCAGCCGGGGGTCGGTGACCAGCTCGGCGGCGCGTTCGTTGGGCAGCGGCAGGATCGAGAACATGCCCTCCGGCAGCTCCGTCTCGGCCAGGATCTCCCCCAGCAGCAGCGCGGACAGCGGGGTGGCAGGTGCCGGCTTGACGATGATCGGCGCACCTACCGCGATCGCCGGGGCGACCTTGTGCGCCACCAGGTTCAGCGGGAAGTTGAACGGCGTGATGCCGAGCACCGGCCCCTTCGGCACCCGGCGGACCAGCGCGATGCGTCCGGTGGCGGCCGGGTCGGTGTCGAGCCGTTGCAGCTCACCGGAGAACCGACGGGCCTCCTCGGCCGCCCACCGGAATGTCGAGCTGGCCCGGCTCACCTCGGCCCGCGACCACTTGACCGGCTTGCCGTTCTCGGCGGTGATCAGCTGAGCGACCTCCTCGGCCCGTTCGGCGAGGCGGCGAGAGACGTGGTCCAGGGCCGCCGCGCGGACGTACGCGGGCAGCGCGGCGGCGGTCGCGGCCACCTCGGCCGCCGCCGCCACTGCCGCCTCGACCTGGTCGGCGGTGGCGACTGTGGTACGCCCGACCGGGCGACAGTCGTAGGGGTGGTGCACCGTCACCTCGTCGGCACCGTGGGCGGACCGACCGGCGACGAAGAACGCTGTGGGCTCCACGTGCGCAGCCTAAACGACCGCCTCGTCTACGGAAACAGTCGCCTTAACCCTTGTCTGCCGCGAATTCAGTAGCGAAGATGGCAGCAAGATTGCGATAACCGCCGCAGCGAGACCCCGGACCCCTCGGAGTGATCCAGTCATGAGTGACAAGCAGAGGCTGCGCAACTTCGTCAACGGCGAGTACGTCGAGCCGGTCGACGGCGGCTACGCCGACCTGATCGACCCGTGCACGGGTGAGGTCTTCGCCCAGACGCCGGTCTCCGGCACCGCCGACGTGGACGCGGCGATGCGGGCCGCCGCCACCGCCTTCGACAGCTGGCGGGACAGCACTCCGGCCGAGCGGCAGCGGGCGCTGCTCAAGCTCGCCGACGCGGTCGAGGCCCGGGCCGCCGACCTGGTCGACGCGGAGGTACGCAACACCGGCAAGCCACGCCAGCTCACCGCCGACGAGGAACTGCCGCCGGCGGTGGACGAGTTCCGCTTCTTCGCCGGGGCCGCCCGCCTGCTGGAGGGCCGCTCGGCCGGCGAGTACCTGGCCGGGCACACCTCGTACGTGCGGCGCGAGCCGATCGGGGTCTGCGCCCAGGTGACGCCCTGGAACTACCCGCTGATGATGGCCGTCTGGAAGATCGCTCCCGCGCTGGCGGCCGGCAACACGGTGGTCCTCAAGCCGTCGGACACCACCCCGGTGTCGACGTTGCTGCTCGCCGAGATCGCCGCCGAGCACCTGCCGCCGGGCGTGTTCAACGTGGTCTGCGGAGATCGGGACACCGGCCGAGCCCTGGTCGCGCACCCCACCCCGCAACTGGTCTCCATCACCGGCTCGACCCGGGCCGGCATGGAGGTCGCCGCAGCCGCCGCGCCCGACCTCAAGCGGACCCACCTGGAGCTGGGCGGCAAGGCGCCGGTGGTGATCTTCGACGACGCGGACATCGCCGCGGCGGCCGAGGCCATCGCGGTCGGCGGCTACTTCAACGCCGGCCAGGACTGCACCGCGGCCACCCGGGTGCTCACCGGACCCGACGTCCACGACGACTTCGTGGCCGCCCTCACCGAGCAGGCCCGCAACACGAGGACCGGCGCACCTGACGACGCGGACGTTCTCTACGGCCCGCTGAACAACGCCAACCAGCTGGCCCGGGTACGTGGCTTCCTGGACCGGCTGCCCGACCACGCGACCGTGCGGACCGGGGGCACGCAGGTGGGCGAGCGCGGCTACTTCTACGCGCCGACTGTCGTCTCCGGGGTACGGCAGGACGACGAGATCATCCAGGACGAGGTGTTCGGGCCGGTCATCACCGTGCAGCGGTTCTCCGACGAGGACGAGGCGGTCCGCTGGGCCAACGGCGTCGACTACGGCCTGTCCGCCTCGGTCTGGACCCGCGACCACGGCCGGGCGATGCGGATGACCCGACGGCTCGACTTCGGCTGCGTCTGGGTGAACACCCACATCCCGTTCATCTCCGAGATGCCGCACGGCGGCTTCAAGCACTCCGGGCACGGCAAGGACCTCTCCGTCTACAGCCTGGAGGACTACACCCGGATCAAGCACGTCATGCACAACATCGAGGGCTGACCCCATGACCTCCTCGGACGAGTTGCAGAAGCGGCGCAGCTCCGCCGTCGCCCGGGGCGTCGGCAGCGTCATCAACTCCTATGTGGACTCCGCGTCGGGTGGCACGCTCACCGACGTCGACGGCCGCCGGTGGATCGACTTCGCCGCCGGCATCGCTGTCACGAACGTCGGCAACTCCGCTCCCCGGGTGGTCGAGGCCGTGCGGGCGCAGGTCGAACGGTTCACCCACACCTGTTTCATGGTCGCGCCGTACGAGTCGTACGTGGCGGTCTGCGAGCAGCTCAACGCGCTGACCCCGGGTGGGTTCGAGAAGCGTTCGGCGCTGTTCAACTCGGGTGCCGAGGCGGTGGAGAACGCGGTGAAGGTCGCCCGGCACGCCACCGGACGGTCGGCGGTCGTGGTGTTCGACCACGCGTACCACGGGCGGACCAACCTGACGTTGGCACTGACCGCCAAGAACATGCCGTACAAGCACCGGTTCGGGCCGTTCGCCGGCGAGGTCTACCGGGTGCCGATGTCGTACCCGTTGCGCGACGGTGGTCTGGACGGCGCCACGGCGGCGGCCCGCGCCATCGAGACCATCGAGAAGCAGGTCGGGGCGGAGAACGTCGCCGCGTTGCTGATCGAGCCGATCCAGGGCGAGGGCGGTTTCGTCGTACCGGCGAAGGGTTTTCTGCCGGCGCTGCGCACGTGGGCGACGGCGGCCGGGGCGGTCTTCGTCGCCGACGAGATCCAGACCGGGTTCTGCCGCACCGGCGACTGGTTCGCCTGCCAGCACGAGGGCGTCGAACCGGACCTGGTGACCCTGGCCAAGGGCATGGCCGGTGGGCTGCCGCTGGCCGCGGTCACCGGGCGGGCGGAGCTGATGGACGCGGTGCACGTCGGCGGGCTCGGCGGCACCTACGGCGGCAATCCGATCGCCTGCGCCGCCGCCCTGGCCGCCATCGAGACGATGCGGGAGCTGGACCTGGCCGGCGCGGCCCGACGGATCGGGACGGTGCTTGGTGATCGGCTGCGCGCCGTCGCCGCCCGCGACCCGCGCATCGCCGAGGTACGCGGACGCGGCGCGATGCTCGCCGTGGAGATCGTCACGCCGGGCACCCTGACCCCCGACCCGAGCGCCACGGCAGCGGTCTCGGCGGCCTGCCACGCCGCCGGCCTGCTCACCCTCACCTGCGGCACGTACGGCAATGTGCTGCGCTTTCTGCCACCGCTTGTCATCTCCGACGACGACCTCGCCCGCGGCCTGGACATCCTCGACGCCGCCTTCGGGTGACCGACCGGCCGGGTGGTTGCCGCGTCCGCACCGCGCGGCAGCCACCCGGCCTCACTCCGGTCGCTCACCTCAGCGCAGCAGCTCGACTGTGTTGTTGCGCACCAGGTTCTTGCCCGGCTCCCGGATCTGCTCCATCGCTGCGGAGTTCAGCAGCACGCAACTGCCCGAGGGACCGGTGATGGTGACGGTCGTCGTCTTGTCGTTGTCCAGGTTCGTCACCCGCAGCCGGGTACCGACCGGGAAGCGGTCGCTTGTCGCGGCCGGCCCGGCGGCCTCGTCGAAGAAGGTGATCGCACCCTGGCAGGCCGAGCCGGTGACCGGGCGGGCCGCCGGCGGTGAGGCCGAGCCGGGCCGGTCGCCTGGCGCGTCCGGCTGACCCGCGCCCGGTTGCGCGGCGGCGTCGCCGATCCGCTCGACCACGTTGCGCCGGATCACGTTCTTGCCCGGTTCGCGGACGAGTTCCATGGCTGCGGTGTTGAGCAGCACGCAGCTGCCCGACGGGCCGACAACCGTCACCTCGGCCGTCCTGTCGTTGTCGAGGTTCGTCACCCGCAGCCGGGTGCCTACCGGAAACTGGTTGCTGGTGGCGGCCGGCGCGCCCCCCTCGGCCGAGAACGTGATCGATCCCGAGCAGACGCTCTGTCGGGTCGGTGCGCTGTCAGCGAACCCCAGTCCGGTGCCCACCGCCACCGTCGCCGCGGCGACCACCGCCACCCCCGCCGCCAGCACGTGCTTCCGCTGCAGCTTCACCTGTTCCTCCCGTCCTCACACCCTTGTGTTTCGGGGGCTGGTACGGCCTGGGAGCGCTTTCCAGTTCATCCGCGTGACACTTATCGAAAACAAGCCTTCGAGTGAACTGGCGACAGAACCGGTCATACCGGCCCGTAACGGGTGTTCGGCGCGCCGGTCAACAGCGCCCAGTAGCGGTCACCGTACGACCAGTGCCACCACTCGGTCGGGTAGTTCACCAGGCCGGCGCCCCGCAGCGCCCCCGCCATGATCTGCCGACGCCGGCGGGCCTCGGCACCTATCGACGACGCTGCGGTGAAGCAGGCGTTGCCACTCGCCTCCGGGGTGGCGTCCACCGGGGTGCCCATGTCCAGCTCGACGCCGTCCACGGTGCACAGTGTCAGGTCCACCGCACCACCGGTGCTGTGCGGCGCCACCTCGACCGGCGAGACGAACTTGGTGGTCTCCCGGTACAGCCGCTCCGGCGACCAGTCCGGGTGGGTCCGCCGCAGCTCCTCCCGGTAGCCGGTGAAGATGTCCAGCTGCGCCTGGTAGGGCCGGTACCCCTCGACGACAAGCAGTCGCAACCCGTCGGGCAACGCGCGCTGCGCCGCCAGCAGCCGGTCCACCACCGGCCGGCGCAACCGGGCGTACGCGCCGGCCGGGTCGGCCGCCCGCTGGTCCAGCCGCAGCTCGGGGATCTCGCGCAGGTCGACAAGCGGCGCACCGTCGTCGGCACCGGGCACCGCCGCGACCCGTGGATCGCAGAGCAGGATCACCGCACACCTGCCCCGCCGGGCCGCTCCGCGTGCCGGGCGAAGGCGAGTGCGACGAGGCGGTCCAGGATCTCCCGGTAGTCGACGCCGGCCGCCGCCCACACCTTCGGGTACATGGAGTGGGCGGTGAAACCGGGCATGGTGTTCAGCTCGTTGACGTACAACTCGCCGGCCACCTCGTCGTAGAGGAAGTCGACCCGGGCCAGACCCCAGCCCCCGATCGCGGCGAACGCCCGCACCGACAGCTCCCGGATCCGCTCGGTCACCTCCCCCGGCAGCGGGGCCGGGACGACCATCGGATCGGTGTCGCCGAAGTACTTCTGGCGGTAGTCGAACCAGCCGCCGCTGACCCGCACCTCACCGACAGTTGAAGCGTCCGGGCGGGTACCGCCGAGCACCCCGCACTCCAGTTCCCGGCCGTTGACCCCCTGCTCCACCACGACCACCGTGTCGTGTCGCAGCGCCTCCTCGACCGCCGCACCCAGATCGTCGCCCTCGGCCACCCGGGAGATCCCGATCGAGGAACCCATCCGGGCCGGCTTGACGAACAGCGGGCGGCGCAGCCCCAGCACCAGCTTCTCCGGATCCTCGGTGGTGCGGTAGGTGGTCGCGTCGAAGGAGACGTGTGGGGTGATCGGCACGCCCTCGGCCCGCAACGCCCGCTTCATCGCCACCTTGTCCATCCCGACGGCGGAGGCGAGGATGCCGCACCCGACGTACGGCACGCCCAGGGATTCGAGCAGTCCCTGCACCACCCCGTCCTCACCGAACGGGCCGTGCAGCACCGGGAAGACCACGTCCAGTTCGGCGTGCACCGCGCCGGGCGCGTCCATCGCGGTCACCACGGCCGTACCCGGGCGGGGCCCGGCCCGCAGTTCCACGGCCGGACCGATCACCGTCAACCTGTCGTCGATGGCCCGCTCGGCTGCCGTTCCGGCGAGGAACCCGGCCAGCGCCGCGTCCGGAACCAGCCGCTTCTCACCACTCCGGGTGACCCCGATGGCGACGATGCGGTACCCGCCGCCGGCCAGCGCGCGCGCCACCCCGAGCGCGGAGGAGCAGGAGACGTCGTGCTCCGCCGACGGCCCGCCGAACAGAATTCCGATCCGCACTGGTGCACTCATGCCGCTACTACCTCTTCCTCAAGTCGGGCGGACGCCGCCAACCGGGCGACCAGTTCCGCCTCCACGTTTCCGCCGGTCAGCACCACGCCGACCGTGCGTTTCCGGGGCCCGCCGGCAGCCGTCGCCAGCAGTTGCTCGCCAACTGGCGACCGCAGTCCCCAGTCGATTGCCGGCGACCGCAGCGCGCCGTCAGCGGCAGCCGGAGACCGCAGTCCCCCGTCGGCGGCGAGCCGTAGCGCGCCGGCCAGACCGGCCGCGCCCGACGGTTCGGCCAGTACCTTCAGCTCCAGCAGGAGCAGCCGGAACGCCTCGGCGATCTCGTCGTCGTCCACCCGCACCACGCCGCGCAGACGGGTGCGCAGGACGGCGAAGGGCAGCTCACCCACACAGGACGGACGCAGTCCGTCGGCGATCGTCGGTGCCGGTGTGACCGGAACCGGGCGGCCGGCGGCCAGGCTGCGGGCCAGCGAGTCGCAGCCGTGCGGCTCCACGCCGTACACCTCGATCGGCCGGCCGGTCGCGGCCAGGCAGGCACCGGCCACGCCACCACCACCGCCCACCGGCAGCACGAGGGCGTCCAGCGGGGTACCGGCCCGCTCGGCCTCCTCGATCAGTTCGAGGCTGGCGCTGCCCTGCCCGGCGATGACGTCCGGATGGTCGTACGCGTCCACGATCGGGTGACCGGTTTCGTCGCTCACCCGGCGGGCCACCGCCAACCGTTCCTCGACAGTCGTGCCGGCGAGCACCACCCGCGCTCCCGCCGCACGTGCCCGGGCCACCTTTGTCGGTGCCGCGTCGACCGGGAGCACCACCGTGGCGGCCAACTCGAACCGCCGGGCCGCGAGCGCCACAGCCACCGCGTGGTTGCCGGTGCTCTGCGCGACCACCCCGGTGTGCCCGGCCGCGGCCAGCCGGCCCACCGCGAACAGCCCGCCGCGCATCTTGTACGAGCCCCCAGCCTGTAGGTTCTCCGCCTTCAGCAGCACCCGGGCACCGGCCAGCCGGTCGATGGCGGGGGCCCGCAGCACCGGGGTACGCAGCACCCGGCCGGCGAGCCAGCGGGCCGCCTCCGGCACGTCTATCGAAGCCGGGACGGCTCCGGACGGATCGGTGTGAGACATGTCCTCTCCTCTGTGGTCGATCAGTGAGGTGCCGCCGGCGCGGGTGGGCTGGGTGCCTGGCGCGCAGCGGTGGCGGCCCGGTCGGGTAGGTGGAGGCCGCCGCCGGGCAGGTCGAACAGCCACGTCGCGCGGGCCGCCAGCAGCAGCCGGTGCAGGCCGAGGCTGAGCGCCAGCACGGCGGCGGTGAGCGAGAACGGGAAACCCGGGGCAAGCGCCAACCGGGCGGAGTCGTCCAGGCCGGCGATCGGATCGGCGACCAGAAGATGCAGCAACGCCAGCACCGGCATGTGGATGACGTAGATCGGCAATGTCTGGCGGCCGAGGGCGGCGAGCGGCTCGCCGACCGCAGGCCACCGGACCAGTCGGACCGCCACGGCGATGCCGAGCAGGACCGCGAGGATGGAGACCAGCGGCGCCACGCCGGGCAGTCGGGCGGTGCCGGTCGCGGCCACGGCGACCTGCGCGGCGGCGTACGCCCCTGCGGCCAGCAGCAGCCGGCGGCCGGTGACCGCGTCGGCCCACTGCCTGACGTACCCGCGCAGGTGCAGCCCGGCCAGGAAGAACACCAGGTTCTGGTACAGACCGGCCCGGTTGCCCGGAGTGTCGACAAGTCCCGCCGCGGCGACCGCGCTCAACGTGCCGGCGGCGACCAGCAGCACCGCCGGGTGGACCCTTCGCAGCGCCTTGGCCAGCACGAAGTACAGCGCCAGTGCGTACAGGTACCAGAGGTTGGACGGGGTGACGGTCAGCTGTACCAGCAGTTCACCGAGGTCGCGCGCCCGGTCGGTCGGGAAGTTCGGGGCGAGGGCCAGCACGACAGTGTGGATCACCAGCCAGACGCCGTACAGGTAGAGGAAGCGGGCGGCGCGGGGCCGGGCGACCGACCGCCAGGGCCGCTGCACGGCGGTCGCCGCGAACATGCCGGAGATGGTGAAGAACAACGGCATCCGCATCGGTAGCAGCAGTTCGCCGAAGACTCCCCAGGCACCCGGCACCGGTACGTCGAGCCGCCAGTCGATCTGGAGGTAGTCCTTGACGATCACGTGCCAGAGCAGGACCAGCAGGATGCAGCCGCCCTTGGCGACATCAGCCCAGGCCAGCCTGGTGCCGGCCGAGCCCGAGTCGGGGCCGGCCGAGCCCGGGTCGGTGCCGCCGCCGGGGGCGGGCCTACCGACGGCCGTATCGACCGCGACCTGTTCCCGGGTGGTCATGCTCTCTCCTCTCCGTCGCGGTGCACGCTGGCCAGTTGGCTCCCGGCAGGCCGGGTCGGCTGTTTCGCGGGCACGCCGAAGGTCGGGCTGCCGCGGTGTGCGGCCCCGATCTGTGGGCTGTTGTTCGATGCCGGCCGGGCGGCCGGGTCAGGGTGCGGTGGGTAGCTGGACGTCCACCCGCAGTCCGCCGTACTCAGCCGGTCGAGCGGAGATCAGGCCGTTGTGCGCCTGGGTGATCGAGCGGGCGATGGCCAGACCGAGGCCGGCGCCACCGCTCTGGTTCGTCCGGTCCCGGGCCAGGCGCCGGAACGGCTCGAAGAGCCCGGCCACCGCCTCCGCCGGTACCACCTGGCCCGTGTTGACAACTGTCAGAGCCGGGTTGTGTCCGACCGTGACGGTGAGGGTGCCGCCCGGCCGGTTGTACTTGATCGCGTTCTCCACGAGGTTCGTCACCAGCCGTTCCAGCAGCACCCGTTCGCCCATCACCATCCGGGGCTCCAGGTGGCTCTGCACCGTCACCCCGGCCTCGATGATCCGGTCCTGGTACGCGGCCAGCACCCCGGTGACGAGCTGGTCGAGGCGCTGGGGCGTACGCGAACGCAGCCCCTGGTCGCTCTCGCTGAGCGCGAGCAGCCCCTCGATGAGCCGCTCGTTGCGTTCGTTTGTCTCCAGCAGTTGCCCGGTCAGCAGTTCCAGTTGTTCACCGGTGAGCGACCGGGCCATGCCGACCTCGATGAGCGTGCGCTGCACCGCCAACGGCGTACGCAGTTCGTGGGAGGCGTTCGCGGCGAACCGCCGCTGTCCCTCGTAGCCTGCGGCGATGCGTTCCATCATCGCGTCGATGGACCGGGCCAGTCGGGCCAACTCGTCGTTGCCGCGTGGCCGGAGCCGGTGACCGAGATTCTGTGGCCCGACCTGCGCGATAGGCCCGGCCAGATCCCGCACCGGGCGCAGGCACCACAGCGCTGCGGCCCAGATCCCGGCGATCGAGAGCACGAGGATGCCCAGCCCGGTGAGCGGGACGGCCAGGACCGCGAAGTCCCGCGCCGGTTGACACACGAATCCCACACCGGGCAGCCCGGTCCGGCACAGCCCGCTGGCACCCACCCACAGCTCGCCGATCACCGACTTGGTCAGTCCGGGCAGGGCGTACCCGACGAGCAGGGCGAGTACGCCGACCAGCACGACTCGCCGGCGCGGGGTCATCCGGCACCGCCGATGCGGTACCCGGCCCGGGGCACGGTGTGGATGACCTGCGGCTCACCGAGCTTCTTCCGCAGCGTCATCACGGTGACCCGGACCACGTTCGTGAACGGGTCGGCGAACTCGTCCCACGCCTGCTCCAACAGTTCCTCGGCGCTCACCACCCGGCCTTCGGCCCGCAGCAGTACGTGCAGCACCGCGAACTCCTTCGGGCTCAGGCTGACCGACCGGCCGTCCCGGGTGACCGAGTGCCGAGCCACGTCCAGGACCACGCCGTGCGCCGCCAGCACCGGCGGGACGGCCGGGGCGGATCGCCTACCCAGCGCCTGGACCCGGGCGACCAGTTCGGCGAAGGCGAACGGTTTGGTCAGGTAGTCGTCGGCGCCCAGCCCCAGACCCTCCACCCGGTCCCGGATCCCGGCGGCGGCGGTGAGCAGCAGCACCCGGGTACCGGAGCCGGACGCGGCGAGGCTGCGACACACCTCGTCCCCGGTTTGTCCCGGCATGTCGCGATCCAGCACCGCGACGTCGTACCGGTTCACCCCGACCCGCTCCAACGCTCCGTCACCGTCGTAGCAGACGTCCACAGCCATCGAGAGGCGACGCAGCCCCTCGGCGACGGTGTCCGCCAACAACCGCTCGTCGTCCGCCACCAGCACCCGCACGCTTCCGCTCCCCGTAGTTCTCGCTGTCGGCCATACGTTCTCAGGCACAAGTTAAGGGTTCCGTAAGCGCCCGCCCCACCAATACTCCACGTAACCACCCCCAACCCCCACCCGCCGCCCCACAGATCCGCGATCATGCAGTTATGGCACCCGACATGTACGTATCAGCCACTTATGGCAGGTGCCACAACTGCATGATCGACGAAGGTCAGGCGACGTGGGCGGGGCAAAGGCCCACGGCGCGAAGGGCCAGTGGGGTTGGGCGGGGGTCAGGGGGTGAGGAGGGAGCGGATGGTGGCGGTGATGTGGGTGGGGCGACGGTAGAGGTCATGGGCAGTGAAATGCCGCATCCGCCAGCCCTCGGCGGCCAGCCAGTTCATCCGCGCCCGATCATGCCGGAGACGATCAGGGTCGAGGTGGGAAAGTCCGTCGTACTCGATACCGACCCGGTACTCGCGGTAGGCCAGGTCCAGTCGATATATCCCCAGACCGTCCCGGTCGTGCACCCAGCACTGGGGCTCGGGAACCGGCAGGCCGGCATCCACGAGAAGCAGTCTCAGCTGACTCTCCTGGCGGCACTCGGGGCGGGGGTCGGCCAGATCGACCAGGCGCCGCGCCTGCCGAACACCACGCAGGGCTCGGTGGGCGACGAGTTCACCTCGCAGCCCGTCAAGGGTGCAGGCACCGACCCGTAGGCACAGATCCAACACCGGCAGGGCGTCCATCCGCCGTAACGTCCGCGCAAGGTCGATCGCGCACCGGGAGGCGGGCGCACACGGAACGTCACCGATCCACATCGGATCCCGGACCGGCACGATGGACTCGTGCGTCACGACCCCCCGCAATCGCGGCACCACCAGACCGGCGGGCACGATTACGTGCAGATCGTCGGAGCGGGCGTCGCCGAACCCGTGCAATGACGCGCCGCTGTGGTAGCCCAGGGCGCAACCCTTCGGCAGCCGGTCAAAACCGCAGCGAGCCGCTCATTCGGTCCGGGGTCGGTCATCGGCCCGTACACCCCTCGGCTCAACCGAGCGAGCGCGCCCGCCTCAACCCGGCACCTGACCCGCCCACGGCTCCAACCCGACGCCAGTAACTCGGAGTATCGAAACACGTCCGCCACAGCACCGCACTGTGCTCCAACACCGAACCGGTTTCTGCCCCCTGTGGACAGCCAGAGGTCCTGTGGAAAACCCCCACCCCACCACCTGTCTCTGCTAGCCCCAGCGATCGGTCTCGCCGATCATGCAGTTGTGGCACACCCCAAAAGGGCTATACGTGATGTAACGACAACCACAACTGCATGATCGGCGCGCAGAGAGGGCGGGGAGGGGGCGGGGAGGGTCCGGGGTGGGGTTAGTCGCAGCCCCAGCCGTCGTTGTCGCGGTCGAGGTCGTAGATGTCCGTGCCGATGACCTTGACCGGACCAGTCACGTACGCGGGTCCGTTGCCGCTGCCGCCGGCACAGTCGACATCGCTGGCGATCGGCACGCAGGGGGTGTAGTTGGGGTCGCATCGGGAAACCGGTTTGGTGCCCTCAGCGACGACTTCGGTGACCGGCTTTTTCGTCACGACCGAGTTGACCAGCTCCTTGTCCGTCTGAACCCCGTCCACCACTGTCACCTGATAGGTCAGGGTGCGTATGCCGTCCACGCCTCGGGTCCGGACCACCCGCTTTCCCTCGGCCAGCGACGAGTCCTGCACGGTGCGGGTGCCGTGCCGGATGGTTTTCTTCTCGACCACGCTGCGC
The DNA here is from genome assembly GCF_016863495.1 of Micromonospora andamanensis. Lineage (GTDB taxonomy): Bacteria > Actinomycetota > Actinomycetes > Mycobacteriales > Micromonosporaceae > Micromonospora > Micromonospora andamanensis. The sequence goes on from NZ_BOOZ01000029.1 coordinate 24,967, forward strand.
GTCTGCACAACGGGGGTAGGGCTCGTGGTGATGTCGCTTGGTTCAGCGAGTTCGCTCACCGCCGACGCACCGCTGGACGTCGGCGCCGGCGTGCCTGTGGCATCCGGTACTTGTGCACCGGAAGTGGCCGGCACCGGCTCCGCACCGTCGGAAGTGGACGTGTCCGGCGCGGGTGCCACTTCGGCGACGATGGCCGGGGCGGACTCCTCGGCGGCCGTGCCGGTGCGCAGCGGTTCCGGCTCGGCGACGAGGGCGCCCACGAAGGTGCCGCCCGCGCAGCACAGCAGCACGAACGACATGAACACTCCACCCAGGATCATGGTTACCCGGTGGCCAGGGCTGAGCCGGCTGAACCAGTTCGGCGGCGGGGCAGGCTGCGGCTGGCCCGGGAGGGCAATCGGAGTTGTCACATACATGAGTCTCGTCGGCGGTACTCACCGCGCTATCCACTGGCACGTCGATCACCCTTACCGAATGCGTTGGTCAGGTCACCATCACGTCGGCGACTCGGCGTCGATCGTCATGCCGTCGGCACAAATGGCTGCTGACTGTCATCGCGATCGGTAGCGTCGCTCCTGCGAAAGGACGAGCCCGGACGGAGCAGCCGACGCGCGGAGAAGGTTGGGCAGCGACAGGTCAGCGGTCCTCTAGGGCCCAGGGGGAGCCGTAGGCGGTCAGCAGGTCGAGGAAGGGTTTTGGGGGGAACGCCTCCGGGCCGAGGACGCCGACACCGGACCACGCGCCGCCGGCCAGTAGTTCCAGTGCCACGACCGGGTTGACTGCGGTCTGCCAGACCACCGCCTGGTGACCGTACTCCTGCATCGACCATTCGTTGTCGACCACGTGGTAGAGGTAGACCTCGCGGGGTCGGCCGTCGACCCCGGTGCCCCGTACCCAGGTGCCGGCGCAGGTCCTGCCACGCATTCGCTCGCCGAGGGTGGCCGGGTCGGGCAGGCACGCGGCCACCACGTCCCGGGGCGACACCGACACGCCGCCCACCCGCACCGGGGACGTCCGGGACAGGCCGAGCCGGTGCAGCGTCTTCAGCACCTCGATGAACTCGTCACCGAGCCCGTACTTGAAGGTGACCCGTCGAGCCGGCACCCAGCGCGGGATCAGCAGCACCTCCTCGTGCTCGACGTTCACGCACTCCACCGGCCCGATGCCGGCCGGGAAGTGGAACACCTCCGGCTCGCTGAACGGCTCGGTGGTGAACCAGCCCCGCCCGGCCTCCCAGATCACCGGCGGGTTGAGGCACTCCTCGATCGTGGTCCAGATGGAGAAGGACGGGGCGAAGTCGTAGCCGTCCACTGTCAGGTTGGCCCCGTCGCGTACCCCGATCTCGTCGATCTCGGCGAACAGCTCGTCGGCGGCGTACCTGGCGAAGACGTCGGACAGGCCCGGTTCGACGCCGATGCCGCACAGCGCCAGCCGGCCGGCCGTCACCCACCTGTCGGCCACCGCGAACTGCTCGTCGCCGAGCTTGACGCCGGTCTCCTGCCAGGGCCGGGCCGGATGCGGTCGGGACAGCGACATCGCCATGTCGAGGTAGTCGGCGCCGGCCGCGTACGCCCCGTCGAAGATCGGCATGACGAAGCGCGGGTCGACCGCGTTGAGCACGTGGGTGATCCGGTGTTCCCGGCACAGCGCGGCGACCGCGTCCGCGGCGGCGGCGTCGACGGACGCCGCGACGAAGCGGGAGTCGTGGCCGGCGACGGCCCGCGCGGCGCGGCCGGGATCGTGGTCGGCGACCACCATCACCTCGAAGAACGCGCGCCGGGCCGCGATGGCGACCACCGCGGAGCCGACGCCACCAGCACCGACGAGCAGGATACGCATCACGAGTCGAACCCCAGACCAAACCGATCGAGCGTACGGAGCCACAGGTTGCGCCGCCCCTGCCGCGTGTCGGCGCGGGCCAGGGACCACCGGGTCAGCCCGATGCCGACCGCGCGGGCCGGTTCGGGCGGGAACGGCAGCGGCCGGTCACGGACCAGGTTGAGCCGGGTCAGCGGGGTGTCCGCGCCGTCGAGCAGGTCGAGCATCACCCGGGCACCGAACCGGGTCGCGCCGACACCGAGCCCGGTGTAGCCGGCCGCGTAGGCGAGCCGACCGTCGTACGCGGTGCCGAAGAACTGGCAGAACCGGGTGCAGGTGTCGATCACCCCACCCCAGCGGTGACTGAACCGCACGCCGTCGAGCTGCGGGAAGGTGGTGAAGAAATGATCGGCGAGGGCGGTGAAGGTGGCGTCCCGCTGCTCCAGCGCCGGGGCCACCCGGTTGCCGTAGTGGTAGACGGCGTCGTAGCCGCCGAACAGGATCCGGTTGTCGCCGGTGATCCGGTAGTAGTGGAACTGGTTGCCGCTGTCCGCCAACCCCTGCCGGTTGCGCCAACCGACGGCGTTCCGCTGCTCGGCGCTCAGCGGCTCGGTCATCAGCGCGTAGTCGTACACCGGCACGATCCAGGCCCGCAGCCGGCGCAGCAGCGGCGGAAAGGCATTGGTGGCCAGCACCACCCGCCCGGCCCGCACCGCCCCGGGCGCCCCTTCGGCCCCGACGGTACGCGCGAACAACGCGCCCCCGTCCCGGCGCAGCCCGGCGACCCGGGTGTGCTCGTGGATCCGTACGCCCGCCGCCAGGCAGGCCCGACGCAGTCCCCAGGCCAGCCGGGCGGGATCGAGCATGGCCACCCGGTCCCGGTCCCACAACCCGCCGAGGTACGTCGGCGAGTTCACCTCGGCGCGTACCTCGTCGGCGTCGAGCAGGCTCACCTGGTGCCCGTACCGGCGGGCCAGGTCGACCTCCTCGGCCAGCCCGGCGAGCTGGTACGGCTCGACGGCGACGGCCAGTTCGCCGGTGCGCTCGAAGTCGCAGTCGATGCCGTGCGCGGCCACCGTCGCCTCGATCGCGTCGAGGTTCTCCTGACCGAGCCGTTCCAGCTCGCCCAGCTCGTCGGGGAACCGGCGGGCCCCGTTGGCCAGCCCGTGGGTCAGCGAGGCGGCGCAGAATCCGCCGTTGCGTCCGGAGGCGGCCCAACCGCAGGTGCCCGCCTCGACCAACAGCACGTCCCGCCCCGGGTCGGCCCGCCGGGCCAGCAGCGCCGCCCACAACCCGCTGTAGCCACCGCCGATCACCAGCATGTCGGCACCCGTCGCGCCGATCAGCGGCGGCAGCGGATCGGGCCGATCCGGCCGGTCCAGCCAGTACGGCAGCCGCACCGCGTCGGCCAGGGCCCGGCTCATGGCCGGCCGTTTCCCTGGGCGGGAGCGGGCACGATCGTCGCCCGGCGGGCCCGCCGGCCGCGCAGCGAGGTGGCCAGCACCAGCAGCAGCGCGACTCCGAACATGGCTGTGCCGATGACGTTTACCTGCGGTGGGATGCCCCGCTGGGCGGCACCCCAGACGTACATCGGGAACGTGACTGTGGTGCCCGAGTTGAAGTTCGTGATGATGAAGTCGTCGAAGCTGAGCGAGAACGCCAGCAGGGCGGCGGCCACGATGCCGGGCAGCACCAGCGGCAGGGTGATCCGCCGGAACGTCTGCCATTCACTGGCGTACAGGTCCATCGCGGCTTCCTCCAGCCGCCGGTCCATCCCGCTCAGCCGGGCCTTCACCGTCACCACCACGAACGACACGCAGAACATGACGTGGGCGATGACGATGGTCCAGAAGCCGAGGGGCACCCCGCCCGACACGAAGAGGGCGAGCAGCGAGGTACCCATCACCAGCTCCGGCGTCGCCATCGGCAGGAAGATCAGCACGTTCAGCCCGGACCGGCCCCGGAACCGGTGCCGGGCCAGGGCGAACGCCATGAGCGTGCCGAGCACTGTGGCCGCCACTGTGGCGAGGAACCCGATCTGCACACTGCGCAGCACCGCGTCGCACATGTCGGAGGTGGCGCAGGGGTTGCGCCAGTTGTCGAGGGTGAACTCGTTGAAGTCGTACGACAGCCGGCTGGAGGGGCGGTTGAACGACAGCGCGGCGACCACGGCGATCGGCAGGAACAGGTAGCCGAGCACCAGAAGTGCCACGCCCATCACCCAGTGCTCGGCGAACCAACGGGCGAGGCGGCTCACAGGACCTCCTCAGTGCCGGCGCGACGCAGGTAGACGAAGACCACCGCGAGGATCGTCGACATCAGCAGGAACGACAGCGCGGCACCCTGCGGGTAGTCGAGCCGGACCAGGAACGCCGAGTCGATGACGTTGCCGATCATGTACTCGTTCGGGGTGCCGAGCAGTTCCGCGTTTATGTAGTCGCCTGTCGCCGGGATGAAGAAGAGCAGGGTGCCGGCGATCAGGCCGGGCATCGACAGCGGCAGGGTGACCCGCCGGAACGTCTTCAGCGGGCTCGCGTACAGGTCGCTCGACGCCTCCAGCAGCCGGTAGTCCAGCCGTTCCAGGCTCGCGTACAGCGGGAGCACCAGGAACGGCAGGAAGTTGTACGTGAGGCCGAGCACCACAGCGATCGGGGTGGCCAGCAGCCGACCGTCGGGGCCGAGCAGGTGTACGTCACGCAGCAGCCCGACCAGCCAGCCGTTGTCCGACAGGATCGTCTTCCAGGCCAACGTACGCACCAGGAAGCTTGTGAACATCGGTGCGATCACGCAGACCAGCAGCAGGTTCTTCCACCGGCCGGCCTTCTGCGCTATCGCGTACGCCAGCGGGTAGCCCATCAGCAGCGCCAGCACCAGCGCGATGCCGGCGTACAGGAAGGATCGCGCGAACTGTGGCCAGTACGCCCGCAACGCCGTCGGGTAGTTGTCGAAAGCCCAGGTCAGCACGTACCCGGTGGAGATCGACCCGGTGGGGTCGTAGAGGCTGGCGGCGGCGAGCTGCACCAACGGCACGGCGAAGAACAGGACCAGCCAGGCCGCCCCCGGCAGCAGCAGCAGATACGGCAGGAGCCGGTACCGCCCCGATCGGGCAGCCGGCGGCGGCGACGCCGACTGCCCGGAGCCGATGGGTACGTGAGCCAGCGCGCTCACCGGAGCACCTTCGTTCGCGACTGCGGGGCTCGCAGAACCGGCTCACTCCTCGCGCTCACCGGAGCACCGCCTTCGTTCGCGACTGCGGGGCTCGCAGAACCGGCTCACTCCTCGCGCTCACCGGAGCACCTCACGTCGCCGGCTCATGAGGACGCACCTACCGGCTCGTCCAGGACCGGGGTGGTCCGGTCGGGCTCGTCGGCATCCCGGCCGAGCAGGAAGGCGTGCTGCGGATCCCAGTACGCCACGGCCCGCTCGCCGACCGCGAAGCGCTGCTGGGCCCCGCTGTTGGCGACGAACACGCTCAGCTCGGTGCCCCAGCCCGTGCGCAGCAGGTACTGCGTGCTCACCCCGACGTAGGAGGCGTCGGTGACGACGCCTTCGAGGTGCTGGCTGCCGCCGGGCACCTGCACGGCCGCCCCGACCAGGTGCAGCTTCTCCGGGCGTACGCCCAGGAAGACCGGGCCATTGTCGGTGCGGGACCGGCCGGCCGGCACCGAGAAGCGCGCGCCGTGCGCGGTGACCAGCAGGTCGTCCCCGCTGCCGCCGGAGACGTCACAGGCGATCAGGTTGGACTGGCCGAGAAAGTTGGCCACGAAGGCGGTCGCCGGGAACTCGTAGATCTCGGCCGGTGCGCCGAGTTGGTCGATCCGGCCGGCGTTCATCACCGCGACCGTGTCCGCCATGGTCATGGCTTCCTCCTGGTCGTGGGTGACGTGCACGAAGGTGATGCCGACCTCGGTCTGAATCCGCTTGAGTTCGATCTGCATCTGGCGGCGCAGCTTGAGGTCGAGTGCACCGAGCGGCTCGTCGAGCAGCAGCACCTGCGGGTGGTTGATGAGTGCCCGGGCCAACGCGACGCGCTGCTGCTGGCCGCCAGAGAGCTGGGCCGGACGGCGTCGCTCGTACCCGTCGAGCTGCACCAGGGACAGCATCTGCCGCACCTGGCCGTCGACCGAGCGGATGCCGCGCCGCCGCAGCCCGAAGGCGACGTTCTCGAAGATGTCCAGGTGGGGGAAGAGGGCGTAACTCTGGAACACCGTGTTGACAGGTCGTTTGTACGGTCGCAGTCGGGCGATGTCCCGGTCACCGAGCAGCACCTGCCCGCTCGTCGGTTCCTCCAGCCCGGCCACCATCCGCAGCGTGGTGGTCTTGCCGCAGCCGGACGCGCCCAGCAGGGCGAAGAACGAGCCCTGCGGAACGGTCAGGCTCAGGTCGTCGACCGCGGTGAAGGCGCCGAAGGTCTTGGTGAGGTTGGCCAGCCTCAGGTCGCCGGCCGGAGTCTCCCGCGCCATCTCACGCTCCGATAACCTGCTGGAACTTGGTTTCGTACTCGCGTTCCTGCTGTTCGTCCAGGGCCATGAAGACCCGGGACCTGGCGAGCATGGCCTCGTCCGGGAAGATCAGCGGGTTCGCGGCCAGCTCCGGATCGATCTTCTCCATCTCCGCCTGCGCCCCCTGCACCGGGCAGATGTAGTTGACGTACGCGGCGAGCTGGGCGGCGACCGCCGGGTCGTAGTAGTAGTTGATCAGCTCTTCGGCGTTGGCCTTGTGGCTGGCCTGGTTGGGCACCAGCATGTTGTCCGACCAGAGCATCACGCCGGAGTCGGGCACCACGAACCTGATCCGTTCGTCCTCGAAGCCGAGCTGGATGATGTCGCCGGACCAGCCGACGCACGCGGCGATGTCGCCCTTGGCCAGGTCCGGGGCGTAGTCGTTGCCGGTGAAGCGGCGGATCTGCCCGGAATCGACGGCCCGCTTCAGCTTGGCGAGCGCGTCGTCGAACTGGGCGGCGGTGAAATCCGCCGGATTGTGGCCGTTGGACATCAACAGCAGGCCCATGGTGTCGCGCATCTCGCTGAGCGCTGTCACCTTGCCCTTGAGGTCGGGGCGGGTGAGCAGTTCGTCGACGGTACGGATCTCCCCGGTGACCCGGCCGTTGTAGGCCAGTCCGGCGAGGCCGGACTGCCATGGCACGGCGAGCTGGTTCTCGGCGTCGAAGGGGCGGCTACGCAGCGACGGCAGGAGGTTGGCCTCGACGTTCGGCAGCTTCGCCTTGTCGAGCTTCTGGATCCAGCCGAGCCGGATCATCCGGGCGGCCATCCAGTCGGTGAGCACCATGATGTCGCGCCCGGTGCTCTGACAGGCGGCGAGCTGGTTCTGCACCTTGCCGAAGAACTCGTTGTTGTCGTTGACGTCCTCGGTGTAGGTCACCTGGATGCCGGTCCTGCTGACGAACCCGTCCAGGCTGGGACGCTTCGACTCGTCGTCCTCGTCCACGTCCATGTACTGCGGCCAGTTGGAGAAGGCGAGCGTCTTCTCCGTGCCGGACAGATCCTCGCTGACGCATCCCTCCTCGGTCTGCTGAGCGGCAGGGGTGCCGCAGCCGGCCAGGGTGCCGCCCGCCGCGAGCAGCGCGGCCGAGCCGAGAGTGCCGGTGAGCAGACCACGCCGGGTGAGGGGTCGGTAGGCACTACGCATGTGACGACTCCTATGGGTGATCGTCGGCGGCGGAACGGGGGCGGGCGCGCCGGCTGAGGGCTGGAGGGTCAGTGGCGATAGACGACTGATCCTGACATGAGAGAACCTCACTCACAAGGGATTCCGTTGCCGGGATAGCCCCTCACGACGAATTACGCCAGAGTGACCGATGACGCTAGGCTCACCCCGGTGAGCGACATGGGGAGCGGTCGATGACGAACCGGCAGCAGGACGGCGGCAACGGTGGACGCCGGGTCAGCGTGCGCGAGGGCGCCAGCCACGCCCTGCTCGACGACGTGGCGAAGCAGATCATCGAGCAGTTGCAGGAGGACGGCCGCCGCCCGTACGCCACAATCGGCAAGGCGGTGGGACTCTCCGAAGCGGCGGTACGCCAACGCGTGCAGCGCCTGCTCGACGCCGGAGTGATGCAGATCGTCGCGGTGACCGACCCGCTCCAACTGGGCTTCCCCCGGCAGGCGATGATCGGGCTACGCACCGACGGCGACCTGGAGAGCGTCGCCGACCGCCTCGCCGAGTTGGACGAGGTCGACTACGTCGTGATCACCGCCGGCTCGTTCGACCTGCTGGCCGAGGTGGTCTGCCGCAACGACGAACACCTGCTGGAGATCCTGCAACGACTGCGCGCGGTCGACGGGGTGCTGTCGACCGAGGCGTTCGTCTACCTCAAGCTACGCAAGCAGACCTACAGCTGGGGCACCGCCTGACCCACCCGGCTCGCCGGCTGCTTGATCCGCTCACGCCGCTTGACCCACCCGAGCCGCTTGATCCACTCGACATGCCGCATCCCGCTCCATCCGGGGGGCGTGAGGCCGCGACATGCCGCATCCCGCGGCGGCATAGCCGGGCGAGGCCACCAGTAGCGGCGGCCCGAGGGCGAGCAGGCGTACCGCCAGTCGTGCCTCGATCAGCCCACACACCCCGAGGAAGAGAGAGGCTCAGTCCGTACCGCGTGCGGCGGCGACGAAGGCACGCCAAGCGGTCGGGGTGAAGGCCAGGGTGCCGCCGGTGCGGTCCTTGCTGTCGCGGACCAGCACCCGGCCGGGCAGATTGTCGGCCACCTCGACACAGTCGCCGCCGTTGTTGCTGCTGCGGGTGGCGGTGCGCCAGCGGGCGCGGGTCAACTCCATGTCGTCGCCACTTCCCTGATCAGGTCGATGGACCGTCGACGGGGTAGCGCCTCACCTGTGACGCTCTCCCACCTCGCGCCCAGGATAGCAAGATCAGCACTGTCGGTCACCACCTGACCGCGCAGTTGATTGTCCAGATAGGCCACCTCCGCGCCGTCCGGCATCCGAGCCAGTACGAACGGCCCGGCCAGGCCGGTGTGCCACGGGTTCTCCGCCGGAATCACCCGGACCTGCACGCACTCCCGCTCGCCGAGCGCGGCCAGGTGGGCCAACTGCCCGGCCATCACGCCCGGATCGTGGCCGACCGGCCGGCGCAGCACCATCTCGTCGAGCACCGCGATGAACTGGAGCGGAACCTCCCGCTCCAGCACCCGCTGCCGGGTCAGCCGCGCCGCCACGATCTCGTCGACCTCCGTCGGCGACAGCAGGCCGCCGGTGGCCAGCACCGCCCGGGCGTACGCCTCGGTCTGGAGCAGGCCCGGCACGAGCAGCGGTTGGTACGACCGGATGGACCGGGCGTCCTGCTCCAGTTCCGCCCACTCCCGGAACCAGGGCAGATCCCGGCGGCGGAACGGCTCCGGCCAGAGTTCGGCGGCCTTGCGCCCGAGCAGGTTGGCCACCGCGATCCTGGTCCTCGGGTGCGGAATCCGCCCGTCCGCCAGCCAGCGCGCTGTCGTCTTCGGGTCGACGCCCACCTTCCCGGCCAGGGACTCGACAGTCTCACCCTTGTCCGCCATCGCCACCCGCAGCGCCTCGTTGCCCGCTGTCCCGTTGCCCATCGCGCCCTCCCGGCTCACGTCACACTTCGGCGCACGCTAGTCACCAGGGGTGGCTGTGTCCGCTCGCCGCCGGCGTGTTGCGGTCAGGACTGTTTCGCGCATCCGAGACGCGCTCCAGATGCCCCCGAGACGCCCTGGAAACGGCACCGATCGCGGTCGACGCCATCCAACTGACACGGGTCCGCCTTCTCCCCCGCCACCTCACCCCGCCCCACCCAACTTCACCTCGCGCCCTTTGCTCTGCTTCAACCCACGCAACGATTCCCGCCGGAATCCTGTGCGTCCGGTGAAGCAGAGCAAAGGGCGCGCAGGAGCTACCCGACCCGAGCGCCGCACCCGAGCGCGCCGGCACCCTCCCGGCTGGGCCAGCGACGGCCGCCTGGGTTCGGTCGGGCGCAGCGGGCCGGCCGGGAGATAGTGCGGATTCCGTTGCCTAAAGCCGTCCAGGAACATCAAATCCGTTGCGCAAGTGCCGATCTCCAACCGATAGCACTTGCCTTTAGGCGTGAGGCTGTGGGATAACCGTGGCACGAGCGGCCGGTGACCCCTGACCGGCCCGAGACCCGATGGGGCTGACATGGCCAACGCCACCGACCACCTCTGGATGCACTTCACCCGGATGGCGAGCTACTCCACGACAGAGGTGCCGATGATCGTGCGCGGCGAGGGCACGTACGTCTGGGATGCTCAGGGCCGCCGCTACCTGGACGGGCTGGCCGGGCTGTTCGTGGTCAACGCCGGCCACGGGCGCACCGAGCTCGCCGAGGCCGCCGCGAAGCAGGCCGGCGAGCTTGCCTACTTCCCGCTCTGGTCGTACGCCCACCCGAAGGCGGTGGAACTGGCCGAGAAGATCGCCGCACTCACCCCCGGCGACCTGAACCGGGTCTTCTTCACCACCGGCGGCTCCGAGGCGGTCGAGACAGCCTGGAAGCTGGCCCGCGCGTACTTCAAGCGAGTCGGTAAGCCGACCAAACACAAGGTGGTCAGCCGGTACATCGCGTACCACGGGACCTCCATGGGCGCGCTGTCGATCACCGGGCTGCCCGGCATCAAGACCGACTTCGAGCCGCTGGTGCCAGGGGGCATCAAGGTGCCGAACACGAACTTCTACCGTGCGCCGGAGCACGGCGAGGACCCGGTGGCGTTCGGCAGGTGGGCCGCCGAGGAGATCGGGCGGGCCATCGAGCGGGAGGGGCCGGACACCGTGGCGGCGGTCTTCCTCGAACCGGTGCAGAACTCGGGCGGCTGCTTCCCGCCCCCGCCCGGCTACTTCGAGCGGGTCCGGGAAATCTGCGACGCGTACGACGTGCTGCTGGTCAGCGACGAGGTGATCTGCTCGTGGGGTCGGCTCGGTGAATACTTCGGTGCCCTGCGATACGGCTACCAGCCCGACATCATCACCACCGCCAAGGGCATCACCTCCGGCTACGCCCCGCTCGGCGCGATGATCGCCAGTGACCGGTTGATGGAGCCGTTCCTGACCGAGACCGGCATGTTCGCCCACGGGGTGACCTTCGGCGGGCACCCGGTCTCCTGTGCGGTGGCCCTGGCCAACCTGGAGGTCTTCGCCCGCGAGGATCTGGTCGGGCACGTACGCGCCAACGAGGCGGCGTTCCGCGCCACCCTGGAGAAGCTGCACGACCTGCCGATCGTCGGCGACGTACGAGGCGACGGCTACTTCTACGGCATCGAGCTGGTCAAGGACAAGACCACTCGGGAAACGTTCAACGAGGCGGAGTCGGAGCGACTGCTACGGGGCTTCCTCTCCGGCGCCCTCTTCGACGCCGGCCTCTACTGCCGCGCCGACGACCGGGGCGACCCGGTCGTGCAGCTCGCCCCACCACTGATCGCCGGACAGCACCAGTTCAACGAGATGGAGCAGATCCTACGGTCCGTCCTCACCGAAGCCTGGTCCCGCCTCTAACCCCCACCCACTCACCAACCGCGTTGATCATGAGGTTAGCGGCAGTTCAGAGATCGAGAACGCCGCTAACCTCATGATCAACGCACGGCAGGAGGGCGCGCGAGGAGGGCGCCGGGGGGTTAGTGGGTGGGGGGGATTACGCGGAGGTGGCCGCGGCGGGAGGTGGGAGAGCCGGCGGGGGGTGCGGTGGGGTGGTTCTGGTCGTCCTGGGGTGGGCGGGGGGCGGGGCGGGCGGCCTCGCGGACCGCCTCGGCCAGGGCAACCAGGTCGTCCGTGGTGGGCGGCGGCGGCTCGAACTCGCCCTCGTGCCGGACCACCTCCCAGCCGCGCGGGGCGGTCAGGCTACGGGCGTGCGGTTCACAGAGGTCGTACGTGTGCGGCTCGGCGAAGGCGGCCAGCGGACCCACAACGGCTGTCGACTCGTTGTAGACATAGGTCAGCGTGGCGACCGCTTGCCGGGGGCAGCCGTTGCGGGAGCAGCGCCGTGGTGACCTCACCGGCGCAGGGTATCTCCATTACCGGCTCCGGCGCACCGGTTCGCGTTACGACACGCCCGTCTTGGTGATCACATTTCTCGTCCGGCGCCACAACGCGCCAGGTGGTCGGCGCTGACCCGGCTCGGGACGGGCCGGGAGCTAGTCTGTGGCTCATGACGAGCCCGGAGAACCGCCGCCCCGGCACCGGCCGGCGGACGCACCGCGACCGACACGGGCGCGGCCTGCGTGGGCGGCTGGTGCCGGCTACCGTGCCGTTGGCGCGAACCAAGGCGGAGATCTTCGACGACCTGGTACTGGACACCGTCGAGACGCTGGAGCGCCGGTTCGCCAAGGAGCTGGCCGGGGTCGAGTTCGCCGTCGAGGACGTCCCACCCGACCTGAACGTCTACGACTCCGACGTGCTGGAGGACGGCGAGGTGCCGCTGGCCCGGCTGCTGCCCGGGCGACCCGGTCGCCAGGAGGTGCCGCCCCGGATCGTGCTGTACCGGCGACCGCTGGAGTTCCGGGCCATGGACCGGGAGGATCTCGCCGACCTGGTCCACGACGTCATCATCGAGCAGGTGGCGAACCTGCTCGGCGTCGACCCGGACGAGCTGGCCTGATCGCGGCAGGCTCAGCCCTCACCGGGCAGGGCCCGGCCGATCCGGGTGGGACGGCCCCCAACCGTCCCCTCCCGCGTCGGATCAGGCCACCCGGCGCTTGAGCTTGCGCCGCTCCCGTTCGGAGAGCCCACCCCAGATCCCGAACCGCTCGTCGTGGCCGAGAGCGTATTCGAGGCATTCCGTCTTGACCTCGCACCGCGAGCAGATGCGCTTCGCCTCGCGGGTCGAGCCGCCCTTCTCGGGAAAGAACGCCTCCGGGTCGGTCTGCGAGCACAGGGCCCGCTCCTGCCACTCCGGCGCGTTTCCGAGCAGGTCGGCCGCCTCGAGCTGGCCGTCCATTCAGTTGCCTCCTTGTCGCGCACCGGCGTCGTCGCCGCTGCAACCCCCCACGCGAAAGGCGTGCTTTTGTCCGTCCGGTCCCGTTATCGTGCGTTCCGTGCGAACAACCCCATTCAAATTACACGCGTGTAATGCGTGCGCCGTCAAGCCAAACTTGATAATGGAGTCGCCCTCCCGACACGCGCCCGGACGGCCGTCCGTACCACCCGGTCTCGCCCTGCCCTATCGATTCAGACCCCGGCCGAGTAACGCCCTCCCCGGCGAGTTGCCCGAGTTTTCTCCTGTGGCGCGCCAGGCGCCACGGGAGTGATCGAGCTTCGCGCCGACGCCGGAGAAGCCGTTCACCAAGATCCGTTGATCTTGATCCGCAAGGTTATCCCGACTTCGCCAACGCCGCCCGCCGAGCGGGTGAACGACGACCGCGTCCCGTCCACATTGTGGACGGGACGCGGTCGGCAGGAGGGTGCGGCGGTCAGTCGGTTGTTGTGGATACGCTGGTCGGCAACGCGAACTCGGCGACCACGCCACCCGCCACGGTGACCGATCCGACGGGCGTGTCGCTGTCCCACCAAACGGTATAGACGCCTGCCGGAAGGTCCGGATAGACCGCACTGTGGAACGTGCCGTCCTGGACCCGACGCTCGCGCACGGCGGAGTGCGTACGCGGCTCGCCGTCCCGGTCGGCCCGGCTCACCTCGATCTCCCGCCCGAGCAGTTGTCGTCCGGTGTAGATGATCAGGGCACCGGTGTCGCCGCCCAGGTCGAGGACGACGGTCCCGGTTCCCGAGGGGCCGTACGTGTGCGAGTGCTCGTGTCCGGTCATCTCTCTCCCACCTCCAGCGTCAGGACTGCGCCGATGGATTGTTGAACCCGTCGTAGGGCGTACCGAGGAACGGGAAGTTACGCAGGAACGGCGCTGTCACGTCGGCCGCGCTGAGTCCCGGCGTCACCGCCCCCGCCGCCTCGTCCGGCTGGAACTTCCGGTCCACGAGCGGCACGGTCAGGCCCGCGATGGCGCGCAGCGCGATGGTCACCACGTCGTCGGTCACCCGCCTGCCGTTCGGGAAGCCGGCGAGGTCGCCGCCGAGCACGCCGAACCGGTTCGGCCGGCGGGCCGGCGGGATCGCGGTGTTCAGCCGCAGCATGTCGGCCTGGAGGTCGCCGGTGCTGTTGGTGAAGCCGTCGATCAGCCCCTCCGGGATGCCGGTCAGCAGAATGGCGACCAGGTCCGTGCGGGCCTTCTTCGACCTGTTCAGCTTGTCCAGGTTCGGGAAGACGTCCGGGTACAGCACCGGAAGCAGGGCCGCCAGTTCGGGCCGCTCGACGAACTGGGCGAACCGCTTGTCCTCCGACGGCGGCAGGGTGTTCCACAGGTCCTTCTGTGCCATCGGCACGATGACCTCGTTGAACAACGGGTTGCCCAGCCTGGACACCTGCGTGAACGGTCCGGCGTTGGTGTCGGCCGCCACCCGGTCGCCGAGCACCCGCACCTGCCGGCGGGACGCCGAGGTCCACACCCCGATGACCGAGGCGGGCTCCTGCCAGTGGTAGCGGTCGGCGCGGCGGCGCACCCGCTCCAGCGGCACCTGCAACGCCAGGCTGTGCACGTTCAACCGGTCCGTGGCGTTCACCGGCTCACCCGCCTCCTGGAAGATCTTCTTCCCGGCCACGTGCAGTTGCTGGAACGGTCGCAGCGTACCCAGGTCGAAGATCGCGCCGAGGTCCACGAAGAACCCGTCCGCGCGCTGACCGGCGAAGACCCGCTCGCCTGTGGAGAGCTTGAAGGTGGCCTGGCGCACCAGCTCGTTGTACGTGGGAGTGGACAGTGGACCGACGTTGCACGGCGGACAGGGCAGCTTTCGCGCCAGCCGCTCCTCCTTGCCCCGCACGATCCGGGTCAGGCTGTAGAACTGCCTGCGGTTCCAGTTCTCGCTGTCGAGCGAGTCGATAGGCCCGGTGTTGTAGAGAAAACTGTTCGGGTTCGTGATCTCGGTAGTGAATTCGAAGCGGTAGGTGACATCCGGCCGCCCGTCGCCGTCGTTGTCGATGTGGATCTCGTACCGCACGTCGTCGCCGAACTCGAAGAAGTTCGGGCCGCCGGACGGCAACTGCAGCGGCACGTAGTTGGCGATGAGCGTCACCGTTTCCGGGCGGTCCGGAGTGACGAACGCGTACAGGTCGGAGGAATCGGCGACCGGATCCTTGGCGATCTCCGGTGCCTCGCGGTGTGAAGACATGACGGACCCACCTCACTGGGCGAAAGAATCAATCGGGATGACCGGCCGGGCACCGGGGCCCGCCGGGAACGCCGAACCCGCGCACTGCGGCGGGCGGCGGAAGCGCTCAGAGTTGGCGGCGAGGCACGACGCGCCGGGCGGCACGCACGGGGGCGGCGGGCGGTTCGATGGCGAGCCGAACGGCCGGCACGGCGCAGGGGCGGGTCGGCACGGCTCAGCGCCGGGCGGCGGCGCGACGCAGCCGGTCCGCCAGGCCACGGTCGCGTACCTCGATGCGGGACTGACCGACGAACACGTCCATGGTGCCGGACCGTGCGTCCCGCAGGTGCACGACGATCGTCTCGTCGGGACCGGCCGCCGCTCCCTTGTCGCCGTCACCGGCCAGGGACAGCCCCGGCACCGCGAGCGCGGCGGCGCCGAGGGTGGCGCTGGCCGCGGCGGTGATCGTCTGCCGGCGGGTCAGTTTCGGCAAACGCCGCTTACGCTTCTCAGTGATCATGGCGAACCTTTCCGGCGGCGGCGCGCACGCGCCCGCGATGGCGGACGGGGGTCACGACAGACCACGCCGGCCCCCCGTTGAGGGGTGCCGGCGGCGGTCCTCGCCGTGCCGCCGCCGGCATCGACAGGTACGTCCGGCGGCGGGCGAAGGTTCGACGCTAGGCCGTGATGTGACCGTACGCAGTCGTCCGCCTACGCGCCGGCCGGCCCGCCGCCGCCGCGATCGCCCGCAACTGCTCCTCGGTACGCGCCGACCCGTTGCCGGAACCGGCCATCCGCGAGATCGTCTCCTCCATCAGCGTGCCGCCCAGATCGTTGCAGCCGCTGCGCAGCAGCTCCGCGGTGCCGGCGTCGCCGAGCTTGACCCAGGAGCACTGGATGTTGTCGATCCGACCGTGCAACAGCACCCGCGCCATCGCGTGCACCACCCGGTTCTCCCGCCACGTCGGCCCGGGCCTGGCGATGCCGGCCAGGTAGATCGGGGCGTTCGTGTGCACGAACGGCAGCGCCACGAACTCGGTGAACCCGCCGGTGCGGTCCTGCACCCCGGCCAGCACCCGGAAGTGCGCCAGCCAGTGCGCGGGATGGTCGACGTGGCCGTACATCATCGTCGAGCTGGACCGGATGCCCAGCTCGTGGGCCGTGCTGACCACCTCGACCCAGGCGGCGGTCGGCAACTTGCCCTTGGTGAGCACCCAGCGCACCTCATCGTCGAGGATCTCCGCCGCGGTGCCCGGGATGGTGTCCAGTCCCGCCTCGCGCAGTCCGGCCAGCCACTCCCGCACCGACACGCCGGCCTTTGCGGCGGCGGTGACGATCTCCATCGGCGAGAAGGCGTGCACGTGCATCTCCGGCACCCGGGCCTTGATCGCCCGGACCAGGTCGGCGTAGATCGTCACCGGCAGCTTCGGGTCGATGCCACCCTGGAGGCAGACCTCGCCGGCACCGGCGTCCCACGCCTCCTGCGCCCGGTCCGCGACCTGCTCCACCGAGAGCCGGTACGCGTCGGCGTCCCGTTCCCGCTGGGCGAAGGCGCAGAACCGGCAGCCCACGTAACAGACGTTGGAAAAGTTGATGTTGCGATTGACCACGTAGGTCACGTCGTCACCAACGGCGGTGCGGCGCAGCTCGTCGGCGGTGCGGCACAACTCGTCGAGGGCCGGTCCGTCCGCGCCGAAGAGCGCCAGCGCGACCTCGGTGTGCCGGGGCTCCAGCAGCGCCGCCGGATTCTCGGCGGCCAACCGCAACCCGGCCCGCAGGTCGGCGTCGCCGGAGCCGGCGGTGACCTGCCGGCCGGCCCTGGCAGCGGACCCCGCCTCCGGTGCCGGACCGTCCTCGACGCCCGCCCGCGCCGGAGGCACAGCCGCCTTCGCGGCGACCTCCGCCCAGTCGCCGTAGACGCTGTCGAAGTCGCCCCGCCGGTCGTCCGTACGCCCCGCCGTGTCGATCGTGGCGTGCAGGTCGGTCCGCCCGCCGAAGGTCTCGTCGGGCTCCTGCCACGGCCGGCCCACCGGGCGGGCCGCCTCGACCGCAAGCCCGGTCGCCGGGTCGGCGAGCGCTGTCACGTGCGGCAGCAGCCGAGCGTCCAGCCACGGGTCGCCGGCCTGGACGTACTCCGGGTAGACGGTCAACCGCTCCCGCAGGGTGAAGCCGGCCGCCGCGGTGCGGGCCGCCAGTTCGTCGAGCTGCGGCCAGGGACGCTCCGGGTTGACGTGGTCCGGGGTCACCGGTGAGACACCACCCCAGTCGTCGATGCCGGCCCGCAGCAGCAGGTCGTACTCGCCGGCGATCAGGTTCGGTGGGGCCTGGATGCGGGCCTTCGGGCCCAGCAGCACCCGGGCCACCGCCACGGTTGCCGCGAGGTCATGCAGCTCGGCGTCGGGCATCCCCCGCATCGCCGTGTCCGGCTTGGCCCGGAAGTTCTGCACGATCACCTCCTGGAGGTGGCCGTACTCGCGCTGGGTACGCCGGATCGCGAAGATCGCGTCGACCCGCTCGGCGAGCGTCTCGCCGATACCGATCAGGATGCCCGTGGTGAACGGAACGCCTACCCGTCCGGCGTCGTCGAGCACCCGCAGCCGCACCGCCGGTTCCTTGTCCGGTGAGCCGTAGTGCGGACCGCCGGGCTCGGACCACAACCGGGTGGCCGTGGTCTCCAGCATCATGCCCATGCTCGGTGCCACCGGCTTGAGCCGTTGCAGCTCCGCCCAGGAGAGCACGCCCGGGTTCAGGTGCGGCAGCAGGCCGGTCTCCTCCAGCACCGCCACCGCGCAGGCCCGCAGGTAGTCCAGGGTGGAGCCGTAGCCGCGTTCGTCAAGCCACTGGCGGGCCGCCGGCCAACGCTCCTCCGGCCGGTCGCCGAGGGTGAACAGGGCTTCCTTGCAGCCCTGTGCCGCACCGGCCCGGGCGATGGCCAGCACCTCGTCGCGGTCGAGGAAGGCCGCCGGCAGCCGGTGCGGCACGGTGGCGAACGTGCAGTAGTGGCAGCGGTCCCGACAGAGCCGGGTGAGCGGAATGAAGACCTTCTTCGAGTACGTCACCACGCCGGGCCGGCCGGCGTCCCGCAGACCCGCGTCGCGGATCGCAGCGGCGATGCCGAGCAGTTCGTCCAGGGCCGCGCCCCGGGCGGTCAGCAGGGTCGACGCCTCGTCGACGTCGAGCGCCCGCCCGGTGGCGGCGCGGCGCAGTGCCCGCCGTACGCCGCCGTCACCCGGCCCACGCTCGCTCTGATCAACCATCCGCTCAGCCTATGCGCTGCGGTCCGGTCCGGCCCCCGCCCGTGGGCAACCGCACGTGTCCTGGCGACGCCCGCTCAGCGTGGCTGGTCCCCCGGGTCGATCCGCTGGGTGCGGTCGGCCTCCGCGTCACCCGACCGGGAGTCCGACGGGTCGGCGTCACCGTCGCCGGACCGGGGGATCGCCTGAGTCGGCTCGGCGGCACCGACCGGGTCGCCCTGGCGTGGGATGCTCTGGGTCGGATCGGCCGAGGCCGGCTGTCCGAACGGCGGCGCGGCCGGCGAGGACGGTGCCGCCGCCTGTGGTGGCACCGCCGGCTGACCGTGCGGCGGCCAGGTGTGCGGGGACTCGGGCGGCCCGCCGGCGGAGGGCGTCTGCCCGGCGACCGGCCAGCCCGACTGGCCCTGACCGCCCTGGTGACCCTGCTGGCCCTGACCGCCCTGGTAACCCTGACCGCCCTGAGTCGCGCCGCCCGCCGGGTAGCCGCCGGGCTGGCCGGCACCGGACTGGTACGGCTGCCCCGGCCCAGGGTGACCGGTGCCGGGATAGCCGGCCGGGTAGCCGGCGGACCGGTCGGCCCCCGACCAGCCGCCCGACTGGCCGGGTGACTGGCCCGGCGGCACCCAGCCGCCACCCTGATGGCCGGGCTGGCCACCGAACTGACCCGGGCCGCCCTGCTGCGGCCAGCCCTGCTGCGGCGTACCGTACAGACCGGGCTCCGGCTTGGGCCGGGGAACGTGGTAGAGCCGCTGCCACACGCTCCACACCACGTACCCGGCCGCCGCGAACAACGCCACCCAGGCGACCCGGGTGAGCAGGCCGGTCATCGCGTCGAAGAGCTGCGCCTCGGCCAGCCGGCCGACCACCCAGATCAACAGGGTCAGACCACCGAGCACGGCGCTCACCGCGTACTCGACGAGCGCCACCTGCGTGATCAGTTTCGCCCGCCCGACGGTCGGGGCCAGATGCGTGGCCAGCAGTACCGCCAGCACCGGCAGCACGACCGCCTCGATGCCGATGAAGGCGAAGAACGAGTTGGCGGCGCGGCCGGTCACCGTGCTGTAGGCACCCTGCGGCGTCAACAGCCGGATCAACCCCACGAAGAGGAAGACGGCGTTCGCGCCCAGGAGCACCAGGGCGACGAGTTCACGCAGCGGCCCGGTCACCTGTCGGGCCGGGGTCGGGTCGGTGGGCGGGGGCTCGGCGGGGCTGGTCACGAACTCTCCCTGGGGCGAAAGCGGACAGATGCCGACGTGAGCCTAGTCTCCCGGGGCACCTGGCTGCCGCAGGCGTCACGTAGGCGAGGATGGGCTGATGCGCATCGTGGTTCTGACCGGCGGAATCGGCGGTGCCCGGTTCCTGCTGGGGGTGCGGGCGTACGCCCGTGAGGTGGGCGCCGAGGTGACCGCTGTGGTCAACGTCGGCGATGACCTACGGCTGCACGGGCTCCGGGTCTGCCCGGACCTGGACAGCGTTCTGTACACCCTCGGCGGCGGCGCCGACCCGCAGCGGGGCTGGGGGCGCGTCGACGAGAGCTGGACGGTCAAGGACGAGCTGGCCGCGTACGGCGCCGAGCCGAGCTGGTTCGGGCTGGGTGACCGGGACATCGCCACCCACCTGGTCCGCACCACGATGCTCGACGCCGGCTATCCGCTGCACCAGGTCACCGAGGCGCTGGCGACCCGCTGGCAGCCCGGCGTACGCCTGCTGCCGGCGACCGACGACCGCCTGGAGACGCACGTGGTCGTCAGCGGGGACGGCGAGCCTGCGGGCTCCCCGGTGGGCAGCGACGCGACCGGCGGACCAGGCGGTTCCGCTCCCCCGGACGGTGGCCAGCGGGCGATCCACTTCCAGGAGTGGTGGGTGCGGTACCGGGCGCGGATCCGGACCCACAGGTTCGTCTTCGTCGGGGCGGAGTCGGCGAAGCCGGCGCCCGGCGTGACGGAGGCGATCGCCGGGGCCGACGTGGTGCTCGTGGCACCGAGCAACCCGGTGGTCAGCATCGCACCGATCCTGGCCGTACCGGGTCTGCGCGAGGCGGTGACCGGCGGTCCCGCCCCGGTGGTGGGCGTGTCGCCGATCATCGGCGGCGCGCCGGTTCGCGGCATGGCCGACAGTTGCCTGGCGGTCGTCGGCGTGGCGTGCACCGCCGGCGGGGTCGGCGGGATGTACGGCAGCCGGGCCACAGGTGGTCTGCTCGACGGCTGGCTGGTGGCCGAGGAGGACGCCGCGACAGTGGTGCCGGACGTGACGGTCCGCGCGGTGCCGTTGCTGATGACCGACGAGGCGGCGACGGCGGCCATGGTCCGCGCCGCGGTGGAGTTGACGTGAGACTGGAGATCCTGCCGGTACCCGGCATCGGGCACGTGACCGAGGGCGACGACCTGGCGGTCCTGATCGGGAGCGCGGCACCCTGGCTGC
Source organism: Micromonospora andamanensis (assembly GCF_016863495.1). Lineage (GTDB taxonomy): Bacteria > Actinomycetota > Actinomycetes > Mycobacteriales > Micromonosporaceae > Micromonospora > Micromonospora andamanensis. Next base: position 45,614 of record NZ_BOOZ01000029.1, read on the forward strand.
GTGACGGGGACGTGCTGGTGGTCACCAGCAAGATCATCTCGAAGGCCGAGGGGCGACTTGTCGACGTGCCCGCCGACGGCCCGGATCGGCAGGCCGTCCGGGACGAGGTGCTGGCGGCGGAGACGGTACGGGTGGTGGCCTCGCGTGGCGCGACCCGGATCGTGCAGACCCGCCACGGCTTCGTGATGGCCGCCGCCGGCATCGACGCCTCGAATGTCGACAAGACCCGGCTGGTGTTGCTGCCGGAGGACCCGGACGCGTCGGCCCGCGCGCTCCGCGCCGGTCTGCGCGATCGGTACGACGTGGACGTGGCTGTCGTGGTCAGCGACACGATGGGTCGCCCATGGCGGAACGGGTTGACCGACGTGGCCCTCGGCGTCGCCGGGATGGACGCCATCCGGGACCACCGGGGCGAGGTCGACCCGTACGGCAACGAGCTGGTGCTGACCCAGATGGCGGTGATCGACGAGCTGGCCGCGGCAGGCGAGCTGATCAAGGGCAAGTGTGACCAGATGCCGGTCGCGGTGATCCGTGGCTACCTGACGGCACCGCTGTCGGGCGACGGCGAGGGTGCGCGGGTCCTGGTCCGGGACGCCTCGATGGACCTGTTCTCGCTCGGCACCGCCGAGGCGACCGCGGCCGGCCTGGCCACCGCCGCCACCCTGCCGGACCACCCGGGCGACGCCGCATCCGACCCGGCCGCCGTCGACCGGGCAATCGCCTCGATCGCCGACGTGATCGCGCCCGGCACGGTCTTCACCCAGGTCACCGACGATGGCGTACGCACGGCACTTGTCGCCATCGTGCCGGGTTGGCCGGCCCACGCGACAGGCCTGGTGCTCTGCTCGCCACCCACGCCGGTGGGCCCGTTCCAGCTGGTCCGCTTCGGCACCGACGTGCAACGTCTGCGCACCGCCCTCGCGGCAGAGGGCGTCCCCACCCAGCTCCTCCCTCCGCCCGGTGGCACCACCGCCGCCGCCACCCTCGCCTTCTGACTCGCCCCTCGCGGCTGGAACCTCAGGGGTTCAGCACGGCGCGGCCGAGGGGGGTGAGGGTGTGCAGGACCGTGTTGCGGTCACGGTGGCTGACCAACAGGCCAGCGTTCCGCAGCACTGTGGTGTGCTGGCTGGCCGCCGCCGCCGAGATGCGCAACCGGCGCGCCAGCTCGCCAGTGGTGCAGCCGTCGTCGCTGGCGGCGAGGACCGCCGCGCGGGTGCGGCCGAGCAGCGCGGCCAGCGCCTCGCGGCCGGTGTCGCCCGCACCGGGCACGTCCCCGGTCAACCCACCCAGCTTGTCGACCGGGTAGACGAGCACCGGCGGTAGTTCCGGGTCGAGCAGCGCGACGGGCGTGTTCGCGCAGAAGAACGAGGGCACCAGCAGCAGCCCTCGTCCGCCCAGGTGCAGTTCCCGGCTCCGTGGGTAGGTGGGGATCTCCAGTACGCCCGACTCCCAGCGCAGGCCCGGCCGCAGCGTGGTCAGCAGCCCCTCGATGCCGCCGTCGAGCATGGCTCGGGCGCGCCGGGCACGATCCGCCTCCACCGCGCCCTGCACCCGGGACCAGTAGGGACCGAGAGCGAGCTCCCGGTAGCGGCCCATCGTCTGCGTCAGATGGGTCAGGGCTTCCGGCTCGCCGCGGGCGATGGCGGCGACACCGGCGGGCAGGCCCCGGTTGCTGTTGGCGAGCAGCGTCAGATCGCGGTGCAGCAACGGCACCGGGGTACGCCGTACCGCCTCCATCCCCGCCTCGAAACCGTGCACGCTCTCGTACGGGGTGAGGAAGTCCGGAAAGTAGCCGCGGGGCGGGCTCAACGTGGAGAGCAGCCGCAGCGCTTCGGCGTCCACCTCGCGGCGCAGCCCGCGGGAAACCTCGCGGCGCCAACCGGCCAGCAGCGGGTCACGGCTGCGCCCGGGCAGCAGATGCAGGCTCAGCACCACTTCCCAGACCGGATCAGCCGCCGGAGCCACCCGGGTCCGGAGGATGTCCTCGCCGGAGAAATGAATCTTCAGCATGGGCAGACTCCCGTCGCCCGGCTGGGGGGTCACCCGGCGACCTTCGAACTCTACCCGGCCACGTCAGCCTCAGGCAGTTAAGCCTCAGCTGAAAGACCTCGACGCCCGTCAGGTGAATCCGCCATGCTTCCCGTGCCACAGGGGGCGACCCACGTCGAACGTGTCCGCCCCGCTGGGTGCCCGCGAGCGGGCGGTGCCATACGAGGGTCTGCGGCTCACATTCCGCAGGTGGTGCCGCCCGATCTCGCTGGGCCGGTTCCGGCCCGTCCGCCCGGCTCCGCCACACCGCACCAGCGTCCCACCAGCACCCGTACGCTGGCCCGGACGGAAGGAGCGGCAGTTGTCGACGCCCGAACTGGTGAACGAATCCCCGCGCGGCGACGCGGACGACTGGACGGCGCTGCACGCCGACGCGGTGGCGGTGCTCACCGACTGGACGCCGACAGGTCCGGACGCGGCGGAGGCCAGCGACAGCACCCTCAGACTGCTCGGCGCCGGGCCGATCGCGATGAGCCGGGAACACCGGGCCGGTCACGTCACCGCCAGCGCGTTGGTATTCGACGCGACCGGCACCCAGGTGCTGCTCTGCCTGCACGGAAAGTTCCGCAAGTGGGTGCAGTTGGGCGGGCACTGCGAGCCCGGCGACCGGACGCTTGCCGGCGCGGCGTTGCGGGAGGCCACCGAGGAGTCCGGCATCAGCGACCTGCGGATCGATCCGACGCCTATCGACGTGGACGTGCACCCGGTGGCCTGCCAGGGCGGGTCACTGCACCACGACGTACGTTTCGCCGTCTTCGCCCCGGCCGGAGCGACCGAACGGGTGAGCGCCGAGTCCGAGGCGCTCGGCTGGTTCCCTCCGCAGCACCTGCCGCAGCCGCTGGCCGGCGGCACGGCCCGGCTCGTCACGCCGGGCCTGGCAGCCTTCAGACGAGCTTGTCCTCACCCCGCCTCTTGAGCTCGTCCACGATCGACTTGACGTCCTGGGCGCGGTCGCGCGGGCAGACCAGCAACGCGTCCACGGTGTCGACCACGATCAGGTCACGTACGCCGACGGCGGCCACCAGCCGACCGGCCTGCGGTGCCACCACCATGCCGCTGCTGTCGTGCAGCAGTACCTCGGTCTTGACGTCACCCGCGAGCACCACGTTGCCGTCGGCATCCGCCGGCAGCACCTCGCCGAGGGTGTGGAAGTCGCCCACGTCGTTCCACCGGAAGTCACCGGGTACGGTCGCCACCCGGCCGGCCGCGGCCGCGCCCTCCATCACCGCGTAGTCCACAGAGATCTTCGTCAGTGTCGGCCAGACCGAACCGAGCACGTCGTCCTGTTCGTCCGAGCCCCACGCCCTCGCGATGGCGGTGACCCCGGCGTGCAGGTCGGGCTGTTGGCGGGCCAGCTCGGCGAGGAATGCCGACACCCGCCAGACGAACATGCCGGCGTTCCACAGGTAGTGGCCCGACCGCACATACGTCTCGGCCACCTCGGCACTCGGCTTCTCCTTGAACTCGACCACCGGGCGCATCGGACCACCAGCGACGGGTTCGCCGGTGCGCAGGTACCCGTAGCCGGTCTCCGGCCGGGTCGGGGTGATCCCGACCGTCATCAGCAGCCCCTGCTCCGCGCCCCGGACCGCCTCCCGGACGGTGTCCACCCACCGTTGCGGGTCACCGATCAGGTGGTCGGCGGCGAACGAACCCATCACGGCGTCCGGGTCGCGTACGGCGATCACCGCCGCGGCCAGCGCGATGGCGGCGCAGGAGTCCCGTGGCGACGGTTCGACCAGGATGTTCTCCTCCGGCAGGCCGGTCAGCTGGCGGGCCACGGCCGCGGCGTGCGCGGCGCCGGTGACGACCATCGTGCGTTCGGGGGTGGTCAGCGGGCCCAGCCGCTCGACCGTCGCCTGGAGCAGCGACGCGGACGTACCGGTGAACGGGTGGAGGAACTTGGGGTGGCCGGCGCGGGACAGCGGCCACAGCCTTGTGCCGCTGCCACCGGCCGGAATGACGACATAGATCACCAGGACATCATGCCCGAACCACCTGGACCGGGCGCCTCGGTTGCCAGCCTCAGGCCCGCGCCCTGGTCCACGCCGCGATGTGCACCTCGGCGCTGGACCCCCAGGTGAATTCCTTCGCCCGGTCGAACCCGGCCTTGGCCAGTGACAGCCGGCGCGGCTCGTCGTCGAGCAACGCGGCCAGGTCGGCGGCGATCTGGTCCGGATCCTCGCTGGTGTACGCCACCGCGTCGCCACCGACCTCGGGCAGCGAAAGCCGGGGAGTGGTGAGCACCGGGGCGGCGCACGCCATCGCCTCCAGGATGGGCAACCCGAACCCCTCGCCGTAGGAGGGGTACGCCGCCACCAGTGCGCCGCCGAGGAAGCCGGGCAGGTCGCCGTAGCGCAGGTAGCCGGGGCGCAGCAACCGCAGGTGTGAGGGAACCTCGGCCACCGCACGGTCGATGTCCTCGTCGTGCCCCTGCCCACCGGCCACCACCAGCGCGGGCGGATCCTGCCGGTCGGTGACCGCCCGGGCCCAGCCACGGATCAGGTTCGGCACGTTCTTGCGTGGCTCCTTGGCCCCGAGGAACGCGACGTAACGGCTGCCGCCGAGCCCCAGCCGGGCACGCACCCGGGCCTTCTCCTCGTCGCCCGGTGCGTGGAAGGCGTCGTGGTCCACGCCGTGGTAGGCCACGTCGATCCGGGTCGGATCGGCGTCCAGCAGCCGGATCAGCTCGTCGCGGGTGGCCTTGCTGGGCACGATCACCCGGTCCGCGCGCCGCAGCGAGGTCTTGATGGCGCTGCGGAAGAACGTGCGGCGGGACTTGTCGTAGTGCTCCGGCTCGGTGAAGAACGTCGCGTCGTGCACCGTGACGGTGACCGGGCAGCCGGCACGCAGTGGGCAGGTGTAGAAGGGTGAGTGCAGCACCTCGGCGCCGACCTGCTGGGCGAGCAGGGGCAGGCCGGTCTGCTCCCAGGCGAGCCGGGCCGGCCGGTGCGCGACAGCGGCCGGCGCTGGAATGATCTCCGCGCCGGGCAGCATCCGGCGGTAGCGCTCCAGATCCGTGCGGAGGCTGACCACCACCAGGTCCACCGCCGATCCGCACACCTTGCCGAGGGCGCCGAGCAGGCCGTCGACGTATCTACCGACGCCGCCGCGATCGGCGGGAACACTCGTGGCGTCGATGAGCACGCGGGGCGGGCGACCGGCGGTCACGGGGCGACTCCTTGTGGTGGCGGGACTGTGGGGAACAACACTCCGGCAAGCCTACGCCGGAGCCGGGCACGGACGCTGACTGCGACCCGACGGTACGCCGACTTGTCGCTGCCATCGAGTACGGCCACCGGGCGCGTATCGTTCGCGCCGATGGCCGACAACATTGCCCGGGTCTTCGCCGACGCGATCGCGAGCGACCCGAACCGCCCGCTGCTGACCTGGTATGACGACGCGACCGGCGAACGCACCGAACTTTCCGGCGCGACGTTGGCGAACTGGGTGGCCAAGACGGCCAACCTGCTCGTCGACGAACTGGCCCTCGGGTCGGGCGACACCGCCGCGGTGCTCCTGCCGCCGCACTGGCAGAGCGCTGCCGTGCTGCTCGGCTGCTGGTCGGCCGGGTTGACGGTCCGGTACGCCGAGCAGCCGGGCGAGGTGGACGTGCTCTTCGCCGCCGCCGACCGCCTCGTCGAGGCCGACGCCTGGCCGGCGAATGACCGCTACGCACTGGCGCTGCACCCGTTCGCGCTCCCGCTGCGGGAGGTGCCGGCAGGCTTCGCGGACTACGTCACCGAGGTACGCGCGCACGGCGACCACTTCACGGCGTACCCGCCGGGCGGGCCCGACCACAGCGCGCTACGTACTCGGGCCGCCGCCCGCGCCCTCGAACTCGGTATCTCCCCGGCCGACCGGCTCCTGGTGGACGTCGACAGGCACCCGGACCCGCTCGACTGGCTACTGGCCCCGCTCAGCGCGGGCGCCACAATGGTGCTCTGCGCCCACCCGGACCCGGACCGCCTGGCCGACCGGCAATCGACGGAACGGGTCACCCGCACCCTCGGCTGAACCGCCCCGCGGCCGATCTGATCGAGGAGGAGCCGGCGGCCGGCCCGGGCACCACCGAGCTACGGGCCGAACCATCACCCTCAGCAATAATCACCCACAGTCGCCACGCTGGCGCGGGCAGACCAACCCACCTCGACGCTTTGCTCTGCTTCAACCGACGCACAACCGGCTGAGCTGGGCCAACGTGGCGGGCGCGCGAGGCCGGCGGGCGCGCGGTACTGCGGAGAGTGACTGTTGCGTGGGTTGAAGCAGAGCAAAGGATGCGAGGGGGTGTGGGGTCGGTGGGCGGCGAGACACGCTCAGTGACGCAGGGCCCCTGGAGACCGCCCACCCAGGACCACGGCGTTCGCCATCAACGACGCACCGAACCACCCAACAGATACGTCACAAGCCCCTGAGTCAAGGGGCGGGGTGGCTCGGGGCGCGGTGTTGGGCCAGGGTCGCGAAGGCGGCAAGGGAATCGGGGTTGGCGAGGGCGCCCTTGGCGGCGGCCTGGTCGACGGGGGTGCCGGTGAGGATCTTTTTTACCGGCACCTCCAGCTTCTTCGCCGACAGGGTGCGTGGAACCGCGCGGACCTGGTGGATCTCGTCGGGGACGTGCCGGGGGGACAACGCGGTACGCAGCTCGCGGCAGATCTTCTTCCGCAGTTCGTCGTCGAGGGAGAGCCCGTCGGCGAGCACCACGAACAGCAGCAGCTCGCCGGCGCCGCCCTCGTCGTCCTCCAGATGTACCACCACCGAGTCGACGACCTCGTCAAGCCCTTCCACGACGGAGTAGAACTCGGCGGTGCCGAGCCTGACCCCGCCCCGGTTGAGGGTGGCGTCGGAGCGGCCGGTGATGACGCATCCGCCCCGCGAGTTGATGGTGATCCAGTCCCCGTGCCGCCACACCCCGGGATAGACGTCGAAGTACGCCTCCCGGTACCGGGCCCCGTCCGGGTCGTTCCAGAAACCCACGGGCATGCTCGGCATCGGCTCGGTGATCACCAGCTCGCCCAGCTCGCCGATCACCGGGGTGCCGTCCGGTGAGCGGGCCTCCACCTTGGCGCCCAGCGCCCGGCAGGTGATCTCACCGGCGTGCACCGGCAGCAGCGGGACACCGCCGACGAAGCCGGTGCAGACGTCGGTGCCGCCGGACAGCGACTGGAGCTGAAGGTCGCTGCCGACCGTGTCGTACACCCAGGTGAAGCCCTCGGCGGGCAGTGGCGCGCCGGTGGAACCGAGGCCGCGCAGCGCGGCGAGGTCGGCGATCTCGCGCGGGACCAGGCCGGCCTTGCGGCAGGCCAGCAGGAACGGCGCTGAGGTGCCGAAGTACGTGGTGCCGGTCTGCTCGGCGAGCCGCCACATCGCGCTCAGGTCGGGGTGGCCGGGGTTGCCGTCGAACAGCACGATCGTCGCGCCCACCGCCGGTCCGGAGACCAGGAAGTTCCACATCATCCAGCCGGTGGTGGTGAACCAGAAGAACCGGTCGGCCGGACCGAGGTCGTGGTGCAGGGCGAGCATCTTCAGGTGTTCCAGCAGGATGCCGCCGTGCCCGTGCACTATGGGTTTGGGCAGCCCGGTGGTGCCGGAGGAGTAGAGCACGTACAGCGGGTGGTCGAACGGCACCGGAGTGAAGGCCAGCGGTTCGTCGGTCTCGGCGGCCAGCTCCGCCCAGGCCAGTGCCCCGTCCGCCGGCGAGTCCCCGGGGTCGAGGTAGGGGATCGACACGGTGTGCCGCAGCGAGGGCAGCGCGGCCCGGATCGCGGCCACCTCGGCGCGCCGGTCCACCGGCTTGTCGCCGTAGCGGTAGCCGTCGACGGCGACCAGGATCTTCGGCTCGATCTGCTGCCAGCGGTCGGTGACACTGCGGGTGCCGAACTCCGGCGCGCAGGAGGAGAAGACGGCACCGAGGCTGGCGGTGGCGAGCATCAGCACGTACGTCTCGGGGATGTTGGGCGCGTACGCGGCCACCCGGTCGCCGGTGGTGACGCCGAGCCGGCGCAGCCCGGCGGCGACCCGCCGGACCTGCTCGCGCAACTGACCGGCGGTGAGGGTGACCGGCTCGCGGGTCTGCCCGTGTGCCACGACCACCGGCTCATCGTCGGCCCGGCCCGGCATCCGCAGCACGTTCTCGGCGTAGTTGAGGGTGGCGCCGGGGAACCACCTGGCGCCCGGCATGCCCCGATCGGCCAGGGTGGCGGTCGGCGGGGTGTGCGCGACGACGCCGAAGTGGTCCCAGATCGACCGCCAGAAGGCGTCCAGGTCGGTGACCGACCATTGCCACAGGGCGTCGTAGTCGGCGAACGTCAACCCCCGGTGCTCGGCGAGCCAACGCAGGTAAGCGCCGATCCGCGACCGCTGGAGCACGTCCGCCGGTGGCGTCCACAGCACGTCCGTCACTGGTCCACTCCTCCCCTGGCCCGGCACGACGCTGTGCGGTGGGCCGTGGCGCCATCTTGCCCTACCTCGAAGCGCCATTCTCCGCACCCGAGCCCGGCAGACGCATGTGCCCACTCCACATCCCCCGCAGCCGGGGGGTGTGGGCGTGACGCATGGAGGCGCGCGACCGACACCGGATGTGCCCCTCAGGCTTCGCTGCGGGCCGCCTGGATCGCGCGACGGCGGGCCAGTCGGTGCGCGCGGCGGATCTCGGCCTCACGCCAGCGTCGCTCGTCCTCCGGCGTCTCCGGCAGGACCGGACGCACCGGCCGGGGTGCGCCGCCCACCTCGACCCCGACGAAGACGAGGTACGCGGTGGCCACCCGCACCGGCAACTCGTCGGCCGAGTCCCAGCGCTCGGCCATCACCCGTACGCCGACCTCCATCGAGGTCTGCCCGGTCCAGTTCACCTGGGCGTACGCGTGCACCAGGTCGCCCACCCGGACCGCCTCGGAGAAGACGATCTCGTCGATCGCGGCGGTCACCGCGGTACCGCCGCTGTGCCGCGCCGCCGCCGCTCCAGCCACGTCGTCGACGAACTTCATGAGCACCCCACCGTGCACTGTCCCGTACAGGTTCACGTCGACGGCGGTCATGATCCGACTGAGGGTTACCCGGGAGTACGAGGTCGGTTTGCCCGGCAGGGTAGTGGCGGGGTGCTCGGTCATGTCGGAAACGGTACGGTGCGCGGATGCGACATCTGTGGAGCTTCCTCGCAGGGCTGGTGGTGGTGCCGGTCACGTGGGTGCTGGTCACCCTCGGTCAGGACGGGTCGGCCGACACCGTCAACCGGTGGGTGGAGATCGGCACGTCCAACACGGCCAACCTCATCGAGCCGGCCGTATACCTCGCTGTCGGTGGCATCGTGCTGGGTCTGCTCGGCACGCTGCGCATCTCGCCGCTCGGTCCGCTGGTGGCCGGGCTGCTGCTGGTCACCCCGTACGTCGGGCTGTTCATCGCGCCGTTCCGGGTACGCGAACGGATCCCGTCCGACTGGGGCTTCCTCGGTGACCCGCTGCCGCTGGGGCTGCCGGTGGAGAACGGAACGCTCTTCCTGATCGGCGTGCTGCTGCTGATCGCGACGTTCAGCGGGCAACGCTGGCGACGCTGGCCGGCCCCGGTGCCGCAGCCGGCGGGGATGCCTGACGCGTCGACGTCGGACCCGACTTTGACCGACTGGTCACCGGCCCCGTCGTCGGAAGGTGACACCGCACCGCTGAGCCTGGGCTATCCGGATCCGGATCCGACGCCCACCGAGCCGCTGCCCCGGCGTACCGGCGGGGGGTCGCCCTGGTCGGCGCCACCGGGCAACCTGCCCCGACGCGACGACGCCACCAACTGACCCCGGTACCACCGATCGTCACCTCCGCCCGACGGCCGTCAGGCGGAGGTGACGGTGGGCGTCCGTGCGGGCGGTCAGCCCTTGAGCAGTTGGCGGGCCATCACGATGCGCTGCACCTGGTTGGTGCCCTCGTAGATCTGAGTGATCTTGGCGTCGCGCATCATCCGCTCGACCGGGTAGTCGCGGGTGTAGCCGTACCCACCGAGCAGCTGCACCGCGTCGGTGGTGATCTCCATCGCGGCGTCCGAGGCGAAGCACTTGGCCGCCGCGCCGAAGTAGGTCAGGTCGGCGTCGCCGCGCTCGGACCGACCGGCCGCCGCGTACGTCAACTGCCGGGCCGCCTCGAGCTTCATCCCCATGTCGGCGAGCATGAACTGCACGCCCTGGAACTCAGCGACCGCCTTGCCGAACTGCTTGCGCTCGGCGACGTACCCCTTGGCGTAGTCGAGCGCGCCCTGCGCGATGCCGACGGCCTGTGCGGCGATGGTGACCCGAGTGTGATCCAGGGTCTTCATCGCGGTGGCGAAGCCGGTGCCCTCGGCACCGATCATCCGCTCCGCCGGGATCCGCACGTTGTCCAGGTAGACCTCGCGGGTCGGTGAACCCTTGATGCCCAGCTTCTTCTCGGGGGCACCGAAGCTGACCCCCGGATCGGACTTCTCGACCACGAAGGCGGAGATGCCCCGGGAGCGGGCGGTGGGGTCGGTCGTCGCGAAGACGGTGTAGAACTCCGAGACACCGGCGTTGGTGATCCACCGCTTCACGCCGTTGAGCACCCAGTGATCGCCGTCACGTACCGCCCGGGTGGTCATCGCCGCCGCGTCGCTGCCGGCCTCCGGCTCGGACAGGCAGTACGAGAACATCGCCTCGCCGCTGGCGACAGGTGTCAGGTAGCGGCTCTTGAGCTCGTCGGAGCCGGCCAGCAGCAGCGGCATGGTGCCCAGCTTGTTCACCGCCGGGATAAGCGAGGACGAGGCGCAGGCCCGGGCAACCTCCTCGATCACGATCGCCGTGGCCAGCGCGTCCGCGCCGGCACCGCCGTACTCGACCGGGATGTGCGGGGCGTGGAAGTCGGCAGCCCGAAGTGCGTCGTACGACGCCTTCGGGAACTCACCTGTCTCATCCGCCTCGGCGGCGTGCGGAGCCACCTTGGCCGCACAGACCTCGCGGACCGCTTCCCGGATCGCCTCGTGCTCCTCGGGCAGGCGGTACGCGTCAAACGACTGCTCTGCGGCCATGTCGGCCCCTCCCCTTCACCGCTATCATGCGCAGTCTGTAGCGTCACCTGGACGCCCACCGCGCAGACTGAAGGATAACGACCACAGTTCAGGTGATGTTACCGGCGCGTAGGCTGGGCTATGACGAAGCCCCGATGCCGCTCGGCGATGATGGGACCCAGCAGACGAACCACCTCTCCGGCGCCCTGCCCTGGCGCCGCAGCGGAACGCGACGCAACCACGCGGCGCCAGTGCGAGCGGAGAAGACAGGCGTGACCATCCCGTACCCGAACACCCAGCCGGTGCCCGCCATCGCGGCGGTCACGCCCCCCTCGGGCGCGTCCCGGCCGCGGGTGACCTTCCTGGGCACCGGCTACCTTGGCGCGACCTACGCCATCTGCTACGCCGAACTCGGCTACGAGGTGCTCGGGTTCGACGTCGACGCAGACAAGATCGCCAAGCTGAACGCCGGAGAGGTGCCGATCCACGAGCCCGGCCTGGACGAGCTGCTGCGCCGCAACCTGGCCGCCGGCCGGCTGCGGTTCAGCACCGACATCGCCGAGACCGCCGCCTTCGGTGACGTGCACTTCATCTGCGTCGGCACCCCGCAGCGGGCCGACGGGATGGGTGCCGACCTGTCGTACGTCGAGGCGTCGGTCACCAGCCTGGCCCAGCACCTGACCCGCAAGGCGCTCATCGTCGGCAAGTCCACGGTCCCGGTCGGCACCGCCGAGTGGGTGGAGCAACTCGTGGGCAAGCACACCCCCGCCGACCTCGGCGTCGAGGTGGCCTGGAGCCCGGAGTTCCTCCAGGAGGGCTTCGCCGTCGACGATGTGCTCCGACCCAACCGCATCGTGGTAGGCGTCAAGAGCGAATGGGCCAACGGCATGCTCTACGCCGCCCACAAGGGTGTGTTCGACCTGGCCGCCACCGAGGACCGCGAGGTACCCCTGGTGGTCACCGACTTCGCCACCGCCGAGCTGGTGAAGGTCGCCGCGAACGCCTTCCTCGCCACCAAGATCTCCTTCATCAACGCGATGGCCGAGGTCTGCGAGGCCTCCAGCGGTGACGTCACCCAGCTCGCCCGCGCCATCGGCTACGACCCCCGCATCGGCAACCGCTTCCTCCAGGCCGGGCTCGGCTTCGGCGGCGCCTGCCTGCCCAAGGACATCCGCGCCTTCCAGGCCCGCGCCCAGGAACTCGGCGCCGGCGAGGCACTGCGCTTCCTGCACGAGGTCGACCTGATCAACCTGCGGCGCCGGACCCGTGTCCTGCAACTCGCCGCCGACCTGCTCGGCCGCCGCTCCGGCCCGGCCGGCCCGGACCTGTCCGGCACCCGGATCGCCGTGCTCGGCGCCACCTTCAAACCCAACACCGACGACGTACGCGACGCCCCCGCCCTCGCGGTGGCCGCCCTGCTCCACAAGGCCGGCGCCGACGTCCACGTCTACGACCCTCAGGGCATGGACAACGCCAGGCGGGCCGTACCTGAACTCAGCTACGAAGCCGACATCGCCGAGGCGGTCACCGGCGCCGACCTGGTCTGCGTCCTCACCGAATGGGCCGACTTCCGCAACGCCGACCCCGGCCTCCTCGGCGACCTCGTCGCCGGCCGCCGCGTGGTCGACGCCCGCAACTGCCTCGACTCGGCACTGTGGACCCAGGCCGGCTGGGAGTACCGGGGCATGGGGCGGCCATGATCGCGTTCTCCGGTGATACTGGCGCTTGACCCGCCGACAACTGTCGAATTCCCGGCCCGCTTTGGGCATGCTGCGACAGTGGGAATCCACAGTGCGGGTGGAGGGGTGTCGTGGCGAACTTTCAGTGCCCTTCGTGCGGCCGGGAGATCAAGCCGGCGGTTCGCTGCCCGCACTGCGGAGCGCACCAGCCACAATGGGCCGAGCACCTGGCGGAGATCGAACGCTCGATCGCGGAGCTGAAGGCCCGCGAGGCCGCCATCGCCCGGGAACAACGACAGCTCGCCGCCAAGATGCAGGCGGCGCTCTTCCAGCGCGACATCCTCTCGCACGCCGGCAGTCAAGGAGACGAGCGGATCCGGCAGGCCAGCCGGCCGCGTCGCGTGTTACGCCGTCGGCCACCGCGCCGCCCCTCATCCGACGGTGCCTCGCCGCCTCGCGACGGTGCGGTCCCGCCACCGCGGGACGGCGCGTTTCCGCCACCTCGGGTACCCCGCCAGGGCACCACGGGTGTCCAGGAGCCACCGCCACCTACCGAACCTGTCTGGCTGGACGTCGACGACCCTGAGCACCCGCCGGAGGCGTCCTCGCGGGAGGTCCAGAACATCCCGCTCGGCCTCGGCGCGCTGCTGCTCGGCGTCGCCGCCGTGGTGTTCGCCGTGGTCGCCACCAGCTCGATGGACGCGCTGGCCCGCCTCGGCATCCTGCTGCTCGCGACAGTCCTCATGCTGCTCGCTCCGCCGGTGCTGGTCCGGCGTGGACTGACCTCCACGGCCGAGACCATCGCGGCCGTGGGCCTGCTCCTGGTTCCCCTGACCGGGTACGCCCTCTGGGCGGTGGACCGGATCGGCAACGGCGGTGCTTCCGGCACGGTCTTCGCCGGAGTGATCTTCGCGGTCACCGCCGCCGTCTCGGTCGGCTACGCCGGGTGGACCAGGCTGCGCGCGCCCCGGTTCGCCACCGTGCTGGCCGCCCAGCCGGTGGTGCCACTGCTGGCGTACGACCGGATCACCGGACCGGCGGGCTGGGCCCTGGTGCTGACAGTTGTCGCGTTGCTCGACCTGTGGCTGGCCCGCTCCCCGGTCACCGTGGAGCAGCCGCTCACCGACGCGGCGGCCGACTCCGGCCGGCCGAGCGCGCCCCGGCAGCGTTCGGCCGAGGAGAACCCGTCCGACGGCAGGCCGGAGGCGGCCCCGGAGGAGGGCGGTGAGCTGCTGGACCTCACCGTCGGCGGCGCCGCGACCGCACCAACCCGACCGGTGCCGGGGCTGCGGGAACTGACCTGGGCGCTGCACGGGGTGGCGGTCGCCGTCGCCCTGGCGTACGCGGTGACCGCCCTGCTGCGGACCACCACCGTGCCGGGCGCGGCCGGCACCGGACTGGTGCTGCTCCTCGCCGCCACCGTCTGCCTGGCCGGGACGCTTGTGCTCCGCCGTCCGCCCCTGCCCGACCTGGGCGCGGGCGTGTTCACCCTCGCCGTCATCGGTGCCCTGGGCCGGGTCGCCTCGGTGGCACTTCCGGGCCGCGCCCTGCTGCTGATCGCGCTGGTCATCACGGTCACCGGGCTCGCGGTCCGGGCGGTACCCGAATCCGTCCGCCGGGGCCCGCAGCTGGCCTCCGCGGTGGCGCTGACGGTCAGCGGGGTGGTGGTCGCCGGCAGCGCGTTGCGCGCCGGAATCGCCCCGGTCCAGGCCGCGCTGCCGGCCTGGGCGGCGGACCTCGACAGGTACCCGGCCGAGCTGGCCGCCGCCGTGGGACCGGCCGCCTGGCAGCTCGCCGCCAGCGCCTTTCTGCTGACCGTGGCCGCGGTGCTGGCCCTGCCGCCGGAGATCCGACGTGAGTTCGCGGTGACCGGCGCGGCGCTCACCGCGCTGGCCGTACCGGCCTCCTTCGGACTGGCCTGGGCGTGGGCGCCGTGGTCGATGGTGCTTACCGCTATCGGTATCGGGGCGGCCGGCCTCTCCGCCCGTACCCCCCGCGCCGCGCTGGCGCACGCGGTGGGCGCCGCCGTGGTCGGGCTCGCCGGTGCCGGCGCGGCCCTCGCCCGACCGGCGTTGACCGCCGCGGTGCTGCTCACCTTCGTCGTGGCCGGTGCGCTGATCGCCGCCGCCCCCCGGATCCGGCTCGCCCCGGCGGCTGCGGACACCGTCTCGGCCTGGGCTGCCGGGGGTGCCGCCTTCGCCCTGCCCGGAGCAGTGGCCGCCTTCGTCGCGGCCACCCTCCCGGTCGACGCCACGCCGACCCCGGCGAGCCTGCGCGAGGCGACCGTGCCGGTGCTCGCGGCCAGCTTCCTCGCCGTCTGCGTCACGCTCGGCTACGCCGCCATCGTGCAGGTGTCGCAACGCCAAATCCCCGTACCGCTGTCGGTCGGCACCGGCCTGGGTGCCTTGGTTGTCGCCGCGGCCGGATTCGGCTCACCGGGTGCCACCGTGGCGGACGCCTGGGTCGGCGCGCTGCTGCTGGTCTCCGCGGTGCTGCTGTTCCTGGCCCCCTCGATCGACACCGGTCGCCGCTCCGATCTCACATTGGACGGCTCCGACCTGGCAGCCGCCGCGGTGACCGCCGCGCTTGTCGCCACTCTGCTGCGGATCGGCACGGTGCTCGCACCGGCCGGGCAGCTCGCCGTCGCCGCCGCACTGGTCCTGGTGGTGGCCGTCGCGGCCCGGGCGATGCCCGAGGAGTGGCGCCGAGGGCCGGTGCTCGGCCTCACCATCGGTGGAGTGCTGATCGGGCTGCTCGCCGGCTGGATGGCGCTACGCGGCGGTGTCGGCGTGCTGGCCACACCCGGCCCGATCTGGAACGGCGACCTCAGCGGCTGGCCGGCCGCGCCGACCGGCGGTACGACCTGGCAGGGCCCGATCGCCCTGGTGCTGCTCGCGATCGCGGCGGGCATCCTGCTGCCGCCGCCCTGGCGTTACGACGTGGCCGGAGTGGCGGTCGTGCTCGCCACCATCGGCGCTCCCGCCGCGTTCGAGCTGTCCTGGTGGTCGCCGGTCCTGATCGGCGGCATGGTCGCCACCATCTTCGGGATGGCCGCGGTCGCCACGATCGAGCCCAGGGCGGCACTGTCCCGGATCACCGTGGCCGGGGTGGTCGCGCTGCACGCCGCCGGCGCCGGCCTGGTCCGACCGTGGACGACCGCGCTGGCCCTGGGCAGCATCGTGTTGATCGGCACGGTGGTGGCCGCGCTGGCCCGCAACATGGCCGAGCCGCTCGTCGAGGACATCGAGGCGGAGGGCATGCCGCCGCACCTGGCGCAGATAGGTGGTGCCGGCGTGGGCGCGGCACTGCTGGCGTTGCCGGGTGCCACCGCCGCCCTCGCCGTCGAGTTCGGCCACGCCCCCCAGGTGGTGCTCACCGCCGGCCTTGCCGCGTCCAGCCTCGGCCTGGCCGCGGTGGCCGCGGTCCGCCGGCAGGTTCCCCAGTACCTGCCCTGGGCCAGCGCCGGAGTGGTCGGCGGGGCGAGCGTGACAGCGCTCGCCGCCGTACCCATCGCGTTGCCCGTCGGGGTCTACGCGGCAGCGGCGGCCCTGCTCGGGGTGCTCGCGGAGCTGGTGCGGGGGGCGACCGAGCCGCCGACCGGCGCGGCCCAACCGGTGCGCCGATGGACCGTGCTGCTCGACGGGGCGCTACGTCGGCTGCCCGACGACAACCGGCGCCGGTGGCGGGTGAGCCCGGCCGCCGGTGCGCTGGCCGCCGCCGCCCTACCGACGGTCCTGGCCCTGGTCTCCATCGCCCCAGCGCTCATCGCCGCCCTCGTCGACCCGCATCGCACGGTCAACCGGATCTGGCAGGGACCACCTGCGATCCTGCTCGACCCGCCGCCGGCAGCGGTCAACCCGACCCATGTGCTCACCGCGCTGCTGCTCACCGTGACGGCGGCCCTGGCCGCCACCGGGTTCAGTGGCGGACGCCGGTCCCGGGCCGTGCCGGTGGTGCTGCCCGGCGCCGCCGTCACCCTGCTCATCGCCCCGATCGCGCTCGGCGGCGGCTGGCCGGCGAGCACGCTGTCGGCCCTGGCCGTGTTCACCATCTCGATGCTGGGGTTGGCGCTGACGCCGCCGCCGGCCCTGGTGGAGCGGGCCCGCTCGTTGCGCCTGGCCCGGGTCCTGGTCTTCGTGATCGGACTGGCAGCGGGTGGAGCCGGCCTCGCCGGCAGCCTCGCCACCCGGGAGCTGACCCTGTTCACTCTCGGTGGTGCGGTCGGGGTTGGGTTGGTGGCCGCCCTCTACGGTCTGACCTCCCGGGCCCGTCTGCTCGGTTGGCTGTTCGCCTCACTGATGGCGCAGCTGTTCGTGCTCACCGCCGGCCTGGTAGCCGGGCTCGCCGCGGTCTGGTCGGCGTTCGGGGTGCTGGCGGTCGGCGCGGCGTTGCAGGTCTTCTCCGCCACGCTGCCCCGGCTCCGCCGCCCCGAGGCACGTCGCGAGGCGGCGACAGTGGAGTGGAGCGGACACGCCGCAGCACTCATCGCGCTGGCGCTGGCCTTCGACTCGCCCCGGCACATCGCCGCACTGCTCGCCGCCTGGGGTGCGGTTCTCGGTCTCGCCGCGACCCGACCCGGACGCCGGCCGACGGAGCGACGGGTGTTGTTCTGGGCTGTGGTGCTCTGCGAGATCACCGCCTGGTGGATCCTGATGCGGGTTGCCGACGTGGCCCTGCCCGAGGCGTACACGTTGCCGTTCGCCGCGCTGGCCCTGCTGGTCGGGGTGCTGGAGCTGCGCCAGCGCACCGACATGAGCAGCTGGGTGGCGTACGGACCGGCGCTGCTCGCCGCCTTCGTGCCGACCCTGGCGATCGTGCTGGCCACCGATTCGAGCACGATCCGTCAGGTGCTGCTGTTGCTCGGCGCGGTCGCCGTGCTGGTCTTCGGCTCGATGACCCAGCAGCAGGCACCTGTCATCGTCGGAGCGGTGGTCACCGCGATCGCGGCCGTGCACGCGTTGTTCAGCCTCGGACCGTGGCTGGCGCTGATCCCGGTCGGCTTCCTGCTGCTGATTCTCGGCGCCAGCAACGAACGCCGTCGCCGCGCCCAGGAACGCCTGCAGACGGCGCTACGCGGCATGCGCTGAACCGGATCGGCGCGCAATGCCGCGATAGCGGGCAAAGGCCGTGCTGGCGGACGAGGCCGCGCCGGCAGCATATGGGGGTCGAGGCACTGTCGAGCTGAGAGCCTGGACGGATCAGCCACCAGCGGCCGTCGCAACGGGCGCGCCTGTGCCGCTGATAGCGCGGACGGCTCAGCTCGACAGCGTCCGGACCACACGTCGTGCGTCGGCCATGCCACGGCGAACAGCGGTCGCCAGCGGGGACGCAACGCGGCCGAACAGCAGGCGCGAGCAGGGCGGCAACGAGCCGAGCAGGGCGGCAGGCAAGCAGGCCGGCAGGCGATCGGGCCGGCGAGCGATCAGGCAGCCGTGGCTAGGCCAGGAAGGCGTTGCTAAGCCAGGGAGGCGCGGAGTGCGGCGTCCTTCTCGGCGACCAACTGTTCCAGGTCGGCCTGGTACGCCGACATCCGGTCGAGCAGGGCGCGGTCAGCGGTGGCGAGGATGCGGACGGCGAGCAGCCCGGCGTTGCGGGCGTTGCCGATCGACACGGTCGCCACCGGCACCCCGGCCGGCATCTGCACGATCGACAGCAGCGAGTCGATGCCGTCGAGGTGCTTCAGCGGCACCGGTACGCCGATCACCGGCAGTGGGGTCACCGAGGCGACCATGCCGGGCAGGGCCGCCGCGCCGCCGGCCCCGGCGATTATCACCTTGAGCCCACGGTCGGCAGCGGCCCTACCGTAGTCGATCATCTTGACCGGGGTGCGGTGCGCCGAAACGACCTCGACCTCGTACGGCACCTCGAACTCGGCGAGCACCTCGGCGGCGGCCTTCATCGTCGGCCAGTCCGAATCGCTCCCCATGATCACACCGACCGTGCTCACGTTGCTCATTCCTCCGCTGTTCCGTCCCGCAGCCAGCTGGCGGCCCGGGCAGCCCGGGCGCGCGCCTCGTCCAGATCGTCGCCGAGCACCGTGACGTGGCCGATCTTGCGGCCGGGGCGGACCTGTTTGCCGTACAGGTGGACCCGGGCGGTCGGCTCGGCCGCGAAGAGATGGTGCAGCCGCTCGTCGATCGACATGCCGCCGGGCTGCCCGCCGAGCACGTTCGCCATCACCACCACCGGGGCGGTCAACGAGGTGTCGCCCATCGGGTAGTCCAGCACCGCCCGCAGGTGCTGCTCGAACTGCGACGTCCGGGCCCCCTCGATGGTCCAGTGCCCCGAGTTGTGCGGACGCATCGCCAGCTCGTTGACCACCAGCCGGCTACCGCCCGGCCCCGCCGGATCGGCCACCTCGAACAGCTCAACCGCCAGCAGGCCCACCACGCCGAGTTCGGTGGCCAGATCGATGGCGAGCTGCTGCGCGGCGACCGCCAGTTCCTCGACCAGGCCGGGAGCCGGTGCCAGCACCTCGACGCAGATCCCGTCGCGCTGCACCGTCTCGACCACCGGGTAGACCGCGACCTGCCCGAACGGCGAACGCGCCACCTGTACGGCGAGTTCCCGGCGCAGCGCCACCCGTTCCTCGACGATCAGCTTCGTGCCACCGGCGAGCAGTGTCTCCGCCAGCTCGGTCGCGGCGGCCGGGTCGCTGGCCGGCCAGACCCCACGCCCGTCGTACCCACCACGGGCGGCCTTGACCACGACCGGCCAGCCGACCTCCGCGCCGAACTCGACCAGATCAGCGGGGGACGCGACAGGTCGCCAACGCGGGTTGGGCGCGCCCAGGGTGCCGAGCCGCTCCCGCATCACCTGCTTGTCCTGGGCGTGCACGAGCGCGTCGGCGGGCGGGAACAGCTTCACCCCCTCGCCGGTGAGGGCCCGGATGTGCTCGGTCGGGACGTGCTCGTGGTCGAAGGTGACCACGTCGCAGCCCTTGGCGAAGGTACGCAGCGCGGCGAGGTCGGCGTGGTCGCCGTACTGGACATCGGCGGCGACCAGGGCCGCGCCGTCGTCCGGGGTGAGCGCGAGCACACGCAGCGACTGGCCGAGGGAGATGGCGGCCTGGTGGGTCATCCGGGCCAGTTGGCCGCCGCCCACCATGCCGACAACGGGCAGACCGGTACGGGAATCCATAGCGGCGTCAGCCTATCCGGGCCGGTCGCGGCACCCTGCGGCGGATCCGGCTCAACGCAGCTGCTCCACCAACTCCTCGACACCCGTCACCGGGCGCTGGCAGACGAAACCCCGACAGACGTACGCGGCTGCCCGCCCGTCGACAAACGGACGGCCGGCGAGCAGCGGAATCCCCGGCTGGTCCGGAGCGCCCACGACGATCACCGCACCGGGCGGGGCGTGCCGGTACGCCGCCGCCACCAGCGGGTCACCCGCCGGGTCGTCGGTCGCCACCGCAATCTCGTACGGCCCGGAGAGCAGCGCCTCGCCAGCGGTGGCCGCGTACCCGGTGAAGCGGGCATGCCGCCCGACGATCGGCGCGACAGTGGCCAGGGCCGCCTCGGCCGCCTCGCGGTAGCGGTTGTCCCCGGTCAGCGCCGCGTACGCGACAAGCGCCGCGACGATCGCGGACCGGCCGGAAGGGGTGGCATTGTCGGTCGGGTCGGCGGGCCGGGCGACAAGCTGCTCCGCGTCGTCGGCGGTGTCGTGGAACGCCCCACCGGGCGCGGCGAAATGTGCCAGCGCGACGTCGAGCAGCTGACCTGCCAGTTCCAGCCAGCGACCTTCACCGGTGACCTGGTGCATGGCGCAGAACGCCTCGGCCACGCAGCCGTAGTCCTCAAGTACGCCGGCTGGATCGCCGACCCGGCCGTCCCGGGACGCGCGGCGCAGCCGTCCGTCGACCAGGTGCACCCGGGCGAGGTACTCGGCGGTGTGCCGCATCGCCCCGTCGGCGACGATGGTGACCCCCTCCAACAGGTTCGCCTCACCCTCGGTGCCGATCCGACCGCTGGCCTCGACAAGTCGGACGAACTCGGCGAGCGCGGTCACCGCCAGACCGTTCCAGGCAGCCACCACCTTGTCGTCGCGTGCCGGCTGGGGCCGGCTGTCCCGGACGGCCAGCAGCCGGCGGACCACTCCCTGCCAGCGCTCCCGTACCGCCGGATCGGCGTCGTCGACGTCGCGCGCCAGTCGCAGCACGCTCGTGCCGTGCTCGAAGCTGCCGGTGTCGGTCACCGCGAAGAGGTCGGCGGCCCACCGGCCGTCCTCCTCGCCCAGCACCTGGACCAGCTCGGCCGGCGTCCAGACGTAGGTGAGACCCTCGACGCCCTCGGTGTCCGCGTCCAGCGCCGAAGCGAAACCCTGCTCGGGCCGGTGCAGCTCGTCGGCGAGGAACCGGGCCGTGTCCCGGGCTACCCGCAGCGCCAACGCGTCGCCGGTGAGCCGCCACAGCTGGGTGTAGACCCGCAGCAGCAGCGCGTTGTCGTACAGCATCTTCTCGAAGTGCGGCACGGTCCAGTGCCCGTCCACCGCGTACCTGGCGAAGCCGCCGGCAAGCTGGTCGTGGATGCCACCTCGGGCCATCGCCTCGCAGGTATGCCTGACGATCTCCAGGCTCCGGGCCGAGCCGGTGCGCTGGTGGTGGCGCAGCAGGAAGAGCAGGTTCATGTGCGGCGGAAACTTCGGTGCCCCACCGAAACCGCCGTTGACCTCGTCGTACTCCTTGGCGAGCTGGTCCGCGGCGGCGTCGAGCAGCTCGGCGGTGAGCGGGGCGGTGGGACCGCCGACGGCCTGCGCACCGCCTATCGCCTCCACCACGGCGGCGCCCTGGCGCAGCACGGCGTCGCGCTGCTCCCGCCAGGCGGTCCCGACCGACTCCAGCAGTCGGACGAAGTTCGGCCGGGGGAAGTACGTGCCGCAGAAGAACGGGGTGCCGTCCGGGGTGGCGAAGACAGTCATCGGCCAGCCGCCCTGACCGGTCATCGCCTGGGTGGCGGTCATGTAGACCGCGTCCACGTCGGGCCGCTCCTCGCGGTCCACCTTGATCGACACGAAGCCCTCGTTGAGCAGCCTGCCGACCGCCTCGTCCTCGAACGACTCGTGCGCCATCACGTGGCACCAGTGGCAGGCCGAGTAGCCGACAGAGATCAGCACCGGCACGTCGCGCCGTTTCGCCTCGGCGAACGCCTCGTCACACCAGGGCCACCAGTCCACCGGATTGTCGGCGTGCTGGAGCAGGTACGGGCTGGTCGCCTCCGCAAGTCGATTCACCCGACGACCATATCCACCCCTACGCCTGCCCTGCCGGGGCTACCACCACGCGGGTCTCCGGACAGGCGCAGAAACGCTCAGCTCCACTCTTCGGCAAAGGTCTTCGCTTGCGCCAGCACGAGTTCGATCGCTCGTTGTTCCTCGTCGGGTGGGTAGCCGTAGCGGGCCAACAACCGCTTGACCTTGCTCCTGATCCGCGCCTGAACCTGTTCCCGGACCGACCAGTCCACGGTCACATCGGCCCTGATCCGCTCTACCAACTCACGGGCGATCTTCGCCAGGACGTCGCTACCCAACTCCCGCACTGCCGACTCGTTGGCGGCCACCGCGTCATAGAACGCCAACTCGTCATCGGTCAGCCCGAGCGTCGCCGCCCGGTCCCGGTCGGCGACGACCTCCTTGGCGAACCGGACCAGTTCCTCGACCACCTGGGCCGAGGTGAGCGCGCCGTTGGTGTAACGCCGCATGGTCTCCAGCAGCCGGTCCGTGAAGGCCCGTTGACGGACAAGGTTGTGCCGGTGGGTACGCCGGATCCCCTGCTCGATCGCGCGACGTAGCGCTTCGAGGGCAAGATTGGGCCGCGGATGGTTCTTGATCCGCTCGATGAATGCCTCATCGAGGTGTGACAGATCCGGCTTCTCGACCCCCGCCACCCCGTAGACATCGACGACGGCGTCCGCAGCGACCGCCGAGGCGGCAAGCTGCCGCAGCGCCAATTCGATGTCGGCGGTGCTGGGGAGCCCCTGGGCGGCCCTGGCCTCGGCATCGAGCCGGACCAGATACAGCCGTACGGATTCGAAGAAGGCGATGTCGCGATGCAGGTGGCGCAGCTCCGGAGCGGCGGGAGCGAGGGCGAACGCGCGGGCCAGCTCACGCGCGTGGGTGGTGAAGCGGCAAGACAGCTCCGGGGGGCCCGAGCCGTCGTCACCGGGTGCCGGGGTACGGAGGTGCTCGACCGCGCCAAGGATGGCATCCAGGTAACCGCGAGGGCCTCCGGCGTCGCGTACGGCTCGGAAGTCGTACCCCGCGAGCAACGCGGAGACGATGCCGTGCCGCTCGACGACCAGCGGGATGCCCTCTTCGGAGACATCGGCTCCGATCGGCCGTTCCTCCTGATCCTCGACGGTGTATTCGGCCAGCGCCTCGGTCAGCCGGTCGGCAATGCCGAGGTAATCGACGACCAGGCCGGCCGGCTTCTCGCCAAACCTGCGGTTGACCCGGGCGATCGCCTGCATCAGCGCCGCACCCCGCAAGAACTTGTCGATGTAGAGGGTGTGCAGCGGCGGCGAGTCGAAACCGGTCAGCCACATCGACTGCACGATCACCAACTCCAGCTCGTCGTCTGGGTCGGTGGCTCGGCGCTGGATCACCTTGTTCTGGAGCGCAGACCGGATGTGCGGGGTGAGATTGTCGCCGTCGGAGCGGCCGCCGCTGTAGACGACCTTCAGGCGGCCCTTGTCGTCCGCTGTGTGGCCCCATTCCGGTCGGAGGGCAATGATCTCATCGTAGAGCCGGGCGCAAATGTCCCGGCTCAGGCAGACAATCATGCCCTTGCCCGGCACCCCGGTGATCTTGCGCATTTCCGCGCTGCGCCGTTCCCAGTGCTCGACGATGTCCTCGGCCACCTGCCGTACCCGTTGCGGTGCACCGACCACCGCCGAGATCGCGGCGAAGGCGCGTTCGGCCCGGCGGCGTTCCTCGGGCGTGAGGTCGCCCACCGCGTCTTCAGCTCGGTCGTCCAGGTCGTCGGGGTTGACGTTGGCCGGCAGGTGCACCGGGATGTGCCGGTTCTCATAGAAGACCCGGACGGTCGCGCCGTCATCGACGGCCCGGGTGAGGTCGTAGGTGTCGATCTCGGTGCCGAACACCGCACCGGTGTTCTTGTGCATGTCTTTGATCGGCGTACCCGTGAAGGCGATGAAGGCGGCATGCGGCAGTGCGTCGCGCAGATGCCGGGCGTAGCCGTCGAGGAAGTCGTAGTGGCTGCGGTGCGCCTCGTCGACGATCACCACGATGTTGCGCCGGTCGGAGAGCTGCGGATGGTCCCGGCCAGCGGCCCGCTCGGAGTCGGTCAGGCCGAACTTCTGAAGGGTGGTGAACAGGATGCCGCCGGTGGGCCTGGCCCTGAGCTGGTCGCGCAACTCGTCCCGGCTGCCGACCCGCTTCGGTTGGGTCTCCGGCAGCAGCCGGCTGGCACTGAATGTCTCGAAGAGTTGACTGTCGAGGTCGGTTCGGTCGGTGACGACGACGACCGTCGGATTGTCGAGAGCGGGGTGACGCATCGCCTTCGCGGCGTAGAACACCATCTCCATGCTCTTGCCGGAGCCCTGCGTGTGCCAGACGTAGCCGGCCCTGCCGTCGGTCTGAACCGCCCGTAACGTGCGGTCGACGGCCTTGTTCACGGCGTGGAACTGGTGGGCCTTGGCAAGCTTCTTCGTGGACAGCGCACCGCGCTCGTCGGCGGAGAAGGAAACGAAGTTGGCGATGAGATCGAGGAACCGGGCTGGCTCGAAAACTCCGGAGATCATGACTTCCAACGCCGACCCGTCGCTGATGTCAACCCGCCGGCCGTGTTCATCGACGTTCCAGGGCGCCATGTGTTCCCAGGGCGTGAACGGCGTGCCGATCCGCGCGGTGGCGCCGTCGCTGGCCACCCACACCACCGGGGTTGCGAAGATGGCCGGGCCGAGATCCCGCAGATAGGAACGGAGCTGGGCGTACGCGGTCGCGCTGCTGGTCTCGCCCCGACTGGCCGACTTTAGCTCCACCACTGCGAGTGGCAACCCGTTGACGTACAAGACCAGGTCGAAACGTCGGGCGTGATCGCCGCTGACCACCTTGACTTGAGAGGCGACCACAAACTCATTGGCGTACGGGTCGTTGTAGTCGATTAGCCACACCGTCGGCTCACGACTGATGCCGACGGCATCGATGTAGCCGACGCCGGAGACGCCCCGGGTCACGAGCTGATGGACCCGGTAGTTCTCGGCGAGGGCATCCTGTGACTCGGGCCGGCGCACCGCGTCGACCGCATCCTCGACCGCCGTGGCCGGCAGATCTGGATTGATTCCGGCAACGGCTCGGTGGAGACGCCGGGTCAACAGTAGGTCGTCCCAGCCGAGGCGCTCACCGGTGCGAGGCGCGAGGTCGACGCCCTCGACGGGTTGCCAGCCCCACTCGGCGAACCACTCCCGCGCGAGCTGTTCCCACTCCGACTCGGTCAGACCGCCCGCTTGCTGCGCCATCGACCACTCTCCTCCGATGACAGAACGTACCCGGCCAGGCCAGAAGCCGTCGACATGATCGCCTGGACGTGTCGGCTACCCGCCCGCCCTCTGCACCAGCCGCCGAAGCGACCAGGCGAGGATACGGGCCTGATCGAGGTCCAGCGGATAGTCCTCGACCAGGTCGGCCGCGTAGAGCCGCAAGTTGACCCCGACCAGCGGCACCGTCAAGCAGTCCATCCGAAACAGACTGCTCGTCGCATAGACAACCCGGTCGTTGCCCCACGGCGGTAGCTCACCGGAGTAGTGGATCCCATCCCGGTCCGCCACACACCAGGTGGGATGCTCCGGCCCCAACGGCCGGACGCTCGCGCTGCTCAAAAACTCGTCGGGCTGGGCCATCGGGGTCTCCTCCACTCGATTGACCGGGAGCGAAATTCACTTTCAGTCGCTGACCGATGCCCATGGGTCATCAGCCCTGCACCTGAAGATGGCACAGGATAAGTGCATGTGCAATAGTCATCGACGGCGGCGAACTATCGACGAGGAGGATCAACCATGCCCGCGTCCAGCCCTACAGTCCGTCGGCGTCGACTCGGCCTCATCCTTCGCGACCTTCGCCTTGCCGCTCAGCTGACCGGCGAGGAAGTCGGCCGGCGGGTCGAGCGCTCCGCATCCTGGGTCAGCCGGGTGGAGCACGGCCGTGTTGGGCTACGCAGCCGAGACCTTA
>NZ_BOOZ01000030.1 GCF_016863495.1 Micromonospora andamanensis
TGACCTACTGGACGCCCTGGAAGTGACCAGCCAGGAGATTCGCGCGGAGCTGACACAGCTCGCCCGGGAGAGCAAGCAACGCGGCTGGTGGAACCGCTACGGCCAGACCATCACCGGTCCATACGCCAGCTTCATCAGCTTCGAGCACGAAGCATCGGTTCTGCTGTGCTACGAGACCCTCGTGGTCAACGGCCTACTACAAACCGAAGCGTACGCCCGAGCGCTGAACGATCGAGCTACCTCGATCCAGGCAAGTGGGGATGCAGACCGTCAAGTCCAGATAAAGTTGACCAGACAGCAACGGCTGACCAGCGAAAACCCTCCCGAGCTGTGGATCATCCTCGACGAAGCGGTGCTGCGGCGGCCCTTTGGTGGCCCGTCCGTGATGCGGGAACAACTTCAGTACCTCGCCGCCACCGCCGATGAGCTGCCACATGTCTCGATCCAGGTGCTCCCGCACCGCCAGGCGATCTTCCCAGGCATGATCGCTTCGTTCACCCTCATGGAGTTCCCAGGCCCCGACACCAGCATCGTCTTCTCGGAAGGCTTGACGGGCGCGGTGCACGGGGAATCAGAGGAAGCCGTCCGCTGTACGATCATCTTCAACGAACTACGCGCCGCCGCCCTCAGCAAAAGGGATTCGATCAAAATGCTTCGGGGGGCGGCGCAGGTGATGGTTGAGCAGTGAGGAGTCAGGCATTGACACCGCTCGGCACGACTTGGCGCACCAGCACCCGCAGCGGCACCCAGGGCCAGTGCATTGAGATTCGCTACATTGACGGCCGGGTTGAGGTTCGTGACAGCAAGGACCGAAGCGGCCCTTCCCTCGCCCTAACTCCCGAGAACTGGACGGTCTTCGTCACCTCTCTTGGCAAGAAAACAGGTCGAGCGTGACGATTGCCCCAGCTTAAGCAACCGAAATCTCGGCACCATCGATAATGCTCTCCCCTTCGACCTCCTCCACCCGCAACTCTCCCGAGGTCAACTCCGGAAGCAGCACATTCCTTAGCGCTTTCAGTGACCGAGCCTCGCGGTACGCCGATTCTACCCGTTCATGCAAGACTGCCAATTTCCGAGAAAGCGACCGCTCCACCTCACGATCGGGCACAGTAATAGTCAAGGATTTTATGTCGCTAAGACTGAGGTAGTCCGCCATATCGGTCTGACTCTTCATACCACGCGCTTGCCGCCGGAACTCTTCACCTCGAAACCAGGCAAACATAAAGTAACGGGAAAATGGGGAGGGATCAGCTAAACGGAAGAAGCACAGTTGCGGACTGTATACGAACTCGGGAGCATCCGCAGGAATGATACTGACCCTACCAACAGTGCCCTTTGTAGTCAGGACGACGTCCCCTACCCGTGAGACCTTATTGCCCATTGCGCCACGACGAGAGTCGCTAACATGGTCGATAAGAGATGGAGTCACGCGACCATCCTGTACCTCCGCAACTCTGAGGATAGGCAACCCGGGCTTCCCCAACTCCGGGCGCTTAGTACGGTACCCATCTCCAAACTCCAGCACCCCTTGGTGCGACAACTCAGCAAAAGTCGTGGTGGAGCCGGTCGCGCTGCTGCCAATTATGGAGGCGAAGGTAGCATCCATCAATTGGAGAGCAGTTTCGGCGATTTGGATATTCAGTGAAGCCTTCTCGTCTAGGACTCCCAACACACGCGCGGCCGCCCGTTGAACCGCCAAGCCCGGTAGGCGAATTGGCCACGCCGGAAGCTCATTCAGCGGGATGCGTTCGACCGTCGCTCCATGTACGGCGTTCCGGCGAATAGTTTCCTGAAACTCAGAACCAAGAAACGCATAGAGCAAAAATTGAGGATCGACGCCAGCACGCGGACGGAGAATTGCCATCCGCCTGCCCAAGCAGGCCCGAACCCCCCGAGGCATCAGCGCTGCGGCACCAAGGCGAGTCTCGTAGGAGAACAGCACATCGCCCTCCTGAGGCGTAACTCGTCGAGTCCATTTGAAGAAATCGTCATCCGAAAGATGTGCGGACTCGCGCAGATCAAGACGTCCATCAATCAGACTTGAAATACTAAGAAACCATGGGCCTGAGGACGTCTTCGTTGGTGTCGCATGAGGGCCATCAAACACATCGGCGACATCTCGAATCTGAAAGTACTTCCACTCAGACATCAACTTTCCCCAGCTCAAGACGGATTCGATCATCCAGACTGCGGGCTTGATCAAGAAGATACAGCAACTCTTTTGTCAGCTTGTTCACCCGTTCGTTAATCGGTGCCCCATCCACCAAGGCGTCGATCTCCCGAACATACCTACTTGGAGTAAGAACGAAGTCGTTTTGCTTGATTTCGTCAAGGGTTGCCGAATAGCAGAAGCCGGGTTCGTCGGCGTACTTCTTGAGACTTGTCTTGTCGGTGCCGCGCCAGCGGTGGTAGGTGTCGCCAATCCGCGTGATTTCCTCGTCGGTGAGTTCGCGCAGCGTCCGGTTCGTCATGACGCCCAACTCCCGGGCGTCGATGAAGAGGATCTGGTTGCGTCGGTCGTGCAGGCGCTTAGCACCCTGTTGCGTCTTGTCCCTAGTGAGGAACCAAAGGCAGGCCGGGATCTGGGTGTGCCGGAACAACTGCGGAGGCAGGGCGACCATGCACGCCACCAGGTCGGCGGTGACCATGTTGCGGCGGATGTCGCCCTCGCCGGACTGCTTCGACGACATCGAGCCGTTCGCGAGGACTACGCCCGCGCTGCCGCGCGGGGAGAGCTTACTGGCGATGTGTTGGAGCCAGGCGAAGTTGGCGTTGCCGGCCGGCGGCACACCGAACTGCCAGCGGCCATCCATCCCGAGGCGGTCGCCGCCCCAGTCGGAGATGTTGAACGGCGGGTTGGCCATGATGACGTCGGCGAGCCTGTCCGGGTGCAGATCCTGGCGGAACGTGTCCTCCCACTTCGGGCCGAGGTCGGCACCGATGCCGTGGATGGCGAGGTTCATCTTTGCCAACCGCCAGGTGGTTTGAGCCATCTCCTGCCCGTACACCGAGATCTTGAACGGGTTTCCGCCGTGGCTCTCGATAAACTTCTCGGCCTGCACGAACATGCCGCCCGAACCGCAGCACGGGTCGTAGACCCGGTCGCCCTGCTGCGGTTCCAGCACCTCGACCAGCAGGCGCACCACGCTCTTCGGGGTGAAATATTCGCCGCCCCGGCGGCCCTCGGCAGCCGCGAACATCCCGAGGAAGTATTCGTAGACCTCGCCCAGAATGTCCCGGGCACGGCGCGAGCCGCCGCCACCGAATCCGATCCGGCCGATCAGATCGACCAGCTCGCCGAGCCGGCGCTCGTCCACGCTCGACCGGTTGAAGAAGTGCGGCAGCACCCCCCGCAGCTCCGGGTTCTCGCTCTCGATGGCGAGCATCGCCGCGTCGATCAACTCTCCGACCGTGCGCCCACCGGCCGCGCTCTTGGCACCGGCCGAGATGGTCTCCCAGCGGGCGTCTGGCCGCACCCAGAAGACACCCTCACCGGTGTACTCGTCGCGATCCTCCAGGAGCCTCTCGGCACGTTCGCCAGTGATACCCTCCTCCGCCAGTTCGGCGGCGATGGCCTCCCGGCGCTCGGTGAAGGCATCCGAGACGTACTTGAGGAAGACCAGTCCGAGCACTATGTGCTTGTATTCTGCGGAGTCCATGCTCCCGCGCAGCTTGTCGGCGGCCTTCCACAGGGTGGCCTTGAAATCCGCCGGCTTGGCCGGGGCGGTGCTTCGTCGTACCACTGACTCCTAGCTTCCTTCCTCGCTGACGCCGTCGTTGTCGACGATGACCCTGAGCGCACCTTCGGCCACGCCCGCCACCAGGGCGGCCTGGATCCTTTCGATCGCGGCCAGGTGCTCGGCTGCGCCACGACGACTCTCCTCGATCGTCGCCAAGACCTCATCGAGCCGGACGACCTCCCCGGTTTTAAGGCGCGGCAGCACCAATCTAGTGAGGTCCACTCGCCGGACGAGTGAGCCGGTAGCCCGGCCGGCGTTGCGTGGCGCTGTCAGTAGCGCGGCCAGCACCCGAGGTGTCATCCCCGGATGCTCCCTCGGTCGCCCTTGAGCATCTGGCCGGCCTTGCTGGTAGTCGACGAACCCGGGGATACGTATCACCTGGGCCGGGCTTTGCACAATGCTGCCGCCTGCCTCGTCCACCATCGCTCTGATCTTGTCGGCAGCGAGGACGACGACGTCGCCGGCATAGGTGACCTCCGCGGCGTCGCTGAGGTCAAGTGTGCCGATCGATCGGCTTCCCACCGCGACGGCACCCGTCAGCTCGGCGACGCCGATGATCGGGAGACCGGTCGGATCGTTTGTGCGAATTCGACTGTCGTCCGCCTTGCGACCGGGCAAAACCGTGAACAGTTCCCCGACCGTGCGGTATCCACGCGTCTGTGGTTCGACAGGGAGGTCCGCAAGCTCTGGTTCGAACCGGTGTAAAGCGATTTGCGCCTCGCGTAGCCGTGCCAGTTCGAAGGCCGCGGGTCGCAAGTCCGTCAGCCGGTCCGCCGGCACCAGGGACCTTCTCGGCTGCCCCCGGCAGGTGAATGCCGCCGGGGCAGCATCAGGCATGCTAAGCCACCCGGCGACCTCGGCGACCCAACCCTCGACGCCCGTGGCCGTGTACCGATCGGCATCGCAGAACAGCACGTCGTCGAGTTGGCGGTGCTCCCCCGGCTGACTTCCGTAGACGAGCAGCGCGAACTCCACGCCAACACGGAACGAATGGAGCCGGCGAGGAAGTTGGATCACGGCCCGCAAGGTGCCATCGACCGCCAGCGGATGCAGCCCGCCCGGACGGGTCGGCGTGCTGCGGAGCGCTGCCAGCGGCACGAGCAGGAACGCCCGCCCACCGGGGCGTAGGAAACGCACGGCGGCCTCGGCCCACGGGGAGAGTTCCGCCGCGAGCGGGACACCGTTCGTGCGCCGATCGAGCGGGTTGAACGGCGGGTCGACCACTACCACGTCGGCAACTGCCGACAAACCGTCGAGCAGGGCGTCGACGCCTCGCACCTCGGCCGGCAGGCCATGACAGATCAGCCGGCACCGAAGTAGGTCAGCCTTTGCCTCATCAACGTCGGCCGCCTGGACCTTCGCCGGTGTCACCACTCCCGCCACCCTCAGCAGCAGCGAGCCGAGCCCCGCTGCCGGGTCAAGCAGGGTGAGCCCTGCCATCGGCCCCACCAATGCCGCGACGAGGTCGGAGACGACCTCGGGTGTGGCGTTCTGTCGGTTGGCCGAGCCCAGACGGTCGGCCTGACTCAGCAGGCGCTCGACTGCACGTGCGCCGCCGGCTGAGAGAACAAGGGCGTTGACCACATCGAGTAGTCGCTCAATACCGTCTGGCAACTCCCGCAAGCTTCGGGCTAGGGCTTGGGCCTCACCCGAACGCCCCGAATTCGCGACGTGCCGAATGCCATCAGGTACACCATCCAAAGTCAACGGCTCGCCTGCCAGCACGCGCAGCGCGGTCAGTGCCAGCGCAACGGCCAACAGCCGGTCACCATGCAGGGTGTCCCTAAGGGCACCCAGCGACCGCAGCTCAAGGCCGCGCCGAAAGACATCACCGTACGTCGCTAGCCGCTCACCATCGCCGCCCGCCAGCAGAGTCGGAGGCAACGGGCGCGCGTCCAGCCAGCGAGCGATCTCCGCCGAGTCGAAGAGCGCCGACTGGCCCTCCTCCCGCACCGCATTGGGAAAGTCGGGATGACGGCGACGCCAGTTGCTGACCGTCGGGCGGCGCACCTCGGCGAACTCCGCTATCTCTGTCATCGTTACGAGCTGCGTGACAGTCCTCTCCGCTCGGTCCATCTGCATCATCGCCACTTCACGGACAACATTCCCGTCGGTCTCGCTCACAGCTCCGGCCTCCGAGCAAGCTCCTCAGGGACCCGATCGTTCGCCCTGACCGTCTTGGCCGCGAAGGACGAGACGTAGCCCATGACCGAGAAGATCTTGTTGTTGTCCTCCGCAAGATGCCGGTGGTGGATCGGCTCATGGTGGGCCATCCGGTTACGCAACCGGTTGAGGTGGTGAAGATCAGCGTGCAATGGCCCACGCGGGCCTCGGTACTCGGGGAACGCATGCCGGAGAGCCGGCCGCCAGAGGGACATCTCGTACTCTCGGCCTAGCAGCGCGGCCCAGAAGCCGAAGCTCAGTTCGGCCAGCACGTGACCGGTCTGGAGGGTGGCCTGGCGAGATCTGCAAGCGTGGAGAGCTCTCTGTACACGGGCCGCCTCTGGCGGCTTGAGCGGCAGAACTCCGGGGCACCACCAATCCGCACGGCTAGTCATGTGAGTGAGGGCTGCGGCCATGGAGTTCCGCAAGATCGGCTCCAGGAACGGAAGGTGCGCCTGCAGCGCCTTCGTGATGTCGATGTTCCAGTAGTAAAGGCGGATCGCCGACACCGGGTTGCCGGCACACCGCCTGAGGTAAGGCGCCATCCGCTCCGCGGAGAGTAGACCAATCAGCCGACGCGCCTCATCCTCGTCCATCACGATCCCCTTCCGATGACCCCAGCGATGCGGTACTCTCGGTGCGTAGACCCCGGGTGTGGCCTCTGATATCAAGCCCCCCGGGGTAAGCCATTTTTGGCGCACGGTTGTATCGCGGCAGCCGGGTCCCGGCGGCGATTGCGACAGATCTTCCTTCCGCACCACAAGAGTGACAGACGCCCCTAGGTCATGCAAGGCCCAAAGCCGAACGACTCTTGATAAGCCCCCTTATCAGTATGGCCTAGGTTGCCTGTGCCGCTCAGGTAGGCGGTGAAGGTCAGGAGGCGCCGTCGGCGCGGAGGGGGAGGACGTTGTTGGGGGCGGTGTCGCGGAGCGACCCGAGGACGGCGGCGATCTTGTCGGCGGGCATCGGCTTGAAGAAGTGGTAGCCCTGGGCGGCGGTGCAGCCCAGCTCGACGAGCGCCGAACGCTGCGCGGCCGTCTCCACCCCCTCGGCCACCACCCGCAGGCCCAACTGGTGGGCCAACCCGACGGTGCTGCGTACGATGGCCGCCGCTTCCGGTGAGTCGGCCATCTGGAGTACGAAGGAGCGGTCCACCTTCAATTCGTCCACAGTGACCCGGGCGAGGAACGCCAGGGACGAGAAGCCGGTGCCGAAGTCGTCCACAGCCAACTGCACGCCCATCGACCGCAACGTGGAGAGCACCTGGTCGATGACCTCCAGTTCGCTCATCACCACCGTCTCGGTGATCTCCAGGACCAGCCGGTCCGCCGGCACCTGGTGCCGACGCAGCGCCTCGGCGATCTCCGCCGGCAGCCGGGGATCCAGCAGGCTGCGCGCGGAGAGGTTCACCGAGATGGGAACGTCCAGGCCCTCCCGGGCCCAACCGGCGGCCACGGCCAGCGCCTTGTCCAGCACGTAGCGGGTGAAGGCACCGAGCTGCTCGCTGTTCTCCACCGGCCGGATGAAGTCGGCGGGCCCCAGCCAGCCCCGCCGTGGATGCCGCCAACGGATCAACGCCTCCACGCCTGTCGGTGCTCCGGTGACCAGGTCCACAGCCGGCTGCAACACGAGCACCAGCTGGTCGTCGGCCTGCAACGCCTCCCGCAGCTCGGCGAGCAGGGCGAGCTGATCGGTGCTGGCCGCGTCGCGTGAGCTGTCGTACGCGGCCACGCTGACGCCACCGGACTTGGCCTGGTACATCGCGATGTCGGCCCGGCGCAGCAGCTCGGTCAGATCGGCGGTACCGGCTGGGGCCACCACCACCCCGACGGACACCTCTACGGACATCCGCACCCCGGCCACCTCGGTGGGCGCGGCCAGCCGCTCGGCGATGTCCCGGGCCTGGCGCAGCGCGTACGCCATGGGTGCGGCGCGGTCACCGACCACCGGGACCGAACTCAGCAGCAGGGCGAACTCGTCGCCACCGAGGCGGGCCAGCAGGTCGCCCGCGCGGGCCAGGGAGCCCAACCGGTTCGCGGTCAACCGCAGCAACTGGTCGCCGGCAGCGTGCCCGAGGGTGTCGTTGACCTCCTTGAACTGGTCGATGTCCAGCAGCAGCAGGGCGACGGGATGGTCATGGGCCAACTGCCGCAACGCCTGGTCGCCCTTGCCGAGCATCGCCGCCCGGTTGGCCAGGCCGGTCAGCGGGTCGTGCACCGCCTCGTAGGACGAGCGGGCGGTGACCAGGCGCAGTTCCCGGTGGGTGGCGGCATCGTGCAGTGCCGCCGCGAGGGTGTCGGCGAAGGCAGCGTGGGCGTCGCGTTCTCGCCCGGTGGGTGGCGCGGTACGGGGGAACCGCACCCGCAGGCGGCCGACCCGGGTCTCACCGACCGACAGGTCACGGACCAGCTCCCCCGGTTCGGGCTCGTCATCGCCGGGCGGGGCGATTTCCCGGTCGACGACCTGACCGCCGGGGTCGCCCCGGTAGCGGCGCCACCGTCCGTCGCCTCGGGCCACCTCGACGTCGACCGTCTCGGCCTCGAACAGCGCCAGCGCCCCGGTGACACCCGCCGTGGCGACGCCCCGCTCGTCGAGTTGGTTCAGCGCGTTCGTGGCCTCGGCGAGGGATCGCCACGTACGCCGATCGCGGTCCTCCCGCAGCCGTTGCCGGTAGGTCTGCTGCAACAGCCACAGCGGAGCGGGCAGCAACAGCAGCCAGCGTGGGTCGATCTCGATCAGCACCACCACCAGCAGGCCGACCACCACGTTGCCGACGAACATCAGCAGCTTGCCGCGGAGCGCGGCGAGCAGTGGACGCCCGATCGGCATGCCGTGCCGCAGTGCCAGCATCATCCCGCCGAGCCCGGCGCCGGCCAGCAGGTAGGCGGTAGCACCGGCGGCCACCGCGAGCGCGAGAGACGGGGTCGGCGTGGCAAGCATCGGCGGGCCCAGGGCTGTGGTGACCGCCACCGCCAGCGCGGTTGCGGCGGTCTGCGTGCCCGCGACGCGGAGCACGTCGGCTGTGGTTCGGCCCTCGTCCACGGCGGAGAGTGCCGTCCAGGCGAGCGTGACGCCGAGCAGCGCGGCCGCCGGCAGCCAGCCGGGGGGTACCAGATAGAGACAGACGATAAGCGCGGCTTCGGCCCAGGTGACGTTGACCACGCCGGCTGCGGCGCGGAATCGCAGCCGGGCCAGTTGGGACAGGGCGAAGAGGGCGACCGCGAGACCGAACCGGGCGGGCCCGCCGAGCTGGTCGTCCGCCGGCAACCCGACCGGCAGGCTCAGCCCCACTACCGCTGTGACGAGCGCGGTGCCCACGAGGACGGCGGTGAGCAGATGCAACCCGATCGACGTGCCACGGCCCGGGGGCCGGTCGAGCAGTTGACCGGCCCTGCCGGAGGTCACCGACCCCCTCCCGCCGGCCCGGAACAGGCCACGCGGCGGGCGGACATGACAGCGGTGGTCATCAGCGCCCCCTCCCGCGCAGCTTGAGGACTTCTGGTCCCCCCGGCGGAAGGCTAAGCCAAACCCGATGGCCGCAACAGGGGTCGACCATCCGGTTCGGCGTGAATCATGCTCCGATCAGCCCTCGCGGTGCTGCTGGTGCCCGTTGGGGGCGTCTGTGGATGAATCCTCCGTCACGATCCCACCTGTCGGATCACCGACCGAGCGATCCATCGGCTCCGTGCCCGGTGCGGTGGGCTCCTGGCCGGGGAAACGGTCCGGGAGCCGGCGCAGCCGGGCGTTCATGTTCCGGATCAGCAGTACGGTCGCGGCACCGAGGACGAGGATGAGGAACAGCCCCATCGGCCCGGCCAGACCACCCGTGCGGGTGTCCCCGAAATTGTTCTGGGCGAGCACCTGGACAGCGGTCAGCATGGGATTCCTCCGGTTCGCGGTGTGCGCCCAGGGTAGCCCGGTGCCCGCTCAGCGGGCATGACCCGTCCCCCGTACCCCCGCGAACAGGTCGGACTCCGGCATGGGGGTGTCGACCGACGAGCGGACCAGCTCGAAATCCTCAGTCGGCCAGGCACGCTGCTGCAACTCCATCGGCACCTGGAACCAGAAGCCGTCCGGGTCGACCTGGGTGGCGTGCGCCCGCAGCGCGTCGTCGCGCACCGGGAAGTACTCGGCGCACGGCACCCGGGTGGTGATCCGGGGCCCCTTGTCCGGCCGGTCCTCCCAGCGGGTCAGCCACTCCGCGTACGGCGACTCGACCCCGGTGGCCACGACGGCCTCGTGCAACGCCAGGATCTTGCCCTTGGAGAAGCCGATGTCGTAGTAGAGCTTGAGCGGCTGCCACGGCGCGCCCAGCTCGGGGTAGCGCTCGGCGTCGCCGGCCGCGTCGAAGGCCGCCACGCTGATCTTGTGGCACATGATGTGGTCCGGGTGCGGGTAGCCACCCTCCTCGTCGTAGGTGGTGACGACGTGCGGACGGAACTCACGCATCAACCGCACGAGCGGACCGGCCGCCACCTCCACGTCCTGGAGGGCGAAGCAGCCCTCGGGCAGTGGCGGCAGCGGGTCACCCTCGGGCAGGCCGGAGTCGACGAAACCCAGCCACGCCTGCTCGATGCCGAGGATCGCGCGCGCCGCGTCCATCTCCGCGCGCCGGATCTCGGCGATGTTCGCCCAGACGTCGGGGCGGTCGAGCTTGGGGTTGAGCACGCTGCCCCGCTCACCGCCCGTACACGTCACGACCAGTACGTCCACCCCTTCGGCGACGTACTTCGCCATCGTCGCGGCGCCCTTGCTCGACTCGTCGTCGGGGTGCGCGTGAACGGCCATGAGTCGAAGTTGCTCTGCCAAGGTTGGCGCTCCTCGTCTCTGCCCACCGGCGACCCACCCCGGGCCCCCGTTGACCTGCCAACTTCCTCCCCGTAGCGGCACCGGACCGCGCCGGCCTGTCATATTTGACCTCGGCCGTACGCGACGCTGAGCCAGATCCGGCGACCGAGCCGAACGAGGAATGGCGGACTCTGCCATTCTTGCCGATACCGCTGACAACAACGCCAGGGAGATACCCGCCGGTGACCGAGACGCACGCCACACTTGGACCGGACGCGCCGGTCTTCCCGCCCGGTCGGTACGGCCGCCGCCGCGCGCTCCGGCGCCGCCGGCCGATGCTCGCCGCGCTGCTGGTCGTCGTCGTGGTCGCGGCGCTCACCGCCGTCTCGGTCCGGCTCTACCGGCAGTACGGCGATCCGGCGTACGACGCCCAGGTGATCAGCTACGGCGACATCACGGACACGCAGGTGGTGGTCGACTTCCGGGTGAACCTGCCGGACGGCGGCTCGGCGGTGTGCGTGCTGCGTGCCCGGGACCACGCCGGCGCCGAGGTGGCCCGCGAGGAGGTTCCGGTGGCCGCCACCGCCGGGCAGCGCCACGTCACCGTGCGGCACCGGCTGGCCACCGAGGCGCGACCGTTCATCGGTGAGGTCGTCCGCTGCCGGCCACCCGCCTGAGGCGGTGAACACCGGAGCCACAGTTCCGGTCGTCGAACTCCCGTCGCTGGCCGCCCCCGGCACCCGGCCGGCGTGATCGCCGACACTCCTTGTCGTAGGGCACTGGTAACTTGGAGGTTCACCTGTCAGCCAGCACGCACAACCGAGGAGGACCGCCTGTGTCCAATGGCAACGAGGCGCCCGCCACCTGGCTGTCCCAGGACGCGTACGACCGCCTGAAGGGCGAGCTCGACGAGTTGATCGCCAACCGGCCGGTCATCGCCGCCGAAATCAACGCCCGGCGCGAGGAAGGCGACCTGCGCGAAAACGGCGGCTACCACGCCGCCCGCGAGGAGCAGGGCAAGGCCGAGGGGCGCATCCTCTACCTGAAGGAGCTGCTCCGCACGGCCCAGGTCGGCGAAGCGCCGACAGTCGACGCCGTGGCGCCCGGGATGGTCGTGACGATCTACTTCGACGACGACGCCGACGACACAGAGACGTTCCTGCTCGGCTCACGTGAGATCGCCTCGACCACGGATCTGACGGTCTACAGCCCCGAGTCGGCCCTCGGCCGGGCGATCCTGGGCGGCAAGGCGGGCCAGGCCTGCACCTACACCGCCCCGAGCGGCGCCGACATCAAGGTGACAGTGGTCAGCTTCGAGCCCTTCTCCGGCTGATCGTCCTCCGCCGGCCGGGCCGGCACAACCGTTCGACCAGAGGCGTGACGCTGCCGCGTCACGCCTCTGGTGCGATCGTCACCTGGTAGCCGCTGGCCCGCAGGGCGCTGATCAGCATGTCGGAGTGTTCGACACCACGGGTCTCCACCGACAGGGCCACCTCGACCTCACCCAGGCGCAGGTGCGGATTGGCCCGCTGGTGCACCACGTCCACCACGTTCGCCCGGTGCTCGGCGATCTCGCTCAACAGCGAGGCCAACTGTCCCGGCCGGTCCGAGCAGCGCACCGTCACCCGCAGGTAGCGGCCCGCCGCCGCCAGCCCGTGCTCGATCACGCGCAGCATCAGCAGCGGGTCGATGTTGCCACCGGAGAGCACCACCACCACTGGCGCGGTCACCTCGACCGCACCGGCCAGCAGGGCGGCCACGCCGACCGCACCGGCCGGCTCGACCACCTGCTTGCCGCGTTCGAGCAGCATCAGCAGGGCTCGGGAGATGTCCTCCTCGGTGACGGTGACCACGTCGTCCACGAGTTTGCGGACGTGGGTGAAGGTGACGTCACCCGGCCTGCCCACAGCGATGCCGTCCGCGATGGTGGTGAACACCGGCAGCCGGACCGGTTCTCCCGCGACAAGTGACGGCGGGAAGGCCGCCGCGCCGGCCGCCTGCACCCCGATCACCCGCACGTCCGGCCGGAGCGCCTTGGCCGCCACCGCCAGCCCGGAGATCAGCCCTCCCCCGCCAACGCCGGTGACGATCGTGGTCACCTCCGGGCACTGCTCCAGGATCTCCAGAGCCACGGTGCCCTGCCCGGCGATCACGTCCCGGTGGTCGAACGGATGGATCAGCACTGCCCCGGTACGCTCCGCGAACGTCTGCGCCGCGACAAGTGACTCGTCGACAGTGGCACCGACCAGCTCGACCTGAGCGCCGTACCCCTTCGTCGCCGCCACCTTCGGCAGCGGCGCGTTCACCGGCATGAACACGGTGGCGTGGGTGCCCACCAGCCCGGCGGCGAGCGCCACACCCTGCGCGTGGTTGCCGGCGCTGGCCGCCACCACGCCCCGGGCGCGTTCCTCGGCCGACAACCGCGAGATCCGCACGTACGCGCCGCGCACCTTGTACGACCCGGCCCGCTGGAGGTTCTCGCACTTGAGCCAGACCGGTCCGCCGAGCGCGGCGCTGAGCGGGCGGGACGGCTCCAGCGGAGTGGTACGGACGACTCCGTCGAGCAGTTCCCGTGCCGCACGCACGTCGTCCAGGCTGACCAGTTCCGTCATGCCTAGATCGTGCCACCCGGCCGGTCCGTGGTCGGCGGCTGGGCCGGCGCGATCAGGGACACCGGACCCGGCCCGGCCTGCGCTGCCGCAGCCGTTCCCGCGGGTGCCGCGATGGTCATGCCGGGCAGGATCGGGCCGGTCGGCATCGACCGCGCGATCCGCGCGGTCTGGGCTGCGGAGATGCTCTGGATCAGCACGACAAGCGACCCCCCGGCCACCACACCGAACACCGCCGGCACCAGGTACTCGCCGGTCGCCGACACGTAGTGGTCGGCGTACGCCTGGAAGTCCGCCGAGGTCTGCGGGACCGGCAGCGCCTCGTACTCGGCTGCCGAGCGCGCGATGAACCGCTCCGCGAAGAGGAACACAAGCCAGGCTCCCCACCACAGGTGCACCAGCACCGGGGTGTTCGGCCGCCAGAGACTCTCCCGGGCGATGGTGGCCACCACCCGGTGCGGCATCACGAAGTTGACCAACGGCACCAGCCACCCGGCTATCGCCCAGCCGGCGGAGTTGGTGGGCCCGACACCCGGGAAGGCGTCCAGGTTCATCCGGGCCCGCCAGGTCCAGACGATGACGAGCACCACCGCGGCCAGGAACGCGACCTGGTACAGCAGGGCCGCCGCCAGTTCCAGCATCCCCGCGGTGAGCAGGAAACCCTCGCCGTCCCCGGAGTCGGCCGCCCGCCCGGCGAGCACCGCGTTGACCGGCTGCACCGCCACCGTCAGCAGCAGGAACAGGGTGGTCGCGGCCACGGCGACCGACGCGGCCCGACCGACACCCTGGACCGGGCGTACCCGGACGCCCGGACGCAGAGCCGGCGACCCGACAGGCGTACGGCAGATCTGGCATTCCCCGGTGCGTACATCGTTGTCGGCGTCGCAGGTGTGGCAGCGCATAGTCGGCCGACCTCCCGTGTGATGGCACCGGGAGCGTAGATGATCACGCGTTGGCCGGCGACCCCGTTCCGACGCGTGGGTAACCGGGGGCGTGCCGAGACCACGGGCTGGCCATCTCGAACTGACCGGCGACGCCGAG
Organism: Micromonospora andamanensis; assembly: GCF_016863495.1. GTDB lineage: Bacteria > Actinomycetota > Actinomycetes > Mycobacteriales > Micromonosporaceae > Micromonospora > Micromonospora andamanensis. The sequence goes on from NZ_BOOZ01000030.1 coordinate 14,342, forward strand.
CAGCAGCAGCTCCGAGCCGGGTGGGCCGACAAGTTGCACGGCCAGCGGCAGCCCGTCCGGGCGGCGACCCACCGGTACCACCAGGGCGGGCAGGCCGGCGACGTTCCACGGCGCCGCGTACGGCGCGTACCTGATGCTGGCCAGCATGTTCGCCTGCCAGGATCGGGTCGACCAGTTGGCGGCCAGCGGCGGCGCGCTGGCCAGGGCCGGGGTGAGCAGCAGGTCCACCGAGTGATCGGTGAAGAAGCCGATCGACCGCTCGCGCCAGGCCAGCCGGTCGGCCTCCCGGACGTACCCACGCCGCCAGGCCCACTCGCCGAGCGCCACGTGCCGACGGCTGCGGCGTTGCAGGGCACGCCTGTCGACCCCGGCGGCGCGCACGTCCGCCGCTGCGGCGGCGAACCAGGTGGCGATGCCCTTGAGGCCCAGCGCGGTCGGGTAGACCGGATCGGCCGGCACGGTGTCGTGCCCGGCACCGGCGAGCAACCGTCCGGCGGCGGCGACCGCGTCCCGGTTCGGCGCGTCCGGTGAGACACCCCGCACGGGCGATCGCAGTGACACGCCGACCCGCAGCCGCTGTGGTGGGACGAGCTTGCTCTGGGCCCGGCCGGCGAGCACCTGGAAGCCGACCGCCGCGTCGGCGACAGTGGTGCTGAGCATGCCGTGTTCGGCCAGGCCGAACCAGTCCTCCGCACCGAGCTGGCAGGGCACCACACCGCGACCGGGCTTCAGGCCGACCAGCCCGCAGCAGGCGGCGGGAATGCGGATCGAGCCGAGGCCGTCGTTGCCGTGGGCGATGGGTACCAGTCCGGCGGCCACCGCCGCGGCCGCGCCACCTGAGGACCCGCCGGGGGTGCGGGACAGGTCCCAGGGGTTGCGGGTGACGGCCGTCTCGTCGTCGGTGAGGCCCCACAGGCCCAGCTCGGGCATCCGGGTGACGCCGAGGATCACCGCGCCGGCGCCACGTAGTCGACGGACCACCTCGTGGTCGGCCTCCGCCACGGCGGTACGCACGGCGGCCGAGCCGTTCCAGGTGGGCACACCGGCGACCGGAGTGTTCTCCTTGACCGCCACCGGCACCCCGGCCAGCGGCAGGTTACCCAGATCCTCCTGCTCGTCGACCTTCTCCGCCTCGGTGACCGCCTCCCCGCCGCGTACCGCGCGGAACGCGGCGAGGTCGACGTCGGCCTTGGCGACGTGGTCGAGGTGGTCGGCAAGCACCTGGGTGGCGGAGACGTCACCCCGGCGTACGCCTCGGGCGATCTGTTTGGCGGTCGCGCCGACCCAGGTCGGCATGATGTCCTGCACGGCCACCCTCCCAAGCCAGCGGTCAGCCCAGCGCCTGCTCCAGATCGGCGAGCAGGTCTTCGACCGTCTCGATGCCGACAGACAGTCGCACGAGATCGGAGGGAACTTCAAGCGGCGAGCCGGCAGCACTCGCGTGTGTCATCCGGCCCGGGTGCTCGATCAGGGATTCCACCCCACCGAGGGACTCGGCGAGCACGAAGAGTCGGGCCCGGTTGCAGGTCTCGACGGCGTGCTCCTCGCCCCCGGCGGCGCGGAAGGAGATCATGCCGCCGAACCGGCGCATCTGCTTGGCCGCCACCTCGTGACCGGGGTGCGTCGGCAGCCCCGGGTAGAGCACCTGACCGACCTTGGCGTGCCCGTCCAGGTACGCCGCGATCCGCTCGGCGTTGTCGCAGTGCCGGTCCATCCGTACCCCGAGGGTCTTGATGCCGCGCAGGGTCAGCCAGGCGTCGAACGGGCCGTTGATCGCGCCCATCGCGTTCTGGTGGTAGCGCAACCGCTCGCCGAGCTCGGCGTCGGCAGCCACCAGCGCACCACCGACCACGTCGGAGTGCCCACCGACGTACTTGGTGGTCGAGTGCACCACCACGTCCGCGCCGAGGGTGATCGGCTGTTGCAGGTACGGCGAGGCGAAGGTGTTGTCGACCACCAGCAGCGCCCCGGCGTCGTGCGCCACGGAAGCGAGGGTGGCGATGTCGGCGATGCCGAGCAGCGGGTTCGTCGGGGTCTCCACCCAGACCACAGTCGTGACGCCGGGCCGGATCGCGGCCCGCACGGCGTCCGCGTCGGAGACCTTGGCCGGGGTGTACGCCAACCCCCACCGCTCGGCGACCTTGGCGAAGAGCCGGTACGTGCCGCCGTAGGCGTCGTCGGGGATCACCACGTGGTCACCCGGTCCGCAGACGGTACGCAGCAGGGTGTCCTCGGCGGCGAGGCCGCTCGCGAAGGCCAGGCCGACCTGGCCGGCCTCCAGCGCGGCCAGGCACTCCTGGAGCGCGTCCCGGGTGGGGTTGCCGGAGCGGCTGTACTCGTAGCCGAGTCGCGGCGCGCCGACCGCGTCCTGGGCGTACGTGCTGGTCTGGTAGATCGGTGGGATCACCGCGCCGGTGCGGGCCTCGGGGTCCTGGCCGGCATGGATGGCGAGCGTCTCGAAGCCGTGGGTCATCCCGCAGACGTTAGTCGCCCCGCTTGCCGAATCGACTGGAACCCAACCCGGCTCGCCTCCGGAGCCCTGTCGGACCGCTGAGTGATACTGGCTGGGTGACCTCGACCAAGAGCCTTCCATCCCGCATCGTGCGCTATGTCAACGCGGAGTTGCTGCGGCACGACTGGCCCCGGATCAAGCGGCTCGCCTCAAGGCGCCTGGTCGCGATCTGGGAACGTCGGCTTCCCGAGCTCGTTTCCTGACCGTGGCGGGGTGTGTGTTCTGCGGGATCGTGGCCGGGGAGGTGCCGGCGTTCCGGGTGACCGACGAGCCGGACGGGGTGGCGTTCCTGGACACCCGGCCGGTGTTCAAGGGCCATGTGCTCGTGGTGCCCCGCACCCATCTGGTCACCCTCGCCGATCTGCCGCCGGCATCCCTCGCCGGCTACTTCGGGTTGGTGCGGCGGATCGCGGTGGCTGTCGAGTCCGGTCTGGGTGCCGGCGGCACGTTCGTGGCGATGAACAACAGGGTGTCCCAGTCGGTGCCGCACCTGCACACCCATGTGGTGCCCAGGACGAAGGGCGACGGGCTACGTGGCTTCTTCTGGCCGCGTACCCGCTATGCCGACGACGCCGAGGCCGCGTCCTACGCCGACCGCATCCACACGGCCCTGGCGGGGTGAGCCGGCCTGAGCGGCGGTGGGGCGGGTAAGGAAGCGGGGTCCGCCGGTGTTGCACGCGGGGAAGGGTACGAAAGGAGTCCCACCGTGTTCCTCCGCCGCTTGAAGGCCGAGATGATCTCACCCGACCAGGCCCTGTCGGGCCGTCCCATCGCGATGCCGGTGGCCGACCGGCACGAGGTGCTCGGGACCCCGTTGAAGGGCCCGTTCCCCGAGGGTTACCAGGTCGCCGTGTTCGGTATGGGGTGTTTCTGGGGGGCCGAGCGCCTGTTCTGGACCTTGCCCGGCGTCTTCACCACGTCCGCGGGTTATGCGGGTGGTTACACCCCGAACCCGACCTACGAGGAGGTCTGCTCCGGGATGACCGGGCACACCGAGGCGGTCGAGGTGGTGTACGACCCCACGAAGATCAGCTATGAGGATCTGTTGAAGGTCTTCTGGGAGAACCACGACCCGACCCAGGGCATGCGCCAGGGCAACGACGTGGGCACCCAGTACCGGTCCGCGATCTACGCCAGCACGGACGAGCAGCTGGCGATCGCCGAGGCGTCGCGGGAGGCGTTCGCGCCGATCGTGGCTCGGGCCGGCAAGGGCGAGATCACCACGGAGATCGCCCGGCTCGGTGACTACTACCTGGCCGAGGACTACCACCAGCAGTACCTCGCCCCGACCAAGAACCCGAACGGGTACTGCAACCACGGCCCGAACGGGCTGAGCTGCCCGGTCGGCGTGGCACGTACCGCAGGCTGAGCAGCCACGCACGGTACGCGCGTCCTGACGGCCGGCCCGCCGATTCGGCGGGCCGGCCGTCGTGTGTGCGCCAGACCACCGAAGCCGTGAGCACATTGATGCGGTACGTATTGCGGCATTCGTCACACCCGGCGCTGCCCCGCAAACGCCGCAAGGGACACCAGGTGGGCACGAAACAGCACAGCGCCCCGGCCGTGATGACCGCTGCTTGATCACGGGGCGCGGATTCTAGCAATGCTGTTACACGACCGTCATAGCCTCAACAGGCTAATCGCAACATCCTCTGGCAGCATGGGCTCACATGTGCGGACTGGCTGGGGAGTTCCGACGGGACGCGACGCGTGCCGACGTCGCAGCGGTGGAACGGATGGCCGCCACCATGTGCGATCGGGGGCCTGACGGCAGCGGAGTGTGGTCACAGGGGGCTGTCGCCCTCGGCCACCGCCGACTGAAAATCATCGACCTCTCGGCGGCCAGCGGCCAGCCGATCGTCGACTCCGCCGCGGGCCTGACCGGCGTCTTCAACGGCTGCATCTACAACTACCGAGAGCTGCGCGCCGAACTACAGGCCAAGGGCCACCACTTCTTCTCCACCGGGGACAGCGAGGTCGTCGTCAAGGCGTACGCCGAGTGGGGGCTGGACTTCGTCGACCACCTGATCGGCATGTTCGCCGTGGCGATAAGCGAACGGGACACCGGTCGCCTGGTGCTGGCCCGGGACCGGCTCGGCATCAAGCCGCTCTACCTCGCCGAGTCCGCAGGCGTGGTGCGCTTCGCCAGCACCCTGCCGGCGCTGGTGGCCGGCGGCGGGGTGGACACCACAATCGACCCGGTCGCGCTCGGTCACTACCTCAGCTTCCACAGCATCGTGCCGCCGCCACGCACCATCCTGCGCGGCGTCACCAAGCTGCCCCCGGCCACCGTCCGGGTCTACGAGGCCGACGGTCGCAGCCACGAGCGGGTCTACTGGGACCCTCCGTTCCTGCGCCGGGACGAGCACGCCGGCTGGTCCGAGCGGGAGTGGCAGGACGCGCTGCACGAGTCGCTCACCACCGCCGTACGCCGACGGATGGTCGCCGACGTACCGGTAGGTGTGCTGCTCTCCGGCGGACTGGACTCCAGCCTGGTGGTCGCCCTGCTGGCCGGGGAGGGGCAGCGCGGGCTCTCCACCTTCTCCATCGGCTTCGACGCGGTCGGCGGCCGGGAGGGTGACGAGTTCCGCTACTCCGACGTGGTCGCCAAGACCTTCGACACCGACCACCACCAGATCCGGGTCGCCGCACAGGATCTGGTCCCGCCGCTGGAGGCGGCGGTAGCGGCCATGAGCGAACCCATGGTCAGCCACGACTGCGTCGCCTTCTACCTGCTCAGCCAGGAGGTGTCGCGGCACGTCAAGGTGGTGCAGTCCGGCCAGGGCGCCGACGAGATCCTGGGCGGCTACCACTGGTACCCGCCGCTGGCCCAGGTCGGCCGGGAACAGGCCCTCGACACGTACGCCCGGGCCTTCTTCGACCGCGACGGCGCCGGCCTGGCCCGGGTGCTCAACCCCGACTGGCTCACCGACGGGGACCCGGCGCGGGAGTTCGTCGCCGCGCACCTGGCGCGGCCGGGCGCCCAGACGGCTGTGGACGCCGGCCTGCGCATCGACACGCAGATCATGCTCACCGACGACCCGGTCAAGCGGGTCGACAACATGACGATGGCGCACGGGCTGGAGGCCCGGGTGCCGTTCCTGGATCACGAGTTCGTGGAGCTCGCCGCCGCCTGCCCGCCGGAGCTGAAGCTGGCGCAGGGTGGCAAGGGTGTGCTGAAGGAGATCGGCCGCCGCGTGCTGCCGCACGAGGTGATCGACCGGCCCAAGGGTTACTTCCCGGTGCCGGGCCTGACGCACCTGGAAGGCAAGCTCCTCGACCGGGTACGCGACGCGCTTTCCGCGCCCGAGGCCCGCCGCCGCGACCTGTTCCGCGCCGATTACGTCAACGCCCTGCTCGACGCCCCGAACGCCGAACTGACCCCGTTGAACGGAAACAAGCTGTGGCAACTCGGACTCCTGGAAATGTGGCTCCAGAGCCACGGAATCGACTGACCGTGACCGACACCCTGGCCACCGGCGTCGCCCGGACAGACCGGGGCCGCGGCACGGGCAGACGGTACGAGCGGGTGGGGCCGGGCGGTGATCCGATCGCCACGGGCGGCACCGCCGACCCGACCACCGACGAGCACCCGAGCACCGGTGCGGACGTCATAGTCGACTGCGGCTGGGGGCGGCTGGTCTTCGGCCAGACCTTCGCCGACCAGTCGGCGGTCGCCGACGTGCTGCGCTCCGAGGCGGCCGGCGCTCGGGACATCTGCATCTACCTGCGGGATCCGCACGTGCTGGTCTCCCGGCTCCCCGACGAGTTGTTCATCGACCCGTCGCTCACCTACCGGCTGCCGCTCGGCGGGGACCGTCGCGGGCCCCGTCCCGGTGCCGGCACCACCGAGGAGGCCGGTAGCGCCGAGACGCCGGCACCGCTCGACGGCCGCACCGAGCTGCCCGGGGTACGCATCCGCCGGTTGCGCGACGCCGCCGACGCCGACGCGGTCAACCGGATCTACGCGGCCAACGGCATGGTCACCGCCCCGGTCGACGTGCTCGTCGACAACGCCGCGACCGACCGTTTCCTGCACCTGGTGGCGGAGGCGGCCACCGGCGAGATCGTCGGCACCATCACCGGCATCGACCACGTGGCGGTCTTCGACGACCCGGACAACGGCGCCAGCCTGTGGTGCCTGACCGTCGACTTCAACCAGGCTCCGCCCGGCACCGGGCAGGCGCTGATCACCGAGCTGGCTGCCCGGCTTGTCGCCCGGGGCCGCGCGTACGTGGACCTGTCCGTGCTCGCCGAGAACAACGGGGCCATCCGGCTCTACGAACGGCTCGGCTTCTACCGCACCGCCACGCTCTGCGTGAAGCGGAAGAACCCGATCAACGAGCGGTTGTTCCTGCCGGCCATGCCGGTGGGCTACGACGGGCTCAACCCGTACGCGCGGATCGTCGCCGACGAGGCCATGCGGCGGGGCATCCGGGTGGAGGTGACCGACCCGGAGTGGGGCGAGCTCCGGCTGACCAGCGGCGGCCGGACCATCCTCACCCGGGAGTCGCTGTCCGAACTGACCTCGGCGGTGGCGATGAGCCGCTGCGACGACAAGCGGGTCACCCGCCGGATCCTGACCGAGGCCGGCCTGTCGGTGCCGCGCGGGCGTACCGCCACCGGCGACGCCGCCGACGCCGAGTTCCTGGCCGAGGTGGGCCAGGTGGTGGTCAAGCCGGCCCGGGGCGAGCAGGGCAACGGCATCACCGTGGGCGTACGCACCCCGGAGGCACTGGCCGCCGCCGTCGAGCTGGCCGCCCGGTTCTGCCCCGAGGTGTTGCTGGAGGAGCTGTGCTCCGGTGAGGACCTGCGGGTCGTCATGATCGACCACGAGGTGGTGGCCGCCGCGGTACGCCGGCCCGCCTCGATCACCGGCGACGGGGTGCACGACATCGCCGAGCTGATCGAGCGGCAGAGCCGTCGCCGGGCCGCCGCCACCGGCGGTGAGTCCCGCATCCCGCTCGACGACATGACCCGGGACGTGGTCACCGAGGCCGGTTTCCAACTGCACGACGTACTGCCCGAAGGCCAACTGCTGGCCGTGCGGCGCACCGCGAACCTGCACACCGGCGGCACCATCCACGACGTGACCGGAGAGCTGCACCCGGCCATCGCCGAGGCGTGCGTCGCCGCCAGCCGCGCCATCGACATCCCGGTCACCGGGCTCGACCTGCTGGTACCGGCGCCGGACCAACCGGAGCACGTCTTCATCGAGGCCAACGAGCGGCCCGGGCTGGCCAACCACGAGCCGCAGCCCACCGCCGAACGCTTCGTGGACCTGCTCTTTCCCGGGACTCGGGCACCGCAACGGCTGTGGACCCCGGCGGGTGCGGCACCATCTGGGGCATGACCGTACGCAAGACCACTCCGCTCCCCATTGACCTGGACTATCTCCGTCAGGTTCTGGTCGAGCTGCTCGATATCCCGAGCCCGTCGGGGCGCACCGACCATGTGCAGCAGTACGTGGGCGAGCGGCTGTCGGCGCTCGGCATCCCGTCGACGCTCACCCGTCGGGGCGCGTTGAGCGCCTGCCTGCCCGGACCCCGCGAAACCGGCGCGGACCGGGCCATCGTGGTACACACCGACACCATCGGCGGGATGGTCAAGCGGCTGAAGGAGAACGGCCGGCTGGAGCTGAAGCCGATAGGTACGCACAGCGCCCGGTTCGCCGAGGGCGCGCACGTACGGATCTTCACCGACGACCTGGATCGGGTGGTCACCGGTCAGGTACTGCCGCTCAAGGCCAGCGGCCACCGCTACAACGAGGGCGTCGACCTGCAGGGCTTCGGCTGGGAGCAGGTCGAGGTACGCGTCGACGAGCCGGTCGAGGACATCGCCGGGCTGCGGGCCCTCGGCATCGACGCGGGCGACTTCGTCGCGTTCCTGCCCAACCCGACCGTCACTCCCAGCGGGTACGTCAAGTCCCGCCACCTCGACGACAAGGCCGGCGTGGCGGCGGTGCTCACCGCCATGAAGGCGATGGTCGACGCCGGGGTGAAGCCCGCGGTGACCGCGCACCTGCTGGTCACCGTGACCGAGGAGATCGGCCACGGCGCGTCCCACGGCCTCGACCCCGACGTGGCCGAGATCGTCTCGGTGGACGCGGCGGTGGTCGCCCCCGGGCAGCAGTCGCGGGAGCACTCCGCCACCCTGGCGATGGGCGACGGGGTGGGGCCGTTCGACTACCACCTGACCCGCAACCTGGCGGCGATCGCCCGGGAACACGACGTGGATCTCGTCCGGGACGTCTTCGACTACTACCGCTCGGACGTGGCGGCGGCGGTGGAGGCGGGGGCGCACGCCCGGGTGGCGCTGCTCGGCTTCGGTGTCGACGCCACCCACGGTCACGAGCGCACCCACCTGGAAGGGCTGCGTCACCTGGCCCAGTTGATCTGCCTCTACCTCCAGAGCGACCTGGTCTTTCCCGAGTGGGACGCCGAGCCGGAGGGCGACCTGGCGGACTTCCCGTCACTGGCGGTGCAGCCGGCCAACGCGGACGGCCCCCGCGAGGGCCCGATCGGCATCGCCCAGAGCGGCTGACAGCCTGACGACCGGCCGTGTGATCGAAATCCGTTGCCGGTGGGCCGGCGGCTGGATAGCGTGGCGGTACACGGGAAAGGAGGTGGTCCAGACTTGTATAGCAATCGGACTCGTGAGGTGGCTGTCCGCTAGCCGCTGTCCTCGACAGTGACAGCTCGTCCCTCGGGACGGGCACGGTAAGAATCGTCGAGACCGTGTGGCAGCGGTGCGGCGAAACCACGACAGCCACCCGACCCCCGGGGTGCCGGCCCAGTCCAGCCGGCCCGCGTCAGCGCGGAAGCCCCGGGGGTCGCTTCATCCGTACCGGAGGTGGCCGTGTCCATGCGCGAGCTGGTGGTGCTCGGCACGGCGAGCCAGGCGCCCACCCGGGCCCGCAACCACAACGGGTACGTGCTGCGCTGGGACGACGAGGTGATCCTCTTCGACCCCGGCGAGGGCAGTCAGCGGCAACTGCTGCACATCGGCGTCACGGCCACCGACCTGACCCGGATCTGCGTCACCCACTTCCACGGCGACCACTGCCTCGGCCTGCCCGGCACCATCCAGCGGCTGTCCCTGGACCGGGTGTCCCATCCGGTGGCGGTGCACTTCCCGGCCGGGGGTGCCGACTACTTCGCCCGGCTGCGGCACGCAAGTTCCTTCCACGAGACCGCCGAGCTGGCCGTCACCCCGATCGAGGCGGACGGGCAACGGATCGAGCTGCGCTGCGGGACGCTCGAGGCGCGGCGGCTGCGGCACCCCATCGAGACGTACGGCTATCGGCTTGTGGAACCGGACGGGTGCCGGATGCTGCCGGAGCGGCTTGCCGCGTACGGCATCGCCGGGCCGGCCGTCGGTGAGCTGCACCGCACCGGCCACCTCGACCTCGACGGGCGTCGCGTCACTCGCGACGAGGTGAGCGTGCGTCGACCGGGTCAGCGGTTCGCCTTCGTGATGGACACCGGCCTCTGCGACGGGGTGTACGCCCTCGCCGAGCACGCCGACCTGCTGGTCATCGAGTCGACGTTCCTGGAGTCGGAGGCGGCGCTCGCCGCCGAGGTCGGGCACCTCACCGCCGGCCAGGCCGCCCGGGTGGCGGCCGAGTCGGGGGTACGCCGACTCGTGCTCACCCATTTCTCCCAGCGGTACGCCGATCCGGCCCGCTTCGCCGACGAGGCCCGCCGGCACTTCGACGGGGAGCTGGTGATCGCCGAGGATCTGGCCACGGTTCAGGTGCCGCCCCGGCGGGTACCCTCGGCCGGGTGACTGTCACGCTGCGTGTCGCGACCGCTGACGATCTGCTGGCGGTGGGGCAGCTCCACCAGCGTTCGCGGGTCGCCGCGTACTCCTCGTTCCTGCCGCCGGAGGCGCTTGCCGACCCGACGCCGGAGGCGATGGGCCGCTACTGGGCCGAGCGGTGGGTCTGGGAGCGGGCCGACCATGTGATGACCGTGGCCGAGCGGGACGGTGTGCTTGCCGGCTTCAGCTACTTCGGTCCCGACGACGCGGGCGATCCGGCGACCGGGCTGCTCAACGCCATTCACCTGGAGCCGACCGAGCGTGGTCGCGGCGTCGGCCGGGCGCTGATGGTCGACGCCCTGGCCGGCATGCGGGCCCGCGGCTGGCGCCGCGGGGTCCTCTGGGTGCTGCGCGACAACACCCACGCCCGCCATTTCTACGAACGCGGCGGCTGGTCCCCCACCGGCCACACGCGCGACGACACGATCGGCACCACCCCCACCCCCCAACTACGCTACGCCCGCCCCCTCTAACGCTTCAGCTGTGTTGATCATGAGGTTAGCGGCAGTGTTCGATCTCCACGGTGCCGCCAACCTCATGATCAACAGGGGTGGGTTGGGGGTGGGGGTTGGGGTTAGCGGGCGCCTAGGTGGGCTAGGAGGTCCTGGCGGGTCAGGACGCCCTTGGGCTTGCCGTCGATGAGGACCAGCGCGGCATCGGACTTCTCCAGCAGGTTCACCGCCTCGCTGACCGGCTGGCCGCCGCCGATCATCGGCAACGGGGGTGCCATGTGCCGCTCGATCGTGTCGTGCAACTGCGCCTGGCCGGTGAAGAGGGCGTCGAGCAGATCCTTCTCGGCGATCGAGCCGGCCACCTCACCGGTCACCACCGGCGGCTCGGCCTTCAGCACCGGCAACTGTGAGACGCCGTACTCGCGCATGTAGTCGACCGCGTCGCGGACCGTCTCGGTCGGGTGCACGTGGACCAGCTCGGGCAGGCCGCCCGGCTTGCCGGCCAGCGCCTCGGAGACGGTGGGCTCCGAGCCGGAGGCGTCGAGGAAGCCGTAACGGGCCATCCAGGCGTCGTTGAAGATCTTGGAGAGGTAGCCCCGGCCACCGTCCGGCAGCAGCACCACGATCACGTCGTCGGGGCCGGCGGCGCGGGCCACCTCCAACGCCGCGACGGCCGCCATGCCGCAGGAGCCGCCCACAAGCAGCCCCTCCTCGCGGGCCAGCCGCCGGGTCATCTCGAAGGACTGCTTGTCCGAGACCTCGATGATCTCGTCGGCCACGTCCCGGTCGTACGTCTCCGGCCAGAAGTCCTCGCCGACCCCTTCGACCAGGTACGGCCGGCCGGTCCCGCCGGAGTAGACCGAGCCCTCCGGGTCGGCGCCGATGACCTTGACGGTGCCGCCGGAGGCCTCCTTCAGGTACCGACCGATGCCGGAGATCGTGCCGCCGGTACCCACCCCGGCCACGAAGTGGGTGATCCGTCCCTCGGTCTGCTTCCACAGCTCCGGGCCGGTCGTCTCGTAGTGCGAGCGCGGGTTGGCCGGGTTGGCGTACTGGTTGGGCTTCCACGCGCCGGGGATCTCCCGGGCCAGCCGGTCGGAGACGTTGTAGTACGAGCGGGGGTCCTCCGGTGCCACGGCGGTCGGGCAGACCACCACCTCCGCGCCGTACGCCCGCAGCACGTCCTGCTTGTCCTGGCTGACCTTGTCCGGGCAGACGAACACGCAGCGGTAGCCCTTGAGCTGGGCCACCAGGGCCAGCCCGACACCGGTGTTGCCGCTGGTCGGCTCCACGATGGTGCCGCCCGGGCGGAGGATCCCCGCCGCCTCGGCGTCCTCCACCATGCGCAGCGCGATCCGGTCCTTCACCGACCCGCCGGGGTTGAGGTACTCCACCTTCGCCAGCACCGTCGCCTGGATGCCCTTGGCGACGTTGCGTAGCCGTACCAGCGGCGTGTTGCCGATCATTTCGACGACGTTGTCGTAGTACTGCACCTCGTTGTACCCTTCTGCTCCGGCACCGGCACGCCAGGCCGGGCGGGTGGATCAGGTGGAATTCCCGCCCAGGGTACGTCGGTCAGGGCACCACGTGGCCGGGGACCACGGTGCTGCGACGTGCCTCCCACTCCAGAAAGCGCTCGGTCTCGGCGAGCACCGCACCGGCCAGCCAGGTGACCATCACCGCGTCGTCGATCAGCCCGAACATGGCGAGGAACATTTCCGGCACCACGTCGACGGGCGACACGATGTACGCCGTGGCGGCCGTCATCATGGCCAGCCGCAGCCCGCCGTCGTACTGGCCACGGGCGGTGGCCGCGATCATCCTGGGCAGCGCCCCGATCCGGGCACCGAGCGACGGCCCGCCCCGGGCACCGGCGGTCATCGCCCGCGCCAGGGCCACGAACGCGGCACCTCGCTTCAACGTCTTAGCCATCGTCGTGCTCCTCTCCACGTGCAGCGTGACGCCCCGCCGCAACACCGTCCATCCAAGTACCCAACACGGTCGTTTTCCAGGCACCGGAGCGCCGTGACGACGACAGCGGGGCGTCAGACGGGCGCGCTAGTGTCGCGGTATGGGGGTCGCTGGTTCCGTCGTACCGGATCGTCCGCGCTGGCAGCGCGCCCTGCGGGTGGCCCGTCTGGCCGCCATCGGCACGGGTGCCACGGTGGCCGCCGCGGCGGCGGGGACGGGTGTGCTCCTCGGCCAGGCCCGGCAGGCCCGACGCACCATTCCGATGGCCGAGGCACCGCCACCACGCTGCGACGGCACCTACGGCGCGAAGTTCCCCGGACCCGCGATCACCATGGTCATTCTCGGCGACTCGTCGGCCGCCGGCTACGGGGTGCACCGCCGCCGTGAGACGCCCGGCGCCTTGCTGGCCACCGGCCTGTCCCGACGACTCCAGCGTCCCGTCCGGTTGCACCGCTTCGCCGTGGTGGGTGCCATCTCGGCCGCGCTGAAGTTCCAGGTCGAGGCGGCCCTGGAGTGCGACCCCGAGGTCGCTGTCATCCTCATCGGCGGCAACGACGTCACCAACCGTACGCCGCCGGCCCTGGCCGTGCGCTATCTCGTCGAGGGAGTTCGGGCGCTGCGCGCGGCCGGTGCCGAGGTGGTCGTCGGGACCTGCCCGGACCTGGGCGCGATCCGTCCCATCCAACCGCCGCTGCGCTGGTTGGCCCGCCGGTGGAGCCGGCAACTCGCCGCCGCGCAGACGATCGCTGTGGTGTCGGCCGGCGGCTGGACGGTCTCCCTCGGCGACCTGCTCGGTCCCCGGTTCGACGCCGAGCCGGGGCGGATGTTCGCCTGGGACCGGTTCCATCCCTCCGCCGACGGATACGCGGCGGCTGCCGCCGCACTGTTGCCGACGGTGCTCTCCGCGCTGGGGCACGGTGCCGAACGCAGGCCTTCGCCAACGCGCCTCGAAGGCGTACGGTCTTTGCCGAGGGCCGCGCAGGAGGCGGCTCGGCATCCGGGGACGGAGGTCAGCGGTACGCAGGTTCGCGGCAGCGAGAGCGGTCCGGCCGGCCGTTGGGCGCAGCTACGCCGGCGAGGGCTCTTCGGTGTCGGTACGACGCCACAGCCAGCCCCCACCGTCGACTCACCCGCAGTGGAGGGATTCTCATGACCGAGCGGATCAGGGGCCGGTACGGCTCCGTCGCCGGCTTGGCGGTGGCACCATGACCGGCCTGCCTGCTGGCTCCCGGGTCGCCGTGCGGGTCGCCCGTACCGCGGCGTTCTCCCTGCTCGCTGGCGCGCTCGGCGGGGCCGCGGTGCTGGCCGGCGAGGCCGTGGTGGCCCGTAACCGCCGCTACGCCCAGCCGGAGCTCGGTCTGGCGCTGCGGGCGACAGTCGGCCGTGCCGGCGCCCCGCCGCTGCGCCTGGTGCTGCTCGGCGACTCCTCCGCCCTCGGCGTCGGTGTGGACCGTCTCGGCGACACCATCGGCGGGCAGTTGGCAGAGCTGCTCGCCGAAGGGCCGGGCGGGCGTCGGGTGCATCTGTCCAGCGTCGGCGTCTCCGGTTCGCGCTCCACCGACCTGGCCACCCAGGTCGCCCGGGCGCTGCTCGGCGAGCCACCCGACGTGGCGGTCATCCTGGTCGGGGCCAACGACGTCACGGGCATGCGTCGCCCGACCGAGGCCGCCGCCTACCTGGGTGCCGCCGTGCACCGGCTGCGGCAGGCCGGCGTCGAGGTGGTGGTCGGCACCTGCCCGGATCTCGGCGCCGTACGCGCGATCGCGTCGCCCCTGCGGCAGGTCGTCGGATGGATGGGGCGACGCGTGGCCCTGGCGCAGACCGGTGCGGTGCTCGACGCCGGTGGGACGGTGGTCGACCTCGCCACCGAGACCGGCCCGGTGTTCCGAGCCGACGCCGGCACCTTCTGTCACGACGGCTACCACCCCTCCGCCGACGGTTACCGGGTCTGGGCACACGCCCTGCTACCCGCGGTGATCGCCGCGGCGGCCGTCACCCCGCGCCGCTGACCGGCACCTCTCCACCTGTCGTCTCTGCTCGCCTGTCGTCCGGGTGCGCAGGGTGACATTTCCCGGCCGCCGGAAAACTTCCGCTGCAAGTTACCGGCGAGTTAACGTGACCGTATGCCGATTGAGTCGTCCCGCGACGCCGTCATCGTCGCCACCGCCCGCTCCCCCATCGGCCGGGCCCACAAGGGCTCCCTACGTGAACTCCGCCCGGACGATCTGGCCGCCACCATCGTGCGGGCGGCCCTGGACAAGGTGCCGCAGCTCGACCCGCGAGACATCGATGATCTCTATCTCGGCTGCGGCCTGCCCGGCGGCGAGCAGGGTTTCAACATGGCGCGCGTGGTGGCCGTGCTGATGGGTCTCGACGGCCTGCCCGGGGCCACCCTCACCCGCTACTGCGCCTCCTCGTTGCAGACCACCCGGATGGCCATGCACGCGATCCGGGCCGGTGAGGGCGACGTCTTCGTCTCGGCCGGTGTCGAGATGGTCTCCCGGTACGCCCGGGGCAGCTCCGACGGCCTGCCGCCCGAGGCGCAGGCCCTGCTCGGCCGCTGGGAGAACCCCCGCTTCGCGCCGGCACGCAAGCGGTCCGAGGCCCGCGCCGAGGCCGGCGCGCCGGTCTGGACCGACCCGCGCGAGCAGGACGCCCTGCCCGACGTCTATCTGGCCATGGGGCAGACCGCCGAGAATCTCGCCCAGGTGCACGACGTGAGCCGCGCGGACATGGACGCCTTCGGCGTACGCAGCCAGAACCTGGCCGAGAAGGCGATCGTCGACGGTTTCTGGGCCCGCGAGATCACCCCGGTCACCACCCCCGACGGCACCGTGGTCAGCACCGACGACGGCCCCCGGGCCGGGGTCACCCTGGAGGCGGTCTCCGCGCTCAAGCCGGTCTTCCGTCCCGACGGCCGGATCACCGCCGGCAACTGCTGCCCGCTCAACGACGGGGCCGCGGCCGTGGTGGTGATGAGCGCCCAACGGGCCGAGGAGTTGGGCATCACCCCGCTGGCCCGGATCGTCTCCACAGGTGTCACAGCGCTGTCGCCGGAGATCATGGGTCTCGGTCCGGTGGCGGCGAGCCGGCAGGCGCTCGAACGCGCCGGCATGACCATCGACGACGTGGACCTTGTCGAGATCAACGAGGCGTTCGCCGCCCAGGTGATCCCGTCGTACCGCCAGCTCGGCATTCCGGAGGAGAAGCTGAACGTGATGGGTGGCGCGATCGCCGTCGGTCACCCCTTCGGGATGACCGGCGCCCGGATCACCGGCACGCTGCTCAACGCCCTGCAGTGGCACGACAAGACGATCGGCCTGGAGACCATGTGCGTCGGCGGCGGGCAGGGCATGGCGATGGTCGTCGAGCGCCTGAGCTGACGCCACGATCGGCACCCAGCCGATCCGTGGGCCAGGTCTACAGCGCCGTCCGGGTCGCGTCCACCTCGGCGGCGGCCCGGGCCAGGGCCTCCTCGCTCGGGTCTGCGGCGAGCAGGTCGGCGGTGACCACCCGGAGCTGGTCGGGTACCGCAAGATCGTTGTCGAGCCGGGGTACGGCTCGTCGTGGCTGCCCCTCCGCGTCCGCGGCGAGGTTGGCGATCTCCTGCACCAGCCGGTGCACCAGATCCGCCCGGGACACGTTGCCTACCGACGCGGCGGCCGACCATCGTGGCTGCTGCCAGTGGCTGACCTGCCGCACCAACAACTCCACCCCCCGCACGACCTCCACCCCCTCAACCATCTCCACCCCCGCACCCTACGCGCCCCACCCCCGACCGATCGCCGATCATGCAGTTGTGGTCGTCGATTCCTCCGCATACGCCCGCCCTGTGCAGTGCCACAACTGCATGATCGGCGCGGAGGGGTGGGGAGAGACGACGGCGCCCGCCCCGGGTGGGGCGGGCGCCGGTCGGTCGTCGGGCGGCGAGGTCAGTCGTCGCCTTGGAAGTAGCTGAGCAGGCGCAGCATCTCGATGTAGAGCCAGATCAGGCTGACCAGGATGCCGAAGGCGGCCACCCAGGAGTAGCGCTGCGGCAGGCCCATCCGGACGCCGTCCTCGACCTCCTTGAAGCTGAGGATGAAGCTCAGCGAGGCCACCACGATGCAGACGATGCTGAAGCCGATGGCCAGCGGGCTGCCGTCACGCAGGCCGGTGTTGACGCCGAAGAGCGCCAGCACCAGGTTGATCAGCATGACGGCGAACAGACCCGCCATCACCGCGATCATGCCCTTGACGAACTTCGGCGTCGCCCGGATGACCCGCGCCCGGTAGAGCATGGCCATCACGAAGAAGACACCGAAGGTGGCGGTCGCCGCCTGGAGCACGATGCCGTCGTACAGCGATTCGAAGAACTTGCTCACCGCACCGACGAGGACACCCTCGACGACGGCGTACGCGACGACGAGCGCCGGGTTCGCCATCCGGGAGAACGAGATGATCAGGCCGAGCACCAGGCCGACGATGGCCGCGCCGATCCAGGCGACGCCGAGCAGCTCGTCGGGTACCAGAGCCCACGCCGCGGCGGCGGCGACACCGACGATGGCCAGGAGGGTGACCGTCTTGACCACCACGTCGTCGATCGACATGGGGGTAACCGCCGGCGGGGCCGACGGGAAGCCCGGCGCGCCGGGGTAGCCGGCCTGCGGCGGAGCCTGCTGGGGGTAGCCGGGCTGTCCGTACGGCCCGGACGGGGCGTACCCGGCGGCCCGCTCCCGCTCGGCCGCCTGACCGAGCCGGGCGAGCACCGGGTTCGAAGTCTTCACTGTCTGGCCTCCCTAAGGGGGTCGTGGCACGTCAACGCGCGCTACAAGAGTAAACGCCCGGCACAGCCCAGTGGTGATCGGAAGGCTGAGCGAACGCTGAGAGTGCCCGTTGGGGGGCGTGGGTGGCGTCACCACGAGGCTTTGCGGACCCCGGGTAGTTCGCCGCGCAGCGCCATGGCCCGGAAGCGGACCCGGGAGAGACCGAACCGGGACAGTACGCCCCGGGGCCGTCCGTCGATCGCGTCCCGGTTGCGCAACCGTACCGGGCTGGAGTCGCGGGGCAGCCGGGCCAGGCCGCGCACCGCCTCCGCACGGTCGGCCGGGTCGGTATCCGGGTGGGCGATCACCCGCTTCAGCTCGGCTCGGCGGTCGGCATGCCGCGCGACGAGTTCGGCCCGGCGGGCCTGCCGGTTGCTCAGACTCTTCCGCGCCATCTCAGCGTGCCTCGCGGAACTCGACGTGCCGGCGCACGATCGGATCGTACTTGCGCAGCGTCAGCCGATCCGGGTCGTTACGGCGGTTCTTCCTGGTCACGTACGTGTACCCGGTGCCGGCGGTGCTGCGTAGCCGCACGATCGGGCGTACGTCGGTCTGCCGGGCCATCAGACCGACACTCCCCGGGTACGCAGCTCCGCCACGACCTTGTCGATGCCTTTACGGTCCACCGTCTTCAACGCCTTGGCCGTCAGGGTCAGCCGGACCCATCGGCGCTCCGAGGCCAGCCAGTAGCGGTGGCTCTGCAGATTCGGATTCCACCGACGGCGGGTGCGCCGATGGGAATGGGACACGGCGTTGCCGAAGCTCGGCTTAGCGCCGGTGACGTCACAGCGACGGGACACGACTCCTCCTCAGGGTTCAGCATCAGAAGTTAACGATAATGATTTTCATTCTTACACGAGCCCCGGCGTGGGGCCTCACTCGACACCCTCGGCGACCGTACGCCTATAATGACAACCGTTTTCAACTACTGTCGAGAGGGCTGTGATGTCGACGTCACCACTCGCACCGGCCGGCTGGGGCACCACGGCGGCCGGCGTCCGCCCGTCGTTGACCGTGCTCAGCGGTTTCTGGCCGGGAGCGACGTACGCAGTCGCCCGTGCCCTGCTCGCCGCCGATCCGGCGTTGCTGCTGGTCCGCCACGACCTGGCCGACGTACGCGTCGGCGGCGTGCAGCGGGTGGTCCGCGACAGTTCCGGTGTGCTGGAGGACGAGCGGATCTCGCTGGCCCACGGCTGCGTCTCCTGCACCTTGCGCCAGGACGTGCTGCCCACGCTCGCCCGGCTCGCTCGTGCGTACCCCGACCGGGATCTGATCCTGATGCTGCCGGAGGTGGTCGAGCCGGAGGCGGTCGCCGCCGCCTGCACCCACTGTCTGGTCGACGGCGCGCCGCTCACCGACCTGCTGCACGTCGACTCGTATGTGACAGTTGTCGACGCCGAGCACCTGCTCGACGGGCTCGCCAGCACCGACGACCTCAGGTCCCGCGACATCCACGCCGCCGATGACGACGACAGGTCCCTCGCCGACGTCATCGTCCGCCAACTCGAGTACGCCGACACCCTGGTGCTGTGGGGACGGTCCCCCGACGGCGACTACGACACGGGTCGGCTGGCGGTGCTGCTCGAACGGCTGACGCCCTGGGCGACACAGGTCCACGTGCGTGACGACGTCGTCGACGCGCAGGCGCTGACCCGCCAGCTACGTCGCACCCACCGGCACCGCCCCGAGACGCCCGGTGTGCTAGTACGCGGACTCGAGGGACACGTCCTCGGGGTGCACGAACCGCACCCGGACTGCGGGGTGGTCTCGGTTGACTTCCGGGCCCGCCGCCCCTTTCACCCCCAGCGGCTGCACGACGTCCTCGAAAAGGTGAACGAAGAGGTCATCCGCTCGCGCGGGCACCTGTGGCTGGCCAGCCAACCCGAGACGATCGTCGCCTGGGACTTCGCCGGCGGCGGCCTCAGTCTCGGTTCGCTGGGTCGCTGGCTCGCCTTCCTCCCCGACGACAGGTGGGCGGAGGCGTCCGACCACCGCCGGCTCGCCGCCGCCCTCGACTGGGACCCCTACTACGGCGACCGGCACCAGCACCTCGTCTTCGTCGGTCTGGATCTCGACCCGGCCGATCTGCACCGCAGACTCACCCGCTGCCTGCTCACCGACGCCGAACTCGCCGACGGCGAGCAGACGTGGCGCGGCTACCCCGACCCGTTCGCCGGCTGCTTCCCGCTCGCCGAACTGACGGACCACCCGACTCAAGGAGAACCCGGCTGAAATCCGGCCTCCACACGGTCGCCTACCGCGCCCGGGATGCCCGGTTGAGCTGCCCGTCGCAGGTGCCAGGTGCCCGGGGCGGGGGTCGAACCCGCACGCCTTGCGGCAGCCGCTTTTAAGGCGGCCGTGTCTGCCTTTCCACCACCCGGGCGGGTGACACCGCCGTGCCGGTACGCACGGTGCAGTGCCACGGTAGCGGGTTCGTCGGCACTGCGGCGTCCCCCGCCGGGCACCGCCACTAGGGTCGAGGCCGTGAGCAGCCGCGCACCCATCGCCCCCACCGACGACAGGGCAACGCAGGCGAATCGCCCCGTCGCACGGGTACCCGCACGGCGGCTCACCCGGCTGGTCCGGACCACCGCCCGGCACCGGACCGACCTGCTGGTCGGGCTCTTCTTCGCGGCGTTCGCCGGCGCGCTCACCCACCGGCTCTGGGCCGACCCGAGCGGGCTGCTCCTCGCCCTCAATCCCGAGGACCAGGTGCTGTACGAGTGGTTCCTGGCCGTCGACGCGCGAGCGCTGCTCGGCGACTTCGGTCTGTCCACCGACCGGCTCAACGCCCCGGTCGGAGTCAACCTGATGGCCAACACGTCGGTCATCGCCCTCGGTGTGCTGTTCGCCCCGGTCACCCTGCTGCTCGGCGCTCCGGTCACCTTCGCCCTGCTGACGACTTTGAACCTCGCCGGCACCGCGACCGCCTGGTACCTCCTCTTCAGCCGTACGCTGCGGGCCCGCCGGGCCGCCGCGACGCTTGGCGGCGCGCTGTGCGGCTTCGCTCCGGGGATGGTGTCCCAGAGCAACAGCCACCTGCACATGACGGCGCAGTGGCTGCTGCCGGTGATCGTCTGGCTGGTGGTACGCCTGCTGCGGGCCGCCGATCCCGCCGCCCGTCCCACGCCGGCCGCCGGACTGCCGGCCGGCGCTCCGGACCGGCGACGGCTGACCACCTCCGCGATGGGGCTCGCCGCCGCCGTCTCCGTCCAGGTGTTCGTCGGTGAGGAGGTGCTGTTCCTGGCCGCGCTCACCCTGCTGGTGATGGCGGTGACGATGATCGTCGTGGACCGCGACCTGGCCCGCCGCGCGCTGCCCGCCTTCGTCGGCGCGATGGCGCTCGCCACCGGGACGGCCCTGCTGGTGCTCGCCCGCCCGCTGTGGTTCCAGTTCGCCGGTCCCCTCGGCGTCGCCGACGGCATGTTCAGCCCGCACTACTTCTCGGCCGACCTGCGCAGCTGGTGGGCGATCTCACCGCTCTCCCTGGTCGGGGACGACGGTTCCGCCCGGCTGAGCACCGGCCCGGCCGAGTACAACACCTTCGTGGGCTGGCCGCTGCTGGTGGTGACCGCCGGCTGCGCCTGCTGGCTGGGACGCCGTCCGCTGGTGCTGGCCTGCACCGCCGGCACCCTGGTGATGGGCGCGCTCTCGCTCGGCCCGGAGGTGGTATTCGACGGCGACGGCACCGGCCTGCCCGGGCCGTACGCACTGCTCGGCGGCCTGCCGGTGGTCGACGGCGCGCTACCGATGCGGTTCGCCCTGGCCGTACCGCCGCTGATGGCGACGCTCCTCGTGCTGGCTGTCGACCGGGCGCTCCGCGCCACCGGCCGTACCCGCCGACTGACCCTGGTCGCGGTCGCTGTGGCGCTGGTGCCGCTGGTCCCGGCGCCACTGCCCACCACCGAACGACCACCGGTTCCGGAGTTCATCACCGCCGGCCACTGGCGGACCTGTGTCGAGCCGGGCGGCGTCCTGGTGCCGGTGCCACTGGCCACGCCCAAGGAACCCTGGCCGATGACGTGGGCGACCGCCGCCGACGCCGAGTTCAGCATGCCGCAGGGCTTCTTCATCGGCCCGCACGGCCGGGGCGGCAGCGCGGCGATGGGCGTCGCCCCGCGACCCACCTCCGCGCTCCTGGCCGACGTGGCCCGCAGTGGCCTGCGGCCGGTCGTCGGGGACGAGCAGCGCCGCCGGGCGGCGGCCGACGTCGAGCACTGGGGTGCCTCGTGCGTGGTACTGCCGGCCGGCACCGCGCACGCCGACAGTCTGCGGCTGACGGTGGAGGCGCTGTACGGCCCGTCGACCCGACTGAGCGACGCCTGGTACTGGCGGGTCCGGGAAGCGCGGTAGCCCTCCTCCGGAGAAGAGGGCTACCGCTCACTCACACCTTCGACGGTGGCTGGGACGCCTCGGCGAACTCCTCACGCGGGTCGTGCAGCTGCCCGAGGGCGACCACCTCACGCTTGAGTACGAAGGCCAGCGTCCAGTCGACGACCACGCGGACCTTACGGTTCAACGACGGGATCCGGCTCATGTGGTACGTCCGGTGCATGAACCAGGCCGGCCAGCCGGTCATCTTGATGCCGTAGACCTGGGCCACCCCCTTGTGCAGGCCGAGGCTGGCCACACTGCCGGCATGCTTGTGCTTGTACGGGACCGGCTCCCGACCCCGGATCACGGCGACGATGTTGTCGGCCATCCGCTGGGCCTGGCGAACCGCGTGCTGCGCGCTCGGCGAGCAGTAGTTGCCCGGCGGCTTGGTCAGGTCAGGTACGGCGGCACAGTCACCGGCGCTCCAGGCACCCTCGACCACCCGGTCACCGTCGACCACCTGGAGAGTCGGCAGGCAGGTGACCCGACGCCGCTCCTCGCGAGGGAAGTCGGTCGCGTCCAGCATCGGTGACGGCTTCACCCCGGCGGTCCAGACGATGGTGTCCGCGCTGAAGCTGTCCCCGTCGGAGAGCTTGACCACCCCGTCGACGCAGGACTCCAGCCGGGTGTCGAGGCGGATGTCCATGTCCCGCTTCAGCAACTGCTGCACCGTGTAGGCGCCCATGTCCCGGTCGACCTCGGGCAGCACCCGCTGGGTGGCCTCGACGAGCACCCACCGCATGTCCGACGTGTCCAGCTCCGGGTAGTACTTGAGCGCGTGACGGGCCATGTCCTCCATCTCGGCCAGCGCCTCGATACCCGCGTACCCGCCACCGACGAAGACGAAGGTCAGCGCCCGACGGCGTACCTCCGGATCGGTCGTGGCGGCGGCCACGTCGAGCTGTTCGAGCACGTGGTTACGCAGATAGATGGCCTCACCGATGGTCTTGAAGCCGATGCCGTGCTCGTGCAGGCCGGGAATCGGCAGGGTCCGGGAGACCGAGCCGGGGGCGACCACCACGTGGTCGTAGGTGATCTCGCGGGGCGGGCCGATGATCGGCTGCACCGTGGCGGTCTTTCTCGCGTGGTCGATCCGGGTGACCGCACCGGCCACCACCTTGCACCTGCGCAACTCTCGACGCAGCGGCACCACGGAGTGTCGTGGGGAGATGTTTCCCGCCGAAGCCTCCGGCAGGAACGGCTGGTACGTCATGTGCGGCTGGGGGTCGACGACGACGACCTCAGCCTCCCGGGAACTCAGCTTCTTCGACAGGCGCAGCGCCGCGTAGAGACCGACATGCCCGGCGCCCACCACAAGGATCCGCTTCGGATTCACGCCTACCATCTTTCCCCCACCGACGGCGGTAATCCCGCGCGCGGCCCCCTTCTGTGACCGAGCACAACGCGACTGTGACGGCGGTAACGACGGCCACCGGCAGCATCCTCGACAGGCCGGCACCAGCTGTCCCGGCAGACCCGGAGAACCCCCGAATCACCTGCGTCGCAGCAGCCCAGCCAGCAACGCGGTCACCCCGACGGCGAGCAGCAGACCGGCCAAAGTGACCGCCTGCCAACCACCGCCGCCGGCCCGTACCGCTGACAGTTCGAGCAGCAGGACACCGAGCACCGACGTGGCGAGCAACACCGCGCCGGCACGGGTGAGCCAACGCACTATCACGTCCGGGTCCACCACAGCGTCGTACGGCAACACCGCCACCAGGGCGCAGAGCGTGTGGGTCAGGTAGAGCGCCGCCGCCACCGCCATCAGCCGCCACAAGGCGATAGGCCGGCCGTACCCTTCGGTGGCGAGCAGCCACCCGCCGACCGTGACCAGCGCGGCGAAGGTCGGCCAGAGCCGGCGCGGCATCAGGGCCGGCAGCACCGCGACCGCCACCAGCGGACCCAGCGCCTCGCCGACCACGACCTCGGCGGGGTACGCCAGCAGCAGCCCGACAAGGGCGCTGAGGAAGACCCCCACCCGGACCAGTACGGGAGCCAGGGAGATCCGCGCCGCGGCCGTCCGCAACGCGCGGACCCGCCCGATGGCCGACCCCACCATCGCGCTCACCGGCCCGACCTTCCGTT
>NZ_BOOZ01000031.1 GCF_016863495.1 Micromonospora andamanensis
CTCACCGGCCACCGACCCGAGGGGCGGTGGCAAGCCTTGCCACGTCGCGTAGCACCTGGTCGAGGCTGCCGGCGCCGGCCCACGGCACCACCGGCACCCCGTGTTCGCGCAACTGCGCGATCATCGTGTCCCGGTCCAGCCGCCACAGCCGGTACGCCACCTCGGCCCAGCCCCGATCGGTGGGTGGAGACAGGTCCGCCGGAAGCGTGTCGACTGCCACCACGAACCGTCCCGAACGGGCCAGCCGGGCCAACATCTGCGCCGACCGCTCCTCCAGCAGCGGGGTCAGCACCACCACCAACGCGTCAGCGGAGAGCAGATGCGGCCCGAACACCTGGTCGTACGGCTCGTGCGGGGAGGACTGCGCCTTGACGTCCAGCAGCCACTCCAACACGGTCAGGTACTGCCGGCGGCCGGTCGCCGGGCGCAGCCGTCGGGCGCTCGGGCCGTACTCCAGCAGCGCCACCCGGTCACCCCGGTGCAGGTAGTGCTCGGCGATGGCAGCCGCCGCCCGGACCGTGGTGTCCAACACCGACGCCGTGCCGGTGACGCCACCCGAGCGACCCGCCTCGGCCAGCACGTCGAGCAGCACCACCACCTCGGCGTCCCGGTCGGAGAGAGTGGCCGCCACATGCAGTTGCCGGGCCCGCAGCGACACCCGCCAGTCGATCCGGCGCAACCTGTCACCGGGGGCGAAGACCCGCACCCCGGCCAACTCGCCGCCCTCACCGGGACGACGCGAGTGATGGGCGCCGACCAGCCCGGCGGCCCGGGGCATCACCTCGACCGCCTCGAACGGCTCGGTCTTCGGGTACACCTTGGACCGGACCGGTTCGACGATCACCGCACGCGAGACCAGCAGGCCCTGCGCGGCGGCCACCCGCGCGCCCGCCGGGCCCAGCGGATGCCGACCCCACCGCAGCGCGGTGCCGGCCAGCTCCAGGTCGACGGCGGTGTCCGGGGCGACAGACGTGACGAACGGACGGTCCGCCACTGTCGGCTGACCGGTGCCGGCGGCACGACCGGACCCGACGACAGCACTGCCGGCCAGACCCGCGCGTTCGACCCGCAGCCACGGTGACACCCGGGTACGCAGCACCGCCACGTCGTAGGGCGCCGCACCCGGGTTGCCGACGGTGACCGTCCCGGCCATCGCACCGCCCTCCACCAGGTGCCCCTCGTCGGCGCTGAGCCACACCTGGGGCAGGTCGACGGGCCGGCTTCGCAACGCGTACGCGGTGCCGAGCGCGAACGGAACGGCCAGCACGATCAGGTCCACCCGCCCCAGCATCACCGCGGCGACCAGGAGCAGGCCGGTGAGCAGCACCGCCCGGCCGAACGCCCAGGTGGGCGTCCAGTTGGTGGATGCCGTTCGCTCGCCCCGCTCGCTCACGCCGGGTCAGTCCCCCTGCCGGCCGGCGGCGTAGCTCGGCAGCGCGCCGCTGGCCGGTGCCGGAGTGCCCTCGAGGACCTCACCGACCACGAAGGACGGATCGACCCGACGCAGCCACATCTCCGGCCGCAGCGTGATCCGGTGCGCCAACGCTGGAGCCGCGACGCTCTTCACGTCCTCGGGAATGACGTAGTCCCGCCCGGAGAGCACCGCCCGTACCCGGGACAGCAGCAGCAGCGCCAGCGAACCACGCGGCGACGCACCGACAAGCACCGACGGATGCTCGCGGGTGGCCGCGGTGAGCGCCACGATGTAGCGGCCCACCGAGTCCTCCACCACGACGTCCTCCAACGCCGCCTGCATGGCGCGCAGGGTGCCGGCGTCGACAACCGGCTTGATGTCGGCCTCCTCCCGGCGACGCGCCATCCGGCGGCGCAGCACCTCCCACTCCTCGTCCTGCGCCGGGTAGCCGAACGACACCCGCAGCAGGAACCGGTCCAGCTGCGCCTCCGGCAACGGATAGGTGCCCTCGTACTCGATGGGGTTGGCGGTGGCGAGCACGTGGAACGGCTCGTCCAGCCGGTACGTCACACCCTCGACCGAGACCTGCTTCTCCTGCATCGCCTCCAGCAGCGCCGACTGGGTCTTCGGCGGCGTCCGGTTGATCTCGTCGGCCAGCAGCAGGTTGGTGAAGACCGGCCCGGCCCGGAAGGTGAAGTCGCCGCTGCGCTGGTCGTAGAGGAACGAACCGGTGACGTCGGCGGGCAGCAGGTCGGGGGTGAACTGGAGGCGTCGGAAGTCCAGCCCCAACGCCTGGGCGAAGGACCGTGCGGTGAGCGTCTTGCCCAGCCCCGGCAGGTCCTCCAACAGCACGTGTCCGCCGGCGAGGATGCCGGCAAGTACCAGTTCCAGGGCGTCCCGCTTGCCGACCACGACCTGGCCCACCGCGTCCAGCACCGCCCGGGCGAGGCGACCCACCTCGGCGGGGGGCATGGTCCGGCCGACGTCGTTCATCAGATTTTCTCCAGTTCGGCGACGATCGCCGCGAGGTCGCGCGGCGAAGGGGTGCGGCGGGGCGGGGTCTCCAGGAACGTGGACAGGCGGTCACCCAGCAGGGCCTGGGCCCGGGCAGGATCCGACTCACGGGTGACGCCGTGTTTCAGGCGCAGTCGCTCGTCCGCCAGCTCGGCCAGCCGGGGCAGGATCACTGTGGTGAACCGTTCCGGGCGCGTCTTGGACCACTCCAGCGGAACCGCCCAGCCGTTGATCGCCACCCGCAACGCGTCCCGGGCGTCCCAGTTGTAGGTGCCGGGCTCCTCGCCGCCCCGCGACGACGATCCGCGCTGGCCGGACTTCGGTGGTGGGGCGAGGGCGGCCACGAGTCGGCGTACCACGAGCAGCGCGACCACGGCGGCGACCAGCACCAGCAGCGACACCCGCAGGCCGACCGCGCGCAGGCCGGCGACCGCCACGACGGTCACGGCCGCGGTGACACCGAGCAACCCGACGACGCTACGCACCCGCCCGCCCTGGCGCGGCTCGGACTGGACCGGCCGCTCCTCGGAGAAGCTGAGCAGGTCGTCGATGCTAGTACTGCTCATACCGTCTCCTGCTCGGCCACCGCGGTGAGTTCGCCACGCAGCCGGCGCAGGGCCACCCGAGCCTGGTCCCGGGTCCGTTCGTCCACCGGTCGGGTGGCGTACCGGGCCTCGCGGTAGACGTCCGCGAACTCGGCGAGCACGTCGGCGCTCACGATCGCCGGCACCCCGGTGGCCGGATCGCCGCGGAGCAGCCGGGTGACCAGGTCGGTGGGGGTGTCGCCGGTCAGTCGGGGCACCCCGGCGGCGGCTGCGGCCTCTTCGAGGCGCACCCAGCAGGCGATCACGGCGGTTCGTGGGTCGGTGGCGCGGTCGTCCAGGTCGACCAGACCGGCGTCGACAGCCGCCACCACCTCCGCGGCGGTGCCCTCGGCGCTGCGCCGGGTCGGCTGCGCGGGCAGCGCCCGGGTGACCCGCCGCGCCACGCCCCGCGCCACGGTCCAGATCAGATAGCTGAGGGCGGCCAGCAGGGCCAGCCCGAGCACCGCCACCGCCACCGTGCCGAGCCAGGAGGGAATCCGGGTACGGGTCTCCTCGGCGGCCTCACGGGGCTCGGCCGGAATCGACGGACGCGGCTCCCCGCTCGGATATTCCAGCACGAATGGCGCGTCCTTGACGGCGGGCGGTATCCGGCTCGCACCGATCGACGAGTGCGCGGTGGCCAGGCTGACGGCGGCGAGCAGGGCGACCACCGCCGTCACCGGCCACCACCTGCGGAGCATGTCCATCGGTCACCTCAGTCCACCCCGGCCAGCAGTTTCGCCCGAGCGAACACATCGTCCAGCATCTCTGGTGTCAGCCGACCGGTGAAGGTGTTCTGCTGGCTGACGTGGTAGCAACCGAGCAGTTCCGGTACGGCCGTGCCGGACCAGTGTGCCCCATGCCCGAACGACGGTCGCGGGCTGGGCGGACGGACGCCGTACCCGGCACGCAACGCCGGCCACCACGCGGCCCAGGCGAAAGCCCCCAGCGCCACCACCACCCGCAGCGTCGGCCGGATCAGCTCGACCTCGCGATGCAGCCAGGGCGCGCAGGTGTCCCGTTCGCCCGGGGTGGGCTTGTTGTCCGGTGGGGCGCAGCGTACGGCGGCGAAGATTCTCGTGTCGCGCAGCGTCAGGCCGTCGGCCGCGGACACGCTTGTCGGCTGATTGGCCAGGCCGGCCCGGTGCAGCGCGGCGAAGAGCACGTCACCGGACCGGTCGCCGGTGAAGATCCGGCCGGTGCGGTTGCCGCCGTGTGCGGCCGGGGCCAGCCCGAGGATGCCGATCCGGGCCGCCGGATCGCCGAAGCCGGGCACCGGCCGTCCCCAGTACTCCTGATCGCGGAAGGCCGCCCGCTTCGTCCGGGCGACCTCCTCCCGCCAGTCGACCAGGCGGGGGCAGGCGAAGCAGTCGGCGACGCCCGCGTCCAGCTCAGCCAGCTCCGTCGCCCGCGCGGCGCGCGCGACGACCTCGGCGGGGGTACGCGTCTCAGCCAAGCTTGGCCCGGAAGAGTTCCAGGGTGCGCGCCCAGGCGCTGGTGGCCGCCCGCTGGTCGAACTTCTCCGGCCGGTCCTCGTTGAAGAAGGCGTGCGCGGTGCCCGGGTAGTCGTGCAGCTGGCAGCTGCCGCCGGAGCTCTCGATGGCCCGGCGTACCGCCTGCACACCCGGGTCCGAGGAGGTGCCGTCCGCCTCCGAGCAGTGCACCAACGCGTCCTTGCCGGCGTAGTCGGACCACTCGGTACGCATGCCCTCCCAGGGCAGCCGGGGGTAGAAGGCGGCGGTGGCGACGATCCGCTCGGAGAAGTTCGCCGCCCACAGCGCCAGACTGGCCCCGGCGCAGAAGCCGGCGCAGCCCACCTTGCCGGTGACCTCGGTGCGGCCGGCGAGGTAGTCGGCGGCGGCGGCGATCTCCCGTGCCGTCTCGTCCATCTGCGGTCCGTTGAGCAGCCGCCGGGGCTCGCTCGGTTTCCCGGCCGGTTCGCCGTGCCGGAAATCGGGGGCGAGAGCGACGAAACCCGCCTCGGCGAAGCGGTCCACCACCGACCTGATGTGCGGCACGAGGCCCCACCAGTCCTGAATCACGATCACTGCCGGGCTTGCCGCGCCGGTGGCGGGTATCGCGAGATATCCCTCACCCGTACCGTCATCGCCACGGTAGGTCACCATCTCGCCCATCGGCCCGTCCTCCTAGCGGTCAGTCATCGTTGGCTGGTCGCCCAGTGGTCCTACGTGCGGGTAGCCTGCCACGCGGTGACCATCGCCGGGAAGATGCCGGAACAGTGGCATTCACCTCCTGTTCGCGCTAGGCCC
>NZ_BOOZ01000032.1 GCF_016863495.1 Micromonospora andamanensis
CATCGATCCGCCTTACGGCATCAAGTTCGGCTCGAACTGGCAGATGTCCGCCCGCAAGCGGGACGTCAAGGACGGCAACCTCGCCGACGTCACCCGTGAGGTCGAGCAGATCAAGGCATTCCGGGACACCTGGGAGCTGGGCATCAACTCCTACCTGGCGTACCTTCGCGACCGGCTGATCATCGCGCGCGACCTGCTCACCGAGTCCGGCAGCATCTTCGTGCAGATCGGCGACGAGAACGTCCACCTAGTCCGCTGCCTACTCGACGAAGTCTTCGGACCTGATAATTTCCTCTCACTGATCACGTACAAGAAGACCACTAGCTCCACCGGGGATTATCTGGGCGGAGTGAATGACTACATCCTTTGGTATTGCTTGGATCGCAGCAGGGTCAAGTATCGCCAACTATTTAAGACTCGCGAGTACGGCGGCCAAGGCTCCGGCCAGTATAGTTGGATTGAGACGCCTGATGGTACACGAATGCAGGCGGACCAGGATGCCCTGCTTGGACGAAAGCCTGGACGCCTTTTTCGACGTGACCAACTTACTAGCCAGAGCGCCGGGCGCGCCAAGGGAGAAGGTGCGTCATCGTGGTTCGAAGTGCAAGTAGGTGGACGTAGCTTCACTCCCGGCATGCAGGCGCGATGGAAGACAAACGACGCTGGCATGACACGCCTCAAAAGCGCCAACCGCCTCATGCCCGTCGGTAACACGCTAACTTACATTCGCTACTTCGACGATTTCGCAGCATTCCCATTCAGTAACCTCTGGGACGACACAGTCACATCTGGGTTCGGCGATCCAAAGGTGTATGTTGTGCAAACAAATACCAAGGTCGTCGAGCGGTGCATGTTGATGTGCACCGATCCCGGGGATCTGGTGCTTGATCCGACCTGTGGGTCGGGAACCACCGCCTACGTGGCTGAGCAGTGGGGGCGACGATGGATCACCATCGACACCTCGCGGGTGGCGATCACGCTTGCCCGCCAACGGCTCGTAGGTGCGAAGTACCCTGCCTACCTGCTCGCTGACTCTGTCGAGGGTCGGGCTAAGGAGCGGGAACTGTCCGGTGCCGAGGTGCCACCTACACCCCCCGGCAACGACATCCGCAAGGGTTTCGTCTACGAGCGTGTCCCGCACGTGACGCTCAAGTCCATCGCCAACAACCCGGACATCAAGGAAGGCATGAGCCGCAAGGAGATCGACGCGGCGATCGCTCGTCATGCCGAGACCGAGTTGCTCTACGACCGTCCCTACGAGGACAGGAAGCGCATCCGCGTGGCCGGCAGGTTCACCGTGGAGAGCCTGTCGCCGCACCGACCGGCAAACTTCTCGGTCGGCGAGGAGCAGGCCAACGGGACCGACGTCAACGCTTACGTCAAGACGATCCTGGATAACCTCGCCAAGGCAGGAGTGCAGAACGGCTGGCGGAACGAACGTCTGGAGTTCGCCTCGCTGAATCCGTACCCCGGCAAGTTCGTCCACGCGGAAGCCGCCCGACGCAACGACGACGAGGGCACGTCGGCTCGGATCGCGGTTAGCGTCGGCCCTCAGTACGGCACAGTGGACGCCGACTGGGTCAAGGACGCGGCCCGGGAGGCACTCAAGGGCGTCGGCTTCGACCTACTGCTGGTGTGCGCGTTCGGCTTTGATGGGCGGGCCAGCGACGCCGCCGGTGAGTTCGCCCCGGAGGGCAACGACTTTGCCACCGTCGCGGAGCAGCGGCAGCTCGGCAGGCTTCCGATCCTGTTGGTCCGGATGAACGCGGACCTGGCCATGGGCGACACGCTGCTCAAGAAGACCGGGACGGCCAACCTGTTCACGGTCTTCGGTGAGCCGGACATCGCCGTCGACCCGGCGCCGGATGGGCTCGTTGTCGAAATCCGCGGTGTCGACGTCTACAACCCCACCACCGGGGAGTTGCGGCCGGACAATGGTGTCGACGACATTGCGCTGTGGATGATCGACACCGACTACAACGAGGAAGAGTTCTTCGTCCGGCACATCTACTTCGCCGGCAGCGAGGGCAAGCCGGACGGGCTGGACCCTTACTCCCGACTGCGCAAGGCACTCCGTGCGCAGATCGACGAGTCTGCCTGGTCCAGCCTCTACGGCCACCGCTCTCGCCCGTTCCCCCGACCCGAGTCAGGGAAGATCGCTGTGAAGGTGGTCAACCACTACGGAGACGAGGTGGTCAAGGTCTACGAGGTCTGAGCCGGTGAGTATCCGTACTCGGCCAGTCGGTCTCGGGCAATGTCCAGTTCCTCATCGCTGAACAGCCCGGCGAATCGGTCTTGGAGAACCACCGCCTCGACTGCGAGGTCAAGCCTGCCCTTCTCCCACAGAGTGGTAAAGCCGCTGGAAACTGAACTTGCCCTCAGTAGCCGGCGGGCCGCTTCCAGCCCGCCTACCTGCTGCACCATCTGTATGAAGTTGCCCGCGTTGTAGTTCAGCTCTTTCTTAGCCCTTCGGTAACCGTCCAGCATGGCCGCGTGGAACTCGGCGGCCACCTTCGGATCCTGCTCGTTCGTGGACCGCACACCAGGCGTGATAGTGGTTCCACGCGGTTCCGAGACCGTGCGCGGCTTCACGGTTGATGGAGTTGCTGGCCGATAGGCCCGGTTGCGGGCCAGTGCGATGTGGTCTGCCATGCCGGTGCCAAGACGCTGCGGGCGGGGCATCCCGCTCGCCAGCAGCGCCCGGGTCAGCGCCGGGTAGATGTCGCCGAGCGTCAGCAGTTCACCGCCGTCTGGGACACCCTGACGCAACGTGCGCAACAACTCGCCGGTGAAAGCGGTGAACTGCGCACCAACAGGTGCAACTGCGGTTTCGTGAGCAGGCGCAGACGCCAAGGTGTAGGTCCCATGGATGTCGAGATTTCCACTGACCGCCGGGGCGGTGCCCGACATCGCCTGCGTTGCGTGCCCCGAGAAGCAGCAATCCAGGATCAGGATCCGGTTACGTGCAGGGCTATCGGCCAGTGCGGACCGGAGCCAGCCCATCGGGACGCCGAAGTAGTGGACCCGACGCGGGTCCGGGTCGGTAGTTTCAACGGCCAGAAACAGTTCACCGCGTTGGTTCAGCATCCCGTGGCCTGAGTAGTACACCAGCAGCGTATCCAGCGCCTCGTTGACGACCCCGTCAATCGCATCGCCAACCTGCTGCGGAGTCGTCGGGTCGGTCAACACCCGGCAGCCTGATGGGTCGAGGCCGCCCAAGGCCGGATCGGTGAGGGCATCGGCTAACGCCCGCACGTTGTTGACGGTCGCTGGAAGGTCGTGCAAGCCTTCGTGCGAGAACCGCGACGACCCGATGAGCAGGGCACGCGATGCTTGTCGCTCCGGGAGCCTCGCGTTCATGACACCTTCCCGTTCGAGGCCAAGGTTTCATACAGCTCCTTGATTGACGCTGCGTTGCTGGCCTCGACCTCGACCCTCCGAAGGGTCTCGCCCGTCTCATCAACGACGAACTCTACGCTGACGCGAGCACGCCGCGACTGCAACCAAGTATTAAGAGCACCTGCCAGCACGGCAGCCGCACCACCGCTGCTGAGCGCGACAGAAATGATCTCCAACGCGCCGCCCATCTCGTGCGGGCCGGGTTGGCGAGGCAGCGTTCGCACTCTCCCACGGAGTTCATCGGTGCGCTGCAACCAGGTGAACAGGGAATGCAGGTCGCCTGGGCTGCCGTCGAGCAGTGAAACTTTGATCAACGCCATGTTGTTCATTATCCAAGAAGGCTAGAAGAGAGTCAGCCAGCACCTGACGATCTCATCTCTGAATCAGAAAAATCTCGACCACCGGGATATGCGAAAGATCCACACATAACACGTTGCTCCACCGCACTTTTGTGGTGATCCACTTCCGCCTCTTCCCCTCGCCGGAAGCTCCGCGTACCGTGAGGTACACGATGTACCCCATCGAGCGAGGTGTTGGTCGTGACCAGTCAAGAGCAGCCCAGGCCAGGCCAGCGTGTCGAGCGGCTACGTCGAGCCGCCGGACTCTCCCGCGAACGCCTCGCCAACTTGAGCGGGCTATCCGCGACCACTGTGAAGTTCATCGAGAACGGCCGCCGGTCTTTGACCCTACGTGCCGCGCAGCAGATGGCACCACACCTCGGAGTTCGGGATCTCGGTGACCTCTTTGGTCCGTCCGTGGCGCTGTCTCTCGGCAGCCGGGTCAGTCATCCCGCAGTGCACGAGGTCCGCCGTGCGTTGACCGCCTGGCACATTGTCCTCGACGGCGAACCGGAGAGCACCGACTATCTCCGTGGTGCAGTCGGTTCCGCATGGCAGACCTGGCACACGTCTCGACACCAGCGCACGGCGGCGGGAGAGATCCTGCCCGCCCTGCTAGATGCCACCCAACGGGCAGTTCGATTGCATTCCGGCGATGATCGACGGGCGAGCCTCGCCCTGCTCGCGCAGGCTTACCATCTCACCCAGGCATACCTGGCATGGCATGGCGACCGTGAGTTGGTCTGGTTGACCGTTGATCGTGGAATGACCGCCGCCCTGGACGCGGACGACCCACTGGCTATCGCACGAGCGAGTTGGTTTGCCGCACACCTGCTGCGCTCGGTCGGCCGCGGTGACGAAGCGTTGGAGCGGCTTCGGGAAGCGCGCGGGCTTATCGAACCGCACGTAGCGGATAGCGGTCCCGAATGGGCGGAAGTGCTCGCCGACCTGCACCTCTGCGCGGCCCTTACCCGCGCCAGGACCGGCGACCAAGGCGCGTGGTCGGATTGGGACACCGCTCGATCAATCGTCGACCGGGCGCTGCCTAAGGGTTTCGTGGGCTTGCAGACCCGCGTATCGCGGCCCTTGGTCGACGTATACGCGGTGATGTGCGCAGTGGATCTGGGTG
The DNA here is from genome assembly GCF_016863495.1 of Micromonospora andamanensis. Taxonomy (GTDB): domain Bacteria; phylum Actinomycetota; class Actinomycetes; order Mycobacteriales; family Micromonosporaceae; genus Micromonospora; species Micromonospora andamanensis. The sequence goes on from NZ_BOOZ01000032.1 coordinate 4,867, forward strand.
ATCCGGACGAGGCACAGCGCCGCGCCCACGCCCTCGACCCGGCATCGATTCCATCGACAGAGCGCCGGGGTCGGCACTACGTGGAGCTGGCACGTTCTGCCGACCTAGAGGGTGCGAGAGAAGCTACCCTCCATCTACTGGCGCGAGCCGAGGCGACGTCACCGGATACGGTCCGTTACTCGCCGGTGGCGCAGGACATGGTCACCCGGCTGTCCCACGAAGCACCGGCGTCGATCCGCGCCGAGGCGGTTGACCTCGCACGTCGAATCGGTGTCCTCGACCTTTAGGTACGCCTCGTCACCGGGTACGCCGCGTACCCCAGACTCGAACACTCGATTGCTTAGCGTAATCAGACGGTAGCGACAGGGTTTGCTGGCTCTTCGCTGCCACTTCTGATTGCGGAGGAGTCGGGAATGAGCGACCAGAACAAGCTGGGCACACCCGGTGAGGGCGAGCGGATCGAGGCGGCCGAGCGGGAAGCGGCGCTGCGTCGAGTGCTCGCCCAGGCCGAGGCGGAGCGAATTCCGGTCGAGGAGACGACCCGGGCGGTGTCGGATCGGCGGTGGCGGCGTGGGTGAGTTGCCGATCGGTCGGCGGGTGGCGTACTGGCGGGGGCGGCGACGGATGTCGCAGCAGGTGTTCGCCGACCGGCTGGGCAAGTCGAAGAGCTGGGTCGACAAGGTCGAGCGGGGTGCCCGACCGCTGGACAAAGTGTCCACGATCGCGGAGATTGCCGCTGTGCTGCGGGTCGATCAGTCGGTGCTGTTGGGCCGCGACGTCCGTCCCGTCGCCGACAGCGAGCGGGCCGGCTCGGTGGAGCGGATCCGGGCGGCACTGTCGGCGTACGACATCGCGGTGGGCCGGCGGGTGCCGGACCGTGACGTTTCGGCGGCAGCTCAGGTGACGCGCGGCGTGGCTTACGCCTGGACCACCTACCAGCACGCACGGTACCCCCAGTTGACCGAACTGCTGCCCGAGCTGATCAGCGGGGCGCAGCGTGGTTTCGCCCGCGAGCCGGTGTCGGGGCGCGTGCCACTGGTGGAGGCGTACCGGATCGGCGCGGCACTGCTGACGAAGCTCGCTGAGACCGAGTTGGCCTGGTTGGCCGCCGACCGGGCGATGACGCTGGCCACCGGCGATGCCGTGCTGGTCGCCACGGCAGCGGTGCAGCTCGGGGAGGTGCTGCGCGCCACCGGGCGGGCGCGATCAGCGGTGTCGACCGTGCGGACCGCCGCGTACCGGATCGCCCCGCCGGACCTCGACGGCGGCTCGTCGGCGCAGTTGTCCTTGTGCGGCACGCTGCTCGTGCAGGGCGCGTTGGCGGCATCCGGCGAGGGCGATGAGCGCGCCGCTGCCGACCTGCTCGACGAGGCCGCCGACCTGGCCGACCGGGTGGGCGACGGTCATGACCACCATCGCACCGCCTTCGGGCCCACCGCCGTCACCGCAGCGCGGACAGTGGCGGCACTGGAGTTGGGCGACGCGGGTGAGGCGGTGGCCTGGCATCAGAGGACGGTCCGACGCGACGGTTGGCGGTGGCTACCCGTCGAGCATCGCGCCGCCCACCTGATCGACGCCGCCCGCGCGCACCTGCACGCCCACGATCCCACCAGCGCGGCTCGGACCCTGCTGCAAGCCCAGAGCACCGCACCCGCTGAGGTACGGCACCGGCCCGCCGCCCGCGATCTGCTCGCTGACGTGCTCCGGAGCCGACACGCTCCGACGACGATCGTCCAGCTCGCCGCAGCCCTCGGGGTGACGGCAACATGACCGCGCCGCTGCTGTCCCTGGCCCAAATTCTCAATCGACTCGCCCTCACCGCCCGCCGAACCCTTCGTGATCATCAACCGTTGGACGGCACCTGCCCGATCTGCCACACGGCGGACTGTGCCACGGCAGCCGCTGCGCGTGACGTGCTTGACGCCATCACGCAACTACGCTGGCACCGCCTGGCGGCCCCGCCGCACATCGTATCTTCCGTGGAACCCGGCGTGCTCCGCGCTGACCGACACCCCGAGCATTCACTGTCGCCGTGGCGTGTCGAGTCGCTCGACTGCAAGTGATCAATTCGGGGCGGCTCCTCAGATGGGGGTGTCGCGGTGGCGGAAGGTGGTCAGGCCGAGCGCGAGGAGGGCGGCGGCGACGGCGGTGAGGAGCACCAGGGGCAGGACCGTGACGTCGACGGCGGGCACCGACGGCACATGGGTGTACGGGGAGAGGTTCAGCGCCGCCTGCGGCAGGTCCAACGCGGCCCCCAGCTGGCCGAGCAGCAGGAACACGATGAGCACCGCCCAGCTCAACGCGACAGACAGCCGGGGCAGCGCCCCGAACAGGGCGGTCACCACCCCGGCGACGACAAGCAGCGCCGGCAGCCGCAGCAGCGCCGCCCCGGTCAGCTCGACTGTCCAACCGGCCGGATCACCGGCGGCCAGCCCGTAACCGAGACCTGTGGTGGCCCCGGCCAGCAGCATCAACGCCAACGCGCCGAGGACGGCACCGGCCACCTGCGTGCTCAACCACCTGGTGCGGCTGACCGCGGTGGCGAGCAGCGGTTCGAGGATGCCGTCGGACTCGTCGCCGCGTACCCGGAGCAGGGCCTGCACCACGTACGCCCCGATGGTCAGGGCGAACAGGCCGAGCATCGCCGCCAGGAAGGCGTCGAGCAGTTCGTCTCCGCCACCGAGTTGGGCGATCGCCTCGGCGGCTGCCGGATTGTCGGCGATCATATCGTCCACCTCGTTGCCGGCCAGTCCCATGGCGAGGCCGAGCACCGCCACCGCGACCGCCCAGCCGGCCAACGCGCCCCGGTGCAGCCGCCAGGTCAGCCCGGCCGGGCTGAGCAGACCGGCGGCGGCCCGCGCCGGTCCCCGTCTCGCGGCGAGCAGGCCGGCGCCGACGTCGCGGCGTTCGGCGAGCGCGTACGCCCCGGCGACCCCGACGACGAGCAGCGCGACAGGCAGCCCGAGCACCCACCATCGTTCGTCGCCGAAGGCACGGACCTGGGTGCCCCAGCCCATTGGCGACAGCCAGGTCGGCCAGGCGCTGTCCAGGCGTACCCCGTCGGCGGCTCGTTCACCGAGCACGTCACCTGTGGCCCGGAGCAGAAACGCCACGCCGACAGCGGCGGCGGCGAGCGCGTTGGCGCCCCGGGAGGTCACCGAGAGCTGGGCGGTGACGGCGGCCACGCCGGTGAAGGCGAGACCGACTCCGGTGATCGCGGCTGCGGCGGCCACCGAGCCGGCGGCCGGTAGCCCGGCACCGACGAGAACGAGCGCGAGCAACGCCCCGGCCAGCACGTTGGCACCGACCACGACGACCAGGGCCGCGGTGAGCAGCGCGTACCTGCCGATGGCGGCGGCACCGAGCAGTTCGGCCCGGCCGGTCTCCTCGTTCTGGCGGGTGTGCCGGACGACGGCGAAGGTGCTGAGCAGCGCGGCGAGCACGGCCAGGGTGAGGTACGTCTCGGTGACCACCACGGCACCGAGATCGGTGCTGGCGACCGGGCCGTTGAAGGCGCGGGCCACGACGCTTGTGTTGGCCACCTCGGCGTACCCGACGCGGTTCTGCTCGTCCGGGTAGATGCTCGCCACGCTCTCGGCGAGGGCATAGCCGATGACCGGGCTGCCGAGCGTCCAGATGGCCAGCCGGACCCGGTCGCGACGCAGGGCGAGCCGGGCGAGCCGGGTGGTGCCGGTGAAGGCGCTCATCGGGTGCCTCCGATCGGCGCTGGCTGGTCAGCGTCGATGGCGTCGCCGTAGTGCCGCAGGAACAGTTCCTCCAGGGTGGGCGGTGTGCTGGTCAGCGCGCGGACCTCGAAGCGGACCAGGTGGGCCAGCAGCGTGTCGAGGTGTTCGGGTTCGACCTCCAGCCGGACCCGACCGTCGACGGGGCGGACCTCGTGCACGCCAGGCAGTTCGGTCAGTCCGATCACGGGGCGTCCGGTCTCGACGGTGACCGTGGTGCGCGCCAGGTGGCGCAGCTCGGACAGGGTGCCGGCCTCGACGACCCGGCCCTCCCGGATGATGCTGACCCGGTCGCAGAGCGCCTCGACCTCGGCCAGTACGTGGCTGGAGAGCAGGACACTCGCGCCGGCCTCGGTGAGCTGGCGGACCTCCTCCTGGAACACCGCCTCCATCAGCGGGTCCAGCCCGGAGGTGGGCTCGTCGAGCACGTACAGCTCGACGTCGGAGGCGAAGGCGGCGACGATGGCGACCTTCTGCCGGTTGCCCTTCGAGTAGGTGCGGCACTTCTTCGTCGGGTCCAGGTCGAAACGCCGCAGCAGTTCGTCGCGACGACGCCGGTCCAGCCCGCCACGCAGCGCGCCGAACAGGTCGATCGCCTCCCCGCCGGAGAGGTTGGGCCAGAGGTTGACGTCGCCCGGTACGTACGCCAGTCGCCTGTGCAACGCGACCGCGTCGCGCCACGGGTCGCCGTCGAGGATGCGAACCTGCCCGGAGTCGCGGCGCAGCAGGCCGAGCAGGATCCGGATGGTTGTCGACTTGCCCGAGCCGTTGGGTCCGAGGAAGCCGTGCACCTCCCCCGGTTCCACCCTCAGGTCGAGCCCGTCCAGCGCGCGTACGCCGCCGAAGGTCTTGACGAGGTTCTCGATGGCGATCACGGACATGGTTGCCTCCCGCCGTACCGGTTTCTACCGAACCACTGCACTGACCGATGGTAAGGGATGGACGCGAGCCGTACCGTCCGGCGGTCAGGACCGCTTACGCTGGGTTCCATGACCTGGGAGAAGACGGACGACACCCGCAGCCGGATCCTGCGCACCGCGTTGGACCTCTTCTCCGAGCAGGGCTACCAACGCACCTCGTTGCGGCAGATCGCCGAACGGTTGCGGCTGACCAAGGCCGCCATCCTCTACCACTTCCCCAGCAAGTCGCACCTGCTCGCCGCACTTGCCGAACCCCTGGTCCGCGACCTGGAGACGCTGCTGGACGAGGCCGGGGCACTGCCCGGCCGGCAGGCGAGATGGACGCTGCTGGAGGGCTGGGTGGACACCATGCTGGCGCACCGTGGCCCGCTCGGCATGCTCTTCCACGACCTCGCCCTCGTCGACCGGGGCAGCACCTACCACCGGCTGGTGCAGATCGCCATGCGGGCCAACCAGATCGTTGCCGGGCCGAACGCCGGACGCCGGGACCGGGTTCGGGCGGTCCAGGCCATCGCCATGTGCAGCGATCCGGTGGTGTTCATGATCGACGTGCCCGCGTCGGTCCTGCGGGAAGACATGCTCGACGGCGCCTGCCGCCTGCTCGGCGAGACGCCCCCCGGCGAGCAGCAGACGGCTCCCCGGGCCGCCACCACCGCCACGGCAGGCGAACCCGGAACGACCGGCGAACCCGGGACGACCGGCCCCGGAACGACCGGCGAACCCGGGACGACCGGCCCCGGAACGGCCGACGAACCCGGGGTCGGCGGCGACGCAGCGGCCGGCGCGCCCTCCGGCGCTGTCGCGACGGGGCGCGACCGGGTGGGCCGGGTGGGCCGGGTGGGCCGGCGGCGGCCGGGACGACCCCGGGCGATGAGCCCGGACCAGGTACGGGCCGCCCGGCGGATGCATCTGGCGGGCACCCACTCAGCCGACGAGATCGCCGCCGAGTTCGGCGTCTCGCGCGCCACCGTCTACCGCCACCTCGACACGGACGATGATAATGAGACGGTTCTGAGATAGTTTCGAGACGGCGGCCGGACGGTCACCGCACCAGGCCGATCCCGGCGTACGTGCGTTCGTGGGCCGGGAACTCCTCGTCGGTGTGCGGCGCGTAGATCCAGGTACGCAGCGAGTTGGCCGCCGTGTCGATCTCCACCAGCCGCACCGGGTTGGTCCGGCGGGAGTGGAACGTCTGCAGGAAGGAGTAGATCCGGTTGCCGTGCACGCCGGTGTCCACCCGGGACGCGGCCGTGCCGGTGTGGCCGGAGAAGACGAACCTGATGTTCGGGTACCGCGCCACCAGATTGTCGAAGACGTACTGCGGGCTCGTGGAACCGTAGCTGGACACCTGACCGATCGTGGCGTCGTTCTCCAGGTAGTGGTGGGTCACGATCACCACGTTGTGCCGGGGATGGGCGGCCACGACGGACTGCGCCCAGGCGACGGCGGCCCGGCGCGGCCACAGCTCCAGGCTGAGCACCAGCCACCGCACCCCACCGGCGGTGTACGTGGCGTAGGCGTTGTCCACCTTGCCAGCCTCGAACTGGCCACGCACCGCCCCGAACCGCCCGGCGGTGAAATACCTGTTGAACACCGTCGTGTCGCGCAACAACCGCCCGGCGGGGCTGCGTAGTTCCCCGTCCGGCCCGGCGGCCTGGGTGTCGTGGTTGCCGACGGCGAGGGTGTACGGGATGCCGGCCGTCTCCAGCGGCCGCAGGGCGGTTCGGGCACGCTCGTACTGCACGTGGTCGGAGGTGTCGTAGTTGACCACGTCACCGGAGTGCGTGACGAAGCGCAGGTCGAGACCGGCACGGTGGGCGACTAGCCAGTCGACGCGCTGACGCAGCCGGGTGTCGCCGGCCGTCAGCACCTCCTCCTGGGTGTCCGGGACCACCGCGAAGGTGAAGCTCGGGTCCGCGGCCGGGGGCGGCTGGGTACGCACGTATGCCAGGTGCGCGTTGCGGTCACACACGCCCGTGTACCTGTCGTTGACAAGTTCGATCCGGACGTCGTACCGGCCCTGCGGCAGGTACGCGCCGACCGGGTAACTCCCGTAGTCGGTGGCGCTGGTCACGGTGACCTCACCGACCGGGTCGCCGTCCACGCTGACCCGCAGGGTCGGCCAGCCGTCACAGTGGTCGCCTATCGCACCGACGACCAGCCGTCCGGCGCCCTGCACGGGAATCGTGGCGTAACTGGCGTTGTGCCACAGCGTGGCATGGGTGCCCGACGGTGGCCGCGGCGTGCCCGTCGCAGCCTGGATCGACCCGTTGACCACTGTGAACGGTGACGCCGCGTGAGCCGCGCCGGCCAGTACACCGGCCGACAACACGACCACGACCACCATGAGTGCGCGCGCGATCCGCATGGTTGCCCTCCCTGTGCACACCTCCGGCAGCTGCCGGACATCGGGATGCTAAAGCAGACCGACCGGACATTCCGGCACCGCGACCCGGACACGCAGTGACGTTAACGTCGACGAAACGTGATCGCCGGGTGGGTGGATCTGTCAGCCGACGTCGACCCAGTCCAGCGTGCGCCGCACCGCCTTCTGCCACCCGGCGTAACCGGCCGCCCGCTGCTCCGGCGACCAGGACGGCTGCCAACGCCTGCTCTCGTTCCAGTTCTCCCGCAGTTCCTCGGTGTCCCGCCAGAAGCCGACGGCCAGGCCGGCGGCGTAGGCCGCGCCGAGCGCTGTGGTCTCAGCGACCACCGGCCGGCTGACCGGTACGCCGAGGATGTCCGCCTGCAACTGCATGCAGAGGTCGTTGACGGTGACCCCGCCGTCGACCTTGAGGCACTCCAGCGGGACGCCCGAGTCCTGCGCCATCGCCTCGGCCACGTCGCGGCTCTGATAGCAGATGGCCTCCAGGGTCGCCCGGGCGATGTGTCCGTCGGTGTTGTAGCGGGACAGGCCGACGATCGCGCCCCGGGCGTCGGATCGCCAGTACGGGGCGAACAGTCCGGAGAAGGCGGGTACGAAATAGACCCCGCCGTTGTCGTCGACCTGACGGGCGAGGTCCTCGCTCTGGGAGGCACTGCTGATGATCTTCAACTGGTCCCGGAGCCACTGCACCGCCGAGCCGGTGACGGCGATGGAGCCTTCGAGCGCGTAGACCGGCGGCTGCCCGGCGAACTGGTAGCACACGGTGGTGAGCAGCCCGGCCTCGGAGCGGACGATCTCCGTTCCGGTGTTCAGCAGCATGAAGTTGCCCGTACCGTAGGTGTTCTTCGCCTCGCCGGGGGCGAAGCAGACCTGGCCGACGGTGGCCGCCTGCTGATCGCCCAGGTCCCCGGTGATCGGAACCGGGCCGGCGAACGGGCCGTTGGGCAGCGTGACGCCGTAGGCGTCCGGGTCGGAGGACGGGACGATCCGCGGCAGCATGGCTCGTGGGATGTCGAAGAAGGACAGCAACTCGTCGTCCCAGTCCAGGGTCTCCAGGTTCATCAGCATGGTCCGGCTGGCGTTCGTCGGGTCGGTGACGTGTGCGCCGCCGTCGATGCCGCCGGTGAGGTGCCACAACAGCCAGGTGTCGGTGTTGCCGAAGATCGCCTCACCGCGTTCGGCGGCCGCCCGCACCCCGTCGACGTTCTCCAGGATCCACTGGATCTTGCCGCCGGAGAAGTAGGTCGCCGGTGGCAGGCCGGCCTTGCGTCGGATGACCTCACCGCGCCCGTCGCGCTCCAGCGCCGAGGCGATCCGATCGGTCCGGGTGTCCTGCCACACGATGGCGTTGTAGTACGGCCGGCCGGTGCGCCGGTTCCACACCACTGTCGTCTCCCGCTGATTGGTGATGCCCAGCGCGGCCAGGTCACCAGCGGCCAGGCTGTGCGTGTTCAGCGCCGTCCGGACGACCGTCTGGGTGCGTTCCCAGATCTCCAGCGGATTGTGCTCGACCCAGCCGGCACGCGGCAGGATCTGCTGGTGTTCGAGTTGGTGGCGGCCGACCTCGTTGCCACCGTGGTCGAAGATCATGAACCTGGTGCTTGTGGTGCCCTGGTCCACGGCGCCGACGAAGTCAGCCATCCGGTTCTCCTTGTCGTGGTCCTCGCCGCCTACGGCCTCGGGGTGGATCCTTCCCGATGTCCGCGCTGCTGACCATGGACGCCTGCGGTGCCGACCGGGTGGGCGTGCGCACCGGGCCGTCCCGGCACCGGATGGGTCGACCGGCGGATGCCCGGTACCGTCTGGCAGACCACCACTGGGTCGCCGCTGACGGCGACCGGGACCAGGAGCACAGATGCGGTTTGAGCTACGCGACCGGACCGTCCTGATCACCGGAGCGGCGCGGGGTATCGGCGCCCAACTGGCCCGGGCCGCCGCCGCCCGGGGCGCCCGGGTCGCCCTGGCCGGCCTGGAACCGACACTGTTGCGGCAGCTGGCGGCCGAGTTGGACGGGCACTGGTACGAGTGCGACGTCACCGACCAGGCGGGAGTCGACGACGCCGTCGCCTCCACCGTGCAACGGTACGGCGGCATCGACGTGGTGGTGGCCAACGCCGGCATCGCCAATCTCGGCACCGTCTCGTCCGGCCCGGTCGACGCCCTGGCCCGCACCATCGAGGTGAACCTGACGGGCGTGGTCCGCACGGTCAGCGCGGCGTTGCCGCACCTGCTCGCCGCCCGGGGCCACGTCCTGATCGTGTCGTCGGCGGCGGCCTTCGCCGCCATGCCCGGGATGGCCGCGTACTGCGCGTCGAAGGCGGGTGTCGAGCAGTTCGGCAACGTGCTGCGGCTGGAGAACCGCCGGCGCGGACTGACCGTGGGCACCGCACACCCCATCTGGATCGACACCGACATGGTGCGCGACATCCGCGACGACCTCGCCTCCTTCCACGCCGCGCAGCGCCGGCTGCCCTGGCCGCTGAACAGCGTGGTGAGCGTCGAGCGGTGCGCCGAGGCGCTGCTGCGCGGCATCGAAGGTCGCCGTCGCAAGGTGTACGTGCCACGGTCCATCGCCCTGGTCCAGGCCCTGCGACCGGTGGTGCTCAGTGGGTTCGCCGACCGGCTGATCGACAGGTTCGGCGGCGGGGAACTGTCCGAGCAGATGGAGGCGGAGGTACGCCGCCTGGGTCGTTCCTTCGGGCGGACCTCGGTGGAAGGGGGCGAATAGCCCCCGGATGGTTGCCCTTTGGCAAAGGTCGCGGATGTCCGTAGACGACGTACTCTGCCTGCATGAACTACCTCGGCCCGCCGGACGCCCGGGATCCCGGCGATCCGCCCCCCGGCGCCGACGAGACGACCGCACTACTGTCCGAGTCGTTCACCGCACAGACAGTGACGGCGCTGCGGCACCTGCTCACCGCGCGGGTGGCCGCCGCCGGTCTCACCGGGGACGTCGCCGAGGATCTCGTGCTGGCCGTGCACGAACTTGTCACAAACGCCGTGCTGCACGGCGGAGGACGCGGACGACTCGACCTGTTCCGGCAGGCCGACCTGCTCATCTGCGAGATCACCGATCATGGCCAGGAAAGCGGCGGCGAGCTGCCGGTGCACCTGCCGGCCACCACCACTCCGGGTGGCCGGGGACTCTGGCTCGCCCACCACCTGACCGGGGCGTTGACGCTGACCCGCCGGCCAGACGGCCTGACCGCGACCGTCACCGCCAGTCTGCCTCCCGAACCGTCCGGGGCACCCGAGGTGACCACGGACCGGCCGCCGTTTCCCTGAGGCCGGCGGCCGGTACCGCGGTCAGCGGTCAGCGGTTCTGCTTCTGCTGGCAGGGCACGCAGAAGCGCGCGTGCGGCAGGATCTCCAGGCGCTCCCGGGGGATCTCCGTTCCGCACTTCTCGCAGCTGCCGTAGCCGCCGGCGGTGAGGCGCCGCAGTGCCCCGGAGATCTGGTCGAGGCTCTGCCGGGTGGCGGCGATCAGCGCGGCGTTCGTGTGCGCCTGCGCCGGATCGCCGGTGTCGGCCGTCAGCTGGGTCAGCCGAGCCGTCTGCGCCTGGAACTCATGGTTCAACGTCAGTTCCAGGTTGGTGAGCCACTGCTTGTCGTGGGTGTCTGTCCGGTCACTCATGTCGGTTCCTTCCGGGAAAAAGAAAAAGGGCCGAAGCTGTGCGCTTCGCCCTTGGCCGTCACCTTGTCTGTGAACGGTCTCCGGAGGGCTCCGACCGGCGGGACGAGGCTGGCCGTGGCCGGTCCGCGCCGGGATACGACGCGCCGCGCCCTGCGCGCGCAGCACAGCCGGCGCCGCCGCCCTGACGGCGGCGACGCGGTCGAGCAGCACGGCCTGTCGCATCGAACCACCATAGGCGGCGGCTGGCCGGAAACCAATGCCGATCTCCACCGCACGGAGCGGCACGGGTCGGGTGTCGGCGGCGAGGACTTTGACTTCGGCCCGGAACGGGTAGACCGGGGCATGACCGACGTTCTCGTGGTCGGGGCCGGGTTCTCCGGTCTCGCCGCCGCACTCCGCCTCATCCGGGCCGGTGTACAGGTGCGGGTGCTGGAGGCCCGTGACCGAGTCGGTGGCCGGGCGTTGACGCGGTGGCTCGACGACGGTACCCAGCTCGATCTGGGCGCGCAGTGGATCGGCCCCGGCCAGGACCGGGTGTACGCCCTGGTGCGCAGGTACGCCTTGGAGACGTTCCCGTCCGCCTCGGTCGGCGCGCCGGCGGTGCTGTGGGACGGAGCACGGCGGGACGCGGCGCCCGATGTCGCGTCCCGCGTCGTCGACCTGCTCGACGGGTACGCCGAGCGGCTGGACCCGGCCGCACCCTGGACGGCGCCCGAGGCGGCCCGATGGGACGCCACCACCCTGGGCGACTGGCTCGCGGGCACCGCCCCGGATCCGGTCACGGCCCGTTACCTCGACCGGTTGCTCGCCGGTGGTCTGCTGGCCACCTCCGCGAGCCAGGTGTCAGTGCTCCAGATGGCCTGCTACCTGCGCAGCGGCGGTGGGGCCAGGTCGTTGCTGGGGATGGTCGGTGGTGCGCAGCAGGACCGGATCGTCGGCGGACCGGCGGCGCTGGCCGAGGCGATGGCCGCCGGGCTCGGCCCGGGTGTGGTGCGGTTGTCCACCCCGGTGGACACGATCGGGCAGGACGACGGATCGGTGGTGGTCCGTGCCGAGGCGGAGCGCTTCGAGGCCGCCGCGGTGGTGGTCGCGGTGCCACCGGCACTGGCCGGCCGCATCCGGTACGCCCCCGCGCTGCCCGCGCTGCGGGACGGACTGACCCAGCGGATGCCGATGGGGTCGGCGCTCAAGACGCACGCCATCTACCCGGCACCGTTCTGGCGGGCCGACGGCTGGTCCGGGGTCGCCACCTGCTCCGACGGACCGATCACGGAGACCGTCGACAACGGCACGCCGACCTCCGCCCGCGGGGTGCTGACCCTGTTCAGCTACGGGCCGGCGGCCAACGCCCTGCGGGGCATGGCACCACCGGCACGCACGGCGACGCTGCTCGACGCCCTGGCCGCGATCGCCGGTCCGGCCGCTCGGCAGGTCGAGATGGTCGTCGACCACGACTGGTCGGCCGACCCGTGGACCCGTGGCTGCTTCGGCGGCGCGCTGACCCCCGGTGCCTGGCAGGAGTACGGGCCGTCGTTGCGGGCGCCGGTGGGCCGGATCCACTGGGCGGGCACGGAAACCGCGACCCACTGGACCGGCTATCTCGACGGGGCGGTCGAGGCGGGCGAGCGCGCCGCCGCCGAGGTGTTGTCCCGGCTATCCGTCACCTCGCCCGGGTACCGATGACCCAGCCGTGACAGACCACCTCCAGAGCGGACCAAAGCCGTTAAAGTGACGATGGCGGAGGAGTTCGACCGGCGCTCCGCCGCCGGCTCGGGCCAGCCCGGTGCCAGCCCTCGGCCGGGCACGGCCCGCAGGAGGTGCCGGGATGTCGGAGGCTGCGCGCGCCTACTTCGACGGTCTCGCCAAGGGTGGGGGGCGGATGCTGCGCCAGGTCTCCGGCACCGTGCGCTTCGATCTGCGCTATCCCGACCGGGTCGACAGCTGGCTGGTCAGCATCGAGCAGGGTCGGATCGCGGTGTCGTACGGGGCGGCACCGGACGCGGACACGGTGATCTGCGCCGACGAGCAACTCTTCCTCCGGATGACCCGCGGTGAGGTGAAGCCCCTTCCGGCATGGCTGCGCAACGATTTCACAGCCGACGGAGAGTTCCGGTTCGTCGTCATGCTGGAGCGGCTGTTCGCGCCACCGCCCGACGCCCACCACCCCCGTGAGGTGGCCGCCCGCCTGCATCCCCACGCCCTGACCGACAGCCGACAATCCGCGTCGGCTGACGAGGTGCCGCCGGCCGCTGACGGGGAGCCGGGGTGAAGAAGCTGGTCCGTATCCTCGACGGCAACATCTTCGCGCTGAGCGAGGACAACGGCGACATGGTCTTCAGCCCCACCAACCCGAGTGGGTTCTTCGCCTTCGACACCCGGTTCCTGTCCACCTGGCGACTGAGTCTCGACGGGGAGCAACTGCACCCGCTGGCCGTGCACGAACCGAACTATTACAAGATCCGGTTCTTCCTGGTTCCCGGTCATCCGACCCACTACGTCGACGCGAAGGTCTCGGTCATCCGCGACCGGTGGATCGCCGACAGCGCCTTCACCGAGCGCCTGACCGTGCTCAACCACACAAGCGAGCCCGTCGAGTACCTGCTCCGCGTCGACGTGGACAGCGACTTCGCCCCGGTCTACAACGTGGTCTGGCCGCACGGTTCGGCGCTGCGTGGCTATCGGGACGTCTCCGACGGTGTCCTGCGGCTCGGCTACCGACGAGAGAACTTCCACCGGGTCGCCGACATCTCGTCGAGTGAGCCCGCCGAACTCGACGAACGCGGGCTGACCTACCGGATCCGGGTCGACCCGCAGGGCCGGTGGACCACGACCCTGCGGGTGGAAGGGCGGGTGCTGCGTCCGGACGGGGCGGACGTGCGGGAACGGCTGCGGCATCCGCGCGGCAAGGTCGGCACCGAGCTGCCGCACGACCTCAGCCAGTGGCTCGCCGAGGCTCCCCAGTTGTACTGCGACTGGGAGTCGTTGTGCATGACCTACCAGCGAGGGCTGGTGGACCTGGCCGGTCTGCGTTTCTCTCCGCTGGCGCTGCCGCACGAGACCATGCTCGCCGCCGGGTTGCCCTGGTCGGCCACCATCATCGGCCGCGACAACCTCCTGACCTGCTACCAGACGTTGCCGTTCGTCCCCCGGATGGCGGCCACCACGCTGCGGCTGCTCGCCCTGGACCAGGGCACGGTGCTCGACGACTTCCGGGACGAGGAACCCGGCAAGATCCTCAACGAGTTCCGGTACGGGGAGATGGCCGCCTTCGAGCATCGTCCCCAGTCGCCGTACTACGGCGGGGCGGACGTGACGCCGCTGTTCATCGTGCTGCTCGACGAGTACGAGCGCTGGACCGGCGACGGCGCGCTGGTGCGGGACCTGGAGGACGCCGCCCGCGCCGCCCTGCACTGGATCGACGAGTACGGCGACCTGCGCGGTGACGGCTATCTCTGGTACCAGCCGCGCAACGACGAGAGCGGGGCCCAGAACCACTGTTGGAAGGACACCCCGGAATCGATCTGTTACCAGGACGGCCGACTGCCCGGGCTGCCGCGCGCCACCTGCGAACTGCAGGGTTACGCGTACGACGCGAAGCGACGCGGGGCCCGGCTGGCCCGCGAGTTCTGGGGCGACCCGGCGTACGCCGACCGCCTGGAACGGCAGGCCGAGGCGCTCAAGCAACGGTTCAACAGCGACTTCTGGCTCGACGACGGCGGGTACTTCGCGCTGGCGCTCGGCCCCGACGGCGACCGGGTGGACGCGTTGGCGTCGAACATGGGCCACCTGCTGTGGAGCGGCATCGTGGACCCGTCCCGGGCCGCCGCGGTCGCCGGTCACCTGCTCGGGCCACGGCTCTTCTCCGGCTGGGGAGTGCGGACCCTCGCCACCGGGCAGGCCAGTTACAACCCGCTCGGATACCACGTGGGTACGGTGTGGCCGTTCGACAACTCGCTCATCGCCTGCGGGTTGCACCGCTACGGCTTCGTCGAGGAGGCGGGGATCATCGCGGAGTCCGTCGTCGAGGCGTCCCAGCACTTCGCGGGGCGGATGCCCGAGGCCTTCGCCGGCTACGACCGCGAGCTGACCCGCTATCCGGTGCCGTACCCGGCCGCGAACAGTCCCCAGGCCTCCGCCACAGGTGCCACGTTCCTGCTGCTGCGTACCCTGCTCGGCCTGGAGCCGTACGGCGAGCACCTGGTTGTGCACCCGGCGATTCCGGCGCGCTTCGGCCGGATCGAGCTGCTGAACATTCCGGGACGCTGGGGACACAAGGACGCCATCGGCAACGGCCGAGCCACCGCTCGCTGATCGGGACCGGCGATGACCGCTCGCCGGACGGTGCGGGGTAACGTGCTGCGGCATGACCGGCGTGGCGTACTCGTACTGTTCGTACTGCGGCGCGGCCTACCCGCCGCCGGCCGACTGGCCCCGGCTCTGCGCGACCTGCGGCCAGCAGGTCTGGCGCAACCCGTTGCCGGTGGCGGTGGCCGTGCAGCCGGTGCTGACCGCCGACGGCCTCGGCGTGGTCGTGGTCCGGCGCGACATCGAACCCGCCCGTGGCCTGCTCGCGCTACCCGGCGGCTTCATCGAGTACGGCGAGGAGTGGCAGGACGCGCTGGTCCGCGAGCTGCGCGAGGAGACCGGTCTGCCCGCCGAAGCGGCCGGTGCGACGCTCATCACGGTGCGCAGCGCGCCGGCCGGCGGCACCATGCTGATCTTCGGAGAGCTGCCGGTACGCCGCGCCGAGGAGCTTCCGCCGTCGGCGCCGACCGCTGAGGCGACCGAGTGGCTGGTGCTCACCGAGCCGACCGAGCTGGCCTTCTCCACCCACAGCGAGGTGCTTGCCGACTTTCTCGCGCGTCGGTCGGGCTGACCGGTAGGTCACCCGGAAGCAGGCGTGTCCGGCGGCTGCGCGGGTAGACGGTGGGGCCGCACCGGGTCGCCGGAGTGGCGGGGGTCTACGCCAGGTCGGGCCCGATGACACGTACCCGGGGGGCCGATGACACCTGAACCAGGGACGTCGGACGACGTCGTTGAGCTGCGGGTGCACGGGGTGTCCGGGGCCGGCGCCGAGCAGATCCTCGACCGCCCGCACAGTCACCAGGTGGCCGGCGACCGCAGCGGCGGGTTCTACCGGCCGCGCCCGGGCTATCCGGACGCCCAGGGACCGGCGGGCGTGACGGTGGAGGCGTACCGCTGGAGCGACCTGCCCTCCGGCACCACCATCCGGACCCTGTCGCTGATGTTCCTGCTGCCGTTCATGCTGTGCAACGTCGCGATCTGGATGCGCCCGGCACCCCGCAGCGGCGCCGGGGTGGTGCTGAAGGCGGTGTGCCGGCTGCTCGCCCTCACCCTCACCATGCTGTACGTGCTGGCGGCGATGGGGGTGGCGCTGGACCTGGTCGCCTGGCGCTGCGTGCCGAACCCGTCCTGTCTGGCCGGGCGGCCATGGCTGTCCTGGATCGGCGACCGACCCGTCGGGCTGACCCTTGCCGTCTTCGCGCTCCTGCCCTTCGGCGCGCTCATGCTGGTCTGGCGGCTCGCCACCCGGCCCGGCCGCAACTTCGACGCCTTCCACACCCCCATCAGCACCTCAGGTGGGCACCAGCTCAGCGCGGTGGGTCAGTGGGACAGGGCGCCGACCGTGGACCGGCTGTGCTCCCTGCACGGAGCCGCCGGTCTGATGACCCTCGGTCTCGGTCTGGTCGCCGCCCGGATCAGCTCGGGCCCGTCGATGCTCAGCGTGGCCCTGGCCGTCGTCGGCGGGGCGGTGCTGTTGACCTGCGTCGTGCTGGTCTGCGCGCACCCGTTCGTGGACCTGCTGCCGACCGGCTCGTACGCGGACCGGATCGCTCGTGGCCTGCGCAACCTGGCCTTCGTACTGATCGCTGTGGTGCTGGTCGCGGTTGCTGTCGATCCCACTCCGTGGCGGGTCCGGGACGGGCTGCCCGGCTACGCGAGCGCCGTCGGACTTGTCATCCTCTCCCAGGCGGTTCTGCTGTTCCTGCTCGGCACTGGCGCGCTCATCGCCCGAAGCCGGCGACGCCACAGCGCCGCCAGCACGACGGGCACCGCCGAATCGCCCGAGCGCCGGCGCGCCGGCCGAGACCCGGCACCGGCACCCGGTGTCGAGCCCGATGAGGCGCGTCGCGGGTTCGGCTGTGACGGGCTTGGCTCCGGACTGCTGCAAGGGCTGGGCGCGCCGGTGATCGCGGCCACCGCCACCGGTCTGGCGGTGGCGATCTCCGCCGACCTCGTCTACCGGGTGGCCGATCTGCTCAACCGCCGCGCCAGCGCCGACGGTGAGCGGGAGATCAGTCCGCCGCTCGGGTACAAGTGGGCCATCTTCGTGTTCCTGGTGGCCGCTGCGGCCACCCTGGTGGCGACCGTGACCATCGTTATGGCCAGTCGTGCCGCCCGCACGCGTACCGCCCGGGCCACAGTCGCCCACGACTATCCCGACGCCCCGTCGGCTGCCGGGTTCCGGCTGCGCCAGGTCGAGCGGACGATCGCCCGGGCGCGATTCACCGAACGGGTGGAGACCCTCGCGGTGGTGTACGCCTGTGTCGTCGGGGCGGGCATGCCCAGCAGCCTGCTCGGCATGCTCGGGCTGGCACCGGGCACCACGGTGCAGCGGCTGACCGGGATTCCGGCCGCTGCGACCGATTTCGGTATCCAGATGGGCAGCTTCCTCATCGCGGCGCTGGTGCTGGGGCTGCTGGTCGGCGGCGTGCTCGCCTACCGTACGTTCGGGTTCCGCAGGTACGTCGGCGTGCTGTGGGACCTGGGTACCTTCTGGCCCCGGGTGGCGCACCCCTTCGCGCCGCCCTGCTACGCCGAGCGCGCGGTGCCGGAACTGAGCCGGCGGATCGTGCACCTCACCGGGCAGGGACACGGGGTGCTGCTCACCGGGCACAGCCACGGCTCGGTGCTGCTCGCCGCCACGATTCTCCAACTGCCACCCGAGGTGTGCGGCAGGTTGGCGCTGCTGACCTACGGCTCCCCACTGCGGCGGCTCTACGCGCGGCTGTTCCCGACGTACGTCAGCGAGGACGTCCTCCGCGAGGTGGGTGAACGGGTCGACTGGCGGTGGATCAACCTGTGGCGGGACACCGACCCGATCGGCGGCTGGGTCTTCTCGCCGCACCGGCCCGGCCGGGCACCGACAGTGCCCGGCGCGGCCGGCACGGTGGACCGCCGGTTGCGCGACCCCGTCGACGTCGTCCCGCCGCCCGGCGACAGCGTCCCGCCCCCGATCGTCGGGCACTGGCCCGGCGAGTCAGACAGGCGTTTCGCGACAGCGGTGACGGAGTTGGCGAGCCGGTTGCGGGGCCGGCCCAGCACGGTGTCGTAGTCGCGCACCGACATCGGGCCCGGGGCACTGCGACTATCCTTCCCGGATGGGCACCTCCCCCACCGTCGAACGGACCCTTATCGCCTCGAACCGCCGAGCCCGCCACGACTACACGGTGCTCAAGACCTACGAGGCCGGCATCGTGCTCGCCGGTACCGAGGTCAAGTCGCTGCGGGCGGGACGCGTCTCGCTTGTCGACGCCTTCGCCCAGGAACTCGACGGGGAGATCATGCTGTACGGCCTGCACATCGCCGAGTACGGCTACGGCAGCTGGACCAACCACGCACCCCGGCGGACCCGCAAACTGCTGCTGCGCCGGGTGGAGATCGCCCGGATCCTCGACCGGACCCGGGAGGGCGGGATCACCCTGGTGCCGCTGTCGATGTACTTCTCCGGCGGCTGGGCGAAGGTCGAGCTGGCGCTGGCCAGGGGGCGCCGGTCCTACGACAAGCGGCAGGTGCTTGCCGAACGCGACGCCAACCGGGAGATCGCCCGCGAACTGGGCCGCCGGCTCAAGGGTCGCCCGGCGCGCGGCTGAACCGGCCGGGTCGACCCGGCACGAGGTGGCGCGACTCAGCCGGCGAGCAGATGAGCGTGGGCCGCCCGCAGCCGGGTCAGCGCGGGATCGCTGCCCGGCGGGAAGCGCCGATCCAGCTCCGCCCAGACCTCGGCGAGCGCCGTGGTCACCACCCGCAGCTCGGCGGCGTGCCGGCGGGCACTGTGCTGCCGCTGCGCGTCGAGGCGCCGGGACCAGCCGGCGGTGACCTCGGCCAGCCGGCTGGCGTCGGCACGGGCCTCGGCGACGGTGCGGGCGGCGGCCGCCGGCACGATCGCGGCGACAGGTCGTGGATCGCCGTCGCGGGTGACCACCGTTACCGTGTCGGTCAGTTCCGCCATGGCGACGAGTTGGCTCAGTCGGGTGCGCGCCTCGCGAAGGGGCAGCGAGCGCGCCGGGGCGTTTCGCGGAGTGAGGGCGGGGACAGCCATGAATACATGGTCGGTGCCGGGTACGACACTTTCCGCGACGGTCAGCGCGACTGATGGTCCCGACGGGACGGGAACTGGGCGCCGGGGCGGGCCAGCGTGGACCGGGCGCGCAGCCCCACCGGGTCCGGTTCGGTCACGTCGGCCGGCCCGCCGGCGGCTGCGGTGGAGGGTTGCGCACGCCGGGCGTCCAGGTACGCCAGCGCCGCCCGGTCATCGTCGTTGGGGGCGGCGAGCAGCGCGTACACCAGACCGACCACACCGAAGATCACCAGCAGCACGATCGGGATCAGCAGCGTACCGACACCGGCACCGGAAAGCTCACCCCGGTCCTCGTGCAGGTGCACCGACAGGGCGCTCATCCCGGTGAAGTGCATGCCGTTGACCGCCACCCCCATCACCAGCGCCGAGGCGAAGATGGCCACCCCCTTGCGGACGGTCACCGCGAGCCAGAGCGCGACCGAGGCCGCGACCACGGCGATCAGCACCGACAACCCGACCCGGAGGTTGTCGTAGAGCAGCCGACCGTCCAGCCGCATCGCCGCCATGCCCGTGTAGTGCATCGCCGCCACCCCGGCGCCGGTGAACAGGCCGCCGCCGAGGATCCGTGCCGCCGAGAGCCGGCCGGTACCGACGATCGCCAGGCCGATGCCGACCGCCGCCACCGCGATCAGCGCGCTGCCGACAGTGATCGGCACGTCGTACCGGATGCGCGACCCGGTCACGGCGAAGCCCAGCATCGCCATGAAGTGCATCGTCCAGATCGCCGTGCCGCCGAGCGCCCACGCGGCCAGGCTGCCCCACCAGAGCTTCTGCCCCGTGCTGGTGGCGGTACGGATCCGGCCGGCACAGACCAGGCCGAGGATCGAACCGAGCACCGACAGCGCGTAGCTCAACGCCGGTGTGATCCAGCCGTACTCAAAGTGATTGATGTCCGCCACGTGGGCTCCCCCCAGAGCTGCTACCGACGCGTAGCTCACGCGCCGATGACATGATGTGCGACGCTCTCACCAGGCACAACAGGGCCCCCCTGGTACTTCGGGGCGTACCGTCGCGGTGACGCAGCGATGCGTCGGTTCGCCGGGGCGAGCGGTCGCCGTCGGGAGCCGGCTCAGGCCGGTGAGTGGTACGCCAGCACACCCCGGTTGACGGCGTTTATCGCCTGCCGCGCGGTGGCCCGCAGCTCGGTCGAGGCACCACCGGAGTCGGCCAACTGGCCGAGCAGGTCCACCACCTGGCGGGCCCACCTGACGAAGTCACCGGCCGGCATCTCGCCGTCGAGCTGCCCGCTGGTCAGCACCTTCGCCAACGCCTCGCCCCTGGCCCAGCGGTAGACCGGCCAGGCGAAGCCGAGATCCGGCTCGCGGGTGACGGCCAGCCCGCGCGACGCCTCCTCGGCCTCGATCTCACTCCACAGCTTCAGGGTCGTGTCGACCGCCTCGGCGACCGGGCCGCGGGGCAGCGAGGCCCGTTCGTCGACGTCGCGGCGGGCCTCGAAGACCACCACCGAGACCGCGGCGGCCAGTTCGGCCGGGGACAGTCCGTCCCAGACGCCGCGCCGCAGGCACTCCGCCACGAGCAGGTCCGCCTCCGTCCAGATCCGCCCCAGCATCCGGCCGGCGTCGGTGACCGCCCCGTCGGCGGCCAGGTAGCCGCGTCCGGTGAGCAGCGCGACGATCCGGTCGAAGGTACGGGCCAACGAACCGGTCCGACCGGCGACCCGCTCCCGCAGCTCCTCGGTGTCCCGCTCCAGCCGGCGGCGGCGCTCGGCCCAGCGGGCGTGTTCCTCCCGCTCCGGGCAGGCGTGGCAGGGGTGCCGGCGCAGCTCGGTCCGGAGCTGGCTGAGCTGGTGATCCTCCCCCGCCTGCCGGCCCCGGGCCCCCCGGCGGGAGTGCCGGTCCAGGCCGGTGCCGCTCACCTGCGCGGCCAGGTCACGCCGGGCCGCCGGATTGCGGTGGTTGAAGTGCTTGGGCACCCGGATGCGGGCCAGCACCTCGGCCGGCGTGGTGAAGTCGGCGGGGCTGATCCGGCCGGCCCAGCGGTCCTGGGTGAGCACCAGCGGGCGCGGCTCGCTGAACCCTCCGGCCGCCGGGTCGAGCACCACGGCCAGGCCGGCCCGACGCCCGGACGGCACCCGGATCACGTCGCCCACCCGCAGCCGCTCCAGGGCCGTCACCGCCGCTGCCCGACGCTGGCTCTGCCCCTGCCGGGCGATGGCCCGCTCCCGGTCGGCGATGGCGACCCGTAGCGCGAAGTACTCGTCGAAGTCGCCGTGGTGGCACTCCGCCTCCACGCCGTACGCCTCGATGGTTTCGGTGTTGCGCTGCACCTGCCGGGCCAGGCCGACCACCGAGCGGTCCGCCTGGAACTGCGCGAACGACGACTCCAGCAGCGCCCGGGCCGGCTCCGCGCCGACGCTGCCGACCAGGTTCACCGCCATGTTGTACGAGGGCCGGAAGCTGGAGCGCAGCGGGTACGTCCGGGTGGATGCCAGACCCGCCACGTGCCGGGGGTCGGTCTCCGGGGACCACACCACCACGGCGTGCCCCTCCACGTCGATGCCTCGGCGACCGGCCCGCCCGGTGAGCTGGGTGTACTCCCCCGGGGTCAGATCGACGTGCGCTTCGCCGTTGTACTTGACCAGGCGCTCCAGCACCACGCACCGGGCCGGCATGTTGATGCCCAAGGCGAGGGTCTCGGTGGCGAACACCGCCTTGACCAGCCCACGGACGAACAACTCCTCCACGACCTCCTTGAACGCCGGCAGCATCCCGGCGTGGTGGGCGGCCAGCCCGCGCTCCAGGCCGTCGAGCCACTCCCAGTAGCCGAGCACCGACAGATCCTCACCGGGGATCGCGGTGACCCGGGACTCCACCACGCGGCGGATCTCCGCCCGCTCCTCGGGCGAGGTGAGCCGCAGCCCGGCGGCGAGGCACTGCTGCACCGCCGCGTCGCAGCCGGCGCGGCTGAAGATGAACAGGATCGCCGGCAGCAGGCCCTCGCGGTCCAGCCGGTCGACGATGTCCGGGCGCATCGGCCCACGCCAGCGTGGGCCGCGGCGGCCGGCGCCGAAACCGGCGGAGCGCCCCTCGCCGAGGTCGAGCCGGCGCATCGTGTCACGGGTGTAGCGCAGCAGCTCGGGGTGCACATCGTGCTTGCGGGCCGCGGCGGCGTCGTGGAACAGGTCGAACATCCGCTTGCCGACGAGCATGTGCTGCCACAGCGGTACCGGCCGGTGCTCGCTGACCACCACCGTGGTCTCGCCCCGAACCGTGATCAGCCAGTCGGCGAACTCCTCGGCGTTGGAGACCGTCGCCGACAGCGACACCAGGGTCACCGAGGCGGGCAGGTGGATGATGACCTCCTCCCACACCCCGCCGCGGAACCGGTCGGCCAGGTAGTGGACCTCGTCCATCACCACGTACGCCAGGCCCTCGAGGGTGGCCGAGCCGGCGTAGAGCATGTTGCGCAGCACCTCGGTGGTCATCACCACCACCGGAGCGTCGCCGTTTATGGCGTTGTCGCCGGTGAGCAGTCCCACCTGCGCGGCGCCGTACCTGTCGACCAGGTCGTGGTACTTCTGGTTCGACAGCGCCTTGATCGGGGTGGTGTAGAAGCACTTGCGCCGGGTGCCGTCGGCCGGTTCCGGCCGCCCGGGCGCACCCTGCAACGCCAGGTGCACGGCGAACTCGCCGACCACCGTCTTGCCGGCCCCGGTCGGCGCGCAGACCAGCACGCCGCTGCCCCGCTCCAGGGCCTGGCACGCCTCCCGCTGGAAGTCGTCGAGGTCGAACCCCAGGTCAGCGGTGAACTCTTCAAGCGCCGGGAACTGTGAGGCCTGGGCGGCCCGGCGGCGCGCTGCGGCGTACCGCTCGGCGGGGCTCGACATGTCCCCAAGATTAGTGCGTGCCCACGACGAGCACCCGGCAAGGCCGAGCGGCGGGGCGGTCCGAGTGGGTCGGTAGGGTGCACGACGTGCCGGATCATGCCGAACCGACCAGCCCCGTACCCGACGCCGACGGTCGGGGCCCGTCCCGTCGGCAGGTACGGGCGGTGTTGTTCGACTTCCACGGCACCCTCGCGCAGGTGGAGGAGCCGGGCCAGTGGGTGCTGGCCGCGGCGGCGTCGTGCGGCGTCGAGCTGGACCGGGCCCGCGCGACCGCCCTGGCCGATCGGCTGCTCACCGCCGGACGCGCCGGTGGGCCGCTGCCCGCCCGGGTGCCGCCCCACCTGGCCGAGCTGTGGGCCGACCGGGATCTCTACGAGCACGCCCACCGGGGCGCCTACACCGGTCTGGCCGACACGGTCGACGCCGGCATCGACGGGTTCGCCGAGGCGCTGTACGAACGACTGCTGGTGCCGCAGGGGTGGGTGCCCTACCCCGACACCGCCCCCACCCTGGCCGCGCTGCGCGCCGCCGACGTACGGGTGGCCGTGGTCAGCAACATCGGTTTCGACATCCGGCCGCTCTTCGACGCCTGGGGGCTGGCCGACCTGGTCGACGCCCACGTGTTGTCGTACGAGGTGGGGCGGTGCAAGCCCGATCCAGCGATCTTTTGGCGGGCCTGCGGCATGCTCGGCGTCGACCCGGAGGAGTCACTCATGGTCGGCGACACCCCCGCCGACGCCGGTGCCGTCGCCGCCGGCTGCGCCGCCCTGATCCTCCCCGCCGCCGACCCCGGCCACCCCAACGCCCTCGGCTCCGTCCTGGACCTCCTACCCACCCCCTAACCGCCGCGATCATGCAGTTGTGGCACCTGATTCGTCCACATACACGGCTTTTGTCAGGTGCCACAACTGCATGATCCACGGGGTGGAGGGGCGCGGGCGGGACAGTCAGCGGAGGAGGTGGAGGGCGGCGGGGACGGCGGTGATGGTGAGGGGGAGGGGGAGGGAGCGTTCGCCGTCGGCGTAGGTGGTGATGTCCGCCGCGGCGATGGTGACGGTGCGGGCGCGGTAGGTGCTCACGAGCGGGTGGGCGACGTGGGTGCCGGCGTAGATGCGCGGCTTGACCCGGATCAGGGTCCGCCTGTCGAACCGGCCGCCGACCACCACGTCGAGCAGGCCGTCGGTCGGGTCGGCGGCGGGGCAGATCCGCATCCCGCCGCCGTAACTGGCCCCGTTGCCGACCGCCACCAGGACCGCGTCGACCTCGATCCGCTCTTCGTCGAGAGTGAGGGTGTACCGACGTGGCCGGAGCCGGGCCAGTTCCACCAGGATGGCCAGGTCGTAGCGGCGGGGACCGCGCGGCCAGCGCATCCGGTTGGCCCGCTCGTTGACGATCGCGTCGAAGCCGGCCGCCAGCACCGCCCCGTACCAGCGGAGCGTGCCGTCGAGCCCGGCCATCCGGGCCAGGTCGACAGGGCGGCTGCGTCCCTCGCGCAGGGCTGTCGCGATGACGTCGACAGCCGCCCGGGGATCGGCCGGAAAACCGGTCTCCATCGCGAAGTCGTTGCCGGTGCCCGCCGGGACCGGGCCGAACGGCACCGTGGTGCCGGCGACAGCCTGCATGGCGCGGTGCACCGTACCGTCGCCGCCGACCGCCACCAGTGCGGCGGCCCCCTCGGCCACAGCGGTCCGGCAGGTCGCCTCGGCCTCCGCCGCGCTGCCGGCCCGCAGCAGCCGCACCGGCCGACCGGCCGCCGCGAGCCCGTCCAACAGTTCCGGCAGCAGCCCCCGGTGCCGGCCCCGGCCGGCGGTCGGGTTGGCCAGCACGGCGACGGGCCCGCCGAGCGGCGAAGGGTGATCGTCTGAGGTCACGGCGAGCACCGTACTGCCTGGCCGGCGCGGGCGCGAGGGTGCCGTTCCGGACGTCCGCCCGGGCCGGAACGGGCGGCAGGGACAGACCCACCGTCCGCGCCGCAACTGTCATTTGTCACGACCGATCGTGCGGCACGCATTCATCTCCATGACTGAAAACACTGGAGGCGCCATAGGCCGAACGGACAGACTCGAATCCATCAACAGGACCGCGATCGGCGGATGGGAGGAGACACAGTGGACGAGCGCTACGACAGCTACTGCGCCGCGGACCCGCTGTTCTACGACTCCCTCGGCAGCGCTGTCGCGCAGCCCACCTTCGCCCCGGCCCGCCGGCCGCTGCCAGCAGGCTGGCGACGGGAGTCGCTCGACGACTGGCTCATCCATGCCCCGGACGGCGAACGCCTGCCGCAGCAGGGCTGGAAGGTGCACGTGTCGGCCACGCTCGCCAACGCCGACCGGGTGCTGGACACCGTCTGGGACTACTGCATCCCCCGGGGGTTGTCCTTCAAGTTCCTGCGCGGCCCCCGCACCCTGTTGCTGCGCAACTCCAAGTACGCCGCCCGGGCGGCCAGCGGCAAGTTCGTCACCGTCTACCCGCGCGACGACGCCGAACTCGAACTGGTCTGCAAGGAACTCGACGAGTTGCTCACCGGCGAGGACGGCCCGTACGTCCTCAGCGACCTGCGGTACGCCGCCGGGCCGGTGTACGTCCGCTACGGCGGCTTCGCCGCCCGGTACTGCCACTCCCCCGACGGGCAGGTCGTTCCGGCCGTCGAGGACGACACCGGCACCCTGGTGCCGGACCGACGCGACCCGGTGTTCCACCTGCCGTCCTGGGTGACGCTGCCGGACTTCCTCGCGCCGCACCTGGCCGCCCGCAACGCGACAAGCACCGACGAGGTGCCCTACCGGATCGACAAGGTCATCCACTTCTCCAACGGTGGCGGCTTGTACGTCGGACGCGACAGTCGCACCGACACGCGGCTGGTGTTCAAGGAGGCCCGACCGCACGCCGGTCTGGACGCCGACGGCACCGACGCCGTCACCCGGCTCGCCCGGGAGGCCGCCGTCCTGCGCCAGCTCGCCGACCTGCCTCAGGTGCCGAGGGTGCACGACGAGTTCGCCCTCGGCGACCACCGCTTCCTCGCCCTGGAGTTCATCGAGGGCCGCCCGCTGAACAAGGTCCTGGTCGACCGCTATCCGCTTATCGACGCCGACGCCACCGACGACGACCGTGCCGCGTACGCGGGCTGGGCGCTGGACGTCCACCGCCAGGTCGACGAGATCGTCCGGGCGATCCACTCGCGCGGTCTGGTCTACGGCGACCTGCACCTGTTCAACATCATGATCCGTCCGGACGACCAGGTCGCGCTCGTCGACTTCGAGGTGGCCGCCCCGGTCGACGGGCACCGCCGGCCCGGGC
This sequence comes from Micromonospora andamanensis, assembly GCF_016863495.1. GTDB lineage: Bacteria > Actinomycetota > Actinomycetes > Mycobacteriales > Micromonosporaceae > Micromonospora > Micromonospora andamanensis. The sequence goes on from NZ_BOOZ01000032.1 coordinate 31,077, forward strand.
TGCGCAACCAGGGCTTCGCCG
>NZ_BOOZ01000033.1 GCF_016863495.1 Micromonospora andamanensis
GGGGACGCACCGGCGTGGCGGTCGACCACTATGCCCTTGCCTGCCTGCGGCTGGCCCTGTTCCTGCCGCTGACCCAGCTGGTGCGCCTCGTCCCGGCGAAGGCGGCACACCTGGCCGACATCATCGCCGACACCTTCCCGGTGCCGAGGGACTTCCTCGACGCGGCGGTAGCGGAGATCACCGGCCCGGACACCCGGCCCGGCGACCGCGTCCCATCCACCGCCGAGGTGCCAGCCGAAGACCGGGACGGGCTCGCCCGCGCCATTCTGGCCAGCGCCACACCCGCCCGCACCGACAGGTTGTTCCCCGGCGACATCGAACAGTTCCGCAGCGGCGGGTTCAACCTCGCCCACGGCGCCGCCGGCGTGCTCTACGCGCTGCACCGCAGCGGCGCCGGCCGATGGCCGGAACACGAGCAGTGGCTGGTCCGCCAGGCCACCGCACCCCCGGCGGGCACCCGGTGCGGCTTCTACGACGGCCTGCACGGCGTCGCGTACGCCCTGGAGGTGCTCGGTCGCCGGCAGGACGCGCTCGACGTGCTCGACATCTGCCTCCGCGAGTCGACCACCGGGCTGGACCACAGCCTGGCCGGCGGACTGGCGGGAATCGCCCTCAACCTGGCCGAGCTGGGTGGGCGTACCGGGGAACCAGCGCTGCGGGACGCGGCCTGGCAGGTCACCGGAGAGCTGGTGGACCGGCTCGCCGACGACCCCGACGGCGAGGTCAGCGGCGGCCGGCAAACGTACGCCGGGCTGCTGCGCGGCCGAACCGGAGCGGCGCTGCTGCTGGTGCGCCTGTACGAGCTGACCGGCGACCCGGGACTGCTCGACCACGCCGCCACCGCGCTGCGGCAGGATCTGCGCCGCTGCGTGGTACGCCCCGACGGCGCGCTGGAGGTCAACGAGGGCTGGCGGACCATGCCCTACCTCGGGCAGGGCAGCGTCGGTATCGGCCTCGTCCTCGACCAGTACCTGCGCCACCGGCACGACGAGCAGTTCGCCGAGGCGAGCGCCGGTGTGCGCCGCGCCGCCCGGTCACCGTTCTACGCGCAGTCCGGACTTTTCGCCGGGCGGGCCGGCATCATCGTCTACCTCGCCGCCCAGCCCGACGATCCGCAGCTACGCCACGAGCTGGACGGGCAGATCCGGCGGCTGGGCTGGCACGCGCTGCCGTACCGGGACGGCACGGCCTTCCCCGGCGAGCAGTTGCTGCGGATGTCCATGGACCTCGCCACCGGCACCGCGGGCGTCCTGCTGGCGCTGGCCACCGCCCAGCCCGACGGCCCGACCGCCCTGCCCTTCCTCGCGCCCCTCACCGGCGCACCAGACTCCCCCGCCACGGCGGGGGCGACCCTGACCCCGACGCCCGATAGGAGGTGAACGACATGGCGCTTCTCGACCTTCAGGGACTGGAGGCGGCTCCGGCCGACCGGACCGGCGGTGGTAGCCGGGCGAGCCTGCTGCTCTGCGGCGACAGCTCGCTGTCCGTCACGACCTGCAACTGACGGATCGCACCACGCGAGGCCCTGGACGGTGATCTGACCGTCCAGGGCCACGCCGTATGAGCGGGAGGACCGATGCGAACGCTTGCCGGCGAGGACCGCCTGCTGTTGCGGGTGGTTCGCGACGGTGGCGGCTGGACCGCGATGCTCGTGGTGGTGGCGCTGGCCGGGGCCGCCGCCGAGCTGGCGCTGCCGGCGGTGCTGGGGCTGGCGGTGGACGCCGCAGTCGGTGGGGACGCCTCCCCCCGGTGGCCGGTGGTCGCCTGCATCCTGGTCGTCACCCTGCTGGTCACCGACGTGCTCGGTGACCTCGCCAGCGGCTACGGTGCCGCCCGAGCCACCGCCCGGCTCCGCCGGCGGCTGCTGCGACACCTCTTCGCGCTGGACGTGCGGACCGTCCGCCGCTATCCGGTAGGTGACCTGGTCGGCCGGCTCGCCGGGCAGGCCGCCGACGCCGGGCAGGCCGGCACCGCCGTGGCGCTGGGTGGGATCGCGGTCCTGCCCCCGCTGGGCAGCGTGGGGGCTCTGCTCCTGCTGGAACCCGTCCTCGGGCTCACCCTCCTCACCGGTCTGGCCGTGCTGACCGTGCTCATGGCCACCTTCGTCACCGACGCCTCGGCCGCCGTCACCGGGTACCAGCGGGTGCTCGGGACGATCGCCGGGCGGCTCCAGGAGGCGCTCGGCGGGTCCCGCACCATCGCCGCGGCCGGCACCACCGACGCCGAGTGCGCCCGGGTGCTGGCGCCGCTGCCGCAGCTACGCGGCCACGGCCGGCTCGGCTGGCGGCTGCTGGCCCGGGCCAACGCCCGCGTCGCCGCCGTGGCGCCGCTGCTTCAGGTCGCTGTCGTCGCCGTCGGCGGATACGCGTTGACAGTCGGCTGGCTCACCCCCGGGCAACTCGTCGCCGCCGTCCAGTACGCCGCGCTCGGCGCCGGGCTGGGGGCGGTGCTGGCCACCCTCAACCGGCTGGTCCGCAGCCGGGCCGCGGCCCGCAGGATCGCCGAGCCGCTGTCGGCGAAGGCGCGGCCCGACGGCGTCGAACCGCTGCGGCCCGGCGTGGGCCACCTGCGGCTGCGCGGGGTCGGTGTCCGCGCCGACGACGACCGGCCGATCCTGGCCGCGATCGACCTGGACATCCCCGCCGGCAGCACGGTGGCCGTCGTCGGACGCTCCGGGGCCGGCAAGTCCGCCCTCGCCGCGGTGGCCGGCCGGTTGTACGACCCGGACACCGGTGAGGTGCTACTGGACGGGGTGCCACTGACCCGCCTCGACCCGGCCGCGATGCGTCGGGCGGTCGGGCACGCCTTCGACCGTCCGGTGCTTGTCGGCGAGACGGTGCACGACGCGATCGGCCTCGGCCTGCCCGAACGGTCGGCCCGGCCGCCGTCGACAGGCGCGCCGGCCACCGCGGCCGTGCTGGCCGCGGCCCGGGCCGCACAGGTCGACGGGGTCGTCAGCCGACTGCCCGACGGGTTCCGCACCCCGACCGTGGCGGCTCCGTTGTCCGGCGGAGAGGCGCAACGGATCGGGCTGGCCCGGGCGTTGCATGCCGAACGGCTGCTCATCCTCGACGACGCGATGTCCAGCCTGGACACCGCCACCGAACACCGGATCGCCCAGACGCTGACCAGCCCACAGGCGGGACGTACCCGCCTGGTGGTCACCCACCGGGTGGCCACGGCCGCCGCCGCCGACCTGGTCGCCTGGCTCGACGACGGTCGGCTGCGTGCGCTGGCACCGCACCGACGGCTCTGGGCGGACCCGGACTACCGGGCGGTGTTCGGCGGCGACGGGGTGCTCCGGTGAGTCGCCCCGACGTCGGCCGGACGACGTGGCGGGCGCTACGGGCCCGTCGCCGGGACGTCGGCCGGCTGTGCGCCTGGTCGCTCGTCGAGTCCCTGCCGGCGCTGCTCGCCGGGCTGGTCGTCGCCCGCGCTGTCGACCAGGGCTTCCTCGCCGGACGGTTCGCGGTTGGCCTGACCTGGCTGGCCGGACTCGCGGTGGCCGTCCTGGTCGGCGCGCTGGCCACCGGTCGGGTGTACCGGAGTCTGGGCGACCTGGTGGAACCGTTCCGCGACGAACTGGCCGGCCTGGTCGTCCACGGCGCGCTGCACGACGCCACCGGGGCCGGCGGTCGCCCGGACAGCGCCCCGGTGGCCCGCCTGACCCACCATGTGGAGATCGTCCGGGACACCTTCGGCGGCCTGGTCATGGTGGTGCGCGGCTTCCTGTTCACCGCCGGGGCGGCCCTGCTCGGCCTGCTGGCGCTGGACCCGACGGTAGCGGCGTTGGTTGCGGCTCCGCTGCTGGTGGGACTGGCCGTCTTCGCCGCCGCGCTCCCGGCGATGCTGACGCACCAGCGGGCCCAGGTGCGCGCCGGCGAGGCGCTCGGCCGGGCCACGGCGACCGCGCTCGCCGGTCACCGCGACGTGCTCGCCTGCGGCGCCGAGCAGCGTACGGTGGCCGGCGTCGACAGGCGGGTCAACGACCACGCCGCCGCCGAGCGGACGCTGGCCCGGATGTCCGCGCTGCGCAGCCTCAGCCTCGGGCTGGGCGGCTGGCTGCCGGTGGTGGTCCTGCTGCTCGCCGCGCCGTGGCTGGTGCGGCGCGGGCTGAGCACCGGCGCGGTGCTCGGCGCACTTGTCTACGTCACCACCAGCCTGCAACCCGCACTGCACGCTCTGGTGCAGGGGCTGGGTGGCGGAGGGCTCCGGTACGCCGTCACCCTGGAACGGATCCTGCGTACCTGCCGCCCCCCTTCGCACAGCGGCTCCGCGGCCAGGCCCACCCCGGAACCGGCCGGTGACTGCCCGGCGGTTCGGGTGGCCAACCTGACCTTCCGGTACGGCCCCCGCGCCCGACCGATCTTGGCCGACTTCTCGATGGAACTGCCCGAGGGGGAACACCTCGCGGTGGTGGGGCCCAGCGGCACCGGCAAGTCCACCCTGGCCGCGCTGGTCGCCGGCCTGGTCCAGCCGGAACACGGAACTGTCCACCTCGCCGGTCGGCCGGTGGCCGCTGTCGCCCCCGCCGACCGGGCCGCACTGCGGGTGCTCGTGCCGCAGGAGGCGTACGTCTTCAGTGGCTCCCTGGCCGACAATCTCCGCTACCTGTCTCCGGACGCCGACGGCCCGGCCATCGAGACCGCCCTGGCCGTGCTCGGCGCCGCCCCCCTCGCCCGGCGACTGGGTGGCCTGGCCGCCCCTGTCGACCCGGCCACGCTCTCCGCCGGGGAGCGGCAACTGATCGCCGCGGTACGCGCCTATCTGGCCCCCGCCCCCCTGGTCATCCTGGACGAGGCCACCTGTCACCTGGATCCGACCCTGGAGGCGACAGTCGAGTGGGCCTTCGCCCGGCGACCCGGCACCCTTGTCGTCATCGCCCACCGGATCAGCTCCGCCGTCCGGGCCCGCCGGGTGCTGGTGTTCGACGAGGACGGTCCGATGGTGGGCGGCCATCAGGAGCTGCTCTCCCGCTCGCCCGCCTACCGTGACCTGGTGGGACACTGGGACGGTGTCCCGGCGGCGTCGCCCGGCCACGTCGACGCCGACCGTACCGCCGCCGGAGTTCGGTCGGGCCACGGCTGACCCGGGCGCGGGAACGTGCGCCGCCGGTCAGATCCAGCCCGCGTCGCGGGCCACCTGCACCGCCTCCACTCTGGTTCGGGCACCCGCCTTGCGGATGATCCGGCCGAGATGGTTGCGGACGGTGCCGGGTGCCAGACCGAGCGTCCCGGCCACCTCCGCGACCGGCGCGCCGCCCGCCGTCAGGCCGAGAATCTGCGCCTCACGTGGGGTGAGGGGGCTGTCCCGGTGCAGCGCCGCCAGCACCAGTTCCGGATCGACCACCGGCTGCCCGCGAGACAGCCGGCGGATCCCGTCGACCACCCGCTGCGGCGGCACGTCGCTACCGAGGATGCCGACGGTCCGGGAGGGGGTGAGCATCGTGTGCAGGCTGCCGGCCCGGCGCGGCTCGGCGAGCACCAGCAGCGGACAGGTGCCCGCCACCGGCAGCCCCTCGACGAGGTCCAGGTCGACCACTGCCACGTCCGGACGGCGCGTGCGGATCGTCCAGGTGACCACGTCGCCGCGATCGACCTCCGCCACCACGCTGATGTCGTCCTCCGCGGCGAGCACGAGGGAAAGGGCGCCACGGACCAGGGCACCATCGATAGCGAGCAGGGTACGGATCACCGTGGGCTCCCCGAGCATCGTCGGCTGCATCACAGACCGTCAGCATTCAAACACGGCCCGGCCGGTTTCGCCCGTCGAGGCCGCCGGTGCCCGGGCCGCTTGTCGGCGGCCCCGGCCACCGTCACATCCAGCCGTCGCGGCGGGCGAGCAGCACCGCCTCCATCCGGTTGCGGGCACCGGTCTTACGCATGATCGCCGACAGGTGGTTACGCACCGTGCCGTGCGCCAGGAACAGCCGACGGGCGATCTCCTTGAGCGGCAGCCCTTCTGCGGCCATCCGCAGCACCTCGGCCTCCCGGGGCGTCAGCGGACCCGTGGCGGGACGCAACGCCGTAGCGGCGGCGGCCACGTCGATGACCCGCTCCCCCGCCGCGAGCGCCCGTACGGACCGGACCAGCTCGTGCAGCGGCTCGTCCTTGCCGATCAACCCCTTCGCTCCGGCCGTCAGGGCCTCCTCCACCAGGCCCCGACCCCACCTGTCGCACAACGCCAGGACCGCTGTCGCGGGTGCCGTCTCGGTGATCTCGGTGATCACCTTCACCGGCTCGGGAGCGCCCGACGCCAGATCCACAAGCACCACGTCCGGCAGGTGCCGACGCACCATCCCGGGCAACTCGCCGAGCCCCGTCACCTCGGCGACGACCTCGACGTCCTCCTCACCGGCCAGTGCCGCGCACAACGCGCTGCGCAGCAGACCCATACTCTCGCCAATCACAACGCGGATCACCACGTAGCTCCGATCTCAGGTACGCACCGCGGCCACCTGCCGGTCCCCTGAACGGGACTGCGCAGGTCGACCACGCGCGAACGGACTGGGCCCGGCCCGTGACACGTCGACTGCGACGGTCCCGGGCACCCGTACGACCACGCCTGGCGACCAGCCGGGGTACTCCGGTGGCGCGGGCGGGTCAGGGACGGGCTCAGCCGGGTCGGGTGGCCACTCCAGGGAGGCGGCTCGCATGTCCACGAGGCGCAGGGATGTCAGGCCGGGCACTGGCGGTCGCGGGCATCCCACACCCGTCGAGGGTCAGCCCGCGCAGCGGTCCGGGACCGCTGTCGGCACCCCTGACACCGTCCCCACCGGGTTTCGGATTCGCGGGCCGGTGCGGGCCGCCGGTCTGCTTCGGCGTCGACCCGGACCCCGCACCTGCCGGGCCGGTCGAGGGCCGGTGCCAGCCGGACACCGCCACCCCGGTCAGGGGCGCGGCAGGCGACACGCCCACAAGCGATACGGTGGGCGCTGATTTCCCGGGCGACGGCGCGGCGGCCGGCGGATCCGGTGCCAGGGATCGGCCTGGCCCTGTCCCGTCCGCGACGTCCGGGGTCGGGGCGGTCGTCGGCATCCGAAGGATCGGTCGCACCACTGTGGACGACCCCGTACCGGGGCAGCCCGACAAGACGGGCAGCGCGGGGGTCACCAGGTCCACCACTCGGACGACAGGCGTCACCACCACATCCACACCTGACGACACAGCCGTGACGACAGTGCTCAACACCGGCCGCGCGACTGTCGTCGTCTGCCCGACGACTGTGGTCAGCACCGGCTGGGTGAGGGTCCCTGTCTGCGCGATGACGGCGTCCGCACCGGCCAGCGGCGCCGGGCCCGTCGCGGCCCGGGTCACCGCCGGCAGAGGTGGCAGGGGCGGCGGGGCCTGGGCCACCGCCGGCAGGGCCGGTAGGGCCTGGGTCAACGCCGGCAGGGGTGGCAGGTCAGCTTGCCGGTCGGGGGCCGGCGCCCGGTCGCCGACGACCGGTACGGTCGGTCGGGTCGGCACCGTCGGGACACGCCGGCCAGAACCGAGGCCCTCCTCGCCACTGTCGATCGGTGCACGGTCGGCCGGCGGTTCGTCAGCCGACGGCGATCTCGCGGTACGAGCGGTCACCGGGGTCGCCGGCCGGTCCCGGTCCGGTCGGCCGCTGCGCGCCACGGTCTGCTCCGCACCGCGCTCGTCGTCCGGCCGGCCGATACCCGGGGAGCCGCGTCGCGGGGCCCGGCCCTGATCGGACCGCCGAGCCTGGTCGGGCTGCCGGGCCTGCGGGCCGTCGACGAGCCCGGCGATCAGATCGTCGACGGGCGCGGTGGGCCGGACGCGTTCCGAGGCCCGCTGGCCCACCGACGGCCCCTCGCCGACGTCCGTCAGAGCCGTCGGCAGGTCGGCGATGTCCGCGCTGGCCGGGTCGCTCGACAGAGCACCGATGAGGAACCCGACGCCCACGGTGGCGGCTCCCAGGAGCGCGCAGCGGGCGAGGGCGGCACCCCACCGTGCCGCCGATGCGTCGGGCCCCCGCCGGGCGGCGGATGGACGGCGGAACATCGGACGGCGCACGGAGCCCCTCTCTCGCCAAGCACGTCGACACATCGTATTCAGTCGCTTACCCCGTCGCAGAGCGTGCAGAACCCGGTGACGGATTGCCGACTGTCCTGCTGACGGCAGCCCTGACGACCGCTAGCGGTGTGGCCGTACCGTGGCCGCCCACCCGCGACGGCCCACCAAAGCGACGAGCCTTCCATCACTGGAAGGCTCGTCGCGCTTGTCGGCGGGGGTCGGGCCGCGTCAGGTTATGTCGTCGTAGCGGCGGTCGATCGGAGCCGGCGCGTCGACAGGTGCGGGAGCATCGATCGGCGCGCTCGCGTCAACCCGCTGCCCCGCTTCGACCGGCTCGCGGTCGAACTCCAACGGAGACACCTCGTCGTCGGCGATCCCGGCGTAGACCTCCTTGCCGCGCCCGCGCCGCTTGTCGTTGAGGAAGGCGACACCCACCGCGGCGAAGTAGAGCGCGCACAGGCACAACGCCAGCGCGGTCATGCCGAACGGATCCGGCGTGGGGGTGACCACCGCCGCGAAGGCGAAGAAGGCGAAGACAGCGACCCGCCACCAGCCGAGCAGCCGCTTCGCGCTGGCGATGCCGACGAAGTTGAGCATCAGCACGATCAACGGAAACTCGAACGCCACACCGAACATCAAAATCAGGTTGGTGATGAACGATATGTAGCGGGTGATGTCGAGGGTGGTGTTGATGTCGTCGCCGGAGACCTGCAGGAGGAACTCCAGGCCCTTCGAGGCCACGAAGTAGGCCAGCACCGCGCCGGCCGCGAACAACGGCGCCGCCAGGGCGGTGAAGATGTACGCGTACCGACGCTCGTGCCGGTGCAGGCCCGGTGCGATGAAGGCCCAGAGCTGGTAGAGCCAGACCGGCGCGGCGAGGATCAGACCGACCCAGAGACCGATCTTCAGGTTGAGCAGGAAGAGGTCCGCCGGACCGAGCTGGACGAAGTTGCATCGGCCGTCGGCGAGCTGGCTGCCGGGCAGCTGACAGTACGGCTGGGACAGCAGCTCGCGTACCGGCCCGGCCAGCCAGATGCCGACGCCGAAGCCGACCAGAATGGCCAGCGACGCCTTGAACAGGCGGTTACGCAACTCGCGGACGTGCTCGATGAGGGTCATCGAGCCGTCGGCGGCCCGCTCGAAGTTGCTCGGTCCGCGCTTGCGGAGTCCGAAGGCCACGGTTACCGGACCCGGGGATCAGTTCTCGCGGACGCGCTGCACCGGGTCGGCGACCGGCTGCTGCACCGTGCCCTGGTAGGGCTGCTGCTGCGGCGGCGCCGACTGCTGCGGCGGGTACGGCTGGTAGCCGGCCTGCGCGTCGGCCTTGCCGGCGAGGTCGCGGTCGTCGTCGGCCAGGCTCTTCGTCTCGGCCTTGATGATGCGCAGCGAGCGACCGAGGGACCGGGCGGCGTCGGGGAGCCGCTTCGCGCCGAAGAGCAGAATCAGCACGACCACGAGTACGGCGATGTGCCACGGCTTGAGGGCACCCATGTGAAGCTCCAGTCGCTTGTGCCAACGGGGGTGTTCCGCAGCCCATCGTACGTGCGACGACGGCCGTTGCCACCCGCCGGGGCGGTGGGGGTTCGTCCCGGCGGGTGAAGTCTCGGCCAACCGCGCGTGTCCCGTCAACCGGGTGGCTGGATCATTCTGCGCGAAGTCGGCCCGCCGCGTGCAGCAGCACACACCGTACGGGCAGGAACGAAGCACCGCGCAGAGTTGCTCAGCCGGTAGGTGACGCGGCTCAGTCGCCTCGACGGGACCTGATCAGGGTGAGCCGCTGCTGGGTCGCCTCCAGCCGGCTCTGCAACCCCTCTGCCCGCTGCTGGAGGCTCTCCGCCGCCTCGCGCAGCGCCGTCGCCTCGTCGGCACGCCGCTGCAATGCCAGCGCCGCCCGGCGCAGCCGGGGCAGTCGCGCCAGCACGGGTCGTACCGCCAGCGCGAGCAGAACCAGGGGCACCAGCACCAGCGCGAGCACGATCCACTTCAGCACGGGGGCCAGCCTACTGCCTGTCGCCGGCCGTCGCCGGGTCCGCGCCGGCCGGCACCGGCTGCGCGTACGCCTCCAGGGCCGCCACCGCCGACTCGTGGACCTGCCCGGCCAGCTCGGCCGGCGCGACGACCTCGACATCCGGGCCGAGGCCGAGCACGAACCGGCGGGCCCAGCCGAGGTCGGTGACGCGCAACGACACCACCCACCGTTCACCGTCGGACTCGACCCGTTCACACGGGTAGTACTCGGTGATCCACCGTTCCCCCCGACCGATCCGCAGCGTGATCAGCGGCAGGTCGGGCGACGGCCGGAACGCCCCCTCGCGCAGGTCGTGCGGTTGCGCCTGCGGCGGTACGACGGCGGGCTCGGCCAGCTCGGTGACGGCGTCGATGCGGTCGGCCCGGAACAGCCGTACCGCCTCGGCGCGGCGGCACCACGCCTCCACGTACGTCCGGCCGCCGACCATCAACACCCGCAGCGGGTCGATGACCCGCTCGGTGGTCTCGTCGCGGGCGGCCGTGTAGTAGGTGATGCGCAGCGCGCGACCACCCTCCACCGCGGCCCGCAGCTGCTCCACCCGCCCGGTGTCGCCGGGCAGGCGCACCTCCACCGGAGCGGCGACCAGGTCACCGCCCGCGTCCTCGATCTTCGCCAGGGCCCGCTCGACCGCCTCCCGGTTGGCCACCCCGGGTGTCTCGGCGAGCATCCGCAACGCCACCACGAGCGCCAGCGCCTCGTCGGGGGTGAGCCGTAGCGGCCGGTCGATGCCCGCGTCGTAGGTGATGGTCACCCGGTCGCCGTCGAACGCCATGTCGATCAGGTCACCCGGACCGTACCCGGGCAGCCCGCAGACCCAGAGCAGCTCCAGGTCCTCGCGCAGCTGCCGTTCGGTGACACCCAGGTCACCGGCCGCCTCGGCGATCTCGATGCCGGGCCGGGCGAGCAGGTACGGCACCAGATTCAGCAGCCGGGCCAGCCGGTCGGCGGAGGCCCGGGAACCCGCGCGGGCGGCCGGACGGGTCGTGCCGCTGATGGCATTACCTTCGTTCATCAGAGGTCCCCTTCCGGGAACGCTTTGGCCGCTTGTCCCTTGAGGACTGATATGAGACGGCGTCCCGGGAGGGTGGCCTTGGAGGCCCGACGCCCACAAGGGTGTCGTCCCGCGAGGACTGGTCCATCAGCACGGCGCCGCGCCTTCGGTCTGTACGCACAGTCACGATGTGAAGGGGTGGTGCGATGCTGGGGGTCGGTATCGATTGGGCGGAGGAGTTCCATCTGGTCGCGGTGGGCCGTCCGGGTGAGGGTGTGGTCGAGGTGGCCCGGGTGGAACACACTCCGGCTGCGGTGGCGGCGCTGGTGGCGCGGATCGCCGGGTTGGAGCCGGACCCGGCCGAGGTGCGGGTGGTCATCGAGACCCGCCACGGGCTGCTGGTCGAGGCCTTGGTCGACGCCGGGTACACGGTGTTGCCGGTCAACCCGGACCTGGTGGCCCGCCGGCGTGGGCCGGCGCGTAAGAAGGACGACGCCGAGGATGCGCGGATCGCCTGCCTGCTCGCGTTGGACCAGTACACCGATCTGCGGGCCTTGATCCCGCACGGGGAACTGGCCGGAGAACTGCGCGCTATCGCCCGCGACGACATCCGGGCCTGCCGTGACGAACGCAGGTTGCTCAACCGGCTGCGCGCCGACCTGGCCGCGGTGTTTCCGGCCGCGCTGGCCATCGCCGGTGACGATCTGGGGAGCCCGGTGGTGCTCAAGCTGCTGCAACGCTGGCCCACCGCCGACGAGTTGGCCGCCGCCAGCCACGACGAGGTCGAGGCCCTCGCCCGGGCGGCCAAGCATGGTTGGCCGCACCGGCTCGCCGATCGGGTCACCCAGGCCCTGACCGGTGATCACTTCCAGCCCCGCGACTACCTCATCCGCGCCAAGGCCGACACCATCCGGCTGGCCTGCGCCCAGTTGTTGCTGCTGCGCGAGCAACGCCGCAGCTGGGAACGACGCATGGGCGAACTGCTGCTGGGCGACCGGCGTCGAGGACGCGCCAAACAGCCCGGTGATGACCGGGGGCCGGCGGTTCCTGGCGGCGAGATCTACCTCAGCTTTCCAGGGCTCGGAGATCGACTCGCCACCAGGATCGCCGGTGAAATCGGCGACGCGATCGGACAGTTCGCCACACCGAACGCGCTGCAATGCTACGCCGGCAAGGCCCCGGTCACCCGCCGCTCCGGCAAGAGCGAGCTCGTCGTCGCGTCCCGGCTGGCCTGCAACCGCTACCTCGCCGACGCCGTACAGCAGTGGGCCTTCACCAGCCTGCGCACCTCCGGCTGGGCCCGGGAGTTCTACGACACCCAACGTAGTCGAGGAAGAAAGCACCACGCCGCACTGCGAGCCCTCGGTAACCGCTGGCTCGAGGTCCTGTGGCACTGCCTGACCAAGAACACCCCCTACGACGAGAACGTCCACGTCGCCAACCGCAACCGCGCCCTCGGCCGGGTCAACCAGCCCTCGAAACTCGCTGCTTGACCCGGGGGTTGACAAAGGGTGTCTCATGGGACCACCGCCAGGGTGTCGTGTCGGGCGGCGATCTCCTTGAGCCGCTGGATGACCGCCTCGCGGACCTCGGGCGGGTCGACCACCCGCACGTCGGGTCCGTAGCCGACCAGGTGACCGGCCAACGAGCAGGCGTCGCCGTACGGCAGGACCAGCCGGTCCGCTTCCGACCCGGCGGTGACCTCCACCGCCCAGCGACGCAACCCGGCAGCCCGCCCCGGGGCGACGAGCACTGTCGCCCGGCCGGGCCGCTCGACCGGGCCGGACCAGCGGGCCACGTGGCTGATCAGGTCGACACCTGTCGGTGGCTGGTAGGCGCCCGGCTCACCGGTGACCCGTACCGGACCCACCACCCGCGACAGCCGGAAGCAGCGGGTGGCGTCGCGGTCCAGGTCGTGACCGACCACGTACCACCGGCCGCGCCAGCAGACCACGCCCCACGGTTGCAGCCGGCGCCGGGCCGGCGCGTCACGGTCCGGCACCCGGTAGTCGAAGCGGACCTCCCGCCGGTCGCGGGCGGCCGCGGTCAGTGGCGCGAACGCCGGATCGACAGTGACCATCGGCTCCAGCCCCAGGGTGGCCTGCGGGTCCACGTCCACGCCGGCTGCCCGCAACTTCGCCAGCCCCGACGAGGCGGCGGCGGCCAGGCCGGCGTGCTGCCACAGGCGGGCGGCGATACCCACCGCGGCTGCCTCGTCCGGCTGGAGGGGGATGTCGGGCAGCGCGTACTCCCGGCGGGCGATCCGGTACCCGGGCTCCGCGTCGAAGGCGCTCGCCGTCCCGGTCTCCAGTGGTACGCCGAGTTCCCGCAACTCAGCCTTGTCCCGCTCGAACTTGCGTTGGAAAGCCTCGTGCTCACGGGCGTCGTCCGGATCGTGCTCATATCCGGGTACGGTCGCGGCGATCTGCGCGGCGGTCAGGAACCGCCGCGTGGACAGCAGGCAGATCACCAGGTTGACCAGGCGTTCGGTGCGGCTGCGCGACACCCCGTAGACGCTAGCAGCCTCCACCCCACCCACAGGCACCCCACGCCCGCCCCCTGCTCCCCCACCCAACCCTTCTCGTCGATCATGCAGTTGTGGCTGTTCAATTGCCCTGGTTCGCAGCTTTTGACTACTGCCCAAACTGCATGATCGGCGGAAGCTACCCCGGTGGGTGGGGGTGCGGCGGGGGGTGGGGGTTAGCGTGCGGGGGTGGTGCGGTGGCGGGCGGGTGTGGTGGCGGGGGTGCGTCGGCGGTGGGCCGGGGCGGTGGAGCTGGACGTCGAGGTCGATGGCGGCGGCTCGATGCGGGCGTTGGCCTATCCGGCGCTCGTGGGTGAGCCGGAGGCGGGCGACCGGGTGCTGCTCAACGCCGGTGCGCTGCTGATGGGGCTGGGCACCGGTGGCTACGCCCTGGTGGTGGCGCTGCCGGACCGGCTGCCGCCGGATCCGCCGCAGGCCCTCGACTCGCGTGACGCGGGACATCTGGTCAAGGCCCGCTACACCCCGTTGCAGCCGATCCTGCTCGGCGTCGACGAGGAGGCGTCACCGCACCGGGAGGTGCTGGCCGCCGCCGACGACCTCGCCGGCCTGCCGGTGGTCACCGCCGACCTGCACTCCGCGCTGCCGGCGATCCTCGCCGGGGTCCGCGCCGACGCGCCCGCTGCACGGGTGGCGTACCTGCTCACCGACGGTGGAGCGTTGCCCGCCTGGTTCTCCCGTACCCTCGCCGGGCTGCGGGACGACCTGGTCGGCACGATAAGCGTCGGGCAGGCGTTCGGCGGTGACCTGGAGGCGTCGACGCTGCACAGCGGGCTGCTCGCCGCCCGGCACGTGCTCGACGCCGACATCGCGGTGGTGGCGCAGGGCCCGGGCAACCTCGGCACCGGCACCCGCTGGGGCTTCTCCGGAGTGGCCGTCGGCGAGGCGGTCAACGCCGTAGCCACCCTCGGCGGACGCCCGGTCGGCTCGCTGCGGATCTCCGCCGCCGACCCGCGACCCCGGCACCGTGGCGTGTCGCACCACAGCCTCACCGCGTACGGCCGGGTGGCGCTGGCCCGCGCGGAACTGGTGGTGCCGACGGAGCTGGACCCGACGCTGGCCGCCGAGGTCGACGCCGCGCTGCGACCGCTCGCCGAGCGGCACACGCTGGTGCGGGTGGAGACCACCGGGCTGGACGCGGCGCTCCGGGGCAGCCCGGTGCCGCTGTCGACGATGGGGCGCGGACTGGACGCCGACCACGCCTACTTCCTGGCCGCCGCCGCAGCCGGCCGGCACGCCGCCCGCCTGGCGGCGCAGCCGCCCCCGGCGCCGGCCGAGCGTTGACCGGGCCTCGCGGCGGCCGAGCGTTGACCGGGCCTCCGCTGCAACGCAGGCGGTGACAAGTGGCCTTCCGGGCAGCTCAGGCGAAGATGATCAGAGCGACCCAGGCGCCCACGATCAGCGCCAGGGCCAGCGCCAGCACCCAGGTGGGCACGGTGTACTCGCCGCGACGGTTGCGTTCGATCTCGGCGCGGACCTTGTCGCGGCGGCGTTCGATCCAGCCTTGCCGCTGGGCGCCCGGGGTGGGAGGTTCAGGAGGATTCATGACCGGACCAGCCTACCCGGGGCCGGCCTGTGGAACCGGCCCCGGTCGACCCGTCACATGCTGGCGATCAGCCGTTCCACCCGCTCGTCGTACGCCCGGAACGGGTCTTTGCAGAGCACCGTCCGCTGCGCCTGGTCGTTGAGCTTCAGGTGCACCCAGTCGACGGTGAAGTCCCGTCGCTTCTCCTGGGCGTGCCGGATGAACTCGCCGCGCAGCCGGGCCCGGGTGGTCTGCGGGGGCGTTTCCTTCGCCTCGAAGATCTCCGGATCGGTGGCCACCCGGTCCACGTCGCCGCGCCGCTCCAGCAGCGCGTAGAGCCCGCGACCCCGGCGCAGGTCGTGGTACGCCAGGTCCATCTGCGCCACCCGGGGATGGGACAGCGGCAGGTCGTGCTTGCGCTGGTAACGCTCGATCAGCCGCAGCTTGGTCACCCAGTCGATCTCCCGGGAGACCGGCTCCAGGTCGCCGGTCTCCACCGCCCGCAACACCCGGCCCCACAGCTCGACCACCCGCTTGGCGGTCTGGTCACCGCCCCGGCGCTCGACGAACTCGGTCGCCTTGGCGAGGTACTCCTGCTGGATCTCCAGGGCGCTCACCTCCTTGCCCGAGGCCAGCCGCACCTTCCGCCGCCCGGTGATGTCGTGCGACACCTCCCGGATCGCCCGGATCGGGTTCTCCAGGGTGAGGTCGCGCATCACCACGCCACCCTCGATCATCCGCAGCACGATGTCGGCGGTGCCGACCTTCAGCAGCGTGGTGACCTCGTTCATGTTGGAGTCACCGACGATGACGTGCAGCCGGCGGTACCGTTCCGCGTCGGCGTGCGGCTCGTCCCGGGTGTTGATGATCGGGCGGCTGCGGGTGGTCGCCGAGGAGACGCCCTCCCAGATGTGCTCGGCGCGCTGGGACAGGCAGTAGACCGCCCCGCGCGGCGTCTGCAACACCTTGCCGGCGCCGCAGATCAGCTGCCGGGTGACCAGGAACGGGATCAGTACGTCGGCCAGCCGACCGAACTCACCGTGCCGGGAGACCAGGTAGTTCTCGTGGCAGCCGTAGGAGTTGCCGGCCGAGTCCGTGTTGTTCTTGAACAGGTAGATCTCACCGGCGATGCCCTCGTCGTGCAGCCGCTTCTCCGCGTCGATGAGCAGCCCTTCCAGGATCCGCTCGCCGGCACGGTCGTGGGCGACCAGGTCGACCACCGAGTCGCACTCCGGGGTGGCGTACTCGGGGTGCGAGCCGACATCCAGGTAGAGCCGTGCGCCGTTACGCAGGAAGACGTTGCTCGACCGGCCCCAGGACACCACCCGGCGGAAAAGGTAGCGGGCCACCTCGTCAGGGGACAGCCGCCGCTGTCCGCGGTAGGTACAGGTGACGCCGTACTCGGTCTCCAGACCGAAGATTCGCCGTTCCATGATGAGACATTAGCCGTACGGAGGCCCTGTTCGTCACTGTCGGGGCACGTGCCGGTCTCACTCGTCGGTGGGATCCGTCGTGGCCGCCAACGTCGCGACGTACCGCTGACACGCGTCGTACTCGGGGAGCAGCCCCGCCGCCCGGGCCTGCGCCAGGGTGGGCGCGGCGGCGTCGCGGGCGGACAGTTGCGGCACGCCGGCCGGCCAGTCGATGCCCAGTTCCTCGTCCAGCGGATGCACGGCGTGCTCCGCCGACGGGTTGTAGGTGGTCGAGCAGAGGTAGGTCAGGGTGGCGTCGTCGGTCAACGCGCAGAACCCGTGGCCGAGCCCCTCGGCCAGGTAGACCGCGCGCCTGTCGACGTCGTCCAGGCGCACCCCGTCCCACCTACCGAAGGTGGGCGAGCCGACCCGCAGGTCGACGACCACGTCGAGCACCGCCCCCCGGACGCAGGTGATGTACTTGGCCTGCCCCGGCGGTACGTCGGCGAAGTGGATCCCGCGCACCACGTTCCGGGCCGAGACGGACAGGTTGCCCTGCGCGAGCCTCAGCGGATGCCCGACCGCCTCGCCCAGGCGGTCGAAGCGGTACCACTCCAGGAACAGTCCACGCGGATCGCCGTGCTGCTGCGGGGTGATCTCCCAGGCGCCCTCGACGCTCAACGGCCGCAACTTCACCGGGCCGCCCCCGCCCCGCCGGACTCGCCTGTCGGCTCCTGCCGCCCACCGGCGAGCAGGTCGAGCAGGTAGTCGCCGTAGCCACTCCTGGTCAACGGCTCGGCCAGGGCGCGCAACTGTGCGTCGTCGATCAGGCCGGCCCGCCAGGCGGCCTCCTCCACGCAGCCGATCTTCATGCCCTGCCGTTCCTCGATCACCCGGACGAACTCGGCGGCCTGCATCAGCGAGGTGAAGGTGCCGGTGTCCAGCCAGGCGGTCCCCCGGTCCAGCACGGTGACCGACAACTCACCCCACTGCCGGTACGCCTCGTTCACCGCGGTGATCTCCAGCTCCCCCCGGGCGCTGGGGGTGAGCCCCCGGGCGATCTCCACCACCCGGTTGTCGTAGAAGTACAGGCCGGGCACCGCGTACCGCGACGTCGGCCGCTGCGGCTTCTCCTCGATCGCCAGCACCCGACCGTCGGCGTCGAAGTGCACCACGCCGTACGCCTGTGGGTTGGCCACCGGATAGGCGAAGATCCGCCCGCCCACCGGGTCACCTGCCGCAGCCAGCTGTCGACCGAGGCCCACCCCGTGGAAGATGTTGTCGCCGAGGATCAGCGCCACCGACTCGTCACCGATGAAGTCCGCGCCGAGCACGAACGCCTGCGCGATGCCCTCCGGGCGGGGCTGGGCGACGTACTCCAACCGGAGCCCGAACTGACCGCCGTCGCCGAGCAACCGCTGGAACTGCCCCTGCTCCTCCGGCGTGGTGATCACCAGGATCTCGTGTATCCCGGCCATCACCAGGGTGGAGAGGGGGTAGTAGATCATCGGCTTGTCGAAGACCGGCATCAGCTGCTTCGACACCGCCCGGGTGATCGGCCACAGCCGGGAACCGGTGCCACCGGCGAGCAGGATTCCACGCATCCGGAGGAGACTACCGGCAACAGCGCCTCGCCTACCCTGCGGAAGTGGCCGTTTCGCGTAGACTTCCGGACCCGTGAGGATTCTGGTCACCGGCGGCGCCGGCTTCATCGGTTCGGAGTACGTCCGGACGCTGCTCGGCGTCCCCGGCGGCAGCGCGGCGGGCGTACCGGCCCTGAACCCGGCCCAGGTCACAGTGCTCGACGCGCTCACCTACTCCGGCAACCTGGCCAATCTCGCACCGGTGGCCGACGACCCCCGGCTGCGGTTCGTGCAGGGTGACATCCGTCACCCCGACGTGGTCGACAAGGCCGTTGCGGGGCATGACGTGGTGGTGCACTTCGCCGCCGAGTCCCACGTCGACAGGTCGATCGCCGGTGCCGCGCCCTTCGTCACCACGAACGTCCTCGGCACCCAGAATCTGCTCGACGCCGCGCTCCGGCACCGCGTCGACAGGTTCGTGCACGTCTCCACCGACGAGGTCTACGGCTCCATCGCCGAAGGCTCCTGGACCGAGACCTGGCCGCTGGCGCCCAACTCGCCCTACTCGGCGTCGAAGGCCGGCTCCGACCTGCTCGCCCTGGCCTACCGCCGCACCCACGGCCTCGACGTGGTGGTGACCCGCTGCTCCAACAACTACGGGCCCTACCAGTACCCGGAGAAGGTCGTCCCGCTGTTCGTCACGAACCTCCTCGACGGACACACAGTCCCGCTATACGGCGACGGCGGCAACGTGCGTGACTGGCTGCACGTGCACGACCACTGCCGGGGCATCGCCCTCGTCCAGGACAAGGGCCGTCCCGGTGAGGTCTACCACATCGGTGGTGGCACCGAACTGACGAACAAGGAACTGACCGCCCGGCTCCTGGACGCCTGCGAAGCCGGCTGGGACCGGGTGACACCTGTCGCCGACCGCAAGGGACACGACCGCCGCTACTCGCTCGACATCAGCAAGATCAGCAAGGAGCTCGGGTACGCCCCCAGCATCACCCTCGACACCGGTCTCGCCGACACCGTCCGCTGGTACCGGGACAACCGCGCCTGGTGGGAACCGCTCAAGGCGGCCACCGCATGAGATTCCTGGTGACCGGAGCCGGCGGAATGCTCGGACGTGACCTCGTCGACGTGCTCGGCACCCGACCGGAACACCGGGTCACCCCCGCCACCCGCGCCGAGCTGGACATCACCGACGCCACCGCCGTACACGCCGCCGTCGACGGCCACGACGTGGTGGTCAACACCGCTGCCTGGACCGACGTCGACGGTGCCGAGGCACACGAGTCGGCCGCCACCGCCGTCAACGGCGACGCCGTCGTCCATCTCGCCACCGCGTGCGCCGCACACGGTGCCCGCCTGCTGCACCTGTCCACCGACTACGTCTTCGACGGCACCGCCACCGCCCCCTACCCCGAGGACGCGCCGACCGCCCCACTCAACGCGTACGGTCGCGGCAAGCTCGTCGGGGAACAGGCAGTGACCCGGCTGTTGCCCGACACCGGATACGTGGTGCGTACCGCCTGGCTCTACGGCCGCCACGGCCGCAACTTCGTCACCACGATGCTGGACCTGGCCGACCGCCGCGACACCCTCGACGTCGTCGACGACCAGCGGGGCCAGCCGACCTGGTCCCACGCCCTGGCCCGCCACCTGGTGATGCTCGCCGAGGCCGCCCACGCCGGACACGCCGCGCCCGGGATCTACCACGGCACCTGCTCCGGCGAGGCCACCTGGTACGACCTGGCCCGCGCGGTCTTCGCCCGACACGGGCTCGACCCGGAACGGATCCGGCCCACCACCAGTGCCCGGTTTGTGCGACCCGCCCGCAGGCCGACGTACAGTGTGCTAGGGCACGGCCGGTGGGCCCGGGCCGGGTTGCCGCCCCTGCCGGACTGGCACGCCACCCTGGCCGACGCGTTCGCCCCCGCCGCTCCACCCTCCCCGTGGAAGGTCGTATGAAGCTCACCCTGGTCACCGGCCTGACCGGTCTGGTCCTGCTGGCCACGATCGTCGAGCTGCTGCGCCGCCGGCAACTGCGCGAGAAGTACGGCATGCTCTGGCTCGGCCTGCTGTTCGTGGTGATCCCGCTGTCACTGTTCCCCCGGCTGCTCGACGGTGTCGCCGATCTGCTCGGCGTCGCCTCCGGCGTCAGCCTGGTGCTCTTCCTCGGCATCGTCTTCCTGCTGCTGGTCTGCATCCACCTCAGCTGGGAGGTGAGCGCGCTGGAGGAGGAGACCCGCACCCTCGCCGAGGAGTTCGCCCTGCTCCGCGCCGAAGTCGAAGCCGACCGGATGGAACGGGCGGAGTGGGCCCGGCACCCGGACCGGACGGAGATGGTGTCTCGCGATGGTTAACGGCAAACGACTGCTGATCATCATTCCGGCGCTCAACGAAGCCGCCTCCATCGGCGATGTGGTCGGCGAGATCCGCGGCGAACTGCCCGGGGTGGACGTGCTCGTCGTCGACGACGGCTCCACCGACCACACCGCCGCCGTCGCCGCCGCCGCCGGTGCCCGCGTCGCCCGACTGCCGTACAACCTCGGCGTCGGTGGGGCCATGCGGCTCGGCTACCGCTACGCCCACGACCACGACTACGACCTCGCGGTGCAGGTCGACGCCGACGGGCAGCACGACCCCCGGTACGTGCCGAAGCTTGTCGACCTGCTCGACGACTACGACCTGGTCATCGGCGCCCGCTTCGCCGGCGAGGGCGAATACACCGTACGCGGCCCCCGCCGCTGGGCGATGGGCATGCTGTCGGTGGTGCTGTCCGGCCTCGCCGGCGCCACGCTCACCGACACCACCTCAGGTTTCCGGGCCGCCAACCGACGGATGATCGACATGTTCGCCCGCTGGTACCCGGTCGAGTACCTCGGCGACACCGTCGAGACGCTCGTGCACGCCGCCCGCCGCGGCTACCGGATCCAGCAGGTCCCGGTCGCCATGCGCCGCCGGATGGCCGGCACACCCAGCCACTCCCCCGCCAAGGCGATGATCTACCTCGGCCGGGCCCTGGCCGTCCTCACCCTCGCCCTCATCCGCCGGTGACCGGCCGCCTGCTCCGCCTCGTACCGCCCGGCACCATCCCCGTCGGCATCGGCCTGGCCGTGGTCGGACTGGCCGCCTACGTCCACCTCGCCCTGGCCGGACACAACCTCGACGCCGCCGACTACTCCTCGCTGTCGGTGCTTTGGTCCGTCGTCTTCACCCTCGGCATCGGCGTGTTCTTCCCCGTCGAACAGGAGGTCGCCCGCCTCGTCGCGGCCCGGCGCACCCGCGGGCTGCCACCCGGGCCGGTACTGGCCCGCGGCGCCGCCGTCGCCGCCATCGTGCTCGGCCTGCTCCTCCTGCTCACCATCGGCACCGCCGACCTCCTCACCGACCGGCTCTTCGACGGCGACCCCACGATGGTGCCCGCCCTGGGCGGCGCGCTGGCCGCACTGGCCGTCGCACACACCACCCGTGGGGTGCTCTCCGGCCTGCGCCGCTTCGGCTGGTACGGCACCCAGCTCGGCCTCGACGGCGGGCTGCGCATCGGCCTGGTCGCCGCCCTCGCCGTCACCGGCGTCGACTCCCCCGTGGCCTACGCGCTGGTGCTCGTCGTGGCACCACTGGCGGCCGTGGCGCTGACCGCCGTACCCGTCGCCCGGACGATCGGCCGAGGACCGGCGGTCCCCTGGCCGCCCCTGATCCGCGGACTCACCCTGCTCACCATCTCCAGCCTGCTCGCCCAGGTGGTGGTGAACGTCGGCGTGATCAACGTACGGCTGCTCGACCCGACCGACGTCGCCACCGCCGGCGCGCTGCTCTCCGCGCTGGTGCTGGTCCGCATACCGCTGTTCGTCTTCGGCTCGATGCAGGCCGCGCTGCTGCCCGGCCTCTCCACCGCCGCCGCCACCGGCGACGAGCCAGCCTTCCGCGCCCTGCTACGCCGATCCCTGGCCGTCGTCACCGCCCTCGGGGCCCTCGGCGGCATCCTCGCCGCACTACTCGGCCCGTGGCTCGTGCGGGCCCTCTTCGACACCCCCGACGTACTCGGCCACGGCGACTTCGCCTGGCTCTCGGTGGCCACGCTGGCGTACCTGTGGGCGATGGTGCTCGGTCAGGCGCTGCTGGCCCGCGACCGGCACCACGCCCAGGCCCTGGCCTGGACCGTCGGCGTCGCCGCGCTCGCCGTCGCGACCCTGCCCCCACTGCCGGTCGCACTGCGCGTCGAACTCGGCTACACCGTCGGGTCGGTGGTGGCCGCAGCCGTCATGCTCGCCCTGCTGCGCCGCCGCCGGACGCCCCCGCCCGCCCCACCGGCCGCCGCCCCGATACCCGCCACCACAAGCGGAGGAGCCCCATGAGACCGCCAAGCGTCACCGCCGTGATGCTCGCCTACGGTGCCGAGCCCTGGCTTGTCGACGCCGCCCGGGCCGTACTGGCCAGCACCGGTGTCGACGTCGAACTGGTGGTGGTCGACAACGGCTGCACCGGCGACGGCATCGACGTGGTGAAGGGGCTGCCCGGCGTACGGGTCATCCGGCCGGAAGCGAACACCGGCTACTCCGGCGGCTGCAACCTCGGCGCCGCCGAGGCCACCGGCGACTGGCTGGCCTTCGTCAACTCCGACGCCATCGTGGCGCCCGACGCCCTCGACAAGGTCGTCGCGGTGGCCGCCGAGCCGGGCGTCGGCGCCGCCATGGCCTCCATCCGACTCGCCCACGACCCCGAGCTGATCAACACCTCGGGCAACCCGCTGCACTTCACCGGGCTGTCCTGGGCCGGCGGCAACGGCGAGCCGGCCAGCGCCCACGCCCGACGCACCGTGGTGCCGTCGCTGAGCGGCTGCTGCTTCGTCATCAGCCGCCGCCGCTGGGCGGAACTCGACGGCTTCCCCGACGAGTACTTCGCCTACCACGAGGACACCGAACTCAGCCTGCGGCTGTGGCAGCGTGGCCTCCGCCTGGAGTACGTGCCCGACGCCGTGGTCCTGCACCACTACGAGTTCTCCCGCAACGACCTCAAGCTCTACCTGGTCGAACGCAACCGCCTGATCACCCTGCTCACCGCGTACCAGGGCCGGACGCTGGCGTTGCTGGCCCCGATGCTGCTACTCACCGAGGCCGCCATGCTCGCCGCCGCGCTGGCCGGCGGCTGGGGACCCCAGAAGACCCGTGGCTGGGCCTGGCTGTGGCGGCACCGCGACTGGCTACGCGCCCGGCGACGACGCCTCCAGGCCGAACGCACAGTCGGCGACGGCACCCTGGCCGACCTGATGACCGCCCGGGTCGCCCCGTCGAACGTGGCCGCACCACCCGGGATGGGCGCATTCAACGCGGTCGCCGCTGCCTGGTGGGCACTCGCGCGGCCACTGCTCGCCCGCGACTGAGCCGCCCGAACCCGCACACCGTACGTCGGCCGTCGACAGCCGCGAGCCCAACGACGCGGCGCCCGGCCGGTCGAAACCGTCCGGGCGCCGCCCCTACCGGACCGCGGCCCGGAAACGTGACTCAGGTGTCGGACTTGTCGCCCGGCTTGTCCTCCAGGTCAGCGGAACCGGCCGAGGTGGTCGGCTTGTGCCCCTCCTCCGTCGGCGTGGTCGGGGTCTGCGCCCGGTCACCCTCCGCCGCCGACTCGCCGGCCGCGTCGCCGTCCAGCAGCGCCGTCAACGCCGCACCGGTGATCCGCCGGAAGGTACGGCCCACCCGGTGGCGATCCAGGACGGCGACCTCCAACTGGTTGGCGGCGATCGTACGGGCGGCACCGCCCTCGCCACCGACGCTGCCCAGCGCCTGCACCGCCACCTTCACCGCCTCGCCGAGTGACATGTCCGGCCGGTGGTTCGCCTTGAGCACCCCGGAGATCGCCTCGGCCTGACCACCCATCGCCATCCGGCCCGGCTCGTCGGTGACCGAACCGTCGTAGGTGTTCCGGTAGAGCGAATCGTCATCGGGGGTGGCGCCCACCTCGGCCACACAGATCTCCACCTCGAACGGCTTCGACTGCTCGGTGAAGATGGCGCCGAGGATCTGCGCGTACGAGTTGGCCAACGCCAGCCCGGTGACGTCCCGCCGGTCGTAGCTCAGACCGTTGAGGTCCGCCATCCGCACCCCGGCCCGGCGCAGGTTCTCGAACTCGTTGTACCTGCCGACGGCGGCGAACCCGATCCGGTCGTAGATCTCACTGACCTTGTGCAGCGCACTGGAAAGATTCTCGGCAACGAACAGCACCCCACCGGCGTAGCTCAGGACCACCGCGCTGCGCCCCCGGGCGATGCCCTTGCGGGCCAACTCGGAACGGTCGCGCATGATCTGTTCGGGCGAGGCGTAGAACTGCATGGCCACGGCGGCGGCTCTCCTTCGGGCGCGGTACTCGGGAAACGGGGATCAGCTGCGGGCGGGCGGCTCAGCCACCCGGATTCTCCATCCGGCCGGCGACCACACTCTCCGCGATCGTCGAGGTCTCCGCGTCGGTCAACCGGTGCGTGCCCTCCGCCGTCGCGGTCATCACCACCGGGTAGATCCGCCGCGTCAGGTCAGGACCGCCGGTCGCGGTGTCGTCGTCGGCGGCGTCGTAGAGCGCCTCCACCGCCAACCGCACCGCGTCGTCGACGGACAGCCCGGTCCGGTACCGCTTCTTCAGCGCCGACTTGGCGAACAGCGAACCCGAGCCGATCGCGTCGTAGCCGGTCTCCTCGTACGGGCCGCCGGTGACGTCGAAGCTGAAGATCCGGCCGGCCCGCGTCGGATCACTTGCCGCCAGGTCGAAGCCGGCGAAGAGCGGAACCACCGCCAGACCCTGCATCGCCGCACCCAGATTGCCGCGAATCATCGAGGCGAGCCGGTTCGCCTTGCCGTCGAGCGAGAGCATCGCGCCCTCGATCTTCTCGTAGTGCTCCAGCTCCACCTGGAACAGCCGCATCAGTTCGATGCCGACACCTGCGGTGCCGGCGATGCCCACAAGCGAGTACGCGTCGGCGGGGTGCACCTTCTCGATGTCCCGCTGGGCGATCAGATTGCCCATGGTGGCCCGCCGGTCACCGGCCATCACGACACCATCGGCGGCAGCGATGGCCACGATCGTGGTGGCGTGCGGGGCCAGATCGGCGGCCATGCCGGGGGGCAGCGCCCGTCGGCCCGGCAGCATCTCGGGGGCCGCCTTGCTCAGGAATGCCGTGAAGGAGGACGTCCCCGCGTTGGTGAACACATCTGGAAGACGCCCGGATGGATCAAAACCCGCTGCCACGTGGTTCCTCTCAGGTACGTGATGGCCCTGGCCAGCCTCGTCGGACTGTCACGGAACTGGCCAAGACCACCGTTGCAGTTGAAGCAGAGTATCCCGCGCACCCGTCCGGTGCGATGATCGTGGTCCACATGTTCCGGATCGGGGACACCGCAGACCGCGCAGACCCCACCCTGCTCGGCCAGCAGCTCGTCGAACTCCCGCTGCCCGATGCCGTACCGCCGCCGCAGGTGATACTCGCGGTTGCCGCCGTACAGCCGTTGGGCGGTCTCCTTACCCCGTGCGTTGTGGCAGGGCTTGCAGTAACTGTGCCGTCCGCTGGCCTTCCGAGTGGTGCTCGGGAAGTCGCCCAACGGCTTGATCTGCTCGCAGTCCGGGCACCACTTCAGACCCTGGCCCACAGGAGTTGCCGGCCTCCGTGCGGGGGCGATGCCACGCTTGCGGCGGCTGGCCTCCGAGCGGGCTGTCGCACACGCCTTGCAGTAGTAGGCGCGACCGTCGACCCGACGGCTGTTGCGGTGAAACTCTGTGAGGGGCAGCGTGCGTTGGCACTGTGGGCAAATCTTGTCCGACTCGGTAGGCAAATCGGACATATGCCTCATTGACCCCCTTTTTGGACATATCCCCTCACGAACTCCTCGGCGTTTTCTTCGAGGACGGAGTCGATCTCGTCGAGCAGGTCGTCGACGTCCTCGGTGATCTCGGCGTGCCGCTCGGCGACCTCCGGGTTCGCCTCGACTGTGACGTCCTCGACCTCTTCGCCCTGACGGGACTTGTCCGACTGCGACTGACCGCCGCTGTCACGAGTGGCCATCGTTGCCTCCTCCACGATCTCCCTGCGATGAACTTACCTCGCGGGAGCGACGAATCGTCCTCCGCGCGCCGGTACCGACCCGCGGAGGACGAACAGCTGACGGACGGGGACCTGTGGGTCAGCCGCCGGTCAGGGTCTCCAGCAGATCCTTGGCGCTGGCACAGCGGTCGAACAACTCTCCGACGTGCCGCCTGGTGCCACGTTCCGGCTCCATCATCGGCACCCGCACCAGCGACTCGCGGCCGACGTCGAAGATCACCGAATCCCAACTGGCGGCGACCACTTCGGAGGCGTACTGGGCCAGGCAGCGGCCCCGGAAGTAGGCCCGGGTGTCCTCCGGCGGCTCCGTCATCGCCGAGCGGCTCTCCTCGTCGCTGAGCAGCGTCTTCATCGACCCACGGGAGACCAACCGGTGGTAGAGGCCCTTCTCCGGGCGCACGTCGGAATACTGCAGGTCGACCAGCTGGAGCTTGTGCGATCCCCAGCCGAGCTTCTCCCGCTCCCGGTAGCCCTCCAGCAGCCGCAGCTTCGCCACCCAGTCCAGCTCGTCGGCGCAGAGCATCACGTCGCGCCCGAGCCGGTCGAGCACGTTCTCCCACCGGTCCAGCACGTCGGCGGTCTGCTCGTCGACGTCGTCGCCGTAGCGGTCGTCGACGAACGCCCGCACCCGCTCCAGGTAGGCCCACTGAACGTCCATGGCGGTCAGCCGGCGTCCGTCGCGCAGCCGCATCAGGTGTGACAGCGACGGGTCGTGGCTGACCGCGCGCAGTTCGCCGACGGGGTCGGCGATGCCGAGGTCCGGGCCGAGGGCCTTCTCCTCGATCATCGTGAGGATCAGCGCGGTGGTGCCCACCTTGAGGTATGTGGAGATCTCCGAGAGGTTCGCGTCGCCGATGATGACGTGCAGGCGGCGGTACTTGTCCGCGTCGGCGTGCGGTTCGTCACGGGTGTTGATGATCGGCCGTTTGAGGGTGGTCTCGAGACCGACCTCGACCTCGAAGAAGTCGGCGCGCTGGGAGATCTGGAAGCCGCTCTGGCCGCCGTCCTGGCCGATGCCGACGCGGCCGGCGCCGCAGACGATCTGCCGGGTCACGAAGAACGGCGTCAGGTACGCCACGATGTCGGCGAACGGCGTCTGCCGGCGCATGAGGTAGTTCTCGTGCGCGCCGTAGCTGGCTCCCTTGTTGTCGGTGTTGTTCTTGTAGAGGTGGATCGGTGCCGTGCCGGGGATCGTGGCGGCCCGCCGCGCCGCCTCCGCCATCACCCGCTCGCCCGCCTTGTCCCAGCGGACCACGTCGCGCGGGTTCGTCACCTCGGGGGTGGAGTACTCCGGGTGCGCGTGGTCGACGTAGAGCCGCGCCCCGTTGGTCAGGATCACGTTGGCCAGGCCGAGGTCCTCGTCGGCGAGCGCCTCGGCCGGGTCGTAGGCCGCGCCGGAGTAGGTGAAGCCGCGGGCGTCCCGCAGCGGTGACTCCTCCTCGTAGTCCCATCGCGCCCGGCCGCCGCGGTTCAGCTCCGGTCGGGCGCCGTAGGCGTTCACCACCTGCGAGGAGGTGACCATCGGGTTGGCGCCGGCCTGGCCGGGAACGGAGATGCCGTACTCGACCTCGGTGCCCATGATTCGTCTAACGCTCATCGACCTACCCGCTTCGTTTGCCCGACCGGTCCCCGTCATGTCGAGCGTAGTCGCCACTTCGCCAACCGGGGGCGTGGCGGTGGGGCGGGTCCGCCCCGGAGCCGAGGTGGCGTGCCCTGTGCGACGCGGTCCCGGCGTACGACGGGGCCCGCGACGCGTGGCGTCGCGGGCCCCGGTGGCGCGTACCGGTCAGAGGTACTGACCGGTGTTGCTCGCGGTCTCGATGGAGCGTCCGGCCTCGGCGCCCTTGCCGCCGGAGACGAGCGTACGGATGTAGACGATCCGCTCGCCCTTCTTGCCGGAGATGCGGGCCCAGTCGTCCGGGTTCGTGGTGTTGGGCAGGTCCTCGTTCTCGCGGAACTCGTCGACGCAGGCGTCGAGCAGGTGCTGCAGGCGCAGCCCCTTGCGACCGGAGGTGAGGAACTCCTTGATGGCCATCTTCTTGCCCCGGTCGACGATGTTCTGGATCATCGCGCCGGAGTTGAAGTCCTTGAAGTACAGGACTTCCTTGTCACCGTTGGCGTAGGTGACCTCGAGGAAGCGGTTCTCCTCCGTCTCCGAGTACATCCGTAGCACCACCGCGTCGATCATGGCGGCGACGGTGGCCTGCGGATCGCTGCCGTGTTCGGCCAGGTCGTCGGCGTGCAGCGGCAGGCCGGGGAGGATGTACTTGGAGAAGATGTCCTTGGCTGCCTCGGCGTCCGGACGCTCGATCTTGATCTTCACGTCGAGTCGTCCCGGGCGCAGGATCGCCGGGTCGATCATGTCTTCCCGGTTGGAGGCGCCGATGACGATGACGTTCTCCAGCCCCTCGACGCCGTCGATCTCGCTGAGCAGCTGCGGCACGATGGTGTTCTCCACGTCTGAGGAGACACCGGAGCCGCGGGTGCGGAAGACCGAGTCCATCTCGTCGAAGAAGACGATGACCGGCGTGCCTTCGCCGGCCTTCTCCCGGGCCCGCTGGAAGATCAGCCGGATGTGCCGCTCGGTCTCGCCGACGTACTTGTTGAGCAGCTCGGGGCCTTTGATGTTGAGGAAGAAGCTGGTGTGCCGCTCCTTGCCCTGCCGCTCGGCGATCTTCTTGGCGAGGGAGTTGGCGACCGCCTTGGCGATGAGCGTCTTACCGCAGCCCGGCGGGCCGTAGAGCAGGATGCCCTTCGGCGGGCGCAGCTGGTGCTCCCGGAACAGGTCTGCGTGCAGGAACGGCAGCTCCACCGCGTCGCGGATCTGCTCGATCTGGGAGTGCAGGCCGCCGATGTCGCTGTAGTCGACGTCCGGCACCTCCTCCAGCACGAGTTCCTCGACCTCGCTCTTGGGAATCCGCTCGTACGCGTACGCCGAGCGAGGTTCGATCATGAGCGAGTCGCCGGCCCGGATCGCACTGCCGATCAGGGTCTCGGCCAGGTGCACGATGCGTTCCTCGTCGGAGTGCGACACCACGAGCGCCCGGTCACCCGGTGCGCCTTCGGGGCCCGCGAGGATCTCCTTGAGCATGACCACCTCGCCGACCCGCTCGTAGCCGAACGCGTCGACGATGTTGAGCGCGTCGTTGAGCAGGACCTCCTGGCCGCGCTGCAGCTCACCCACGTCGAGCGAGGGTGAGACGGCGACGCGCAGTTTGCGACCGCCGGTGAAGACGTCGACAGTGCCGTCGTCGTGCCGGGCCAGGAAGACGCCGTAGCCACTTGGGGGTTGAGCGAGCCGGTCGATCTCCTCCTTGAGCGTCACGATCTGCGCGCGAGCTTCCTTGAGAGTGCTCACGAGCCGTTCGTTGTTCTCGGTCAGCCGCGCCAACTGCGCCTGGGTGGCGGCCAGCCGCTCTTCGAGCTGCCGGACGTGTCGGGGGCTCTCGGTCAACTTGCGCCGCACCAGAGCGAGTTCCTCTTGAAGGAACGCGACCTGCGTGGAGAGATCGTGGGCCTCCTTCTCCCACCGTGCGGCGCGCGAGTCCGCGTCGTCGCTGCGTGCCACGTCCCACCTCCCCGGGGGGCTTGAACGTTCTGACCTAACACTAGCCGCTATGAGCCCGATTCGGTCCTCCGCAACGCGCCTGTCACCGAAGCTTGATCGCCAAGGGTGGGTCGACGGGCGGGTACGGGCATTCGGGTACCGTCGAGGGGTGGGACGGGAGAACATGGGGGGTGCACCGGTGGCCGAGGTCGCGACCGACCAGCTGCAGGTCTGGGTCGACCAGGATCTGTGCACGGGCGACGGGCTGTGCGTGCAGTACGCGCCGGAGGTCTTCGAGTTCGACATCGACGGGTTGGCGTACGTCAAGGGCCCGGACGGTGAGCTGGTGCAGGCGCCGGGCGGCCGGGTGGACGTGCCGGAGCACCTGCGCCTTGAGGTGATCGACTCGGCGAAGGAGTGCCCCGGCGAGTGCATTCACGTCGTGCGCGGCAGCGACGGCGTCGAGGTCGCCGGCCCGGAGGCCGACGACTGATCCGGGAGCCCGGCTGATCCCGGGATGACCCGCCAGGCGGCCACTACAGCAACGGGCGGCCGACCACCGAGGCGACCAGCCGGGCGAACTCCTCCAACCGGGCGATCTGCCCGGCACCGCCGTCGTCGAGGGTCTTGCCGAAGCGCAGCGCGTCATGGCGCGGCCCGCCAGCGCTCTCCTCACTCGGCGGCGACTCGTCGAGCGAGGTCAACAGCAGGTAGACGTCGATGCTGTCGACCCGGATCTCGCCGTTGTCGTGGCGGAACAGCCGACGCCGGCAGCCGACCTCGGTGACCGAGGAGACCGGCACCACCCGCAGCGAGGAGGTCATCGAGCCCGGCGGCCCCTCCCCCGGCGGCACGTCCTCGCCGTGCCAGAGCACCAGGCGGCTGCCATCGCAGACGACGACCTCCTGCCACACGCCGTTGACCTCGTTGACGAAGCGTTCCAGGGTGAAGCCGAGCACCGACGCCCCGCGCAGGACGCCGCCGAGCGCCTCCAAGGCGACGTCGGGGTCGCGCAGGTAGGCCCGCGCCGCCGATTCGAGATCGGTGTACGGCGACCAGTCCGGAAAGACGGCCGGCAGGTCGCCACCGCCGAAGCCGGGACGGCTCATGCCGGCCCTCCGCTGCGCTGCAGGCCGACATGAGACACAAAGACGCTGAGTTGATGACTCGCTCGCTGACGCTCACTCATGCCGGCCCTCCGCTGCGCTGCGGACCGACATGAGACACAAAGGCGCTGAGTTGATGACTCGCTCGCTGACGCTCACTCATCGGATCACCTCCGCCGTCACGGCCTGTCCGTCTCCTGCGTCACCTCGGGTCGTGTCTGCTCGGCCGGCGCCTCGTGCGGCACCACTGTCGCCTGCCGGGCCGCCTCCGCCTCCCGGAGCGCCTGGCGGCGTTGCGCGTACGCCTCGGTGCCCTTGCTGGGCTTGCGCCGCCGTGGCGGGGCGGTGACTCCGGGGGCGAGCTTACGCGCGGAGACGAGGAACGCGGTGTGGGCGATCATCCGGTGGTCGGGGCGGACCGCCAGCCCTTCGGCGTGCCAGTCGCGGACAAGTGATTCCCAGGCTCGTGGCTCGGTCCAGCCGCCGCGCTCGCGCAGCGCCTCCACCAGCTCGGACAGCTGGGGGGTGGTGGCCACGTAGCCGATGAACACGCCGCCGGGCAGCAGCGCGCGTTCGACCATGTCGAGGTTCTCCCAGGGGGTGAGCATGTCCAGGATGATCCGGTCGAAACCGGTCTCGCGGCACCCGGCGACGTCACCGACGTGCAGGTGCCAGGCCGGGTGCGGGCCCTGGAAGAACGAGTCGACGTTGCGGCGGGCGATCTGGGCGAAGTCGTCGCGCAGCTCGTAGGAGTGCAGTTCACCTGTGGTGCCCACCGCGCGCAGCAGCGAGCAGCTCAACGCTCCGGAGCCGGCGCCGGCCTCGAGGACCTTGGCGCCGGGGAAGACGTCGCCCATCGCGACGATCTGCGCGGCGTCCTTGGGGTAGATCACCTGGGCGCCCCGGGGCATGGAGAGCACGTAGTCCGACAGCAGCGGGCGCAGCGCCAGGAACGCGGTGCCGCCACCGGAGGTGGTCACGACGCTGCCGTCGGGCAGGCCGATGAGTGTGTCGTGCGCCAGGATGCCGCGGTGGGTGTGGAACTCCTTGCCCGGCTCCAGGGTCACCGTGTGCATCCGCCCCTTGGGGTCGGTCAGCTGCACCCGGTCACCGGGCTGGAACGGCCCCCGCCGCACGGCGGGCGGCTCCACCTTCTCCTCGGGGAGGTCGCTGGCCGGGTGGGCGGAGTGGGTGACGGTCACGTGTTCATCTTCCGGTGAGGTTCGAGCAGTTGAGCCAGATCCGCGATGTGCAGAACGCCTACGACATCTTCGCCTGCCGTCACGACGTACTGTGCGCCCGGGTGGGCCTGCACGGTCTCCAGCACCTGTTCGCCGTCCGTGGTCACCGGGATGGCCGGCAGGTCGGCGAGGGTACGGGCGACCGCGTCCACGGCCAGCCAGGGCCGGCGGGCCTCGGGCACCGCCGCGGCGGCGGCCGGGTCGACCAGGGCCACCGGCCGGCCGGCGGTGTCGGTCACCAGCAGCGCGGCAACCTGGTGCGGCTCGGTGACCGGGTGGGCCTGTTCGGCGCGGCGCTGCGCCTCGGCCAGCGGGGTGCCGGTGGGTACCTGGTGCACCGGGCGGGCCAGGCTGGCCAGGTCGATGAGGGGGAGCCGCCGGCTGATCCGGGACATCCGGATCGACTGTCCGGCGCCGTGCCAGAGGGTGAGCGCGACAAGTGCGGTCAGCGGCAACGCCAGCAGGCTCAGCACGTCGATCGCGTAGAGCGCCGCCACCAGCAACGCGGTGCCGACGGCGAGGACTCTACCGGCCCACCCGGCCACCTCGGTGGCCCGGTGCCGGTCCCGGGTCAGTGCCCAGACCACCGCGCGCAACGCCCGCCCACCGTCGAGCGGTAGACCGGGCAGGATGTTGAACACCGCGACGATGACGTTGCTCGCCGCGAGCTGGAAGGCGAGCTGGTCGGCCACGGTGCGGTCGGGCAGGGCCAGCGTCGCGGCGACGGCGGCCGCGCCGAGCACCGCGGAGACGGCCGGTCCGGCCAGCGACACCAGCAGGTCCACCCGTGGGGAGGGGGCGTCGCGGTCCATCTCGGTGTACCCGCCGAGCAGTTCCAGGGTGATTCCGCGCACCCCGATGCCGAAGCGTCGGGCGGTGAGGGCGTGGCCGAGTTCGTGGGCGAGCACCGAGCCGAGCAGCGCGAGGACGAAGCCGGCGCCGACGAGGTAGCCGCCGAGCGGGGACAGTTGCAGCCGTTGGCCGGCCAGTTCGCCGTACAGGACCGTGATCAGCAGGGCGAGCAGGAGAATCGAGGCGTTCAGGTACAGCGGCACCCCGAGGATCCGGCCCACCCGCATGCCGGGACGCTGGCTGGCCCGTGGTCGCCTGCGCTGTTCCATCGGGCTGATGCTACGCGGCCGGAGATCACCTACCGGAATGGCGGCGGCCGGCCTGTCACACCGGTGGCCTAACCTTCCGGGGCATGACGGCGGATCCGGTGATCACTCAGCAGGCCCCGACCCCGACCGAGCTGCCGCCGACGGTGCGGGCCTCGCTGTCACCGTCGCGGGCGGCGGATTTCAAGACCTGTCCACTGCTCTACCGGTTCCGCAGCATCGACCGGCTGCCCGAGCGGCCCACCGTGGAGCAGGCGCGCGGCACGCTCGTGCACGCCGTGCTGGAGCGGCTGTTCGACCTGCCGTCGGCCGCCCGCACACCGGAGGCCGCAGGTGATCTCGTCGCCGGTCAGTGGGACCGCCTGGTCACCGAGCAGCCGGAGTTGGGCGGGCTGTTCCCCGAGGATGATCCCGCCGCCGCAGCGGAGTTCGTCCGCTCGGCGTCGGCCCTGCTCGGCGGCTACTTCGCGGTGGAGGATCCGCGCCGGCTGGAGCCGGCCGAGCGGGAGAGCCTGATCTCCGCCGTGGTCGACGACGAGCTGCTGATCCGTGGCTACCTCGACCGCCTCGACGTGGCTCCGGACGGCGCGCTGCGGGTGGTGGACTACAAGACCGGCGGCGCACCGCGGGAGGCGTTCGAGGCGCGGGCGTTGTTTCAGCTGAAGTTCTACGCGCTCGTGTTGTGGCGTACCCGTGGTGTGGTGCCCCGGGTGCTGCGTCTGCTCTATCTCAAGGACGCCGAGGTGTGTGACTACGCCCCGGACGCGGAGGAGCTGCTGCGGTTCGAGCGGACGGTGGTGGCGTTGTGGCGGGCGATCGAGCAGGCCACCGCCGCCCGGGATTTCCGGCCCCGGCCGAGCCGGCTCTGCGACTGGTGCAGCCATCAGGCGCGCTGCCCCAGCTTCGGCGGGACACCGCCGCCGTTTCCGGAGCCGGCGGCGGCGGCTGATCCGTTGCGGGACGCCCGGACCTCCCCGGTGCCACCGGGCGCGGACGAGTAGCCACTCTCCTTCCCGGGGATGAGGGCCGAGTCACCACACAAGACGATCTTTCGGCGGCGTGGGCGGCTAGCGTCGTGGCGTGGGTAATGCGCTGAGGGAGTGGCTGCGTCGCAATCCGCTGGCCGGTGACGCGCTGCTGGCCGTCGGCCTGATCCTGGGGGAGGTCGTGTTCACCCTGCTCACGCCCCGAGAGTTCTGGCCACGGCCGCTGCCGGCGGCGCTGGGGTGGAGCGTGTTGTGCGCGGCGCCTGTCGTGCTGCGCCGGGTGGCGCCGTGGCCGGCGCTGCTGGCCGCGTTGGCGACGCTGCTACTGCCCGTCCTCATGTCGGTGGCGCCGACCACCCAGAGCCTCACCTTCGTGGTGCTCACCTACACGATGGCCGCCTACCGTCCGGTGCGTCCGGCGGTGGTCGCGGCGGTGGGGTTGTGGCTTCCGGTGGCCGTGGCGAACACGCTGGTGCCGCCGGAGGGCATCCCTCAGGTCAGTACGGCGTTCCTGATCGCGAACAACATCCTGGTGGGGATCGTGTCGTTCTCGGTCGGCCGGACGGTGCACGCCCGGCGCTCGTCCACGGAGGCGTTGCGGGAACGGGCCCGGGTGGCCGAGGCGAATCAGCGGGCGCTTGCGGAGCAGGCGGTCGCGGACGAGCGGCGCCGGATCGCCCGGGAGTTGCACGACGTGGTGGCCCACCATGTCAGCGTGATGGGGGTGTTGGCGACCGGGGTACGGCGGGTGCTGCGCCGAGACCCGGACGGCGCCGACGAGGCGATGGCCACCATCGAGGAGACCAGCCGGGCGACCCTGCGGGAACTACGTCGGCTGCTCGACGTGCTGCGTACCGAGGCCGAGCCGGCTGTGGAGTTGGCGCCGCAACCGGGCATCTCCGGCATCGAGGCGCTCACCGACCAGGTCCGGGAGGCCGGGTTGCCTGTGACGTTGACGGTGACCGGTACACCGGGGCAGTTGGAGGAGGGGGTGGCGTTGACCGTGTACCGGATCGTGCAGGAGGCGCTGACCAACGCCCTCAAGCACGCCGGTACGGCGACCGCGCAGGTGCGGGTCGGTTTCGCTGGCGACGCGGTGGAGGTCGAGGTCACCGACACCGGTCGCGGGCCGTCACCGGACACCGATCGGATCGGACACGGCCTGGTCGGGATGCGGGAACGGGTCGGCCTCTACGGTGGGATCCTGCGCATCGGCGCGCGGACCGGCGGTGGTTACCGGGTGTACGCCCGGATTCCGGTCGAGCCCCTACCGGAAGCGAGCCGTCGGTGAGGCGGGCCTCCGGACGCGAGCGGTCGGTGAGGCGGGCGTGGTGAGCGGTACAGCCGACAGGGAGGACCAGATGGTCGATTCGACGGGCCGGGACCGGCCGGTGCGGATTCTGCTCGCCGACGACCAGCCGTTGCTGCGTACCGGCTTCCGAATGGTCCTCGGCGCGGAGGCCGATCTGGACATCGTGGCGGAGGCGGGCGACGGGGTGGAGGCGGTGGAACTGTCCCGTCGGTTGTTGCCGGACGTGGTGTTGATGGACATTCGGATGCCGCGGATGGACGGGGTGAGCGCCACCCGGGCGATCGTGGACGCCCGGTTGCCGGTGCGGGTGCTCATTCTGACCACCTTCGATCTGGACGAGTACGTCGTGGGGGCGCTGCGGGCCGGGGCGAGCGGCTTTCTGGCCAAGGACGTGCCGGCGGAGGATCTGGTCACCGCGATCCACACGGTGGCCGCCGGTGACGCGGTGGTGGCGCCGCGGATCCTGCGTCGGCTGCTGGACCGGTTCGCCGACGTGCTGCCGGACCCGGCCGCGACGCCGCCGAAGGCGCTGGGCGCGTTGACCGAACGGGAGCGGGAAGTGCTCGTGCAGGTCGCCCGCGGGTTGTCGAACGCTGAGATCGCCCGGGCGCTGTCGGTCAGCGAGACCACCATCAAGACGCACGTCGGACATGTGTTGACCAAGCTGGGGCTACGCGACCGGGTGCAGGCGGTGGTGTTGGCGTACGAATCGGGCCTGGTCCGACCTGGGGCGTAACGCGGGCGTTGCATCCGTCACCTACCGTGACGGCCTGCGGTGGAAATCGGTTGACCCTCACGCGGCGGCAACGTCCAGGATGACCGTGACCACCGGCTGCCGGATGACCACCGGTGCCGGGGTCGGGGACAACCCTGACTTCGGTTGGGGGGTACCCGCAGCCGGAAATCCGCTCCGCCTCCGCCCGGAGTCGGACGGATCGGCGGTGGGCAGCACAGATGATGGACTCGCACCGGACCAGCGGGGGCGGTGCGAGCAGACTCGACGGAGAGGTACGTGACGTGACCGCTACGACAGGCCAGCCGGCATCGGCCGCAGCCCGGGCGAGCGATGTGTGGAAGGTGTACGGCAGCGGCGAGGCTCAGGTCATCGCCCTGCGGGGGGTCAGCGCGGAGTTCGAGCGCGGACGGTTCACAGCGATCATGGGCCCGTCGGGTTCCGGCAAGTCGACGTTGATGCACTGCCTGGCCGGGTTGGACTCGGTGACCCGGGGGACGGTGGCGATCGGCGAGACCACAGTGACCGGGCTCGGTGACGCGGGTCTGACGAAGCTGCGCCGCGACAAGGTCGGCTTCATCTTCCAGCAGTTCAACCTGTTGCCGACGTTGACCGCCAAGGAGAACATCCTGCTCCCGCTGTCGATCGCCGGGCGCAAGCCGGACCCGGCCTGGTACGACGTGGTGATCGACACGGTGGGCCTGCGGGACCGCCTGGGCCACCGGCCGGCGCAGTTGTCCGGCGGTCAGCAGCAGCGGGTGGCGTGTGCTCGCGCCCTGGTCGCCCGCCCCGAGGTGATCTTCGCCGACGAGCCGACAGGTAACCTCGACTCGCGCTCCGGCGCGGAGGTGTTGAACTTCCTGCGCGACTCGGTACGCCAGCACGGGCAGACCATCGTCATGGTCACCCACGATCCGACGGCCGCCGCGTACGCCGACCGGGTGGTGTTCCTCGCCGACGGGCAGATCGTCTCGGAGTTGATCGAGCCGACCGCCGACACGGTGCTGGACACGATGAAGAAGCTGGACACGCCTGCCGAGGTGGCCGGCTGATGTTCCGGGCAACCCTGAAGAGTCTGCTGGCCCGCAAGGTCCGGCTGATCCTGTCCGGCCTGGCCGTGGTGCTCGGCGTCATGTTCGTCTCCGGTGCCTTCGTCCTCACCGACACCCTGGGCCGCTCCTTCGATTCGCTGTTCGCCGACGCGTACGCCGAGGTCGACGTGAACGTGGCCGCCAAGCCGAAGTTGGCACTCGGCGAGATGGAGGGCGAGCAGCTGGCCAGCCCGTTCCCGGCCGCCGCCCTGGAGCGGGTGCGCGCGGTGGACGGGGTGGCTGAGGCCACAGGTGTGGTCGTCGCCGACGGGGCCCGACTGATCGGCAGCAACGGCAAGGCCGTCACCTCGTTCGGGCCGCCGCAGTTGGGCGGGAACTGGACAGGTGAGAGCGACCTGGTGCGGCTGCGGGAGGGTCGGGAGCCGCAGGCCGACGACGAGATCGTGATCAACAAGGGGTTGGCGGACGCCGGCCGGGTGGCGCTCGGCGACCGGGTGGGCGTGCTCACCCTGGAGCCGCGCAAGGATTTCACCATCGTCGGCATCTTCGGCTACAGCGGCGACCGGGACTCCCTGGGCGGCACCAACGAGGTCATGTTCACCACCCCGGTGGCGCAGCAGCTGATGCTCGGTGAACAGGACACGTTCAGCAACATCGTGGTCACCGCCGCCGCCGGCGTCTCCGACGACACGTTGCGCGACTCGGTGGCCGCCGCGATGGGCGACGACTTCGTGGTCAAGACCGGCGAGCAGCTCTCCGCCGACGCCGCCGCCGGCCTGAAGGAGGGGCTGTCCTTCTTCAACCGGATCCTGCTCGGCTTCGCTGCGGTCGCCCTGCTGGTCGGCACGTTCCTGATCCTCAACACGTTCTCGATCATCGTGGCGCAGCGCACCCGGGAGCTGGCGTTGCTCCGGGCGGTCGGGGCCAGCGGCAAGCAGATCATCGGCTCGGTGGTGCTGGAGGCGGTTGCCGTCGGCTTGATCGCCTCGGTGTTCGGCCTGGCCGCCGGCATCGGCATCGGCGCGCTGCTGGCGTACCTGTTCGGCAACCTCGCCGGTGGTCTGGCCCTGGCCGGGGTGGCAGTGCCGGCGTCGGCGGTGATCGGCGCGTTCGGTGTCGGTCTGGTGATCACGGTGCTGGCGGCGCTGCTGCCGGCGCTGCGGGCCGCGCGGATTCCACCGATCGCGGCGATGCAGGACGTGGCGACGCCGGATCGGCCACTGACCAAGGTGACAGTCGGTGGTGCGCTGGTCACCGCGATCGGTGCCACCCTGCTCTTCCTCGGCCTGGGCGGGCATGCGGGTGACAGCACGCTGGCCACCATCCTCGGTGGCGTGCTGTTCTCGTTCATCGGTGTCGCGCTGTTGACGCCGCTGATCAGCCGACCGGTGGTGGCGGCGCTGGGCACTGTCTTCTCCGGCTGGGTGCCGGGCAAGCTGGGCCGGCTCAACTCCGGTCGCAACCCGCGCCGTACCGCGATCACCGCCGCCGCGCTGATGGTGGGCATCGCCCTGGTCACCGGCATCACGGTGATCCTGGATTCGGCCAAGAGCAGCATCAGCGGCCTGGCGCAGGACAGCATCAGCGCCGAGCTGGTGATCGCCGGGGCGCAGTCCGGTCCACGCCCGCCGACGTTCGACCCGGCGGTGCTGGACGAGGCGAAGGCCATTCCGGGGGTCCGCCTCGTCGACGGCGAGTACGGCGACATGGCGCTTGTCGGCGGTGAACGCACCTGGGTCGGTGCCAGCAGCGAACCGAGCGCGCTCACGCAGATGTTCGGTCTCACCGCCACGGCTGGCGACATCGACCGGCTGGGGCCGGGCCAGATGCTTGTCAGCTCCGACGCGGCGGAGTCGCGTGGCCTGTCGGTCGGCGCCACGGTGCCTGTGCAACTGGCCCGTGGTGAGGAACGCACCTACACGGTCACCGGCATCTACGAGAGCACCCCGCTGTTCGGTGGCGTGACGTTGCCGGCCGAGGCGGCGCGTGACTTCTCCATCCCGCAGCCCATCCAGGGCTACATCCAGTTGGAGTCGGGGGTCCGGGCGGCCGACGTGCTGCCCCGGGTGGAGGCGCTGCTGACGGACAGCCCTGAGGTGTCGGTGGCCGATCGGGACGCGTTCATCGAGCAGCAGGCCGGACAACTCGACGGGCTGCTCCAGATGATCCAGATCCTGCTGGCGCTGGCCATCGTGATCGCGGTGCTCGGCATCATCAACACCCTCGCCCTGTCGGTGCTGGAGCGGACCCGGGAGCTGGGTCTGCTGCGTGCCATCGGCCTGCGCCGGTCGCAGACCATGGGGATGATCACCGTGGAGGCGGTGGTGATCTCGGTGTTCGGTGCGCTGCTCGGCGTCGTGGTCGGTGCCGGCCTGGGTGCCGCGGTGGTGGAGGCCCTGCGCGACGAGGGCATCACCAAGCTGGTCCTGCCGTGGGGCCAGATGGGTGTCTTCCTCGGCCTGGCCGCGATCATCGGCGTGGTCGCGGCGGTGCTGCCGGCGATCCGGGCCGCCCGGATCAACGTGCTGGGCGCCATCGCCCACGACTGAGAACCGAACGAGGGGCCCCTGCCACCGTGCGGTGGCAGGGGCCCCTCGCTGTGCGTCGAGCGGGTCAGCCGGGGCGGACCGGGTGGCGGGCGGGGGCGGGGTCGGGCGGGGTGCGGGGCAGCAGCCCGGCCAGCAGCTCCAGGTCCGCCAGGAGCAGGCTCTCCAACTGGTGTACGCCGTCGGTGGGCGCGAGCGGCACCTCGGCCGGCACGGCCAGCACGGCGGCACCGGCGGCTACCGCACTGGCCACGCCGGTCGCCGAGTCCTCGATCGCCACGCACCTGTCGATCGGCACCCCGAGCAGCCGGGCGGCCGTCAGGTACGGCTCCGGGTGCGGCTTCGTCGAGTCGACCTCGTCACCGCAGACCACCACGTCGAAGCTGTCGCGACCGAGGGTGTCCAGCGCGATCTCGACAAGTGCCCGGCCGCTGGAGGTGACCAGGGCGGTCGGGATCTCCGCCTGCCGGACCGCGCCGAGCAGCGCCAGCGCCCCGGGCCGCCACTGCAACCCGGTGCGGAACAGCTCCAGAATCCGCGCGTTGATCCACTCCGCGCTGGTCAGCGGATCCCGGTGCGGCTGTCCCAGGTCGTCGTGCAGGATCCGCATCGAGTCGGCCATGCCCGTGCCGATGATCGCCCGACGGGCCTCGGTCGACAGGGTGCCGCCGTAGCGGTGCGCGAGTTCGGCCAACGCGACGTCCCACAACCGTTCGCTGTCGACCAGGGTGCCGTCCATGTCGAAGAGCACGGCGGCCGGACGGATGCTGCTCACCGGATCCTCCTCGGGCTCGGGTAACCGGTGAATCCTGCCAGCCGCCGGTGGTTCGGCGCTCGACGTAGTGACCTTTCTCAACCCAGGTCGCAGGCGTCCAGGGACCGCTCGTACCCGCGGAAGAACGCCTCGGACCGCTGCTCGGGGGTGCCGTGCGAGCCCTCGGCGAACCACGGTTGACCGGAGTCGTCGCCGACGGCCAGCAGCCCCTCGTTGAACTCGTCGAGGTCACCCTCCTCCAGGGTGAGCCGGCCGGCCCGCACCGAGTCGCCGAGGAACGCCCCGGCCATGCAGTCGGCCTGCAACTCCTGCTGGATGGTGAAGTTGTAGCGGATGCCCAGCCGGGTCTGGATGCCGTGCGCGTACTCGTGGCCGAGCAGGTAGAACACGAACGCGTCACCGATCTGCCGGAAGGCCCCGAAGGACCAGTTGATGTCGTACGCGATGTAGTCGCTGACGGTGCAGTAGACAGCGTTGTTGCGGGGCACCTCCTGGCCGCCGCAGGAGACCTCACCGTCGCGCTGGTACGGGATGACCCGCCGGACCGGCCGGAAGGTCTGTCCCGACGCCTCGAACTGGTCGGCCCAGTACAGCTCGGCCAGCCGCTGCGCGTCGGCCACGTCCTGCCGGAACTCCTCCACGGTGTCGGTGCCGTCGGCCCGGGTCACCTCGGCCGTCGGTTCGGCCGGTGCCCGCTGCCCGGTCGGGTCCGCCGGTCCGTCCACCGGCTCCACCATGCAGGCGGCTGCTGCCACCAACGCCACCGCCAGGCCGGCGAGCCTTCCCCGGCGTCGCCCTCGCCCACCTGCCGCCACCGTGCTCCTCCCGCCTCGACGTCGCCGATCCAGTACCCCGACGGTACGACCGTCACGCCCGTTGCCGTCAGGTACGCCTTACCGCCCCGTCCGGTTCAGTCGCCGGCCTTTCACGGCGTGTTCGAGGAGGCTCGCCCGGATGGGCGGAGTCCCGGCCGGCGTCCTGCGCACCGCGGCGCGGCCGGTGGCAGTACGGCGTGGCCTCCGCGAACACGTTCTAAGGTCGACACCGGGTGCGGTGGTCCGTGTCCGGAACGGACGTCCGGCTCCGACGTCCCTGATGAACCGGCACCG
Organism: Micromonospora andamanensis; assembly: GCF_016863495.1. GTDB lineage: Bacteria > Actinomycetota > Actinomycetes > Mycobacteriales > Micromonosporaceae > Micromonospora > Micromonospora andamanensis. The sequence goes on from NZ_BOOZ01000033.1 coordinate 41,724, forward strand.
AGAGGGTGGCGGACGCGAGAGGGAGACACCCGTGAAATACATGATCATGTTGTACGGCTCGCAGCGGGACTACGACGCGATGGCCGGGCACAGCTCCGACCGGCCGGCGATGACCGCCGAGCAGGTGGCCGCGATGCACGCGCACATGGGCAAGGTGCACCAGGACCTCGCCGACGCCGGTGAACTGGTGGACGCGCAGGGTCTGACCGCGCCGGTGCACGCCCGCCGGGTCCAGCTCCGCGACGGCGCTCCCATGGTCACCGATGGGCCGTACCCGGAGACGCAGGAGGTTCTCGCCGGGTACACGGTGGTCGAGTGCGCCAGCTTCGACCGGGCCGCCGAGATCGCCGCCACCCTGGTCAACCCGGACAACCCCGGGGAGTACGTCGATGTCCGGCCGATCGCCGAGGGCATCGACGAACTCGCCTGATGGACGAACCGAGCGTCGAGGACCTGCTGCGCCGGCTGGTGCCGCAGGTTCTCGGCGCGCTGGTACGCCGTTACGGGCATTTCGACACCGCCGAGGACGCCACCCAGGAGGCGCTGATCGCGGCGGCCACCGGCTGGCCCCGTGACGGTGTACCGGCGAATCCCCGCGCCTGGTTGATCACGGTGGCGTCCCGACGGCTCACCGATCTGCTCCGCGCCGAGCAGGCCCGACGGCACCGGGAGGACGTCGTCGGGCGGCGGGTGCTGGCCGAGTGGCGGCTGCCACCGTCAGGTGACCGGGTGGCGGACTCCGACGACACGCTGATCCTGCTGTTCCTGTGCTGCCATCCGTCGCTGCCCCCGGCCACGCAGATCGCGCTGACCCTACGGGCGGTGGGCGGGTTGAGCACTGCCGAGGTGGCCCGGGCGTTCCTGGTGCCGGAGCAGACCATGACCCGGCGGATCACCCGGGGCAAGCAGCGGATCCGGGACAGTGGGCTGCCGTTCGCGATGCCCGCGCCGGCCGAGGTCCCGGCGCGCCTCACGGCCGTGCTCCGGGTGCTCTACCTGATCTTCAACGAGGGGTACGCGAGCACCTTCGGGCCGGGGCTGCTCCGCGCCGACCTGTGCGCCGAGGCGATCCGACTGACCCGGCTGCTGCGTCGGCTGCTGCCCGACGCCGAGGAGGTGACCGGACTGCTGGCGTTGCTGCTGCTCACCGACGCCCGCGCGCCGGCGCGCACCGGTCCGCACGGCGAACTGGTGCCGATGGCCGAACAGGACCGTGCCCGCTGGCGGGCCGACCAGATCACCGAGGGCACGGCGCTCGTGATCGAGGCGCTGCACCGGGGACGACCCGGCCCGTACCAGGTCCAGGCCGCCATCGCCGCCCTGCACGACGAGGCGCCCGGCCCGGACGAGACCGACTGGCCGCAGATCGTCGCGCTGTACGAGGTGCTGACGGCGATGGACGCCAACCCGCTTGTCGCGTTGAACCACGCCGTCGCGGTGGCCATGACTGACGGTCCGGACGCGGGACTGGCGCTTGTCGACAAGGTCGCCGCCGACGGGCGGCTGTCCCGGGATCCGAGGTTGGCCGCCGTACGCGCGCATCTGCTGGAACGGCGCGGCGAGGCCGCGGCGGCCCGGGTCGCGTACCGGACGGCCGCCGCGCAGGCCACCAACCTGGCGCAGCAGCGTTACCTCAACGCCCGCGCCGACCGCCTCCCCGGCGACTCACCGCCGGCAGCCACAACGTGACAGGTCAGGCGTCCGGCGGGCCGGCCGGAACCGCCACGGTGATCCGGATCTCGGTGGTCAGGCGCAGGCCGCCACCCGGTGCGCGCGCGGCGGCCAGCGCCTCGGCGGCGTCGGCCGTCGCCGCGGGCAGCCGGTCCTGCGGCAGGTGCCGCAGCAGGGCCCGTCCGCCGTGCGACCACATCCAGCGCATCCAGTGGTCGACGTCGTCGAACCGGCTCTCGACCCGGTGCTCGACGATCGAGGTGACGGCGAGGCCCGCGCCGTCCATGGTGGCGCTTATCGCCTGCTCGTCGTCGAACGGACCCGCCGGGCGGGTGGGTCGTGCCTGGTCCGCCGGCAGGTGTGCGGCCAGGGCGTCGGTGGCGGCGACGAAGGCCGGATCCTGGACCCCGAAGGTGCTGATCACCAGGCGACCCGACGGGCGCAGCAGCCGGGCGTACGCCCGCAGTGCCTGCCGGGGCTGCGGGAGCAGGAAGACGACGAGCCCGGCCAGGACGGCGTCGAAGCTGCCCGGCGGAAAGTCCGGCTGCTGCGCGTCGTCGACCCGGACGTCGACGTGGGTCAGGCCGGCGCGCGTGACGTCCTCGGCGGTGAGGGCGACCATGGCGGGCGCGAGGTCGATACCTGTGACGTGCCCGGTGGGCCCGGTGGCCTGCGCGGCCGGGAAGAGGACCGCGCCGCGGCCACACCCGACGTCCAGCACCCGCTCACCGGGCCGGATGTCGGCGCGTCGGACGAGCTCGGCGCCGAACGGGCCGAAGAAGGACACGCCGGTGCGGTCGTAGCTCGCCGCCGCCTGTTCGAACACCTCGGCGGCCCCGGTGGGCCGGGCGCTGCCGGTCATCGACGTCTCCCTTGAGCAGGTCGGAGACAAGAAGCCTAACGGGAGCGGGACGTCGTCGACGCCCCGCCCCCGTCACCGGTGCCGCGCTGACGGACGGGATCTCAGCAGGTGTTGAGCATGCTGCTCAGCGCCGACTTCTCCGCACTGTTGACGGTGAGGCCGTAGTACCACTTCACCTGGATCCAGGCGCGGGCGTAGGTGCAGTGGAACGCCGCGCGCGGAGGCTTCCAGGCGGCCGGGTCCTTGTCGCCCTTCGACGAGTTGACGGTGCCGGTGACCGCCCACAGTTCCGGCCCGCCCAGGTCGTTGGCGTAGGTCTGACGCCGCGCCGTGGTCCAGGACCAGGCTCCGGACCGCCACGCCTCGGCCAGCGGTACCACGTGGTCGATGGAGATCTCGGCCGGGTTCGTGCGGGTCACCCCGTCGTACGGGCTGTACCAGGACCCGGACGTGGGATAGCAACTGGAGTCGACGACGACGTTGCTGCCGTCGCGTTTGAGCACCTGCTCCCGGGTGTTGCAGGTGCCGGTGACCGTGATCCAGTGCGGGAACAGGTCACGGTTGTAGCTGGACTGGTGGGACTCGGCCGCGACGGTGAGCGAGTTCAGCCGGCTCACCGCCGTGCTGTACGAGGGGATGTTGGGCGGCGTCGCGTGAGCCGCGGGCGGGACGAGGACGACAGACAGGACGACGGCGACCATCGAGACGATGGCGGCCCTGCGTAGGTGAGCCACGGGGCGACTCCTGACTGTCACCTGCGACGGCGGGTGGGGGAACCCGGCTTGGGGGCGCGGCAGGCGACACCAGGCATTCTCGCAAACATCGCGATCAATACATGTCTTCGCGCCGGAAGCCCCGTGAACGCGGGGTGAAGACCGCCGGCAGCTCACTCGGGCAGGTACTCGTGCTCCAGGAAGTCCTTGAGGCAGGCCGCCGCGTGCCCGGCGGCGAGGAAGAGTTCGGCGGCCGAGCCGGAGCGGGCCACGTCCCCCGCGACCACCCCCCGGAAGACGGCCCAGAGTCGTCGCTCGTTCCAGAGGCCGAACTCGTACGATTCCGTGTCCAGCGCCGCCACCCGCCCGTCCTGGTCGCGTAGATCCGCCAGGGCCACCTCGGTCATCAGCTCCGGCGGGCCGCTGGCCACCGCGCCGTCGAAGTCGATCTCGGGGCGAAGAGTGGTCGGCAGGACCGGTAGGTCCTCGGCCCGGGCCGACTTGCGGAAGTCTGCCGCGAGATCCTGGAACCGGGTGTTGACCCGACGGTAGTAGGCCAACAGGGTTCGCACATAGTCGGGAATCCACAGCTCCGGCACCCGGGTCACCATCTCCCCGGACTCCAGCAGCTCGTAGTGGCCGAGCCAGCGCGGCACCACGACGTCACCCGGTCCGGCGCCCTCTCCCCTGGCCGTGCCGACCAGGAAGAACGCCGAGGGATTGAACCGCTCCGCGATCCTGCGGACAGTGGGTGCACGTCCGGGCAGCAGCCGCTCCGGTGACCGGGCGAGGTAGACCGAGAGCGGCCGACCGGCGCGCTCCGCCGACACCTCGATCCATCGGCCGGTCTCCAGCGCTCCGCTCGCCGACACCAGCTCCGGCACGAAGACCTGGAGGGCCGCGCGATACTCCGCCGGGTGCGAGGTCAGGACCGCCACATCGGCCCGTCTCGCCGACTCCACCGAGGCCGCTCCGGGTACGCCGCGACGCGTCGGCCGGGCGGTGGCACCGGTCGTGGCCTCCCGCACGGGCTGCTGGACCGGGGGCTGACCGGGTACCGGCGACGTGGTCGGATCCTGGTCACGTTCCTCGCCGAGCGTGGACTGCGGCGAGAACGCCTGCATGGCCTGCACCGAGAGTCGGGCATGCTCCGCTTCGGTCAGCAGCGGAGCCCTGGCACCGAAATCGAGCAGGAGCAGGTGGACCTGCTCCGGGGTCAGCCCACGTGGATCGCGGGCCCGCAGCACGAGATGATGCACGATCGCCTCGCAGGACCCACGGGCCGCCTCAGACTCGTCGACCCCGACGGTCTCCGCCGGCTTCGCCGCTGCTGCCCGGCGCAGGTCATCGGCCGGCTGGGATGTCTCGACGACCGTCGGCGTCGCCGACTGCGCCCTGGTGTCCCAGAGATACTCGTCGAGTGCGGTGGCGGCGAGGGTGAAGAACCAGCCACGGGCGTGGTCCTCGTCGGGCATCCGCAGGTCCCGGTCGGCGAAGAGCAGTGCGCAGCCGGCCAACGACAACAGGGTCTGGAGTCGCCACCGTTCACCGAAGCCCTGGATGGCGGCGATGGCCCGACCCGCCTCGTGGACGGCCGCACTGACCTCGTCATGCCCGAGCAGTTCGGGGCGGGGGCCGGTGCTCGATGCGGTACGCAGCAGGGCACGGATCAGGTCGGTGCCGGTCTCGCCCCCGATCCGGGTGGAGGTTCTCAGCCACTGCGCCGCCATGGAGAGCAGCAGGTGCATCGGATCGCGGGTCAACGGCCCGTCGCTGTGGTAGCCCCCGAGGTCGATCAACTGGTACCCGTTGCCGTCGAGGGTGGGCACCGTCGGCACCAGGATGTTGCCGATGTTCAGGTCGCCGTGGGTCCGGCCGGTCAGCAGCGACAGCTCCTCGTCACTTCGGGGAGCAGAGCCGGCGAGGAAGGCGAGCGGGTTGGACAGCTCCGACCGCCACCAGCCCAACTGGACCCGCGCCTGCCCGACGGGCACCCCCGCCCGCTCCGCCCAGGCCCGCAGGCGGGCACCAGGTGCCGCGCGACGCTCCGGCCGGCCGTCGAGTAGCTCGGTCAGGTAACCGCCGACCGTGGTGGTACGTTGCTGGCTCGACGGTGGTGGCTGGTTCCAGTCGTGCACCACCGACTGCACGATGGTCCGCAGGTGGACGGGAAAATCCGGCTGCGCCATCACCTCGGTCAGCGGCGGGCAGGCCAGCAGATCTCCGGCGGCGACGTCGAACACGGCGACCCAGCTGTCACCGAGCGACTCGAGCTGGGCGACGGGCAGATGGCGGCGTACGAACGTCGGGGGTGAGTCGACGTACGCCAGTTGTGCCCGCTCGATCTCGCGGGTCTGACCGCTGTAGAAACGCAGAAACCGTTGTCGGTCCCGCTGGCCCGGCTCCCGCCAGACCACCAGAGCGATGGGGGTGCCGCTGAAGCCGCCCTGCTGATAGCGCACGATCTCGACGGAGACCCGTTTGACCACGGCCCACCGTTCGAAGGCCGCCGCCTGCTCGGGCGGAACCCGGCTCCAGTCCCCGGTCAGCTCCGGCTCGTCCGGCATCAGCCGACTCCCCACTCGACGACCATCTGGACGACCGCGACCACGATCCCGGCAACGCTCAGCACCACGCCGAGCAGTTCCCAGGGCTTCTCCCTGATCAGAACTGCGGTCGACGGACGCCGGCCCAGCATGAGCCCGGGCGCCAGCCGGCCCAGCCCGCCCGGCAGCCCCGCGACGAGCCGCCGCAACCCGGTCGTGTTGACGCCGCTGCCCCTGATCAACCGCCCTTCGTCCAGCATGGCCCGTTCGGTGACCCACTGCCCGTCCGGTCCGGCCTTGAGGTCACGACGGGTGGACGTCAACTGCACGAAGTGCATCTGGTACCTGGTGACCGCACCGTAGGTGCGTGACTGCTGGACGACCTCGACCTCACCCAACTCGACCAGGCGGTCCCGCCGGGCGTCGAAGGTGAACCCGGGCAGTTCCTCCTCCAACTCCCGGACCGCAGCGGCCAGCGGGTCACGGTCGTCGGAGCGCAGGTGACCACCGGGCAGCTGGTACTGCCGGGCCGCCCGGTCGTAGATCATCAGGTAGCGCGGTCCGAGCAGCCGCAGGCGCGTCTTGATCAGCACCTGGACCACCCGTCCGGACCGCAGCGGCGAGGCCGACGGGTCGAGACGGAGCCGGCGGTGTTCGATCACGTACAGGAACTGCGCACCGGCCAGCACCTGCTGGGGCTGGTACGGCGGTTCCGCGGTACCCGGTCGTGCCCAGTTGTCGATGAGAGGTGTGCCGCTGCGCAGGTAGGCGGCGAGACTCTTGAGGAACAGGGCCGCCGCCGGGCTCGTCGCCTTCACCAGGTGCCGGCCGGTGGCCGGATCGTCGGTCAACACCACGGCCCCGGAGAGCCGCAGGAAGCCGGTGACCACGTCCGCCGCCGCTGACGCGCTCGCGCTGTCGAAACCGGCGACCGCGCAGAGCTGGCCGGTCGCGACCGCACCCTCGTCGTGCTCGGGTACGCTCTCGAGCACCCGAGCCAGCCGCTCCGTCAACTCGTCGGAGCTCATCGGCCACCGGCGGCATCGGCGACGTCCAGTTCGGACAGACGTGGTGACGGTATCTCGTAGAGCGGGCGGATGGGCACCTCCGGACCGCCGGCCAGCCGCAGCACCGAACCGGGATTGCGATTGATCACGGGTAGATAGGCGAGCGCCGTGATTCCGAAGCGGCGCAGAATCTTCAACATCGACAGCGCTGTCGTGTTCGAGCCGTTGAACTCGTCGATGATGGCCACGGCGTACGAGTCACGCTCGGCGAGCAGACTGAGCTGGCGGCCCCAGCCCACATCCGCCTGCCGGTCGATCTCCGAGAAGTCGTCCCGCTCCGCCGCCCAGAGGATCCTACGGGGAATCTTGACAGCGACGGGACGAGCGCCCCGGCGGGCCTTGAGCTGGTCGGTGAGCGTGTTCATGGCCGGTTCCGCCGGGCAGACGTAGACAGCCTCCTCGACGCCCGCACCGCCGACGCGGGTCGCCTCCAGCATCTCGTCAAGCTTGTAGGCGATCCAGTCGCCGTACTCCTCGAAGATGCGCTTGAAGTCGGGCACCCTGGAGAAGCGCGGCGGCCCCGGAGACGTCTGGTCCGGGTCACCGGGGCCGTACTTCTCCGGCACCCACTCGTGGGTCAGGAGCATCTCCCACATGTCGTAGGAACGGATGCCGGGCCGGTCGGTCAGCGGATCCGCCGGCTGGACACCCGCGAGACACTGCTCGCACCGGGTGCGTTCCGTCTTCCGTCGGGCGATCGGGCCGGCAACCCCACGGACCCGGTAGCTGCGCCGGTCGACGACCATCGGGAAGGAGTCCCTGGCCTGCCGCAACCGTTCCCGGTCGATGAAGACCGCGATGATCGTGGTTCGGACCGTGAGCCCACGGGTGGACAGTCCACCGATCAACGCCTCAGTTGTCCGTCCGGTGTTGACCACGTCCAACAGCAGCACCGCGTCACCGGACGTCGGCAGGTTCGCGAGATCGTCACCGGCGGACACCGGGAAGTGCCTGATTCCCAGGCGTTGCGCCACCTCCGCGCCCACCTCGACAAGCCACGGAGAGTGTGCCTGGTGAGAGACGATCATCAATGGTCCGGAGCTGCCGCTCTGTTCCTCCAGGACGATGTCCTTGGTCAGTTGGCTGACCTCCTGGATGGCGTACGACGCATCGAAGAAGTACCGGGTGCAGTATTTCTCGCTGGAGCCGAAGCGGTAGTGACCGAGTCGGCGGAGGATCTTGCCGCCCAGCCGGTCGTCGATCGGCTGGTTCAACCGTTGGAGCTGGTCGGTGTACTCAGGGTCGGGCGGCTGGATCGGTTCGTCCTCGGCCTGCCCGGCGGAGACCCTGACCCGCGAGCCGTCGCCGTACTGGATGATGACGTGTCCGGGATGGTCCGTCCCGACGATGTCGCGGAATGCCTGCTGTAGGCCGGTCCCCATCGCCGGCATCAGGACCAGCACCTCCAGGCCGGGGTTGGTCAGCAGCAGCGTACCGAGGGCCTTGCCGGTGTAGGCCGCGACCGTCTGGATGATGAGTTCGTGCGGGCTCAGGGTGAAGTCGACAAGGACCACAGTGCCCTCGACCGGGTCCTCGCTCGTCGGCACGTCGGCGATGATCCGGTCGTACACCTGCCACGCGGATCTCAACTGCTCGAAGCTGAGATAGATCGTCTGGCTCGGCTCCGCGCTGACCTGACCCTGGTGGATGTCGGCGACGAGGTTGCGGTAGAAGCGCAACCGCTCGTCGGGTACGTCCTCTGTGGTCGCGCTGCCGAGCCGGATGACCTTCGGGATGATTCGCCAGCGTTCAGCCATGAGTCGGCAGCCGGGCGACGACGAGGTTGCCACGGATCTTCGGGATACCCAGCCCTTCCCTGATCGTCACCAGGTACTGCGCCGACGAATCGGGCTCCTGCTCCGCCTCCACCGTCAACCGGATCGCGCCGACATAGATGTCGAGTGAACCCTGGAAGACGTCGATGACGTGGTGGTAGAGGAAGTAGAGCCCGCATCCGAGCAGACGGTCCCGTGACCGGGCGCCTCCGTCGTCCGCCTTGCTGGATATGCCCGGCAGCAGACTGGCCATGAGCAGGTCACGATCGTCGCTGGCGACGTCCGGCGTCCAGTCCGACGTACGCAGCTCGTCGGCCACCGGCGCGTTTGTGCCCTCCCGCCGGATCCGGAAGGTGTCCGTCGCCGGGGCCGCAGCGACCCGGACGTCGCCCCGGCCGACCAGGCCTCTGCGCAGGGTCTCGACGATGGAGTCGCCGTCGTCCCACACCGCGATGGTCAGCGCGGCCCGCGGTACGTCGTGTCGCGGCAGCACCATGTCGGAGGCCACCACGGCTGTCGACGCGTTCGGGTGCTCCTGGACGTTGGCCAGGATCTCGTGCACGACCACCCGAGCCACGTCCCATTCCGCCGTGCCCTTGAGATGTTGGCTGAACAGGGCCAGCGCGAGCGGATCGGACCAGCGCCCGAGTTCCTCCCGCATCATCGCCGTCCGGGCGTCGGCGTTGTCGAGGCGGTACAGCGACAGGCCGAACACGCGCTTCTTGCGTAGGTGCTGCACGATCTGGTCGCTCGGGTCGCCCGACGTCCAGGTGCCGGCGGCGGCCGGACCGTGGTCGTTCACCCGCTTGACGTCCTCCAGGTGCAGCAGCATCGGCAGGGGCGCCTGCGCGACCTGGCAGGCCGCCTCGAAGAAGCGGTCCCGCCGCAGCAGATCGAGGGCGGCGCTGACGACGGGGAGCCGGAAGCGGGTCAACCGGTCGCTGGTGATCCGGGTGCCCATCATCGCCAGCACCCAGAGCAGGGCGACCACGTCGAAGGTCCGGCTGCCACGAAAGTCGATGAGGGTGAGGGCGTCGTCGTCGGACCGGATGCCTCGCTGCCGGAACACGTCCTTGAGGTGTTGCAGATCGACGGATTCGCCGAGCGGAATCTCGCGTACGACTGTGGAATTGTCGACGCCGGCTTCCGACGGTTGCATGAACGCTCCGTGAGGTTGGACCGGAATGCATTCACATCGTTGTGGCGACGTCACGTTACGAAACGAGATGGATGATGACAAGCCCGGGCTGAGACGGATTCCGGACAGGCGGGGCGAGGCGCTAGCCGGGACGGTCCAGGCCGTTGCGGACGCGGTCGGTCTCGTACGCCCACATCGCGATCTCCACCCGGTTACGGGCGCCAACCTTGACCATCAGGCTGGCGATGTGGGTCTTCACGGTGCTGAGGCTGATGTGCAGCTCGGTGGCGATCTCGGTGTTGGTGCGACCACGCGCGACGGCGACGAGCACCTCCTCCTCCCGCAGCGTGAGCGCGTCGACAGGCTGCCGGGGCGGCGCGGCCGGACCGGCGGCGGCGAAGGCCCGGAGCAGCCGCGTGGTGATGTTCGGGGCGATGAGCGCGTCGCCCGCGGCAGCGGCCCGCACGGCCTGGGTGAGCAGGGCCGTACCGGCATCCTTGAGCAGGAACCCGCGTGCTCCGGCACGGAGCGCGGCGTAGACGTACTCGTCGAGGTCGAAGGTGGTGATGACGACCACCGCCACGGGGTCGGCGACGGTGGGGCCGGCGAGGCGGCGGGTGGCCTCGATGCCGTCCACGCCGGGCATCCGGATGTCGAACAGGCACACATCGGGACGTAGTCGCCGGGCGAGTTCGACGGCCCGGTGTCCGTCGCCCGCCTCCCCCACCACCTCGATGTCCGGCTGGGCGTTGAGGATCATCGTCAGTCCGGTACGGACGATCTCCTGGTCGTCGGCGACGATCACGCGGATGGCCACCCCACGATTGAACACGCCTGCGGGCCTGGCCCAAAGTACGGCCGGCTCCCCCGCCCATCGGCCGAGCCGACGCCGGCCCGCACTGCGATGAGTTTCGCCGGTCGCGTCGCCAGGATCGATGAAACAGGAGCGGCCGGTCCCTTTCCCGACTGACCCGCGCACCGCGTCCGGCCACTGTCGGGCGGGCAACGGGCCGTGGGCGGGGTGCTGGTCGCCGCGAGAAGGGATGCCACAGCTGTGACAGCCTCCGCCAGGTCGACCTGGCTCATCCCCGCCGGTCTGCTGGTGCTCAGCGCGGTACCGGTGGTGGCCGGCGGGCTCCGCCTGGCCGAACTGGCCGGCGGCGCCCAGGTGCTGCCCGACGGCGACCGGATCGCCTCACCGCCGCTACCGCTGGTGGCCCACATCGTCGCGGTGACCGTGTTCAGCGTCCTCGGCGCCTTCCAGTTCGCGCCCCGGTTGCGTCGGCTGCACCGTGGCTGGCACCGGATCGCCGGCCGGGTGCTGATTCCCTTCGGGCTGCTCACCGCGGCGAGTGGCCTGTGGCTGACAGTGGTCCCGGCCCGGGGGCCACTCGACAGTGACACGTTGGTCGCCGTCCGCGTGGTGGTGAGCCTCGCCATGGCCGGCTCGCTCGTCCTCGGCTTCGCGGCGGTCCGCCGACGCGACTTCACCCGCCACCGCGCCTGGATGATCCGTGGCTACGCCATCGGGCTGGGCGCGGGTACCCAGTTCTTCACCCAGATGGCCTGGCTCGCCGCCGTCGGCCCGCTCACGACAGCGGGCCGGACCGGCACCATGACCGCCGCCTGGCTGATCAACGTGGTACTCGCGGAATGGATCATCAGGCGGCGCGGCGGTGCCGCCGCGACCGGTCCGGCGGGGCGGGGCCACCGCGGGCGGGTCGACGCGGCTCCGGCTCGGGGCCGTCGGGCGGTGTCACGTTCGGCGGGTGGGCGGGGTCGAAGACCCGTACCCATCCGAACGGAGACGCCATGAACGACGCGCCGACGAACGCTCCTGTCCTGGTCACCGGCGGCACCGGCACGCTCGGCCGGCACGTCCTGCCCCGCCTGCGCGCGGCGGGCCGACAGCTGCGAGTGCTCAGCCGGACGATCCACCCGAGTGCCGACGGTGTCGAGTACGTCCTGGGTGACCTGCTCCGGGACGAGGGCGTCGCGCCGGCCCTCGACGGTGTCCACACGGTGCTGCACCTGGCGGGCGGCCCGAAAGGCGACGATCGTGCCGCCGTCAACCTGATGCGCACCGCCGCCCGGGCCGGGGTGCGGCACCTCGTCCACATCTCGGTCGTCGGCGCCGGCCGGGTCCCGATCGGCTACTTCGAGGCCAAACACGGCGCGGAGCGGGCGGTGAGCGAATCCGGCGTGCCATGGACGACACTGCGGGCGGCGCAGTTCCACGACCTGGTCTTCACCGTCGTGCAGAAGCTGGGTGCGCTGCCGATCGTGCCCGACCCGAAGGTGATCCGGTTCCAGCCTGTCGACTCCCGCGACGTCGCCGACAGACTCGTCGACCTGGTCCAGGGCGCCCCGTCCGGCCTCGTGCCGGAGATCGCGGGTCCACGGGTCTACACCATGGCCGACCTGGTTCGTAGCTACCTCGCCGCCCGGGGTCGCAGGCGGCCTTTCCTGCCGGTGCCGGTGCCCGGGGCGGCCGGCCGGGCGTACCGCGACGGTGACAATCTCAGCGTCGACGGCGCCACCGTCGGCACCCGGAGTTGGGAGGAGTTCCTCGCCGAGAAGCTCCGCTGATCGGGCACCGGACGGGGCCTACCGCTGTCCGGCCGGTTGGTGGGCAGGGACCTCCGCCTGGTCATCGTGCCGCGGACCGGTCGCCGTCGGGTCCACCCGCAGATCGACCCGGATCGCCTCCAGGATCACCCCGGACGCCTGCTCGACCACGATCGGCGACCGCGAGCGCTGCGGGTCACCGGTGCCGGCCCTGGCGAGCGGCAGCGGCACGAAGGTGCAGTCACGCACCACCACGTCCCGGTATTCGAGCACCCGGACCGTTTGGTCGATCTCGCTGCGCCCCCAGCCGGCGATCCGGACCGCGTACAACGGACCGTTCCAGCCCACGTGGGCGCCGGAGACGCGGATACGCGCGCCGACCGGGTTGTCGCCGCCGGAGTGGAACCGGTCGGTGTTGTCGCCCGGCAGCAGGCGGAACCCGATCTCGACATCGGACAGGTGGACCCGGTCCACCACCACGTCGTGCACGGAGCTGAGGTAGAACCCCTCGAAGGCGTCGGACACGCGCAGGTCGCGGATGCTGAGGTGGTGCGGATGGTAGGAGGGTCCGACGATCGAGTCGACTCCGTCGCCGACCGCACCCCAGTGCACGGCGACGCCTGTGCAACCGCCGACTATCGACACGTCGCTGATGGTGATGTCGCGTACCGCGCCCATGACGGCGACGCAGTTGGCGGCGCGCTCGTCGCGGCGCTCGACCTCGACGCGCCGGATCTGGACGTCCTCGATCCACTCCGTCTCGGCCGGGTAGAGGTAGTTGCCGATGGTGATGGCGGTGCCCCGGTCGCCGCCGTGCTCGCCCGGCGCGCACGGCGGTGGGAGGAAGCCGATGTCCTGGATCGTCACCCGGGAACCCAGCACATGGACGACGGGTTCACCGTCCGGTGAGGACGAGGTGAGCCACGTCGTCACCGGACCGTCCCCGTGCGCCGCCCCGCGCAGCGTCCAGCCCGAGCCGAGCACCACTCCCCGGTCCAGCGTGAAGGTGCCGGCCGGCAGCCGCAGCGTGCCGCCCGTCGCGGTCGTCAGGAGCTGTTCCAGCGCCTGCCGGTTGGCTGTCGGATCGTCGGTGAGCGTCAGGTCGTGGTCGGTCACCGTTGGCCCTCCAGCTCGATCACCTGGCAGACGGTCTCGGCGACCCGGCGCCGTACCAGCGGGGTGTCGCGCTCGCCGAGGCCGACCAGCACCGGACCGGGGGTCGTACGCTCGACCACCACGTCGAGGGTGTCCTCGGTCCGGGTGCTGGCGCTCACCCGGCAGGCGGTGCCGTCGACCAGGTGCACAGCCTGGACGACCAGCCGGTCCGGATGCGGCGGCCTGGTGAACGGCGACGCCTCGAACAGCGCGTATCCCGCTCCACGCTGGGCCACCCGGAACGCCTTGAGCACTGTCTGTCCCCGCTGGCGGCGCAGCCACTTCTGGCTCGGCTGGCGCACCGCGGCCGGTGGGGCCGTCGCGGCGGAGATCCGCAGTCGGCACCGCACGGTGCTGTCGCTGGCGTTGACCACGATGAACCTCGACCTGGCGTGGCCCTGGCCGCGACCGCGCGCCCCGACCAGCCCGCCGGCACTGACCAGACCGGCCAGCTGTGCGGCGGCACCGGCGAGGCGAGTGGCACCGGCGCGCTGTTCGACCTCCCCGATCGCGACGATCTCGACCTGATTGACCCGCACACCTGTCGCCGCCAGCGGGCTGAGCGCCGTTGCCGCCCAGGGCGGCAACGCGCCGTCCACCACCTCGATGATCAGGAGGCCGTCGTCGCCCACCTCGTCGGCCCGCAGGTCGAACTCCACCCAGGCGTGGGCCTCCACCATCCGCAACCGCCCTCGCTGGCGGCTGAGCAGGGCGGCGGCCCGGTCCGAGCCCTGGGCCCGGACCATCACCAGGCGCGGCAGTTCGCGCATCCCCCGGGCCGGTGCCGCCGCCCGCGACCAGGCGTTCTGGGAGGCACCGTCGATGTGCAGGTTGACCCGGACGCGGACCGGCCGGCCGTCGGTGCGCACCTTGAGCACGACCGCCCCGGACGTGCCCTGGACCCGACCCAGGATCGCGACGCCCCGGGCCATCTGGTCGGCGAGCAGCACCTCGGGGTCACCACCGGAGGAGAACATCGCGGGCAGTTCCCGGGCCGGTACCGGCTCGTCGAACTCGGTGGCGAACCACGTGCCGATCGCCACTACCGGACACCTCCCGGCACCTGGAGGTCGGTGCGGGTCAGCACCGGCTCCCGCCGGGTCCACATGCGCTCGACGGCCTCGAAGACCGGGTCGGCGTCGCTCTCGATGTGCCGGAACGAGGTCCGCACCGCGCGCAGCAGGTAGTCGGCCGGCCAGACCTCCCAGTGCGGCACCTGGGGGGTAAACAGGTCCGTGGCGCTGCGGTAGAACCACAACCACAGTCGGGCGCGCTCGACCTGCTCGGCCGAGATGATCTCCTCACCGTTCAGCATGGCGCTGATCGCGGCGTCGAGGGCCTTCCAGTATGTCTCCGGATCGTTGACCACAGTGGACAGGCCGCATTCGCTCCACTCCGACCAGCCGGCCTGGATCACCGGGATGCCGTACGCCGGCAGTTCGTTGCTGACGCTGCCGCGAACGGTCACGCCCAGGTCGACGAGGCTCCACAGCCCGTTCTTGCTCAGATCCTTGCTGGGCTGGAACACCATGTGCCGGTGTCGGGCGTACCGCCGGGCGACCGAGTCGAAGAAGTCGGTGCTGTCGTAGCGGAACTGGCTCGGATGGTCCTGGAACAGCCACTGCACCTCGCTGGCGGTGCTGGCGAACCGGGCGGTCTCCTCGAACCAGTCGGCAAGCGTGGGGAAGGACTGGTGGTTCGTGCCCGGCGCGTCGGACACGGCGTGGTTGAACACCGCCACCACCGGCCGAGCCGGGTCGAACCCCAGGCGGGCCGCGAAGTGCGTACGCAGCCGGGCTCGCTCCCCGCTGTTGGTGATGTCGACGGAGGCGCTGGCACCACCCCGCCACCAGCTGGGCCGACCCAGGTTGACCTTCGACCGCCAGGCGACGAGTTCGGCGTTGCGTCGCACCTCGTTGCGCCGGGACCACACCCGCTGGTCGAAGAACGCGCCGATCTGGTGGGTGAGTTCGCCACGGAAGGTGTGTTCACCTGTGTCGTTCTCGGGGAACAGCGCGTACGCCTTGAGACACCCGGTCTGCTGGGTGTGCACGACGGGCACCCCGGCCCGCCGGGCGGAGTCCACCGCGAGCCCCCAGTGGTCGTAGTCGACGTGACTGGTGACCAGCGCGACCACCGAGCCGCTGCCGAGCAGGGCGTCGTAGGCCGAGGAGATGGCCCGGGCCAGCGCCTGCCGTCGCCGGTAGCGCGGATCGGTGGTCGGGTCCTCCGGCGGTCGGGGCCGCTTGGTCACCCGGCAGTAGGTGGCGCTGACGAACTCGGCGAGCGTCTCCTCGCTTATCGACGCGCCGGGGGCCAGCGGCCGTCCGAACAGCTCCACCGGCACGACATCCGGCGTGGCGGAGTTGGCCGGGCCCTCGACGAGCCGGTACAGGTCGATGACCTGGCTGGCGCCGTAGGCCGCCGCCATCCGCTCGACAAGCTTCACGTCGAACTCGGTCCACAGCGCGTCGTGCCACATCTGCTCGACGCCGGTCACCACGACCAACTGAGCGGGGACGATCCGGCGGATCGCGTTGGCTACCGCCAGATTGCGCATCGCCACCCTGATGTCCTGGTGGAACACCTCGACGACGAGGTAGTTCTGGGACGGCGTGGATCCCAGGTTCTTGCGCCAGTACACCTCAGCGGAATCGAGGAAGGCCTCGAACTCCTTCTTGTCAGCCCCGAGCCACACCCGAAGAACCGCCTTCCCCCGCATACACGTCTGAGCGCTGTGTCCGAATTCGTGGGCGCACCGTGGAACCTGCCGGCAGACCCGGGCACGACTCACGGAGACCGCAAGGTACCGGCGCCGGGAGGAATTCAGGTTGACGTCGCATGGACAACAGATGGCCGAAACGGCAGCAGGAATGAACCTTCCTCAGGCTGACGCGCGGGGTCGCCGGGTGCCGCTGTCCGTCGACCGTGCGCGCCAGCGCTCGGCGTCCGCGCCCGGCCGTGGGCGCAGCAGCTCACGCAGCAGGCTGCCGCCGCCGGTCAGACCCACCGCGACGGGGATCGCCACACTGATCAGCAGCAGGGCCACGACCGACCAGCCGGGCAGCCCGACGGGAAGCGCGACCAGACTCAGGCCGCCGAACACGACAAGCTTCCGCCGGGCCCGCGACAGCAGCACCCGATCGGCGGGGGAGATCGACATGTGATGCTCCTTCGGCCGGTTCACAGGAACACGAGCAGCGCCCCGCCGACGACCGCCGCGGGGATTGTGGTGATGAGGGTCGCCACGACCGCCGAGTGTCGGCGCAGCGCGGCGAGTGGGATCAGGGCGTCTCCGTCCTGGCTTATCGCGTTGGCGACAAGGGTCGGCAGCGGCAGCCCGCCACTGACGTAGAGGCCGGTGAAGACGATCTGCAGGGCGCAGCCGGGGACCAGGCCGATCGCGGCGCCGACGAGCACGCCGACGAGGCCGGTCAGGACGAGCTGCGTACCGTCGAAGCCGGTGGTGGCGCTCAGCACCTGCCAGCCGAGATAGGCCACCGCCACCCAGACCGTGACGAACGACGCCTCGTGGGCACTGTGCCGCATGGTCGCCGCCATCGTGCTGGCGTGTGCGGTCTCCAGGCTGTCGTCGGCCAGCCGCCCGCGCCCGGCGGCGAAGATGAATGCCGCGACCACGGTGCCGAGCACGCCGAGCGCCAGGTACGGGTCAACCCCTCCGATCACGGTCAACGCCGCCGGGTCAACGAGCTGGAACACCACGGGTACGGACACGGCGAAGGCCGGCGTCGTCAGTCCCCAGAACGCGGTCGAGGCGGGCATCCGGGGCAGCAGACCGCCGAGCAGGCGACGGGACGAGGCGAGATCGGGTCCGGCGTCGGCGGCGAGGCTCCCCAGCGCCGCGACGGGCGCCGGCCGCCGCCGGGCGACGGACCGGGCCGGGTCGATGCCGAGGGCGTCCACGGCGTGCCCGGTGACGAGACCGACGACGAACAGCAGGGCGTGCAGTTGGAGCGCGAAGACCGGGTTCCAGGCCAGCACCACCCAGGACGAGTCGCCCATGGTCGCGACGAGCGCCCCCACCACGGTGCCGAAGGAGACCCGGCCGCGCGCGTACAGGGGCATGAGGATGATCGCGCCGCCGCAGCCCGGCGTGACCCCCAGCAACGCGCCGACGAGCGGACCCACCCGGCGGCGGCGGGTCAGCCCGTCGGTCACCCGGTCCCCGTACCGCCAGCGCAGCCAGCCGAAGAGCGCCACCATCACGGCGACGTACACGCCGACCTGCATGAACGCGTCCGCGAGCGGACGGAGCACGAGTTCGGTCACGGCACACCTCCTGGCGGGACGCCCACCGGCCCGCCCGGTCGGGGCGGACGGCCCGGCGGTACCCGTTCGGAGCGGAAACAGGCATGTCCGTGACCCGGCGATCTGGTCAGCCGTCGTTCATGACGCTCCGGTCAGGCGCCCACGTAGGCGGCGAGGTGCTCGCCGGTGAGGGTGGACCGGGCGGCGACCAGGTCGGCGGGAGTGCCCTCGAAGACGATCCTGCCGCCGTCGTGGCCGGCGCCCGGCCCGAGGTCGATGATCCAGTCGGCGTGGGCCATGACCGCCTGGTGGTGTTCGATGACGATCACCGACTTACCGGAGTCGACGAGCCTGTCGAGCAGGCCGAGCAGGTGCTCGACGTCGGCGAGGTGCAACCCGGTGGTCGGCTCGTCGAGCACGTAGACGCCGGTCTGTTCGGCCATGTGGGTGGCCAGCTTGAGCCGCTGCCGTTCGCCGCCGGAGAGGGTGGTGAGCGGCTGGCCGAGGCTGAGGTAGCCGAGCCCGACGTCGGCGAGCCGGGTGAGGATGCGGTGCGCGGCCGGGGTACGCGCCTCGCCGGCACCGAAGAACTCCGCCGCCTCGCTGACCGGCATCGCGAGCACTTCGGCGATGTTCCGACCGCCGAGGTGGTATTCCAACACGGATGCCTGGAACCGTCTGCCCTCGCACTCCTCGCACACGGTGGCGACGCCGGCCATCATCGCCAGGTCCGTGTAGATGACGCCGGCGCCGTTGCAGTTGGGGCACGCGCCCTCGGAGTTGGCGCTGAACAGCGCCGGCTTCACCCCGTTGGTCTTCGCGAACGCCTTGCGGATCGGGTCGAGCAGGCCGGTGTACGTCGCCGGGTTGCTCCGCCGGGAGCCGCGGATCCCGCCCTGGTCGATCGAGACCACACCGGCACCGGGCGGGATCGACCCGTGCACAAGCGAACTCTTACCTGAACCGGCGACGCCGGTCACCACGACCAGCACGCCGAGCGGGATGTCGACGTCTACGTCGCGCAGGTTGTGCGTCGAGGCCTTCCGGATCGGCAACTGTCCGGTGGGGGTACGCACCGACTTCTTGAGGGCGGCCCGGTCGTCGAGGTGCCGGCCGGTGAGCGTACCGCTGGCCCGCAGCCCCTCGACGGTGCCCTCGAAACAGACGGTGCCGCCGGCCGTGCCGGCCCCGGGGCCCAGGTCGACGACGTGGTCGGCGATGGCTATCGTCTC
Source organism: Micromonospora andamanensis (assembly GCF_016863495.1). Classification (GTDB taxonomy): domain Bacteria; phylum Actinomycetota; class Actinomycetes; order Mycobacteriales; family Micromonosporaceae; genus Micromonospora; species Micromonospora andamanensis. The sequence goes on from NZ_BOOZ01000033.1 coordinate 60,720, forward strand.
GGGCTTGTGCTCCACGACCAGCACCGTGTTGCCCTTGTCCCGCAGCCGCAGCAGCAGGCGGTTCATCTGCTGGATGTCGTGGGGGTGCAGCCCGATCGTGGGTTCGTCGAAGACGTACGTGACGTCGGTGAGCGACGAGCCGAGGTGGCGGATCATCTTGGTGCGTTGCGCCTCGCCGCCGGAGAGCGTCCCGGACGGCCGGTCCAGGCTGAGGTAGCCGAGCCCGATCTCGACGAAGGAGTCGAGGGTGTGCTGCAACGACGCCAGCAGCGGGGCCACGGAGGGTTCGCGTAGCCCGCGCACCCATTCGGCGAGGTCGTTGATCTGCATCGCGCAGGCGTCGGCGATGTTGACGCCCTTGATCTTCGACGAGCGGGCCGCCTCGCTCAGCCGGGTGCCGCCGCAGTCGGGACAGACGGTGAAGGTGACAGCCCGCTCCACGAAGGCACGGATGTGCGGCTGCATCGCCTCGACGTCCTTGGACAGGAACGACTTCTGGATCTGCGGGATCAGCCCCGCGTACGTCAGGTTGATCCCGTCGACCTTGATCTTGGTCGGCTCCTTGTGGAGCAGGTCGTGCAGCTCCTTCTTGGTGTACCTGCGAATCGGCTTGTCCGGGTCGAAGAAGCCGCTGCCCCGGTAGATCCGGCCGTACCACCCGTCCATGCTGTAACCGGGGACCGTGATCGCGCCCTCGTTCAGCGACTTGCTGTCGTCGTACAACGCGGTCAGGTCGATGTCGGTCACCCGCCCGGTGCCCTCACAGCGTGGGCACATGCCACCGGTGATGCTGAAGCTCCGCCGCTCCTTCGTGGTGGTGCCGCCACGTTCGATCGTCACCGCGCCGGCACCGCTGATCGAGGCGACGTTGAAGGAGAACGCCTGGGGCGAGCCGATGTGCGGCTGACCGAGCCGGCTGAACAGGATCCGCAGCATGGCGTTGGCGTCGGTGGCGGTGCCGACGGTGGAGCGCGGGTTGGCCGCCATCCGCTCCTGGTCGACGATGATCGCGGTGGTCAGCCCGTCGAGGACGTCGACCTCCGGCCGGGCCAGGGTCGGCATGAAGCCCTGGATGAACGCGCTGTACGTCTCGTTGATCAGCCGCTGCGACTCCGCCGCGATGGTGCTGAACACCAGCGAGCTCTTACCCGAACCGGAGACGCCGGTGAAGACGGTCAGCCGGCGCTTCGGCAGCTCGACTGTGACGTCCTTGAGGTTGTTCTCGCGGGCACCCTGCACCCGGATCAGGTCGTGGCTGTCGGCGGCGGGCGCCGCGGCCGACCGGTCGTCCATGCTCATCGCACTTCCTGGATACGGATCATGTTGCCGGCGGCGTCCCGTACGGCGCAGTCACGGATCCCGTACGGCTGGTCGGTGGGCTCCTGCACGATCTCGGTGTCGCTGGCCTGCAACCGCTCGAAGACACTGTCGAGGTCGGGCGTGGCCAGCAGGATCGAGGCGTAGGTGCCCTTGGCCATCATCTCGGTGATGGTACGACGTTCCTCCTCGGTCACGCCGGGGTCGGCGGCCGGCGGATGCAGCACGATCGAGGTGCCGGGCTGACCGGGTGGGCCGACGGTGATCCAGCGCATGCCCTGGTAGCCGACGTCGTTGCGGACCTCGAAACCGAGCAGGTCCCGGTAGAAGGCCAGGGCGGCGTCCGGGTCGTTGTGCGGCAGGAAGCTGGCGTGAATGGTGATGTTCATGCCGGTCACGCTAGCTGCGGCGCGAGGGCCGCTGCTTCTCGATTCCTGACCGGTCTGGTCACCTGTTTCACCACGCAGGAGGGCATCCCCTTCGTCGCACGGGCCGCCTCGCGCCGGTAGACGCTCGGCGGTACGCCGACGAGTTCGGCGAAGCGGGTGCTGAAGGTGCCGAGTGACGAGCAGCCGACCGCGAAACAGACATCCGTGACGCTGAGGTCGCCACGGCGCAGCAGCGCCATGGCGCGTTCGATGCGCCGGGTCATCAGATAGCCGTACGGGGACTCGCCGTAGGCCAGCCGGAACTGACGGCTCAGGTGCCCGGCTGACATGTTGACCCCACGGGCGAGGGCCTCGACGTCCAGCGGCTTGGCGTACTCCCGGTCGATGCGGTCGCGCACCCGGCGCAGCCGGGCGAGATCGCCGAGGCGCTGTTCGGTGGTGGATCTGCTGGTCACCTGAGCGATCGTGCCACGCCGGTCCGACATCCGGCGAGCTCACCGCCTGCGCGGCGCGCCGGTGGTGACGGTCCCGGTCGACGCCGCTCCGCCGTCGACCGGCCAGGTCGACGCGACGGGCCTCGCCGGCCGGGCGTCAGCGGGGCCACCGCGTTCATCGCCTTCTCTATAACCTGTAGCGGACCCGTCGTCCGTGCGTGATGTGTCCGGGAGGCCAGCCTTGACGATGGAATCGGCAGGTCCAGGCGCGACCGTCAGCGGCTCGGATTTCGTGATCCGGATGGCCCGGCAGGTCAGCGGGCGACTGGCTCCTGAGGAGGCGGCGGTCTTCGACGACGTCGTCGCCGCCTGGCGGGCCGGGGCCACGCAGCGCCGGGCACCCGGTGGCGGGGTGGGCTTCGGCATCGATGACGCGCTTGTCAGCGCCATCGTCATCGAGGTGGTGGCCGCCTCGCTCCTGGACGTCCTACGCCTCGCGGGCCGCACCGTGCGGTCCCGGTGGCGGCGATGGCGCCCGAGTGGCCGGCGCGCACCGGCCGGGCGGGAGTTGGACGCGGTCACGCTGCCCGCGGTCGACGGCCGGATCGTCATGACGGCGAGGCAGGCGGCCCGACTCCGGGAGGTGGCGCGACGGCACGCCACCACGCTCGGGCTCGACGAGGGCACCGCCGACCTGCTCGCCGACGCTGTCGTCGGCGCCGTCCACCTGCCCGAGGCGGCACCGGATGACACCCGACCCTGACCGTCGACCCCGGCCGCTGTGGTGGCTGTACGGCCTGATCGCGGTCTCGCTGGCCAGCCTGGGCGTGGCCGCCGGCAACCTCTTCTTCCACGGCACCCTGTCCCTGGTGCTTCCGTACGAGTTGACGACGGCGCGATGCGAGGCACTGCACCGGGAGTCGGTGGACGCGTTCCGCGACTGCGCGGCGGAGCAGGTACGGGCCCACGGCTCGGTGGTCGGGTCAGCCGCCCTCGCCCTGCTCGTCGGGACCCTGGCGCTGGCGGTGGTCGTACCGTGGTGGGATCTGCGCCGGCTGCGTCTCCTCGGCCGGCTCGACGTCCCGCCGGCACAGCAACGCTTCGCCGAACTGTGCCGGCGGCAGGGGCTGTCGGGTGGGCGTACCCCCCGGTTGTGGGTGGCGGGGCCGGCGGTGCGGCAGGCGTTCACCACGGCGCTGCCCGGCCGGCGACCCACGGTGGTGGTGCCGGCGCGGCTGGCCCTCGCCGCCGGTGACCGGTTCGACGCGGTCGTCTCCCACGAGATCGCGCACGTGTTGGCCCGCGACGTCACCTGGGTGTCGACGATCCGCGGGCCGGCGTGGCTGGCCCCGCCCGCTTTCGCGCTGGCCGGCGTTCCCTTCCTGAACCTGGTCGGGGCGACCTCACGGCTGGTCGCGGCGCAGCTCGGGGTCGCACTGCTGGCGGTGGTCGTGACGGCACTCGCGGCGGCGCTGCTGCGGCTGCGCGAGTACGCGGCAGACAGTCACGCCGCCAGCGTGGGCGCCGAAACCGCCCTGACCGCCTCGTTCGCCCGGGCGGTGCCCGAATCGGAGCGACAGCACCTCTCCTGGGCCAGCCGGATGCTGGCCCGCCACCCCACACCGGCGGACCGCAGGCGCGCCCTGCGGCACCCAACGCCCGGCTACGAGGGCGGGTTCGCGCAGGCACTCGCGGTCGGCTTCGTCGCCGTCGCCGCCATGTACACCCTCCTCGTGCTGGCCTACTTCGGCGGTCCGCAGTGGTACGGGTGGGGTGACGGGGCCGTCCCGGTGGTGGCCGGTGTCGCCGTGTTCAGCCTCTTGTTCCCGTCGCTGCTGCGTCGGGCCCGGCTGCCGCACCGGGCATGGTGGCGGCCCGTACTCGGCTCAGGTGCCGGAGTCGCCGCCGGAGCGGTGTTCATGCCGGTGGTGTTTCTGTCCGGGCCACTGCGCTACCCGTTCGTGTGGCCGGGTGATCCGGCGCGCACGGCCGTCTCCGTGGTGCTGCTCGCGCTCGTCACCGCCGGGGTGGTCGCGCTCGCCGCCCACCTGGCCGAACTGGCGGCTCGCCGGCAGCGGCCGGTCCACACCTGCCTGGCCGGGGTCGCGGCCGGCCTGACCGGCGGAGCTGCGCTCTGGACTGTCGGTGCGCTGGCCGCGGTGCTGCACGACGTCGACGACCTACGCTACCTGCTCACCTACGGGCTGGCCAACCAGGTGTGGCCGGCTCTCGTCCTCGGGCTGCTGCCGGTCTACGCGTTGCTGGTGCCGCGACGGCCGCCCGGCGGGCACCGTTTGTGGCCGGTGGCGCTGGTCGCGGCGGCGCTCGGCGGCGGCGCGGCGATCCTGGTGACCCCGGCAGGTGACGGTCTGACCGACCAGTTGCGGGCGCAGCAGCAACGGTGGTGGATCTGCGCCGCCGCCGGCGCGGTGGTGCTCGTCGTGGTCACGCTGACCACCACCTGGCCGTACGGCTGGGCGCGGGGGGTGCTCGCCGCGACCGTGACCACCGGCTCCGCCACGGCGGCGCACTACGGGTACGGCTGGCTGACCGACCGGCCGGCCGAACCGGACATGTTCGCCGTGGACGTCGCCGTCGCGCCGCTCTGGCTCGGTCACGCCGTGCTGCTGCTGGCGGCGCTGCTGATACCGCTCAGCGCCACCCGACGGGCGCCGGTGATCTCCCGGAGCGCCGGTCGGAGCCGCACCGGGCCGGCCTGGCACGGGGTGACGGCCGCGACGACCGCGACGGCGGTGCTTGTCGCCGCGGTCGCGGTGGCGGTGGTAGGTGTCGGGGTCCCCGGTGGCGTCGCCGTCAACGCCGCCCAGCGCCGGCTTGCCGAGTTCGACAGACGGTACGAGGTGGCGCGGCGGGTGCTCACCGCCGAGCAGGCCGATCGGGCCGCCCAGACCAGCACGCTGGTGATCCCGTCGAGCTGGAATGTGGCCGAATCCGGCCCGGCCGGCCGGGGCATCGTGTCGGACGGGGTGGCCGTGTCCGTCCCCGAGTGCGAGTCACTGGTCAGGGAGCGGTTCCTGGTGGTCGGTGAGTCCAGCCTGCGCGCGACAGGCAAGCGGACCTACACCAGTGACCCGGAGGACGGTCGCTTCACCTACACCGACCTGACCGTCACCGTCTACGGGTACGACGCCGCGGTGGGCGAGGCAGTGCTTACCGCCGCCCGGGACGCCCGGCGTGCCTGCTCGTCGTTCACCCTCGACGACTCGCTCGACGTCGAGGTACGGGCCGCCACACCGCCGAGCATCGGCGAGTTGAGCTGGCGGTACGACAGCACGATGACAGCCGACCTCGTCGGTGACCGCACGCTCACCGCGCAGAACGCGTACGTGATGCTGGCGGTCGGGTACACGGTCGTCACGGTGTTCATGTCCGCCTGGCAGGAGCCGCTGGACGAGCAGTTGCTCCAGCTGGTCCTGACGAGTGTGGAGCACCAGTTGCTCCAGCCCTGAGGCCGGTGCCGCCTGGTGTCCGCGCGACCCGTGTAGTCGAAGTCAGCGCTCTCGGGGGGCCACCAGGCCGGACTCGTAGGCGATGACCACGAGTTGGGCCCGGTCGCGCACATGCAGTTTGGTCATCGCCCGGTTGATGTGGGTCTTGGCGGTCAGTGGGCTGATCACCATGCGTTCGGCGATCTGGTCGTTGGACAGGCCCCGCGCGAGGAGTACGACGGTCTCCCGTTCGCGGTTGGTCAGCTCCTTCAGTCGGGCACGGGTCTCCGTCCGCAACGGCTCGGTGACGTACCTGTCGATCAGCTTGCGGGTGATCGACGGCGCGAGCAGGGCGTCCCCGCGCGCGGCCACCCGGACGGCGTGCACGAGATCCGCCGGCTCGATGTCCTTGACGAGGAACCCGGCCGCACCGGCGCGCAGCGCGTGGAACACGTGTTCGTCGAGACCGTAGTTGGTCAGGATGACCACGTGCACGCCGGCCAGGGTCGGATCCGCGGCGATCTGCCGGGTCGCCTCGATGCCGTCCAGCACCGGCATCTGGATGTCCACAAGCGCGATGTCGGGCAGGTGCTCCCTGGCCAGGATCAGCGCCTGCTGGCCGTCGGCGGCCTCGGCCACCACCTCGATGTCGTCCTCAATGTCGAGCAACGCGCGGAACCCGCTGCGCAGGAGCGGTTGGTCGTCGACAAGCAGGACGCGGATCATGCGGTCACGCCCACCGGCAGCTCGGCGTGGACGGTGAACCCGCCCTCGTCGCGTGCCTCCGCCCGCAGCAGCCCACCGAGGGCGACGACGCGTTCGCGCATCCCGAGCAGCCCGACGCCGGGCGCCGTAGCGCCGCCCGGCACGGCGTCGCCGTCGTCGTCCACCCGGATCGCGAGGGTGTTCGGCAGGTAGTCGATCCGGACCGAGGCCGTGGTCGCGGAGGCGTGACGGGCGATGTTGGTGAGCGACTCCTGCACGATGCGGTAGGCGGTGCGGTCCACGGCGACCGGGACGTCGGGCCGCTCTCCGTCGATCGTCAACGTCGCGTCCAGGCCGGCCATCCGGGCCCGCCGTACCAGCTCCGGGAGTTGGTCGAGTCCGGGCGAGGTGGCGGTGCCGTCGGCACGCAGCGTCTCCAGGGTCGCGCGCAGTTCCCGGGTCGCCTCGCGGCTGGCTTCCCTGATGGCCACCAGAGCCTCCGGCACCGGCTCACCGCGCCGGCTGGCCAGGTGCACGGCGACCTCGGCCTGCACCTTGATGATCGAGATCTGGTGGGTGAGGCTGTCGTGCAGTTCCCGCGCGATGTGCAGCCGCTCCTCGTCGGCGCGGCGCAGTGCCGTCTCCTCCCGGGTGCGCTCGGCCTCCTCCGCACGCCGCTCGGCCTGCCGGAGCGCCTCACCGGCAGCCCCGGCGGCGACCAGCCAGGCCACTTCGAGGGCGTCACGGCTGCGCGCGAGCGCCTCGTCGACGGGCAGCCCCGGCGGCAGGGCCAGGGCTGCGAGCGGAAGGGCGACAAGCATCGCGGCACCCGCCACGGCCGTGACCGTACGGTGCCCCGCGCGGACGGCTGCGTACACCGCGAACAGGAACGCGACTGCGGGCACCTCGACGCCGGCGGCCTGGTGCCCCACCGCACAGACCCCGGTGACGACAAGTACCGCGACCGGTGCCCGTCGGCGCGCGGCCAACGCCAGGCCACCGATCACCAACCAGGCGTAGCCGAACAGGTCCGCTCCCGTGCCGGGGTGCGCTGCGGACAGTACGGCGACGAGCAGCACCGCCGTCACGCCGACGGCGATCGCCAGGTCCCTCACCGCAGCGAGCCCGAAAATCCGCCCGCACCGCTCGCCCATGGGCGCACCTTAACCGGCTGACATCGCCCGGCGACTCCTGCTCGCGGACGACTGACCACCTACCACGTACGCGGTACCGCGGCGACCTGCTGCCGCGTACGCGGCAGCAGGTCGCGCCGGCTGCGGCACCGACAAGTGCCTGCATCGGACGGATGACCGTGTCCGCACCCAGCGACATGATCGGGGGCATCCGGACCAGGCGACCAGACGCACCACAGAGGAGAGACCATGACGATCAGCAGACTCGTGCTCGCCACCGCAGTGGCCGTACCGTCCGGGGCGGTCGGACTCGCCGCACCGGTAGTCGCCGACATCGCTGCCCATCCGGTCGCCGCCGAGGGCGTGACCATGAGCGCGGGTCGGCTCGGCTCGACTGTGGCTGCCCTACTGGGACTCGCGGGTGTGATCATCGGCGGGCTGGCACTGGCCCGTCCGCGCACCGGCGAGACGCGGCGGGGCGCGATCGCCCTGGCGGCGGGGATTGCCGCGCTGGCCCTCGGTGCTCTGGTGGTGGTGACCTCGGACAGTGGCATCGGCACCGGCAACGGGCGGGGCGGTGGCTACGTGGCGCTTGTGGTGGGGCTGATCGCCGTGGTCGTCGGTGTGGTCGCGGTGGCCCGGTCCCGACGCGCCGGCTGAGCGACCTCCGCCTGTCGATACTGGGAGGCCGTGTCCAGTTGGTCGAGCCGGGCGAGGTCGGCGGTGCCGGCCCGGACCACTGCCGCGGCCAGCGCGGTGGTCGCGGGATGGGCCCCGCCCTGCCGCTCGGCCTTGGCGATCCGCACCGCCTGTGTCAGATGCGCTCGCAGGTGTCCGGCGAGCAACTGGTTGAAGGCCCGCCCGGTGACCGAGCGAAGCGCGGTCAGTTCCGCGTCGGTGACCATGCCGGGCATGTCGTGGCCCTCGTGTGGGTTGGCCGCCGGTGCGCCGGAGTCGGCCAGCAGCCGCCGGGACCGGGTCAGGTGGGTGCGCTCGGTCGCCTCGATCCGGGCGGTGAGCCGTTCCCAGGAAGGGTCGGTGGCCCGGTTCGGCACCAGGGCGAGCATCGGCAGCAGTCGTTCGGCCATGGCCACCGTCAGCTGTAGCCAGGCGGTGTCGGTGCCGTTGAACTGTCCGGCCGCACCCGGGAACGCTGTGGTGGGCGACCCGCCCGGCACGGCAGGTTCGGCCGCCGGTGCCGGCGGTGACCCGGTGAGCAGCGGCGGCGGTGTTCCGGGGGTGGGCGGCGGTGCCGTGCTTGGCGGTGCTCCGGCGGCGCAACCGGTGACGAGCAGCACCGTCGCGAGCAGCACCGCGCGTGTGGCTCGCACGCGGCCTCCTTCGGGTCCGCCCGACGGCGGGCCGGCATGACCGGGCCCGCCGCCGGGTGGCACGGATCGGTTCAGAGCGGGCGACCGTCGTGCCCGCACTTGATGACCGGCCGGATGCAGTCGCGGACCCGGCGCGCCAGTTCCTCCGCCGGCCAGGCGTTGAAGAAGTCGCCGTGCATCGTGTAGCCCGGCCCGGAGGCGAGGCGGAACCGCGACGGGTCACCGTTGACCGGGTACCGCAGCACCTGCCGCAGCTTCGGCACGGGCACCGGGTGGCTGGCCGGGCAGGCCTGGTTCACGGGGTAGGCGAGGTGGCTCTTGTGATCCGGCGAGTCGAGGTCCCGGCCGTTCCAGCACTGCGGGAAGTCCAGGTACGACTCCAGCATCGTGCCGGCCGGGCAGGTGACGAAGTCCTTCGACGGCGGCACGTGCCCGGCATGCAGGCAGGACCAGCGGGCGATGCTGTCGCCCGGTCCGGCGGCTCGGGCGTTTCCGGCGACGAGCCGCAGCCCCAGCGGGAACGGCTGGGTCTGCGCGACGACGTCGGCGCGTACTCCTTCGCCCAGGTAGTAGAAGGTCGCGCTGGAGGGCTCCACCGGGACGTTGTCGCGGTAGAGGGTCGGCACCCAGTAGGACGAGACGTCCACCCGTGGGTTGCAGGTGGTGGAGGACCGGACCAGGTCGGGCAGCGTGGTGTGGGCGTTTGTCACAGTGCTGCCGAAGAAGCTGTGCATGTGCGAGGCGCCGGGCAGCCCGGGGAAGATGATCGGGTCGTCGGGGAGCCGGTGACTGTACGTGCAGTCGGCGGGGAACTCCGCCACCCGAATGGCGTTGGTCCCCGGGGCGGCGTCGGCTCGTGCGGTGGTGGACACCACGTAGGTGCCGAGCAGCGTGAGCAGGGCGCCGATCGCCGTGGCGAGGCGCAGTCGGGTGCGGCTGGTGGGCAGGGATGCGGCCCTGTGCATCTCGGGACTCCTGTCGGGACGGGTCAGGGACACGTCCGGCGCCGCGCCGAAGACATCGGAGCTTCCCTGGCCAGACTGGTGGTGGCCGATCGAGCGATTGCGAGAGAGCGCTCTCACACACAAGCGTCACCCCGACGTCGATGCTTGTCAATACATGCCGCAGTTGGCGAAAACGGCGACCCGTGGCACCGACCCGACGGGCGGTGCCGACGCCTCGGAAAACAGCGGTGGGGTGCCGGCGAGTCGCCGACACCCCACCCTTGGTCACCCCGGTCAGCCGGTTGAGCAGGTCGCGGTGGGTGTGGTGTTGTTGCCGTTCTTCCAGAGCGTGATGCCGAAGTTGTTGCCGTTGCCGTTCGGACGTGCGGTAAGCGTTCCGCTGCTGCCACTGACCGAGGCGTTCCAGCTGTTCTGCAGGCTCTGGCCGCCGTTGGTGCGGATGGTGACGGTCCAGTTGTTGCTGCCACTGACCGAGAAGGTCGTGTTGAACCTGTCGTTCCAGTCCTCGGCGCGCTGCACGTTGACCGTGCAGCCGTTGTTACCGGGCGGCGGGGTGGTCGGGTTGCCCGGGTTGCCCGGGTCCGAGCTGCCGCCCTCCCGGAGGGTGATGTCCGAGCTTCCCTGGCTCTGGTAACCCTCGGTCGCCATGATCTGGTAGTAGTGGTTGCCGA
>NZ_BOOZ01000034.1 GCF_016863495.1 Micromonospora andamanensis
AGGCATCCGCAGCCCCCGCTGCCGCACCGCCTCGTACACGCCCAACGCCATCTGGTCACTCGACGCGAAGATCGCCGTCGGCGGCTCGGTGAGCCCCAGCAACCGCACCCCACCGGAGAACCCGGCCTCGTGGTAGAAGTTGCCCGCCTGGATCAATCGGTCGTCGATCGGGATCCCGGCGGCTTCCAGGGCCGCCCGGTAGCCGTCCATCCGCGCCCGGCTGCACATCAACTGCGGCGGCCCGGCGATGAACCCGATCCGCCGGTGCCCCAGCCCGATCAGATACTCCGTCGCCCGCAGGCTGCCCGCCCAGTTCGTGGCGCCGATGGTCGGCGCGTCCTGAGCCGGTACCCCGGCCGGATCGACGATCACGGCCGGGATGTTCAACCGGCGCAACTCCGCCTGCTGCGGCGGTTCGAGGGTGGAGGTCACGAAGATGACCCCCTCCGTGGACCGGGTCCGGATGTTGTCCAGCCACTGTTTGGCAGAGGAGGAGCGTCGGTGGATGGCCGACACCACGGTGCCCACCCCCGCGGCGTGCGCCACATCCTCCACACCCCGGATGATCTCCACCGCCCACGGACTGTCCAGATCGTTGAAGACCAGGTCCACCAACCCCGAACTCGCCCGCATACTCGGCGGCCGACGCCGGTAACCATGCCGCGTCAGCAACTCCTCCACCCGCTCACGGGTCTGCGGAGCCACATCCGAACGACCATTGATCACCCGGGACACCGTCGGCACCGACACCCCCGCCAGGCGGGCGATGGCCGCGATGGTCACTGTCCGGTTGTCGTTGGCAGCCATGCGCCCTTCCTTTCTCGCTCATCCCTTGACACTGCCGGCGGGGGGCGCCGACGAGCTGGCGTTCGGCTCCGACACGGGCCGAGCGCCGCCCGCTACTGCTTCTTCGCGACCCGGGTGATGTCCTTGACGATCTGGTCCGGCTGCTTCGTGCCGGCGATCAGCTGGGCCACGCTCTCGTTGACCTGCTGACCCACCGCCGGCGGGTACGCCTGGTCGAGATAGAGCTGGAAGCCGGTGGCGATGCCCAGGTTGGCCGCCACGACCTGGTTGTTCAGATCCTTGATCCCGCCGGCCGCGGCCTGGTTGGTGGGCAGCACCGCACCGGTCTGGGCGGCCCGGCGCTGGTTGCGTGCCTGCAGCAGCGTCCGCAGGAAGTCCACAGTGGCGGCCGGCGCGTCACGACCGACCACGAAGCCGTTGCCGCCCCCGAACGCGTCGGTGACCGAGCCCTTGCCATCCTCGACCGCCGGGAAGGGGAAGAACGCGAGCCGGTCACCGAGCCCGCGCTTGCTTGTCGAGGAGGAGGCCTGCACCGACGGTGCCCACTGGCCCATCAGCTCCATGGCGGCGTCCTCGTTGCCCATCGTGGCGGCCTGCCCGGTGTCGGAGCCGTACTCCGCACGCAGGTAGCCCTTCTGGAAGGGCTGCATGTCGACAAGTTCCCGGAGCCGCTCACCGGCGGCGATGAAGACCGGGGTGTTGAAGTTGCGGTCCTCGGCCGCGCGCTGCAGCGCTTCCAGGCCGCCGATCCGCATCGCCAGGTACGCCCAGTAGTAGTGCCCGGGCCACTTGTCCTTGCCGCCGAGCGCGATCGGGGCGATGTTGACAGCCTTGAGCTTGGTCACCACCCCCAGCAGTTCGCTCCAGGTCTTCGGCGGCGTCTCGATGCCGGCCTTGGCGAAGTGGTCCCGGTTGTACCAGAAGCCGACCATGCCGATGTCGAACGGGATTCCGTAGATCTTGTCGTTCACCGTGTACGGCTGCAACGAGGCGGGCAGCAACTGCCCGATCCATCCCTGGACCTCGTTCGTGATGTCCTTGACCAGGCCGGCCTCAACCTGCTGCTGCAGCGCGCCGCCGCCCCACGACTGGAACAGGTCCGGTGGCATCGCCGCCTCGACCGCGCCGTTCAGCTTGGTCTTGAAAGCCTCGACCTCCAGCGGCTGCACCTCGACCGTGACGTTGTTGTGCACGTTCTCGTACTGCCGTGCCAGATCAGCCCAGACGCTGAGCATCGGCTCGGCGTCCTGGACGTGCCACCATCTGATCTTCTGCGGGCTCGCGGAAGCGCCGCTGTCCCCATCCCCACAGGCGCCGAGCAGGAGCGCGCCGGCGCCCGCGCCGGCCAGCCCCAGCAACGACCGGCGGGAGAGGTGCGATGTCATGGTTCATCCCTTCGGGAGGCGTAATGCACGGAGGGAGCACCACCGCGATCAGCGGCGGTCATGAAAACGGGATCGCAAGTTTCGCTTCGATACCGGTATTTTCGATGTGATGGCCGGCACGTTACGACGGCTTTGCGCCGCCGGTCAAGGGGGTGTCGCGAGCCGACGCGAGCCGATACCGTGAGCGCAATCTTGGCACTTCCGGAGTATTTCCGGGAAAAAACCGGGATCGTGACCTGAAGGAGTCGAACATGTCGACCGAGATCGCAGACGTGGCTATCGCCCGGTCGATCCGCAACCCCGTCCTCACCGGCTTCCATCCCGACCCGTCCATCCTGCGGGTCGACGACGACTACTATCTGGCGACCTCGACCTTCGAGTGGTACCCGGGCGTCCGGGTGCACCACTCGAAGGATCTCGTCCACTGGCGGGAACTGGGCGGGATCATCACCGAACGCCGCCTGCTCGACCTGCGCGGCTGCGGCGACTCCAACGGGATCTGGGCGCCCGACCTGACGTACCACGACGGACTGTTCCACCTTGTCTACAGCGACGTCGCCAGCTTCGCCAGCGGGTACTGGGACGCGCAGAACTTCCTCACCACCGCGCCGACCATCACGGGACCGTGGTCGGACCCGGTACGGCTGCACTCGCACGGCTTCGACGCCGCGCTGTTCCATGACGACGACGGCACCTCCTGGCTGTTGGCGATGAGCGCCGACTGGCGGCCGGGCCGCGACCGCTTCGGTGGCATCGAGATTCAGCAGTATGACCCGGCCCGGCGGCAACTGGTCGGCCGACCCCGGATCATCTTCACCGGCACCGATGTCGGGCTGACCGAGGGACCACACATCTACCGGCACGACGGCTGGTACTGGCTGGTCACCGCCGAGGGCGGCACCAGCTGGGAGCACCAGGTCACTGTCGCGCGGTCGCGCGACCTGTTCGGACCGTACGAGGTGGACCCGGCCGGACCGCTGCTCACCTCGGTCGGCCGGCCGGACCTGACGCTGCAGAAGGCCGGCCACGGCAGCCTGGTCCGCACCCAGCGTGGCGAGTGGTACCTGGCGCATCTGGTGGCCCGGCCGTACACGCCGCTCGGCAACTGTGTCCTCGGGCGGGAGACCGCACTACAGAAGGTGGAGTGGCCGACGGGAGGCTGGCCGTGCGTCTCCGGTCGCGTTCCGGCCGACGAGATCCCCGCCCCGGACCTGCCGGCCCATCCGTGGCCCGACGAGTCGCCCACCGACCACTTCGACGGCCCACTGCTGGGCGCCGGCTGGTCGACCCTGCGCCGGCCGGCGACGGACGACTGGATCGACATGCGCTCCCGCCCGTCGCACCTGCGCGTGCACGGTGGTCAGTCCCCGGTCGGTAAGCAGACGCCGAGCCTGGTGGCGCGGCCCGTGGGTGCGGTCCGCTGCTCACTGGAGACCGTCGTCGAGTTCGACCCGGGCGACTACCGGCACCTGGCGGGCATCACCGGCTACTACAACACCGAGAACTGGCACCACTTCTACCTGACCCGGGCCGACGACGGCCGGTCCGTACTGGAGTTGCTCAGCTGCGACGGCGGTCGCCGCACCGCGTACCCGCAGCTGACCGTCGACACCGGCGGCCGACTGCGGGTGGGCCTGCGGGTCACCTTCGACGGTCCGGCCCTGCGCTTCGCGTACGACCTGGGGGAAGGCTGGCAGCAACTGCCTGTGGAGCTGGACGCGACGATCCTCTCCGACGAGCACGCGGCCAGGATCACCGACGGCGAGCCGGCGGCCTGGGGCTTCACCGGCGCTCTGCTGGGCCTCTGGGTGCAGGACATCGGCGGTGACGGTCGCTTCGCGGACTTCGACCACGCCACCTATCTCGAACACTGACCCGGTCGGCCGACGGTGTGCGCCGTCCGCCGATCGACCCGCTGCCGGCGGGCCCTCGACCCGGGCCGGCTCGACCCCGTCACGGAACCCGCGGGAGCGAGCCGGCCCGGCCAGCTTCCCGGATGTGTCAGGAGGTTGACCGGCCGCCCCGGGAGCGGAGCTGTATCCGGAAGTTTCCGGTTGGAAACTGGACGTTCCAGCAGTGCCCACGGCCCACTTCCGGAAGTTTTCGTGGTTGACTGCGGCCATCGACGGGCCCTAACGTTTCGGCCAAGTTACCGATCGACATCCGGAAAAATATCGGTGCCCTCCGCGACCATCTGACGGTCCGGTCACGGCACCGTTCACCGCTGCCAACCTGCTCAGCACCGGCCCGGAACCTGCACTTCATGATCGACATCTGTCGATTGAAGACCGAGAGGAACGCAGATGAAGTTGAGACGGTGGATGACCGTAGGCGCGGTCGCCGTCGCGACCGTGACGACGTTGAACATGGTGCCGGCGACCGCCGGCCGACCGTACGACCCGACCGCGCAGACCTTGGGCGCCCTCGGCCTGCGCCACGGCCTGCAGATCGGCACCGCGGTCAGCGCGGACGCCCTCAACGACACCGCCGACCCGGAATACCGCAAGATCACGGCATCCGAGTTCGTCTCGGTCACCGCCGAGAACGCGATGAAGTGGGAGAGCCTCGAACCCACCCGCGGCACCTACAACTGGGGCCCGGCCGACCAGCTCGTCGAGTTCGCCAAGCGCAACCGGCAGAGCGTACGGGGTCACGTGCTCGTCTGGCACAACCAGCTGCCGCAGTGGCTGACCGAAGGGGTCGCCGACGGCTCCATCAGCAAGCAGGAGCTACGCGACCTGCTGCGCAAGCACATCACCACTGTGGTCAAGCGCTACAAGGGCAAGATCTGGCAGTGGGACGTCGTCAACGAGGCGGTGAGTGACCCCTGGGACAACCCGCCGACCCTGCACTACAAGGGCTTCTGGGCGCAGAACCTCGGCCCCGGCTACCTCGCTGACGCGTTCCGGTGGGCCCGCGCCGCCGACCCGAAGGCGCTGCTGTTCTACAACGACTACAACATCGAGGCGTTCGGCTCCGGCAACCCGGCCGACGACAAGACCCAGTTCGTCTACGACATGGTCAAGCGGCTGCGCGCCCAGGGCGTACCCATCGACGGTGTCGGCGCCCAGGGCCACCTCGGCACCCAGTACGGCAACTTCAGCACCTTCCAGGTGACCGAGGCGCTGAAGAAGTTCACAGCGCTCGGGGTGGCGACCGCGTTCACCGAGGTCGACGTCCGTAGCCAGATGACCGAGGCCGTCCAGGCCGGCAACTCCGAGGAGATCAACCCCAGGTTGCAGGCGTCGGCCGCCAACCACAGCGTGCTGATGAAGGCCTGCCTGGCGGTGCGCAGCTGCCTGTCGTACACCGTCTGGGGTTTCAGCGACAAGCACTCCTGGGTGCCGGGTTGGTTCGAGGACCCGCCTGAGGGTCTGGCCACCATCATGGACGAGAACTACCAGCCCAAGCTGGCCTATCACGAGATCAAGTCTGACCTGATCCTCGCCGGCCCGCCGTACGTCCTGCCCCGCATCGCAGCCAAGCCCCGCCGCTGACGTTCGTCACGGCGGGCGGACCAGCCATCCACCACCAGCGGGCCGTGCGGGGCGTCAACCGCCCCGCACGGCCCACCCAGCGGAAGGTCCGAACGATGTCGTCAATCACGCAGCCCCTGCGTCCACCGCGTGCCGCGCCCGGGCCGGGCACCGGCCCGCCGCCGGTACGGCCCACCGAGGTGATCGGCACCGAGCGGGCCGTGTGCCTCACCTTCGACGACGGACCGCACCCGGAACACACCCCGCACCTGCTCGACATCCTGGCCGCCCACCATGTCCGGGCGGTCTTCTTCGTGCAGGGCGATCGCGTCATCGAGCACCCCGACCTGGTACGCCGGATCGCCGCGGCCGGCCACGCGCTCGGCAACCACAGCATGCACCACGACGACATGGCCTCCTGGACTGCCGGCCGGATCGCCTCCGACCTGCTGGAGACCAACGCGGTCATCCGGCACGCCGTCCCGCACGCCCGGGTCCCCTACTTCCGGGCACCCTACGGCGCCTGGGGCCAGACTCCCGGCGTGGCGACGGCGCTCGGGATGCGGCCGATGGGGTGGCGGCTCGCCGTGACGGACTGGGAGCCACCCGGCACCGACGAGCTGCTGCGACGCCTGATCGAGGGCGTGGCACCGGGCGCTGTGGTGCTGCTGCACGACGGCGGCGGCGACCGCAGCCAGACCGTCGACGCCGTCGACCGGGCCATCCCGACCCTGCTCGCCGACGGTTGGCGCTTCGCCCTGCCCGCCAGCGCGGACGGGCGCTGACGGCACCCGCCCGGCACGCAACTCACCGCAGCAGGGACAGATCCGGCCCGGAGCCCGCCGGCGCGGATTCGCGCGGGACGTGCAGCGACAGGTCCGGGGACAGGGCGGCGAGGAAGTCCGGCGCGTCGAAGGCCGCGCCCGCCGACGCGACGCCGACGGTCCTGGTGCGGCCGGTGAGGATGCGGTCGACGGCCTCCACCGCGAGCGGCGCGCTTATCGCGTAGATGTCCTGACCGGTCGCCGCCAGCCGACGCGACGTACCGCCGGCGCGGACGAGAACGTCGACGACGAAGGTCTGCCCGGATCGGCCACGCCCGTCGACGACAGTCGGAGCCGACGTGTCCGCAGCGGACAGGTCCGCCGCCGCCGTGGCCGCCATGTAGGTGCGGACCAGGGGGACGGTCAGGTGGCTGGGCACGGTGACGACGTCGGCCATGGTGAAGTCCCCGATGACGCGTCGCGGGCCGAGCGGCGCCGGGAAGGGCCATTGCAGGGTCGGCAGCGCGTCGTCGTGGTATTCCAGCTTCCCGCCGGTGTAGCGGACCCGGCGGTGACCGCGCCGCTGTGCCGACACCGATCCCGAGGCGCGGGTTCCGGCGGTGGGCCGCCAGTTGCTCAGACCGTAGGCGACGTGCACCTCGTCCGCCGCCGACCAGTCATCCATGACCGTGGTCACCAGCAGGTCGCCGAGACCGCCGAAGAAGGCCATCGCGGGGACCACCACGATGCCCGCGGCGCGGGCCGGCGCCGCGAAGTGCCGGAAGGTGTCGAGGTTCGCCTCGATCTCCGCCGCCACGTCGACGTACGGGATGCCGGCGCGCAGCGCCGCCGCCACCAGCGCGGCGGCGGTCGACGCGAACGGCCCGGCGCAGTTGATCACTGCGGTCGCGCCGCGCAACGCGCGGTCGAGGGAGGCCGGATCGTCGACCGACGCCTGCCGCGCTTCCAGCCCCGGTCGGGTGCGCGCCAGCGCCAGTAGCTTCTCCTCGTCGCGGCCGACAAGCAACGGCAGGTACCCGCGCTCGCCCAACTCATCGACCACGAACCGGCCGGTGTGTCCGTACGCGCCGAACACCGCCACCTGTGCGTCCGATCCCATGCCTGCTCCCTGCTCGAAGTGATCCTCCGGGCATCACTCTGTCGGGGTTCGTCCGGCGGCACGAGTGTCTGGAACGACACGACCCGTACAATTCCCGACATGAGCGCTGCCCCGCACTCCGTCGCGATCGCCACCACCGACGGCATGCTCCACTTCGAACTGGCGCTTGCCTACGAGGTCTTCGGCTCCGCGCCGGACGCCGTGCCCGGCCCCTGGTACGACGCCCGGGTGTGCGGCACGCACCCGGTCCGGGTCGGTCGGTTCCTGCTGGAGCCGGACCACGGGCTCGACCGGCTGGCACAGGCCGACACGGTGATCGTGCCCGCCCTGGCGGATGTCACCGACGATCCACCCGGCAACCTGGTCGAGGCGGTACGCACGGCACACGCGTCGGGTGCGCGGGTGGTGTCGCTCTGCACCGGCGTCTTCGTGCTCGCCGCCGCCGGCCTGCTCGACGGGCTACGGGCGACCACCCACTGGGCCCACACCACGGACCTGGCCGCGCGCTATCCCCGGGTGACTGTCGACCCGGACGTGCTCTACGTCGACAACGGCCGCGTGCTCACCTCGGCGGGCAAGGCCGCGGCCATGGACCTCTGCCTGCATCTGGTCCGCCGCGACCACGGCCCGGCGATCGCCAACGTGGTCGCCCGTCGCCTGGTGGTGCCGCCCCACCGGGCCGGCGGACAGGCCCAGTTCGTCAGCACACCGGTGCCCGCCCAGGACGGCCATCCGCTTACCGCACTGCTCCCCTGGGTCATGCACCGGCTCGACCAGCCGCTCACCGTCGAGGATCTGGCCCGCCGGGCGAACCTCAGTTCCCGGCAGCTCACCCGCCACTTCCGCTCGGCAACCGGCACCACGCCGTTGCAGTGGCTGCTGACGCAGCGGATCCGGCGGGCGCAGGAACTGCTGGAAGGCACCGACGACAGCATCGACACGATCGCGGTGGCCGCCGGCATGGGCACGGCGACGACGTTGCGCCGGCACTTCCACCGCACGGTCGGCGTGCCGCCGGACACCTACCGGCGGACCTTCCGAGCCTGAGTCGGGTGCTCGCGCGGCTGTGCGCTGCCGGAGAGGTGAACAGTGCTGGTGGGCGATACTGGGTTTGAACCAGTGACCTCTTCCGTGTCAAGGAAGCGCGCTCCCACTGCGCCAATCGCCCGTGGTGAACCGGCGACACCCGTGGATGTGGCCGGACCGCGAGCGGACGACGGGATTCGAACCCGCGACCCTCACCTTGGCAAGGTGATGCGCTACCAGCTGCGCTACGTCCGCATGCTCCCGTCAAGCGCCGGGAACGGGCCTACTGTACCCGACGGCAAGATCGCCTGTGGCGCCGCCCCCGGGACGCCTGTGATTGCGCCGCTCATCCCCCGGGTACAGACGTTCCTCGACAGCACACCGCACCCCCCGGACAAAGGAGGCTGTCGTGGGTATCGGCACCAGCATCTTTCTGTTGGCGCTCGGCGCCATCCTCACCTTCGCGGTAAACGCCAGCATAGGTGGGCTCGACCTGGACGTGGTCGGGTGGATCCTGATGGCCGCCGGCGTACTCGGCCTGATCATGACGACGCTCGTCTGGGGCCGCCGTCGGCAGACGGTCGCCACCACCACCGAGGAGCCGGTGGAGTACCGCCGGGTCGAGGAGCGTCGGGACATCGCACCGCCGCTGTGACCGGCAGCGGGCGGTGGCGGTCACCTGAGGGTGGCCGCCACCGCTGCGCGCCGGCTCAGGCGGAGCCGACAGCCAGTTCCGTGGTGACCGGTGCGTCCCAGTCGATCCGGTAGCGCTGCTCCGGGCCGAGGGTCCGTTCCGGGTTCAGGAACGTCCGCAACGCCAGCGGCATCATGAGCCGCATCATCCGTTTCCCGACCGGCCCCACGGTCTTGGTGGAGGTCGTCTGCCGGCCCCGCCGGAGGACCTTCTCGACCCGTCGACGGCGCAGTCGCTCGTACGCGTCGAACGCGGCCGGCAGTTCGGCGTGGTCCCGCAGGCAGCGGGCCAGCTGCACGGCGCTCTCCACGGCCAGCGACGCACCCTGACCGGAACTGGGCGAGGGCGCGTGCACCGCGTCACCCACCAGCACCATCCGACCGCCGTGCCAGCGCGGTACCGACGGCATGCTCTCGATCGATCCGATGGCCACCAGGCCGTCCGGTTCGGTGTGGGCGAGCACCTGCCGGGCCGGTACGTCGTCGGCGAACACCTCACGCAGCCGGTGCAGCCACTGCTGTCTCGGGATGCGACTCGCCTCGGCGTAGCTGGTGGGCCGCCGGTCCGGCACGTTCGCGAACCAGGCGGTACGACCATCGGGCTGCACCCAGTAGCCGAAGAAGGCCCGAGCGCCGAAGACGAAGTACATCGCCTCCGGATCGGCGTCGGGCACCGCGTACCGGGCCGCGCCGCCGAGGTTCAGCAGCGGCAGCACCTGGGGCGCGGGGGCCTGCGGGTCGATGAGCGTACGCACCCGGGAGCGGATGCCGTCCGCGCCGACCAGCAGGTCGGCGCTGGCGGTGGAGCCGTCGGCGAATCGGGCGAGCACCCCGTCGTCGCTCTCCTCGGCGTCGACGAGCCGCTTGTCGTACGCGATGCGCACGCCCTGGGCCTCGGCCTGTTCGCGCAGCACCCGGGCCAGGTCGTCGCGCCACAGCCCGAGGGTGACCGGCTCCACCGCCACGTGCGGGAAGGCACCGATGCGGCCCCCGCGACCGTCGGTGACCACTGTCCGTCGCATGGGCAGGCCGACGCCCTCGACTGCCTGTTCCGCACCGACACAGTCCAACGCGGCCAGCCCGTTGGGCGCCAGGGTCAGGGTGACCCCGCTCCCCTCGGTCACCGCCGGGTACGCCTCGTGGACGGTGGCCTCGATGCCGGCGCGACGCAGCGCCATCGCGGTCACCGGACCGGCGATCCCGCCGCCGATCACCAGCGCGGTTCGGACGGCTGTCATACCCGACCCCCCATGGTCTCCTGCCAGGACTTCGCATAGTCCGGCTGTTTGAGTGACTCGATCAACTCGGTGACGAACCTGCGCTCCGCCTCCAGCAGCGCAAGCGCGTACTGCTCCTCGACCAGGAAGATCCACGCGACGCCGTCGGCGCGGGCCTCGTCCATGGTCGTGCGGGTCTCCTCGATCCGGCCGGCCAGCGCCGCCGACCGGCGGCGCAGCACCTCGACCGCCTCGTCGGGCGGGAGCAGGCTGAGCAGTGACAGCGCGACGGCGAAGTGCGGATACTCCGCGCGCGGCTGGGCGAGCAGGGAACGCAGCCAGTCGTGCACCTCGTGCCGCCCCGCTTCGGTGATCGCGTAGACCGTGCGCTCGGGCCGGGCGCTGTCCCGGACCGTCTCCTGCGCGGTGACGAAACCGGCCCTGTCGAGTTGCTCGATGACCATGTAGAGCGAGCTGCGGGTGTACCGGATGTGCCGGTCCTTGCCCGTCTGTTTGAGGCGGCGGCCCAACTCGTAGGGATGCATCGGCTCCCACAGCAGCCAGGCCAGCACGGCCAGGGCCAACGGGTTGGGCACTCTCCGACGTCGCTCCACCACACCCCCTTTAGTCAGGGCTGACTATCCAGCACTGACTAAGGGAGCGTCAACCCCGGGTCGGTGACTGTCGTACGGAGACACGTGAAAGGCCCGCTACCGGATCTCCGGTAACGGGCCTTGTCTGCTGGATCTGATGGTGGGCGATACTGGGTTTGAACCAGTGACCTCTTCCGTGTCAAGGAAGCGCGCTCCCACTGCGCCAATCGCCCTTGCCGTTCTTACCGAGGTGGGGACGGGATTTGAACCCGCGTACACGGCTTTGCAGGCCGTTGCCTCGCCTCTCGGCCACCCCACCGAGGTTGCCCCCGTCACGCGTGGCGGCAGCTCCGAGCGGACGACGGGATTCGAACCCGCGACCCTCACCTTGGCAAGGTGATGCGCTACCAGCTGCGCTACGTCCGCACGCCCCGGGCATTCCCGGTGACGGATGAGAACTCTAGCCGAGCGGTGGAACGGATGCCAAATCGGGCTCCCGTCCCGGCGAGTCCGGAACTGTCCGGCTTCCGACTGTCGCAAGCCGGATCAGCAGGGGTTTGGTGACCGGCCGTATCCGCCTCGATCGGATACGGTGACGGGCGTGACGAGACGTGCGGCCGAGATCCGCCTGGATGCCCTGCTGCGCACCGCATGTGACGTGATCGGGCAGCGCGGGTTGGCGAACACCCGCACCGCGGACGTGGCGCAGGCCGCCGGGGTGAGTCAGGCACTTGTCTTCTACCACTTTGCCACTAAGGAACGGCTGCTCGCCCAGGCCTTCGCGTACGCCGTCGAGCAGGATCTGGCCCGGCTCGACGCGGTGACCCGCTCCAACGCCCCACCACTGACCAAGCTCCGCCGGATCCTGCGTCTCTACACCCCGGCCGGGCGTGCCACCTCCTGGTCCATGTGGATCGACGGCTGGGCGGAGTCGCTGCGTACCCCCGAGTTGGAGAAGGTCTCCCGCAAGCTCGACCTGCGTTGGCGGCAGGACCTCGCCACGGTGATCTCCGACGGGGTCCGGGAGGGCATCTTCGTCTGCACCGACCCGGCCGGCGCCGCCTGGCGGATCAGCGCCGTGATGGACGGCCTGGCGGTGCAGCTCGCGGTGCACGAGCGGGTGATCTCCCGCCGGCAGTTCGCCGAGTGGGTGCGTCTGGTCACCGCCCGCGAACTGGGGCTGGACCCAGCCCAGCTGGAGTAGGGCCCGGCTGCGGCAGCGCCGCCACCGGCACGGCGACCCGCCGAGGGTTACCCGCGCCACCGAATCCGGCGGGTTACCCGCGCCCCCGACGGGAACAACTGCGACATGGAGCTGCTGAAGACCTACCGGCGCAGCCTGGCCGAGTTCACCGACCGGGTGGAACAGGTGCACCCCGGCCAATGGTCGGCCGCCACCCCCTGCCCCGGCTGGGACGTCCGCACACTTGTCAACCACGTGGTCAGCGAGGAACGCTGGAGCGTGCCGCTGCTCGCCGGGCGCACCGTCGACCAGGTCGGCGACCGCTACGACGGCGACCAGCTCGGCGCCGACCCGATCGAGACCGCCCGCGAGGCCGCGGCGCAGGCAGAGGTCGCCGCCACCAGTCCGGGCGCCCTGGACCGGGCGGTGCACCTGTCGGCCGGCCTCACCCCGGCCGAGGAGTATCTGCACCAGTTGCTTGCCGAACACCTCGTACACGGCTGGGACCTGGCGGTGGCGATCGGTGCGGACCCGACCATGGACGTCGACGCGGTCGCCGAGGCGGCCCGCTGGTACTCCCGTCATGTCGAGGACTACCGACGTGACGGGCTCGTCCAGTCCGAGGTAGCGCTGCCCGCCGGGGCCGGTGAACAGGATCGGCTCCTCGCCGCGTTCGGCCGCGACCCCGACTGGGCACCGTGACGCGCTGCCACGGTGGGGACGGTTTCGCCCGCCCCCACCGTGGCCCAGGTCAACTCAGGTAACCACCGTCGCGGGGCACCGTCCGCCACCGGCTCCGCGGCGCCGACCGCCGTTCCCAACGTCCGGGCGTCGGACCACCGGCCTCGACCGCGGGTTCCGGCTCCCGAGTCAGCTGCCGCAGCCGCAGCAGCAGGCCCACCCCGAGGAAGAGCAGCAGACCGCCGAGGAGGAAAGCCACCTCGGTCAGACCGAGCCCGCTCCCTGTCTGGTTTCCGGCCGCGTCGGCGGCCGGCGGATCGACAGCCCCACCCGCGTACCCCGCGTCGTCGGCAGGAGCGCTCTCCTCCTCGGTCGGATCGACAGTCGGCACCTCGACCGGCTCCTCCGTCGGATCGACAGTCGGCGCCTGCGACGGGGTCGGTGCCGCGGTGGTGGGACGAGCGTCCACGCCCCGACCCACCACCTCGCGGGTCGCCGTCTGGCGGGACAGCAGCCGCAGGTTCCGGTCGTACGCCTCGGCGGCGAGACTCACCCGTCCCCGGTCGACGTCCCGGGCGAACGCGATCCGGTACTGCGCGGTGACGGTACGCCCCGGGCAGAGGGTGCCCGGGTCGAGCTGACGGTCGGTCAGCCGGGCCGAATCACCCTCGGCACGCACCTCCACCGGGAACGAACCGGTCTCCTCGATCCGGTCCACCCGCACCTGGTCCAGTCGCAACCCCTGCACACCCAGCACCATCGACCAGCGCACCTTGATGCAGTCACCCTGGTCGGAGCGGGACACCACAGCGGAGACCGTCGCCACCCGCCCACCGGCGGTGAACTGGTCCGGCAGGCCGCCGAGTTCGGTGGCGAACGCCGCATGCGCCGGCGCAGCCATGGCAAGGTCCACCCCGGTGAGACATGCCAGTGCCACCCCGATCCGTAGCGTGTGACGCCACAGCCTCTTCACGATCCGTCCTCCCGTTGGTCGCCTCCATTCGCAACGCTAGGAGCGCGGGACGCCACCCGGTAGACGGGCGTGTTCGCACGGACCGTGAAGCGAGATGCCCGTTTTCACGTACGGTATTGAACCGGTAACGGATCACCCGCGACACGCCGGGCGCGGTGACGCGGTGCACAATCACCTGATGTCCGCGCTCTCCGCCGCTTTCGTCCGGCTGCACGCCCGGCTCACGCCCGTCGCCTTCGTGCCCGAGGTGCGGCTGCACCAGGCGGACGAGCCGATCGGGTTGTGGGAGCTGACCGAGGGCGAGTTCCGCAGCGACAGGCCACCGCCGTTCTGGGCCTTCGCCTGGGCCGGTGGGCAGGGCCTGGCCCGCTACGTCACCGACCATCCGGAGGTCGTCGCCGGCCGCCGGGTACTGGACCTGGCCTCCGGCTCCGGCCTGGTGGCCATCGCCGCCGCCCGCGCGGGTGCCGCCGCCGTCCGCGCGGTGGAGGTCGACGAGCTGGCCGTCGCGGCCGTCGCGCTCAACGCCGAGGCCAACGGGGTACGCGTCGACGCCGAATTCGGCGACATCCTCGACGGCGACGCGGGCGACGCGGAGGTGGTCCTCGCCGGCGACGTCTTCTACAGCGGGGCGATGGCCAACCGGGTGCTGCGGTTCCTGCTGCGCGCCACCCGGGCCGGGGCGTCGGTGCTTGTCGGTGACCCGGGACGGGCCTTTCTGCCCCGGGAACGCTTCGACGAACTCGCCGCCTACGACGTGCCGGTCAGTGCGGCGCTGGAGAGCGTCCAGGTGAAGCGCACCACGGTGTGGCGGTTGCGCGCCGGCCGGCCGGCGGCGGCCGACTAGCGTGACGCCGTGCTGTTCCGCAGCTGGGAGCAGGCCCCGACGGCGACCGCAGGCCCCGGGGCCGGTGGCGGCGTCACCCGCTGGCCCGACGTGGCCCGGGTCACCGACCACGTGGGTGTCGAGCACCTGCTGGTGACCCGGCACGCCCTGGTCCGCCAGGTGCTCGCCGACCCCGACACGTTCCGACCCGACAACGCGCTGGACGCGGTCACCCCGATGCCGGTGGCCGCGCTGCGGGTGCTCGCCGCCCACCGGTTCCGGCTGCCACCGACCCTGGCCAACAACGGCAGTGTCAGTCACCCGGAAATCCGCGCCCTGGTCGCCGAAGCGCTGCACCCGAGCCGGGTGGCCGCCCAACGCGACTGGCTGGCCACGCTGGTCCGGCAGCGGGTCGCCGAGCTGTCCGCCACCCTCGACACCGGCGCACCTGTCGACCTGCACGCGGGCCTCTGCGCCGACCTGCCGCTGCTGGTCCTGGCCCGGCTGGTCGACCTGCCCGACGCGCCGGTCACCGCGGTGAAGGAGTTCGCCCGCGCGGCGCTGGAACTCTTCTGGGCACCGCTGGACGCCGACCGGCAGCAGGCGCTCGCCACCGAGGTGGGGCGCTTCCACAGGCTGTTGCGGGAGTTCGCGGCCACCGGCGACGGCCTGGCCGCAGCCCTGCGGGCCGCCGGGCACCCGCCCGACGTGGTCGTCGGCGCGCTGTTCTTCCTGCTGGTCGCCGGGCAGGAGACCACCTCGCAGTTCCTCACCCTGCTGCTGCACCGGCTCACCGGAGAGCCGGCGGTGCTCGCCGGGCTACGGGACGGCTCGGTGAGCGCCGCCGACGTGGTCGAGGAGGGGTTGCGACTCGAACCACCCATCGTCACCTGGCGGCGGATCGCCGCCGTGGACACCACGCTGGGCGGGGCTGTGGTGCGGGCGGGCACGAGTGTGGTGCTGTGGCTGGCCCGAGCCGGACGCGATCCGGCGGTCGTGCAGTCGCCTGACGAGTTCCGCCCGGGACAACGCGGCTCACGCCGGCATCTGGCCTTCGGGGCGGGCGCGCACCGCTGCGTCGGCGACCAACTCGCCCGGATGGAGGCGACCACGCTGGTGAGCGAGGCCGCACCACTGCTGACCGGGGTACGCGTGGTGCGCCCGCCGCACTGTCCCGACAATCTCACCTTCCGGATGCCCGACACCTTCGTCGTCCGTCGCTGAACCGGGCGTGAGGTGACGAAAGTCAGTACCGGATGGTGCCTTTCGGGCACGGTGGGCCGGGCCGCCGCGGACCTACCGTCCGGACATGATTACGTTACGTGCGTTGACCAAGCGGTTCAGGGAGACCACAGCCGTCGACGGGCTGACTGTCGACATCGCTCCCGGCCGGGTCACCGGCTTCCTCGGGCCGAACGGCGCCGGCAAGTCGACCACCATGCGGCTGGTCCTGGGACTGGACCGGCCCACCGCAGGCCAGGCGCTGATCGGCGGGCGGCCGTACCGCGAGCTGCGCCGGCCGCTGCACGAGATCGGTGCGCTGCTGGACGCGCGAGCTCTGCATCCCGCCCGCTCCGGCCGCGCCCACCTGTCGGCGATCGCCGCCAGCAACGGCATCCCCGCACGCCGGGTGGACGAGGTGCTCGCCACCGTCGGGCTTGACGATCGGGCGGCGGCGAAGCCGGCTCGCGCACTCTCCCTCGGCATGGGTCAGCGGCTCGGCATCGCCGGTGCCCTGCTCGGCGACCCGCCGGTGCTGATGTTCGACGAACCGGTGAACGGCCTCGACCCGGACGGGGTGCGCTGGATCCGGCAGCTCAGCCGGTCGCTGGCCGCCGAGGGCCGGACCGTGCTGATCTCCAGCCACCTGATGAGCGAGATGCAGCAGACCGCGGACTGGTTGGTGGTGCTCGGCCAGGGCCGGCTGATCGCCGACGCGCCGACCGCTCAGGTGATCGCCGGCGGCGGACTCGCCGTACGGGTCCGCAGCCCGCGACCGACCGGGCTGGCTGCCCTCGCCGACCGGCTGACCGCCGCCGGTGCGGTGGTCGAGCCCGGCGGAACTGACGAACTGACCGTCACCGGCAGCACCGTCGAGCGCGTCGGTGAGCTGGCGTACGAACTCGGGGTGCCGCTGCACGAGTTGGCCACGCACGAGGCATCCCTGGAGCGGGCCTTCATGGCCCTCACCGCCGACCACGTCGATTACCGGGCCGGTGCGGGAGGTGCGGCGGCATGACCACGATCCGCGCGGAATGGACCAAACTCTGGACGGTCCGCAGCACCTGGTGGACGATGCTCGCCGCGGTGGTGCTGATGGCCGCCACCGCCGGGCAGCTGGCGATCTACGTGGCCAACGGCAACACGAACGACGATCCGGGCGACGACGCCGGGGTGGTCCCAGTGGGCGCCGTGCTCATCGATTCGCTGGAGCTGGTCCAGTACGCCGTGCTGGCCCTCGGCCTACTGATGATCACCAGCGAGTTCACCACCGGGACGATCCGCACCACCTTGCAGTGCACGCCGTCGCGGGCTCGCGTACTGCTGGCCAAGGCTGCGGTGACCGCGGCCGTGACCTTCGGGCTCGGGTTGCTGCTCGGCGGCGTCGGCGCGCTCGTCGCTTCGCCGGTGCTCGGTGAATGGGGTACCGCTCCGCCGGCCGGCACCTTCCGCGACGTGGTCGCCCTGGCCGCCTACCTGGCGTTGATCGGTGTCCTCGCGCTCGGCCTCGGCGCCGTGTTACGCAGCGCGGTGCTGACGTTGACGGTGCTTCTCGCGGTGCTGATGATCGTGCCGCTGTCGTTGCGCGAGCCGGACATCACAGCGCTGCACCGGATCGCCGACGCCTTCCCGGGCGAGGCCGGGCACCACCTCCTGGCCGGCGACGGGCAACCGTACCCACCGGCGGTCGGGCTGCTGCTGCTCGCCGGCTGGGCCGCCGTGGCACTGCTCGCCGGCCGAGCGGCGCTCCGCAGACGCGACGCGTGAACCTCAGGCGGGGCTGGTTCCTACTCGACCGGTTCGACCAGCCCCGCCTCGTACGCGAGGATCGCCGCCTGCACCCGGTTACGCACCTCAAGCCGAGTGAAGATGCTTGTCAGGTAGGTCTTCACGGTGCCCTCGACCAGATACAACCGGCGGGCGATCTCGGCGTTGGACAGTCCCGACCCGACCAGCGCCAGCACCTCCCGTTCCCGGGTGGTCAGCCCGGCCAGCCGGTCCTGGGCCAGCGGTCGACGGGCGACCCGGTCGCCGCCCAGCTCGATCACCCGGCGGGCCACGGTTGGGGACAGGTACGCGCCGCCACCGGCTACCGCGTGTACCCCGGCGATCAGTTCCCGCGGGTCGCCGGCCTTGAGCAGGAACCCGCTCGCCCCGTGACCCAGTGCCCGGGCCACATGGTCGTCCTCGCCGAACGTGGTGAGCATGATGGTGGCCGTCTGCGGCACCGACCGGCGGATCTCGGCGGCGGCGGCGAGCCCGTCCAGCTTCGGCATCCTGATGTCCAGCAGGGCCAGCCGAGGTCGGTGGGCCCGGACCAGTTCCACAGCCGTCCGGCCGTCGCCGGCCTCGGCGACGACCTCGATGGCCGGGTCGGTGGCCAGGATCGCCCGGACCCCGGCCCGGATCATCGCCTCGTCGTCGGCCAACAGCACCCGGACCGGCTCCTGCGGGACACTCGTCATTCGTTCATCCGCTCCTTGCTGACCAGCCGCCCGTCGACGAAGCACAACCGCCACGTCGGCTGGGCCAACGGGAAGTTGCCGTCGGTGTAGTACTCGCAGTCCGGCCGGGCCCCGGCCGGCCGGTCGACCTGCCGGGGCGGCAGGCCGACCAGGTCGCCTCGGGCCACACCCACCGACAGTTCCTCGAAGGTGCTCCGGTCCAGCACCGTGCCGACGGTGGCGACCGGGTAGTAGATCAGCGACAGTGCCAGCGTGAGGCCGACCGGCGCGCCGAGCGCCACCAGCAGGCTGCGCCGGACCTGCCGGCGGGCTGCCGCGCCAACCGGGTTGCCGCCGGCAGCCGCAGCCGAGCCGGCCGGAGCCACGTCGGGCAGGTCGATCACGTCGGGCCGGGCCGCGAAGGCGGCGTCAGCGTTGGTGGCGGGGGTAGGTACGGGTAGCCGGGCTCGGACGGCGAAGCCGCCCTGCGGGCATGCCCCGGCGCTGAGTGAGCCGCCGGCGAGCCGGACCCGTTCGGCAAGTGCGAGCAGGCCGGAACCGGTGGCGGGCGGCCCCGGCAGCGGACCGGCCGGCGGTGTCTCGTTCACCACCTCCACCACCACACCGTCCCCCCGCCGGACCAGACTGACCGTCACCTCGGCTCCGGGGGCGTACCGGGCGGCGTTCGTCAGCGCCTCGCGCACCAACCCGGATGCGGCGTGCCACGTCAGGTCCGGCAGGGCCGGCGGTGCGTTCGGCAGGCCCGGCGGCACCTCATCCGGGTTCGGCGACATGTCCCGTAGGTTCAGCCGTACCGCCATGCCGGCCTCCCGTGCGCCGTCGACCAGGTCGGCGATGTCCTCCCCGGCGGGACGGGTGGTGACAGGTGCGGTCTCCTCACGAAGCACCCCGATGATTCCGTGCAGCCGCTCGGTCGCCTCGGCCACACTGGCCCGCAGCTCACCGGCGGCGGCGCGGTGCCGGGAGTTGAGGTCGTCGGCGAGTTCCAGTGCGGCGGCACGCAGCGCGATCAGGCTCAACGCGTGCCCGAGCGAGTCGTGCATCTCCCGCGCGATGCGGGCCCGCTCACGCAACCGGATCCGTTCCGCCTCACCCTGTCGTTCGTGCGCGCGGGCCTGCTCGTAGCGGCGACCGGCGTCGACAAGCGCGGCCTGTTGTCGCCGGTACCTGCCGATCAGCCAGGGAAAGACGCCTGCGAAGAGCAGCACCGTGGCGAGCAGGAACCAGGTGGCCATGCCGGTGCCGAGCAGCCCGAGATTGAGCACCGTGCCACCGGCCGCGATCACCGCGAACACCACGGCCACCGGCAGCGTACGTGGACTTCGTCGGCCGGCCAGGTAGCTGAACACCGGGATGGCGAAGACGAAGTTGCCGTCGAGCAGCGTACCGAGCACCACCACGAGCAGGGCGACAAGCGGCAGCCGCCGACTCACCGCGACCGCGACCCCGGCCCCGCCCAGGCCGACGAGCAGCGACACCACGGCATCACGGGAGTGAGGCGGAGTGACACCGACGTACCCGAACGGCGCGGACAGCACCGCCCAGAGCAGCAGGTCACGCCACCTCTTGTGCACGACGGTCACGCTACCCACGCCCGGCCGGGGTCGGCACTGACGAAAGTCAGCAGGTCGACGGGTTCGGCTCAGGTGGCCTCGTCGGCCCAGGCCCGCCAGTCGTCGAGGACGCCGTACAGGGCCGGGGTGAGCCAGCCCGGGGCGGAGCGCCGGAACACTCCCGGGTCCATCGACCCGGCGCCGGCCGGCAACGCGCCGAGCAGGTTCGGCAGCAGGTCGCTGAGGTTGGCCCAGTGCACCAGCTCCGGCTCCGCCGGCCAGGCGCCGATCACCACGCCGGCCGGCACGGCCCGCCGCTCCAGCGCCTCCAGGGTGAGCGCTGTGTGGTTGAGGGTGCCCAGACCGGCACGGGCCACCACCACCGCCGGAGCGCCGAGCGACACGGCCAGGTCGGCGACCGTCCACGGCTCCCCCGAGGGCCGCAGCCCCATCGGGACGAGCAGCCCGCCGGCCCCCTCGACCAGCACCAGGTCGTGCTTGTCCGCCTCTTCCCGGATGGCGTCCACCGCGTTGTACAGCTCCAGCGGTGGCAGCTCGGCCACCCGGGCTGCGGCCAGCGGCGCGAGCGGGTCCGGGTAACTGGCCAGCGTACGCCCGGTCATCGGGGCGGCCAGCCGGGTGACCACCTCGACGTCACCGGGATCGCCGGTGGCCGTACCGGTCTGGCCGGGTTTGACCACCCCGACCCGCAACCCGGCCGCCTGTGCCGCAGCCGTGATCGCCGCGGTCACCACCGTCTTGCCGACCTCGGTGTCGGTGCCTGTGACAAGCACCGGTCCGCGCCACTGATCCGTCATGGCGCACAGTCCACGATGACCTCCAGGGCGTGTTCGAAGTCCACTCGCGGCACCCCGGCGCTGATCGTCAGTCGCAGCCTCGACCGGCTGTCGGGGGTTGACGGCGGGCGGAAACAGCCGACCGCCACCCCTCGGTCCCGGCAGGCGGCGGCCCACGCCGTCGCGGCCTCTGGTCCGGGTGCGGTGACCGAGACGACGGCGGCGTCGGCAGCGGAGACGTCCAGGCCGGCGGCGCGCAGCCGGCCGACCGCGAGGGCGGCCCGCTCGGCCAGTTCGGCGCGCAGCCCGGTACCGGAGCGCGCCAGCCCGACGGCGGCCCCCACCCCGGCGGCCACCGCGGGCGGTAGAGCGGTGTCGTAGATGAAGGTCCGCGCGGTCTCGACCAGGTGCCTGACGAACTCGGCAGGGCCCGCCACCAGACCACCGGCCCCGCCGAGCGCCTTGGACAGGGTCGCGGTGATCACCACGTCGGGCGAGCCGGTCAGTCCGGCCTCGGCGACCGCGCCGGCCCCGTTTGGGCCGATCACGCCCAGCGCGTGGGCGTCGTCGACGAGCAGCAGCGCGCCGTGTTCGCGGGCGGTGGCGTGCAGCCGCGCCAGCGGAGCGAGATCGCCGTCGACGGAGAAGACCGACTCGGTGACCACCACCGCCGGCCGGCCCGGAGCAGCCGCCAGGGCGGCGGCGACCGCAGCCACATCGGCGTGCGGGGTCACCACCGTTTCCGCACCGGAAATCCGGCAACCGTCGAGGAGTGAGGCGTGATTGTGCGCGTCGGAGACCAGCAGCGTACGGGGACGCACAAGCGCGCGGACCGCGCCCAGGTTGGCCAGGTACCCGGAGGAGAAGACAAGCGCCCGGTCGGTACCGAGCCAGTCGGCGAGCGTCTCCTCAAGCGTGTGGTGGGCGTCGGTGGAGCCCCGGACCAGCCTCGATCCCGTCGCACCCAGCCCGTATGCGGCGAGGGACCGGGCCGCGGCGGCGATCACCTCGGGGTGCGCGGCCAGGCCCAGGTAGTCGTTGCCAGCCAGGTCGACCACGCCGTCGGCGGCGGTACGCGGATGCAGCCGACGGGTCAGCCCCGCCTTCGCCCGCAGCTCGGCGCGGCGGTCCAGTGCTGCCAGCCAGTCCGCCACCGCCACTCCCTTCCCCGCCGGTTCCCGCCCGTCAGGCGCTTCCGCCGGGCGAAGTTACCACCCGCCGCGCCTGACCCGGCGTGGCGTGGCACGGCTCGCCGCGCCAGGCCGGCACGGCTCCGGGCCCACCGTCCGCGCTCGTTTACCGCCCGCGAAGGGGCCTTGTAGGGTACGTGCCATGCCAGAGATCCTCGACCAGGCCCGGGACCAGGTGCTGCACAACGGCGTCGGTCTCGACGAGGCCGGTGTCCTCGCCGTGCTGAACCTGCCCGACGAGCACCTGTCCGCCCTGCTCCAGCTCGCCCACGACGTGCGGATGCGCTGGTGCGGCCCGGAGGTCGAGGTCGAGGGCATCGTGTCGCTGAAGACCGGCGGCTGCCCGGAGGACTGCCACTTCTGTTCCCAGTCCGGCCTGTTCACCTCGCCGGTGCGCTCGGTCTGGCTGGACATTCCCTCGCTGGTGCAGGCGGCGAAGCAGACCGCCGCGACCGGGGCGACGGAGTTCTGCATCGTGGCCGCCGTACGCGGTCCGGACGCCCGGCTGATGAAGCAGATGCGGGAGGGCGTCGCCGCGATCAAGGCCGAGGTCGACATCCAGGTCGCCGCCTCGCTGGGCATGCTCACCCAGGAGCAGGTCGACGAGCTTGTCGACATGGGCGTGCACCGTTACAACCACAACCTGGAGACCTGCCGCTCGTACTTCCCGAACGTGGTCACCACCCACTCCTGGGAGGAGCGGTGGGAAACCCTGCGGATGGTCCGTGAATCCGGCATGGAGGTCTGCTGCGGCGGCATCCTCGGCCTCGGCGAGACTGTCGAGCAGCGGGCCGAGTTCGCCGCGCAGCTCGCCGAGCTCGATCCGCACGAGGTGCCGCTGAACTTCCTCAACCCGCGGCCCGGCACCCCGCTGGGTGACCGCCCGGTGGTGGAGGGCAAGGACGCGCTGCGGGCCATCGCCGCGTTCCGGCTGGCCATGCCGCGCACCATCCTGCGGTACGCGGGCGGCCGGGAGATCACCCTGGGCGATCTCGGTACCCGCGACGGGCTGCTCGGCGGCATCAACGCCGTGATCGTCGGCAACTACCTGACCACTCTCGGTCGCCCGGCCACCGACGACCTCAAGCTCCTCGACGAGCTGAAGATGCCGGTCAAGGCGCTGTCGGCGACCCTGTGACACCGGCTGTGGCAGCTCAGACCTGGTGCGACAGGTGCGGCGAGGCGGCTGCGTCCGGCGCACACGAGGAGTGTGCGGCGGCTCGGGCCCTGGAGCCGCCCCGGTACTGCGCCAGGTGCCGGCGTCGGATGAAGGTGCAGGTGCTGCCGGTCGGCTGGTCGGCGATCTGCGTCGAGCACGGCGAGATCCGGAGCTGAGCGGATGTTGCACGGCAAGGCGGTGACCCTGCGACCGGCGACGGCCGCCGACGTACCAGCCCTGGCCGGGATCCGCGCCGAGCCCGAGGTCCGCCGCTGGTGGCGGGGCGGCGACGACCTGGTCGCCGCCGTCGAGGAGGACCTCACCGCCGAGGGCCTCTCGGTGTACGCCATCGAGCACGACGGCCGGGTGATCGGCGCGATCCACTGGCACGCCGAGGACGACCCGGACTACCGGCACGCCGGCATCGACATCTTCCTCGACCCTTCGGTACGCGGCGCCGGGCTCGCCGGGGACGCCATCCGCGTCCTGATCCGCCACCTGATCGACGTCCACGGCCACCACCGCTTCACCATCGACCCGGCGGCGGCGAACACCGCAGCCATCCGGGCGTACGCGAAGGTGGGTTTCCGGACCGTAGGGGTGATGCGCCGCTACGAACGTGGCGAGGACGGCCGCTGGCACGACGGCCTGCTGATGGACCTCCTCGCCGACGACCTGCGCTGACGCCGCCCGGGCGGACTCGGCCGGCGGAGGCTGCCCTCCTCCCCCACGCTGCTCCTGACAGACCGTGACGTCTGCCCCCCTCCAGCCACTCCACTCCGCGCCCTTTGCTCTGCTTCAACCAACGCAACGCTCACCGACAGTGGCGGCAATCGTCGCCTGCTTGGCCACCGGCCGATGCGGAGCCCCTGCTCAGGCGCTATTGCGTGGGTTGAAGCAGAGCAAAGCGTGCGAGGTGAGGCAAAGGTCCGACGCCGCCTATGCCACGCAGAGTGAGCATTGCTCGCTGTGTTCGACCTGGAAGCGCCACCAGCCGCAGGTCGCCCCAGCCACAGGTCGGCCTCCGCCGTGCAGGACGCCCGGTCGCAGCAGCGGTCCCGAGCGGACGCCGCTGTGCGCTGGCATGTCACACAGGCACGATCGTTCCTGTGTGACATGCCAGCACGGAGCGTTACACCGGCCGGCCCGGCTGCGACCGGGGGAACCGGTATTCGGGTCAGCCGATGGTGCAGGTGGCGCCGTTGAGCGTGAACGCGGTGGGCTTCGGGTTGCTGCCGGTGTGGGTGCCGTTGAAACCGATGCCGACCGACGCACCCGGCGCCAGGTTGCCGTTGTAGGACATGTTGGTGGCGGTCACCGCCGCGCCGGTCTGGGCGTAGGTGGCCGACCAGCCCTGGCCGACCCGCTGCCCGGCGTTCGGGAAGCTGAACGCCAGCGTCCAGCCGTTGATCGCAGTCGTGCCGGTGTTGGTGATGGTGATGTTGGCGGTGAAGCCGGTGCTCCAGTCGTTGCTGCCGTAGGTGACCCGGCAGGGTGAGGTGGGCAGCGGCGCCGAGGTGGTCACCGTCACCCGTTCCGAGGGTGACGAGGCATTGCCGGCCGCGTCGATCGCCACCACGTAGAACGAGTAGGTGCTCTCGGGTTGCAGGCCGGTCACCGCGTACGTGGTCCCGGTGACTGTGGCGACAAGCACGTCACCCAGCGCCGGACCCCGGTAGATCCGGTACCCGGTCACCCCGACGTTGTCGGTCGACGGGGCCCAACTCAGTGTGGCACCGGTGGTGGTGATCGCCGACGCCGTCAACGAACCCGGCGCGCTGGGCGGCACCGTGTCACCGTCGTCGACCGCTGGCACGGTCACGGTCAGCTTCGGGGACGCGGCCGAGGTGTTGCCGGCCTTGTCCCGGGCCTGCACGGTGATCTCGTAGGTGCGGGCCGGGGAGACGTCGAGCACCAGCGAGTTCGTCGTGGAGGGGTACCAGCTGTAGGTGTCGCTGCCGACCACGTGGGTGTTGACGATGTAGACGTCGATCCCGCTGCCCGCGTCGGTGGACGCTGGCCAGGTCAGCGTCACCGAACGGGAGGTGACAGAGGTCGCCACCGGCGTGCCGGGAGTGGTGGGTGGCGTGGTGTCACTGCTGGACGCGGGCTCCTCGCCCCACACCCGCACGCCACCGACGTAGAGCGGCACGTTGCGGTTCGGGCCGGCGGTGGCCTGGAACGACGGGTCGTCGCTCGGATCCCAGGCGACGCCCTCCCGCACTCCGATCTTGAACTGCACCTCCATCCGGTGCTGCGACTGGCCGGCCGGGGCGATGGTGTGTCCGGTGCAGTCGACCTCGACGTAAAAGAGATCGCCGCTGACGTTCCTGGCGGTCGTGGGCGCCGGGCAACCCTGGGTGTAGCCGGGCGTGACCACAATCGGCTCCAGGCCCAGACCAGGGGCACGGAAGTAGTAGCGGAACTTGGCGTCGGTGAGTGCCCGCGCCGGGAAGGCCGACTTGTTGTAGACGATGGCCTTGATGCCGGTGGACCGGGTCTCGTTCTGCATCACAGTGGTTTCCACTGTCAGCTCGTCGATGTCGGGCTGCTCGGGGACCGGGAAGTTGGCAAGCGGGGTGCCGCCGTACTCCTGGGACAGCCGGGCCAGCGCGGAGGTGAAGCCGGCGTTGTAGTCGGTGGCGACCTCGTTCATCACGTAGTCCGACCGGTTGTCGGTGTACGCGTCGTTCGGCGAGGACGGCCCGCCGACAAGCGCGCCGTAGAGGGTGTGCCGGGTCTCGGTGGGCACGGTCTGGCTGTCCCACCAGGAGCCGTGCGCGGTGCGGTGGTGGGGGTTCTTCGGCGGGTTGGCGCCGAACCCGATCACGTAGCTGGAGTTGCGCGGGTTGTCGCCGAGCGCGTAGTTGATCTGCCGAACGGCGAAGTCGTGGTAGCGCGCCTTGCGGGTCGCATCGGTGATCTTGTCGCTGTAGACGAGCGCCGCGAACGAGGTGTTGGCGGCGTACCGCAGCGCACCCCACGAGTCGAGCACCGCCATCCCGCCCGGCGAGTACCGGACCCGCTCGCCGTTGACGCCGACGGTCCAGTAGTCCAGCCACCGGTTGGCGTCGTCGATGTACTTCTGCTTGCCTGTCAGGTTGGCCAGCAGCACGTACGCCCCGAACTGCTTGTTGTCCCAGGCGACTGTCCACTTGTAGGAGCGGGTGGTGGTCTGCGGCTCGGTGCCGAGCTTGTCGTACTCGCTCTCCGCCTTGGCCAGGTACGCGGCGTCACCGGTGGCCCGGTACAACCAGATCGCGCCCCAGACCAGCTCGTCCTGGTAGCCGCTCCAGGAGCGGTAGAAGCTCGTCGCATCGGTGATGCACTCGTGGTAGTTCTTCCGCACCGTGTCGGCGAAGGTGTAGAGCTGCTTCGCGTGGGTCAGCAGCTTGTCGGCGTACGCGGCGTCGGTGGGTCGGAACACCATGGAGGAGGCGGCCATCGCGGCGGCGGTCTCCCCCGCCAGGTCCGCGCCGCCACAGCTCGCGTCGATCTTGTACGCGGGCCGCGCCATCGGCATCACCTCGGCCGGTCCCCACCACTTGTGGTCGGCGTCCCCGTTGCCGACCTGTCCGTAGAGGACGTTCGGCGACGGGTGCGCCTTGACGAAGTAGTCGTTGACGTAGCGCAGGTTGTTCAGCAGGTGGGTGAGCTGCCCCGACGCGGCGTACCCGGCCCGGTACTCGACCGCGCCCCAGGCCAGCATGGTGGCGCTGAACGCCATCGGGAAGCCGAACTTCACGTGGTCACCGGCGTCGTACCAGCCGCCGGTGAGGTCGAGCCCGACATCCGAGCCGTCGCGCAGCGCCGAGTCGCCGCGCCACGAGACGCGGTTCCAGTCCGGCAGCTCACCTGACTGCTGCGCCTCGTAGAACAGCAGTGACTTCTGCAGCGCCTCGGCGTAGTTGAAGGCCGGCGCGGCGGCGGCCACGGCCCCGTCGGTGGGTGCGGCGGCGGCACCGGTCGCGGGTACCCCTGTCCCTAGCGCGAGACCGGCGGCGAGCGCGCTGACGGCGGCCAGCAACCGGCGGGGCCAGGGCTGGTCGGAACGGCGACGCGGCCACGGTTGATCCGGCAGGGGTCGATCACCGTGGACGCGGCCCGACCGGGAAGGTTGATGCATACGACTGCTCCTGTCGATGCGTGCCCGACGGCATCGACCGGACGCGTGGCCGCGTCGGTGTGGACGGGTGCCGGCGGTGGTGGTGGCGAGGTGGCTCCATCAGGACCGGGAGCGCTCCCATGGATAGCTGACAATGTAATCCGACCACCGGCGGTTGGGAAGCCCGCCCGATCGCGACGCCGCGCGATGCCACTGCCGAATGGCTGCGATCGTACCCGCCAGTAACAAAGGGGGATTGTTCACACCATCGATGTTGCTCGATTTTTGGTCGATGAAACCGCAGGTGGAAACGGTCACCCGACACATGGCGAGGTTCTCCACTGAGGACCGACCACCCCGCGATACAGAACGTGCTGTTGCCGTCGCGCTGGGCCGCGCGCGACAGTACGCGGCACCTGGCGGCGCCCCTCAACGGCCGCTCCCCGCCCACCTGAGGAGATCGCGATGGCTCTACGACTGGCCGACGGAACCTCCTGGTCCGACACCCTCGCCCGGGCGGTGGCCGTCACCGGTGAAGCGTTCGACAGCGCGGCCGGCGGCACCACCACACTGCGGAACCTGGTAAACGGCGAGTGGCGCACCGGTGGCGCGCCGACGCCGACGCGTACCCCTGTCGACAACAGCGTGCTCGTCAACCTGCCGCGACTTGACGCGGCGACCGCCCGCGACGCCGTCGCCCACGCCGCGGCGGCCCACGCCAGCTGGGCCGACACCCCGCTGGCCGAACGCAAGTCGCGGGTCACCGCGGCCCTGGACGCCCTCACGGGGCAGCGCGACCTGCTGGCCCTGCTGCTGGTCTGGGAGATCGGCAAGCCGTGGCGACTGGCCTGCGCCGACGTGGACCGCGCCCTCGACGGGGTGCGCTGGTACGTCGACGAGATCGACCGGATGCTCGCCGACGGCCGCACCCCGCTGCCCGGCCCGGTCAGCAACATCGCCTCCTGGAACTACCCGATGAGTGTGCTTGTGCACGCCGAGCTGGTGCAGTTGCTGGCCGGCAACGCGGTCATCGCCAAGACGCCGTCCCAGGGCGGCGCGGTCTGCCTGACCGTGGCGCACGCACTGATGCACCGCGCCGGGCTGCCGGCCACCCTGCTCTCCGGCAGCGGCGAGTCGTTGTCCGAGGTACTGGTACGGGCACCGGAGATCGGCGCGGTGGCGTTCGTGGGTGGCCGCTCCAACGGGGGCAAGGTGGCCGCCGCGCTGCTCGACTCGCACAAGCGCCACTTCATCGAGCAGGAGGGCCTCAACGCCTGGGGCATCTGGAACTTCTCCCAGTGGGATCTGCTCGCCGCCCACCTCAAGAAGGGCTTCGAGTACGGCAAGCAGCGTTGCACCGCGTACCCCCGGTTCGTGGTCCAGCGGGACCTGGTCGACGAGTTCCTCGACATGTACCTGCCGGTGGTCCGCTCGGTCAGGTTCGGACACCCGCTCGCGGTCGAGGACACCTGGCGTACCGGCGACCCGTTGCCGGAGCTGGACTTCGGTCCGTTGATCAGCGCCGCCAAGGCCGACGAGCTGCGCCGCAAGGTCGACGAGGCGGTACGCGGCGGTGCCGTCCCGTTGTACCGGGGCAAGCTCGACGGCGCGCCGTTCCTGCCCGGGCAGGACACCTCGGCGTATGTCGCGCCATCGGTGCTGCTCGCCCCGCCCGGCCGGTCCCGGTTGATGCACGCCGAGCCGTTCGGCCCGGTCGACACCATCGTCGTGGTGGACACCACCGACGAGCTGCTGGCCCAGATGAACGCCTCCAACGGCGCCCTCGTGGCCTCCCTCGCCTGCGACGACACCGACGAGGCGGCGAAGCTGGCGGTCGACCTGCAAGCCTTCAAGGTGGGCATCAACAAGCCCCGTTCCCGGGGTGACCGCCAGGAGCCGTTCGGCGGTCGGGGCGCCTCCTGGAAGGGTGCCTTCGTCGGCGGTGACCTGCTGGTCCAGGCGGTCACGGTGGGCAACGACGACCAGCTCTACGGCAACTTCCAGGACCGCACCGCGCTGCCCCCGAACATCTGACCCACCCACGGTCGGCAAGCACGCGGTGGGCAGGACCCCCGCACCGGGAGTCCTGCCCACCTCACCGGCCTCCGCACCGGAGGTCGGTCGTTCGAGCCGTCAGCCGGCGCTCTTCGCCCGTGCCGGCGCCTCGGCCGCGAGCGGCACGGTCAGGGTCAGTAGAGGGCCGTCCCGCTCGACAGTGGTCGGCCGGGACAGCCGGCGCAGCGTACGCAGCATCGGCGTGTTGTCCCCCTGGACATGCGCCACCATCGCCGCGTAACCGGCCGACTCCGCCTGCCGGGTCAGCCGACGCAGCAGGGTCGAGCCCAGCCCCCGGCGCTGCCAGTCGTCGCGTACCAACAACGCCAGCTCGGCCTCGTCGCCTTCGGCCAGCAGGTTCGCCATCGCGACGACCGACTCCGCCGCCCCGCCGGAGCCGGTCGTCGCGGCGACCAGGGTCAGCCCGCGGGCCGGCTCCAGGAGCCGACGCAGTCGGGCCGGGGAGGGAAGACCCGCCCCCAGGTAACGGCGCTGCCGGCTGCGCACCGAGCAGGCCTCGTGCAACTCGACCACGGCCGTCAGGTCGTCGGCCACGGCGGGGCGCACGGTCAGCTCGGCACCGTCCGGCAGGACCACTGTCACCTGCTCGGCGCTACGGCGGGCCGCCGTCGCCCCCAGTTCGAGCAACGCCTGAGCCCGGGCGTACTCGGCCGGGGTGAAGCTCGGCGCGACCCGGCGCAGGGCGTACGACCCACCGTTCGGGTCGACCAGCAGCATCGTCGTCCCGTCGATCCCCGGTCGGGCCGGTGCCGCCGCGGCCCGCCACGTGACCTCGTCGGCGCCGAGCAGGGCCCGCAGCACCTCGCCTGTCGCGTCCGGGTCGTGCACCAGCCGGGTCGCCAGCCCGAGCACCCGGGTCGGCTGGTCGGCCAGGCCGCGCGCCTCGCTACGCGCCACCCAGCAGTCCCGCCCCCGGCCGCGTTCGACGGCGGCGAGCAGTCCCGCCTCGTCGAGGGTGTCCGGCGCGTCGACGAGGAAGTCGTCGACGGCACCGCGTTCGGTGGTGTGCACCTGCACGGTGAGGATGTTGACTCCGCGCAACGCGAGGCTCGCCGTGAGCACCGACAGGTAGCCCGGCCGGTCGTCCACGGTGGCTCGGATCCGCCACAGCGTCATCGTTGCCTCCCTTCCCGTGCCACAGTCGTCCGCGGCTGTTGCCTGCCGGTTGCCTCACCATGTCCAGCCGCGACCGGCCCTGCGGTCTTCGTCACAGCTCCCGGTCAGGGGTTGGCGCTCACCGGTGGGGTGCCCACCAGGTCGAGCCGGTCGCCGAGGATCACCGCGCAGGCACGGACCAGTTGGGCCAGCCGGTCCACCTCGGTGGAGTGGAAGGCGGCCGGCGTGAGGGTCTCGCTGTGCTCGCGGGACACCACCAGGACCAGCCCGGCCCGACCGAACGGCGCGACAGCGAAATGGCCGCCGTCGGGGGCGGTCATCGACCGGGCGCGCAGCGGGGTCACCTCCGGCAGCTTCGGCGGCACCGGGGTACGCCAGCTGGCGTGCCCCACAGTCGCGCCGCCACCTCCGGTGCGGGACGCCCAGTCGACAGGCACCATCGCGGCGACGGACCAGTCGGCGGCGAGCAGGCCGGGTACCGCGTCGACAAGGGTGGCCAGCCCGTCGGCCGGGTTGGCCGCGACCTGGGCCAGCAGCTCGGCGTCCTGGCCGGTGGTGGTGGGCGCGCCGATCGCCCGCCAGACCCCGTCCACCCGTACGCCGGGGATGGCCGCCAGTCCGGCCAGCAGCCGCTCCACCCGCGCCGCGCCCGGCCACACCACAGTGAAGTCGTCGACCGCCCGCCCGCCGAGGCGTTCCAGTACGACCACCTGGACGATGTCCGCCCCCGACACGCCGAGGGTGCGCGCCACCTGACCGAGCGTGCCTGGACGGTCCGGCAGGGTGACCCGAACGCGCAGCAACATTTCAAACCCCTCCGCTCGGCGGGCCGGCACACTGGCCGGCAGGCTGGTTCCAGCCTGGCAGTTGACCATTTCGTCCCTGTTGCGGCGGCATGTCCCGAGGGTCAAACCTGACCTTGACAACCCGCCGGAGCTGCCATGAACTGTCCGGATGACCGAACCGACCGCCGGCTCGCCTGCCGGTCTGGATCTGGACCGGCTCGGTGGGTACCTCGCGGCACACCGCCCCGTCCTGGCCGCCGGGCCGTTACGGGCCGAGCTGATCGCCGGTGGCCGGTCGAACCTGACCTACCTGGTGCACGTCGGCGACCGGGAGGTGGTGCTGCGCCGCCCACCGCTCGGGCATGTGCTGGCCACCGCGCACGACATGGCCCGGGAGTTCCGGGTCATTTCCGCGCTCGCCCCGACAGACGTCCCGGTGCCCGGCGCCCTGTTGCTCTGCCCGGAGCCGGACGTGCTGGGCGCGCCGTTCTACCTGATGGAACGGATGCCGGGCGAGGTCTTCCGCAGCCGCTCCCGGACCGACCGGCTCACCGGCGCGCAGCGGCACGGGTTGGCCATGGCGATGATGGACACCCTGGCGGCGCTGCACACGGTCGAGCCGGCAGCTGTCGGCCTGGCCGACTTCGGTCGCCCGGAGGGGTTCCTGGCCCGGCAGGTCCGTCGCTGGTCGGGGCAGCTCGACCGGTCCCGGAGCCGGCCCCTGCCGGGCATCGACGAACTGCGCGACCGACTCGCCGCCACCGCACCCGAGGGCGCGAACGCGGGCCGGATCGTGCACGGTGACTTCCGGCTGGACAACCTGCTCGCCACCGTGCAACCGGTGACCGTGACGGCGGTGCTGGACTGGGAGATGGCCACCCTCGGCGATCCGCTGGCCGACCTCGGGCTGTTGCTGACCTACTGGGACGTGCTCGGCGGCAGCGAGGTCTCCGACGGCAACCCGGTCGCCGACGGCCTCGGCCCGCGCGCCGGCTTCCCCAGCGGTGCCGAGCTGATCGACAGGTACGCCGGCCGCAGCGACGTCGATGTCGGCCCCCTGCACTGGCACATCGCGCTGGGCTGCTTCAAACTCGCAGTCATCTGTGAGGGCATCCACTACCGGCACACCCTCGGCCAGACCCTCGGCGAGGGCTTCGACACCATCGGCGGCCTCGTCGCCCCGCTTGTCGCACACGGACTGACCGCGGTGAGGGAGACCTGATGGACTTCGCGTACGACGCCCGGACCGAGCAGCTTCGCGTGGAGCTGACCGATTTCCTGGAGCAGCACGTGTATCCGGCCGAGCCGGTGCACGCCGCCCAGGTGGCCGCCGCCGGTGACCCGTGGGCCCGCCCTGCGGTGCTGGCCGAGCTGAAGGCCGAGGCCCGCCGGCGTGGCCTGTGGAACCTCTTCCTGCCCGATCCGCGCCACGGTGCCGGGCTGACGAACCTCCAGTACGCCCCGCTGGCCGAGCTGACCGGGCGCAGCCCGCACCTCGCCCCGGAGGCGTTGAACTGCGCCGCACCGGACACCGGCAACATGGAACTGCTCGCCGAGTTCGGCTCTCCTGCACAACAGGAGCGCTGGCTCACCCCGCTGCTGGCCGGCGAGATCCGCTCCGCGTTCTGCATGACCGAGCCCGACGTGGCCTCCTCCGACGCGACGAACATCGCCACGTCGATCCGCCGCGACGGTGACCACTACGTCATCGACGGCCGCAAATGGTGGTCCTCGGGTGCGATGGATCCGGCCTGCGCGATCCTCATCGTGATGGGCAAGACCGACCCGAGTGCCGACCGGCACCGCCAGCAGAGCATGATCCTGGTCCCCCGCGACACCCCCGGGGTCACGGTACGCCGGGGCATGCGGGTCTTCGGCTACAGCGACGCCTCACACGGCGGCCACGCCGAGATCGACTTCGAGGGCGTACGCGTGCCGGCGGAGAACCTGGTCGGCGCCGAGGGCACCGGTTTCGCCATCGCCCAGGCCCGGCTCGGCCCCGGCCGCATCCACCACTGCATGCGCCTGATCGGCGCGGCCGAGCGAGCGTTGGAACTACTCTGCCGCCGGGCCGCCGA
The DNA here is from genome assembly GCF_016863495.1 of Micromonospora andamanensis. Taxonomy (GTDB): domain Bacteria; phylum Actinomycetota; class Actinomycetes; order Mycobacteriales; family Micromonosporaceae; genus Micromonospora; species Micromonospora andamanensis. Next base: position 33,290 of record NZ_BOOZ01000034.1, read on the forward strand.
GCGGGTCGCCTTCGGCCGCCCCCTCGCCGAACAGGGCGTGGTACGCGAGTGGATCGCCGAGGCCCGGGTCCGCATCGAACAGGCCCGGCTACTGGTACTCAAGACGGCCTGGCTAATGGACACCGTCGGCAACAAGGGTGCGCACACCGAGATCCAGGCCATCAAGATCGCCACCCCCGCGATGGCCGAGTGGGTCATCGACAAGGCCATCCAGGCGTACGGGGCAGCCGGAGTCAGCCAGGACACTCCCCTCGCCCAGCTCTGGGCCCAGGCCCGCACACTGCGCCTCGCCGACGGCCCCGACGAGGTGCACCGCAACAGTCTCGCCAAGCGCGAGCTCCGCCGCTGGGCCTAGCGGCCAGCCGCATCCCACCGAACCGCCGGAGCAGCCAGCACAGGGTGACCGCCGGACCTGGTGGCTGACCTGGTGGCGGGCCTGCTGGCGATCCATGCGGTCGCCGCACCCGAACACTCCCCGAGCGATCACCTTCCGTATCCGTCCCGCCCGCCCCCCGATGTGGTGCACGGCCCCTTTGCTCTGCTTCAACCGACGCAACAGTCACGCTCAGTGTCTGGATCCGGTCGATGACCGTATCCGCGCTTCGCGTTACCGCTGTCCAGCCACCATTGCGTGGGTTGAAGCAGAGCAAAGCGCGCGAGGCATTGCTCCTGGACCTCGGTGGATAGTCACACAGCGTCAGATGCACGGGGAGTCACATCGGTCAGCCTGGGGCCCAGCCCGCGAGCGGCACGGCGTAGGCGATGCCGGGAAGGACGTACGCGGCGCGAGGGCGAAGCTCGGCGGCGGGAGTCCGGGGCGGCGCGGGGTCAGGCGGAGGCGCGCTCCACGAACTGGGTGTCCAGGACGACGTGTGGGGCGGGGATCTCGTCGCCGCGGATCCGGGCGACAAGTAGTCGGGCCATCTGCCGGCCCATCTCCTCCACGGGCTGGAAGACCGACGTCAACGGCGGGTTGGCCTGTCGGGCGATCGGCTCGTCGCCGAAGCCGACCACTGCCACGTCCTGCGGTACCCGGCAGCCGGCCTCCCGCAGCGTCCGCATGGCGCCGAAGGCCATCAGGTCGGCGGCCACGAACACGGCGTCCAGGTCGGGGCAGCGCTCCAGCAGCTTCCGCATGGCCGTCGCCCCGCTCTCCTCGCTGAAGTCGCCGTACGCGATCAGGTCGGGGTCGACGCCGAACCCGGCGGTGCGGACCGCGTCCCGGTAGCCGGACAACCGGGCCAGGCCGGCGCCCATGTCCTGCGGGCCGGCGATGGTGGCGATGCGCCGCCGGCCCCGGTCGGCGAGGTACTCGACGGCCTGCCGTGCCCCACCGGCGTTGTCGACGTCGACGAACGAGACGGGCTGCGCCTCGGGGTGCAGCATCCGCGCGGGCCGCCCGCCGAGCACGGTGGGCAGGTCACGCTCTTCCAGCAGGGTGGGCAGTGGATCGTCGTCGTGCAGCGAGAGCAGCAGCACCCCGTCGACGTGCTGGTTGGTCAGGTGGTGCTCGACCCGCTCCCGCTCCAGCGGCGACTGGGCCATGGCCAGCCACAGCTGCAACGGTGTCTCCAGCAGGGCTGAGCTGATCCCCCGGACGATGCCGGCGAAGAACGGCTCGGCGAAGATCCGCTCACCGGACTCGCTGACCACCAGGGCCACCGAGTCGGTCCGTTGGGTGACAAGTGCCCGGGCGGCACGGTTCGGTACGTACCCCAGCTCGGCGATGGCCTGCTGCACGGCGGCCCGGGCCTCCGGACTCACCTGCGGAGAGCCGTTGACCACGCGGGAAACCGTGCCGCGGCCAACTCCGGCGCGGGCGGCGACCGCGTCGAGCGTCGGCCGCCCGAGCGACCGGGTGCGCTGCGTTGTCATCGTCTGCTCCTCCGACATCAGGCGGCCCCGGCACCTTCACCAGCGTTGGTGCCGGGCCGCCCGTTACTGGCTGGCCATCGCCCTATTGTGCGGCCAGACCGTTGCGTCGGATCACCTCCGCGTACCACCTGGCACTGGACTTGGGGATGCGCGTCTGCTTGTCGTAGTCGACGTAGATCATGCCGAACCGCTTCGTGTAGCCCCAGGCCCACTCGAAATTATCCATCAGCGACCAGGCGAAGTATCCACGCAGGGGGACGCCCGCGCTGATCGCCTCGTGCGAGGCGCGCAGGTGCGCGTCGAAGTAGGCCAGCCGGTCCACGTCATCGACCTGCCCGTCGACCACCTCGTCGATGAAAGCCGAGCCGTTCTCGGTGACGTAGAGCGGAAGGTCCGTGTACTCCTCGTGCACCCGGCGCAGCGTCTCCACCAGACCGGGGGCGTCGATCTCCCACCCCATGTCGGTCACCGGCACACCCCGGGTGACGAACCGGACGTCCTCGCTGCCCGGCCAGCAGGCCTGGGCCCGCCAGTAGGCTTCCGGCTGCTCGCCGGGGACCGGCGCGGCCACCACGTGCCGGCTGTAGTAGTTGACCCCCACCACGTCCAGCGGCGTGGCGATGGTGGCCAGGTCACCGTCGTGAACGTGGCCGAAGTCGGTCACCTTCGCCAGGTCGGCGACCAGGTCATCGGGGTACGCGCCACGCAGGATCGGGTCGAGGAAGAACCGGTTGGCCAACCCGTCGATCCGCCGGGCCGCGTCGATGTCGCCCGGCGCGTCGCTGGCCGGGGTGACCGGGTACAGGTTGACCGTCACCCCGAGCTGCGCCCCCGGCACCGCCGTACGCAACGCCTGCACGGCGAGCCCGTGCCCGAGCATCAGGTGGTGTCCGGCACGGACCGCGTCGGCCCCGTCGGAACGGCCCGGGGCGTGCACCCCGGAGCCGTAGCCGAGGAAGGCCGAGCACCATGGCTCGTTGAGGGTCGTCCAGTACTTCACCCGGTCACCGAGCGCGTCGGCCATCAGCAGGGCGTAGTCGGCGAACCGGGCTGCGGTGTCCCGGGCCGGCCAGCCGCCGGCGTCCTCCAACTCCTGCGGCAGGTCCCAGTGATAGAGGGTGAGCCAGGGCTCGATCCCGTTGGCCATCAGCTCGTCGACCAGCCGCTGGTAGAAGTCGAGCCCTTCGCGGTTCGCCGGGCCCGACCCGCCCGGCTGCACCCGGGGCCAGGAGACCGAGAAGCGGTACGACTTCAACCCCAGCTCGGCCATCAGCCGGACATCGTCGGTGAGCCGGTGGTAGTGGTCGCAGGCGACATCGCCGGTGTGCCCGGCGACCGTCCGGCCCTCGGTGTGGCTGAAGGTGTCCCAGATCGACGCGGTCCGGCCGCCCTCGTTCGCCGCGCCCTCGATCTGGTAAGCGGCGGTCGCCGCGCCCCAGAGGAAGCCGGGCGGGAAGGTCAGCGGCGGACGCTCGTCGAGGACGCCGACAGCGGGCGGGGTGGCGGGGTTGCTCACGACTTGACTGCACCTTCCATGATCCCGCCGATGATCTGGCGGCCGAAGAGAAGAAAGACGAGCACCAGCGGGATGGTGCCGACCGCCGTGGCGGCGAAGACCTGGGAGTAGTCCGTGTAGTAGGCGTACGACAGGAAGGAGAGCGAGACCTGCAGGGTCGGGTTCTCCGGGGTGAGGATCGCGTACGGCCAGAGGAAGGAGTTCCAGGTCTCCATGAAGGTGAGCAGACCGAGCACGCCGGCCGCCGGCCGCAGCGCCGGCAGCACGATGTTCCAGTAGATCCGGAACGTACTGGCACCGTCGACCCGACCGGCCTCGATCAGCTCGTCGGAGATCGCCTGGCTGGCGTACTGCCGCATCATGAACACGCCGAAGGCGCTGACCAGGAACGGCACGGTGACCGCGTAGAGGGTGTCGTACCACCCCAGCGACTGCATCATGCTCCAGAGCGGGATGAGGCCCATCTGGGTCGGGATCATCATGGTGACGATGATCGCCAGCAGCAGCACGTTGCGACCGCGGAAGCGCAGCTTCGCGAAGGCGAAGCCGGCGAGTGAGCCGGTGAGCACCACCGACACGGTGACCACCGACGAGACGATGATCGAGTTCATCAGGCCCTTGAGGAAGTTGGCCGCGTCGTTGTCGAGCACCCGCCCGAAGTTGTCACCGAATGCGCCAGCCGGGGTCATCGGCGGTGGCACATCGTTGATCGACTCCAGGCTGCGGGTGCCGATCACGATCATGTAGTAGAAGGGGTAGATCGACAGCAGCGCCGCCAGGACGAGCGCCATGTAGGTGAGTGGACTGGTGCGCCACAGGCGCTTTGAAGCCGAGATCATCGATCTGTCCTCACTTGGACGCGCGGCGGACGAGTACGAAGTTGATCAGCGACACGAAGACGATGATCATGAAGATCGCCCAGGCGACCGCGGCTCCGTAACCTGCGGTACTCAGGTTGTAGATGCCCTTCTCGTACATGTACATGGCCAGCGTCTGGTACTCCCGCTGGTTGCCGCCGATGATGCTGCCGTTGCCGAAGAGCAGCGGCTCGGTGAAGAGCTGCATGCCACCGATCGTGGAGAGGATGACCACGAAGATGAAGGTGGGCTTAAGCATCGGCAGGGTGATCTGCCAGAACTGCCGCCACGGGCTGGCCCCGTCGATCGCGGCGGCCTCGTACAGGTCCTTCGGGATGGCCTGCATGCCGGCGAGCAGGATCAGCGTGTTGTAGCCGGTCCACCGCCAGTTGACCATGGTCGCGATCGCGGTCCAGGAACTCCACTCCTGGGCACGCCAGTCGATCTGGTCCACCCCGACGAGGCCAAGCAGCCAGTTGAACAGGCCGAAGTCGCGCTGGAACAGCATGCCGAAGACGATCGCGACGGCGGCCACCGAAACCACGTTCGGTACGAAGATGGCCATCCGGAAGAAGGTCTTGGCGCGCAGCAGGGTCTGGTTGAGCAGGTTCGCCAGGAACAGCGCCATCAGCAGCTGCGGAATGGTCGACAGGGCGAAGATGCCGAACGTGTTGACCAGCGCGTTCCAGAAGTAGTCGTCCTTGATCAGCGCGGTGTAGTTGTCGAACCCGATGAAGGTGTGCTCGCCGATCATGTCCCAGTCGTGCAGCGACATCCAGGCGGTGCGCAGCATCGGGTACAACCCGAAGGCCCCGAAGATCAGGAAGAACGGCGCGATGTAGAGGTACGGGGAGTACTTGAGATCCAGGCGGTTGAAGAGATAGCCCCGGCGGCGGTGGGAGGGGGCGTCGGGGGGTGGTGCTGCTGGCGACGGCGGTGCCGTCGTGGCCGACAGGCTCATGCGAATTTCCTTTTCCAGCGAGGCCCGGGGGCCCTCGCGCAGGATGCTGCGCGGTGGGGACCGACCGGTGGCGTCCGGGTAATCCCGAACGCCACCGGAAGGGAATCACTCAGAAGACACCCTGAGTCTTCGCGTCATTCGTGAACTGCTCCCAGGCCGCATCCTTGCTGGCCTGCCCGTTCTCGAACGCCCGCATCGCCGGCTCGAACGCGTTCTCCTTCACCGCCTGGTGCTTCGGGCCCAGGTGCACCGGCTGGATCTTGGCGACGCTCTCGCCGAAGATCTTGCCGGTCGGCGCGTTGCTGAAGTACTCGTTGGTGTAGCTGAGGAAGGCCTCGTTCTTCAGCGCCTCCAGGTTGGTGGGCAGCGGGCCCTTGGCCTTGAAGGCCTCCACCTGGCTGGTGGCGTTGGTCAGGAACTCGGCGAGCTTCGCCGCCTCCTCCGGGTACTTGCTCTGCTCCGGCACGGCCAGCCACGAGCCGCCCCAGTTGCCGCCGCCACCGGGCACGGCCGCCACGTCCCACTTGCCCTTGTTGGCCTCACCGGAGTTGTCCGCGACGATGCCGAGCATCCAGGACGGGCAGAAGGTGGCCGCGAAGGTGCCCTGCTTGAAGCCACCGGACCACTCCGGCGACCAGGTGGACGCCTTGGCGGAGATGTCCACCATCGAGGTCGCGGTGTCCCAGGCGGCCTTCACCGCGGGGCTGGTGTCCGCGATGATGTTGTTTTCCTTGTCGTAGAACAGGTCGCTGCCCTGCTGGAACAGCACGCCGTTGGAGACGGCGGTGATCGAGTCGACGAACGCCTTACCGGTGGCCTGCTTGTACTTCTGGCCAGCCTGGTGGAAGCCGTTCCAGTCCGGCCAGAGAGCCGAGACCGCGTCCCGCTCGGTGGGCAGGCCGGCCGCCTCGAACAGGTCCTTGCGGTAGCAGACGGCGAGGCTGCCGACGTCGGTCGGCACGCCGATCAGCCGACCGTCAGGCGCCTTGCCCAGCTCCCACTTCCAGGGCAGGTAGTCGTCGGCGATCTCGGACGACACAAGCGGAGTCAGGTCGGCCCAGTTGCGCGGGTTGGCCTTGAACTCGTTGAGGATGCCCTCTTCCAGGGCGGTCACGTCGGCCGCGCCCTTGCCGGTGGCGAGGTAACGGACCAGCTTCGGCCGGTACTCACCGAGCTGGGCGGTCTTGCGCAGCTCGACCTTGATGCCGGTCTGCTGCTCGTACTGCTTGACGAGCTCGTCGTAGCCGAACTCGCCGAAGGTGTCGACGACCAGCTTCTCGGGCTTCTCGCCCTCGGCCGGCGTGTCGTCGTCATTGCCGCAGGCCGCGAGCCCGCCGATGGCGGTGATCGCGGCCAGGGTGGCTGCCGCCATGCGGGAACGCCGCGTGGTGAGGCTCATCCTGACCCCTCTTTCGATGGTGAGGCTGCTATGTCTGTGGTGGGGGGTGCCGCAGCGCCTGCCGACACCGGCTCGGTCAGTCGGCATCGGCGCCCAGGAGCGCGGGTATGTGATCCACGCCTCTTGGGAACGCTCCCATGAGATTGCCGGCAGGTGTCGGGAGTGTCAATAGTCCAGTGGGAGCGATCCCAGATCGTTACCACGCAGCTCGTTTGACCCGGCAAACAATTGGGAAACGCCGATGGGCTGCGCGTTCGTAAGGGGCAGTGGAGACAGCGTCGGTCAGCAGAGGCGACGCAGCAGGGTGTCGACCCGGCCGGCGTCGAAGGCCCCCGGATCGAACCCGGCACCCACCCAGTCCCGCATCGTCCGATGCTCCGGATGATCCGGCTCGGCCAGCGCGGCGAGCAGCACCAGGTAACCCTGCGGGCCGCCGACGTCCTCCGGCGGGCAGGCCCGCTCTCCGTCCAGGCAGCTCGGATAGCGTACGTCCGCCTCGGCGGTGAAGGCGTCCTCCACCAGCAGGTCGTGCTCCCACCAGTCACCGAAGTCGTACGTGTAGTGGAACCGGCTGCCCTTGCCGACCACCGCGTCCAACCGGACGTCCAGCTCGTCGTGCAACGCCAGCTCGCCGTCGGGATCCGGTTCGCCGTACTGGATCCCGTCGATCTCGAACGAGTGCAGGTGGCAGTCACGCCAACCCATCGCGTGCTGCACCACCCGGTGCAGCCGATCCAGGGTGTAGCCGCCGGGTACCAGCACCCGGCGCCAGATCGCCGGACGAACCCCGGACAGGGACATCCTGAGCTGGAAGATCTGACGCGGCATGGGTGTCCCATCCTCCCTCGGCATAGGCTGCGAGCATGATCTGCCGAGCGTGCCGGGCGCGGCGGCACGACGACTGCCCGGGCCGGAACTGGTGCGACTGCCAGCACCGTACCCCCCGACCCACCCCTCCCGTCACCGGTCCGGCCGGCGAATGAGCGACGGAGCGCCGATTTCCGTCCTCTGGCCGGACCCGTCGGCCGGCCCGGTGGACGACGACACGCTCATCGCCCGGTACGGCCGTGCCGACCGGCCGCACCTGCGCATGAACTTCGTGACGAGTGTCGACGGCGCGGTGAGCGTCGACGGCTACTCGGCCGGGTTGTCCGGCGCACCCGACAAGCGGGTCTTCGGTCTGCTCCGGATGCTCTGCGACGCGCTGCTGGTAGCCGCCGGCACGCTGCGCCACGAGGGTTACCGGGCGATCCGCCTCGACGAGCGTCGCCGGGCCTGGCGACGCTCGCACGGGCTGACCGAGTACCCGACCCTGGTCGTGGTCTCCGGCTCGCTCGACCTCGACCCGGCCCAGGCCGCCTTCGCCGACGCACCCGTACGTCCCGTGGTGCTCACCCACCAGAACGCGGCGGCACCCCCGGGCCTGTCCGCCGTGGCCGACCTGGTGCGCCACGGTGACGGCCGGGTCGACCTGGTCGCCGGACTGGCCGAACTGCGCCGTCGCGGACACGGTCAACTGCTCTGCGAGGGTGGTCCGCACCTGTTCGGTGCCCTCACCGCCGCCGACCTGGTCGACGAGGTGTGCCTCTCGGTCGCGCCCCTGCTCGCCGGTCCCGGACCCGGTCGGATCACCGCCGGCGATCCGAGTGCCGCCCGGCACCTGCCGCTGCGTCACGTGCTGCTCGCCGACGACGGCACTCTGCTGCTCCGCCACGCCCGGCACTGAACGGCCGATCCGCCGCGGCCCTCCGGCGGTCACCGCGAGTTGCCCGAAAGACCACGAAACCGCAGGTCAGCTCACTACCGTGGACCGGTGTCGGCGGCTGCCGGAGGGCCGGGCCGTGGCGTACGAGGTGGTCGAACTGCGGGCAGATGCGGATACGCGGGCGGCGCGGCCGTGGCTTGCCGGCAGCCTGCTGGCCGGCGCCGGTCTGGTCGACGTGATCGTGGCGTACGGCAACACGGTGACCGATCCCTACGTGGTCATCACGGCGGAGGGCAGTCACCACCTCGACATCACCGGGTGGGCCTGGGTGCACCTGGCCGTCGGCAGTGCCGCGCTGCTGGCCGGGTTGGCGGTGCTGACCGGCCGGCGGCGCTGGCGGCTGGTCGGCGTCGGTTGCGCCGTCGCCGGGATCGTCACAGCCGTCGTCGTGCTGCCGTACCTGCCGGTCCGGGCGGTGCTCGCGGTGGCGCTGTACGCGACAGCGCTGCGGCTGCTGCTCCGGCACCGCCGGGAACGCCCGGCCGGGCCGTAGCTCAGCGGCCCTCGCAGATCCGGCCGGTGCGGGCCGGGTCCGCCTCCCGGTTCGTCGACCAGATCGGGTTCAGCGACAGCAGCAGTTCCGGTGCCTGCCAGGCCGCACCCGTCCGTTGCAGCAGGTCGTACTCGTCGCGCGCCTGCTCGACCTGGTCACCGGCGATGAAGTCGACGAGCCGGTCCTGCACAGTGTGCCGGCCGAGCAGTCCGCCGTGGAAGGCGGGCTCCTTGTAGACCGGGATACCGCTGTACTCGCCGGGAGGCGCCTCCACCGCGCTCACCGTCGGCAAGAAGGCGATCATACGGACCCCGGCGACGGGGCAGAGCGTGCGGTTGCGGTAGAAGGGCGCCTCGGCGAGGACCGAGCGGACGAAGGGCTCGTCGGGGTTGCTGTCGACCTCACGGAACAGGTTCGAGGCGCCGAAGAGCAGCCGCAGCTCCCACCCGGCGGCCACCCCCCAGCCGGAGTGCCCGGGCGGCGGGTAGTAGGCCCGCCCGGGGCGGATCAGCGGGCTGAACAGCAGCGCGGTGTCGACAGGCGACCCCTGCGGCAACGTCTCCAGATAGGTGCTGATCACCATCGCGCCCTCGCTCTGTCCGACGAGCGCCACCGGCCGTCGGGTCCGCCGGTGCACCTCGTCGATCTGCTCGGCCAGCAGCGCCGCGCTGGAGCCCAACGTCCGGTGGGTGGCGTGCGGCCCGTACGGCCGGGGCCGGCGCTGGTCGTCGAGGCCCAGGTAGGAGTAACGCACCACCCGGGGGTCGGCAGGTGGGGTGCCGTCCCAGCTGGAGTCGTGCCCGGCCAGGACGATCACCGTGTGCCGCACCCGGTCCGGCAGCCGCTGGGTGACCACCGGCGGATCCCACTGCCGGTGACCGCCCACCGCGAGACCTATCGCGCCCTGCGCGGCCACCGAGGCGAACACCACGACGAGGATCATCAGCGGCGCCACAGGTACCCGGGCCCACCGGATCCGGGCCGGCTGCACCGCGGCGTGTACGGTCTGCCGCCACAGCAACCCGTTGACCAGGCCGGCGAGCCCGGCGAGCAGCACGTCCGCCCAGCCGGGGGTGGCCGCGATCAGGGCACCGGCCAGGGTGAGCACGACGAAGTTCAGCGATGACCAGCCGAGCAGCGCCAGCGACGGCAGCCCCCGCCACCAGTGCGCCGCCACCCCGGCCCGTTGCAGGAACGGCGAGACGAGCAGCATCGGCAGCAGCGAGGCGAGCAGGTACCAGGAGAGCGCCACCACGGAGAACGCCACAGACAGTGCCGCCCACGGCGAGATGATCACCGCGGCGAGCGCGGCGACCTCGATGTTCCTGCGGAGCAACCAGCGCCACGACGGTCGGGGCACGCCTGTCGGCCACGCCAGAGCGGTCAGGCCGGCGGAGAGCAGCCCGCGCAGCACCACCACGGCCAGCAGCCCGAGCAGAAAGCTGGACCAGGAGTCGTGGTAGACCAGCAGCCAGCGCAGGTCGTGGTAGGAGTCGTACGGCCAGACGGCGGTGACCTGCGGCGCGAGCGGCCGGGCGGACTGGAGGCCGACGGCCACCAGCACCGCCGCCTCCACTGCCGCGGGTACCGCGGCAAGCACCAGCAGCCAGCCCAGCCTGTGCCTCTCCGCCACTGCCCCTCCGTCCTCGTCACCTCGCAGGATCCCCCGGATCGGCGCGACGCGGTGCCGTTCCGACCAGACGGCGGCCACCCGGCGTCAGAACTCGGTAGCGGTGCGCGTTCGGCACTGTGTCGTTACGTGGCCTGCGCCGCGTCGCGTGGCGGCCTGTCGTACTCCTCCGGCAGGATGCAGGGCGTGTGTGCCGACCGCGACGACCAGCCGAGCGGAGTTGCTTGATGACCGACCAGGGGTTTGACGGCCCAGGCGAGGGGGTGGGCCGGGTGCTGGGCACCGCCGACGCCACTCCCCTGCAGTTCTGGACGGCTGTCGCCCCGGGCAGCTATCTCCAGCTCGACGACGTGGTGGTCACCCGACGGGAGCTGCCCGACCGGGAGCCGGTGACAATCGCCGGGGTGGTCACCCAGGTCCGGGCGCGGCACGAGGGCGCGCAGTTCGACTCCGACGTCTTCGCCATCGCCGACGGCACGCTGCCGGCGATGGTGCAGGAGGCCGCCGAGATCACCACCACCCGGGTCGACCCGGAGTTCTACGTGCCGCCGCAGCCGGGGGCCGTGGTGCACCGGGCGGAGGGCGACGCCAGGGCCCGGGCGCTGCACTTCGACCGGATGGAACGGCGGATCCCGATGGGCACCGGCCGCGACGGGGTGCCTGTCTATCTGAACGCCGACTTCCTCGACGGCAGCCGGGGCGCGCACGTGTCGATCTCCGGCATCTCCGGGGTCGCCACCAAGACCAGCTTCGCCACCTTTCTTCTCTACTCGGTGTTCCGCAGCGGCCAGCTCGGCGGCGACGCGGTGAACGCCAAGGCGCTGATCTTCAATGTGAAGGGCGAGGACCTGCTCTTCCTCGACCATCCGAACGCCCGGCTCGACGATCCGACCCGGGCCGCGTACGCCCGGCTCGGCCTGGTCGCGGACGCCTTCCCCGACGTACGGGTCTACGCCCCGCCCCGGGTCGGTGACTCCTCGGGCACGCCGGACGTGAGCAGCCGGCTCACCGGCGTGGACAGCTTCTACTGGACGCTCACCGAGTTCTGCGCCGACCGCCTGCTGCCGTACGTCTTCGCCGACGCCGACGACGAACGGCAGCAGTACACGATGGTGGTCCACTCCGTCGCCGCCCACCTGGCCCGCTACGCCCAGCCCGCCGACGGTGGGGTCAGCATCGACGGCGTCCGCCTGGGCAGCTACGGCGACCTTGTCGACCACATCGTCGAGCAGCTCAGCGACGACGAGACGCGCGCCGACTGGGCGGGCAGCGCGGTCGGTCTGGGCACGGTGAACGCGTTCGCCCGCCGGCTGATCGGCAGCAAGAAGGACCTGTCCCGGCTGATCCGTGGCGACCTGGCCACCCGCCGCCCGCACAGCATCAACACCGCCGAGTCCGCCCAGGTCACAGTGGTCGACCTGCACAACCTGCCGGACCGGGCGCAGCGTTTCGTGGTGGGTGTGACGCTCAAGACCGAGTTCGAGCGCAAGGAGAAGTCCGGCACCGCCCGGCCGCTGCTGTTCGTGGTGCTCGACGAGTTGAACAAGTACGCCCCCCGCGAGGGGTCCTCCCCGATCAAGGAGGTGCTGCTCGACATCGCCGAGCGGGGCCGTTCGCTCGGGGTGATCCTGATCGGCGCGCAGCAGACCGCAAGCGAGGTGGAGCGCCGCATCGTCACCAACTCGGCCATCCGGGTGGTGGGCCGGCTCGACCCGGCCGAGGCGTCCCGCCCGGAGTACGGTTTCCTCCCACCGGCCCAGCGGCAACGCGCGCTGCTGGCCAAGCCGGGCACGATGTTCGTCAACCAGCCGGACATCCCGGTGCCGCTCTGTCTGGAGTTCCCGTTCCCCGCCTGGGCCACCCGGGTGTCCGAGGCGGGAGCCGCGCCGTCGCAGACCCTGCGCTCGATCACCCAGTCCGCCGACCCGTTCGCGGTGGTCGGCTCCGGTGGCGGCACCGACGACGACATCCCGTTCTAGCGCAGAGGCTTGATCAATGAAGATCCTGCACACCTCCGACTGGCACGTGGGCAAGGTCCTCAAGGGGCAGTCGCGGGCCGAGGAGCACAAGCAGGTGCTGGCCGGGGTCATCGAGATCGCTCATCGGGAACAGCCCGACCTGGTCATCATCGCCGGCGACCTCTACGACACGGCGGCACCGACCCCGGAGGCGACCCGTCTGGTCACCCGGGCGTTGACCGCGCTGCGCCGCACCGGCGCGGACGTGGTGGCGATCGGCGGCAACCATGACAACGGCCCGGCCCTGGACGCGCTGCGCCCGTGGGCCGAGGCCGCCGGCATCACCCTGCGCGGCGGCGTACGGGAGGATCCGGCCGAGCACGTCATCGACGGCACCACCGCCGACGGGGAGCGCTGGCGATTGGCCGCGCTGCCGTTCCTGTCCCAGCGGTACGCGGTACGCGCGGTGGAGATGTACGAACTGACCGCCGCCGAGACCACCCAGACGTACGCCGACCATCTGGGCCGCATCATCGGCCGGCTGACCGAGGGTTTCGACGAGCCGGACCGGGTGCACCTGGTCACCGCCCATCTCACAGTGGTCGGCGCGGCCACCGGCGGCGGGGAGCGGGACGCGCACACCATCATGGGTTACGCGGTACCCGCCTCGGTCTTCCCCGGCACCGCGCACTACGTGGCGCTCGGGCACCTGCACCGCGCCCAGCGGGTGCAGGGGCCATGCCCCATCCGCTACAGCGGCGCCCCGCTCGCCGTCGACTTCGGCGAGCAGGAGAACGTCCCGGCGGTGACCCTGGTCGAGGTCACCGCGACGACGGCGGCGCGGATCCGCGAGGAACCGGTGACCGCGGCGACCGCGTTGCGCACCGTACGCGGCACCCTCGCCCAGCTCGCCGAGATCACTCCACCCGAGGGTTGGCTGCGGGTGTACGTACGCGAGCAGCCCCGCGCCGGCCTGCGCGAGGAGGTGCAGCAGCTGCTTCCCCGGGCCCTGGAGATCCGGATCGATCCGGAGCTGGTGCCGGCACCGGGCAGCGGCACCCGGGTGGCCCAACGGTCCGGTCGTTCGCCCCGGCAGTTGTTCGCCGACTACCTGGACAGCCGGGGGCATGCCGACGACGGGGTCCGGGAACTCTTCGACGAGCTGATCGAGGAGGTCGACCACTGATGCGGCCGATGCGGCTGGACCTGGCGGGCTTCACCGTCTTCCGCGACGAGACCACAATCGACTTCACCGACGCCGACTTCTTCGCCCTGGTCGGGCCGACAGGTTCGGGCAAGTCCACGGTGCTCGACGCGATCTGTTTCGCGCTCTACGGCACGGTGCCCCGGTGGGGTGGCACCCGAGGGCTGGGCAACGCGCTCGCCCCGTCGGCCACCGAGGCGCGGGTCCGGCTGGTCTTCGAGTCCGGCGGGGCCCGCTACGTCGCCACCCGGGTGGTGCGCCGGGACAGCCGGGGCAACGTCAAGACCGCAGGTGCCGGGTTGCAGCTGATGCCTGACGGATTCGACGTCACGAAGCTGGACACCGGGCTCAGTCCGGACGATCTGGGCGAGGTGGTGGCCGGCACCCCGGCGGAGATGGACGCCGCCGTGCTGGCCGCTGTCGGCCTGCCGTACGAACAGTTCACCAGCTGCGTGGTGCTGCCGCAGGGCCAGTTCGCCGACTTCCTGCACGCCCGCCCGGCCACCCGGCAACAGATCCTGGTCAACCTGCTCGGTCTCGGCGTGTACGAGCAGGTGCAGCAGCGGGCCACCACCCGGGCCGGGCAGGCGGAGGCGAAGCTGGAGGCGGTCGACCAACTGCTGGCCGGGCTGGCCGACGTCGACGACGCCGCACTGGAGCAGGCCGCCGGTCAGGTCGACCGGATGCGGGAGCTGGCCGGGGCGGTGACCGCCGCCGTACCGGAACTGGAGGCGGCGCGCACGACGGTGCGGGAGGCCAACGCGGCGCTGGCCACCCTCGACGCCGAGCTGGCCGCGTTGGACGAGGTTCGCGCGCCGGACGGCGTCACCGAGATCGCCCGGGCGGTGGTGGCGGCGCGGGCCGAGGCCGACGCGGCGGCGGCTGCCGTGTCGCTCGCCGAGGAACGCGAGGAGAAGCTGCGCGGCGAGTTGACCGCCGCCGGCGACGAGAGCGCCCTGCGGATGCTGCTGCGGGCCTACGCCGACCGGGAGCAGCTCTCCGACCAGGCGGAGCGGGTGCGGGTCGGGATGGAGGCGGCCGGTGTCGAGCACGACGCGGCGGTGCGGGCGCTGACCGGGGCGCAGGCGGCGGCCGAGCGTGCCGAGGCGGAGCTGGCGGCGGCGTTCCAGGCGCACGAGGAGGCGAAGACCGCCGACCAGGCGACGGCGTTGCGGGCGCACCTGGCCGACGGGGACTCCTGCCCGGTCTGCGAGCAGACGGTGGCCCGGGTGCCGGCTATTCCCGCCGGCTCGGCGGTGTCCAGGGCGGTGGCGGCCGGCAAGGCGGCCCGCGCGGCGAGCGAGGCGGCCCGGAAGGTCGTCGCCGAGCGGGACGCTGCCGCGCGGGACCTGGAGCGGGTGCTGCTGCGTGCCCGCACCGAACATGACGGGCTCCGGGCCCGCCTGGCCGAGCTGGACGACCAGCTCGCCGGTGCGGCCACCGCCGAGGCGCTGCGGGCGGGGCTGGCGGAGCTGGCCCGGCTGCGGCAGGGGTTGGACGAGGCGACCACGGCGGTCCGCGCCGGCCGGGACGCCGCCCGGCAGGCCCGGGGTGCGGTGGAGGCGGCGCAGGAGCGGCTCCGGGCGGCGTGGCGACGCTTCGACGGGGCCCGCGACGCGGTGGCCCGGTTCTGTCCGCCGGCCACCGACCGCGACGATGTGGCCGCCGCCTGGGCCACGTTGGCCGAGTGGGCGCAGGATCAGGCGCAGCGCCGCCGGTCGGAGCGGGCCGGGCTGGCCACCGCGGTGGTCGAGGCCGAGACGGCGGCCGGCGCGGCGGCGGACCGCATCGCCGGCATCTTCGCCGACGCCGGGCTGCCCGCCCCGGACGACCCGGTCCGCGCCGCGACAGTGGCGGTGGAGCGGGCCGAGGCCGACAGCCGCCGGCTGACCGAGCGGCGCGAACAGGCCGGGGCGCTGCGGGAGCAGCGGGCCGGGCACGAACGCGAGGCGCAGGTGGCGCGGGCGTTGGCCGGGCACCTGCGGGCCAACAACTTCGAGCGGTGGTTGCTGGCCGAGGCGCTGGATCTGCTTGTCGACGGCGCGTCGGGGATCCTGCGGGAACTCTCCGGCGGCCAGTACGACCTGGTCCACGACAAGGGCGAGTTCTTCGTGGTCGACCACCACGACGCCGGGCTGCGTCGGGGGGTGCGGACGCTCTCCGGCGGCGAGACGTTCCAGGCGTCCCTGGCGTTGGCGTTGGCCCTGTCGGAGCAGTTGGCCGGCATGTCCACCACCGCGGCCAGCCTGGAGTCGATAGTGCTGGACGAAGGGTTCGGCACCCTCGACGCGGCCACCCTCGACACCGTCGCCGCCACGCTGGAAAATCTGGCCGCCCGGGGCGACCGGATGGTCGGCGTGGTCACCCACGTGCCGGCGCTGGCCGAGCGCATCCCGGTCCGTTTCGAGGTGCGCAAGGATGCCCGCTCGGCCCGGGTGGAACGGACCGGCCGGTGAGCGGAACGGGGCCGGTGATGCCGACGTGAACCGGTTCTTCGTCGATGCCTGGGATCCGGGCTACGGGGCGTCGTTCGAGGCGGCGCCGGCCGGCCCGGCCGCGCCGAGCAGCGCGCAGGTCGAGGCGGAGCACGAACTGCCGGTGGTGGACTGGCGAGCCATCGGGCCCCGTCCGGGGGTCCGGGCACCCGACGTGGTGCTGCTCGTCGACGGGGTACGCCGGATCGACGCCAGCATCTGGACGGCCGAGGAGGACGGCGGCTCGTTTCCCGGGCTGGCCGCCTCGTACGCGGCCGGGGTGGTGCGGTGCGACCTGGATCGCGGTGCCGCGCAGCTGGCCGGCGCCACGGTGGAGCGCGGCCTGTTCACCGCCAGCCCGTCAGCGACCGACGTGGTGGCCGGCAACGTCCGCTACCCGGTGCACCGGGTCAGCGGCACCGGTGAGCTGGCCAAGCTGCCGGCGGCGGTGCAGGGCCCGCTGACCGCCCTGGAGGTGCAGGTGTCGGCTGCGGCGCGTACCGACGACGACCTGCTGGTGGTGGACGGGCCGCTGCGGAACCGGCGGCAGTTG
Organism: Micromonospora andamanensis; assembly: GCF_016863495.1. Taxonomy (GTDB): domain Bacteria; phylum Actinomycetota; class Actinomycetes; order Mycobacteriales; family Micromonosporaceae; genus Micromonospora; species Micromonospora andamanensis. Next base: position 49,975 of record NZ_BOOZ01000034.1, read on the forward strand.
CCCCGCACGCTCGGCTACATCAAGACCCAGCACAGCCAGTACCTCGACGCCCGACTCACCGCCGTGGTCACCGGCCTACCGCCGGGCCACCGCTCGCCGGTGTTCCGGCTCGGTACCGCCTGGGGCGGCTGGTCGTGGTATCTGCGGCTACCGGTGGCGGCGGGCGCGCCGTGGGCGGGGATCGTCCGGCTGGAGTGCTCCGCCGACCTGGAGATCGCCGAGGCGGTGCGGTTGGCCGACCTGTCGCTCGTCACCCTGCCCCGGTTCGCCTCCAGCCCGTACAAGGATCCCCGGGCCCCGCAGAACCTGGTCCCGATCGCCGGGCTGGAGCGGCTGCTGCGTTCCCGGCTGGGTGACGCGCGACTGCTGCACCGCGCGCTCACCGTCGCCGCCCGCAACGCCGCTGCCCGGGCCGACCGCTGATGGGCCGGCGGCGCGACACCGACCGGATCAGCGAGCCTGTCGACACGGGCCTCGCCGAGGTGGTGCCGGATCCGGACCGGTCCGGCTCGTGGACGCTGCTGCTCGACGGCGCACCGCAGTCGCATGTGGACCTGACCGACCCGACGCACCTGGAGTTCGAGTACGTCCGTCGGCTGGCCGCCGCGATCGACCTGGTGGCACCCGAGGGTGCCCCGCTGCGGGTGCTGCATCTGGGCGGCGGTGCGCTGACCCTGCCCCGGTACGTGGCCGCCACCCGCCCGGGCTCGACGCAGCGGGTGGTCGAGGTGGACGGGGCGCTCGTCGATCTGGTTCGACGCACGTTGCCGTGGCGGGCCGATCCGCGCCTGAAGGTACGCGTGGGTGACGCTCGGGCGGTCCTCGCCACCAGCCGCGAGGCCAGCTACGACGTGGTGGTCGCCGACGTGTTCGCGGGTGCCCGGACACCGGCCCGGCTCACCTCCGTCGAGTACGCCGCCGAGGCGGCCCGGGTGCTGCACCCGGCGGGCTGGTACCTGGCGAACGTCGCCGACGGGCCGCCGCTGCGCCACGCCCGGGGCCAGGTGGCCACCGTACGGACGGTGCTGCCCCGGGCCTGTCTGGTCGCCGACGCCGCCGTGCTGCGCGGCCGGCGCTACGGCAACCTGGTGCTCGTCGCCGGTCGCCAGGATCCGCCGGTGGCCGCGCTCGCTCGCCGTGCCGCAGGTGACTGGTTTCCCGGCCGGGTCCTAGCCGACGCGGAACTCGACCGCTTCACCGGTGGCGCCGCAGTGGTGCACGACGCCGACGCCATCGACTCGACGCCACCTCCGCCGGGGATTTTTTCCGTCCGGCGTTGATCCGTCCGGTGCCGCCGTCCGTACCAGTCAGCAGCCATGCCCGTGGGGGGACGGCTTTCTGTCCATGGACGTCGGAGGTCTGCATGCACGCACTGGCGGTCGGTTGGCAGGGCGACCGGGTGCGGGTGGACTGGATGTCCGCCCGGTCCCAGTCGCGGCCAACCACGTCCACCCGTGGGGTCGACTCTCGCGCGGCGTCTCGCCAGAATAGCCCGGTGACGCCGCGACCCACCCCTGGCCGCCACCAGGCTTCCACCACCGAAGCCGCCCACTCCGACCAGTTGGTCCGCACGCTCTACGCGGAACACGCCGGGCCGCTGCTGATGTTCGTGATGCGGTTGACCGGCGGCGACCGGCAACGGGCCGAGGACATCGTCCAGGAGACGCTGCTGCGGGCCTGGCGCAACGCTCATCGGCTGGGCACGCAGGGACAGGGGTCGCTACGGCCGTGGCTGGTGACGGTGGCCCGCCGCATCGCCATCGACGAGCACCGCAGCGAGCAGGCCCGGCCGGCCGAGACGTACGACCGGGACCTGACCGCGTTCGCCGAGGCCGACAGCACCGACCGGGTGCTGCGGTCGATGACTGTGGCGGACGCGCTGCGAACGTTGAGTCAGTCGCACCGGGAGATCCTGGTGGCGACGTACTTCCGGGGCCGGACGGTGCCGGAGGCGGCCGAGGAACTCGGTCTGCCACTGGGCACCGCGAAGTCGCGGGTCTACTACGCGCTGCGCGCGCTGCGCACAGCTCTGCAGGAGAGGGGGGTGACGGAATGAGCCGGGTTGACCACATGGACGTCGCCGCGTACGCGCTCGGCGTGCTTGACGAACAGGACATGGAGCGGTTCGAGGAACACCTCGCGACCTGCTGGGCCTGTGCCGGCGAGTTGGAAACGATGGTGCCGGTGGTCGGGATGCTCTCCGACATCGACGAGGAGTCGATCACGGCGCTGGAGCAGACGCACTCGGATCCGGTCCTGTTGGACCGGACGCTCGTGGCGCTGCGTACGCACCGTCGGCGGGCCCGGTTCCGGCAGGTCCTGGCGACCGCGGCGGCCGTGGTGGTCTTCGGTGGGCTGACCGGTGTCGTGTTCAGCAATCTCAGCGACAGCAGCACGGCACCGCCGATCGCCGGGCCAACCACGGCTCCGGTGGACCCGCCGAGCAACCGCCCCGGCAACCCCAGCGGCCCGAGCGTGGGTGGCAACGAGCAGGAGGGTGCGCAGGTCGACGTCGTCGACCCGGCCACCGGAGTCGACGCGACGTTCTGGCTGATCTCGAAGGATTTCGGCACGAAGATGGACTTCAGCCTGGGCAAGCTGCCGGGGCCGCGTACCTGCCGCCTGGTGGTGGTCCGCGAGGACGGCTCCACCGAGGTCGTCTCCACCTGGTCGGTACCGGACGGCGGTTACGGCACCAACGCCAACCCGCAGCTGCTGGCGCTGTCGGCGGCCACGTCGACGAAGCTTGACGACATCAAGCACTTCGAGGTGCAGGAAATCGACTCGCGGGGAGCCACCGACACGCTGGTGACCGTCCCCACGGCCTGATCCGCATCGACGAAGGCCCGCCTCCACCGAGAGGCGGGCCTTCGTCATCCTCGGGTTTCACCGGACTGGCAACGCCACCGACCTGGGGATATGGACTCACACGGACAGAGAGCCCAGACGGTTCAACCGATTCTTGTGAGCTTGCCCACGCTTTCGGATTCAACCTTGACAGCGCCCATCCCGTATTTCCCGGTGAACTTGTCAAGTATGAGGAGGGCACGTGGCACAGATGAAGCGGACCGTCATCGCCGTGGGCGCCATGTTCGCACTTACGGCCTGCGCTCCCGCGGGTTACGGCGGGGCGGACGCGGGCGCGGCCGAGCCGGTCGCCGTCGCCGCGGCCGAGCCCACCGTGACCGCCGACCCCGAGGCCAGCGCCGAGCCGGGCGCCTCGGCGTCACCGGGCGCGGAGGCCGAGACCGACGCTCCCCTGCCCGAGGGTGTCGAACTGACCGACAGCCTGACCGGCAAGAAGTTCCCCCGCATGGGTAGCGCCGTGGTCAACCAGGACGGATACATCCTGTACCGCTTTGACCGCGACAGCAACGACCCGCCGGCGTCCAACTGCGACGGCCAGTGCGCCGAGGTGTGGCCGCCGGCCCTGACCGACGGCGCCCCGGAACTGAAGGGTGTCTCCGACGACGCCGTCGGCACCATCACCCGGGAGGACGGCACCCGCCAGATCACCCTCGACGGTTGGCCGCTCTACACCTACATCGGTGACAAGAAGCCGGGCGCCTGGAAGGGCCAGGGCGTCGGCGGCACCTGGTTCGTGGTCAACCCGGACGGCAGCAAGAACCTGGAGTGCCTGCCCAAGGGCACCCCGAAGGCGGTAGCCCCGCCATCGAAGACCGAGTCGAACGACTCGGACTCCGACTACGACTACTGATCCGTCAGCACGCTGGGTGGCCGGCCGCAGCCAGCAATGGCGCGGCCGGCCACCGGCGTCTGTAAAGGCGTGCTCCAGCCATTGCACGCGGGAGGAGGGCGGCGACTGCTGCTGCGCCCAATTGGTTGAAGATCACCGATAAGCCGAACAGTCGGCAACGCCTGGACGAACGGCAAGTATCCTCACGATCTCCAGGCTGATACATTGCCACACGTCGCGCGCCGGCGCGTCCGGCCACGGCATGCCGAGCCTGACACCGCTCCGCGACCGACGAACTAATCGGGGAGTCTCCGGCGCGACCGGAGTGATACACGTGGGGATCTCGGCTTGTCTGCTGAACCTTTCCGGCAACACGATCAGCACGGCTCAGCCCTGCCAGAAGCGGACCGGCGATGATCGCACTGCGTATCTACCGGGCCCTGCCTCGGCGCTATCGTGTCCGACTCGTACAGCTTCTTCCGCCCCAGCGGCAGCTGTGGCTCGTCCGGCGGTTGACCAGACTGGCACCGCCTCGGGCCCACACCCCTGTCGGACGAGTACACCGGGTCCGCGATCGCGGTAGCTGGGTGGCCGCAGAGGTGGCTGAGCAGGCGACCCCGCTCGCCATGTGGCAACGCAACCTCGATCTGGTGACCAACGCGCTCGACGGGGCGGGCATCGACTACTTCTGCGTTCGCCACAAGAACGACCTGCAAAGTGCGGTCGCCGTCCCACTGGCACGCAAGGGCGAGGCGCTCCGGGCGCTCCAACAGCTCACCCAACAGCCGCAGGTCACAGTACGACTGACCAACGGTGCGGGAAAGCGCGCAACCCCCAAACAGCGTGCCGCGGTTGTTCAGGTGTTCAGCTCCGTGTCAGATCCTGACAGCGTCACCGTCCTCGGTAGCGAATTCGCCTGCGAGGTCGAGTTCTGGCACGTGACGACACCGGACGACCGACCAATCACTGAGATCGTCGCACCGCGTGGAAACCAGGTCGCCAGCTCCCTGCCAGCCCAGGGTCAAACCGTCGCCGTACCGACCTCGCGCCTTACCCGACTCGCGCCGGAACGCGGCGAGCCGGGCCGCTACCGGAGTCGGGCGGAGTTCGCGGGCTTGGGGTACGAGCACATAACGTTTCCGATCGACGCCGTCTACACCTGGGTGGACGGCAACGACACCGACTGGATGCAGCGGAAGAACCTCGCGCTGCTTGAGCAACAGCCAGGCTCCGAGATCAGCGATGTTGCTGCCAACGCCTCCCGTTATGTCAGCCGGGACGAGCTCCGCTACTCCCTCCGCTCCCTTGTGGCTTTCCTGCCCTGGATCCGGATGATCTATCTTGTGACGGATGATCAGGTGCCGCCCTGGTTGGATGTCGCTCACCCCATGATCAAGGTGGTACCCCACCGGGACATATTCGGCGGCACCGGCCGACTCCCGAGCTTCAACTCTCACGCGATCGAGTCACGATTGCACCGCATTGCTGGCCTCAGCGAGCACTTCATCTACATCAACGATGACATGTTCTTCGGCCGCCCGCTGCTGCCGACCAAGTTCTTCCACGCCAACGGACTCGCGAAGTTCTTCCCCTCGCCGGCCCAGCTCGATGTCGGACCAGCGACGATCCATGACGCACCAGTGACCGCAGCGGGCAAGAACAACCGCCGACACATCCAGGAACGGTTCGGTCGCACGATCACGCAGAAGATGCGTCACGTGCCGTACCCGCTTCGTAAGAGCGTCTTGGAAGACATCGAGCGGGAGCTCACCGACGAGGTGCTCGCGACGGCCCAGCACCAGTTCCGGCACCCGGGTGACCTGTCCATCCCCTCGTCGTTGCAGCACTACTGGTCCTACCTGTCGGGGAAGGCGGCCCCTGGATCGATCGCCTATTCCTACGCCGACCTGGGTCATCCCTCCGCGCCGATTCAGCTGGCAAGGCTGCTCACCCGTCGTGATCGTGACGCCTTCTGCCTGAATGACACCGACTCGGCCGAGGTCTCACTCCCCCAACAACACGCCATGCTCAGCGAGTTCCTCTCGGCGTACTTTCCGTTCCGCGCACCGTTCGAACTGCCTGCCCACCTTGAGGCGGAGCGATCTTCCCAAACCGCGACTGCACTCGCCGCTGCGAGCCTGCCGCTGGAGCACTCAACCGACCTGATCCGTCAGGGCTCCGGGAACAGCCAGGCAAGCATCTTCAGCAGCGGCCGTGAGCCTGTCCAATGAGTCCGAACGATCGTCGGAGATCCTCCCGGCCGCCGCTGCGGCTCCTGCAAGTGGTCTATGGTGCTCGCCGACGAGCGGGTGTAGTGGCGGATCGTCTCACCCGGCGGACTACCCGTTTACTGCGCGAACCCGTTGTAGACCTTCCCAGGGCGACCTGCGACTACTTCTCGGTTCTCGACGGGCGGACACTGCATGTGCACGCGCTACTACCGACCTCCGCAGTTGCCGTCGAGCAGGCGACCCTACTGTTCATCCAGAACTCGAAAGTGGTGGTGTGCCCGGCGTCGGCCGAGACGATTGGTGACCGGATCTCGGTGACCGCACGGGCCGCATTCGGAACGGGTCCTGATGAGATCTCGCTCGGCAAGGGGATCTGGTCGGTGGTGGTCGCTGTGCCGGAAGCAACCGGTGAGCGTCGGTTTGCGCTGCAGACGACAGAGCCGGCAGACCACGATGGGCCCACGGTGCAGAACCCGCCCCACCCGGTCTCCGGCTGGCGATTCGAGCCAGGTTGCGGCACCCAAGGGCTGGCGCACCTTACCGTCAAAGCTGCCAAGGCTCGGGCTGAGGTGCTCCGGTTGGCTACCGGGCCGACCGAGGCACGAATCTCCGGTCGGTTGGTCGGCGTCGGCTCTCTCCAAGACCCGATGATCGTTTTTACCCCGCGCGGTGACGGTGCCGATGTGATGGTCCCGATCGCCCCGGTGAACGGGCAGTTCGAGTTCACGGTCCCGGTGGCTGAGTTGGCCGTTGGACCGCCCGGTGCCGAGGTGATCTGGGAGGCCTGGGTACGCACGTCACCAACTCGAATGGTCCGCCTCGGCCGGTTTCTGCACGACCTACGTGATCCGCGGACCGTCCTACGGGTCAGCCGGACCACTGTGACGATCGAAGATCGACGGTTCGTGGGATACCGGCCCTACTACACCAAGGCCGGCAACCTCGCGGTGGCCTGCCTGCACTTTACGGGGGCATCCACATGAAGATTACTTACCTGCTGAACACAGCCGACGCCCTCGGCGGAACCGAACGGGCCATCTTCACGCAAGCCGACTATTTGGCGCGCCGCCATCAGGTCGAGGTCATCAGCGTCTTCCGTACCAGCGAGACGAGCTTCTTCGCGAACGACGCGCGAGTTCGGCGACGTTACCTTGTCGACCTTACCGGGCCCACACCTCGGCCTCTGCGGCCCTCGTCGGTCGACGACGCCGCATACGAGGCACTGGCTCGCAGCGATAGCCGGCTGATCCCCAAGCGATGGGAGAGGCAGTTCAATCGCCTGGCCGACCTTGAGGTCGAGCAGGCACTGCGGTCCCTGGATGCCGATGTTCTGGTCTCGTCGTCACCCGCGCTGATGTCACTGGCAACCAGGCTGGCACCTCCCGGGGTCGTTACGGTGCATCAGGAGCACCGACCGTCGCAACTGCGCGGCGGAACCGGTCAACCGCTCTTCCAGATGTCTCCACGGCTGGACGCTCTGGTGGTGCTCACCGATCGGACCAAGGACTGGTTCGTCGACACCTTTGGCACCTCCGCCCCACGCTTGGAGGTCATCCCCAACAGCATCCCCGACGGCTTCCGGCCCCAATCTGACCTGCGCAACCCGGTGGTGGCCATCGCCGGACGAATGGTGCCAGAGAAGCGGATCGACCACGCTATCCGGGCATTTGGGAAGGTCGCTGCAGCTCACCCGCAATGGACATTGCGGGTCTACGGCGACGGACCATTGCTGCCGGAGATGCGACGACTCGCCGCCGACCTCGGTCTGCACGACAACGTGCAACTTGTGGGTGCGACCGACCGGATGACCGAGGAGTGGGCCAAGGCCAGCCTCGCGTTGCTCTCCTCCCGAGACGGCGAGGCACTGCCGCTGGTCCTGCTGGAGGCGTTCGCCGCAGGCGTCCCAGCGGTCAGCTACGACATCCAGACCGGGCCAGCCGAGATCATCACCCACGGTGTGGACGGTCTGTTGGTTCCGTCCGGTGACGAAGACCACCTCGCGCAGGCGTTGATTCGGCTTATCGCCGATAACGAGATGCGCCTGAACTTTGGTGCCAACGCGCTCGTCGCCGCCGAGCGCTACCGCATCGAGCCGATCATGCAGCGCTGGGAAGAGCTCTTCACCGAGCTGATCGCCGATCACTCGCAGCAGGAGCAGACACGCGCTGATCGTCTGGCCTCCTGGTTGGCCCTGGCTGGTGGGTCTGGTTTCGCACCCGCCGCGCCCCGGCCAGGACACGTGACAGTCGGACCCGATCTGGAATCACTTGAGAGGCAGATAGAGGACGCAGTTCCCGGCCTTATCCGCAGCGGTGGCCGGTTGAGCGTAGTCCGTGACGATCTGACACCAGCCGACGTCTCGTACGACAACTTCAGCGCAGTGGTCGATGTACTGACGGAGCACGGCATCCAGTACTGGGTAGCCCGTGACGCGGGCGTTCGGCACCGTGTTGTGGTGCCGCTGGAGCAGCGGGAGGCGACCCTGGCCGCGCTCGCCCGCAGATTCGCCAGGGCCCCCTACTACGCCGAGACCCTGGCCGTTGGCGCCAAAGTCACCTCGGTGGCACTCGCGGCCTGCCTGGTTAGCGAGCCACGGGCGGCTGATGCTGCCGGTTTGCGGGTGTTCAAGCCCATCGTTTCACCGTCACGGACTCTGCGTTACGGGCCCGCAGTCGGCTGTGACGTCGAGTTCTGGGTGCCCTCTGCTCAGGGGGACTCGCTCCTGGCGACCCGCCGGACACTGCTCGGCGATTCGGTGCCGACGGAGGCAATCGTGCCGGCGACCGTTACCATCCGGGACCGGCAGCATCCCACCATCGAACCCTTCACACAACGACTTGTCTCCGATGTGGACTTCCCCATCGACGTCGTCTACACCTGGGTCGACGGTGCCGACCCAGCGTGGTTGGCAAGCAAGAACAGCCTCCTTTCGGAGGCCGGTAGGTCCCCGGTGGACGCAGCGGAGAGCATGGCCCGGTTCCGTGACCGCGCCGAACTGCGTTACTCCCTGCGCTCCATCGACATGTACGCCCCATGGGTACGAAACATCTACCTGGTCACGGCTGGACAAAATCCGAACTGGCTGGACACCGGTCACTCTCGAATCAAGGTCATCGACCACCGGGACCTGTTCGGCTCACGGGGCATGCTACCAACATTCAATTCGCACGCTATCGAATCTCAGCTGCACCATATCGACGGGCTGGCCGAGCACTTCATCTATTTCAACGACGACTTCTTCCTGGGCAGACCGGTACAACCGAACCTGTTCTTCCGTAGCAATGGGTTGGCGCAGTTCTTCCTCTCTCCGACACCCATCCCGATGGTCGATGTGAGCGAAGAGGACGACTTCAACTTCAGCGCGGCAAAGAACAACCGCCGGCTGATCCGGGAGGCGTTCGACCGCGTCCTGACTCACGGGCTGTTGCATGCGCCGTACCCGATGCGCCGCAGCGTCGCCTACGACCTTGACAAGGCTTTCTCGGAGGAGGTCGAGCGGACTGCGGCAAGCCGGTTGCGCAACCACGCCGATGTGTCGATCGCCTCCTCACTGCATCACTACTACGGCTACCTCACCCAGCGCTCCGTACAGGGAGCCATCCGAGTCAGCTACGTCAACACCGGGGACCCGAGCGAGCACCCGCAGTTGACCCAGATTCTCATCACCCGCGGCTACGACGCGTTCTGCCTCAACGACACCCATCACGGCGATCTCGATGAGACGGAGCAGGTTCGAGTCGTCTCCGGCTTCCTCGAGAGCTACTTCCCAGTCGCGAGCCAGTTCGAGCGCGGCAGCGCGCGGAACCAGGCCATTCGGGCGCGGTTGTAGGCAACGACCCGTGCCGGCGGGAAACCTCCCGCCGGCACCCGCGCACATGAACAAGCAGCAACTGTGCGTGGCCTGACAACCTGCAACAGTCGGGCCGAACCAGAAAGCATCAGGACGGGCTGCGGTCGCTGATCATGTTGAATCTGGTGTTGGGCAGGGTCGGTGCGTCGACCTGGCTGGGCTGCCGGCTCGCCGGGGCGGTCTGCCGGGAGCGGCGCCACAGCGCGCTGGCACCCTGTTCGCGGCGCTCGGCCACCGTTTCCTCGGGCAGCTCGAACGGCGCCGGGAAGGGCAGGTAGCGGGGCAGGAAGTCGGCAAGCATCCGCTCCTGCTCCGTCAGGGCACGCGGATCGGAGTCGGTGTCGTTGAGGCAGAACACGTCGCGGTGGCGTCGTTCGAGCAGCTCCGCGAGGCGGGCGGGGGTCGAGGGGTGGCCGAGGTCCGCGTACTCGTACTCGATGTCGGCTGGGACCGCCTGCGCGGTCAGGTACGCCCAGTACTGGTGCAACGACGAGGGAATCGAGAGGTCCTCGTGGTGGCGGAACCGGTGCTGCGCGGTGGCCGTCACGTCGGCCTGCAACACCGCCTCGATCTGGTGCATGATGCTGCGGCGCAGGGCGAACGGTGTGTGCTTCATCTTCTGCGTGATGGTCACGCCGAACTGACGCTGGATGTGCCGACGGTTGTTCTTCCCGGCGGCGTTCACCGGCGGGTCGGTGGGCTTCGCCTCGCCGAGCCCGAACTGTGCGGGCGAGAGGAAGAACTTCGCGATCCCGTTGGCGTGGAAGAAGTGGGTCGGCAGCAACGGTCGGCCCAGGAAGACGTCGTCGTTCAGGTAGAGGAAGTGCTCCGCCAGCCCTTCGATGCGGTGCAGCCGGGATTCGATGGCGTGCGAGTTGAACGACGACAACCCGCCGAGGTCGGCGAAGAGTTCGGCGTGCGAGACGACGGTGATCATCGGGTGGCTCGGATCGAGCCAGCTGGGCAGCTGACCGTCGGTCACCAGGAAGATCTTGCGCAGCCAGGGGGCGAAGCTGTGCAGCGAGCGCATTGAGTACCGCAGCTCGTCCCGATTCTGGTAGCGCGACGAGTTGGCCGCGATCGCGTGCAGCTCACCGTCCGGGGTACCCAGCGCCGCCCGCTTGCGCTCCAGCCACTCCGGATCCGAACCGTCGACCCAGGTGTAGACCGCGTCGATCGGGAAGCCGACCCGGTCCGGGGCACGGACCGTCAGGTCGCGGCGGGTGCCGTAGGTGTGGTCGTCGGCCTCCGGTACGAAGTGGCTGAGCAGCGCCGCGGCGACCCGCACCGGCTCGGCCAGGGCCGGTGCCTCGTCGATCACCGCATTGTGCCGGGGGGCGCGGACGACGTCGCCCACCCGGCTCCAGAACTCGATCTCGCAGGCGAACTGCGCACCGAGCACCACCCCGGCCCGGACGTCGGTCACCGGAAACCACACCTGGATGACCTCGGTGGGTGCCAGATCCGGCTGGTTGCGGCCGGGGCGTACCTCGACGGTACGTACGTGCGCGCCGGACAGCTCCGGCGCCGACTGGACCAGTCGGCGGACCGCGTCGCGCTGGTCCACCAGGATCGCCACCGAACTGCGCAGGTAGTCGTCGTTACGCAGGCAGTGGTACTCGATGCCGGCGGCCTCCAGGGCCACGGTGACCGCCGTCAGGTTGCGGTGCCACATCTCCAGGGGCGTCGCGGCGGACACCACCTCGGCCTCGGTACGGGAACCGGCCTCGGTCACCGTCACCCGCGTGCCGACCTGGTGCAGGACGTCGTTGCCGCGTGGCCGGGTGAAGGTACGCACCAGGCCGAGCCGACGGTGCTCAGGGAGCAGGTGCAGCAGCCGCCGCCGGAGAGCGGGCGGTAGCAGACGGTAAGCGCGCAGCGCGATCATTCGGCCGGCCGTTCGGTATGGACGGTCACGGCACCATCAGCGCTGCGGGACGCCGAAGCGAACCCCGTGCGCCAGGCGCTCTGTGTGAACAACAGCTCCGGCAACCATCCCCGTTACCCTTCTGCACAGCTCCCCGTGATACGCGAGGGACGACCGGACGGTGTGCATCCGGTTCACCGTGCCGTTTCCGGGCGGATCTGACCCTGCGCAGGTCGGACCCTAGCAGCGTGTTCACCTCTGGGACAGCCGCGCTCCTCCGGCCGGCAACCGTGTCGACACGCGGTAGGCCAGATAGATCCGCTGATGCGGGATTTGCCCCAAGAATCCTGGCCGATCAGGCGGGCCGAAAACCGAACGGATGGCTACCGAGAATCACCCGAGCAACGTGTGTCCGTCACGTCCCGGTGGGTCCACGACGACCCCGCCGGCACGAGGTGACACAGTGACGTGGTGACCGGGAAGGAACCGAATGCGCGCCGGGTACTGGGCACACCCCCCGGCTACCGCTTCGCCGCTTCGGTGCGCCCGCTCACCTTCAGCCCGTACGACCCGTGCGCGCGGATCGTCGCGGGCGTCTTCTGGTGGGCGGCGCGCACACCCGACGGACCGGCCACCCTCGCCCTGCGCCCCGAGGGCGCCGATCTGGTCGCCGAGGGGCACGGTCCGGGCGCCGGCTGGATGGTCGAGCACGCCGACGCGGTGGCCGGGCTCCGCGACGACCTGACCGGATTCGCGGATCTCGCTGCCGCCCACTCCGTGGTGGCCCGGCTGGCGAGCCAGCAGGCGGGGCTACGGATGCCGACCAGCGGGCTGGTCTTCCCCCGGGTGCTGCGGGCCGTGCTGGAGCAGAAGGTCACCGGCAAGGAGGCCTACCGGGGGTACGCGGCGACCGTGCGCCACTTCGCCGAGCCGGCCCCGGGTCCGGTACGGCTGCTGCTGCCACCCGACCCTGCGGTGATCGCCGCCGCGCCGTACTGGGTTTTCCATCCGTTCGGGGTGGAACAGCGCCGGGCCGAGACGTTGACGCGGGCCGCGCGGGTGGCCGACCGGCTGCAACGGTGCACCGACGCGACCGAGGCCACCCGGCTGTTGCTGTCGATCCCGGGCATCGGGCCGTGGACCGCCGCCGAGGTGGTCCGGGTGGCGTACGGCGACGCGGACGCGGTGAGCGTCGGCGACTACCACGTACCCAACACGGTCGCCTGGGCGCTGGCCGGCGAGCCGCGCGGCAACGACGCCCGGATGCTGGAGCTACTGGAGCCGTTCCGGGGCCACCGGGGCCGGGTCTGCTGGCTGCTGGAGGCCGCCGCCGTGCAGGCGCCGAAGTTCGGCCCACGCGCCCCGATCCGCTCCTTCGCCCATTACTGAGCGCCGGGCTCAAGCGGCCTCGCGCAGGTCGGCCAGGTCGACAGGGGTACGCCGACGCAGCAGCTCGGCCAGTTCGTCCACCGAACCCACCTCGCCGAGCACGTTCTTGCCGCCACCGAAGCGTCGGGGGTAGTGGTGCACCAGGCGGTACACGTAGCGGCCGTGGATCAGCTCGACGCTCACCCGCCACCGTCCGCAGCACCCGCACACCCACTCCACCACCTCGCGAAAGTAGCTCTGACCTGCGGTTTTCCGATTCGCCCGGACGGCACGTGACGGGCCTGAGGCGGACACGCCGCCCACCGGGCGGCCGTGATCCGGGTCACCGCTGTCGGTGCCGTCTGGTTGACTGATCGGCGTGGACCTGCCGATCAACCCGCCGGTGGAGCCGATGCTCGCCCGCAGCGTCAGCTCGATCCCCACCAGTCCGGGGATGACCTACGAACCCAAGTGGGACGGCTTCCGCTGCATCGTCTTCCGCGACGGTGACGAGGTGGAGCTGGCCAGCCGGGGCGGCAAGATGATGACCCGCTACTTCCCCGAGGTGGTCGAGCAGGCCCGACGGCAACTGCCGCCGCGCTGCGCTGTCGACGGCGAGCTGATCGTGATCCGCCGCGACGGCCCGGACGGGCAGCCGCGCCTCGACTTCGAGCTGCTGGCCCAGCGCATCCACCCGGCGGCGTCCCGGGTGAAGCTGCTCGCCGAGACGACCCCCGCCGACTTCGTCGCCTTCGACCTGCTCGCGCTCGACGACGAGAGCCTGCTCGAAGCCCCCTACCCGACCCGCCGGGCCCGGCTGGAGCAGGCGCTGTCCGGGGTGCGACCCCCGGTGCACGTCACCCAGGTCACCACCGACGCCGAGGTGGCGCGCCGCTGGTTCGACGTCTTCGAGGGCGCCGGCCTGGACGGGCTGATCGCCAAGCCCGCCGACCTGCCGTACGAGCCGGGCAAGCGGCTCATGTCCAAGGTCAAGCACGCCCGCACCGCCGACGTGGTGGTGGCCGGGTTCCGCTGGCACAAGTCCGGCCCGGTGGTCGGTTCGCTGCTGCTCGGCCTCTACGACGACGCCGGGGTGTTGCACCACGTCGGGGTGAGCGCCTCGTTCACCATGGCCCGCCGCGCCGAGCTGCTGGAAGAGCTGGCCCCCTACCGCGACACCGGGGCGGAGCACCCGTGGGTGCACGGCGACCACGAGCGTGGGCAGCGCATCCCGGGCGGGGTCAGCAGGTGGACCGGCACGAAGAACCTCGAATGGGAGCCGCTGCGCCCGCAACTCGTGGTCGAGGTGGCGTACGACGCGATGGAGGGTGACCGGTTCCGGCACACCGCGCGCTTCGTCCGCTGGCGACCCGACCGCGACCCGCTCTCCTGCCGATACGATCAACTTGACCGGCCGGTCCGGTTCGACGTGGACCAGGTGCTGCGGGGTGACCCGGCGGTGTCGACCGGGTCCGCATAGCTTCGCCGTCGATCTGATCACGGAGGCTCGTTCGTGACCCGTACGCCCGACCGGATCCGCCGTTTCCGGCTCACCGTGGCCGGCCTGACCGCCGCCGTCGTGGTCACCGCCGGCTGCACGCTGCCGGCGTTCGCGCCGCGCACCGACGTCGACGGCGAGGCCGCGGCACCGGGGTCCGCGCCGACCTGGCGGTCCTGCCCGGAGGTGGCCGACGAGGTGGTCGGGCGGCAGGCACCGGACATCAGGTACGAGTGCACCCGCATCCAGGTGCCCCGTGACTGGGCGGGCGGCAGCGCCGCCACGACAGGTCCCGGTGCCGGTGAGACCTTCGAGATAGCGCTGCTCCGGGCCCGCTCCACGAACCAACGCGACCGGATCGGCTCTCTGCTGATCAACCCGGGCGGCCCCGGCGGCTCGGGCGTCGACACCGCCGTCTACCTCACCTTCGGGGAGCAGTACGGCGGCCTGCCCGACTCGATCCTCGAACGCTTCGACATCGTCGGCTTCGACCCGCGTGGGGTGGCCCGGTCCAGCCCTGTCGAGTGCATCTCGGATGCCGACCTCGACGCCGTCTTCGGCTACAACCCCGACCCGGAGAGCCAGGCGTCGTTCGACGACTTCGTCGCGCTCAACAAGCAGATAGGTCAGGGCTGCGGCGCCAAGTACGGCGACCAGCTGCCGTTGTACGGCACCAAGCAGGCCGCCCGCGACATCGACGCGATCCGGGCCGCCGTGGGCGACGAGAAGCTGACCTACCTCGGCTACTCCTACGGCACCCTGCTGGGCGCCACGTACGCCCAGTTGTTCCCGCAGCGGGTGCGGGCGCTCGTGCTCGACGGCGCTGTCGACCCACGGCAAGGTCTGATCGAAGGTTCGGAGAGCCAGGCGAAGGGCTTCGAACGCGCCTTCGACAACTTCACCAGGTGGTGTGCGGCAAACGCGGGCCGCTGCCCCATCGCCCCGGACGCCCGGGCAGCTGTCACCTCGGCGATCGACAAGGCCGAGGTCTCCCCCGTCCGCGCCGCCGACGGGCGGGAGGCCACCGCCGGCTGGATCTTCTACGCGATCGTCTCGTCGCTGTACTCCGAGCCCGGCTGGCAGCAGCTCGCCCAGGCCATCGACAGGCTGAACGAGGGCAACCCGACAGAGGTGTTCCGGCTCGCCGACAACTACACCGACCGCGACGACGACGGCCGCTACAGCAACCTCTTCGACGCCAACCTGGCCATCAACTGCGCCGACGAGGAGGAACGCCCCGACCTGGAGCGGATTCGCCAGCTCCAGTCCGAGTGGCGGACCCGGTACCCGCTCTTCGGCGCACCGCTCGCCTCCGGCCTGGTCTCCTGCACGGAGTGGCCAGGCGGCAGCGACCCCTACCCGACCGGCCGCGCCGAGGGCGCCCCGCCGATCCTTGTCGTCGGCACCACAGGCGACCCGGCGACGCCGTACGAACAGACCCCGGCCCTGGCCGAGATGCTGGGCGTGGGGCGGGTGCTCACCTGGGAGGGCGAGGGGCACACCGCCTACCCACAGACCACCTGCATCACCGAGGCCGTCGACGCATACCTCATCGACCTCACCGTCCCGCCGGACGGCAAACGCTGCCCGGCGCGCTAGCGCCGACTTCACTGCAGGTCCTCAAGGAAAAGGTCCGTGTATCCCTCATCCTTCCTCGAATGAGAAGTGGTCCTCGAGGTCGGTGAAGAAGACCCGTAACATTGGCATCTTCTGCACTTGACCATCCTCGACCGAGTAGAATTCCATTTCCTGTCGAAGAAGCCGCGGCGGAAGAACCCAAAGTCCTGCCGATTCCAGCACCGACCTGATCTGAGCCAGCCATCCTGACGCCACCGATCCGGAATAGACGAAGTCTTCGTCGCGAAGCAACCTCGGCCGCGAGTCATTCGGCCCTGCGATCATCGCTGCGTACGGGGCTACGTACGACAACCACAAGGTTGCCCCCCAGTCGCCAGATGACAGCAGGACGCATAACGCCACATCATCGTGCCAAGAGTTGTGCTCGTCATCCTGAACCAGGCTAAACTGAGCCAGCCTTTCAACAAGGGCAGCGTACGGGCGCCTTTCAATGGCGTTCTGCAGCTGAGAAAAGTCGGGTGCCCTGAGGTTGCCATAGGTGCGTTCGGCGAATTCGACAAAGGCTTCAGCCGTCATGATCCCAACTCACTCCAATCCGGCCAATTGACAACATCTAGCGCTGGATCTGCAACCTCATATTACCGGAAGAAGTGCCTCAGCACAGGACGAAGAAAACGAACCGACAGCCTCTACAATCTGAATGATCAGCGGTCCTATGCGGAGGGGAGTTCTAGCGGAAGTTGAGTAACTTGCGCCACCATGGCCGCCACCCCGGCCTTCCCCAAGGGGAGCCATGAATTTGTCTGCGCGCGTTCTGCGTCACCCGGACCTGATTCTGCGCCTTGCCGTTCACACTGCCCACTCTCCAGGGAAGGCGGAGAATCCTTTCCTCAGTGCCTCGGTTGGAAGTCCTCTTGCCGAAGGTCCAGGCGAGGCGGGTGTGAATTCGCGCCCAAGTTTGCTTGCCACGCCAGATCGATGTCGACTTGACGTTTCCAGCGGGATTCGGCTTGACTCGATTCGCATGAGCCTTGGTGCCAAGGATATGGCCGTCCTGCTTATTCCGGTTGATGTTCTCGCTTTCTTTCCAGCGATTCCACACCTCCTTGAGACCACCGCAGTTATGCACAAGGACGTCCGACTCGCCTACGCGGACATAGTACGTATGCAATTCGTCGACCGTTAGGTTGTACACACTCGCGAAGGCTTCATACGCCACTACATCAACAACGGCGACTAGCGAACCGTTCGAGGTCACGAGCAGATCCCCGAAACGCAGATTCTCGGCACGCAACCAGTCCCGCTGGTTGTCGACCCAGAAGGGATGACCATCGGTCGCGGTGACAGAACCATCACTCGTTCCGTCGCCATCAACATCAACCGCAACATCTACAAGCTTCTTGCCGCCTTCGCCACCGATCAGATCGACGACTGGCCTGACACCTTCATTCTTGTTGACCGGATCCGCAGCCGCAACGCGATCATTGAGACGGATTTCGTCGATTGCTTTATAGGCACCTTCGGCCATCAATACCTGGGTTCCAGGCAGGAAGCTATTCGGCGCCTCACAAGCGTCGCCTATCCGCCCTCGCGCGGCGTTCTTTAGCGCACTTGCACCTCGGGCAGCGGTCTTGGCCTGCCGGACGCCCGGAACCATCCCGGCTACGCCCATAGCGCAGTCAACCCCGCTGCCGCCCGAGCAGGTCTTGATGGTGTCGATGGCACCGGCCACTGCGGCGACAGCACCGGCCGCCGCTGCGACCACCTGTGCCGGCGGCGGCAGGACAGCGGACACCATCGCCACCGTGCCAGCAACGGCCGAGATCGTTCCGGCGTTGTTCACCACGGTCTTGACGGCCGAGGTGGCGGCGCCGGCGACCGCGTTGCCGGCCCGGCTGGCCGCGTTCTTGACCTTGCCCCAGAAGAGCCCATCCGGGTCGGCGAAGGTGATCGGGTTGTTGTTCGCGTACGCGAACGGGTGCATCCGTTGCGGGTCGTATTCGTCGGTTTGTGGGTCAACGGAGATGAAGGCGCCCAGCGCCGCGTCGTAGAACCGGGCACCCAGCAACGACAAGCCCGTCGGATCCTCGATACCGCCAACGAAGCCACGCTGGCCCGACGGCCAGGTGCCGCCAGCGCCACCGGAACGCTTGTTTCCGTACGGGTCGGAGTAGCGGACCGTGTCGACCCGGGTCACCGAGTTGACCGCCCAGTGGGCCGAGTCGTGCTGGTCCGACGCCAGCCAGATCAGGTCCTTCGCGCCGCTGGCAGTGGACGCCGTACGCGAGGCGACGACATCACCGGCGTGCTCGTAGTAGCGGGTCGCCGTCTTGTTCTGACCGGAGACGGTCAGCTCGTGGCCGGCCACGAAAACTGTGGCGTCGCCGTTCGGGTCGATTCGGGCGATTCGGTTGCCGTCCACGTCGTAGTGCATCCGGGTGGTGCCGTCGGGTCCGGTGATCTCGCTGAGCTTGCCCTGGGCGTTCCAGTCGAGGGTTTCGGTGACTCCGCCGACCCGCCGGTAGGTCAGGTTGCCGATGGCGTCCCAGTCGTAGTGGTCGACCCGCTCGCCAGTGGTGACCGTCCGCACCGCGTGCGGCTGCCCGCCGCTGGCGGCGTACCCATACGTGGAGGTCACACCGGTGCGCTTGTCGGTCACCGACTCGCGGGAGCCGGCCTTGTCATAGGCGTACGACTTCCAGTACGGCGACACTCCACCCACATCGCTCGACTGCGGGTTGGCAGCGCAGGTGTTCGTGCTCTGCGTCCATGCCTGGGTGAGCCGACGCAACTGGTCGTACTGGAAGCATTGGACGTCGCTGTCACCGGGCCGGGCGTTGCCGTCGTTGTCCTGCGGCCGGTTGGCCATCGACAGTACGTTGCCCGCCGGGTCGTACTTGTAGTTCAGGGCGGCGACGTTTGTGATGCTGGCGTCGCGGTCGAAGTAGAACTCGGCCAGCCGCCGGGTCACGTCGTCGTAGACGTAGGTCTGGTACGCCTGCGGCTTGTTGTTGACGCCGAGCTTGCGTTGCAGCAGCTCGCCGTAGGGTGAGTAGGTGGCGTCGTCGACGTAGACGTTCACCGCTCCGGAAGGCGAAGACGTGCCGACCAGCCGGGTCACGTTGCCCAGGTCGTCGTAGGTGTGGTTGAGCATCTCGCGCTCAAGACCACCCACCCTCGGCATATTGACCCGTTCGGGCGAGCCGTCGACCTTGAACGTGAAGGTGGAGACGTAGGTGCCTGCGGCACCGGCCAGGCCGGGCATGGCCGGCACGACCGACTCCTCGTCGCGGACCTGGTAGGCGTCGTTGTAGTCGAAGATCTGACGCGTGAAGTGGTAGCCGTCGACGATCGACAGCTGTTTGGTCAGGTGGCCCTTGGCGACGGTGTCGTAGGTCCACTCTGCGGCGAGCTGTCCGTTGACCAGACGCTTGTATTGCCGCCCGAGCAGGTCGTACTCGGTGGAAACCACCTCGCCCCGCGCGTCGGTCGAGGAGGTCACGTCGTCGCTGTTGTCGTACGTCAGGGTGGTGACGCCCTTGTCCGGGTCGGTGGTGCGTCGCTCCCGTCCCCGCAGGTCGTACTCGTACTGCCAGACCTTGCCGGTCGGGCCGGTCACGGTCTTCAGGTCATCGCGCGGGGTGTACGAGTACGTCGTGGTGTCGAACCCACCGGTGGGGGTGCGACCGTGGAACTGACGCAGCTCGATCGTCCGGTCGTGGACGTCACTGATAGTGGCGGTTGCGGTGCCGCCGAGCGGCGGGGTGACCGTCACCTGCCAGCCGTCCGGGTTACCGCCGTAACCGGTGACAGTTGCCCAGAGCTGACTGTCCCCTGACCACAGCCCTTCGTTGATCACCCGACCGACGGCGTCGTGGCTGAACACCGTCCGCACCCGGTCGGCGCCCGGGTTCAGCTCCAGCAGCCCGGTGCCGGGTTGGCCTGTGACGTATGCCGGACCTGCCTGGTACGCCTCCAGACCTCGGTCGTTGTAGCCGGTCGAGGACACCAGGCGCCGGCCGTCGAGGGCGTCCTCCTGGGTCTGCACCGGCCGGTAGAGGGAGTCGAAGAGCCCGATCTCGGTGATGTAGTTGCTGTTGGGACCGAGCCGCTTGGTGGTGACGGCCAGCGGCCCGTCGGCGCGTACCAGGTAACCGAACTCCAGGTTCGGCGTCTGGGTCGCCTTGGCCCGGCCGGGCAACCACACCTTGGTGAGTCGGCCCAGCGGGTCGTGCAATAGGTCGGTGCGCTTGTTGTTCGCGTCGACCACCGCGGTCGGCTCGGCCCAGGCCGGCTGCTGATAGGTGGTGACCTTGTGCTGAAGGGGGTTGAGGGTGACCGTCTGGGTCACCGGACCCGGTCCCGCCGGGGTGTACGCGGTGGTGGTGACGCCGCCGCGGGCGTCCGTCACGCTCTCGACCCGGCCCAGGTCGTCGTAGCTGGTGCGGGAGGTGGTGGCGTAGACCGGTCCACCGTTCCAGGTGTCGAGGGTGTCCTCGCGGGTGACCAACCCTGCGCTCGGGGTGGCACCGTGGGTGTTCGAGCCGTCGTGGTAGGTCCGGACGTCGGAGACGACGTCGTCCGGGCGGGAGATCGTCGAACCGCATGCCTTGGCGACGGTCTCCACCTGGGACACGGCCGCCCGGATCCATGCGGTGTCGTTGCTGACGTACGTGGTGCGGGTGCAGGTCTCGTCGCCGGTGCTCGCGGTGTCTCCCAGATCGGACACCGTTTCCGGCAGTCCCTCCGAGGTGTACGTCGTCCGGGACTCGGTACGCGCCCACTTGTTCGGCGCGAGAAGCTTCCGGGTCATCTGCGCCGACGGACCACTCAGGTACGCGCGGGCGGTACCCCCGTCGTGGTCACGCTCGGCGGTCTGGCGGGTCCAGTACTGCGTGGTGGACGCCTCGACCAGTGTCGAGTTGTCGAGGGTCGCCTCCTCCAGAGGCATACCGGCCAGCGCCGGGTGGTCGGCGAAGGTGTTGCCCTCAGAGTCGGACACCTGCACGTCACGTCGCCCTCCGCCGGGCAACGGCTGGTCGTGCAGGCCACGGTGGAACCGCTTCCGGGTGGTCAGTGGTACGCCCTGGCCGGGCTCACCGACCTTGGTGACCACCTGGGAGTAGCCGCGCCACTGTCCGTACGTGCGGTGCTTCTTCTTGGTGAACTCGCTGTCGTCGTAACCCCACAGCGTCGGCGTGCCGCCGCCGGTGGTGGAGTACTCGTAGCTGGTGGTGATGGCGGGCTGGTCGGCGGTGCGGTCGATCTCGGCTATCTCGTTGACCACGTACTTGCGGAACCAGTCCAACTTCGGCGAGGCGTAGCCGTCCGGTGTCCAGTACACCGGGAAGCAGAGCCGGGAGTTGTTCTCCGGCGCGGCCGGCACGTCGTTGTAGTCGCAGTCCGGCTCGGAATACGTGACGTGGATGTCGGCGCCAGACTCGGTACGGATGTTCTGGATCCGCCACCTGGAGAACAAGGGCGCTCCGGCGAGCACGTTGGCCCGGTTGGACAGCTCCACTCCGGTGAACTGCACCGCCGGCTCGGTGACGGTGCCGCCGACGTGCCCGGCGTGCACGATCTCCTTCAGCCACAGCGATGCCGACCCGGCCACCTTCGGTGCCTTGAACTCGTGGGTCAGCGCCCACGACTCGACGTCCGAAAAGTCACTACCGTTCCGCACCTGAGTGGTGATCTTCGTGAGCCGCTTGGTGGTGAAGAAGACCGGAGCCAGCTTGTCGGTGCAGGGCGCCGCATCGCAGTACTTGTCCCACGGTACGTCCGGCCAGTTCGCCTTGACCGGCTTGCCGTCCTTGTGGCACTCGGTGGCCAGGCACCGGTCGGCGACGTCGAACACCACTCGCCCGGTGGCCGCGACGCTCGGGTGATCCGCGTGCAGGCCGTACTCGATCCGCTTCAGGTGGCCGCCGCGGTGGAACGACTGCCGGTTGTCCTTGTCATCGGCCGCACCGTAGTAACCGGTTTCGCTCTCGTAGTAGTAGCGGACCGTGTTGCCGTGCACGTCCACGGCCTTGTCCAGCAGCCACCGCCACGCCTGCTTGCAGGACGAGTCCTTGAAGGCGGTGGCGTGGCACTTTTCGCCATCGTGGTTGCCGAAGACGGGGATGGTCCATCGGGAGTTCGCCGAGGTGACCTCGCTGGCGAAGAAGTACCGGGTGCCGTCCGGAGTGGTGATCGTCCACCGCTCGGTCGTGGCGGTGCCCGACGTCGCTGCCGCGCCCTCAAGCCGGATCCGCCAGTTGCTGTCGTTCTGGACCCGCCAGGTGCCGCTGCTGTCGTCCCTGATCAGCGAGGCGTTGGTGCCGTTGAGCGAGACGGTGACGTTGTGGGAGTCACCCTTCCAGCACTGGTCGTAGGTCTTCTTGTCCTTGTTGTTCGGGTCCGTGCCGTCGACCGCGTCGCGGTCGTCGGTGCAGGTGACGTAGGAACGCTCGATGAATCCCGGCGCATACTCCCAGCCGTCGCCGACCCACGACGCCTGGTTGTTGGCACCGGCCATCCGGCCGTCCACCACCTGCGACGAGTAGTCCAACGACACCTCTGGCAGCGGACCCTCCGCCGGGGGCAGCCGCAGCGGGTTCGAGTACGAGAACGCACCGGAACTGTCTCCCGCCGTCCACGAGCCCGACGCCTTCAGGTCGGTGGCCTTGTAGTCGCCCTCCTCCGAGGACTCGTCGGCCGTGATGGCGAACACCATCGGTGCCGCTCCCGAGAGCGTGACCTGAGTCGAGACCGTACTGGTGACGGGGTTGTTGGTCGCCTGGACCGCCTCGATCTCCTGGCACTCCGACCGCTGCGGGGTGGTCGCCGCGCAGGCCGGCAGCCGCTTGAGGGTCAGCCGCTCACCCCACCCGGCACCGTACAGTTCCCGGATCCCGGCGTAGTCGAAGGCCGCCTCGATCGCGCCGGCACTGCCGTCAACGACGACAACCGGGCCACTGACACCTAGCCGACGCGAGTGTTGCTCGGCCAAGACCTGCACCCGCGCCTGGTCGGGAGCACGTTTACCGGCGACGGCCGAGGCCGTGACGGGTAGCCCGCCCGCGGTCCCCCGCACCGTCCGTCCGGACTGCCTGTCGCCGTCAAGACGTCGGTCCGGCCGAGCCTCCGCGACCGCAAGGCTGGTCTCACCCGCCGCTGGCCACGTCGCCCGCTTCGCTCCGGTCCATCGGCCACCGTCGTCAGGCAGCGGCGTCTGGTCGACAGGTGCTCGCCGGAGCGATTCGGCCGCGATCGTCTTGACCTCACGATCGCCGGAGGGCACCTTGGCCGCCTGGGCTGGCTGAGTCGCGGCGAGGGTCGAGGCCACCAGCACCGCGACGGTGCCGAACGTGACGAGTCGTCGGGGACGGGAGGGGACGGTGCGAGGCTGCGACATGACACCTTCCTGACGCAGAGGGGGTGGGGAAGTCAGGCGGGAAGGAAGAGGCGGCCGGTGACCGCCCCTCCCCTTGGCTCAGAGAGCAGCGAGGTCAGCGATCCGATCCGGATCGACGGTGGAGGTCCAGACGCGTACGTCGTCCACGACGCCACCCAGAGGTGCCCAGCGGCGTCCGTCGGCTGCACCGTTGCATCCGATCAACGTCGGTCCGGCAGCCATCCATGGCGTGGTGGGACCCTGCGCCTCTGCCTGCAACTCACCGTTGACGTAGAGCCGAATCTTGCCGGCCGCAACGTCGTAGACACCGGCCAGGTGCGTCCACGTACCCAACTCGGGCGGCTGCTGCGATTCAGCCGTGTGCCAGATGGCGGAGGTACTGTTCCCGGTTGACGGGATGCCGAAATGCCAGCGATCGTGGGTCGGGTTGTACTTCAGATAGAAGCCACCGTGCACGTTGCCGACCTGTGAGATCACGGTGTGGTGGTCGCTCGTCTGTTCGAGCAGCACCCATGCGGCCACGGTGAACGAGGCATCGGTTCGTACCGCCGGGCCGGCTGACTCCGCGCAGGAGTTGTCGGAGAGTTCCAGGCCAAGTGCACCGTCACGACCAAAACCCCTGTCACGCGCCCAGGCATACGGTCCAGTGATGGTCAGGTCGCGACCGTTACCTGACCAGTCCGTCAGATAGGTAGGGGTATCGCTCGCTGGGCCGTCCAGCGGCCACATCCCCTCCAGCTTCACACCCGGGTTGCCACCGTGCACCCTGGCCACCTCAGCGGCGGCAAGCACCCCCCGCCACGCCCTGACCCCCGAGATTGCGCCATGAACATAGTCGGTATGGACGCCGGTATGCAGGACGCAACCAACCGTCATCGCTCCGTTGGCCTTCCACGGCGCCACAGGCCGCGTAATCGAGTGCACCAGGGCACCATTAACGAATAGGCTCATGCGCTGCGTGGAGGTGTCGTAGCTGCCAGCGATATGCGTCCATTTGCCAACGTCACCGGTCACCGGGGTGGACGAACTCGTCCACCGCGACGTCGAACTCTCGTCGTCGGAATCCTTCATCATCAGCGTCCAGTACGGAACACCATTGGTGAAGCGGGTACCCAGATACCAACCACCCACCCGGTTACCGTCCTGGCCGATGATCGTCTGGTTACCGGTGCCGACATTCGCCAGCTTGACCCACGTCGCGACGGTGAACGACTCGTCGGTACGTACGACCGACTCACCGGTCCGCCCACACTGCGTGCCGTTCAGCTCGATCGCTGACTCGGTGCGTCCGTACTGGTCCTCCGTCCAGGCCACAGTCTCCGCCAACGAAAGGTCCGAAGAACGGCCGGTGGACTCGACTCCGCTACCACGCAACTGCCAGTGGCCGACCTCACCCGCAGGTAGTTCGGTGGCGGCGCGAGCGATCTGGGCGTCGGAAAGCAGACCCTGCCAAACCCCGAGATGGTCGATCGAGCCCTGCATCTGATGCCACTGACCGGTTGAACTTGCGGCGCATCCCACGATGAATTTGCTCTGCGCGTTCCAGGGAACGAACGGGATCGCTCCCTCGGCGGCAAGCTGACCACCCACGTAAAGCCGCATGACCCGTGCGACGGGGTCGACCGTAGCTGCCAGGTGCTGCCAGCCATTCAACGGCGGGGACACTGCAGCCTGGATATACGCCCAGGTTGGCGTCGCAACGTCGCCACTTGGCATTGCCAACTCCCAACGGTCGCTGGCCGCGTGGTACTGCACGTAGAAGGAGGGGCGAGTCACACCAGCCTGCGTGACCAGCGCGCGGTTGGCCGCCTTGTCGGTCAGTTTGACCCAGCCGGCCACGGTGTATTCGGCATCAGTCCTGATCACCGGTGACGTCTCCGCGCAGCTTCCGCCGTTGAAGGTCAGCGCGGCGTTGGCGTTGCCACGCCGGTCGGAACCGTAACCAACGCCGCTGTCGAGCGTCAGGCCATGGCCTTGGCCGGAGTCGTCGAGGGCGTCGCCGTCGAAGCGCCAAGCACCCTGTGACTGGGCCTCGGTGATGCGGCCGGTGAAGAAGTTGTAGGCGGTACGCACCGAGTAGTTACCGGCGATGTCCTGGGCCCAGACGTAGACGACCGTACGTCCGACCTCCGGCGTGAACGTGAGGGTGGTCGTGCCCGTCGACGCCTTGAAGTTCTGCTGGGCGTCGACCCCGATGCCGTACGCGAACTGCTTCATTCCCGAGCGAGCGTCGGACGATCTGAAGGAGAGCGTCACGGGCTGACCCTCGATCGGGGTGCCTGAGGTACGGGTGACCACCGGTGCGGTGGGTGGGGTGTGATCCAGCCGGAAGTAGCAGAGGCTTGTCCAGTCGGTGTCGTCCACTCCGTCGGTGCCCCGGATCCGCCAGTTGTAGTTCCCCTCGGCCAGCGTGGGCGCGGGCCAGGAACGCTCGGCACCCGTTTTGGTCGAACCCGAGGTGCTTTCGGCGGGACTGGTCGGACCGTTGAGGTCGAACCGGATCTTGACGGTGCCGTCGCCGTCGCTGGCCTTGCCCCACAACGTCGGCGTGCGGTTGGTGATCCACGGCCCCGGCGAAGTCTTGGCGCAGGCACCGCCAGGGGTGGTCCGGACCGCCACCGGCGAATGCGGTTTGTGCTGGTACTCCGTGATCAGCTTGACCTTGGCCGGGTCGAACTTGGCCCACCGTCCACCGCTCTCGGTCGCCATCCGCAGACCAAAGGTGATCGAGGTGTGGCCTTCGTCTGCGTGGCGTTGAACATGGTGGCCAATCTGCGTGCCGTTGAAAGACATCCAGTTGGGATCTTGGGAAGGGCTGCATCCGCCGTTCGCCTTGCCCAGCTTGGTCTGCAGCGGCTCGCCGTGCAGCCACTTGTCCTTCATGCCGTTCCAGGTGGGCGTGTTGGCGGCCAGAGAATTCGTCTGCCAGACGGAGATCGACTCACCGTCGCAGTCGGCCGTGTGCACGACGTAGGCATCCAGGCTGGCTCTGTCGATCAGCCGCTTGCCGGCCAGGACTGATGTGTCAAAGTAGAAGTGCGATCGCCAGATGTCTCCGTGGTCCTCGTAGTTCGATCCCACCCGGGCGACCTCTCTGGGCCAGTCGCTGCCGGAGGTCCACTGGGTGCTCGGCCTGGAGTCGTTCACCGGAGCCCAGCTGGCCCACTTCTTGTCGTAGGTCGGGTCGATGAAGATCGGGAACCGGCCGGCGTCGAGCAACGCGGGGGCGACGGAAACACTCAGAAGCCCATCGCTGACCCGTACATCGACGGGCGCGGTTTTCGCCGAGTCTGCCGGGCCGCGAGCGGTTGACCGATTCAGATTCTGATGGGACGGCGCACCGTCGACCAGGAATCCGGACCGCGAACCGGCGTCCTTGAGCGTCGAGTCCCATGCTCTGGCCGGCGGGGCTGCCGCCAACAGGCCCTCCGGGCCAGACACGGTTACCCCTCCACCAACGGCAGACACGGTCGCCGTACCGCCCACGACGTACTCCGTCTCGCGGACCAGCGGATTGGCTGCCGCCGCTGCGCTCTTCACTACGAGAAGGTGGGAGAAGCCACCCCGCTCGGCACGCACCACGAGATCAACGTCCGGGTACACGTTCGGATAGGTGATGCTGTCTCCGGCGATCACACCCGGCGGGAGTGGGTCCGCCCAGCCGAGTGAAAAGCTGGCACCACCCCCGGTCATCGTGGCGAAGGCACCCTTCCCGCCCGGCGAGAAGACCACGTCGGCGCTCGAAGCCACAGGTCGCACCAGGCCGTCGGGCCCTACCGTCAACGTGGTGTCGATCGTTGTCCAGTTGCCGTCCTGCCTGGTCCATTGCGGCTCGGCCCACGACTCGAAGGTGAAGTCACCGGAGGGCTGGGCAAAGACCTTCGTCGTCTCCGAGGCCGCTTCCAGCACTTCCACGGGAGCGTCGCACTTCTCGGCCAGAGCCTGAGCTGCATGCTCCGAGGCCACTCCGGATTGCACATCGCCCGGGCACGGGTCGGCGAGGTTGGCGTTGGCGCGGGTAGCCGGCGGTAGCGTGGCGATGGAGCCAGCCAGCACCACAAGGGCCACAGTGGACCGAATCCAGGCAGGACGAACCGACAAGCCGCACCCCCGTGAAGCAAACGTGATCAAGCTTGCGGCACAACGTACAGATAGATGAAACCCAGCACCAGAGCGAATCTGGGCCGATACTCTCCGCGCACCCCTTACGGTGCAATCGTCGGTTTTAGCGCCGCCAGTAGCTGACGGTGACTGCCGCCGTCCACTCCTGGCGGCCCGGACTCGAGTTGCGCTGAGTTCGCTGCGGCGAGATGGCCGATGCTCGCCGCATCCTTCGGTATGACGGGCACCCCCGACAACAGCCCGATCACCTGGGTCTCGCTATGGGCGGGCGTCCGTGAGGTAGTGGCGTACCACGCGGGTGACGGTGTCGCGGTCGCCCTCGACGCGTACGGTGCCGGCGCGCTCGGCGTCGGTGAGCGGCAGGCCGCCGAAGAGCACCTCGCTCCAGGCCGTCGAGTCGGCGGTCACGGTCGCCACCGGGTCGACGGCGACGCCGGGCCGGACGTCCAGCAGCCCGTCAACGGTGGTCAGCCGATATTCGCGTACGGGAGGGTCGGGCTGGCGGGCGTCGTAGAGGCGTAGGGCGGTCGACGGCAGTCCCTCGGGGACCGGGGGTGCCATGGTGCGCATGGCGAGGACCATGGCGTCGGGGGTCATGCCACCGCTGGTGCGGGGGTCCGGTCCGGAGGTGTACCAGCGGCCCAGGGACGCGAGGACCGACTCCAGGCCACGGCCCCACTCGGTGACGGCGTACGCGCGGGTGCGCGCCAGATCGGTAAGCGTCACCTGGTCGACGATGCCGGCCTGGCGGAGGGATCTGAGCCGGTCACTGAGGACGGCCGGCGTGATGCCACGGACGGACTCCTGAAGGTCGGCGAAGCGTTTGGGGCCGAGGAGCAGTTCGCGGACGACGATGAGCGTCCACCTGTCGCCCACCAGGTCGAGGGCGTTGGCAGCCCGGCAGGCGTCGCCGTGGTGCGCGTAGGTCAACTTGGCAGGCAATCCTGATCAACTACTTTCACACGAGTTGGCGCTATGTTTATAGTAGCGGTATGCAGAGTATGGATACACCGCCAGCGCCTCCGGTGGTCGACCGCGACACCTGGCTTCGGGAGCGAAACGCACTGCTCGTCCGGGAGAAGGAGCACACCCGGGCGGGTGATGCCATCGCCGCCGCCCGCCGTCGCCTGCCGATGACCGAGGTCAACCCGGTCAAGCTGATCGGCGAGCAGGGCCCGGTCTCGTTGCTCGACCTCTTCGACGGGCGTGACCAGCTCGTGGTCTACAAGCACATGTGGCACCTCGGCAAGCCGTTCGAGGAGCAGTGCGAAGGCTGCACCATCAGCATCTGGAACTTCCACGAGGCTAGCTACCTGGAGGCACGGGGCATCAGGTTCGCGGTCTTCGCCGAGGGACCGTACGAGGAGATCGCACCGTTCCGCGAGTTCATGGGCTACCTCCACCCGTGGTACTCGACGTACGGCATCGACGAGCCCGCGGTGGCCGGCGGCGGCAACATCACCTGCTACCTGCGCCAGGGTGACCGGGTGTTCCTCACCTACGAGACGACCGGACGCGGCGTCGAGGCGATCATGGGCTCGCTCCAGCTGCTCGACATGACGGCCTACGGACGACAGGAAGCCTGGGAGGACTCCCCCGACGGCTGGCCGCAGGCCGACCCTTCGTACAGCTGGTGGCGCAAGGACGGCCGCCCGGTAGCCCAGTGGACCCGCCCTGGGGCCACCCCCGTCCAGTCGGACCAGCACCATTGCCACTGAACACCACAGTCGAGCGGTTGCCACCCGCCTGAGGCCAACTGGGCCTCAACGACGTCCCTGGGCCGCCTACGGTGCGCCCAGGGACGCCGGGACACCTGCCGCCCATGCCCCTCGGGTGCGGATCCGCTGGCACCGCCGTAGCGGTGATTGGAAACGTCACCCGGCACAGCGACATTTGACGGTGCTCTGCCGCACATCGGGGCGCGCCGTTGTGGGACGCTCGCGGGATGAGTGAGGTGATCTTCCGTGACGCGGTCCGGGCCGACCTGCCGGCCATCCTCGACCTGCTCGCCGACGACATGCTGGGGCGTACCCGTGACGTCGGGGAGGTCGACGCCACGTACGAGAAGGCGTTCGCGGAGATCACCGCCGACCCGCGTAACCAGCTCGTCGTCGCCGAGGCGGGGAGTGAGCTGCTCGGCTGCATGCAGCTCACCTACATCCCCGGGCTGGGCCGGCACGGCACCGAGCGGCAGTTGATCGAATCGGTTCGGGTCCGCTCGGACCAGCGCGGACGGGGCCTGGGCCGGCAGATGATGACCTGGGCGATCGACCAGGCGCGGCGGCGCGGCTGCGGCCTGGTGCAGCTCACCACCGACAAGAGCCGCCACGACGCACACCGCTTCTATCTCGGTCTCGGCTTCGTCGCCAGCCACGAGGGTATGAAGCTCAGTCTCTGACACCGGCGGACGGGGGCCCTGCCAGCCTGGGTCGCCCCACGTCGCAACGGAGGACGGCGGCCCAGAAGGTCGTCAGCGTCGCCAGACTCGACCCGCGGGTCAAGGATCGGGTGGACTTCCGGATCAGCCAGAAGTCCCCCTCGGGCAGGACGACCGCCCAGCCGATCGGGATGTCGTTCTCCGCCACGAGCACCAGCAGTTCCGGCGTGCTGTCGACCTCGATCTCGGGCAGGTCCGCCACCTCGACGGACCCGATCCCCTGCTCCGCGCTCACTGGTAGCTCCGCCGGTGGCATCGCCGCACGGCGTGGCGGGACCGCCACAGCCGGGCCAGCCGCAGCAACGGCCGCTGCTGTGGCTGGGCCGCCGTCGGGGTGCTCCGCCCGGGTTGATCGGCACGGTACGCACCGGCCCGCTCTTGGTACGCGGACCGTTGCACCACGTCGATCGGTTCGTCCTGCCGCTGAAACCACTTCCACCGAGCCACCGCGAGCCTCCCGCGAACACGCATCGATATTGCCGATGCCTGCCACCATCGGCCTGCGCTTCGCCAGCCTGAAACGTCTCATCCGGAGATTCGGGAAAAGAAATTTACGGTGTGTCGTCTGGGCCTCGATGCTGTTCCAAACGAGACACTGGCAGCACCGATGGGAGACGGGGTGACATGAGCGACGTTGGGTCTTCGGTGCCACGGCGGCAACTGGGCAGGTTGCTGCGCCAGGCCAGAGAGGAAGCCGGCATCAACCTGGAGGCTGCCGCCGAGGCCCTCGAATGGTCGCGCGCCAAGATGTACCGCCTGGAGAGCGGACAGACCTCTCTGCGTACCCACGATGTGACGCTGATGTGCCAGCACTACGGCACCTCCGCCGAACTGACCGAGGTCATGGTCAGCCTGGCCCGGGAAAGCAAGAGTCGGGGTTGGTGGCACGCCTACGGTGAGGCCATCCCGGCGTGGTTCGAGTTGTACGTCGGGCTGGAGGCGGCGGCCCGCCGCGTGCGTCAGTACGAGCCGACGCTGATCCCTGGGTTGCTCCAGACCGCCGAATACGCTGCGGTCATCTTCAGCGCCAAGGCTGGCCGGAGCCAGGATGAGATTGCGCAGAAGGTCGCACTACGCATGGAGCGTCAGAAGCTGCTCGCTCGCCGCAGCCCAAAGGCTCCCAGCTTCGAAACCATCATCGACGAGGCCGTGATCCGCCGCCCCATCACCGACCTGGACGCCTGGCGCAGCCAACTCGCACACCTGGTGAACGCCGCACAGCGACCGAACGTCTCGGTCCGGGTGCTGCCGCTGGGCAGCGGCCCCCACGCGGCATCCGTTGCCGGGTCGTTCATCATGCTGGACTTTCCAGCGGTCGGCACGCGGCCCGCAGAGCCATCGACCGTCTACAGCGAGTCGCTGACCGGCAGCCTTTACCTGGACAAGCCGACAGAAGTGGCGGCGTACGCTGACGCCTGGTCCACCCTTCTGGACCTTTCACTGAGCGTGCGCGAGTCTGAAGATCTGATCGGGACGCTTATCAAGGAGACCTTCGATGAATGACTTGACCAACGCCCGGTGGCGCAAGAGCAGCCGGAGCGGGGAGGGCGAGTGCGTCGAGGTGGCGGACAATCTGGCCGGCGCGGTCGGGGTGCGGGACAGCAAGGACGTCGGCGGGCCGGTGCTGCGGTTCGACGCCTGCCAGTGGCGCTCCTTCGTCAACGGTGTGAAGGGTGGCACCCCGACCTGACGCTCGATCGGCGCGGGCGCGTTGCCCGCCGTAGCGCGGGGCTGGTTCGATCACCGGCATGGAGATCTTTCTGGCCACACTCCTCGCCCTGGTCGTCGGCCTTCTGCTCGCGCAGGCGCCGAGCCGTCGTGAGGTGGCCCGCACCGCGTACCGGCTGACCGAGTTGGAGCGGCGGCTGACCCTGGTGATGGATCACCTCGGCGTCGCCGACACCGACCCGCTGCCCCCGGTCGTCCGGGAGCACCTCGCCCGAGGTGACAAGATCAAGGCGATCGCGGAGTACCGGAAGATCACCGGCGCGGACCTGCTGACCGCCAAGACCGTGGTGGAGGCGGGCGACACCCGCCGGTGACGGTCAGCGGGGGCGGTCGCGGTCCTTGGACGGCTGCACGCGTTTCGGCTCGCCCGGCATCTTCGGGTGGTCGGGCGGGTAGGGCAGGTCACCCTCTCCGGCGGCGGCGTCCCGCTCGGCCCATTCGAGCAGCGGCGTGATGTCCCACGCGGCGTCGTCGATGCCGGCGTGCGGGTCGCCGCGCTGGGCGAGCCGTTCCGGCACGGTACGCAGGTCGAAGTCGTCCGGGTCGACGTCGGCCAGTTCGTCCCAGGTGACCGGGGTGGAGACTGTCGCCCGGGCGTTGGCGCGCAGCGAGTACGCGCAGGCGATGGTGCGGTCCCGCGCCATCTGGTTGTAGTCCACGAAGACCCGCTCGCCGCGCTCCTCCTTCCACCAGGCGGTGGTGACCAGGTCGGGCCGGCGGCGGGCCAGCTCCCGGGCCAGCGCGATTGTGGCCCGGCGTACCTCGACGAATGTCCAGCGCGGCTGGATGCGCAGGTAGACGTGCACGCCCCGACCGCCGGAGGTCTTCGGCCAGCCCGGTACGCCCAACTCGTCGAGGATCGCGCGCAGCTCGGCGGCGGCCGTGGCTGCGTGGGCGAAGTCGGTGCCGGGCTGCGGATCGAGGTCGACCCGCAGCTCGTCGGGTTTGTCGACGTCGGCGGACCGTACCGGCCACGGGTGGAACACCACGGTGCCCATCTGCGCTGCCCAGGCCACGTGGGCCAGGTCCGCCGGGCACAGCTCGGCGGCCTTGCGACCGCTGGGAAAGCTGATCTCGGCAGTCTGCACCCAGGGCGGCACGCCTCGGGTCGGCACCCGCTTCTGGAAGAACATCTCCCCCTCGATGCCGTCGGGGAAGCGCTGCAACGTGGTCGGTCGGTCGCCGAGCGCCCGCATGATGCCGTCGCCGACGCTCACGTAGTAGTGGAAGACGTCGGCCTTGGTGAAGCCCCGCTTCGGAAAGATCACCCGATCGGGGCTCGACAGTCGTACGGAGTGCCCGGCCACCTCGATCTGCTCGGCCGCAGCCTTCGTGCCACCCATTGCGCGACCATATGCGACGGGTCCGACCTTCGGCGTACCGTTGACCCGTGAGTCTTCCCGACAGTGAACTGCCCCGCACCGAGGACGAGTGGCGGGTCCGGCTCAGCCCCGCCGAGTTCCGGGTGCTGCGCGAGCACGGCACCGAACCGGCGTGGACCGGCGAGTACGTCGACACCAAGACGCCAGGCATGTACAGGTGTCGGGCCTGCGGTGCCGAGTTGTACCCGAGTGACACCAAGTTCGACTCGCACTGTGGCTGGCCGAGTTTCGACGACGCCATCCCCGGCGCGATCAAGGAGATCGAGGACAATTCCCTCGGTATGAGCCGCACCGAGATCCGCTGCGCCCGCTGCGACAGCCACCTCGGGCACGTCTTCCGCGGTGAGGGGTTCACCCCGAAGGACACCCGGCACTGCGTGAACTCGCTCTCCATCCGGCTGGACCCGAACGACGCCTGACCCTGGTCACCCCGGCCGGCCGGCCAT
The DNA here is from genome assembly GCF_016863495.1 of Micromonospora andamanensis. Lineage (GTDB taxonomy): Bacteria > Actinomycetota > Actinomycetes > Mycobacteriales > Micromonosporaceae > Micromonospora > Micromonospora andamanensis. Next base: position 83,578 of record NZ_BOOZ01000034.1, read on the forward strand.
CAACGCGACCTGAGCGGTACGCGACTGCTCGACGCGCCGGGCCAGGTCGAGCACCCGTGCGTCGGTACCCGCCGCCAGGTGCGCCCGGGCCAGGTCGGCGGCGGCCTGCTGGTGTGCGCTCAACACCTCGACCAGCACCGCGTCGACCTCGGTGTCCGGGGCATCGCGCAGCCGCGCCAACTGTTCGGGGCCGGTGCCGTGTCCGGCGTGGTCGTCGGCGCGGGCGCTGCGCCCGGCCTGTGCCAGCCAGCCGCGTGCGGTGGCCAGTTCGTCGGACTCGGTGGCCTCGACGGCGGCGACAAGGGTGCGCAGTTCGCTGTCGGTCAGTCGGTCCCGGACGAGCCCGACGATCTGGAGGGTCTGCTCGGTGTGCCCGGCCATCATCGACAGGAACAGCCTGTCGATGCCGGTCATCTCGCCGGTGACGCCAGGCGTTGCGGCGGGGGTCGCGGCCACCGGCGGCGTGGCGTCGCCGGGCGCGGGCTGCCCGGACGGCGCGGGCGAGCCGCCGCAGCCGGCAACCAGCAGCACCGAGACCAGGTGCAGCGGCAGCACCCGCAGCGTGGCACGCCGCGCCCGCACCACGGCGCGCCCCTCGGGCGGCCGGGCCGACGACCCGACGACTCGGGCCCCCAGTACGCCGGCTCCGGCCCGCGACACGGCAGCTCCGGCCGACAGCACACCAGCTCCCGGCCACAGCAGGGCACGACGGAGCGACGGTACGGCGAACGGGAGGTGCGGCCAGCTCCGGCCGCACCTCCCGCCGGTCAGATCTGGCTCCACAGCGCCGGTACGTTCGGCGGCTCCCAACCGGCGATGGCGGTGTGCGCCTGCCGGCACCTGTAGGTACGGCCGCCGTAGGTGACCTGGTCCCCGACGGCGTACGCGCGACCGGCTGTCCAGGTGCCCCCGACCGGCGGGTTGGTGGTCGGGGCGACGGTCGGGGTGGGCGACGGGGCGGGCGGGTTCGTGGTCGGGCTCGGGCTGGGCGTCGGGTTGCCGCCGCCACCGCCCACCTGGAGGTCGACGCAGGAGTAGAAGGCGTTCGCGGTGTCGGAGATGTTCCACACCGCGAGCAGCTTCTGCCGGCCCGGGTAGCCGGACAGGTTGACGGTGTGCGAGACGGTCGCGCCGGGCTGGCGTCCACCACCGGAGAAGACCGCGACCCGGGTGTTGCCGATGAAGTACTCCCAGTCGCGGGTGGCGTGCATGGCCGTGTTGACCCAGGTGAACGTCACGGTGGTGCCGACCGAGGTGGCCGGCCAGCCCCGGTTGTCGTCGTTGAGGACGGCGAAGTGCGAGATGTTGGCGTGGCAGTTGCGCAGCCCCTTGGGGCCCTCGACGCTCTGCGGCTCCCACCGGATCTGCCCGCAGTCGGGCACCCGGTTCTGGGCGCAGAGCGCCTGGCGGCTCGGTGGTGACGAGACGTAGCCGTGGGCCTGGGCGGGGGTGGCGACGGCCAGGGTGGAGACCATGGCGCCCGTCGCGACGAGCGGCAGGGTGATTCTTCGGCGCATGGCGGCAGCTCCTTGTCGGCGTGTTGCCTGGTGAAGGTGCCACCAACATAATTTAAACCTTGTTAACAGTAAAGACCACTGTCAATAAAAGACGAGCCGCTCAGCGCCGTGCCGCAAGATGGGACAGAAGGTCTTCCGATGGAGGTACGGGGCGTGGCTACCTGCGAGGTCTGCGGCAACGACTACTGGCTCTCGTTCGAGGTGCGTACGGTAAGCGGCGACGTGCACACCTTCGACAGCTTCGAGTGCGCAATCCACCGACTGGCACCGATCTGCGAGCACTGCGGCATCAAGATCTCCGGCCACGGGGTCGAGGTTTCCGGTCGCTTCTTCTGCTGCGGTCACTGTGCCCGCTCAGTGGAGGCCGAGCGCGGCGCCGAGATCCGCGACGCCGTCGGCGCCCGCCCCGCCTGACCGCCCCGCACCGACAGACCACGGCACGAGCAGCACCAGCACCCACCAGCACCGCAGGCCACCAGCACCAGCACCAGCACCGGCACCGGCACCGGCACCGGCACCGGCACAAGGTTCCTGGGCACCGCACTAGCCTGGCGGGATGTCTGACACGCAGCTGCACAGCGCCGGTTTCGCCGAGTTGGACGCCCGCACCTTCCATGACCTGGTACGGCTGCGCGTCGACGTCTTCGTGGTCGAGCAGGAGTGCGCGTACCCGGAGATCGACGGACGCGACGTCGAACCCGGCACCCGGCACCTGTGGCTTGCCCACGACGGCGCTCCGGTGGCGTACCTGCGGATCCTGGCCGACCCCGGCGGGGTGGCCAGGATCGGGCGGGTCGTGGTGGCACCGGAGGCCCGCAGTGCCGGGCACGCGGGCCGACTGATGACGGCGGCCCTCGCGGAGATCGGCGATCAGCCGTGCGTGCTGGACGCGCAGTCCCATCTTGTCGACTTCTACACCCGGCACGGCTTCACGGTCAGCGGGCCGGAGTACGTCGAGGACGGCATCCCGCACACGCCGATGCGCCGGAAGCGGTGACAGGCCGGAAAACCAGTGCTGGAAGCGCTTCGACGAGCCCGTGCAGCAGGTGCTGGAAATCGCTTTCCTCATTGACTCCCGCCGATCCAACATGCCATCCTTCCGGTCGAGCCGGCACACGAGGGCCACGCTGACCGCCGGGAGAGGGCAACTCCCGAGCGTCCGGGCGATGTCGAGATCCGACGACTCCCCTGGGGGCTCCATGTCCAATTCACTGAGATCATCACGGGCGCTCTGGCTGCTGGCCGTCGCGGCCGTCGCCACTCTGCTGCTCAGCACGGCATTCGTGCGATCCGCCTCCGCGCACGGCTCGGTGGCGAATCCGATCTCCCGCAACTACGGCTGCTGGCAACGCTGGGGCGGTGACTTCCAGAACCCACGGATGGCCACCGAGGATCCGATGTGCTGGCAGGCGTGGCAGACCGACACCAACGCCATGTGGAACTGGAACGGTCTCTACCGCGAGGGGGTGGCCGGCAACCACCAGGCCGCCATCCCGAACGGCCAGCTCTGCTCCGGCGGACGCACGGAGAACGGGCGCTACCGGGCGATGGACGTGCCGGGTGCCTGGCGGACCACCTCGGTCGGCAACAACTTCCGGCTGAAGTTCTACGACCAGGCCAGTCACGGCGCCGACTACATCCGGGTGTACGCCACCCGTCAGGGCTACGACGCGCTGACCACGCCGCTGGCCTGGTCGCACCTGGAACTGGTCGGCCAGATCGGCAACACGCCGGCCTCGCAGTGGCAGCAGGAGCCGGGCGGGGTCTCCATCGAGATCCCGGTCAACGCCCCGGGCCGCACCGGCCGGCACGTCATCTACACGATCTGGCAGGCAAGTCACTCCGACCAGTCGTACTACATCTGCAGCGACGTGCAGTTCGGTGGCGGCACCACCCCGCCGACCACGCCGCCGCCGACCACCCCACCGCCCACCACTCCCCCGCCGACCACACCGCCGCCCACCACGCCGCCGCCCACCAACCCGCCGGCGGGTGCCTGCTCGGCGACGTACCGGGTCACCTCGACCTGGTCCGGCGGCTTCCAGGGCGAGGTCCAGGTGACCGCCGGCAACGCGGCCATCCGCGGCTGGCGGGTGACCTGGACCAACGGCAGCGGCCAACAGGTCAACCAGGCCTGGAACGCCACAGTGACCTCCAGCGGTTCCACGGTGACCGCCACCAACGTCAGCTACAACGGCAACCTCGGTGCCGGCGCCAGCACCAGCTTCGGCTTCCTCGCCTCCGGCAGCAGCACGAACACACCGACGGTCACCTGCACCGCGACCACCTGACCCCGGCCGGGGCCGCGCCACACTCCCTCAGGCGCGGCCCCGCTCCGGAGAACGCTTCTCGCGTTGACGTACGCCGATGCTTCGTGGCACGCTTTCCTCGGAGCCAAGACCACAGGGGCAACGCAGGTCGACCACGGGAGAGGCAACTCCCGAGCGTCCGGGCGCTTTCGCGAACTGACAATTCCCTTGGGGAGCTCCATGTCGAACGTAATCAGATCACCACGCGTTGCCTGGCTGGTGGCCGTCGCGGCCGTCGCCCTGCTGCTGCTCAGCACCGCGCTGACCAACCCCGTCTCCGCACACGGTGCCACTGTCAACCCGGGTTCCCGCGCCTACGGCTGCTGGGAGCGCTGGGGTGGTGACCACATGAACCCGCGGATGGCCACCGAGGACCCGATGTGTTGGCAGGCCTGGCAGGCCAACCCGAACGCCATGTGGAACTGGAACGGCCAACTCCGCGAGGGTGTGGGCGGCAACCACCAGGCGGCCGTGCCGAACGGCCAGCTCTGCTCGGGCGGGCGTGCCGAGGGCGGTCGCTACAACGCCCTCGACACCCTGGGTGCCTGGCGGACCACCCCGGTCCCCAACAGCTTCCAGTTGAAGTTCTTCGACCAGGCCAGCCATGGTGCCGACTACCTCCGGGTGTACGCCACCCGACAGGGTGTGGACACGCTCACCAAGCCGCTGGCCTGGTCCGACCTGGAACTGGTCGGCCAGATCGGCTACACGCCGGCGTCGCAGTGGCAACGGGAGGTCGACGGGGTGTCGATCCAGATTCCGGTGAACGCGCCCGGCCGCACCGGCCGGCACATCATCTTCACCGTCTGGCAGGCCAGCCACTTCGACCAGTCGTACTACCACTGCAGCGACGTCCAGTTCGGTGGCGGCACCACGCCGCCGACCACCACGCCGCCCACGACCACGCCGCCGACCACCACGCCACCCACCACCACCCCGCCGACCACCACCCCACCCACCACCAACCCGCCGGTGACGGGTGCCTGCTCGGCGACGTACCGGGTCACCTCGACCTGGTCCGGCGGATTCCAGGGTGAGGTGCAGGTGACCGCCGGCAACGCGGCCATCCGCGGCTGGCGGGTGAGCTGGACGAACGGCAGCGGCCAGCAGGTCAGCCAGGCCTGGAACGCCACAGTGACCTCCAGCGGTTCCACGGTGACCGCCACGAACGTCAGCTACAACGGCAACCTCGGTGCCGGCGCCAGCACCAGCTTCGGCTTCCTGGCCTCCGGCAGCAGTACGAGCACACCGACGGTGACCTGCACCGCGACCGCCTGACCCCGGCCGGGGCCGCGCCACACTCCCTCGGGCGCGGCCCCGCCCGGCTCTGGACGAGCCGGGCGGACGGGCCGGCCCGCCGGCACCAGCCGGCGGGCCGGCTCAGGCCAGCGCGGAGACGATGTCCGCGATCGAGCGGCGGCGGCCGGTGTAGAAGGGGACCTCTTCCCGGACGTGCAGCCGGGCGCGGGAGGCCCGCAGGTCACGCATCAGGTCGACGATCCGGTGCAGTTCATCAGCCTCGAAGGCGAGCATCCACTCGTAGTCGCCGAGCGCGAACGAGGCGACCGTGTTGGCCCGGACGTCCGGGTAGCCTCGGGCCATCTTGCCGTGCTCGGCGAGCAGTTCCCGCCGCTCGGCGTCGGGCAGCAGATACCAGTCGTACGAGCGGACGAACGGGTAGACGCAGAGGTAGGCGCGGGCCTCCTCGCCGGCCAGGAACGCCGGGATGTGACTCTTGTTGAACTCGGCCGGCCGGTGCAGCGCCATCTGCGACCAGACGGGGGTCATCGCCCGGCCCAGGGCGGTCCGCCGCAACCGCAGGTACGCGTCCTGGAGGTCGTCGCTGGACGACGAGTGCCACCAGACCATCAGGTCGGCGTCGGCGCGCAGCCCGGAAACGTCGTAGGTGCCGCGCACCACCACGTCCTTGCCGGCCAGCTCCTCGATCAGCGACTCGACCTCGCCTGTGACGTTGTCGCGCAGCGACGGCAGCGGCGCGCTGGCCCGGAACACCGACCACATGGTGTAGCGGATGGTGTCGTTCAGTTCCTTCAGTCGGGCGGCGTTCGTCTGCTCGGTCATTTCCCCGATCCTCCCAATGCCGTGATGATCTCCTCGGCCGCCGTCTCGCCGGAGCGGACGCAGACCGGGATGCCGACCCCGTCGTAGCCGGCGCCGGCCAGCCGCAGCGTCGGATGCGCCGCCCGCAGCGCCGACCGGGCGGCGATGACCCGGTCGAGGTGACCGGGGGTGTACTGCGGCAACGCCCCGCCCCAGCGCTGCACGTGCCCGGCGACCGGGGCGGGCAGCGGCGCGCCCAGCACCGCGGACAGCTCCCGGTGCACGGTGGCGGCGAGATCCTCGTCGGGGCGTTGAAGTTGCTCCTCGTCGCCGTAGCGGCCCACCGAGGCGCGCACCAGGGCCAGCCCGTCCGGCCGGCGCAGGTGCCCCCACTTCGTGGTGAAGAAGGTGGCCGCTTTGACCAGCAGCCCTTCGGTGGCGGGCACCAGGAAGCCGGAGAGGTCGGGCAGCGCCGGTTCGGGCAGCGCGAGGGTGACGAGCGCGACGCTCGCGTAGTCCAGCCCGCCGACCACCTCGGCGGTTTCCGGGGCGATGTCGGCGAGCAGCCGGGCGGCCGGCCGGGCCGGCACCGCGAGCACCACCGCGTCCACGTCGACGTGCTCGGCGTCGCGGGTCGGGCCGACAGTCAACCGCCAGCCGGTGGCGGACGGGGTCAGCTCGCGTACCGCCGCGTTGCGGTGGATCGTCGCACCGCTGGCGGCCACGGCCGCGTCGACAAGGGTGCTGAGGCCGCCGTCGAGGGTGCCGAAGACCGGCTCGCCGGGGGCGCGGGGAGCGGCTGCCTGCGCCGCGCGGACCGCGCCCAGCAGCGTGTGCTCCGCCCGGGCGGCCCGGGCCAGCGCCGGCATGGTGGTGACCAGGGACAGGTCGTCGGCCCGGCCGGCGTAGACGCCGCCGAGCATCGGGTCGACAAGCCTGTCGACCACCTCGGCGCCGAACCGCGACCGGACCAGCGCGCCCACGGAGACGTCGTCCCCGGGGCCGAGCAGCGGCCCACCACCGTCCCGGTCGGCCTCCGGGGTGGGCCGGGCCACCGCCGACACCTTGTCCAGATCACCGGGTACGCCGACAAGCGTGCCGCCGGGGATCGGGCGTAGCCCGCCGTCGACGGCCAGCGCCGCCTGCCCGATCGTGGGGTGCACGATGCGTCCCGCCAGGCCGAGCCGGCGGACCAGGGCGACGGCTGCGGATTCCCCTCCGGCCGGGTCACGCATCAGGAACGACTCGGCGCCGAACTCGACAGGCCCGCCGGCCAGCTCACCGGTGCGCAGCTTGCCGCCGAGCGCGCCGGACTGCTCGTACACGGTGATGTCGAGGTCGGCGGGGCCCCGGTCACGCAGCCGGACCGCGGCGGCCAGGCCGGCGATGCCGCCGCCGACCACCGCCACCCGCCGCCGCGTCGCCATCGCGGTCAGCCCCGCTCGACCGGCCGGCCGGACAGCTCGTGTACCAGGGCGACCACCCGGGTCAGCACTTCCGGGTCGGTCTCCGGCAGCACACCGTGGCCGAGGTTGAACACGTGCCCCGGCGCGGCCCGGCCCTGCTCCAGGATGCGGCGTACCTCGGTCTCCACCGCCGGCCAGGGGGCCAGCAGCAGAGTCGGGTCAAGGTTGCCCTGCACGGCCCGCTCCGGCCCGATCCGGCGGGTCGCGACGTCAAGCGGGGTACGCCAGTCGACGCCCACCACGTCGGCCCCGGCCTCGCCCATCGCGCCGAGCAGTTCGGCGGTGCCCACCCCGAAGTGGATCCGGGGCACGCCGGCGTCGACGAGCCCGGCGAGCACCTTCGTCGAGTGAGGCAGCACGAAGCGGCGGTAGTCGGCCTCGGAGAGCGCGCCGGCCCACGAGTCGAACAGCTGCACCGCAGACACGCCGGCCTCGATCTGCACCCGCAGGAACGCCAGGGTCACCTCGGCCAGCCGACCCGCGAGGGTGTGCCACAGCTCGGGCTCGCCGTACATCAGCGCCTTGGTCTTGGCGTGGGTACGCGACGGGCCCCCTTCCACCAGGTAGCTGGCAAGCGTGAACGGGGCTCCGGCGAAGCCGATGAGCGGAGTGTCGCCCAGTTCCTTGACGAGCATCCGCACCGCCTCGTCGACAAAGTCGACGTCGTCGCGGTCGATCAGCCGGATCCGTTCGATGTCGGCGGCGGTACGCACCGGCTCGGCCACCACGGGCCCGGTGCCGGGCACGATGTCCAGGTCGACCCCGGCGGCGGCCACCGGCACCACGATGTCGCTGAACAGGATCGCCGCGTCCACCCCGTGTCGGCGTACCGGCTGGAGGGTGATCTCGGTGACCAGGTCGGGGCGGCGGCACGACTCCAGCATCGCCACGTTGGCCCGGATCTCGCGGTACTCCGGCAGCGACCGGCCAGCCTGGCGCATGAACCAGACCGGGGTGTGCGGGACGGGCAGACGGCGACACGCCCGCACGAAGGGCGAATCGGCGGGCCCGCCGGGGCGGGGTTCGTCGTCTCGGGCGGCGGTGCCCGTGGTGTCGGTGGTCATCGCGGCAATCGTGCCACGCGGCCGATCGCCGTCCCGCGCCCACCGCCGCCTTTGTGACGTAGCGCGGTAACGGCACCGGCCCTGGATCCGGAGCGTGGTACGCGCCGGGTGATCGTCGGCGCGCCTCACGATCGGGACCGGGGCGGCGGAATAGGCTGCGGGCATGGCCCCCCCGATCGCGCTTCCCGACACGTTCGCCCGCGCGGTCGCGGGGCTCCGGTCGGCGACGCCCCGGCCGGAGATCCTGCTGGAGGAGGTGGGGGCGCCGCAGCGGCTCGCCCCCTATTCCTTCGCGCTCTCCGCGTCGGTGCTGCGCGACGGTGACGAGGTGGCGAGCGGGCGGCTGATCCTGCTGCACGATCCGGCCGGGCACGAGGCGTGGCAGGGCACTCTGCGGCTGGTCACCTACGTGACCGCCGAGTTGGAGGTCGACCTGGCCGCCGATCCGCTGCTGCCCGGGGTGGGGTGGACCTGGCTCACCGACGCCCTCGACGCCCAGGACGCGGGATACCGGGCCATCGGCGGGACGATCACGCAGACGATGTCGACCCGGTTCGGCGAACTGGCCGGCCCGCCCGCGGCCGGCGACGTGGAGATCCGCGCCTCCTGGACACCTACCGGCGGCGACCTCGCCGCCCACCTGGACGCCTGGTGCACCCTGCTCGCCTCCACCGCCGGCCTGCCGCCGCCCGGCGTCACCGCCCTGCCGGAGCGCCGCCCGGCCGCCACCGGCTGAGCGTGCCCGTCCGGTACCGGCCGCGCCTCTTCCGGGCGCCCGACACGCGGCAGGGCGGGTGCGCGGCACTCGATCCACTCGCGCACTAGGGTTGTCAGGTGACCGACGAACCACCCCTGCGCCGTCGGGCCGCCGCAAGTCGTACGGGAAACGACACGCAGCACCCGCCGTCGGAGCCCTCGGACGCGGGGACCGAGCCCACCGGCGGCCAGCCCGTCCCGCTTACCGCACCCCGCGAGGGCACGCCCGAGCCAGTCGCCGCCCCGGACCAGTTGGCCGAGGTCGTGGCGCGGTTCGCCAACGGTGCCGGGCCGGTGGCCCTGGACGCCGAACGCGCCTCCGGTTACCGGTACAGCCAGCGCGCGTACCTCGTGCAGTTGCGACGCGCCGGTGCAGGCACCGTGCTCATCGACCCTTTACCGCTGCCCGACCTGAGTGCCCTGGATGCCGCGATCGCCGAGGCGGAGTGGGTGCTGCACGCCGCGAACCAGGATCTGCCCTGCCTGGCGGAGCTCGGGCTGCGGCCCCGCCGCCTGTTCGACACCGAGCTGGCGGCACGGCTGGCAGGTTTCGAGCGGGTGGGGCTCGCGGCGCTCACCGAGCAGTTGCTCGGGTTCAGCCTGGAGAAGCACCACTCCGCGGCGGACTGGTCGAGCCGGCCGTTGCCCGAGTCGTGGCTGACCTACGCCGCCTTGGACGTCGAGATGCTCACCGACCTGCGCGACGCGCTCGACGCCGAGCTGGCCCGGCAGGGCAAGTCCGAGTGGGCGGCGGAGGAGTTCGCCGCGCTCGTACGCAGCGGCGACCGGCCGCCCCGGGTACGCGCCGAGCCGTGGCGACGGACCTCCGGGATCCACCGGGTCCGGGGTGCGCGGGCGCAGGCCCGGGTCCGTTCCCTGTGGTACGCCCGCGACCAGATCGCCGCCCGGCGGGACACCGCACCGGGACGGGTGCTGCCCGACTCGGCGATCGTCGCGGCGGCCGAGCTGGACCCGAGGGACGAGAAGACCCTGCTCACCCTGCCCGGCTTCGGCGGTCGGTCGGTGCGACGTCTGGCCCGTACCTGGCTGGCGGCGCTCGACGACGCCCGGCAACTGCCCGACGACGCCCTGCCGGTGGCGCCGACGGTGGAGGGCCCGCCGCCGCCGCACCGGTGGGCGGAGCGGGATCCGGCCGCCGCCGCCCGCCTGGCCCGCTGCCGGGAGGTGGTGTTGCGGGTGTCCGGTGAGCACAACCTGCCGGCGGAAAATCTGATCTCCCCCGACACCATCCGACGGATCGCCTGGCAGCCCCCCGAGGAGATCACCGAGACCACCGTCGCCGAGGCCCTGCGCGCCCACCACGCCCGCGAATGGCAGATCACCCTCCTCCTCCCCGACCTGGCCCAAGCCCTACCCCCCACCCCCTGACCCCACCCGCTCCCACCCACCCACCCCTGCCCCCGCCCCCCGCCCGCCCCGCCTCCGCCGCGGTGATCAAGAAGTTTGCGTCGGCGCCACGCCGCTTGGGG
>NZ_BOOZ01000035.1 GCF_016863495.1 Micromonospora andamanensis
CTCCCTCGGCCTACGACCAGGAGCGCAACCCTCACCGTAACGGTCGTGCCTGGGCGAAGAGCGCCGTCCGCGTGATCCTCACGAACCCCCGCTACACCGGCAGGCAGGTCTGGAACAAGCAGCGCACCGACGAGGTGCTCGTAGACGTGGATGATGTGGCACTGGGGCACATGCCGGTCATGCGGTGGAACCCGCGAGACAAGTGGATCACCTCACAGGAGGTCGTCCACGAACCTCTCGTCACTGACGAGGTCTTCAACGCCGCTCGCGAACTACTCGGGTCTCGAGCGCACAAGCCCGCCACCCACAAGCCACACCGCACACGGCATCCGTATGTCTTGAAGAGCCTCATCTACTGCTCGGTGTGCCAGCGCCGCATGCAGGGCCAGCACTCCCACGGCGTCGCCTACTACCGGTGCCGCTACCCCTCCGACTACGCCCTGGCCAACCGTGTCGATCACCCCAAGAACGTGATCATGCGCGAAGACCGGGTGATCGGCCCGATCGACCACTGGATCGCCTCCGCTTTCGACCCCTCACGACGCGATCAGACGATCGAGCTGCTGGCTCGCCAACTCGGCGCAGAGGTCCGGCCGGCGATTCCACGGCAACCGGCCGCTGGCGACATCACCGCGGAGTTCGACAAGAAGATCGCCCGCTACAGACAGGCTCTCGACGAGGGAGCCAGCCCGGCGGTCGTGGCGGGCTGGATCGCCGAAGCTGAACAGCAGCGCGACAAGGCGCTGACAAGCCGCCCCGCTGCACGCGAGTCCGACGCCATCGACTCGATGACCGCCGAGGACATCGCCTCGCTGATCGCCAAGCTGGGCAACATCGCTGCGGCGCTGAAGGAGGCAGACCCCGAAGACAACCTCGACCTGTACCGAAGCCTACGGCTGAGGCTGACATACTCCGCAGAAACACAAACGGTGCACGCTGAGATTGATCTCGGCGAACACCGTTGGGATTTGGATCGTGTCCGAGGGCTGATCGATACCGCGGCCCCACCGTCGGCGCCCGCGGACATTGATGTGATGGTCGATTAACGTCGGAAGCTGCCCGGCCTCACCGAGGTTGCTGGGTGCCGTATTCGATCGCGAATATGGCACCCGGCGGGACGCCCGATGCGTTCACTTGAACCATCGGTTGTGCTGGTAGGCGTAAGCCTCGGGCCCAGCGACCTCCTGCGTCGTGTTGTTGAGGCGTACGAGGAAGACCGCCCCCTTCATCCCGGTCTTCGTGCGAAGTGTGTACACCGGCTCCGAGGCGGGCGCGACATCGATCCGGGCGACCGTCCGGTCCTCGATGGTGCCGAACCTGACGGTCACGTTGGCCGTCGGGGCCTTGCCGAAGTCTTGGATGAGCAGATGAGTGAGCCACTGCTCCCAGGCGTCAGTGTTCTTCTTCGCGAAGATCGTCAGGTCTTCCTCCAAACCGATGACCTTTCCGTCGTCCTCAACGCCGACCAGCAGCGTCCCGCCGTGACCGTTCATGAAGCCGGCGATCGTCTTGGTGACCGCCCACTCGATCTCGCGGTCCTTCTGGCCGGTGGACAGGTTCTTCCGCCCGGTCGACTTGAACTCGACGATCTTGCTCTCGCCGGCCCTGATGAGCGCCTGGATGCTACGGGCCAGCGCGGCTCCGCCCTGATGCGTGGCGAAGGGACTGCCGTGACTGTCTCCTCGGTTCACCGGCCGGCCCGTCGCGTCCTCGATCTGTCGGATCAAGCGCTCGTAGCGGGCGTCGAAGACGGCACGGAAGTCGTCCTGCCGCAGTGCGACGGGGTCGATGTCGTGACTGGCGATGATCGCGTCCAGGTCCTGCGAGCTCACCGGCAGGTCACTTTCGATCGCGGCCAGGTACTGGCTTGGCGCGTTGTTGCTGATGTATCCCCCGGTCTGCCCGTCGATGGCTGTCTTGTTCACGATGCAGTTGGCGTAGTTGCTGTCGATGCCGTGCGCCGCGCACCATTTCTGCGGGAAGACGTGGCGGATGTCGATGGAGTCGGCCGCGTAGGCCTTGGCGTCGATTGTGTCGCCGGTTCGGAAATCTCGACCGCCACGCTTCATGGCGAGCGCGTACAGGCCCTTGTAGGCGGCACTGTTCCGGGTCCGGAGACCCAGCAGGCGTTCGGCCTGGAACTGAGACTCCCGGACGGTGCGGGGTTCCTCGCCGTCGTTCAGGATCCAGGCGAGCACGTCTTGCAGGTCGTTGGCGAACCGGGTGTCGGTGGTGCCGCCATACAGCTCTCCGAACACCCCGCACCAGTACCACCGACGCAGCTTCGCACGGGGCCCTGGCGTGAAGGCGTCCTCCCCGAGCAGCGTGAGAATCGCGGTCAACGGAACCAGTTGCGTGCTGTACGGGAGATCACGGCCTCGGAAGATCCGCTCGCCGTGCAGGAAACGCACCGCACGCTGCAGCGTGTCGGTAACAGCATCCGCCCAGCTCCGGTATCCGCTCAATGGCAGCGACAGCATCTCCCGCCGTTTGGCGGAGACCGCCGGGACACGGTCACCACGTACGCGTTCCCGCGTACGTTCCTCCCAGCGGCTTCGTGTCCAGAGCAGTGTCACGATCTGCTGGAAGGTCGTGGCGTCCAGCTCGGCGAGCAACGGCTCATCAGACCAGGTCGCCTTCCGACGTTCCCAGTCGTCACGCAATCGGAAGTTCTCCGCCGCGAACGTCGCCGTCAGCAGCTCGAAGACTGTCAGCTCGACGCCACCGGTGTTCACCTTCTCGAAGACCTGACAAACGGCCTCCTTGGAAGTCTTCTGGTCGAGGGCGATCCGAGGAACGCTGTAGTGCAGGAAGGGCGAGATCAGCGTCTCCTGAAACTGCTTCCAGATCTGGAGCTGCTGATCCATCGACGGGCCCGCCTGCAGGTAGGCGTATTGCCAGTCAAGGGTGGCATTCTGATCGAGGACGATGTCGAGCGGGAAGAGACCTGCCTTGCCGGCTCGCACCTGCGCCTCGGTCGTGGAGGCGTCGAGCAGCACCTCGCCTCGGGAGCTCAGCCGCCGCTTGTCAGCCGGGAGCGACAGGATGGCCTCGGTCCGGTCGGCGTCCGGGTCGATGCAGGCGTCGATGTCGGCGAAGTACCAACGCTCCACCTCCTTCTTCCTGGTGTCCCGGGTACGGACCGGTGCCCCAGAGCGGAGCGCCAGGTAGAGCGAGGTGGTCCGTTGCTGGCCATCGAGCAGCAGGTACTTCGGGTTGGTAGCCGCTGTGCCGCTCGGGACTCCCTCCAACGGTCGGGGCCGAAAGCGGACCTCAGCGTTGCCGGTCTCCAGCGTCATCACCGCACCGATGGGAAACGAACGGGAGACCGAGGCGAGCAGGCTCACGATGTGGTCGTCGTCCCACACCCATCCCCGTTGGAAGTCAGGAAGCTGCAGCACACCCTGGCGTGCCTGATTCAGCAGGTCTGCGAGCGGAACATCGCCGCTCTCAAACGTCTTTGCCATTCCAGTCCTCCAGACACGCCTTCGCGCCACAATTATGGGCGCTGGACTACCAAGAGCTCGTCGCGAGCACGGGTTGCGGCGACGTACACCAACGACCGGGCCCGCAGCTCAGCGTCGTGCCGCTCGACGGCATCCAGGTCGTTGAGTCTGGACCTCTCGGCGGCCGTTCGGAACCCGACGTCGGCGAGAACGACGTTGGCGAACTCCATGCCCTTCGCCCTGTGCATGGTCATCACCAGCACCCGGCCTTCCCCCGGGCGGTCACGGTCGACTGCACGCGCCGGTACGCCGCGCTCATTGAGCGCGTTGACGACCCGTTCGCGCTGGAACTTGTCGGGCACGAGGACGGCGATCGTCTCGGGGGTAGCCCCGGCCTCGCGCCAGGAGCGGATGCGGTCGGCGATCGTGTCGAGCTCAGACACGAGCGATTGCACCGTCTCCACCACTGGTGTCGGCCCGGACCGCGCCGATCGGTAGCCGGTGAACTCCGTCTGCTCTTCGAGGTCGACGTAGTCGCCGCCGTCGAGCACCGTCATCGCGTAGCGAAGATTCTGCGCGGTGGTGCGGTAGTTGAGGCTGAGTCGCTGCGACCGGCCGACAATCTTGATGCCGTACCGGCCCAAAACGATCCGGCTGCCGTAGATGCGTTGGTGGGAGTCCTCCGCGATGAACAGGTCGTCCTCGCCCTCGGCGACCAGGGCACGCAGCATCTGCCAGTGCGTCGGCGACAGATCCTGACCTTCGTCGACGAGTACGTGGTCGGCTTGGTCACCGCTGGCCGTCAGGTGGGCGGCGGCGACAGCGGCTGCCTCGACGAAGTCGAGCGTGCCATCGATGCGACACTGCGCCCGGTAGGCGGCGATCAGCGCCCAGACGCTGTCCCGCTTGGCGCGGTCGAGGGCTACCCCGCGGCCGGGCCGGCGTACTCGGCGGTACTCGTGTTCGTTCTTGACCTTGTTGGGCAGGACGATAAGCGCGTACTCCGCACTAAGGAAGGTCTCGTTGGCGATCTCCGGTGGCAGCGAGGTCGCCGACGCTTCGATGACGTCCCGCCAGCGGCCGGTCGGGGTCCGGCCGGTCGGGGTCGATCGGGCTTCGCCCAGGACGGTTTGGACGGCGTCGGCGACGCTGGCGCCGGCGGAGCGAATGACAGTGGCGGCCAGCGCGTCGACGCCCGTGACGTGCACGCCGGGCACGTTGAGCGCGGTGGCCTGCGGAACCGTCGGGTCGAGTTGCCCGAGACCGTCACGCAAAGCGTCTGCCAGGTTTGTGGTGAAGGTCGTCAGTACGATCCGCGCGTCGGGCCGTTCGCGAGCCAGCGCGCGAGCCCGGTGAAGAAGAACGACCGTCTTGCCGGTGCCGGCGCCCCCGGAGAGCCGGAAGGGACCCCGGTAACGGCGCACGGCGTAGTGACGCTGCTCGGGGTGCAGGAACACCCGCCACGAACCAAAGTCGCCGTTCTCGATGACCCGGCGGAGTTCCTCCTGGCCGTCGATGAAGGCGAATTGCGCCTGAGCGGCGGGTCGCTGCAGCGACCGCAGCAGGTCGACGTCGTCGTCACCTGTCTGTTCGGGCGCTTCGAGGTGTAGCCGACCGGCGATGATGTCGATCGAGTCCTGGGTGGCAAGGTCCACCAGGAGCAGTCCCAGCCAGCCTTCGTGGCGTTGGGCGAGTTCCAGGACGGCGTCCACGTCCGATGCGGCCAGCGCCCGGTCGGCGACGTCGGCGGGAACGCCGAGCCGGTCGACAAGATCCTCGCGGGTCCGTCCGAG
Organism: Micromonospora andamanensis; assembly: GCF_016863495.1. GTDB lineage: Bacteria > Actinomycetota > Actinomycetes > Mycobacteriales > Micromonosporaceae > Micromonospora > Micromonospora andamanensis. The sequence goes on from NZ_BOOZ01000035.1 coordinate 5,240, forward strand.
CTGGACCAGGAGCGGCTCCGCCGGCACAGGATCAGATTCCGCTGGCCGGGACGGAGTGGGAGGGCCGCTGGGCGGCGGTGCGACGGGTTCGGCCTCCTCGATTTGGGGCAGGCCGTTGATCGGGTTGACCTTCAGGCGGACTCGGGCGGCGACGGCGATGGCGTCGTCATGGGGCCAGACGCCGTGGATGACGTAGTGGCACTCCCCCGCGCCGTCGAGCCGGAACATCACGGCCCGCCAGAACTGGTCGACGCGGCCGGTGCGGACGCGGGAGTCCGCCGCTCCGGCGATCGGTTCGACGTGCAGGCCGGGGTTGGTGTCATCGGCGGAGAGCTTCTGCAGGAAGGTCATGGCCTTGGCCTTGACCGAGCCGTCGATCTTGACGGGCCACTTGGTCATGATGATTGTCGGCATCAGCGCTCCCCGCGGTCAGTGGTATCGGTCAGTGCCGCGACGATGACTTCCGGGTCCGGTTGCACGACTCGCCAGCCGGCAGAGCTGAGGTCGGCGCGGTCCTCGTCGGGCATGTCATAGAGGTCCACGGCGAGGTGCCGATGCGGCCAGCTGATGTCCATGGGGATGCCCTGCGGGCCTTCCGCCCCGATCAGTGGGGCTTCGAGGCCGCCGCGGACGGCGAGAAGTCGGATCAGGTCGCGTTCGGCGCCCGGTGCGGCCGACTCGTACGCGGTCACCCAGCTCTCGTCCACGCCGTCGGGAAGCCGGTCGGAGCTGGCCGGTTCGGGCTTGGCAGTCGCGGTGGTGGGGCGGCTTACCCGGCTGGTGGTCGTGATGACGGTGGGCCAGTCGCGCAGGGACATCGCGTTGGACAGTTGCAGCCACAGCCGCCAGGCGTCGGCGTGTGCGGCATCGAGGGCCTGCTCCCGGTCGTCGAGCACGAGCGCGGCGTGCACTGCCGACTTCGTCGGTTCGACGACGACGGCCAGCGCCCCGAACTGCTGTACCAGGATGGTCCGCTCGCCGGGTGGCAGCTCCTCGGCGAGCAACGCGGCCCGTCCGACCGAGGCGAGGCTGACGCCGTCGCCGCAGGTGCGGCGGGACCGACCGTCGACGAGGAACATCGGTACGGCCCGCGCGACGATCCCCAGGTCCGCGGGTTTGGGCGCGGACACCCAGGCGAGCAGCCAGGAGATCGGGCCGGAACGCAGTCCTTCGTACGCGCTCGGCGCCGCCTGGAACGGGGCCTGCTTGATCAGTTTGGCCACCGTCGCCTCGGCGAACCAGGCAGGCGTGGTGCTGGTTTCCTGCTCGGCGGCGGCGAGGTCAGCTGCGGTGACGGCGAGGACGATCCGGCCGGTGTCGCGCAGGATCTGTCGTTTCTCGGCGTCCTCGGCGAGCCGGTTGCGGGACGCGACGGCGTGGTAGGCGTGGCCGTCGGTGAAGACGGCGACCGCCGGTACGGAGGTGTCGTTGGATTCCAGCAGGAAGTCGGGGCGGGAGTTCTCGACGTTGACCTGTGGGGTGAGGGTCCACTGCCGGTGGTCACCGGGCAGGGTGAAGCGCAGGGCGTTGCCCCAGGGTTTCGGCACCTCGGTGGTAGCGGCCCCGATCGCCTTCAACCGCCGCACGATCAGTTGGCGGAAGCGTTGTTCCAGGTGCGACTCGGGGCTGTCCTGCGGCGGGGTTTGCACGATCGTCCACGGCGGGCCGTCGGCGGTGTCGGCGTGCTCGCGCAGGCCCAGCAGGTGGGCGAGATGCCGTTCGGCGGCGGCACGGGACGTACGGCGCAGCGCGGCGGGCGGGGTGAACGGCAGCAGACAGCGATGGCAGGCGAGGCGTTCCTCGTGGCGGCATTCGCAGTCGTGGACTCGCTGCCAGGCTCGTGCCAGCAGGTCGCGCAGCTGCTGCGGATCGGCCAGGTCGGCCAGATATCCGGTGCCGCCGGGAACCACGTCGTGCAGTAGCAGCGCGTCGTGGTTGTCGGTGCCGTCGCTGAGGGTCGGATCGACGACGTGCTCGACCCGCAGGTGGTCGGGGTGCCCGCCGATCTGTTCGCGCAGCCCGAGCAGGACCGCCGCTGCCAAGCTCGGCACGGCGAAGTCGTCGCCGAGGGTGACCGCGTACGGCAGGCGCAGCAGTAGCCCCTGGGTACGCAGGGTGCGGGAGAGGGCAACAGCTGTAGTGTTCTCCACCGCTGATCTCCGGTACGGGCACCAGGCGCGGTGCTCGTGCGGGCGGTTGCGGCCGGAGTCGGTGTCGAGCTTGCCGCATCCGCTGCACACCCGGAACAACGCTCCCGTGCGTTCGTCGGCCGAGATGATCCGCGATGTGCCGTGACCAGGGACGCCGACGTTCAACCAGCGCAGGTCCATGGTGCGCAGGTAGGTGCAGCCCAACCCGGTGTTCTCGGCGAACCACTTCGCCGCGATACCGGCCGGGTCGATGTCGGCGGCCGTGATGAGCTGGAAGGGGATGCGCTCGCGCTGGTCGCGCCGGTCGGAGATCTTCACTTCATCCCGGCGCACCTCCGCGGAGACGTGGGACAGTTCGACGACGTCGAGGCGCTGGCCGGTGTCCGCGATGCCCGTGCTGCCGCACCTCGGACACTTCGCGACCTGCTGTTCCTGTCCGGTGGCGGCGATGTCGGCGGCGTAGCCGCAGGCCGGGCAGAACACCCAGGGGCGGATGGATTCGCCGTCGATGCCGAGGTCGATGGCGTCGACGGCGATCTCCCAGCCGCGGGCGTAGAAGGTGGCGCCGGGTGCGAACTCGCGGATCGCCTGTGCCGAACCGCGCTGGAACTGGGCGCTGTCACTTTCGAACTCGCCGGAGTCGGGGTTGGTCCAGCTGATCCCGACAGCGAGGGTGACAGTGTCGTCGAGCAGCGTGTAGTTGGGCAGCAGGCCGTGTTCCTCCAGCACGCTGATCCAGTATTCGCCGCGCAGGTGTCCGAGTTGCCCGCCGATCAGCTTGCGGGTGGTCCGGGCCGACCGTAGGGCACGCTTGTCGTCGTCGGTGACGGCTGGGGACGCGGCCTTCGCCTCAAGTTCCGGCAACACCTTGTTGATCTCGGCCTGGCGCCGTTTGAGGGTCTCCACGGTCTGCTGCCAACGCCGGCTGGCCGCGTGCACGTGCCCGGCGAACAGACTGGTGCCGACCCCGGCCACCGGGTTGACCCAGTCGGTGAGCGCAGCGACCGTGGCATCGGGCAGTGACCCGACGGTGTCGGTGAAACGACGCACTGCGTCGGCGCCGCCCGTCTCGGCCACGGCGATGAGTTCGCCGAGGAACGAGCCCGGATCGGTGGATCCGATGGCCTGCTGTGCGCTGTTCGGGTGGGTGTGCCGGTCGTCGCGGGCCATGCCGTCGACGAGGCAGGCGGTGAACTGCCGGCGCAGAATCTCCTCGGCGCTCAGGTAGGTGGCGGGCGGTCGGACCTCGCCGTTGATGACCGACAGCGGGTCACCCAGCTTGGGCAGTTGGTCGCCGCGCCCGGTCAGATAGGCCAGGTTGAGGGCGTTGCCGGTGACGCGCCCGGCTCGCCCGATCCGCTGCAGATAGGACGCCACGGTACGGGGCAGCGACGAGAGCAGAACCGTCGACAGGTCGCCGATGTCGATGCCCATTTCCAGGGTGGGAGTGGCGACCAGCACGTTTGGCGCGTTCGGCTCGGTCGAGGAGTTCTTGAAGCCGTCCTCGTAGCTCAACCGGGTGGCGTCGTCGAGCAGGCTGGTGTGTTCCCGGGCAACAATCCGGCGCATGTCCGGCGAGGCGTACAGCCGGCGATAGAAGTTGTCGGCCAGGGCCTCCCTGGCCAGCCGACCGTGACAGCGCACCAGCATGCACGGTGCCCCGTCGAGCTGATCGACGGTGGTGCGGCTGCCCGGCACCAGAGCCCGACAGGTGTCGCAGGCCAGCAGGTGACGTCCGGCGGTGAGGTCGTCGAGCCGGGCCGGTCCGACCGCCACGCCGGCTGGTGGGATCGCATAGACGGTGGCACCGCTCTTACTGGTGACGGTGGTGAGGACACCATCGCGGGCGAGCCGGTCGAGCAGCAGGCGAACGAGTCGCCCCCCGTCGGCAGGGCTGACCGACAATGCCCGCGAGGTCCAGCGTGCGTACCAGGACTGCGCCGCCGTGACGGCGTCCAGTTCACTGTCACGAACTGGGTTGGCGGAGCCACCGACACGGGGATAGCTCGGCGCCGGCCGGGTGTTGGGAAAGGCCGGCATTCCCTCACCCCGGGGCCGCCCGCCCCAGATGGACCAGCGGTTCCCGTCCTCCTGACGGAAGGTGACGAACCACGGATGGTCGATGGCGCCCTGCACCCGCATCCGGTCCAGGACGCCGCGCACCCACCGCACGAGCGTCTCGTCGGTCGGCTCGGCGTCGTCCGCGCCGAGTGGACTCTGGGCGGCGAACCCGGTCAGGACGGTTCGGGCGGCGGCGGCCATCCTGTTCGGTGGGCCGGCGTCCACCTCGACGGTGGTGGCACCGGTCAGTTCGAGGGTCCGGCCGGTGCGCGAGTTCAGCCCGAACTCCATGGCCACGTCGAGGGCGAGCCGTTTCCGGATTCGGGACATCACCCGGGCGGGTACACCGCGCAGCGTCTTCGACGTCCAGAACGGGGCGAACGACTCCCGGTCGACGCAGTCGGGGCCGAGCAGGCGGTAGCGCTGGAAGTTATCCTCGCCGGTGCGGCGGATCGCATCCTCGACGAGTGCGTCCAGGGTGAGGGTGCCGGGGGCGATCGCGGCGTTGAGCGCGGCCCGCAGGGTCAAGGTGTGCGAGCGGGCCTCCACGAAGCCCGCCCGGTGCGCGGCGTCCTGCACCGAGTCGGTGAAGACGAGGGCTTTCTTCTCCTGTACGTCCAGGGCCGCCGACCCGAACAGGGTGGACAGGGACACCGACAACAGGGTGGCGATGGCGCTGCCGAGGAACCGGATACCGTCCGGCTGGGCGCAGGAGGGGCAGGTGTCGTCGCGTGCGTGCTCGTCGGCGTCCCGGCCGGCGGTGGTGAGCACCGGCAGGATCCACCCGTCACGCAGGTCGGAGTCATCGTCGGGCGGGGGTGTGGCGAGCAGTTCCCGGCCGCGTACCGAGAACCAGGCCAACCCCTCGGGCTGCGGGGCCCCGTCGTAGGCGGCGTTGGCTTCGACCGGCGCGTACAACAGGGCCCGGAAGCGCCCTTCACGGGTGGCGTGGTCACGCCGGATGGCCTCGTCGTCGGCGGCGAGGCCGGTGCCGACCGGGGCGAGCGCGACACCCCAGCCGGACCTGCCGCAGAACCGGCAGTACACCGCCGGGAACGACGGCCGGGCGTCCTCGGAGTCGCCGCCGGCCATGGGCGGTCCGTCGTCGCCCCAGTGGAACCGGGCGCTGGTGTCGGCGGCCCGGTCGATGCGGGTGAGTTCACGCACCCACAGGTGCACGTCGACGGCGAGCGCGTCCCGTCCGGCGACCGCCCGGATGTGCCCGAGGGCCGCCACCACCGCCGATATCGCCTGGGACCAGTCGGTGTCGTAGCCGCCCGCCGCGAGGCGGGAGGTGCGCCGGTCGGCCTGTCCCGCGATTCGGCGTACCAGGTCGTCGACGCTGACCGCGTCGACGGTCTCATAGGTGAGTTCCTGCACCAGCGGGTGCGCCTTCGCCAGGGCGAGCAGCAACTCCGGCCCGGCCGCAGCGAGCCGGTCACGGTCGCCGGACCAGAGCAGACCCAGGATGGTACGGGCGAGAGCGGCGCCATCCGGGTCGGCGCCGAGCGCTTCGACGGCCGCGCGTACCTCATCGGCTCGGAACGCATCCGCGACGCCGAACCCGGCCTCGGCGACGACGGTCTCCGCGCCATCGACCCATTCGGCGAGGGCCTTGCGGGACTCGGTCACCACCGCGTCGGCGGGGAACGGCTCACCGAACACGGTCTCGGCGAAGCCGAGCATGGTGCCCGGATCTCCCTTGTCGCCCAGGGTCGCCGACGTCGCCACCGGGGTGATCAGCCCCAGCGGGCGGGACCGGGCGGCCTCGGTGACGGCCGGATCGTCGGCCCGCCAATGACTCTTCAGTGCCAGGCCGAGACGGCGCAGCAGCATGGCGACGTCGGTGCCCTGCGCGCCGTCGTAGGTGTGGAACTCGTCGAGCACCAGGTAGCGCAGGCTGGTCGCGGACTGCCGCCACAGGCTCTGGTCCTCGTGGCGCAGCAGCAACTGGTCGAGCATCTTGTAGTTGGTGAGCAGAATGTCGGGCGCGGTGTCCCGGATGATCCCCCGATCGGTGATCAGCCCGTCGGCGGTGACCATCGTCCGCGGGCGGCCCTTCTCGCCGGTGTAGAGCGCCGCCGTGATCGACGCCAGCTCCGGGTGGCCGGTCAGCAGCCCGGCGAGGCGGCCGGCCTGGTCGTTGGCGAGCGCGTTCATCGGGTACAAGATCAGCGCCTTGATCCCGGTGACGCCCTCCAGCCGAGCCCGGCGCGCATGATTCAGGATGGGGTACAGGAACGCCTCGGTCTTGCCCGAGCCGGTGCCGGTGGTGACAAGTGTCGGCTGCGGGCGCCGCCCACCCAGAGAACTCAGCCGGGCGAACGCGGCGGCCTGATGACCGTACGGGTCGGGGCCCGCGTACCAGTCGAGGTGCTGCCGCCAGCCCTGCTCCGCCGGCCGGAACGGCAACCGCAGGCGCACGTACGGACCCTTGAACATGCCGGTGACCGGGTCGGACAGGAACGTGTCGAGGCCATCGCGGGCATCCTCGTCGGTCAGTGCGAACGTCGTGGTCAGATAGTCGACGAGGCTGTCCCGGACGTTTGCCGCCTGGACGGTGGGCAGCAGCTCGGTCACGAACGCTCCCGCAGGCGCTGCTCGAAGACCGCGTACGCCTGGCGCATGTCCGCCTCCCGGTCCAGGGTGACGAACGGCAGCTCATAGGTGTAGGTGTTGCCGGCCTGGTTGGTGGCGGTGCGCTCCTCGGCGGTGATCCGGTCGTCGCCCTTCCGGCGCCAGACCGTGAGCACCGAGTTGGGCACCAGCCGACCGTTCGCGTCGTAGAAGTAGATGTTGCGGTCGTAGCCGCGCAGCACCGCGAACTGTGTCCGGTAGATCGAACACAACTCGTCGGCGGTCAGCCCGAGCGCCAGCGCGACAAGCGCGTCGATCTCCACAAGCGCCTGCCGCCGATCCGCGGCGATCCGCAACGGCGTCTCCGGCGTCCACTCCGCCCCGACGTCGCCGATAGGAGACCTTCGGTGACGGGTCCCGATCCCAACCGCCCAGGCGTCTTCGGCGAACTCATCCTGATAGCACTCCCGCCATACGTCGGCGTAGACCTCCACCACAGCATTGAGCCGCAACGTCCGCAATATCAGCTCCGAGCTCAGGGGTGAGTCGGCAAATGCTAAGCGTCGAAATGTCGATGACGAAATAGTCGACTTAGGAGCAACGCGAACGGAATAGTCGTGTGTGAGCGAGGATGCGAACCCCAGCAACTGAACCAGCTTATTGAGCCCATCCCCCGGCAGTCCGGCCGACGAGACGCCATGAATGTGTGCGCACCCAGGGGGAATCAACGCTGGGATGAATGTCCGCTCTCCCTGATTCGCGGCCATGTTTCGCCAGGCGATGCGGTAGTGGTCGCGGGCGGGGTCGGGGTGGTCCTCGTCGCCCCAGTCGGTGTAGGCACAGTCGTAGTCATAGCGGTCACCGCGGGGTTGGTAGGCAATGGCCGGGATCGCGTCGGCCGCCAACGCCTCGAAGTCCGTACCCGACCAGTCCTGGTTGTTGCGCAGCGACTCGTTCGGTTCCTTGTAGAGCGGCGTCGACACGAACAGGTGCGGTCCTTGAAGGATCACGTCGTCCCAGGAGTCCGGCACGCTCCACTCCGACTCGAAATACCCCTTGGTCCGGTCGTTCTTCTCATGCCAACCCGCCGAGAAGCGCAGGCCGAGGTCGCCGATTCGGCCGGCGCGGGACAGCTTTTCCAGTACCCCCGCGCTGGACTGGTTCACCGCGTACACCATCCGGGTCTGCCGGATGGGCACGTCGTTGCTCTCCATGGTGGCGTGCCAGGCGCGCAGCGTCTCCTCGGTGACCGTGGTGATCCGCGAGCGGTGCGGGCGCACGTCCCAGCGACCCTCGTCGTCCTTGAGCCCGGGTTCCGGGCCGGAGCCGTCGTGCACCAGGGAGCGGATCGCCGTGTCGGGGTGGTAGAGCCAACTCGCCTGGATGAAGGCCGGCAGGCTCTGCCGTGACCCGTGCACCGTGATGCCGTAGTGCTTGTGGTCCTCAATCTCGAAGAGCAGCAACTCGTTGACAAAGTGCCAGTGGCGGCGGAGGCGTAGGTACAGCTCGGAGCGGAGGATGCCTGCTTTCTCGTCGGTGAAGTGTGAGTTCAGGTGGATCATGCCGATGGTGCCGCGGGCCGACCCGTGCCGCCACATCACCTCCATGAAGCAGCGGTACAAATCTGGCTGAAGGCCCTGCAGATGTGGATACTGGCCGACCGAGCCGACGAACGCCGCGATCGAGAGCATTTCCGCCGTGCCGTCGACGACCAGCTCGGTCATGCCCGGCAATGACAGGGTCGCCTCCCGCCTGGCAGCGACCTGTGCCTGGGTCGGCTTCAGCGCCAACTGCCACCACGGATCGCCCTCGGCCAGCAGGGCGTCCACGTCCGAGCGGGGTCGCACCCAGGGCGGGTTGCCGACCTGGAGGTCGAAGCCGCCCCGGGCGAACACGGTGGCGAAGTCCAGTTGCCAGTGGAAAAAGCCCTGCCGCCCGGCGATACGCTCGCACACCACCAGCCACGGGTGCTCCCGCAACACCGTCCCGATGGGCTTCGCGCCAGCAAAGCCGATCTCCACCTGTTCGGCCTCGTTGAGTTCGCTCCAGCTCATCCCAGCGGTCAGGGTCGGCCCGGACGCCCTGCGTTTGCGCAACTCCGGGTTGCGACCCAGCAACGCCTGCAACCCGGCCACCCACTGCGCGACGCTCGGCGGGGCGATCACCTCGCCATCCACGGTGGCGGGCTCGTCGGTGAGCGGCCAGAACCACAGCGCCGTCCAGGCGTCCATCGCCCGGCGTAACCGCCGGTAGGCGCCGTCCTCGTCGTTGAGCGCCTTCTCGATCTCCTCGCGCTGCACCGCCCCACCGGCGGGCAGCTCACCCGCCTCCCACACCGGGATGCGTCGGCGGATCTGCTGCTCGGCGAGGTCCAGGCGGCGGTAGGCGATCTGCCACAGTGACTCGACCCGGTGCGCCAGTTCGGCGTACGCGTCGATGGTTTGTCTGGTGGGTTTGGTCTTGGTGCTTCCCCGCCAGGTCTTGAGCTGCTTCGCAGCGTCGGGGGCGAGCGCGGCGGCCTCCTTGGCGTCGGCGGCCGAACCCCAGCCGTCGGCGGGCAGCAGGAAGTGGTGGATACCGTCGGTGCCGACCCGGCCGGCGGCCATGTCGTCGACAAGCGAGGTCAGCGGCATCTCCGTCGGTACCGCGCCCAGCCACGACTTGTCGGCGACCTGGCTGCGGCGGTAGACGGCCCGGCGGGCACCGATCAAAGAGTTTCCGCGCTTGAGGTGCAGGCCGAACCAGGGCGCCGGCAGGCCCGGGACCATCGTGTCCAGCCACAGGGTGATCTCGGCGAGCTCGACGGCGGTGGCGTTCAGGTCGACGCCGTAGACGTTGTGCAGGGCGAGGTACGCCTTCACCTCTTGCAGGCGTTTCGGGTAGTCGTCCGGGTCGATGGTCTTGCCCTCGTCGGCCAGCTCCTCCTTGCGGCGCTTGAGATACTGCTCGGCGAGCTGCCGCACCGCCTCGATGGCGAACGCTCCCGAGCCGAGCGCCGGTTCGCAGATCGTCATGCCGAGGATGTCGGCGGCCGGTGTGCGTTCGCCGTTCTGGTCGAGCAGTTCCTCCAGGGCCTGCCCGACTGTGAACTTCGTCAGCACCTCGCGGGTGTAGTAGGACGCCGACTGCTGGCGTTCCCGACCGGCCAGCCGGAACACGAACGAGCCCTGGTGGTGCAGCACCGGTTGCAGCTCGCCGGTCGTCTGGTGGGCCTGCTTGACGAAGTCTCCGGCCGCGATGCCACCCGCCCGGTTCACCGGCACCACCCAGGAGCCCTTGCTGCCGTCACCACCCTTCGCGACCTCGTACAGGTCGGTGTCGGCGAAGAAACCGGTGTACGACATCAGCCCCTCGTAGACCGCGCCGAGCTGGTTGATGCCCAGCTCCGCGTACGAGATGAAGCCTCGGTCCCGGCCGCGCCGCTCCTTGCTCAGCAGCAGATGGGTGAGGACCTCCTGAAGTGCGGCGTTGCCGAGCCCTACCGCGTCGATGTGCGCGGTGGCGCTCGGCCGGAACAGGTCGGCGCGCAGCGGGTTGAACGTGAGCCCCGGCGCGGACAGCGATTCCTCGTCGTCCGGCTCGATGCTCTGGTGGCCCTTGTCGACGAGCCGGAACAGCACGCCCAGCGACTCGTAGAGGTGGGTGCCGGTTCGGGCGCGGGGGGTGGCCAGTTCGACCTGGACGAGTTCCCGCAGCCGGTCCAGGCTGTAACCCCGGTCGTACTCGGGGGCGCCGACCGGCAGGACGCCCAGCTCGGGCGACGCCTCCGCGTAGAGCAGGAAGAGGATGCGGTAGAGGAAGCGCAGCGCCTGCTTGGCCAGCGGCTGCGCCTCCGCCGCGGGCAGCGGGTCGAGGCCCTGGTCGCGGCGGCGGGCCACCACCTCGTTGGCGATGATCTCGATGGAGAGGCGTACGCCCTCGCGGAGGTCCTTGGAGACGCCGACGGTGTGTTTGATCGACTCGTCGAGGACGCCGCTCCACCACAGGTTGCCGTCCGCGTCCGGAGCGATCGAGGCGGCAGCCAGGCAGGTCAGGGCGCGGTCGATCTCACCGCCGCGTCTGGTGTCGTTGCGTTCGCAGATCAGCTGCAGGTCGACGGCGAGATAACGGCCTTCGGCCCAGCGTTCCCGCTCGGCCAGCACCGCCCAGCGACCCGCCAGGATGAGGATCAGATCCGGGGCGTCGTCCTCGCCGAACAGGGCGGAGGCAAGCCGCGCGGCCGAGGTGAGTTCGTCGCTGTCGTCGTGCAGGCGCACCGGCTCGGCCAGCGTCCGGCCGTCCTTGGCCAGCACATCCTCGACCGTGGCTACCGGCTGGGCGAACACGACGACCAGTGGTGCCCGTTCAGTGATGCCGGGTGCCGAGACGCGCAGGAACGGCCCGTCGCCGCCGACGACGAGACCGTGCTCGCGTAATTCCAGGATGCCGACGAGGCGCTGCTGGATCGACGCGACCGCGTCGGCGATGGTCTGCGGATCGGTGGCACCGAGGTCTGCCTCCACATCGGTCAGCTCGGCGAGCTTGGCAAGGTCGGCTTCCAGCTCCTGCCGGGCCTCGATGAACCGGCTGCGCGGGGTGGGCCGGCGCTCGTCGGCCTCTGCGTCCCATTCCTTGCGACGCTCCAGCACCCGGGCGCGGAACGACTCCTTTGTCGCGTCGGTGGTGAAGTAGTGCTCCGAGATCCAGCCCTCACCGACCAGGATCGCGTCCGACACGCTCATGCGGTGGCTCCGATCTCCGGCACGACGACCAGCAGTGGGCGGACCAGTTGCCGATCCGGGTTCATGTCGGCCACCAGCCGCTGCTCCTGCGCGATGCTGACCCGGCGCTGCTTCAGATCGCGGCGCTGGATGAGCGCGTCCGCCTCGTCCTGCCATTGGGCCAGCCGGTGCGACCACTGCTCGACCCGGTGCGCGACGTCTTTCTCGGCCGCCGCGAACAGGTCGCGCATCTGCGCGCGGGCGTGCTGAACGGCTGGGGCGATGAACCGGTCCAAGGCCTCGGCGTCCGGCACCGGACCGGGGTTGGCCCGCGCGGTGTCGAAGCCCAGCGCAGCCAGTGCCGCGGCGGCCGACGGGTGCGGGGTCACCGGGGCGAACGACAGGGTGTCGGGCATCGGGAACTCGACGGTCAACCACGCCGCCGAGACGACCTGCCCGCGCCGGTTGGTGAGCGTGCCCAGCAGCAGCACGGTCGGGTCGTGGACACCACCGCGGACCGCGAAGACCTGGTTGCGGCCGAGCCCGGCCAGAGCGCGGTCCGAGGCCCAGTCCAGCACCGGATGCAGTGGACCCAGATAGTGCGCGTCCGGCCAACTGGAGCCGGTCTCATCGCACAGCGCCTGCTCCATACGGTCCTTGCCCCGGGCGAGGGTGGTGGCCAGGACGAGCCGGTCGGTGACCCGCCGGTCGGCGAGATAGCTCTGCGGCAGGACCTCAAGGCGTTGCACCAGGTCCGGCGGCGGGGTCAGCTCGGCGGTGCCGAAGGCGGCGTCGCGGCGCCAGGCGACGCCGTTGTTGCTCGGCGGGCCGGTCGGGTCGACGAAGGCGGCGTGCAACGCCTCTTCGAGGTAGGAGACCTCGTCGGGGTAGAGCCCGGAGCCCGGGGTTACGGTCGTCTCGGGCAGCGGCGCAGTTTCCGCGTCGTCGTCGGCATCGACGATGCCGAAGAACATCGCCGACAGGTCATCACCGGCCAGCACCTCTTCCGGCGTACGCACCACGTCGTCCAGGTCGCGCTGCCCGGACAGGACGGCACGGATGGTGTCCTCCTCGCCCTTGACGTCGTACTGGCCCATCAGCGAGGCGACGTCGCCGAGCGCACGGTGCGCCTCGTTCTCCTTGTCGACGAGTTTCGCCAGGATGCGGATGTCGCCAGCGAACCGGCCACTGGCCGGGTCCAGCAGCAGGGCGATGATCCGGGGCGGGTGTCGCTGGCGGTAGCGGTCGATGCGGCCGTTGCGTTGCTCGATCCGGATGAGGCTCCATGGGATGTCGTAGTGGATCAGGTGGTGGCACTGGGCGTGCAGGTTGACTCCTTCGGAGGCGACGTCGCCGGTGACCAGGACGCGAATCGCGGCGTGTTCCTGCTTGAAGGCGTCGACGATCTGCTGCTGCTCGTCGTCGGGCAGACCACCGTGCATGATGGCGACGGCTCCGGCGGGCAGGCCGAGGTCGGCCGGCAGGTTCTTGTGCAGCCAGGTGAGGGTGGCTACCCGTTCGGCGAACACCACCGCCCGCGTCGGTGAGCCTGCCGCGACGCCGATCTCCTGGAGGCGGCGGACCAGCTCGGCGTACTTGGCCGAGCCCTGCGCCAGCGTTGCCGCGTTGAGGTCGGCCATCCGATCCAGCGCCGCGCGTTCCCTGTTCGCGGCGGCGTCGTGCCCGAGGCGACCCAGCCGCTGCCGGATGGTTTCCGCCAGCGCAGCCGGCGACGACAGGAATGCCTTGGCCAGCGTCCACGGGAACAGCGACGCGTTCTGCCCGGAGTAGGGGGTGCGTCGGTCCGGCGGCCACAACCAGACGTCCTCAAGTTCCCGGGCGACCGCATTCTCCGCCCGGCTCGCGGCGACGAGCACGTTCTCCGGCTCCTGTCGTTCCGCCCAGTCGGCGCCGACGGCGCTAGCCACCTCGTCGCTGTGCCGGTGGCGGCGGATCACCAGCCGTTCGATCTCGGCGGCCACCAGGTCGCCACCGGGTGGGATCGCGGACGGGTCGAGCAGCCGGACCAACTCGGCGAAGGACTCCTTGCGCCCGTTGTGCGGGGTCGCCGACGCCAGGATCAGGGTTTCGGTATTGCGGGCCAGCGTGCGGGCCAGCCGGTTGTTCTGCGTGGCCGCGTTGGCGAGGTTGTGCGACTCGTCAATGACCACCGCGTCCCAACGCTGCTTCTTCAGGCTGGCCGCGTACCGCTCCGACTTGAGGGTGTCTATCGAGATGATCGCCCGCCGGAAATACGTGAACGGGTTACGGTTCGCCGGGAGCTTCTGGCGGACCCGTTGGATGCCGGCCGAGTCGAGGCGGACGAACGGCAGCGCGAAGCGCGACCACAATTCCTGCTGCGTCTGTTCGAGCACGTGGCGCGGGGTCACGATGAGGATCCGCTCGCCACGGCCCCGGCGTACCAACTCCGACAGGATCATGCCGATTTCCAGGGTCTTGCCGAGCCCGACAGCGTCGGCCAGGAGGATCCGGGGACGCAGGTTGTCCGGGTCGAGCGCCTTGCGCACGGCGGTCTGTTGGTATCTCAGGGGTGTCGCGAGGGCCTGGGTGGCAACGGTGAGCGAGCGATCGGCGAGCGGAACGGCGGTCTTTCGGTAGGTGGATTCCAGCCAGAGGCGGGCCTTGCGGTAGCGCGGGCTGTCGTCCGCCACGACGCTCGCGGCCGCCGGGTCGAGCGGTGCGATGTGGTCGAGGGAGGCGTAGAAGCTGGCGGTCACGTCACGAACCAGTTCACCCAGTCCGCGGACGTGCACGAGGAGCCCGTCCGCGGTTTCTTCCGCGGTCTGCACCAGCCATTCCTCGTCGCGGATGACCACCACCGACCCTGGCGCCACGTCGAGTGCCGACTCAGAACGGACATCGTTCACTGTCGTCTCCCCTCCCCCATCGAGCCGCTGCGGTCCGAAGATCCTATGTAGAAACGCGGTGGCCGGAGACCCGTCATCCGTTCCTGCTAGCCGGATCAAAAGTGCTGGCGGTCGTACGAGCGGCGGATTTGCCGCAGGTGTATCGGTCAGGATGCGGTGGTGTTGCCGAGAACCTCGACGCGGGAAACCCGCTCGATTCGCCCACGTATCGCGATTCCCACGACCCGTACGTGTTGCCGGCGCCCGTGCGCGTCGACGAGCCGCTGGTAGAGCACATCCGGCAGGAACACCCGGACGGACCGTTCCGACGAGCCGTACACAGTGGAAATCGGGCCCCGCACAGTCGCCTGGCCGCCCTCGCCGATGTCCCGCCGCAGCCTGCTGACCTGGCCCTCGACCGTGACCTCGCCGTCCGGAACGGCCACCTTGAGCTGTTCCGCCGCCGTGTGCAGCACCTCGATTCGGCGGGTGCTGAAACGGAACGATCGAGCCGGCACGGAGGACGGGCGTTGCACAGCCCAGTTGAACCTGACGTCGTAGGGAACACCGTCGCGGCCGAGCTTGGCCAGTGCGTCACAGACGTTCGCCGACACGCCCTCACCGGTACGGCGGAGAAAGAGCTCAAGACTGAAGTCGCGCTGCGCCTCGCCCGAGGCGGCGAAGCATGCCCTCACCGCGCGGTGCATCTGTAGGGATACCTGCCGGGCGAGTGGTGGAGCGGCGTTAGCGTCGGCGCGTGGAATGGCGAGCTGCGCCGCGATCGCCCAGCTTCCGGCACGTGGCGTGCCCAGTCGAACGGTGCGCGCGAAGTCGAACACACTTTCCGGTCGCCGGCCTTGCACCAGCATCGGCTGCTCATTCATCAGGGCGTAGGTCGAGGAGACGACCAGCTCCCGTACTCCCGCCAACGCATCCACCGCGTTGAACAGGGGGATCGTCCCGGAGGGGCCGCTGGGTAGGAGCCGGAAGGAGAGCGTGTCCGCGCCGGTGGTGGCCAGATCGTCGAGGAGGAGCCGGATCGGGCGCTCCTCGACGGCCGCCACGGTGGTGAGGAGGTCGGTGACGCGACTCGGGTAGTCGCGCAGGTCCTGGTCACCGGGGACGAGCACCTGGAAGTCCCCGTCGGCCTCGTGCCGCGACCACAGGGTCGCCCGTTCGAGGCGCTGCTCTGGCGCCCAACCGGTCGACGACAGATAGCGGCTCAATGTTTCGGGTGTCAGGCTCGACGCGGTGTGCAGCTCGTCAGCGCTCAGGGCGACAGAGGGCATCATGACGCAGGCACCCGTTGCGCCGGACGGGGTTCGAGAAGCGATTGCAGGCCCTTGACGGTCAGCAGGTTGCGCTTCGGCACCGGCACCGTGACGTGGCGCTGCGCGGCGTGGTCGAGCAACGGCGACTTCCGCAGCGACGCCCAGTATCCGCAGTGACTGAGTCGTAGGGATGTCTCGTCCGCCTGGGCATACTGACCGACGTCCGAAGGAACGATGATCAGGAAGAGGTAGCGCGACACGGCGAACCCCTCACCTGCAAGATTGTTGTAGTGGCGCACATCCATGGGGTAGAGCCAGTCACTGTCTGTCCCTTTGGGACTGGACCAGGACTTGACCTGCGCCTCGATCTTCGGAAAGCGGACCGTGCCACGCGTGCCCGGGAAGTCGATGGAGAAGTCCACCCCGGTGTGGTCGACGTCCTGCTGACCGGCGATCAGGCCGGCGGCGCTGGCCAGGACACGCACGAAGCTCTCGCCAAAATAACCTTGATGGTTGTACTTCCCGTAACTCATCCACCTTGCCCCAGGCCCACACTGGACGCGCTCCGTGGGCGTAAACATACTTGCGGTCACCGTTGCTGAAAACCCCTCAGCTCGCCGAGATCGATCATCGTCCTCGCGGGTGACGTCACCACGCCGGGGTTTTGTCTTGCCGTTGTCGCCGGTCATTTGGGATGCTCGCTGCCGTAGGCATCGACACCTGGCGACGACAGGGACGTGATGGCGCGGTGACGCGGGCGGCATCGGGGGAACCGCCGATCCACTTCTTCGCGCATCAGGCACGGGCAGGAGCGACAGGTGCCCGCGAGGACTTCGAACAGATGATCGCGCTCCTGGTCGAGGCGGTACGCGGTGACGCCCGGCTCGTGTTCGCCAACGGTGGCGACTGGGGCATCGACGCGTTGGTCGGCGACCTCAACGGTCAGATCACGATCTGGCAGGCGAAGTACTTCCCGCACGGGGTCACACGGAACCATCGCCGGCAGATCGAGGATTCGTTCGCTTCGGCGGTACGCAACGCGCGTCAGCATGGTTACCAGATTCAGGAGTGGGTGCTCTGCGTACCGTCGAGCTTCGATCCGCAGATGGCCCAGTGGTGGGACAGCTGGGGCCCGACACGGACGCGGCTCACCGGAGTGCGGCTGTTCCTGTGGGACGAGACGGCCTTGCGGAGTCAGCTCATGCAGCCCGCCGCACGATATGTTCGGCGCGCCTATTACCACCCCTATCAGGACAGTGGCGATACAGACGAGCCGGAGCGCTCGCAGCCTGTCATGATCAGGACCGAGAGGCCCCGGCAGTACCGGGACCACGCTCAGGACTCCTGGCGTGGTGGTGACGAGCGCAGGATCGGCACGCACAGTTACCTACTGCACGGCGACGCCGTCGAACAGATCAGCAACGACCACTCGTGGAGTTGGCGGGAGGCGACCGCCGACCGGGTCCAGCACGACCCGCTCCGAGTCCGGATCCGCCAACTCCGCCTCATCCGGGACACTCCGGTGGCCCAGCGGCGCCGTGAGGAGATGCGCGCGCAGGGCCGCCTCCTACGCAAGCTGAACGGTGCAGCAGGGCTACCGTCGTTCGACAACCTGACCGAGGATGCTGCCTCCACCACGCTGGTCACGGTGCTGCCGTCCGGGCCCACCTGGCGGCAGGCATTCGGCCCCACAGGTGCGCCGCTGGCCCGGTTCGCCGCTGCCGGCGTGCTCGGTGCCGCCGCCGATGTCTGTGCCGCCTTGACGGTGCTGCACGGGGAAGGGGCAAGTCACCGGGCGCTCGGTCCCGACAGCATCGTGCTCTGCGGGCGTACGAGGCGCGCGACGCTGGTTGACGGCGGTCTGGCCGCTCTCACGCCCCAGCCAGGCGAGGGCGTTCCCGGCTACCGCGCACCGGAGCAGCACCGGGGCAACGGATCCGCCGCTCCAGTCGACGTCTACCAGCTGGCGGCGCTGGTCTATCACACGATGACCGGCCATCCGCCATCGCCGCACGCAACGCCGCCGATCCGGACCACTCTGCCCGAGCTGCCCGATCACATCGACGATCTGCTATTGCGCTGCCTAGATCCGGACCCGTCCCGCCGTTCCACCGAGACACGTGCCCTCGCGGGTGCCTTCCGCGAGGGACGTCGGCTGCTGTCCCAGGGAGGCACGCCCTGACCGTCGCGTCCCTGATCCTGCCTGGCCCGGTCGCGGTCGTACCATCCGGCAAGGCCATCGATCAACTGGCCCAGGGTGGCTTGCGGGACCCCTCGGTGCTGATCAACGAGTTCGGCAGGTTGGCGTCGTCGAACGCGCTGCCGGCCCGGGTCGAGCCGGACCGCTCCCGACTGGTCGTCTACGGCGAGCGCTGGGCAGCCTGGCTCTACCCCACCAACCACGGTGACGCGTACCAGCTCGGACACGTCGCACCGCTCTCCTTCAAGGACCAGGAACGCCTTCTCAAGGCGGCGCTGGTCCTCAGCGGTACGAGGGGCTGGTGGGCCTACCACCACGTCCGGGACGTGCCGCAGCGGTCGTCGTCACACTGGCCGCTGCTCTGCCGGGCCTGGGCTGATCTCGCCGTCCCCCGTCCGGGCGTGACACCACCGATGCCAGCACATCATGTCGAGTATCTCGACCTGCTCACCGAGGTCATTGAGGCAACCCGGGATATCGAGATCGCGCGGCAACGCCGGGAGCCGGCCCTGCCGTACCGGAAGCTGGCCAGCACCCGTGAGGAGCGGTACTCCGCCCGCGGCGTCTACGCCTTCCACCTGCTCCGTGACGCCACCGTAGGCCGAGGTGCGCTGGTCTTCGTCACCGATCAACCCGACTTGCGCGGCCGGGTGCTGCGGATCAAGGACCGGGAGATCACCGTAAGATTCGACGACACCGTCGACTACGCCCGCATCCCCCAGCAAGGTGCGTTGCAGGTGCTGCCCAGCGACCGGGTCTACCGCGCGCAGCTCGACGCGGTGGAGACTCTCCGGGAACAACGTGGCACCCAGCCCCACCTGCTCACCCAGTTGGTCGACCAGCGTCTCGCGCCGTACCGGCCGGACTCCGATGCGCAGCCACGCGAGACGCTCGACCCGGCGCAGCTGCATGCCTTCCGCACTGCCCTGACCGTGCCCGATCTGCTGTTGGTGCTTGGACCGCCCGGCACCGGGAAGACCCGCACCATCACCGAAATCGCCGCCGGGTGCGCCGAACGTGGGCAGCGGGTATTGGTCACCTCCCACACCAACCGCGCCGTCGACAACGTGCTCGAACGACTACCGCCGGATGTCCGGGCGGTCCGGGTCGGTAACGAGGACACAATGACCGCGCAAGCACGCGGGTTCATGGTGGAGACGCAGGTCGAAGCATTACGGCAGGAGATTCTCGCGGCAACCGCAGGTACGGCTTCCCGCCTGGCTACCTTCACCGGCACCGATGACCAGGCTGGGCGGTGGCTCGGGTACCTGGCCGCGCGGCTAGCGGAGGCCCAGGGCGCGAACCGGGACGTCCAGTTCCGCACCGCCGAGCTGGCAGCCGCGGTCGAGCGGGCGATCGCACCCTTCGCCGCACAGCTCGCTGCCGCCGACCAGCGAGCACGGGAGTCACGTGAGAGTGTGGTACCGCTCGCCGAAAGGCACCGCCACCATGAACGGCAGGCCGAGACGGCACGGCGGCGAGCCGCCTCAGGAGTGCCGGCCTTCTTCTTCCGCTGGCTCGCCGACCGCCGAGAACGGCATCTCGCCGCGATCTCCGAGCAGCTCAACGCCGCGCGGACGGCAATGCGACTGGCCGAGGAGTCGTATGCTGCGGTTCGTGCCCGAGCCGACGCGCTGGTCGCCGCCGACCCGGGAGTTCGGGCAATCACCAGTGCCCGCGACGGTGCTTCCAAGATGTATGAGAAGGCGCTCGGCGAGGCCACTCGGGCAGTGGAAGCAGCGCGCGAGGTGCTGCGCCCAGCGGTCGCAGTGCCCGGTGGGGTGCCTGACGATCTGGCCGGCTGGACGCGGTTATACGAGGAGCTGATGTCGGCGGCAGCCCTGGCCCGCAATCGGGCCGGGCTACTCGCGCAGTGGCGTGAGCAGGT
This sequence comes from Micromonospora andamanensis, assembly GCF_016863495.1. Classification (GTDB taxonomy): domain Bacteria; phylum Actinomycetota; class Actinomycetes; order Mycobacteriales; family Micromonosporaceae; genus Micromonospora; species Micromonospora andamanensis. Next base: position 24,954 of record NZ_BOOZ01000035.1, read on the forward strand.
GGCCGTCGCCGAGCAGGACCTGCATCGAGAGCTGGTCCGGTACGCGGATGTGGTGGCGGCCACCTGCATTGGCACCGCCACCACCACCCTGCTGGCCGAGTTGGAATTCGATGTGGCGATCGTCGACGAGGCCGGGCAGATCTCGACGCCGAACCTGTTGGTGCCGCTGGTACGGGCCCGCCGAGCGGTGCTGGTCGGCGACCACAATCAACTGCCACCCTTCCTCGACGACGAGGTACGCAGCTGGGCCGACAGCATCGCCTCCGATAGGCCCCCTGAGGTCGCGACACTGGTCGCTGACGTGCTGCGGCGCAGCGCCTTCGAACGGCTGTATCCCCGGTTGGCAGACACCAACCGGGTCATGTTGCGGGTGCAGCGACGCATGCCGGCGGAGCTGGCCCAGTTCGTGTCGAACACCTTCTACCGCGGACTATTGGAGACCGATCATCCCGGCGGTCCGCCCGACCCTGTGTTCAGCGCGCCACTGGCGATGATCGACACGTCGGACCAGCCAGCGACGCGGCGGAGGGAGCAGCCCGACCGCTCGGTGGATGGGCTGGGACGGCCCGGCTACGTCAACGAGCTGGAGGCCCGGCTGATCGTCCAGCTGTTGGGCCGGAACGCCACACGATACGCCGACTGGGCGGTCATCGTCCCGTATCGGGCACAGGCGGAGCTGATCACTCAGCTACTCAGAAGGGAGCTTGGTGACGCCGGGGTGGCCGACAACGTGGGCACCGTCGACTCGTTCCAAGGCGGTGAACGGGATCTGATCGTCTACGGGTTCACCCGCAGCAACCACGGAGGCCAGATCGGCTTTCTCACCGAACTCCGACGCCTCAACGTGGCAATCACCCGACCCCGGCGTCAACTCGTCCTGGTGGGCGATACGACTACCTTGCGTGCCGCACGGGACCCGGGATTCGCCGCGTTGATCCAATCGTTGATCGCCCATCTCGACGCGGTGGGTGACCGCCGACCCTCCCGGGAGATCGAGGGGGTGCTCAATGACTGACGGAGCAGCATCCACGCTGACGATCAGCACGGTAAGCGGGACGTTCTCGTGACCCGGGTCATTTACCCCGCCCAACGAGCCATCGAGCACGCAGTCACCGTGCCAGGGGTGCGCCCGGCGCGGCTCTTCCCCGTGCTCTGGCCGCTCTGGCAGGTCGAGACAGCTGCACAGGTATACGACGAGCAGGCATACGAGGTGATCGATCGCTTCCTGGTGCGGGGCATCCTGGAAGCCGGGCTGCACCGATCGGCGGACCTGGCAGCCTTCTACGGTCTACCCACCTCACTCGTGGAACGCTGCCTGGCATTCCTCACTCTCATCGGCCACGTCCGCAACACCGAGGGGCTGGTAACGCTTACCCCGCTCGGGGAAAGCTCCGCCCGGGCCGACGTCCGCTACGTTCCGAAGGAAAGCCGCCAGCAGCTTCTCGTCGAACGCTTCACCGCCCGCCCGCTCCCCCGCAGCCACTACCAAGGTTCGCTGAGCCTGCTGCCCACACCCCACGTGCCCGCTGAACGGGTCAGCGACGGATCACGTTTCGCTCCGCTCTTCTCGTCCTCGACCTTCCGGCCTGAGATCGTCACGCAGCTCGGAGAGCGACCGGACCGATTCGACTTCAACCTGCCGAAGCAACTGCGGAATCTGCGCGTGCTCGGGCACCAGGACGCCTACCTGCCGGCCTACCTCATCGAGGACGCCGACGGTCGGCTGCTGGCCTACAGCGGGGTGCACGGCGAACGAGACACCTTCCTGGAGTCACTGTGTGACCGGGTCCCGCTAATCAGGACGCTGATCGCAGCCGAGCCGTCGCAGGACCCGCGAGAGATCTGGACCAATTGGCTCGCGGACGGCAAACGAAAGGGCACCCTACGGCAGCTGCCCAGCGGTGTCTGGCGCGCAACCCTCGTTGCGGACAGCTTCGGTGGCACACCAAAGATGCCACTCAGTCGAATCGGGTCGTACCAGCTACGCAAGCGGCACTTCGTGCAGATCTGGACCGACGACGCAAAGCTACGACGGCAGGCAGCACTGCGACGGGCTCTGGCCATGACGCAACTCCGCGATGTCCGTACCAGAGCCGACCTCACCGGCCGGCTGAGGACGGTGGCCGAACAACTCGAGGTGACCACACCCACCCTCGACGAGCTGCACCGGTACGCAAAGAAGGAGCAGTTGCACCGGTACCTCGTCCACTTCGATGCACTGGAGTAGCTGCGGCTCTGGTTGGCGCATGTGCGACGAAGATGCCGCAGTCCCCCGCTCCCGTGTGGCGAAGCCTGCCAGGCTCCGGTTCACGCCGGTTTGGCTCCGACAGGCCGATCAATGCCGCTGCCACCCAACCGGCCGGAAGTTGGGGCCTGGTGGAGACGGACCTCCTGTGCGGCTCCACCACGAGGAATCTTCGGTATGAAGGGCGACGTGTCAGATGACCAAGGTGTAAAGGATCCCCTGGCCCAATGGCTGAACGAGCAGTCGGAGGCGCGTACAAAGCCACGGGTCCGTCGGCGGGGCAATCTGCGCTTCGCGTTCTACGGTCGGATGTCGACGGTTGAGCACCAGGACCGAGCGACGTCCCGAAACTGGCAGCTGGATTGCGCGACCGACCTCGTGTCCGGTCACGGGGCGATCGTCACCGAGTACTTTGACGTCGGCTGCTCCCGTCGCCGCAGCTGGCGGCACCGCCCGCAATCGACAGCTCTGTTGGCCAGGCTCGGCGACCCTCTTCGCGGGTTCGACGCGATCGTGGTCGGCGAGTACGAGAGAGCCTTCTCCGGAAACCAACTGCTGAACCTGATGCCGCTGCTCGAACAGCACGATGTGCAACTGTGGCTACCCGAAACGGATGGGCCCGTCGACTGTCGCAAACCAACCCACCAGGCGCTGATCATGTTGCTGGGTGTCCAGTCCAAGCGCGAGGTGCAGCGTTCCCGGCACCGAGTCATCACCGCGATGCGCACTCAGGCGCGGGAGCAGGGCCGCTACCTCGGCGGCAGGCCACCCTACGGATACCAACTTGTCGACGCGGGTCCCCACCCCAATGCCGCACACGCTCGATGGGGTCGTCGACTTCAGCGACTCGAACCCGACCCGGCCACGGCCGCACACGTGCGGCGAATGTTCGCCCAACGACTCGCCGGTCACAGCCTCGCCAGCATCGCTCGCGCCTTGAACGACGACGCCGTCGCCTGCCCCTCAACCGTCGACCCCGGCCGCAACCACCACCGCACCAACGATAGATGGACCCTCCGAACAGTCTCGGCGATCCTCGCCAACCCCCGCTACACCGGCCGGCAGGTATGGAACCGGCAACGCACCGACATCGACACCGCCGACGGCACCCGCGACGCACACGGAACCGTCCGATGGAACAACACCAAGGACTGGGTGATCTCCAAACAACAAGCCCACACCGCCCTTGTCACCGAGCAGGAGTTCATCGCCACCCAGGCCATCCGCTCCCGCCGAAGCGCCCACGACGGCACCACCCGCAGCTACCTACTCACCGGCCTGCTGCGATGCGGATCATGCGGCCGGAGGATGGACGCCCACTGGGTCAACCAACGCCCCGGCTACCGATGCCGCCACGGGCACACCAGCACCCAACACCCCGCCAACCAACGCCGCAAGATCCTCTACCTGCGGGAGGACCACGTCATCGCCAGACTGGCCGGCCATCCCAGCATCGCCAGAGACACTCACAGCCCGCACACGCTGGCCGCCTTCCTACGCGTGAATAAGATCCACGTCGTGTGCGATCAGACGCACTGCACACCAATCACGGCCAGATTCGTGCAGGTAGACCCAGCACAATCATGATCGGCATGTGGTAATGATGTGTCCGAGGGGGGACTTGAACCCCCACGCCCTATACGGGCACTAGCACCTCAAGCTAGCGCGTCTGCCATTCCGCCACCCGGACCTACTTGCCCAGCCTACCGTGTCAGCCTCGGTGACCTCATCACCGGTGGGCCGCCCGGTGGGCTGCACGGGGAGTTACTGTACACGCCGCAGATGGATCATGCACATCGGCATCGGGCTTGTCCGGCTGTCGTTGCGAGGGGGTCGCGGCGGGCCGTCGCCGGGTAGCGTCGAGGTGCCCGTACCCGGCAGCATGGGCCTCGTGCCCCATGCCTCTCCCCTGGCCGTCGCTCAACAACGGGCCCTCGCGCTGCGTGGTGCCGGTAACCTCGCCGCTGCCCGTGACCTGTTGATCGATGCGGTCGAGTCCACCCGGCCGCCGTTCAGCAAGGATCATCCGGACGTGCTCAGCACCGCTCACCTGCTGGCCAGGCTGCATCGGGAGGCGGACGATCCGAGCGCGGCCCGGCGGGTGTTGGAGGAGGCGTTCGCCGCCGGGGAGCGCCGTTGGCCGCATGCCGATCCGCTGATGCTGGCGTTGGCCTTCGAGCTGGGGTCCGTCGCGGACGAACTGGGCAACCGCCACGAGGCGCGCCGGAACTACACCCGTGTGGCCGCCGCCGGCCCCGCCGTGCTCGGCGCCGACCATCCGGCGGTACGCACGGCACGGGAGTACCTCGGCGACGCCGCTCCCGCTCCCCAGCCCGTGGTCCTGGCCGCCCCTCATTCCGGCCCGGCCAGCCGGACCGGCCACGGGGCGCTTGACGCACCTACGGTGTCCCTGGCTGCCCTCTCCACGCTGTGGAAGCCGCACGACGCGTCAACCGCAGCACCGGTACGTTCCACCTCTTCGTCGGCATCCGCGCCGGCCGTCGATCGACCCGTTACCGGCGGCCCTGCCTCGGCGACGGCCCCTCCCCAGCACGGCTCACCACAGGGGTCCGCCGCACCGCCGCCACCTGTCGTGCCGCTGGCGCCGCCGACCTCGGTCGAGTCGGGACCACCCGCCCCGTCACAGGTTGCGCCGCCGCCCACCGTGCCGCCAGCGGCGCCGCCGCAGATCCCGCCACCGCCCGTCGTGCCAGCTTCCGTGGTGCCGCAGATCCCGCGTCAGGTCTCCTCCGCACCCGCAACGCCGCCCGGGCCTCGGCTACCGCCGCCATCAGTTTCGGTGCCGCCGCCGCCCACGGTGCCGCCGCCGGTCGTGCCACAGACGCGGGCGGCACCTCATGATCGGTCGACCCGCCCGGTCGTGCCTCCTGTCGACCAGGCCCGCTCGGCTGCGGTGCCACCCGCGCCGGTGGTACCGCCGGTTTCGGGTGCTGCCGTGTCCAGGTCTGCCGGCGAGGTGCCGGCTCCGTCGTACACCGCCCCGTCGCCCACCGCGGCGTCGCGCACGACACCGGGCCCGCCGTCGTCCGGAACGGCTCCCCGTCAGCGGATCGAGGACGACGAGCAGACGGGCGTGCTGGGGCCCTTGCCGACCGCCGACGGGTCGACGTCGGCGGGCAGCGAGGCCGCCTCGATCGGGCATCCGGAGTGGGCCCGGCCCACGATCCGCGTCCAGCAGATCGGGCCGCTGCTGGAAGAGGAAGCCGCCCGGGCCGGCGGTACGCCCCAACCGCCCGAACCGGATGGCGTGCCCTCGCCGGTGAGCACGTCACCGGCCTGGTCATCGGCGGTCACCGGGCCGCCGGCCGGGGGGCAGCCGGTAAGCGGACCGCCCGTCAGCGCATCGCCGGTCAGCGCACCGCCCGGCTGGGCACCGTCGGTAAGTGCGCCACCCGTAAGCGGACCACCAGTCAGCGCGCCACCGGGCTCGTCCGTGCCGCCGCACAGCACCTCGCTGGTCAGCCCGACGGCCGGCCCGCACGAGATGACCGCACCACTGCCCCAGCCCGGCCCGACCAGCGGACCGCCGGGTCATGCAGCGACTCCCGGAGCGCCCGGCCACCCACAACCGACAAGCGGACCATCCGGGTATGCACCACCTACCAGCGGAGCACCCGTCAGCGGGCCGACCAACTACCCACCTACCGGCGGAGCCGCCCAACCTGCGCCGTACGGACCGGTCAGCGGTGCCTCGCACGGACAGGGCGGCGGACCCAGCCCGTACGGGCCGGTGAGCGGGGCCGGAGCCTACGGGCCGGGGGGCGGGGCGCAGCAGGGTGATCCCCGGTTGCCGGGCCTTGGTGGCCAGCCGCACGGCTCTCCGACCTATCCGCAGCCCGCCGTTCACGGCGCGCCGCCGCCCTATCCGGGACCTGTTGCGCCGCCGGCCTGGAATCAGTCCGGTGCTCAGCTTCCGGGGATCGCCGCGTCGTACCAGGGGCCGCTGGCGATGCCGACCGCGGAGCCGGCGCCGGGTCGCAACCGGGTGGCGATCGTGGTGGCGGTGGTGGCGGTGCTGGTGGCCCTGGCCGCGGTGATCGGGGTGGGGCTGTTGGTCCTGGACCGGCGGGCCGAACCTCCGGTGGAACCTTCATCGGCGCCGACGTCACCGCCGGGTTCGGTCGGGCCGCCGCCCGGGAACCTGACGATGCGCGATGACACCACCACGATCACGTTGACCTGGACGGACCCGTCGGACGGACTGGTGCCGTTCATGGTGGCCGGTGGGCGGAACGGGCAGTCGCTGGGCATGATGGCCACGGTGGACCCGGGTCGGACCAGCTACACCGTCAACGGGTTGAGCACCCGGGTGAACTACTGCTTCGCGGTGCTGGCCGTCTATGACACCGACCAGTTCGCCACCTCCGACCAGGTGTGCACGTCGCGGCAGGTCGACACGACCGACTGATCGGCGGTGGGACGGGTCCCGGTCGGACTGTCGTGGCGGGACACGCCGACGACACGCCACGCTGGGTGTCCACAGCCGGACGGTGCGGGTTCCCGGGGTCCGCAGCGTGACCATATGATGGCTCCCGGCTCAGGGGAGGGGTCGCCGTAACGGGGGCGCCACCTGCCGAGACGACACGGGAGGCTGCCGGCTGTGGCGAGCATCGACGAGGCCGTTGCGACCCGAACCCCACGATCCCGGTCCCGGGTACGCGGTGGTCTCGTCACCGTGGGTACGGTGCTGGCGTTGCTGGCGGCGATGGGGCTGACCGTGCTCGGCCTGGGTTCGGCGGACAACGCGGTGGCCAACTACGACGCGAGTTCGTGGTTGTGGAGCGCGGCGCGCAGTGAGTTGGCGCGGGTCAACGGGGTCACCGCGCGGGTGGACACGCGCATGGAGGTGCCGGCGGCGCGGCAGCATCCGATGCAGGTGACGCAGACCGATCGGCTGCTGGTGCTGCGGGATCTGAACACGGGTCAGATCAGCGCGCTGGACCTGGCGACGTTGCAGATCACCGCGACCACGCCCACCACTCCCGGGCTCGGGGTGAGTGTGGCGTTGCATGAGGACGCGGCGTTCGTGGTGGACGCGGTTCAGGGTGTGGTGCGGCAGTTGAATCCGCGGTCGCTGGCCCCGGTGGGCGAGCCGGTGCGCTATCCGCCGGGGATCACCGGTGGCGCGTTCGACGGTGAGGGTCGCCTGTGGGTGGCGGTGCCGGCGGAGGGCACGGTCTCGGCGATCACTCCGGCGGTGCTGCCGTCGGAGGCGGCGGACTCGGCTGTGGGTTCGCCTCGGGTGGAGTCGTACGACGTGGCGGAGGCGAGCCACGAGTTGGTGGTCTCCACGTTGGACGACGGGGTGGCGGTGCTGGACCGCACGGCCGGGGCGTTGGTGACAGTCGTGGGCGGTACGACCCGACGCACGGCGTTGGCGTCGACGTTGACCGGGCCCGGCATCCTGCCGGTACGGACCAGCGGGCCGGTGGTGCCGGTGACGGTGCCCGGGCAGCGGCAGGTGCACGCGATCGGTGACGGTGGCGAGGTGCGGTCGTTCACGGTGCCGGGTGACGGTGACCGGCTCGGTCCGGCGGTGGCCTGGGCGGGCCGGTTCTACTGCGCGGACGAGGCGGTGGGCGCGGTGTACGCGTTCGACGCGACGGGTCAGCTGACCGACACGATCCGGGGCCGCTGGGGTGGCCCGCTGGAGCTGGAGGTACGGGAGAACTACCTGTTCATCAACGCGCCGGACGCGGCGACCGCGCGGGTGGTCGACGACTCGCACCAGGTGCGGGAGGTCGACAAGTACGCAAACGACGTGCTCGGTGGCGATCCGCCGCCGGAGCCCCCGCCACCGCCTCCGCCGCCGAAGAAGCCTCAGGTGAGCAAGCCGGGTGCGCCGCGCAACGTGACGGCGGCGGCTGGTGACGCGCAGGCCCGGGTGAGTTGGCGGCCGGCGGCGGCCAACGGCGCGGAGATCATCCGGTATGTGGTGGAGGGTGCCGGGCAGCGCCTGGAGGTGGGCGCGAACCAGCGGTCGGTGGAGGTCAACGAGCTGACAAACGGTGAGACGTACCGGTTCTCGGTGCACGCGGTGAACGCGAAGGGCGCCGGGCCGACCCGGACCAGCAACCCGGTGACGCCCACCGCTGACGTGCCGGACGCGCCGACCGAGGTGACCGCCGAGGCGCGGGCGGACGGCACGGTGGTGGTGACGTGGCCGGAGGCGAATGGTCAGGGCAACACGATCGCCAGGTACGCGGTGTCGGCGACCTCGGCGGGCACGAACGCCCCGGTGGGTGAGGCAACCGGCACCGAGCTGGTGGTGAAGGCCGGTGAGCTGGAGTACGGCACGCAGTACGCGTTCACGGTGGTCTCGGTCAACGACAAGGGCGCGGCGTCGGAGGCGTCGCCGGTGAGCAACACGGTGGTGCCGTTCACGGTTCCCGGTGAGCCTGTGGAGTTGCGGGCGAGCACGGTGGCCGACCAGCCGGGAACGGTGGCGGTGCAGTGGTCGCCGGCGGTGGCCAACGGCCGGCCGGTGACCGGGTACGTGGTGCAGGTGGGTGACAAGCGCAGCGAGGTCACCGACACCCGGGCGACGGTGGGCGGTCTCGGTGACGGGCAGAATGTCACGGTGCGGGTCCGGGCGGTGAACGAGGCCGGCGAGGGTGCTGAGGCGACGACGACGGCGCGTACGGTGGCCGCGCCCCGGGTGACGGTGACCGGGTCGTCGGCGACCGCGACGGCGGCGACCGTGACGTTCACCGTGGACGCCGGTGGCGGTCAGGCCAGTTGTACGCTGTCCCGGTCGGGTCAGCCGGCGAAGAGTGGCCCGTGTTCCAGCATCACGATGAGCGGGTTGGCCCCCGGCACCAGTTACACGTTCACGGTGACGGCGACGAATGCCGCCGGCAGTGGCACCGCCACCAGGGCTCAGCAGACCGACGCCCTGTTCGGCGTCGCGACCTGCAACAACGGTGACTCCGGCGCGGAGGCCACCTACTGCGACCGGGACCGTGACGGCCGCAACGGCAACGAGATCTTCTCGGTCGCCCGGCAGGACAACGATCGACAGGTCGGCTGGGCGAAGCCGGGCACCCGGTTGAAGGCGTACTGCAAGCAGCGGGGCGAAGAGGTGTACGCGTACATCTACAACAGTGAGAAGCGCAGCACCTGGTGGGTGCAGGTCGAGTACAGCGGACGTAACTACATCCCCTGGGCCTGGCTCAACCTGGAGGGCGGCGACGACATAAACGTCCTGCCCACCTGCTGATCCAGCCCAGGCGAGGAGCACCACCGTGAACAGCCAGGAACCGCTCACCCAGCAGGAGGTGCAGGGCTTCGCCGCCCTGGCCGCCCGGCTGGCCGAGAACGTCAACACGGTGGTGCTCGGCAAACCGCAGGTGGTGCGGCTGGCGTTGACCGCGTTGTTCGCCCAGGGGCACGTGCTGCTGGAGGACGTGCCCGGGGTGGGCAAGACGACCCTGGCCCGGGCGATCGCGGCGACGGTGAAGGGGCAGTGGCGGCGCATCCAGTTCACACCGGACCTGCTGCCCTCCGACGTGTCCGGGGTGACCATCTTCAACCAGGCCACCCGGGGCTTCGAGTTCCACCCCGGCCCGGTGTTCGCCAACATCGTGATCGCCGACGAGATCAACCGGGCGTCGCCGAAGACGCAGTCGGCGCTGCTGGAGGTGATGGAGGAGCGGACGGTCACGGTGGACGGGGTGCGGCATCCGGTGCCGCAGCCGTTCCTCGTGGTGGCCACCCAGAACCCGGTGGAGATGGACGGTACGTACCGGCTGCCCGAGGCGCAGTTGGACCGGTTCCTGGTGAAGTTGTCGGTGGGGTATCCGGACGAGTCGGTGGAGGTGGAGGTGCTGCGCGGGGCGACGGTCCGCTCCCCCGAGGCGCTCGCGGCGGTGACCGACACCGCCACCGTCGGCGAGATGGTGCGGATGGCCCGGCGGGTGCACATCGCCGAGCCGTTGTACGCGTACGCGGTGCGGCTGGCGGCGGCCACGCGTACCCATCCGCAGGTCCGCGTCGGGGTCAGTCCTCGTGGGGTGATCGCGTTGACCAGGGCGGCGTGCGCGTACGCGTTGATCGACGGCCGGGGCTGGATCATGCCGGAGGATCTGAAGGTGCTCACCGAGCCGGTCTTCGCGCACCGGCTGCTGCTCACGCCGGACGCCCAGGTGCGTGGGGTGACCGCCGCGGACGTGTTGCGGCAGGCGGTCGCCTCGGTGCCGGTGCCGCTGCCGTCGGGCCAGCCGGCCCCGGCGCACCACTGACCGGCGGTCTGGCGTGGGGATCACCGCCCGGGGCATCGGTCTGCTCGTCGCGGCTGTGCTGCTGCTGGCGGCGGGTTTCCGGTTCGGGTACCCGGAGTTGACGCTGCTCGGGGCGGCGGCCGGCACCGCCCTGGCGGTCGCCCTGGTCGCTGCGGCCCGCCGTCCCCGGCTGCTGGTGTCCCGGCAGGCCGACCCGGACCGGGTGGCCCGGGGCGAGCCGGCGGCCATGACGTTGACCGTCCGCAACGCGGGCCGGGTAGGTGCGGCGAGCATGCTGGCCACCGACCGCTGCGGTGACCGGTTGGTGCCGGTGCCGGTGCTGCGGCTGCGGGCCGGCTCGGACACCACTGTCAGCTACCCGGTGCCGACGAGTCGGCGCGGCGTGGTTCCGGTCGGGCCGCTGCGGGTGACCCGCCGCGACCCGCTCGGCCTGGTGGTGCTGGCCCGCTCCTACGGAGACGTCGTGCCGGTGTGGGTGCATCCGCGGATCCATCCGTTGCGGGCGGTGCCCACCGGGGCGGGGCGCAGTCTCGACGGACGGGTCGACGCGGTGCCGCACGGCTCGATCACCTTCGACTCGCTGCGGGAGTACGTCGTCGGTGACGAGTTGCGGCGGGTGCACTGGCGTACCAGCGCCCGGGTGGGTGAGCTGATGGTGCGGGAGAACGTGGACACCAGCCTGCCCCGGATCGTGGTGCTGCTGGACAACCGGTCGGTCGCGCATCCGGACCGGGTCGGCGGGGTGGCGGAGTCGTTCGAGTCGGCCTGTGAGGCGGCGGCGTCGGTGGTCACCGCCGCGGTCCATGAGGACCTGCCGGTGGTGCTGCTCTTCGTCACCGCCGACGACGCCTCCGTCGATTCGATAGGTACCGGTCCGAGTGGGCCACTGGACCGGTTGGCGGCGGTGACGCTGACCAACGAGGGCACGCTGGAGGCTGCGACGGCGCGGCTGCGCCGCGACCGGCTCGGTGACACCCTTGTCGTCCTCACCGGGCCGGGGGCGACCGAGGATCTGGGGCACGTCGGCGCGCTGCGCGGCGCGTACCCGTCGGTGGTTGCCGGGATCTTCGGGGCGGCGGAGCCGACGCCGCCGGGCGCGGCCGGCCTGGTCGTCGTCGACGCGGCCGACGGGGCGGCCTTCGCCGCCGAGTGGGACGGGGTACGCCGGTGGTGAGGCTGCTGCGGGCGGCGGCGGTGCCGGTGACGCTCGTCGTGCTGGTCACGCTGGCCGGTGTGGTGCTCGGCCGGGTGTATGCGGGGTCGCTGCTGACGATGCTGGTGGCCGGCTCGGCTGTCGGGTCGGTGCTGGTCAGCATGGTGACCCGGCGGTTGGCGTCCTGGCTGGTCGCGCCGGTGTCGGTGCTGGCCATGCTCGGGTGGACGGCGGTCTGCCTGCGGTTGGCCGCCGCCGACGCGCAGCTGCCGGGTGGGTTCGTCGAGGTGGCCGGCGACGCCGCCCGTAACGCGATTCCCCGGCTGCTGACCGCGATGATCCCGGTGGAGGCGACGCCGGACACGATCCTGCTGCCGGTGGTGGCCGCCTGGCTGGCCGGGCTGGCCGGCGCGGAGGTGGCGCTGCGGGCCGGGCGGGTGCTGCTGGGCTACCTGCCGCCGGTGCTGCTGCACGCCGGCGCGGTGTACGTGGTCGGGCCGAACGCGGAGCCGGCGATCGGCGCGACTGCGGCGTTTGTGGTGGCGGCGGCGCTCGGGTTGGCGGTGTCGTCCCGGAGGCCCGACGAGGATCCGCTCGACGGGCTCGCCCCGACGGTGCGGTCCGGGGTACAGGTACGGCTGGCGGTGGCCTCGGCCGCCGGAACGGCGGTGGTGGTGGCGCTGGCGGCGCTGCTCGGCCCGGCGGTGGCCGCCCTGGTGGACGCCCGACCTGTCGATCCCCGCCGCTATGTGGAGCCGCCGCAGGTGGAGACGCTTGACGAGAATCCGCTGATCCGGATCTCGGGTTGGGCATTGAACCCGGAGCAGGAACTGTTCCAGGTGGCGACCGACTCCCCCGGCCCGACAGACCCGACCGAGGGTGCGGCGACGGGCGGTGCCGCGGTGCGGATCCGGCTGGCCGTGCTCAGCGACTACGACGGGGTCACCTGGCGGGTTGGCGCGACCTACCGCAACGCCGGCCGCATCCTGCCGACCACGGAACCGGCCCCGCACGCCACAGTCGACACCGTGCGGCAGGAGATCACCGTGGGTGACCTCAGTGGACGGCTGCTGCCTGCGGTACCAACCCCGCGCGAGGTCAGTGGTGCCCGGGTCGCCTACGACCCGGGCACCGGCACGCTGATCCGTCCCGACGGTCTCGCCCCCGGCCTGCGCTACACGGTGACCTCCGCCCGGGAACGCCCCGATGCCAACCTGCTGGCCACCGCGAACACCCCGGCCGGCGACGGGGTGGCCCGGGTGCTGCACGTCCCCGACGGCGCGCCTGAGCAGTTGCGGCGGCTGGCCACCCAGCTGGCCGAGGAGAACGGCGCGCCGTACGCGCGGGCGGCGGCGATCGAGCAGTGGCTGTCCGAGCACTACCGGCTGGTCGCCGACGCACCGAGCGGCCACGCCTACCCGAATCTGGCGTTCTTCCTGTTCGGGCCGCGCAACGGTGGCGGGCAGCGCGGCACGTCCGAACAGTTCGCGGCGTCGTTCGCGGTGCTGGGACGGCTCGCCGGGCTGCCGACCCGGGTGGTGGTCGGGTTCGCCGCCCCCGGGTCCGGTCCGGTGCGGGCCGCCGACGCGTACGCCTGGCCGGAGGTGCTCTTCGACGGTCTCGGCTGGGTGGCGTTCGATCCGCTGCCCCGACCGGACGAGGAACCCCGGCCGGTGGAGGAGGACTTCCGCCCCCAGCCGGAGGACCCGCCACCGTCGGAGCAGCCGGAACCCACCCTGGAGCCGACCGCCTCGCCACCGGCGGCTGCCGCCCCCGGTGGCCCCACGGACAGCGGCGTACCGACGCCGGTGCTTGTCGGTGGCACCGGCGGTGGTCTGCTGCTCGTCGTCGTGGCGCTGCTGGTCACCCTGGCAGGGCTGCGCCGGGCCCAGACCCGGGCCCGACTGCACCGGGGCGACCCCCAGCACCGCATAGCCGGCGCCTGGCGGGAGCTGACCGACACGCTGCGGCTGGCCGGGCAGCCGGTCGCCGCCGACCTCTCCGCCACCGAGGTCGCCGCGCAGGCCCGACAGGCCTTTGCCGACGTTCGGCCGCCGGCAGCGGCGTACGGGGCCGCCGAGGAGCTGGCCCGGCTGGTCAATCAGGTCAGCTTCGCGCCCGGCACGGCCGACGAGGAGCAGGCCGGTGCCGCCGCCGCGGCGGTCACCGTCTACACCGCGGCGGTGCGGGCGGCGCGTCCCCGCTGGCGGCGACTGCTCTGGTCGGTGCACCCGGGCCCGCTGCGCTGGCGCCGCTGAGCTTGCCCTGGGTGCCTACCGTCGAACCGTGACCACGTGGCTGGCTCTCCTCATTGCGCTTGTCGCGGTGGTGTCCGTCACCGCCGCGACGCTCCTCGTCGTCCGTCGCCGACGTGTCCCCCGGCCGATGACTCGTCAGCAGCGACTTGCCGCTGCCGCTAAGGCCACCCGGGAGCTGCGTCGCTCCGCACCCCGCCGACGCCGTGGTTCCGGCGTCGGACCGAGCGGCGTGCCCGACCGCCACTCGGCCGCCATCGCCGAGAACGCCACCTACGGTGATGCTGCCGGCTTCGGTGGTGGCGGCGCGCCCTGATCGGCGGCACCCAACCGGCGGACGAGTTTACGCAGGCCGGACTGCCAGCCGTCGGGGTCCTCGGCGCGGCGGCGGGCGTAGTCGGCGACATCGGGGTGCGGCAGGATCAGGAACCGTTCCTCAGCCATCCCGGCCACCGCCGCCGCAGCCACGTCGTCCGGGCTGAGCACCGCACCGGAGGCCGCGATGACCCGGGCACCCAGATGTCCGGCGGCCAGTCCGTCGGCCAGCATCGCCGTGTCGACGCCCTGCGGGCACAGTGCGCTGACCCGGATGCCCTGGTCGCGGTAGGTCACCGACAGCCATTCGGCGAACCCCACGGCGGCGTGCTTGGTGGTGGTGTACGCGGCGTCGCCGACGGCGGTCAGCACCCCCGCCGCCGAGCAGGTGTGCAGCAGGTAGCCGCTGCCCCGGGCGAGCATCGCCGGCAGAGCCGCCCGGGCGGCGTAGACGTGGGCGAGGACGTTGACCCGCCAGGACCGTTCCCAGCCGGCGTCGTCGACCTCCACTCCCCCGCCGGTGCTCACCCCGGCGTTGGCGCAGAACACGTCGATGCGGCCGTAGCGGCGTTCGGTGTCGGCGACCAGGGCGCGTACCTGCTCCTCGTCGGTGACGTCGACCGCAACGCCCCGGGCCAGCGGGCCCACGGCGTCGGCGACCGCCTCGACGGCGGCGCCGTCCAGGTCGGCCAGGACCAGCGCGGCGGCTCCCTCGGCGGCGAACCGCCGGGCCAGCGCCGCCCCGATTCCCCCGGCCCCGCCGGTGATCACCGCTACCCGGTCGGTGAGGTTCACGCCGACTCCTTCGCGTCGAGCCCGAGCCGGGCGACAAGCGTGGCCAGCGCCACCGGGTCGGTGGCGGTGACCTCCGGGGTGGGCAGCAACGCCAGCACCGGTACGTCCACCCCGGCGGCCACGTACCTGTTGACCTGTGCCCGGCACTGCTCGGGTGAGCCGTGCAGGATCAGCGCGTCGACCACCTCGTCCGGGATCGCGGCCAGGGCGCCGCGCCGGTCGCCGGCCGCCCACGCCGCCCACATGCCGGCAAGCGCCTCCTGCCGGCCGAGCCACCTGTGGAACTCCGCGTACGCGGGCACGGTCAGGTAGCTGGTGATCATCCGCCGGCCGAGGGTGCGGGCGTACCCGGCGTCCTCGGTGGGACAGACGAAGATCCGGGCGGCCACCTCGAACTGCGGACGCCGCTGCCCCAGCTCGGCCACCGCGCGGGGCACGTCGGTGGCGGCGAGCCAGTTGAGGATGACTCCGTCGGCCTCGGCGGCGGCCAGCCGCAGCATGCCGGGACGCAACGCGGCCAGCAGCAGCGGCGGCGGCACCATCGGCGCCCGGTCCAGGGTGAACCGGCGTACGGCGAAGGTGTCGAACGCGCCGTCGACGGTCTCCCCGCGCAGTGCCGCCCGCAGGAAGCGCAGCACGTCACGGGTACGCCGGAACGGTTCGGTGAACTCCACGGCGTTCCAGTCGGAGACCACCACAGGCGACGACGCGCCGATGCCGAGGGCGAACCGGCCGGGTGCGGCGTCGGCGAGCGCGGCGGCGCTCATCGCCAGCAGGCCGGGGCCACGGGTGAACGCCGGCGTGATCGCGGTGCCCAGCCGCAGCCCGGGCTGCCAGGCGGCGGCCAGCGCCAACGGGGTGAACGCGTCGGCCCCGTTGACCTCCGAGGACCACACGTCGGTGTAGCCGGCGTCGGCCAGCGCCGCGTACACCGCGGCGTGGTCGGCGAGCGGGATTCCGCCCAACGGCACCGTCATTGCCCATCGCGTCGTCATCGGTCGATGGTGCCCGTCCCGGCGTCGTCGGGCAAGGTCGTCGCGGCGCGGCCGTAGCACGCCAGCAGCGCTAACCTTCCCAGCGTGACATTCTCCCTCGTGGCCCGCTCGGACGACGGCCGGCTGCACGGCATCGTCGTGGCCAGTCGTTTCCTGGCTGCCGGGGCCCTCGTGCCGGGCGCCGCGGCCGAGGTCGGCGCGATCGCCACCCAGGCGCACGTGAACCTGGCCTACCGGCCGCAGGGCCTGGCGCTGCTGCGTACCGGTGTGTCGGCCGCCGGGGTGGTCGCCGGCCTGGTCGCCGCCGACCCGGAACGTGACCACCGGCAGCTCGGTGTGGTCGCCGCCACCGGGCCGGGTGCCACCTGGACCGGTCCGCACTGCCGGGGCTGGGCCGGTGGGCAGGCCGGCGACGGCTGGGCGGCGCAGGGGAACATCCTCACCGGCCCGCAGGTCGTCGACGCGCTACGGGACACCTGGCTGGCCGGTGCCGAACTGCCGTTCCCGCAGCGGCTGCTCGCGGCGCTGCGGGCCGGCGAGGCGGCCGGCGGCGACCGGCGCGGTCGGCAGAGCGCGGGGCTGCTGGTGGTGCGCCGTTGCGGCGGGTACGGCGGCACCGGCGACGTCATGATCGACCTGCGGGTCGACGACCACCCCGACCCGGTCACCGAACTCGACAGGCTGCTCGGGGTGCACATGCTGCTGTTCAGCCGGCCCGACCCGGCCACCCTGCTGGACCTGACAGGCGCGCTGGCCGTCGAGGTCGCCGGTCTGCTGACTGCGCTCGGGTATCCGGCCGACCCGGCGGAGCCCGAGGACGCGCTTGTCGACTGGGCCGGGCTGGAAAACCTGGAGGAGCGGTTGGCGCCCGGCCGGATCGACCCGGTGGTCCTGGCGCACCTGCGCGCCGCCGCCCCGCACGTGCCGGCACCCCGGACCGCCGCCTGACCCACCACCCGCCGGCCGCGTTCCGGCTACCGCGCCGGTGGCGACTCGCGCGGGCGGGTGCGCGGCGGTCGGGCGCCGGTCAGCCGCCGAAGGCGAGCAGTCGGATGCCGGCGGCGTCGAGGGCGTCCTGCTCGGCTCGGCTGCGCGGGCTGCGGCCGGTGGCTTTGAAGATCAGGGTCAGCCGGTCCCAGCCGAGGTCCGCCGGCAGGGGCTGCCCGCCGGTGAGCAGGTCGGCGATGACCCGGGCGGCCGTCGGGGTCAGCCACGGCGGCCGGTCCAGCGCCTCGGCCAGATCGAGGCCGTGCACGCCGACCTCCACCACCCGGGTACGCAGAAACTCGGTAACGGTCATCGGGTCGCCGTGCCGGGTGCGTACCACCCGGTCGGCGGGGTGGGCGTCGACGGCGGCGAGGGTGGCCCGCCAGGCCCTGTCGAAGCCGGTGCCGGGCCCGGCCGCCAGTTCCTGGCTGCGGTGTCGGGTCGCTTCGGACCGCGC
The DNA here is from genome assembly GCF_016863495.1 of Micromonospora andamanensis. Lineage (GTDB taxonomy): Bacteria > Actinomycetota > Actinomycetes > Mycobacteriales > Micromonosporaceae > Micromonospora > Micromonospora andamanensis. Next base: position 42,417 of record NZ_BOOZ01000035.1, read on the forward strand.
GGACTCGACCCGGTCGGCGTCCACCTGCGGGAGGAACTTCGCCGCTCCGAAGTAGCCGGCGGCGTCGACCCGGGCGGGGCCGGGCACCGTGGTGGCCAGCATGTCGGCCAGCCGGCCGGCTCCGGTGCGTACGTGGGCCAGCAGATCGGCCACCGTCCACGGCGTGCAGCGGGTCGGGCGGTCGAGGTCCGACCGGTCGAGGGTACGCAGTACCGCGCCGAGCCGGTCGCACTCGTCGTGGAACGCCGACCTGACCGGGTGCACCCGGTCAGCCCTTGTAGCGGGGAACGAGACGGTGCACGGCGGTCAGCACCAGCGCCATCACCACCGCCATGGAGCCGGCGATGCCGGCGGCGCTGCCCGCGTAGCCGACGAACAGGGGACGACGGGACAGTTCCACAGCGGGGGTGGACCGCAGACCCACCAGCCACCACAGGGCCAGCACGCACCCGGTGATCGCGAGCACCCCGGCCACGCCCAGCAGCAGGGCGGTGAGCCGGTGTGCGTCACCTGGGGCCACCTCGGCCCGTTCCCGCTGGGTGATCAGCAGCAGCAGCCCGGCCAGCGCCGCCCAGACCCCGACGACCAGGAACGCGGCGACCGCGTCGCTGGGTCGGTGCCAGCCCGCCGACAGGGTCGCCACCCCGGCGGTCGCGGCGTAGCCGGCACCGATCACGGCACCGACGGCCCGCACCTTCGGCGGCAGCACGAGCACCAGGGCCACCGCCACCGAGCCGGCGACCGTGGTGTGCCCGCTGGGCAGGCTGTTACCGACGTACGCCCGTTCCAGGTCGATGCCGTAGTCGGGGCGGCTCAGTCCGTACTTGAGCAGTTGGGTGGTGACGTTGGCGCCGGCGATCAGCAGGGTCGCCGCGACGGCCAGGGCGACCCGACCTCGGATCAGCGCGATGAACCCGATCATCACGGTGACCGCCAGCAGCGACACCACGGACATGGCGTTGAGGATCCGGTCGACAGGTTCCTCGATGTGGTCGCGGCCGATCCGGTTACCGGTGAGGGCCACCGTGTCGATCCACTGGCCGATCTCCGTGTGGAGGGCGAATCGCCAGACGGCGATGAAGGCCGCCGCCTGGATCAGGGCCAGCACGACCAGCCATACCGCAGTACCACCCCTGGGCGTCACGCGCACCCGCACAACTTAGCGGCACGCCCCCGGCGTCCGGCCGGTGGCCCGCCCGTGGCGTGGAGATAGGTTGGGCCGCGGGTGAAGGAGGGCACGTGACCGATACCTCGGAGCGGGACGCCGCCGCGGTCGGGCGACCCGAGTCACTTGCCGATCTGCTCGGCGGGCGTCGGGGGGCCGTGGACGCCACAGTGCCGCCTGTGGCGTTCACGGTGGGCTGGCTGGCCGGCGGCCGTTCGGTGCTGGTCGGGGTGGTGGCGGCCCTGGTCGCCGGGGCGGTGGTGGCCGGCTGGCGGCTCCGCCGCGGTGACCGGCCCCGGTCGGTGCTCGTCGGGTTGCTCGCGGTCTGCGTGGCCGCACTGGTGGTGGTACGCACCGGGCGGGCCGAGGACTTCTTCCTCGTGCAACTGCTGGCCAACGCCGCCAGCGCGCTGGCGTGGGCGGCCAGCATCGTGGTGCGCTGGCCGCTGCTCGGGGTGGTCGTCGGCACGGCGCTTGGACAGCGCGGGCGCTGGCGGCGTGATCCGGCGCTGCTTCGGGCGTACGGCCGGGCCAGTTGGGTGTGGACGGGGACCTACCTGCTGCGGGTGGCGGTGTTCCTGCCGCTGTATCTCGGTGGTCACGTCCTCGCCCTGACCGCGGCCCGGGTGACGCTGACCTGGCCGCTTGTCGCGGCGGCGCTGGCGCTCAGTTGGGCGGTGCTGCGCCGGTCGTTGCCGGCCGGTCATCCGGGGCTGCGGCACCCGGTGACGCCGCAGTCCGAGCCGGCCGCGAAGGTGCGGAACGACGGCGGGCCGGAGACACCCGGGCCGGCACAATAAGGGAGAGGCCGCCACGGGGGGAGCGGCCTCTCCGGTGATGTACGTTACTCCGTCCCGGGCCGGGTTGTGATCCCGGGGCGGTCACTTTTTTTCGCGATGTGCGCGCCGTGCCCGGCGGGTCGGGGTGGTGGGGTGGGCCGACCGCTCCGCTGCGTCGGCCAGAGGGCCGACCCACCCCGGCCTGACCGTGGGTGTCAGGCCGTCAACCGGACCTGCCTCTACCCCCGAGGCCCGGCCGGTGCCTCCGGGTGGGTCACCGCCCACCCGGAGGAGTCCGTTCAGCCGTTGGGGAACAACTTCCCGTAGTCGGCGTAGGCCATGGCGACGTCCGCCTGGGCCCAGAAGCGGTGGTAACGGAACTCGGGCTCCGGCCCACCGTCGAGGTACGCCTGCACCTTCGGCCACGCCGGGTCGTTCTTGTAGAACGACCGGATGTCGAGGAAGCTCTTCCCCGGCGCGATGGCGTCACCGTTGGGCATCTCGCCGCTCCAGCCCGGCGGGATGTACAGGCCCTGCCCCGTGGAGGCGTCGTAGACGTCGTCGAAGCGCCGGTAGTCGCCACGCTTCTCCACAGTCGAGACACCCTGGGCGTCGCTGTGGCTGTGCAGCGCGTCCAGCAGACCCTTGGCGGTGGTCTTCGCCGCCTCGTTGCCCGACTTCGCCGCGTACGCGATGAGCGTGCGGGCGTAGGCGGCGGCGACGCCGACGTCCTGGCCCTTGACCGTCACCTCGACGTGCAGGTTGGTGTTGGGCTGCGGGTTGGTCGGGTTCCAGTTGGCGGGCTGACCGGTCCACTTCATGTCCGACGGGATGGACCAGTTCTCGCCAAGCGTGGTGTTGGCGATCGCCCACGGCACCCACTTGTCGAGCAGCGCCTTGGCCCGAGCGTTGCCGGAGACCAGGTACAGCTCGGCGATGCGCTGCATCGACCAGGCCTGCATGCCGAACCACTGGTTCGACGGCGGGTCGTTGTAGACCGGGTCCTCGTCGTAGAACATGCCGTAGAAGGTGGCCGTGCCGGCCGGCGGCGTGCCGTAGTGCCCGCCCCAGCTGTTTGTCGCGCCACCGGCGATGCCGCCCTCGGCCGACTGGAGCCAGGTGTAGAGCTCCAGCTGCCGGTTGAGGCTGTTGGTCCAGTCCGCCGCCGCGGTCGGCGAGCGCGGCTTGAGCTCGTCGACGTTCGTCAGCGCCCAGGCCGCGAACGGGTTCTGGTAGCCGAAGTGGCTGTGGCTGGAACCGATCCGCCAGGACCAGTTCTGGCTGGTGTCGGTCGCGCCGCCCCAGGCGTAGTACCAGGACAGCAGGTAGTGGGCGGCCTCTCGGTTGTTGCCCGCCGGGCAGGCGCTGGCCCCGACGCAGTTGCCGACCCGCTTGAAGTACTTGTCGAACAGGGCGTACCGCAGGTAGTCACCCATCTTGGCGGCCTTGGCCACGGTGGCCGACACGTCGGCCGCCTTGTTCTGCTCCTTGGCCCAGGTCAGCGCCCAGTACGCGGCCTGCACTGCGCGGGCGTCGGCGTCCGGAGCGTTCGTGTACTTCCACTGCTTGGCGGGAGCCTGCGACTCCTTGATGAACAGGTCCAGGAAGCCGTACTGGCCGCCGTGGGCGAAGGTGTCGCAGGACGGGTGTGGCACGGTCTCCCACACCGACTCCTGGGTGCCCCGCTGGAAGGTGTTGATGTAGGCGGGGCGGGTGGTGCCGTCGCCGCAGCGGCCGTAGCCGTAGACGTTGTCGACGTCCAGCAGCCAGTGCATGCCGTAGATGGAGCCGGTGTTGTATGTCGACTGCAGCTCCGAGCGCAGCGGGTCCCGGCCGACCGGCACGTTCGAGTCCAGCTGGGACGGGTACTGGCTGGGCAGGTCGTGCTCGGCGGCGTAGGTGGCGTCACCTGCGGCGCCGGCGGTCGGCTGGTCGGCGTTGGACGGGATGATGTACTTCTCCATCACCGTCCAGGCGTTGTTGAACGGCGCCCAGTTCTGGGTCACCCGACCGTAGTAGGCCTCCAGCCACAGCCAGAAGCTGAACGCCTCGGAGGTGGTCTCGTGGCCGTGGTCCGGCGCCTCGACGATGAGCGTCTCGATGGAGTGGTACGGCACGCCCTCGGGGCTGAAGTAGCCCGAGTTCTTGATCTTGTTGTACTGGGTGAGGAAGCGCTGCACGTACTCGCCGTCGCCGCCGGGCACATCGTTGTCGATCTCGGTGACGGTGACCGTCGCCGGGGTGTGGCCGGTGGCCGAGGCGGTGATGGTGGCGGTGCCGCTTGTGGTGTCGGCGTCCTCCGCCGCCCGGACGGTGACGTCGACGCCGGTGTTCCAGTTCGACGTGGTGAGCGTCGCCGAGGTCGGGCTGACTGTGACGTCGGTGTCGCCGGTGCGCGCCAGGCTCACCGCGACGTTGGCGGTGGGCGCCCGGTTCAACTTGAGGTTGAACGTCGAGCTGCCGCCCTCGGGGACGGTCAACGCGGTGGGAGCGGCGACGAGCGCCGGCGAGGTGGTGCCGCCGACGGTGAACGAGCGCTCGGCGATCGCGGACAGACCGCTGTTGTCGTACGCCCTGGCCTGCACCGTGTAGTCACCGGCCGGCAGGCTCTCCAGGGTGTACGCGTACGGCGCGGTGGTGTCGGTGTTGACCAGCAGGCCGTTGCGGTAGAACTCGACCCGGGCGACGGTGCCGTCCGGGTCGCTGGCGGTGGCGGTCAGCGGCACCGTCGCCGGGGCCGTGAACGGGCCGGCGGGCACCGACAGGCTGACCGTCGGGGGCTGCTGCGCGGTACCACCGCAGGTAACCCCGTTCACCGAGAACGAGGTCGGCTTCGCGTTGGTGCCGGAGTATGAGCCGTTGAAGCCGATGCTGGTGCTGCCGCCGGCCGCGATGTTGCCGTTCCAGGATTCGTTGACGGCGGTGACCTCGTTGCCGCTCTGGCTCCACCGGGCCGACCAGCCCTGGGTGACCCGCTGGTTGCCGGGGAAGGCGAACCGCAGGGTCCAGCCGTTGATCGCGTCGCCGGTGTTCCTGATGGTGACGTTGGCGGTGAAGCCGTTGCTCCAGTCGTTAGTCGTATAGACCACGTCGCAGGCCGGTGCGGCCTGTGCGGCGGCGGCGGGAACTGTCGCCCCACCGATCGCCAGCGCCGCGGCGGCGAGCCACGCCAGGCGCCGACGTCTAGCCAGGTTTCTCATCTGCGCGGTGTCTCCTCGGACCAGGCCGGTGGCGGTGGCGCCCCGGCGGTGACGCCTCGGGACGACGGGGTCCATCGAGGTGCCAGTGGATGGTGGTCGCTGCGGCCCGGGTAGGGCCGGCGCGGCGGGGCGCCGTATGGGACGGCAGCTGCTCCCGCTGCTGGCAGGACGCCGTACCGGACGAGCCGGAAGCCCTCGGCGACCCACGCTCACGCGTACCTTGGCTCCGCGCGGTCGATCGACAGTGTGCCATGGAAGCGCTCCCAATGCCAGCAAGGGAACTTCCGGAAACACTGAGTTGTTTCGATCTCGTTTTGGGGCTTTCACAAAGCCGTGACGGGCGTTACAGTCGCAGCAACGTCGATGGGAGCGCTTCCATCGACAGAGTTCCACCCGGAATATCGCCCGGTGTCGTGCCCACGGCTCCGGGGAACAGACCACAGGCCGACGGCGGGCCAGCCCGGACACCGCCGTCAGCCATCACCCCACCACAGTGGAGGGAGGTGGATCCTCAGCCACTCGCGTGGCCCGGCTCCCGCGCGACACGCACAACTGGGACGCCAATCCGAACGTGCGTGTACCGCAACACGGTGGGGACGGGGGTTGCCCTCCCCCGTCCCCACACTAAACCCCCGTTCACGATGGGAAAAGAGGCCGACGGGTCAGACGCGCATCACCCGCGCGCCCCGCACGGCAGTCGACCCGCCCGCCGACCGCCATCCGCGACGCCCCGCCGACCGCCCGGGCGCGCACCGCCGGTCCGCCCGCGGTACTCGGCGCACCCGGTCCCGCCGCACCGCTGCCCGACCGGCACAGCGCCCTTCCCCACCCCACGTCACCCCGCCACCGAGGCCGTCCGCCCCACCCCTCGCGACGACTCGGCCCTGCGGGACCGCCTACCCTCTACCCTTTGTTGGGAGCGCTCCCGGGCTCAGGCGGTCATCCCCATCCACGAGGAGAACCCATGTCGATACTCACCAGGCGGCACCTGCTGCGCCGCGCGGCGCTCTCGGCCACCGCCGCCACCCCGGTCAGCGCCGTCCTCGGCACCGCTGCTGTGGCCACCACGGCCACCGGTCTGGCCGGCTGCCGGCCCGGCGACCCGGTCGAGAACACAGCCACCGCGTCGAACCCGGCCGCCCGACGGTCCTTCCCGCCCGACTTCGGGTGGGGCGCCGCGACCTCCGCCTACCAGATCGAGGGCGCCGCCAAGGAGGACGGCCGCGGCGAATCGATCTGGGACACGTTCAGCCGCACACCCGGGCGCACCCGCAACGGCGACACCGGGGACGTGGCGGCCGACCACTACCACCGCTATGCCGAAGACCTCGATCTGATGCGTGACCTGGGGCTGCGCAGCTACCGGTTCTCCATCTCCTGGCCGCGCATCCAGCCCGACGGAACCGGCGCCGCAAACCAACGCGGCCTCGACTTCTACCGCCGCCTCGTCGACGGCCTGCACGAACGCGGGATCGCCCCGATGGCCACGCTGTTCCACTGGGATCTGCCTCAGGCCCTGCAGGACACCGGCGGCTGGGAGTCCCGTGACGTCGCCCACCGCTTCGCCGACTACGCCGACATCGTCTTCGAGGCGCTCGGCGACCGGGTGCCGGTCTGGCTGACCATCAACGAGCCGAAGACCGTGGTGCAGAACGGCTACCTGATCGGCCACCACGCCCCCGGCCGGCGAGACCCCGACGCGGCGTACCTGGTCGCCCACCATCTCCAGCTCGCCCACGGCCTCGCCGTACGCGCCCTGCGCGCCCGAGGCGGCAGCAGCCGTATCGGCCCCGCCTTCAACCTGCACCCCTGCTACCCGGCCGACGACTCCACCGCCGCCGCCGAGGCCACCCGCCTCTACGACGGCTACGAGAACCGCCTCTACCTCGACTCCGCGTTGACCGGCAGCTATCCCGAGGACGTCCTGGCCGACCTCGGCCCGGACAGCCGGATGGTCCGTGGCATCCGTGACGGCGACCTGAAGATCATCTCCAGCCCGGTCGACCTGGTCGCCGTGCAGTACTACACCCCGATCTACGTCACCGCCTCCGGCGGCATGGAACGCCGCTGGCCCACCTCGGAGGCGGAGTGGCAGCAGATCTACCCGGACGGGATGTACGACATCCTGACCCGGGTCACCCGCGACTACGGGCCGATACCGATCACGGTCACCGAGAACGGCCTGCCCACTCCCGACGAGCTCAACGCGGACGGCACCGTCGAGGACGACGGCCGCGTCACGTTCCTGCGCGACCACCTGGCCGCCGCCCAGCGGGCCATCGCCGATGGCGTGCCGCTGGAGAGCTTCCACGTCTGGTCCCTGCTCGACAACTTCGAGTGGGCCGAGGGCTACGAGCAGCGCTGGGGGTTGATCTACGTCGACTACCCGACCCAGCGCCGGGTGCTCAAGCGCAGCGCCCACTGGTACCGCCAGGTCATCGCGGACAACGCGGTCTGACCGGCAGCTCGGCGGCGGCCCGGTCCCGGGTCGCCGCCGAGGCACGTACGATCCCCGCATGCGTGATCGCAACAGCCTGGGCCGGCCGTTCTGGACCTTCTGGAGCGCTGCCGCGCTGGCCAACCTCGGCGACGGCATCAGGGTGGCCGCCTTCCCCCTGCTGGCCGCCGCACTCACCGACGATCCGTTGGCGGTCGGTGCCGTCGCCGCCGCCCAGTTCCTGCCGTGGCTCGTCGCCGGGCTGCTCGCCGGCGCCCTGGCCGACCGCCGAGGTGCCCGTACGCTGCTCGCCGCCGCCGACACCTGCCGCGTCGTCGTGCTGGCCGCGCTGGCCACCACTGTCGCCCTGGGCTGGGCCACCATCGCGCTCGTCGTCGCCGCCGCGTTCCTGCTCGGCGTCGGCGAGACCATCCGGGACACCGCCGCACAGACCGCCGTGCCCCGGCTCGTCCACGACGACCAACTGGAGAAGGCGAACGGGCGCCTCGTGGCCGGCGAGATCGTCGGCAACGAGTTCGTCGGACCACCCGTCGGTGCACTGCTGTTCGTGATGGGTGCCGCCATCCCGTTCGCCGTCAACGGGGCCACCCTGGCGCTGGCGGTGATGCTCGTTCTCTCCCTGCCACTGACCCTGGCCCACCGGGCGGTCCCGGACACCAGCGACGCCCCGCCGGTCACCGACGGCGACGGCGCGCTGGCCGGCCTGCGCTGGCTCATCCGCCAGCCGATGCTGCGCACCCTGGTGCTCGTCACCGCCGCGGTGGCCGCCGCCGACACCGCCTGGTTCGCGATCTTCGTGCTCTACGCCCGCGACGCACTCGGACTCGGCGCGTTCGGTTTCGGCCTGCTGCTGGCCACCGGCGCGGCCGGTGGACTTGTCGGCTCGTTCGCCGCCGACCGTCTGGTCGCCCGCTTCCACCACCGGACCGTGCTGACCTGGTCCATGGCCGTCACCGCGGGCGTACCGGCCCTGCTGGCCGTCGCCGGGCACCGTGCCGTAGCGGTGGTCGTGGTGGTCACCACAAGTGCGGCGTTCGCCGTACTCAACGTCGCCGCGTTGTCGGTACGCCAACGACTCGTGCCGGGCGGGCTGCTCGGTCGGGTCGTGGCCGCCGCCCGCCTGGTCACCTACAGCTGCACCGCGCTGGGCGCGCTGGCCGGCGGCGCCCTGGCCGCCGGAGCCGGCATCGAGGCACCGTTCGTGTTCAGCGGCATCGTCGCCGTGACCGCCGCGGTCGCCTGGTGGATCGCCTCCCGCCCGACCAACCCCGGCAGCGCACTCGCCCTTCAGTAGGCCGACGCCGGCCGGGCACCTCCGTCGGGGCGTAACCCGGCCGGCAGGCGGGCGGCCACCTTCTCCCGCAGCCGGGGACAGACGGTGATGTCGTCGGCGTCGCACGCCGCCGCGTGCTCGATGATGGCCAACGACTCCTGAGCTGCTGCGATCCGCCCGCGCAGCAGCTCACCGTGTTGCTGGTACAGAGCCGCCCGGGCCTGCTTGTCGGCCGCCTCGGTGAGCAGGTAACGGGTCTGCTCCAGGGTCAGCCCCGCCTCCTTCGCCAGCAGGATGAGCGCGATCCGGGTCGCGTCGACCGCGCCGTACACCCGCCGACCACCGGGGGCCCTGGCCGGGGCCAACAGACCCATCTGTTCCCAGTGCCGCAACACGTGTGGCGCCAACCCGTACAACGCCGCCAGCTCACCGATGGCCATCTGCCGCCTTGACTTCATGTGGACATGAAGATGCACCGTCACCGGTGATGTCAAGCATCCGGGATCCGACCGGACCGAACCTGCCGCAGGAGAGACCATGTCACTCGCCAAACGGCTGCACGCCGTCGTACACCCCGCCCACGACACCGGTTTCGACAGGCGTCGCAGCGTCTCCTACGACCGGATGTCCCGCTGGGCGCTACGCGGCCTCTACCGGCGGGTCGCCGAAGATGTCGCGGCTGTCGCACCGGAGTCGGCGACGATCCTGGACGTCGGCACCGGCCCGGGGCGGCTGCTGCACGAACTCGCCGACCGCCGCCCCGACGTCACGCTGACCGGTGTCGACCCGTCCCCGCACATGATCCAGGTTGCCGAACGGACCGCGACGAGCCGCTCGCTGGGCCACCGCGTACGGTTCCAGATCGCCGACGTGGCGAACCTGCCCCATCCCGACGGCAGCGTCGATGTGCTCGTCTCGACGCTGAGCCTGCACCACTGGCCGGATCTTCCGGCGGCAGCCACGCAACTGGCCCGGGTCCTCCGACCCGGCGGCCATCTCATGATCTACGACTTCCGGTTGGCGCCCCTCGGCGCGGCGCTCGTCGCCCTGCGGTCCCAGGACGTCTTCGCGGCCACGGAGGTCACCAGGACACCGGTACGCGCCGGCTGGTATCCGGTGACGCCGTTCGCCAGAGTGAGCGCGTCGAGCGCGCAGGCGTGACGGGCACCGGCGACCGGCAGTCCCCGCCCCGCCTGTTCAGCGGGGCAGCGCCTGCTGGAGTTCGGCGCGCAGGGCGGGGGTGAGCATCTCGCCCGCCTGCTTGGCCAGCCGGGCCATCTCGTAGCCCACCACGCCGATGTCGGCGTCCGCCGCCGCCAGGGTGGCCAGGATCGAGCCGTCGCGTACCTGCATCACCAGGAAGTAGCCGCGACCCATCTCGACCACCGTCTGCTTGACCACGTCACCGTCGAACATCTGGGCGGCACCGGCGGTGATGCTCATCAGCCCCGAGGTCACCGCCGCGAGCTTGTCGGCGTGGTCCCGGGGCAGGTGGTCGGATATCGCCACCAGCAGCCCGTCGGAGGAGACCACCACCGCGTGCGCCACCCCGGGCACCCGCTCCGCGAACGCGCTGACCAGCCAGCTCAGGTCGCGAGCCTCCTGCGACAACGTCGTCACCTACGTCCTCCTTCGCTCCACGCCCCGAGCGGCGGCACGGGTATCTCGGTGGTCTCCTCAGCCTCGGCCCGCCGCACACCGCTGTACAACCTGGACAACATCCCGCCGACGGCGTCCGGGTCCGGATCGTTGCGACTCGCCGGCTGATCCGGGCGGGCCGGCTGGGTCACCGCACTGAGCTGCGCCATCGGCACCCGCACCGGGAGACCCCGCTCGTTCGTCCCGGCGGTCACCGGCACGGCCGGCGGTGCCGGCGCGCCGGCACCGACAGTGGGTACGGCCGTCGAGGGCCCCTCCCGCGACCACCAGCCGCTGCCCCCGGTCGCCGGTGCCGCCGCCGGGGCGAGCACGTCCTCGGCGCGTACCGGCACCGGGTGGGCCTGGCGGGGCACGGTGGTCGGGCGCCGCCCGGCCACCGGCAGATCCGCTGGTCCCGGGTTGGCCGGTGCGACCGGCCGGGGCGTCGCGGCGGGCAGCCCGCGCGGCGACGGCACCGGGTCCAGGCTCGGCGGCGGCGCCGGGGCGAGCAGCGGATGCGGCAGCCGTACCCGGGCCACCAGCCCTCCGGCGCCGCCATGCAACCGCACCTCGATGCCGTGCCGGGCGGCGAGGTGACTGACCACGAACAGACCCATCCGCTCGACCGTCGCCACGTCCGCGGCCGGCGGCGCGGCCAGCACCGCGTTCGCCTCGGCCAGCGCCGTCGGGCTCATCCCGAGACCCTGGTCGGCGATCTCGATCACCGCACCGGGCCCCTCGACCCGGGCCATCACCTGCACGATGGTGTCCGGTCGGGAGAAGGCTGTCGCATTTTCCAGCAGCTCGGCCAGCAGGTGCACCAGCTCGCCCACCGCGTGCCCGACCACGTGCAGGTCCGCCACCGCCTCGTGCCGGATCCGCTGGTACTGCTCGATCTCGGCGCTGGCCGCCAGCAGCACCGCGCTCAACCCGATCGGTCGGTTCCACCGGCGGGTCGACTCGGTACCGGCCAGCACCAGCAGGCTCTCGTCGTTACGGCGCATCCGGGCGGCGAGGTGATCCAGCTTGAACAGGTTCTCCAGCTGCTCGGGGTCGCCCTCCTCGCGCTCCAGGTCGTCGAGCAGCTCCAACTGCCGCTCCACGAGCACCTGGCTCCGCCGGGCGAGATTGACGAACATCGCGTTGACGTTGCGGCGCATGGTCGCCTGCTCGACCGCCACCCCGACGGCGCTGCGGTGCACCGCGACGAACGCCTCGGCCAGTTCACCGATCTCGTCGAGCGAACGCACGACCGCCGGTGAGACCTCGATCGGTGGGACGCCACCGGAGACCGACCGCAGCCGGGCCAGCGCCTCGGGCAGCTCGATCTGCGCGATCCGCAGCGCCTGTGACCGCAGCAGCCGGATCGACCTGGCCAACGACCTACCGATCAGTACCGAGATCAGCACCGCCACCAGCAGGACCGTGATGATCACGCCGACGACCAGCAGCGTCTCCCGCAGCTGGGTTTCGCTCGCGTCGTCGGCCTGAGCCGAGGAGTCCGCCAGCACGTCCGCCTCGAAACCCCGCAACAGCTCGTGCCGGGCTTCGCTGGCGGTCCACCACTGCTCCCCGTCCAGCACCGTCGCCCCGGACGTGCCCTGCGACAGCGCCTGCTCCTCCATCCGGGAGGCGGCGACGAAAGCCGGATCCAGGCTCATCTCGTCGTAGCGGGTCACCTGTGCGTTCGTCGCGGCGACCCGGAACGCGCCGAGCGCGGTCAGCTGCCGGGCCCGCAGGTCGGGCAGTTGGGCCGCGTCCTCGGAGTCATAGCTGCCGAAGCGAGCCGCAGCGTACAGCTCCGCCCGGACCCGCGAGGACAGCTCCTTCGCCCGGGCGAACTGCACGTACCGCAGGACCGCGTCGGCCAACTCCGGGCGGTCGGCGCCCGGCGTCGGCTGGGCGAGCAGGTTCAGCAACGCGTCGATCGCGCGGTGGTAGTTGCCGATGATGGTGTCGTCGCTGAGCACCACTGTGGTAAGCGTGTTACGGATGTAGCCGACCTGCTGGTACGCCTGGGAGGCCACCACGTAGACGTCCCGCCACGAGGCGTCCGCCTCGGCCAGCGGTTCGGCCGCCGCGCGCAGTTGCGCCGCCGCCTGGTCGGCGGCGTCGCGGTAGGGCTGCAACACGGCCAGCCGCTCCTCGCTGGCCTCCTCGTCGACGGCGCTGCGCAGGGCCGGCAGCTCGCCGGCCGTCCGGTCGCGTTCCAACTGCAACCTGTGGGTCAGCGCGGTGATCTCGCGCCCGATGCCGACCTGCGCGGCGAAGTCACCAAGGGTGTCGGCCCGGGTGACCAGGCTCTGGGTCTGCACCCCCGCCAGGACCAGGAAGGCGACCGACGGGATGACGAGCACCGTGGCCAGCTTCGTCCGCATCCGCCAGTCCTGCAGCCGCAGGGGGGAGCGACGCCTGTGGGGTACGACCCGGACGTCGAACCGACGCCGGCGGTGCTGCGACACCCCGTGCGCCTGCTCCGGTCCTACACCCACCCGCTCCTCCTCCCCCCACGCGTCCGCCGCGATCCGGGGAGCGCCGTCCATCCAACCAGGCCCGAGAGCAGTGTCAACGCCCTGCCCTTATGAATGGTTAAGGAAGGGTACTGCTGGTCGCCAGCCTATGCCGAGGTCGCCGACTCTTGATCATCCGTCCGGCCGATGTCGGCCACCACCACGGCGTCGGCGAGCCGGCCGGTGGCCACCAGCGCCGCCCCGGTGGCCCCGATCTCCGGGTGCCGCCCGAAGCCGACCGTCCGGGGTGCCAGCACCGCCGCGAACGCCTGCCGCCACCAGGCCGAGGCGGCAATCGCCCCGCCGCCGAGGACCACCTCCACCGGCCGACCCACGGTGGACTCCAGCTCCACCAGGTCGTCGACGACCTGCTCACAGACCCCGTACATCAGGTCGGCCAGCATCTCCACAGCCGTGGTGTTGAAGCCCAGCCCCCGCAGCTCACCCAACCCGGCCGGTCGCCGACCCGGCGGACGGTCCCCGCCGAACCGGACGTTCGCCGGCCGACCCCCGCCGGGCGGCAGCAGCGCCAGCGCCTCCTCCAACGCCCGGCCGGTCGGCAGCCGCAGCTCCCGCTCGGCCCAGGCGAACAGGTTCCCGCCGGAGGAGTACGCGGCCCCGGTCACCACGTGGTCGTGGTCGACGCGGTAGCGCCACAGCCGGTGCGGCAGAACTGTCGCCTCGGCCGACGTCGACATCCGCTGCAACAACCGCACCGCCGACGACGTACCCACCGTCACCGCCGCCCGGGTCGGGTCCACGCAGCCGGAGCCGACGTTGGACGCGGCACCGTCGCCCAGCGGCGGTGCCCACCGCGCCGCGGCCAGGGCCGGCCACCGCCGGCCGAACTCGGCGCGCAGCCCACCGCGCCAGTCCCGGGCGACCAGGTCAGGCAGGTCCGAACCGTCGCTGCCGGCCAGGGCGCAGGCCTCCGGATCCCAGTCCAGGGTGTGCAGGTCCAGCAGGCCGGTGCCGGAAGCCTGCGACATCGACATCGGCGCTTCGCGCAGCAACCGGCCGAGCACGTACTCCACCAGGCCGGTGAAACGGGCCACCCGGCCACCGGTGTGGGCCCGCAGCCAAGGCAGCCGCACCGACCAGTAGCAACGGTGCCACCAGGTGCCGGTGCGTTGGTGGAAGGCGTCGGGGTCGGCCGGGCCGACCGCCGTGGCCGGTGGCTCGGGCCGGGTGTCCAACCAGGTCAGGACCGGGCCGAGCGGCTCACCGTCGGCGCCCAGCGGCAGCACCGAGTGCCACTGGCCACTGATCGCCACCAGCTCCACCCCGTCCAACCAGCCCTGGCCGTGCAGCTCGTCGAGGCACTCGATCAGGCAGGCCAGGTAGTGGCGGGCGTCGAGGGTCCCGGCGCCCTCGTCGTCGACGCTGAGCACCACGCGGCGACGGGCCAACGCCCCCGGCAGCGGTTGGGCGTCGTCCAGCACGAGCCCACGCACCGACGAGGTGCCCAGGTCCAGCGCGAGAATCTTCATCGCGGGTCAACGTACCCGGTGATCGCGACGCCACCACGTTTCCGCGCGCCAGGTCCGCCGATCGGCTTCCGCACCGACCACCCCGACGCGTAGAGTGTCCGCATGCTCGCGCGATTGACCTGCTGGTGGCCCGCCGACCCGGCGGCCCTCCCCCGCGCGTAGCTTCATCCACGCGGCCGCCCGACGAGGCGGCCGCCGGTCATGTCTCCGGCCCCGGGCCGCCCCCGACGGCGGTCGCCCGGCCCGAGGAGACCCGATGCACCAGCTCACCGACCTGCTCACCACGCTCGCCGCCGGCCTCGACCCCGGCCCGTTCGCCCTGTTACGCCGCGACGACGCCGACCATCTCGACCTGTTCACCGGTACCGTGACGACAGTCGACCGGCTCGCCGACGTGCCCCTGCCCGCCGCCCCGGCCGGCCCCGCGACGCTGGCCCTGGTGCCGTACCGGCAGGTCGTCGAGCGAGGCTTCGAGTGTGTCGACGACGGGGCGCCCCTGGAATGCCTGCGCATCGACAGCCGCCACCGGCTGCCGCTGGACGGCGTGCTCGACGCGCTGCCCAGCGCTGCGGTCCGCACCACCGGTGCCGCCTTCGACATCAGCGACGACGAGTACGCCGCAATCGTGGCCCGGGTGCTGGCCGACGAGATCGGTCACGGTGAGGGCGCCAACTTCGTCATCCACCGCACCCTGCGCGCCCAGGTGCAGGGTGCCCCGCTGACCGCCGCGCTGGCCGCGCTGCGCTCACTGCTGACCCGGGAACGTGGCGCGTACTGGACGTTCGTGGTGCACACCGGCACCCGCACCCTGGTCGGCGCCAGCCCGGAGCGGCACGTCAGCGTCGACGACGGTCTGGTGATGATGAACCCGATCAGCGGCACCTTCCGGCACACCGGCGCCGCCGCCGACCGGGCGGCGCTGCTGCGCTTCCTCGCCGACACCAAGGAGACCGAGGAGCTGTACATGGTCCTCGACGAGGAGTTGAAGATGATGGCCACCGTCGCCGAGCACGGTGGGCAGGTGGTCGGGCCGTACCTGAAGGAGATGTCACACCTGGCGCACACGGAGTACCTGCTGGCCGGACGGGGCTCGAAGGACGTCCGCGAGGTGCTACGGGAGACCATGTTCGCGCCGACGGTGACCGGCAGCCCGATGGAGAACGCCTGCCGGGTCATCGCCCGCCACGAACGCACCGGACGCCGCTACTACTCGGGGGTCCTCGCCCTGCTCGGCCACGACGAGACGGGCCGGCAGACCCTCGACGCCCCCATCCTGATCCGGACCGCCGAGATCTCCCCCACCGGTGAGCTGCGGGTACCTGTCGGCGCGACCCTGGTCCGCCACTCCACCCCCGCCGCCGAGGTCGCGGAGACCCACGCCAAGGCCGCCGGCGTGCTGGCCGCCCTCGGCCTCGGCCCGCAGGCACCGGCCGGGCCGCACCCGGCCCGGCGGCTGGCCGACGATCCGCAGGTGCGTGCCGCCCTCGCCGCCCGCAACGCCCCGCTGGCCCGGTTCTGGCTCGACCAGCGGCCACCGGGCACCCTGGCCCTGCCCGCCCTGGCCGGACGCCGGGCCCTCATCGTCGACGGGGAGGACACCTTCACCGGGATGCTGGCCCATCAGCTCGGCGCGCTCGGGCTGTCGGTGACCGTCCGGCCGTGGCAGGACGAGCAGCCGGTCCGGGCGTACGACCTGGTGGTGGTCGGCCCGGGCCCGGGTGACCCGACCGGTGACACGGAGAAGATGACGAGGCTGCGGGCCCTGCTCACCGAGCTGCTGGACGCCGGGCACCCGACGCTCACCGTCTGCCTCGGCCACCAGCTCCTCGCCGGCCTGCTCGGGCTGCCCGTGCACCGGCGGGACGCGCCCTACCAGGGGTTGCAGCGCACCGTCACCCTCTTCGGCACGCCCCGCCGGGTCGGCTTCTACGCCACCTTCACCGCCCGCGCCGCCACCAACCACCACGACGGCCCGTACGGCCCTGTGGAACTGGCCCGCGACGAGGCCGACGGCGCGGTGCACGCCCTGCGCGGACGCGGTTTCGCCGGGGTGCAGTTCCATCCCGAGTCGGTGCTCAGCCCGGACGGGGTGGCGGTCCTGGCCGAGCTGCTGCCCGACCTGCTGCCCACGCCGGCCGGCGAGTTGTCCCCGGCGGCGCAGGCATAGCCGGGCCGATCCGGGGTAGCGCTGTGAACGGCCGGCGGTCCGGACGGGACTGAGAGCCCCCGCCCGGACCGCCGGTCCCACAGCAGTGGTGGACCGCTCAGCCGGCCAGGCCCTGCTTGAGCGCGGCACCGATGCGCACCGCACGCTTGGCGGTCAGCGCGGTCGCCCCCAACGCGACATGGTCGGGCGGCACTTCACCGTTGTTGCTTGTGTGCGAGGCACCGTACGGGTTGCCGGCGGTGAACTGGCTCGGATCGGTGTACCCGGGAGCGACCACGACCCCGCCCCAGTGGTAGAAGACGTTGAACAGCGACAGCAGGGTCGACTCCTGCCCACCGTGCTCGGTGGCGGTGGAGGTGAAGGCCGAGTAGACCTTGTCGGCCAGCGCCCCCTGGGCCCACAGCGGGCCGGTGGTGTCGATGAACTGCTTGAGCTGGGCGGCGATCATGCCGTAACGCGTCGGCGCACCGAAGATCACCACGTCCGCCCAGCTGAGATCGTCCGGCTGCGCCTCGTCCACGTCCTGGGTCTCCAACCGGTGCGCCTGCCATCCCGAGTTGGAGCGGATCGCCTCGTCCGGTGCCAGCTCACGGACCTTGCGCAGCCGGACCTCCGCACCCGCCTCGCCGGCCGCCTCCGCTGCCGCCAGCGCCATCTGGTAGGTGATGCCTGTCGCGCTGTAGTAGATCACCGCCACCTTGACCTGTGCCGCCATCGCTCGTCCTTCCGTCTCGGGATCAGCTTCCGCGACTACCCGATGCTTGCGCCGACAAACACCTGTGGTGTCCACCTGTCGACGGACACCGCGGTTCCGTCCACCGGTCGTCCCGTACCGCGCCCCGGCCGGCAGACCATCGGGACATGACCGAAACCCCCGCCATCCGCGTACGCGGATTACGCAGGACGTACGGCGACACAGTCGCCGTCGCCGGCCTGGACCTTGACGTCGGTGCCGGCGAGGTGGTGGCCCTGCTCGGCCCCAACGGAGCGGGCAAGACCACCACCATCGAGATCCTGGAGGGTCACCGTCACCGCGACGCCGGTGCGGTGAACGTGCTTGGCCACGACCCGGCCCACGCCGACCTGGACTGGCGCGCCCGCATCGGCATCGTCACCCAGGACAGCGGCGACCTCGGCGAGCTGACCGTCCACGAGTCGGTCAGCCACTTCGCCCACTACTACCCCCGCCCCCATGACCCGGAGCAGGTCATCGAACTGGTCGGCCTCACCGCGAAGGCCACTGCCCGGGTACGGACCCTCTCCGGCGGCCAGCGCCGTCGTCTGGATGTCGCCCTCGGCATCGTCGGCCGTCCCCGGCTGCTCTTCCTCGACGAGCCGACCACCGGCTTCGACCCGCAGGCCCGCCGCCGGTTCTGGGACCTGATCCGGCAGTTGGCCGGCGCCGGGGGTTGCACCATCCTGCTGAGCACCCACTACCTGCAGGAGGCCGAGGCGCTGGCCGACCGGGTAGCCGTCATCGTCGGCGGCCGGATCGTCGCCGACGCCACCCCGGCCGCCCTCGTCGGGCGGGCCACCGCACGCACCGTGGTGCGCTGGTCCGACGGCCGGCAGGAGACCGACGACCCGGCCGCGCTCATCGCGACGCTCACCACCCGGTACGGCGGCGCCGTACCGGAACTGACAGTCAGTCGCCCGAGCCTGGAAGACGTCTACCTCGACCTGATCGGAGACGGCTCATGACCACCACCGTCCGCCCCGGCACGCCGCAGCGCCCCTCGGCGGTCCGGCTCGGCCTGCACCGCGCGACGATCGAACTGAAAGGCTTCTTCCGGGAACGTGACGCGGTGGCGTTCACCTTCGCCATGCCGGCGGTGATCCTCGCCCTGCTCGGCTCGATCTTCGACGGCGTCTACCCCGGCAGCGACGTGACCTCCGCGCAGTACCTGGCACCGAGCATGATCGCCGCCGGGGTTGCCTCGACGACCTTCATCAACCTCGGCACCGGCATCGCCGCCGACCGTGACGACGGCACCCTGCGCCGGCTGCGTGGCGCGCCGATGCCGCCGTCGGCGTACTTCATCGGCAAGATCCTGATGGCCCTGGTGGTCACCGTCGGCGAGACGGTTCTGCTGCTCGGCATCGCGGTGCTCGCCTTCGACCTGTCCCTGCCCACCGACCCGGTCCGCTGGCTCACCTTCGGCTGGGTCTTCCTGCTCGGGGCGACCGCCTGCGCCCTGACCGGCATCGCCGCGAGCAGCCTCGCCGGCTCGGCCCGCAGCGCCGGCGCCGTGATGAACCTGCCCTACCTGGTGCTGGCCTTCATCTCGGGGGTCTTCTACACACCAGTCGGTCAACTGCCAGAGCCGCTGCTCACGGTCGGCTCACTGTTCCCACTCAAGTGGATGGCGCAGGGCTTCCGATCGGTGTTCCTGCCCGACAGCATCCTCCCGCAGGAGGTCGTACCCTCCTGGGAACCCGGCCGGATCGCGCTGGTACTGGCCGCCTGGTGCATCGGAGGAATGGTGCTGTGTCTGACCACCTTCCGCTGGCGGGGTCGACGCTCCCGGTGACCTCGTCGGTGGCCGCCACAGACTCGTGGAGCGGACGTTTCCGGCTCTGGGACAGCTATTTCGCGCTGGCGGGTGCCGGGGTCGCTCTGGTCGTGGCCGCCGACACGTGGTGGTCGCCGGTCGCCCGCGTCGGTTGCCTCGCGCTGTTCCTCGCCCTGGCCGGCTGGTACCTCGGCTTCGGCCGCAGGCTGATGCGCGAATCCATCGAGGACTGGCGGGGCTACCTCTACCTCGCCGGAGTGGCGCTGCTCTACGTGCCTGCGGTGCTGCTCAACGGCAACGCCTCGTTCCTGTTGTTCGTGCTCTGTCCGCAGATGTTCATGGTGCTGCCGGGCCTGCCGGCGGTGCTCGCGGTGGTGCTGTTCAACTCGGTGCACATCGTCGTGCTGGCCACCCGTCTGCCGGACCTGGGCGACCTCGTCGCGCCGCTGCTGGTCGCGGTGATGATCGTGTTCGTCGTCTGCGTCCTGGGGGTCTGGTCGCAACGCACAGTCGACGAGAGCGCCCGACGAGCCGACCTGATCGCCCAACTGGAGCGGACCAGGGCCGAGCTGGCCGAACTGTCCCGCCAGGCGGGGATCGCCGCCGAACGCCAACGGCTCGCCGCCGACATCCACGACACCGTCGCACAGGGCCTGTCCAGCGTGGTGATGCTCGTCCAGGCCGCCGAGGCCGACCTGGACGGTGCGCCGGACCGGGCCCGTCAGCACCTGGCGCTGGCCCGGCAGACGGCCCGGGACAACCTGGTCGACGTGCGGACGCTTGTCGCCGCGTTGACGCCCGCGCAGCTCACCGGTTCCCCGCTGGAGCAGGCGCTGCGTCGGCTGACGGAGCGGTTCAGCCAGGAAACCGGAGTGCCGACGACCTGTGTCGTCTCCGGCACCGGCCCGGCGCTACGCACCGACCTGGAGGTGGTGCTGCTCCGCGCGGCACAGGAGGCGCTGGCCAACGTCCGACGGCACGCCGACGCCCGGGCGGTGGCCGTCCTGCTCCGCCACGACGACAGGCAAATCGCCCTGGAGGTCGCCGACGACGGGACCGGTTTCGACGCCGACGCCGCCACCGACGGCTTCGGTCTGGCCGGGCTGCGAGCCCGCGTCGAGCAGGCCGACGGCTCGCTCGTCGTACGCTCCACACCCGGCGTGGGCACGACCATCCGGGTGGAGGTGCCCTACCAATGATCACTGTGCTGCTGGTGGACGACCATCCCGTGGTCCGGGCCGGTGTGGCCGGCATGCTCGCCGGCGCCGACGACATCACGATCGTCGGTGAGGCAGGTGACGCATCGGAGGCGGTGCTCCTCGTCCGCCACCGACGCCCTGACGTCGTGCTCATGGATCTACGGCTTTCCGGCGGTGACGGGGTCGACGCGACCATCCGGGTCCTCGCCGAGTCACCGCGTACCCGGGTGGTGGTGCTCACCACCTACGAAACCGACGCCGACATCCTGCGCGCCGTCGAGGCCGGTGCCACCGGCTACCTGCTCAAGGATGTCGCACGACACGACCTGATCACCGCCGTACGCACTGCGGCGCGCGGCGGCACGGTGCTCGCTCCGTCGGTGGCCACCCGGCTGCTGCGCCAGGTCCGTCGGCCGGCCCGGGGCACGCTGTCCGCCCGGGAGGTGCAGGTGCTGCGTCTCGTGGGCCAAGGGCTGTCCAACGCCGAGATCGGCCGCGAACTGCACATCAGCGAGGCGACAGTGAAGACCCACCTGTTGCGTACCTTCAACAAGCTCGACGTCTCCGACCGCACCGCAGCAGTCACCACCGCGATGGCTGCGGGCCTGCTGTGAACCGGGTCCGGACGGTGAATTTCCGGTGGCCGGCACCGGCGGCGAGGTGGCACGCTGACCGGTGATGGAGATCAGGATCGCGACCGCCGACGACTGGCCCGGCATCTGGCCCTTCCTACGGGAGATCGTCGCCGCGGGTGAGACGTACACCTGGCCCCGGGACGTCGACCTGGCGCGGGCCCGGCAGATGTGGATGGTGCCTGCGCCCGGCCGGACCGTGGTCGCCGTCGACCGGGACGGCACGGTCCTCGGTTCGGCGAAGCTGACAGCCAACCAGCTCGGTCCCGGGGCGCACGTCGCCAATGCCAGTTTCATTGTCGCGTCGACGGCGGCCGGGCGCGGTATCGGGCGGGCCCTCGGTGAACACGTGCTGGAGCTGGCCCGCGCCGACGGCTACCGGGCGATGCAGTTCAACGCGGTGGTGGCCGTGAACACCCGGGCGGTCGCGCTGTGGCGCTCCCTCGGCTTCGAGGTGGTGGGTCGGATCCCGGACGGCTTCCGGCACGCCACGAATGGCTACGTCGACCTGCTGGTGATGTACCGGCGGCTCTGAGCCGGCGCACCGGCTGTCTCGGGCCGCCGGATAGCCTGGGCCGGTGACACTGCCCCTGCCGACCGGCGAGTTCCAGGCGTACCTGTTCGACTGCGACGGCACGATCGTCGACTCGATGCCCCAGCACTACACCGCGTGGCGGGACACCCTCGACCTGTGGGGTTGCGCCTTCCCCGAGGACCTCTTCTACGCCTGGGCCGGGCGACCGACAGCGGACATCGTCGTCGCCCTCAACGAACAGCACGGCCTGGACATGCCGGTGGAGACCGTGGTCGCCCACCGGGAGTCCCGCTTCCAGCAGCTCCTGCCCACCGCTTCCGGCATCCCGGGAGTGCTGCGGCACATCGACGACGCCCACGGACGCATCCCGTTCGCCGTGGTCTCCGGCAGTACCCGGGAGGCCGTCACCGCCTCGCTCACCGCGCTGGGCATCCTCGACCGGTTCGACGTGCTGGTCTGCGCGGGCGAATACGCCCGCCCCAAGCCCGACCCGGAGCCGTTCCTGCGCGCCGCCGAACTGCTCGGCGTACCGCCGACGTCCTGCCTGGTCTTCGAGGACGCGGACCTGGGCATCGAGGCCGCGACCGCCGCAGGCATGGCCGCTGTCCGGGTGCCGCCGCCCCGCCGGGGCTGAGCGGAGCACCGCCAGCTTGCTCAAGATATCCGCAAGTTGCGTGGTTCACAGTTCTCGACCAGGTAGGAAAACGTCATCCTGATGACACCGGTGCCGGCGACCGTGTCGCCGCCCCGCACCGGTCGCCTGAACGGGGGATCGCGCTCCGCCACCAACGGCGCTGGCGTAGCGCGGTCAGGGGGCACCGCACCGGGTTCCGGCCCCGGTCGTGGTGTCGGTGTCCGCACCTATGCTGCCGTCGACCCCTGAAGGAAGGCGGCCGACGTCATGGCACCTGCCGGTACGACCGCGCTGAGCGGTCCCGAGGCCCTCGCGCTGCGGATGACGAGCCTCCTGCTGCGCCCCCACCCCACCACCGCCGCGCCGACGAGCGTGGCCGACGTGGTCGAGTGGTTCGGTGCCATGCAGGCACAGGACCTGGCCAGCGGCATGTGGTCGCTCGGCGTCCGGCTGCCCGGGGCCACCCACGCCGACGTGCACGCCGCCCTGGAGCGCCGGGAGGCGCTGCGGACCTGGCCGATGCGCGGCACCATCCACCTGGTTCCGGCCCGCGACGCCCGCTGGCAGTTGGAGCTGACAGGCGTACGCGCGCTCGCCGGTGCGGCGAGGCGGCGGGAGTTCCTCGGCCTGTCGGAGGCGGAGGCGGACCGCGCGGCCGAGGTGCTCGGTGAGACCCTCGCCGGCGGCGGCCGGCTGACCCGCGCCGAGTGCGTGGCCGCGCTTGTCGCGGCCGGCATCGACGGCGCCGGCCAGCGCGGCTACCACCTGCTGTGGTACGCGGCCCAGCGCGGCGTCACCTGCATCGCCCCCAACGTCGGCACCGAGCAGACCTTCGCGTTGCTCGACGAGTGGGCACCAGACCAGCGACAGCTCGACCGCGACGAGGCGCTGGCCACCCTCGCGCTGCGCTACTTCCGCAGCCACGGCCCCACCACCCGGCAGGACTTCGCCGGCTGGACGGGCCTCACCGCCGCCGACGCCAAACGCGGCATCGCCGCCGCCGGTGCCGACCTGACCACAGTCCTTGTCGACGGTGCCGAGGCGGTCCTACACACGCCGCTGCTGGACGCACCCCGCATCGAGGTGGCGGACGTGCTCACCCTGCCCGGCTTCGACGAGTACCTGCTCGGCTACAAGGACCGCGCGCTGATGCTCGACCCGGAGCACAAGCAGGCCATCATCCCCGGTGGCAACGGTGTCTTCCAGGCCACGGTGGTGATCGGTGGCCGGGTGGTCGGCACCTGGAAACGCAGCCTGGCCAAGACCCGCGTCACCCTGACCGTGCACCCGCTCGTCGACCTCGACCCGGCCCGACGCGAGCAGGTCGAGCAGGCACTGCACCGGTACGCCGACTTCCTCGCCCTGCCGCCCCGGGTCAACTGGAGCGACTGAACCGCGATCCGACCACGGCGGTCAGGCTGGCGAGCCCGGCCAGCACCGCGACCGGCCCGCCAGGTCCGAGCGACGGACGGACCGCCGGGACGACCGGGCCGAGGAACACGTCGGCGTAGTTGGTCATGACGACGACGGCGGCCACGATCGTGACGGCACCGAACCCACCGGCCACCAGCGGCAGCCATCCTCGACGGCCCGGCTCGGCGACGGCGGCTACCCGAACGACGACCACGGACATCGCGCCTCCCACCAGTTTGCGGACCATGCCATGACGCGACGCCGGCCAGCGGCGTGGACCGGGTCGGCGACACGCCCGGACGGGCTCGCCGAGCTCCGGGACCGTCCGCTGCGAACTCTCTCGGGCGGGAAGGCGCGGCCATGCGAGCAGAACGCTCGCCTCGATCGGGATGGCGGATGCCGACATTCCGCGTCAGGCGACCGCCCGCGACAGCGTTCAGGACCTCGGGTCGGCGGTCAGGAAGGCGCGCAGGGTTTCGGCGATGGTCGGCCAGTCGGGGGCGAACTCGTGGAAGTGGTGATCGGCCTGACTCTCGATCAGGTCGGCTCGGGGTATCCCGGCGACCAGGGCCTCGGCGTGCGCGAACGGCACCGCACCATCGCGACGGCTGGCGATCACCAGGGCCGGTTGGGTGACCTGCGCGGTGAGGTCATCCCGGGGGCGCAGGTCGTTGCGGAAGCCGGTGCCGGAGCGCATCCGGGAGAAGAGCCAGACCAATCGCGTACGCTGCGCCGGGGTCAGCCCGGCCAGCACCTGGTCCGCCGGCGGGGTGGCCAGGCCGGCGAGCAGTTGCCGCAAGCCCCGGTCCGGCGACCGGCGCAGCAGTGACCGCATCCCGCTCCACGTCATCCCCTCGGTGCGGGGCGAGAACATCAGCCCCGCCAACAGGCGGGTTCGCCGGTCCGGATAGGGCAGCGGCCCCACCGCGCCCTGCAGGATCAGCCGCTCCACCAGGCCCGGATGACGGGCCGCGAAGGCCACCGCTGTCGGCCCGCCCGCAGAGATGCCGACCGCCGCCGTGACCCGCTCGACGCCCAGGTGCCGGCACAGGTCAGCGGTGACGTCGGCGAAGGCGGGCACGGTTGTCCCGGTGGTGACAGGAGTGCGGCCGTACCCCGGACGCGACGGCGCCAGCACGGAGAGGTCCGCCTCGGCGTAGACCCGCTCGTCCAAGGTCAGACCGGCGCGCATGTGGCCACCGTGAAACACCACGACGACCGCGTCCCCGCGCCGGTCCAACCGATACTCCACAGGGCCGGCGGACAGGGTCACGGTGTTCGTCGGCCGCTCCATCATGGAGGTCATCGGCTCGACACCCCGCTGGGGGTCTTGCCCGCCGTGATCCGGGACGTCGCCTTGCGCAGCACGCCGGGTACGAGCCGGCGGTGCAGGGCCGACAGCGGGGGCCAGATCAGGTGCGCCAGCCAGCGGTCGTAGCGTAGGAATGTTCCCAGAGCCACGCTGTCGCCGGAGGCTTGGACGACCAGGTTGGCGGTCAGGAACCACGAAGCAGCCTCGAGTCGGATCCATTCCGCACTCTGCTCGCCGATCTGCCAGCCGGCGACGGTGTTCGCCGACGCGGTCCGGCTGAGCCGCAGGCCCAGCAGGCCCCGCCACAGAAACAGTTCGATGGCGTCGGGCGTGTCACCGAACATCACGCGGGCCCATCGTTCGACTGTCGCGGCGGCGTCGGTCGGCAGCACGAAGTGGTCGGCGTAGTCGATCCGGGACAGGGAGCTGAGGGTACGCACCGACGCGGGCACACGTTCGACCCCGATGGTGCTGACGGTGGCGCCTACGGTCATGGGGACAGCTCCATTCGTAATATACGGTGCCGTATATAACTACTGTAGCGAGCAGATTCGGTGGTGTATACAACAGGACGAGGCGAGACGCAGTGGCTGTCACCCGCACGCCCCGCGACAGTGGATCGAGGAGGGTTGCTGCCGATCGACCTGTCGATCCGGACCTGGGCGCGGCGCGATGAGGTGGTCGCCGAGCGGCTGCGCGCGGTGGACAACCGGCGGATGGCGCTGCTGCGCCAGATGATCGGCGCCTTCTGTTCGGACCCGGAGGAGATCGGGGCCCGCGCCCTGCTCGCCTTCTGCCTGGGGATCGGCGTGCACTTCCTGGCCGCCGATCACGAGCAGCGCACCCGAAGTGAGGTGGCTCAGCGTGCGGTCGACCTGTTGTTCGATCGCGCGCCGCGCGCCGCAGCAGCCGAAACGGCGGCGCGCAAGCGCTGATGTCCCCAGCGTGAGGCTGGCCAGTACGGTCGAGCGACCCTCGGCCAGCCTGCTGAGGGGTTGCCGCTGCGGACAATCAGGGCTGTAGCTGGCCGAGGGAGGCGACAACATCAGGGGTGATGTCGCATCAAGCCGCTGCGAGGCAGCAACATCCCCGTAGTTGCAGGCGGCGCGGTGAGCGACGAACGCGCGCCACGCGGACGGGGCGAAGGTCGACGCGGGCCGCGGTCGGCCCCGTTGTTCTGCCCACGGCAGAGATCCTTGGCCGCGCCGCGCCACCGCTGCTTGGCTGGGCACCATGCAGACACTGGTGCTGGGCGGGACGGCGTGGCTGGGGCGGGAGGTGGCCCGGCAGGCCGTCGACCGGGGGCATACCGTCACCTGTCTGGCCCGTGGGGAGAGCGGAGCGGTGCCGGACGGCGCGGTCCTCGTCCGCGCGGACCGCAGCGACCCGACGGCGTACGACGCGCTGCGTGACCGTGACTGGGATGCCGTCATCGAGGTGTCCTGGCAGCCCGGCTTCGTCCGGCAGGCCCTGCGCGCGCTTGGCGACCGGGCCCGGCACTGGAGCTACGTCTCGTCGGTGAACGCCTACGCCAGCCACGACGTACCCGGCGCCGACGAGACGGCAGCCACAGTGCCGGCGACGGCTCGGGACACCGTCGACCGCGAGGAGTACGGCGAGGCGAAGGTGGCCTGCGAGCAGCTCTCCACGACCGTGGTGGGCGATCGGTTGCTGGTGGCCCGCGCCGGGCTGATCGGCGGTCCCGGCGACCACACCGACCGTTCCGGCTACTGGGTGGCCCGGGCCGCCCGCGCCCCCGAGGCGCCGATGCTGGTGCCCCGCACCCCCGATGCGCCGACGCAGGTGGTCGACGTCCGCGATCTGGCGGCCTGGCTGCTGGACAGCGCGGCGGCCGGCACGGTCGGCACGTTCAACGCGGTCGGGCCGGTGGTGCCCTTCGGTGAGTGGGTCGCTCTGTGCCGGGCGGTCGGCGGGCACACCGGTCCGGTGGCCGACGCCGACGCCGACTGGCTGGTGACCCAGGGCGTGGCCCAGTACATGGGCCCGGAGTCGCTGCCGATGTGGCTTGTCGAACCGGGCTGGTCCGGCTGGTCGGCGCGCAGCGGCGCGGCGGCCGTCGCCGCCGGGCTACGTCACCGGCCGCGCCCGGACCTGCTGGCGGACACCCTCGCCTGGGAGCGGGAGGCCGGGCTGGACCGGGACCGGCGCGCCGGCCTGAGCGCCGGCCGGGAGGCCGAGCTGCTCGACACCCTGGGCCGGGGCTAGTGGGCCGACCGCTACCTCGTCGGACGGCGGTCCGGATGGTCGGCCGCTCCGGCTGCCGGGATGTTTCCGGCTCCCACGTCGATGTCGGCCAGGAGGACGTCCAGGGCATCGATGACGGCGGTCAGCCGCCAGGAGCGGACGAGGTCGAAGGCGTGCTGGCCGCCGGGCAACTCGACGTGGACCACCGGTTGCGACGACTCGGCCCGCAGCTTGTCCGCCAGCGCGCGCGCCGCTGCGGCGGGGGTGTAGTTGTCGAGGGTTCCGTGCGCGATCAGGAAGGCCGGCGCGTCCGATGCCGGCAGCGCGAACGGGGTCGACGCGACAGTCTCCTCGGCGCTGCGACCGTAGTAGCGGCCGTAGTAGCCGTAGAGGCAGACCGCTGCGGCAGGGCGCTCGTCCGGGGTCGCGCGCAGCGCGTACAGCGAGGTCAGATGGGCGCCCGCGGAGCTGCCCGCCATCACGACAGTCGACGCGTCCGCGCCGTACTCCGCCGCGTGCGTCCTCGCCCAGGCCATCGCGGCGGTCGCGTCGGCGAGGTGTTCCTCGAAGCCGGCCCCGGGGCGCAGCCGGTACGTCGCGCTCACGCACAGCCAGCCACGCTCGGCGAGGTGGTGCAGAAGGCCACGGCCCTCCCAGTTCTTGCTGCCCGAGAAGTAGCCGCCGCCGTGAAAGTAGACAAGCACCGGGCCACTCGCGGGTCGGTCACGCCGCCGCAGCACGTCGAGGCGTTGGCGGCGGTGGTCGCCGTAGCGCAGGTTACGCAGCCGCTGCACCGAGTGCGGCCGGAACGGCAGCGGGGTGAGGGCCGTGCGCCACAAGCTTCGGCGCGCCGGTGCGCGGTCGATGCCGGCGGCTCGTAGGGCGGCCCCAGCGGCGGATCTCGAGCGGGTGGCTCGGCGGGTCAACGCGATGAGCATCACCCCGGTCGCGGTCGCGCCGGCCAGCAGGACGCCCGACCACACATCGCGGCGCAGGTCGCCGCTCCAGACTGCCGCGACAGTCGAGAGCGCGAGCAACGTCAGGACCAGGTGAGGCACCTCGTTGACCACCATCCCGGCCAGGAAGGCGGCCCGCGCCAGCGGTCTTGGCCGCGCGGGTGGGGTCAACGCGGCGGTGGTCGCCAGACCGAGCACGAGGACGTGCACCAGATAGTCGTTCGGCACGGGCTCCTCCTCTACAGGTGTCGAGGGATGTTACTCTACACCTGTAGAGGAGGGGGGTGCCCGTGGCGACCGACCGTCGGGCAGTCATCGCGGATGCGGCGATCACGACGCTGGCCAGGGCCGGCGGACGTGGGCTCACCCACCGGGCCGTCGACAAGGAGGCGGGGCTGCCGATCGGCTCCACCTCCTATTACCTCCGCACCCGGGCCGACCTGCTCCGGGCTGCCGTCGACCGGCTGGCCGAGCTGGACGAGGCGGCCCTCACCCCCGCCACCGACGGGACGCTCGCCGCAGACCTCGCGCGCGTCATCGACCACCTGCTCACCACCGACCGCGAGCGGCTCCTCGCCCGCTACGAGCTCGCACTCGAATCCGTACGACGTCCCGAGCTGCGCGTGTTCCTGGCGGCCGGCACGCACCGGGTGCGTGGTGTGATCGAGCAGCGGCTGGCCGAGCAGGGTGTGGCGGCACCACGCGAGGTGGCCGAAGCCACGCTCGCCCTTGTCGACGGCCTGCTCTTCGCCGAACTCACCGCGATCGAAGGGCAACAACGAGGCCGCCCCGACCTGGAAGCTGCCCTGGCGAGGCTCGTGGGCACCCGGTGACCCGGGCCGCACCGGCCAATGACAGTTGAGCACCCCTGTGATGGAGGAACCATGCGCCGACTCACCTACTACGTCGCGACCACCCTCGACGGTTTCATCGCCGGTCCGGACGGTGGTGACCCGAGCGGCCAGAGCTATTTCCCGGTCCCACCCGACCTGGTCGACTACATGGTGACGAACTTTCCGGAAACGCTGCCCGCACCCGCCCGCGCCGCCCTGGGCGTCGAGGGGCCAGGAAAGGTCTTCGACACCGTGCTGGAGGGCCGGGCGTCCTATCAGGTCGGCCTGGACGCCGGGCTCGACGACGCCTACCCGCACCTGCGTCACCTGGTGTTCTCCACCACCATGCGGGAGGTTCCGGGCGACACCGTCGAACTGGTTGGCACCGACGCCCTTGAGCGAGTCCGCCGGCTCAAGCAGGACGACAGCGAGCTGGACATCTGGCTGGTGGGCGGCGGTACGTTGGCCCACAGCCTGCTACCCGAGATCGATCGGCTCATCATCAAACAGCACCCGTCCGTGATCGGGTCGGGGATCCCGATGTTCGCCGGCCCGTTCCAGCCCACCCTGTTCACCCACGTCGACACCTCTGTCCTGGACTCGGGGGTGCGCGTACTGACGCTGGACCGGCGCCGGAGATCGTGAATGGCGACCACGGCGTCGCCGCCTTCGACGTTCGACGCACGAGCGGAAAGCCGAGAATCAGGCCAGCCTGCGCAGGCCCTCTGTGATGGCGGTGCGGAGTTGCTCACCGTACGCACCTGCCGGCAACACGTCGACATGCTCGGCCGCCTGCTCGAAGGCGGCGCGTGCGGCGACCGCGTCGCCCAGCCGCTCGTTGGCGATGGCAACACCCACGTGCAGCGAAGGGTAGAAGGCGGCGACCCTGTCATCGCCGACGCCGTCGGCATGCCGCAGCGCCACCTGGTTCCACCGCAGGATCTCCTCGGGCGCTTCCTGCTGTCGAGCAAGGTAGTGCGCCGCGACGCAAGCGTCGTAGTCGTCGGCACGGCTCGACCAAGCCTCTTCGAACAACGCCCGCGCGTCGGCCGGCCGCCCCTCCGCCTCTGCCCGCATCCCGTCCTGGCACAGCTGAAGCATCGGATTGCCGAGATCCATCATCACTCCCATGTATCGCCCACTGGCTGACGCGACGAGCCTGGCGGCTCAACCAGGTCGAAGGTCAAGCAGACGAGTCACGGTGGCAACGTCCGCCGGCTTCACGCGCTCTCGCCGGGGCCACCTTGCCGAGACAGCGGCTTACGGAGGATGTGGTTGAGACCGAACTCGGTATCACTGGTGCGGACATCGACGTAGCCCAGTCGACGGTAGAAGCCGTGCCCGGTGATACTGGCGCCGGTTTCCATGTGGTCGAACCCGTCCGCCGCCGCGAGTTCCTCGACATGCCCGATCAACCGCCGGCCGACACCACGACCGATCGCCCCCGGATGCACGAACATCGTGAAAACCTTGTTGCCGTCGCGGGACACCGTGCCGACGACCTCGTCCCACTCGGCGACGAAGACCTGGCGTTCCACGGCCAGTTGCGCCAGGCGCTCGGTGGTGAAGTGGGCGCACATGCGCTCGATCAGCTCGGCAGGGTAGTCACGGCTATTGACCTCACGCAGGCACCGCTCGATGAGCTCTGCCACCGCCGGGGCGTCCTCCCGCCGGAACAGCCGCACGCGCGTCACGCGGCCATTCTGCCTCGGTAGCGCTGCGACGAAAGACCCGTCTGGGTCAGGCCCGATCGGTGACCTGGGCGACGAACGCGCGCCACGCGGACGGGGGGAAGGCCAGCGCCGGGCCGGTCGGGTCCTTCGAGTCGCGGACACCGACGACACCGGGGAGATTGTCGGCGACCTCAACGCAGTTGCCGCCGCTGGTGCCGCTACGGGTGGCCTTGCGCCACCGCGCGCCGTTCAGGTCCATTGATTCGCCGCTTCCTTAATCAGGTCGAGGGACTGTCGCCGGGAAAGGGCCTCGGTACGGACGCTCTCCCACCGCTCGAAGAGCGTATCGAGATCGGCCGGCCGGTCCACGACATCGCCGCCTAGCTGACTTTCGAGGTGTCCGATCCAACTGCCATCTGGCATGTGCGCCAGGGACAGCGGGCCGGACAGCCCGGCGTGAAGGCCAACGTCGGCCGGAACGACGTGGACGCTGATGTTGGGTCGCTCTGCGCAAGCTACAAGGTGCGAAAGCTGCTCGGCCATCATTTTCTCGCCCCCGTCGCCCGCGCGGCGGATCGCTCCCTCATCGACGACAACGACAAGTTGGGGCGGAGACTCCCGCGTGAGGATGGCCTGCCGTTCAAGCCGACCGGCGACCCGGCGATCCACCTCCTCATCGCTCAGGCGGGGGTCGAGCCGTAGGACGGCGCGAGCGTATGCCTCGCTTTGCAACAGGCCCGGGATCAGGTTGGGCTCGAAGTAGCGGAGCTGCGTCGCACCGCGTTCGGCGTCGAGCCATGGCAGGAACCAGGACGGCGTGCCGAGCTTCATCGCCAGCCGCTCGAACAGGCCACCGTTGCTCAGCACCCGGTCGGCGCCTCGGGCGAAGTCCAACGTCAGTGCTCGGGTGCCGCCTTCGACAGCGCTGACGTGGGAGGCACTGAAGCCGGCCCCGCGCCCGAACGCTTCCTGCGTCATGCCGGCCGCGCCCCGCGCCCGGCGGATCTCGCCCACGATGAAGGCCGCCACAGGGTTCGGCATGTCAGGCATTCAGGGCTCCACTCATTGAAGATCGACTACCCACGTCGCCACCGAATCGGCGGCCGTTTCGCCAGCTCAGCCCGGACGCCGGAAGCACCTTCCGAGAGTAACGGCCGGCACAGCAGAGTGTCACCAGCGGAACCGCGGGCGTGGCACGGCCCGCTGGCGGGACCAGCACGGGGCCGCCCGACGGGCGAGCACTCTCGGGCGGCCCTCCCCCAACTTCGTGTCGATTGAGGAGGCCCGCCGTGCCCGTTCCGAAGCCCACGAACGCCGCACCCCCGTGGCTCGACCGTCGCCATGTCGGGTGACGCGGGAGGACGGCACGCCTCGGGTCTCCCCCGGCGTGTACCTCCTGGATCGGGAAGCCTCCCCGCAGTTCGCCAGCCCGGTCCTGGTGCGGGTGATCCGCGAGCTGATCGACCGGCACCCGCCGTACGGCTGGACCTGGGTCGACTGTTATCAGCTCGATCGGCACGGCGACGCGACGGAGAAGCGGCAGTTGTTCGTGATGCCACAGGGCATGCGCCCGGTGCAGGTGGCACCGGTCCCGTACGCGGCGCGTCGGCCCCCGCCGCGCTCCCGCCCCGCGCGGGCGGGCGGGTGAGCAGCGGGCTGGACGAACACGTCGCGTCCCGTCCCACCTGGCGGTGCCGGGCGTGTGGGATCGCCTGGCCCTGTTCTGCGGCGAAGCTGCGTCTGCTCGCCGAGTACCGGAACAACATGCCGGGCCTGATGGTCCATCTCGTGACGTTGCGCGAGGAGGCTGCCGAGCAACTCGCCGGGCTGGGCGGCGGTGGGCCGCCTGCCGACCTGCACCGGCGGTTCACCGACTGGGTGCCGGCCCGGTCCAGATAGCCGCCCGCCCCGGGTCCGCGCACTCCCCGACGCGGGCCCGGGGCAGGCTCCACCGCCCGGGCTCAGCCGAGGTCGGCGGTGTCGCCCAGCTCGCGGGAGATCTGGTTCGCGGTGTCGAGCAGCAGGGGCAGGCTGTCCTTGAGCTTGTCGAGGCTGGCGATGACCTCGATGGCGGTCATCGAGGCGGCGGCGATGACCCGCCCGCGCGAGTCCCTGATCGGCGCGGCCACGCACATGACGTACGTGTCGTGCTCGCCGTTGTCGACAGCCCAGCCCTGTTCCCGGATGCGGACGAGTTCGGCGTCGAGGGACTCGCGGTCGGCGTACGTGGTGGGGGTGAATCGTTCGAAGGCGACATGGGAGAGGAGGCGGTCGCGTTCCTCGGTCGGCAGGTACGCCAGGATGGTCTTGCCGACGGCGCTCGCGTAGATCGAGACCGCGCGCCCGATCCGGGACGGCAGTTTGACCGCGTCGAAGGCCGGGCTGTCGACCTTGTCGATGTAGATGATCTCGTCGCCGGTGAGCTGCGCCAGGTGCACGGTGTGGCCGGTCTCGCGCTGGAGCGCGCGCAGCGGCGCGGCAGCGAACTGGCGCAGGTCCATCGAGCCGAGTGCGAGTTCCGACAGTTCGATGATGCCGCTGCCGAGCACGTAGGTACCGGCGCCGGTCCGGCGGACGAAGCGCGCCGATTCGAGCGTCTGGAGAATCCGCAGGGCCGTGGATTTGTGGACACCCAGGACCTCCGCCGCCTCGGTGAGCGACAGCGGATGCTCCGCAGCGCGGCGGATCAGATCGACCGCACGGCGAATCGATTGCGACAAGGTTGGTGTCTCCCTCCGGGCGGCGGCCCCGACGGCCACCAGTTGCATCATATGCAATGTAGTCCGCCTTAGCTGCAACTGACTATTGACACCGTTGCATATGGCGCTACGATCGTTGCAGATTCCAGCTCGGCGACCCCCGACCTGTGCCAGGGGAGTGACGATGAGCAAGGAGCCCTGGTTCGGCACTGCCGCCGAGGCGTTGCCGGACGACGCCGAGGACAGCGTCCTCATCGGCCGGATCTGGGATCCGTCCGTCGACGGGCCCTCACCCGTCACCGTCCGCGACGGCGAGGTCATCGACGTCAGCCGCCAGTTCCCGACCGTCCGGGACATCTGCGAGCTGCCCGAGCCCGCCAAGACCGTGGCGGGGTTGGACGGGCCGCGACTCGGCGGCCTCAGCGACCTGCTGGCCAACACCGCCTCGGCGGACCGGGACCGGACCCGGCCCTGGCTGCTCGCCCCGGTCGACCTGCAAGCGCTCAAGGCCGCCGGCGTGACCTTTCCCGTCTCGATGATCGAACGGGTCATCGAGGAGCGTGCCCGAGGCGACCTGACCCTCGCGGCGGACATCCGTGGCCGGATGCTCGCCGACATCGGCGCCGACCTGCCTAGCCTGGTCCCCGGCTCGGCGGAGGCGGAACGACTCAAGACCGCGCTTATCGCGGAGGGCGTCTGGAGCCAGTACCTCGAGGTGGGGATCGGCCCGGACGCCGAGATCTTCACCAAGGGCCAGGTGCTCTCCGCCGTCGGCACCGCCGTCCCGGTCGGTGTGCTCGCCGCGTCCACCTGGAACAACCCGGAACCCGAAGTGGCGCTCGTCGCCCAGTCCAGCGGCCGGATCGTCGGCGCCACCCTGGGCAACGACGTCAACCTGCGCGATGTCGAGGGTCGGTCGGCGCTGCTGCTGCCCCTGGCGAAGGACAACAACGCCTCGTGCGCCCTCGGTCCGTTCATCCGGCTGTTCGACGAGCGGTTTCCGCTCAGCCGGGTACGTGACCTCGAGGTGGTCCTCCAGGTCCACGGGGTGGACGAATTCCACCTGGAGGCAACCTCGCAGATGGCCCGGATATCGCGCGACCCGGCGGCCCTGGTGCGGCAGTTGATCGGCCCGCATCACCAGTATCCCGACGGCGCCGTGCTGATGCTCGGCACCATGTTCGCCCCCACCCAGGACCGCGACCGACCCGGTGAGGGCTTCACCCACAAGGTCGACGACGTGGTGCGGATCAGCTGCCCGGCGCTCGGCACCCTGGTCAACCGGGTCCGGCACGCGGAGCAGTGCGAACCCTGGCGGTTCGGCGTCCGCGACCTGATGGGCAATCTGGCTAAGAGAGGACTGCTGTGAACGTCACCACCACCGATCCGCGCGACGGCCGGCACCGCACCACGGACCTCACCGAGACGGACGAGTCAGGCGTGGCGGTGATCGCCGGGCAGGCGTCCCGGGCGGCACAGTGGCTGGTCGACAGCGGCAGACTCGGCCGGGCGCGGCTGCTGGACGCGATCGCCGCCTCGCTGGAGTCCCGTCGCGGGGACCTGGTCGCCACCGCTGAGGCGGAGACCGGACTGGCCCCGGCTCGCCTCGACTCGGAACTCACCCGGGCCGCGGTCCAGTTCCGGATGTTCGCGGCGGTGCTGCACGACGGCGGGTACCTGGAGGCGGCCATCGACCACGCCGCCGACACGCCCATCGGGCCCGGCCCGGACCTACGGCGGATGCTCGTACCCGTCGGACCGGTGGCGGTCTTCGGGGCCAGCAACTTCCCGTTCGCCTTCTCCGTCGCCGGCGGCGACACCGCGTCGGCGCTGGCCGCTGGTTGTCCCACCGTGCTGAAGGCCCACCCGTCCCATCCGCTGACGTCGCACGCCTCCGCCGACGCGATCGAGTCGGCCATCCGCGACCTGGGCGGGCCCGCCGGGGTGATCACGACGGTGTACGGGGAGCAGGCCGGCCGTTGGCTGGTGCGCCATCCGGCGATCCGGGCGGCGGCCCTGACCGGTTCCGTCGGCGCCGCCCGCGCCATCCAGGCGGCCATCGACGAACGCGCTGACCCGATTCCGCTGTACGCCGAGCTGAGCAGCGTGAACCCGATAGTGATCCTGCCCGGCGCCGCCGCCGGCCGGGCAGAGCAGATCGCCGAAGGACTGTTCGCCTCCTTCACCGGCTCCGGCGGCCAACTGTGTACCAAGCCCGGGCTGGCGTTCGTCCCGGCGGACCCGGGCGGCGACCGCCTGGTCGACACGCTCCGGGGGACCGTCGACACCGCCGGCGGCATGGTCCTGCTGAACCAGCGCATCCGTGACGCGTACGAGAGCGGTGCCGTCGCCTTGGAGAAGGCCGGCGCTCACCTCGCCGCGCGGCCCCGGATCGAGGCGGGCGCGGGCTTCACTGTGGCGCCGACGCTCCTGGAGGTCGACCTGCCGGGCCTGACCGCCGAGCTCGCCGAGGAGTGCTTCGGCCCGCTCATGGTGGTGGTCCGCTACCGCGACGTCGCCGAACTCGACACCGCGCTCGCGGCGGTGCCGCCGTCATTGACCGGTTCCGTCCACAGCGGACCGGAGGACGGCACCGAGGCGGTACGCAACCTGGTCGACGTGCTCGCCGCCCGTTGCGGTCGGATCGTCTTCGACGGCTACCCCACGGGTGTACGGGTGTCGTGGGCGCAGCACCACGGCGGGCCCTGGCCGTCGACGAACGCCGTGCACACCTCGGTGGGCGCCACCGCTATCCGACGGTTCCTTCGCCCGTTGGCGTGGCAGAACGCCCCGGAATGGATCCTGCCGGAGGAACTCCGAGACGAGTACACCGCCATCCCCCGACGTGTCGACGGGAGGTTGCTGCCAGGAACAGCTCACCAGCCGTGATGTCGACCTCGTGCACCGCGAGCCCGAAGGGAACCACGTCAATGAAGACGAGACGCACACTCGCCACGGTGGCGATGCTCGCCGCCGCGAGCGGCCTGGTCGCCTGCTCCTCCGATGAAGGCGGCAGCGACGCGAGCAACTGTACGAACACCATCACCAAGCAGGATCTGCCGGTTGTCACGATGTGGGCCTGGTACCCCAACATGCAACTGGTCGTGGACAACTTCAACGAGGCCAACAACGAGGTCCAGGTCTGCTGGACGAACGTCGGACAGGGCGGCGACCAGTACGACAAGTTCCAGACGGCCATCTCCGCAGGCACCGGCGCGCCCGACGTGATCATGGTCGAGATGGACCGGATCCCGACCTTCCAGATCCAGAACGCGCTCGTCGACATCAGCGGGTACGGCCGCGACGCGGTCCGGGCCAACTACGGCGACGGGGCCTGGAAGGACGTCTCGGTAGGCGACGCGGTCTACGGCGTGCCGGTCGACGGCGGCCCGCTGGCGATGATCTACCGCAAGGACATCTTCGACAAGTACGACATCACCCCACCCACCACCTGGGCCGAGTACGAGCAGGCCGCGCAGAAGGTGAAGGACGCCGGCGGACCGCTCTTCGGCGACCTCGGCGCGAACGTCCCGGCGCTGATGATGGCGCTACAGATCCAGAAGGGCGCGGCCCCGTTCACCTACGACTCCGCCCAGCCGGAATCGATAGGCGTGCGGTTGAACGACCAGGCGTCGAAGGACGTCCTGGACTACTGGGCCGGCCTGGTCCGCAAGGGCCTGATCGGCACGCAGGACCAGTTCACCCCGGAATACATCTCCGGGGTGATCAACGGCAACTACGCGACCTACATCTCGGCCGCCTGGGCACCCGGCTACCTGACCGGTGCCGGCGTCGGTCAGGGACAGGACACCGGCACCTTCGCGGTGGCGCCCCTGCCGCAGTGGGATCCGAACAATCCCGTGCAGGTGAACTGGGGCGGGTCGGCCTTCTCGGTCACCAGCCAGTCCAAGAAGCCGGAGCTCGCGGCCAAGGCCGCCTACGGCCTCTACGCCGATCAGGAGTCGCTCACCGACGGCTGGACCAACCAGATCATCTTCCCGCTCAACCTCACGGCGCTCAACAACCCCGAGTTCGTCGACCTCAAGGTGGCCTTCTTCGACGGCCAGCAGGCGAACAAGGAGGTGTACGTCCCGGCCGCCAACGCCTACCAGGGCGTCGTCTACAGCCCCTTCGGTCAGTACTACTTCGATGCCATGACCAAGCAGATAAGCGAGATGAGCGCCGGCTCCGTCACCGGTTCGCAGGCTGCCGACCGGCTCCAGGAGGACGTCACGAAGCACGCCACCGAGCAGGGCTTCACCGTCCGATGACCGACCGGGTGGGCCGCGCCGTCCTCCCCCGGCCGGCCCACCCTCCACCCCCAGCGGCCCACCGTCCCGGAGCCCAAGATGACATCGATTACCGAGAAGCGCGCACCGCGCACCCACAATGAGAAGCGCAAGACCCGAGGCACGATCCAGCGCCGGGAGCACCTGACGGGGTGGCTCTTCGTCGGGCCGTTCGGGGTCGTCTTCCTGGCGTTTCTCATCGCCCCGCTGGCGTACGCGCTCTACCTCAGCCTGTTCCAGAAGAAGCTCATCGGCGGCACCAGCTTCGTGCTGTTCGACAACTACGTGAAGGCGTTCACCGACCCGAGCTTCCTGTCCGGAGCGTGGTTCGTCATCCGCTTCGCGCTCGTCGCCATTCCGGTCCAGATCGCCATCGCGCTCGCCATGGCCCTCATCCTGGACGCGGTCACCTCTTTGTTCACCCGCTTCTCCCGCCTCATGATCTTCCTGCCCTACGCGATCCCCACGGTCATCGGGGCGGTCATGTGGGGGTTCCTGTACAGCCGGAGTTTCGGCCCGCTTACCGACGTCTTCGGCTTCTTCGGTGCCACCGCACCGGACTTTCTGAGCAAGAGCCTGATCTTCTACGGCCTGCTCAACATCGTCACCTGGCAGTGGGCCGGCTACTACATGATCATCCTGTACGCGGCCCTGCAGGGCATCGATCCGACCCTCTACGAGGCCGCCCGGATGGACGGCGCCGGACGATGGCAGATCGCGCGGCGCATCAAGATCCCGCTGATCGCGCCCGCGCTGATCCTGATCCTGGTCTTCTCGCTCATCGGCACCCTGCAGTTCTTCAACGAACCGCAGATCCTGCGGTACCTCGCCGCAGGCACGATCGGCTCGGACTTCACCCCCAACATGTACGCGTACCAGCAGGCGTTCGGACTCGCCAACTTCAACTACGGGTCGGCGATCTCGTTCGCCCTCGGCGGACTCGTCTTCATCTGCGTCTACGCGTTCCTGTTCTTCACCCGCAAGCGGAGGAGCTTCCTCTGATGTCGGACCACACGAGCGTCAGCGCAGGCCAGCGCCGAGCACAGCGCTACCTTCCGCTGCAGATCCTCCTCGGCTTCCTGGTGATCTACTTCCTGGTGCCGTTCTGGTGGGTCATCGTCAACAGCTCGAAGGACGCGCCGGGCCTGTTCGGCGGCGGCAACACCCTCTGGTTCGCCGACCAGATCGACTACCTCGGCAACCTCAAGCAGCTGTTCACCTACGACGGGGGCATCTACCTCCGGTGGATCCTGAACTCCACGCTGTACGCGCTCGCCGGTGGGATCGGTGCCACGGTCCTGGCGGTCATGGCCGGCTACGGGTTCGCCAAGTACCGCTTCGCCGCCCGGCGGTTCAGCTTCGCCGTCGTGCTCGGCGCGTTGATGGTGCCCGCCACCGCCCTGGTCATCCCGACGTTCATCATGTTCGCCCAGCTCGGCCTGACGAACACGGTCTGGGCCGTGATTCTGCCCTCGCTGCTCAACCCGTTCGGCGTCTACCTGATGCACGTGTACGCCCGCGACGCGGTCCCGGACGAGATCCTCGACGCGGCCCGGGCCGACGGCGCCGGAGAGCTGCGCACCTTTGTCCAGATCGCCCTTCCGCTGATGCGCCCCGCGGTGGTCACAGTCCTGCTGCTGTCCGCCGTCGCGTCCTGGAACAACTACTTCCTGCCGCTGGCCATGCTCTCCGACAACCGGCTCTTCCCGGTCACCGTCGGCCTCGGCCTCTGGCAGGGCGTCGCATCCGCGAACAACGCGGGCGGGACCTCCCTGTGGAGCCTGATCATCCTGGGCTCGCTGGTGTCCGTGATTCCACTGATCATCGCGTTCTTCAGCCTCCAACGACACTGGCGCGGCGGCCTGTCCGTCGGGGGTCTCAGGTAGCTCACCGCTGCCGTCAACGGATCGACGGCGTGCTCATCGATCGCCGCGCTCGCCGCGCGGCCCGACAGTCGACAGGAAGGTGTGCCGATGTCGATGACGAATCGACAGCTGCGCAGCGCACAGTGGTTCGGTGCGGACGGCCGCAACGGGTTCATCCATCGGTCCTGGATGCGTAACCAGGGGTTCGCCGACGATGTCTTCGACGGCCGACCGGTGATCGGCATCGCCACCACCTGGTCGGAGTTGACGCCGTGCAACGCCCACCTCAGGGAGCTGGCCGAGTCGGTGAAGCGGGGTGTGTGGGAGAGCGGCGGCCTACCGCTGGAGTTCCCCGCGATGAGCCTCGGCGAACCGCTCATGCGGCCCACCACCATGCTCTACCGCAACCTGCTGGCGATGGAGGCGGAGGAACTGATCCGGGCCAACCCACTGGACGGGGTGGTCCTGCTCTCCGGCTGTGACAAGACCACCCCCGGCCTGCTGATGGGTGCGGCGAGCGTCGACCTGCCGACCCTGCTGATCACCGGCGGCCCGATGCTCAACGGCAAGTTCCGTGGCCAGGACATCGGCTCGGGCACCGCCGTCTGGCGCTTCACCGAGGAACTGCGGGCCGGCCGGATGACCGTGGCCGACTGCGCGGAGGCCGAAGTCTGCATGTCCCGCAGCCGGGGTCACTGCATGACCATGGGGACCGCCTCCACGATGGCCTGCGTGACCGAGGCGTTGGGCGTGCAACTGCCCGGTGCCGCCGCGGTCCCGGCCGTCGACTCGCGCCGGTACGCCCTCGCGCACGCCGCCGGACGCCGGATCGTCGCCATGGTCGAGCAGGACCAGCGGGTGTCCACGGTGCTCACCCGCCACGCGTTCGAGAACGCCATCCGGGTCAACGCCGCGATCGGTGGCTCCACGAACGCCGTCGTGCACCTGCTCGCGATCGCCGGACGTGTAGGTGTCCCCCTGACGCTTGAGGACTTCGACACCCTCACCGCCGACGTGCCCATGCTTGTCAACCTGATGCCGTCCGGGACGTACCTGATGGAGGACTTCGCCTACGCGGGCGGCGTGCCGGCGGTGATGACGGAGATCGCCCCGCTGCTGCACCTGGATCAGATCACGGTCAGCGGAAAGAGCGTGGCCGACAACATCAGCGGGGTCCAGTGCTGGAACCGGCAGGTCATCGGCACCCTGGCCGAGCCCTTCCAACCCGCCGGATCGGGCACCGTCGTGCTGCGTGGCTCACTCGCGCCGTCCGGGGCGGTGCTCAAGGTTTCCGCCGCCTCGGCGCACCTGCTCACGCACACCGGGCCGGCGCTGGTGTTCGACCGGATCGAGGAGTACGCCGTCGCCGCCGACGACCCGGATCTCGACGTCACGCCCGACACGGTGATCGTGGTGCGCAACGCCGGACCACGCGGCTACCCCGGCTTCCCCGAGGTGGGCAACGTGCCCATGCCGCGACGGCTGCTCGCCGCCGGCATCACGGACATGGTGCGGGTCTCCGACGCCCGGATGAGCGGTACCGGGTACGGCACCTGTGTC
Source organism: Micromonospora andamanensis (assembly GCF_016863495.1). GTDB lineage: Bacteria > Actinomycetota > Actinomycetes > Mycobacteriales > Micromonosporaceae > Micromonospora > Micromonospora andamanensis. The sequence continues at coordinate 83,415 of NZ_BOOZ01000035.1, forward strand.
CTGCACGCGGCGCCGGAGGCGTCGGTGGGCGGCCCCCTCGCGCTGGTCCGCACCGGCGATCTGGTCCGGCTCGACGTCCCGGGGCGTCGCCTGGACCTGCTTGTCGACGAGGCGGAACTGGCCGCCCGCCGCGCCGCCTGGCAGCCACCGCCGGTGGCGGCCGAGCGAGGCTGGGTACGGCTCTATAGCGAGCACGTGCAGCAGGCCGACACCGGCGCGGACCTGGACTTCCTCGTCGGTGGCAGCGGCAGCGAGGTGCCGCGGCACTCTCACTGACTCCGGCCGTCCCGCCGGGTGCATCAGTCGCTGTCATGCCGCCAGATGCACCCGGTGGGACCTGTCAGTCGGCGAGGGCCCCGGCGGCGCGGCCCTCGTGCAGGGTCAGGTTACGGCCGTCCGACGGGTCGAACAGGTGGATCTTCTCCAGGTTGAACCAGACCCGCCGGTCCTCCCCCTCGGTGACCGTCGACTCCGCCGACAGCCGGGTGACCAGGTTCGACCCGGCACCGCTGAAGTCGGCAGCTCCCGCGTCGGCGGCCAGTTCCTCAAGCTCGGCGGAGGTGGCCCGCTCACCCTCGACGCTGAGGTAGACGTACTTGTCCGAGCCCATCGACTCGACGATGTCCACAGGCGCGGTGAACTCCATGCCCCGGCGCCGGGACTCCTCGTCGACAAGCTCGGCGTCCTCGAAGTGTTCCGGACGGATGCCGAGGATCAGGTCCCGAGGGGCGTCGGCGCCCTCCAACTCGCGGCGGATCCGGTCGCCGATCGGCACGTCGCCCAGGGCGGTACGCAGCGTGCCGTCCTCGACCGTGGCGGTCAGGAAGTTCATCGACGGCGATCCGATGAACCCGGCCACGAAGAGGTTGTTCGGGTGGTCGTACAGCTCCTGCGGCGGGCCGACCTGCTGCACCGCGCCACCCCGCATGATCACCACACGGTCGCCGAGGGTCATCGCCTCGGTCTGGTCGTGGGTGACGTAGACGGTGGTGGTGCCGAGCTGCTTCTGCAACCGGGACACCACGGTCCGCATCTGCACCCGCAGCTTGGCGTCCAGGTTGGACAACGGCTCGTCCATCAGGAACGCCTTGGGCTGCCGGACGATCGCCCGGCCCATCGCCACCCGCTGCCGCTGCCCGCCGGAGAGGTTTGCCGGCTTGCGGTCCAGCAGCGGCGTCAGCTCCAGGACCTTCGCCGCCTCCTCCACCTTCTGCGTGATCGTCTCCTTGTCCAGCTTCGCCAGCCGCAGCGGGAACGCCATGTTCTCCCGGACTGTCATGTTCGGGTAGAGCGCGTACGACTGGAACACCATGGCGATGTCCCGGTCCCGGGGGGCCTTGTCGTTGACCCGCTGACCGCCGATGCGCAGCTCACCGGAGCTGATGTCCTCCAGCCCGGCGATCATGTTGAGGGTGGTGGACTTGCCGCAGCCGGAGGGGCCGACCAGGATGACGAACTCGCCGTCGGCGATCTCCAGGTCGACGTCCCGCACCGCGGTGGTGCCGTCCGGGAACTTCTTGCTCACCTTGTCGAGCACGATCTCAGCCACGAGTTACCACCTATCCCTTGACGGCGCCGGAGGTCAGGCCGGAGACGATGCGGCGCTGGAAGAAGAGAACGAACAGGATGATCGGTACCGTGATCACCACGGCGGCGGCGCAGATCGCGCCTGTCGGATCCTCGAACTGCGAGGCGCCGGTGAAGAACGACAACGCCACCGGCACCGTGCGCGAGCGCTCGGTGGAGGTCAGCGAGATGGCGAACAGGAAGTCGTTCCAGCAGAAGATGAAGACCAGGATGGCCGTGGTGAACAGCCCCGGTGCGGCGAGCGGTGCGATGACCCGCCGGAACGCCTGCCCCTGGGTGGCGCCGTCCATCTTCGCGGCCTTCTCCAGATCCCACGGGATCTGCTTGAAGAACGCCGACAGCGTGTAGATCGCCAACGGCAGCGCGAAGGTGATGTACGGCAGGATCAGACCCGGCCAGGTGTCGAAGAGACCCAGTTGCCGCTCGATCTCGAACAACGGCGAGACCAGCGACACCTGCGGGAACATCGCGATCAGCAGGGAGACGCCGATCAGCACCCGCTTGCCGGGGAAGTCCAACCGCGAGATCGCGTACGCGGCCATGGCGCCGAGCACCACGGCGATGGCGGTGGCGATCAACGCGATGCCTATCGAGTTGATCAGCGCGCGGACGAACTGGTCGGTGGCGAAGATCGTCCGGTAGTTCTCAAGCGTCCACTCTCGGGGGATGAACTTCCCGTCGGTGAGCGTCGCCGGCGTCTTGAACGACAGCGACATGATCCACAGCACCGGGGTCAGCGCGAAGACGACCACGGCGACGTCCAGCAGGCCCCAGCGCACCTTGGCCCGGGTGGTGGTGTCAGCCATGTCAGCGCCTCTCCCCGTCGTCGCTGCCGGGGGCAGCGGTACCGAACAGCTTCACGAAGATGAACGCGATGATCGCCACGGTGATGAAGATCAGCACCGACATCGTCGAGCCGATGCCGAGGTTCAGACCCCGGATCAGGTTGTTGTAGGCGATCATCGACACCGACGAGGTCTCGTTGGCCCCCGACGTCAGCACGTAGATGTTGTCGAAGACCCGGAACGCGTCAAGGGTGCGGAACAGCAGCGCCACCAGGATCGCCGGCTTCATCACCGGCAGCATCACCTTGGTGAACCGCTGCCAGGCCGTCGCGCCGTCGGTGGAGGCGGCCTTGAGGAGATCCTCCGGCACCAGCGCCAGACCCGCCATCAGCAGCAGCGCCATGAACGGCGTGGTCTTCCAGATCTCCGCCAGCATGATGATCGCCAGCGAGCTGGCCCGCTCGGTCAACGGCGCCCCGTCGGAGAACAGGTTGGCCAGGTATCCGGTGCCGGGCGTCCACGCGTACCGCCAGGAGAAGGCGGCCACCACCGTGACGATGCCGTACGGGATCAGCGCCGAGGTCCGGACGATCCCCCGCCCGACGAGCGTGCGGTGCATGATCAGGGCGAGGCCCATGCCGAGCACCAGCTCCACGGCCACGGTGACCACCGTGATCAGCATGGTCACCCCGAACGCCGTCCACCAGAACTCGTTCGTCAGCACGGTGACGTAGTTCTGCAACCCGATGAACTCCCGCTCGGCGGGAAAACGCAGGTCGTAGCGCTGCAAGGACAGCCACACCGAGTACAGGATCGGGTAGGCGGTCACCGCCAGCATGACGAATGCCGCCGGGGCGCACAGCAGCCAGCCCAGCCGCCGCTCGGCCCGCTTATTCTCACTGAGCGGCACCTTGCCGCGCCCGTTGTCCCGCTGCGTGGGCACCGCCGCGCGCCGGCCACCGCCGGTGTCGGTGCCGTCGGCGGCCACGTCCGCGCCGGCCGGGGTTGCGTTGACACTCACGGGAGAACTCCCCTCGACTCCAGCGCGGCGGCCACGGCCTCGCGCAGTTCGTCGGCGGTCGCCTGCGGGTCGATCGCCGCTGGCGGCGACAGGATCGCCGAGGTCACTGTGGAGATGCTCTGGTACGCCGGGGTCAGCGGTCGCACCGCCGAGTCCCGCAGCTGTTCGAGGATGGTCTCCTTCATCGGGTACGCCTCATCCATCTCCGGGTCGGCGTAGACGCTCTCGATGGTCGGCGGCACCCCGTCGTTGATCGCGGAGAACTTCTGGTTCTCCGCGTTGCGCAGGCACCTGGCCGCCTCGAAAGACTCCGCCGGGTGCTCCGAGTACCGGCTGACCGCCAGGTTGATGCCGCCGATGGTGACCCGGCTCGGAGTGCCGTCCTCAACACCCGGCACCCGGGCCCAGGCGACCTGCTCCGCCAGCTCCGGGTTGGCTTCCTGCATCGCCGGATAGACGAACGGCCAGTTCACCTGGAACGCACCGTTGCCGTTCTGGAACTCCAGCCGCACCGGGTCCTCGGTGGCGTTGCTGAACGACGGTGAGGTCACCCCCGAGGTGGCGAAGTCGCGCAGCACCTCCAGCGCCCGCACGGCGCCGTCGTCCACCACGGCCTCGGTGCCGTCGTCGTTGAGGATGTTGCCGCCCGCGCTGGCCACGAGGGTGTTGTAGAGCACCACGAGCCCCTCGTACTGGGCCCCCATGGTGAGCACCTGATGCGGCTGGCCCTGATCCCGCAGCCGCTGCGCCGTCGAGATCATCTCGTCCCAGGTGGCCGGCGGTTCGGGCACCAGGTCCTTGCGGTACCACAGCAGCTGCACGTTCGTGTGCTTCGGCGCCGCGTAGAGCTTGTCCTGGTACTTGGCGGTCTCCAGCGGGCCTTCGAGAGTGCCCTGCTCCGCCTCGGCCCGGTCCTGCCCGGTCCATTCCAGGATCCAGTCCGCGCTGGCGAACTCCTGGGTCCAGGTCACGTCGAGACCGAGCACGTCCATGCCGCTGTCCTCGGCCGCGAGCCGGCGCACCATCTGCACCCGCTGCTCATCGGCCTCCCGGGGCAGCACCCGGTTGACGATCCGGTACCGCCCGTCGGCCTCGGTGTTGCACCTGTCCACCACCTGCTGGAGGTTCTGCTCCGGCGGGTAGTACAGGTTGATCGTGGGCACTCCGCCGTCTCCGCCCGAGGCGCACGCCGCCATCGGCGTCACAAACGTCAGCGCCGCTGCCGTCGCCGCCATCCGTACGCGGGGTCGGCGCCGACCGCCGACCGGATCACTCCGCTCGCTCATGACCCTCCCCTCGTTCTCGGCCAACAGCCGGGGAGGTCTCCGTGCCCCGGCGCACGGCGAGACGGCCAGGGCGTTTGACCTGCGGCTTCGCACCCCTGCGTTTCGTGGCTGGAACACTGCCCGACCTGGGGAGCCGCGAAACCTGCCCGGGCCGAGACGCGCTAAACACCGAGCCGTGTGGCTCACGTCACTCAGGCGGGCACCGGACCGAGCACTCGGCGATCGACGGGCCGGCGCTCCAGCGGGCCTGCCCTGTGACGGGCTGGCGCAGGCGCCGGGCGGTCCAGGCTCAGGGCGCGCCGGTACCTGGGGGTAGGCGGTCCTGTCGAGCTGAGAGCGCCAACGGATCGCGAACCCGCGAGGTCCTTCGGCGATAGCGCAGACGGCTCAGCTCGACAGGGTCTGAAGAGGTCGTCGCGGGCCAGGCGTTGCACGGAGTGCGCTCACCACGGCCGAGTCCGGAGGCGGATGTCGGTGCCGGCCGGCATGATCGGCGGATGATCGCACGCTTCAAGGACCTCTGCCTCGACGCCGCCGACGCGCACGCGCTTGGCGCGTTCTGGGCCCGGATTCTCGACGCGGAACTTGTCGACACCGGTGACGGCGACACCCGGGTCGACCCGTCCGGCGGTGCCAGCGCGGACTCGATCTGGGTCAACCAGGTTCCCGAACGGCGTACCGTCAAGACTCGCGTACACCTGGACCTGCGGTTGGCCCAGGCGAGCCCGGCGGCGTTGCTGGAAGCCGGCGCGCGGCTGGTCCGCGAGCCGGACTCGGAGATCAGCTGGTGGGTGCTGGCCGACCCCGACGGCAACCAGTTCTGCGCGTTCGCCCCCGGCGAGAACTCCCGTCCGGGGCCGTTCGAACTGGTGGTGGACTCCGCCGAGCCGAGCGCCCAGGCCACCTGGTGGGCCGGCGTCGTCGGCGGCGAGGTCGAGGTCAGCGACGAGGGCCACGCCTCGATCACCGGTGCGGCCGGGTTCCCCTGGGACCACTGGGTCTTCGACCCCGTGCCGGAGCGGAAGAGCGTGAAGAACCGGATGCACTGGGACGTCGACCTGACCGAGCCGGCACCGACCGCGCTGATCAGGGCCGGCGCCACCCTGCTGCGGGAGCCGGACGACGCGGTGTCCTGGTGGGTCCTGGCTGACCCGGAGGGCAACGAGTTCTGCGCCTTCCCACCACGGGACTGACCGGCCGGTGCTACCGGGTGGCCGTCGGGTGGACTAGCGTTTAACACGCTCCGCCGCCAGCGCGTACGCCGTCGCCGTCGATACGCCACCGGCCGACCCCGACCCGCCCGATCGGTTGGTTCTCGCGGGAACAGCCCCTCACCGGCTTACCGGTTGGGCAGGATCGTCCCCAACGAGGAGGTGCCGCCGTGGTGCAGGACACCCGCGCTCTCACCCTGACGTTCGAGGTGAGCGGCCTGCCACCGGTCAAGACCGAAGCGCTTTCCATCTTCGCCGCCGGGCACCGGCAGGCGACGAGGGTACGCGCCCTGTTGCAGGCCGCCTGCGCGGCCGCGCAACAAACCGGCTGGACGCCACTGTCCGGCCCGATCGAGATCGACCTGACCCTGCGCTGCCCGCCCGGGCACCGCACCTCCGACGCCAGCACCCTGCTCGGCGGCGTCTGTGCGGTGCTTCAGGACAAGAAGCGGGTTTCCAGCATCGGCCTGGCCCACCTCGGCGTGCTTGTCGACGTCGCTCTCTACGACGACGACAAGCAGATCCGCCGGCTGTCCTACCTGGAACAGCCGGCCGAGGACTTCTCGTACCAGGTGCGCGTCGCCGCCGTACCGGACGGGGTTTGACCGACGGCAGCGGTGGGGTACCGCAGCCGCCGACGAAGGGAGCGCCGATGTCGGAGCCACATGTCACGCTGGACCCCCGCGACCCGGTGCAGGAGAAGCTGCGCGGGCCGCTGGAGGAGCAGCTGACCTCTGCCCTTCAGGCGGCCGCGGACCGGGTCCGCGACAGCTATGCCGGCGAGCCGGTGGAGCAGGTCTGCCAGCGACTGCTCGACGAGACCCGCAACGGGCTGCACCCCGACATCGCGGCCGGATTCCAGCCCGACATGGACGAATTCTGCCGGGTGGCGGTAGCCATCGTGCGGGGCGAGACGTCCTGAGCCGTATACCTGTGCGGCCCACGACCGCACAGGTATACGGCTCATCAGGCCGAAACTCGGCCCGACCGATCAGGTCAGTCGGTGCGCTGGCGGCGCCAGGTCAGCAAGACCAGGAAGCTGCCGGCCACGACAAGCATCGCGCCGGCGGTCAACGACGTGGCAACGGCGTCACCTGTCACCGGCAGTTTCCGCGACACGTAACGGAAGGTGAGCCCGCCGGAGTCACCACCGGCGGTGCTCACGACGACTGTGGTGCTGCCAGCCGCGCAGGCAGGCGTACGGAAGGTCAACGAACTACCGTCCGCCGTCACGGTGACCTCACTGGCCTGGATGGTCCGGCCACAGATGGTGACCACGGTGCCGCCCGGAACAAAACCGGAACCGCTGACCGTGACTGTCGTACCGCCACGGGTCGCGCCGTGACCCGGGAACAGCGCATCAATGACCGGCGGGGCGGTCTGGTAGCTGAACGCTGGCGCGGCGGCGGTGCCGGCGGGAAACACCAGTCGCACCTCGGCCACCCCGACGGTGTTCGGCGGCGTCACCACTGTGATCGTGGTGCCGGCCGGGTTCACGGTGAATCCGGTGCCAGGTAGTCCGCCGAAGGTCACCCCGGTCGCACCGGCGAAACCGGTGCCGGTGATGGTGACCCGGGTACCGCCCGAACCCGGCCCGGTCGTCGGCGTCAGTCCGGTCACCACGGCGGCACTGCCATCGGCCAGGTACGCGTATTCAAGCGGCGCGGACGAGCCGCCGTTGACGGCCACCACCACGACGGCCGGGCCGATCGCACCGGCCGGAGTGACAGCCGTCAGCGACGTGCCCGTCGGGCTGACCGTGACGCCGGTGGCCGGCACGCCGTCGAAAGTGACGGTCGTGCCACCCGGAACAAAGCCCGTACCGGTGATCGTCACCGCCTGGCCACCCGACTGCGGTCCGTCGTCCGGCGTGATCGCCGTGACGGTCGGAGCAGCCGCGACGTACGTGAATCCGCGTGGTGCCTCAGCGTTCGCGCCCGGCAGGAGCACCAGCACGTCGACCTGGCCGACCGGAGCCGGCGGTGTGACCACGGTAAGCGAGGTGCCGCCCGGATCGACGACGACATTGGTGCCCGGTACGTCGTTGAAGGTCACCCCCGTCGTTCCGACGAAGCCGGTCCCGGTGATCGTCACCGTCGTACCCCCAGCGGTCGTGCCCGTGTTCGGCACGATGGAGGTGATCGTCGGCGCGACGTACGTGAAGTCCGGCGCGGTCACCCTGCCGGCCGGGAAGATCAGCTCGACCAGGGCCGGGCCGGCCGGGTTCGGCGGGGACACCACCGTGATCGTGGTGCCGGCCGGGTCGACAGTGAAGTCGGTGCTGGGCAGGCCGTTGAAGTCCACTGCCAACACCCCGGCGAAACCGGTCCCGGTGATCGTCACTGTCGTACCACCGACGGTAGGCCCAGAAGGCGGTGCGAGGCCGGTCACCACAGCGGCACTGCCATCGGCGAGATACGTGTAGCCCAGTGGCGGTGCCGTGCCATCCACGTTACCGACCACGACCGCTGCCGGGCCGACCGCACCGGGCGGAGTGACAGCCGTCAACGATGTGCCCGCCGGGTCGACGGTGACGTCGGTCGCCGGTACGCCCTCGAAAGTGACAGTCGTGCCACCCACGATGAAACCTGTACCGGTGATGGTCACCACCTGACCACCCGACTGCGGGCCCTCCTCCGGCGTGAGCGTCTCGGTGGTGGGCACCGCTGCCACCGAGGGACCGCCGACGCCTCGTGCGCTCCCGTCACCCGGCGCCGCCCGCACAGGCATCCCGAGTCCCACGGTCGCCATACTGGCGACAAGCATCACCGTGGATGCGAGCGCGATTCCTCGCGGTACAGAATTCACCGAGTTCCCCCGTCCAGTTCGGCTGACGGGCGTGCTCGACATGTCGAGACCCGCCATCGACTGAACGAGCACAAAAGTTACTAGTTATGGCATAACGGTATAAATACCTCCACCAGTGCTGCGGACAGTG
>NZ_BOOZ01000036.1 GCF_016863495.1 Micromonospora andamanensis
AGGGATAGTGCGGCCTCCGGGTGCGTCGAGGCGACACTATCCCCGAAGTTGCTCACGGCACGGCACGGCACGGCACGGCCCGGCGGGGTGGGCGGGGTGGGTCAGGCGGCGGCGGACCAGATGGCGCGGAAGGCGGCGGCCTCGCCGGCGAGCCAGCGTTCGATCTCGTCGGGCTTGGCGTTGTCGGGCATCCGGTGGGTGATGCCCCGGCGTACGTCGACCAGGACCGGCTCGGCGTGCGGCAGGACTGCGTCCATGTGCCGGGCGGTCAGATGCAGGGCGGCCAGCAGCGCTTCCTCGCTGGGCGGGGCCTCGTCGAAGTGCAGGCGTACCGCCTCGGCGCGGCCGTCGGCGTACCGGATGCCGAAGTGGGGGTTGATCTTGATGGGAAGGTCACCGAGCATGGCCAGTGCGTCGCGGGTCTGGGCGAGCTCGACGCCGGCCGGCTCGCCGAGCGAGTGCAGCCACGCCGTCGCGCCGGGCACGAGCGCCTGGTAGAGCGGGCGCCACCGGGGCTTGACCACGTCGACCACCTGCGCCAGGTGGGTGCCGCCGGTGTGGAAGGCGATGTCGGCCTTGAGTGCCTTGACGAACTGGCCGTGCGGGTTGAACCCGGAACGGCTGGCCCGCTGTCGACGCAGGCCGCCGACGAAGCTGGCCTTGGTCGGGCCGGTGCGGTCGACGTACCTGGTGAAACCGAGGAGGGTGGCGTACGGCGTGAGGGGGGCGGAGATGGGTGCGGTCACGAGCATCCTCCCAGGTCAGGAACTCGATTAGTACATACATTCTAATCGACGACCCTGACATCGCCCAGGGCACGAAAGGGGCCGCCCGGGCATCCCGGACGGCCCCCGTAGGAAAATTCTCAGAGCTGACCGACGTCGGTGATCCGCACGATGGCGGCGCCCGCCTCGTCGGAGGCGGCCAGGTCGATCTCGGCGCTGATGCCCCAGTCGTGGTCACCCTCCGGGTCGTCCAGAATCTGCCGCACCGTCCAACGCTCCCGACCCTGCTCGATCATCAGCAGCGCCGGGCCGCGGGCGTCCGGGCCGGTCCCGATCCCGTCGTACGACTCGAAGTAGGGCTCCAGCGCGTCGGCCCAGGCGTCGGCGTGCCAGCCCGATTCCGCGTCCAACTCGCCGAGCGCGTCCCACTGCCGTAGCGCGGCCAGCTCGACCCGCCGGAACAGGGCGTTGCGCACCAGTACCCGGAACGCCCGCAGGTTGCGGGTGACCGCCGCCGGTCGGTCGTCCAGCGCGGCGGCGACCTCGGGCAGATCGGTGGGGTTGCGCAGCCGTTCCCACTCGTCGATGAGGCTGGAGTCGACCTGGCGCACCAGTTCGCCGAGCCACTCGATCAGGTCGACGAGTTCCTCGGTCTTGGCCTCCTCGGGCACCGTCTGCCGCAGCGTCTTGTACGCGTCGGCGAGGTAGCGCAGCACCAGGCCCTCCGAGCGGGACAGCCCGTAGAACTGCACGTACTCGGTGAAGGTCATCGCCCGCTCGTACATGTCCCGGACCACGGACTTGGGGGAGAGCTGGTGGTCGGCCACCCAGGGGTGTCCCCGCCGGTACATCTCGTAGGCGTTGCCCAGCAGTTCGGCGAGCGGCTTGGGCCAGGTCACCTCGTCGAGCAGTTCGAGGCGGGCCTCGTACTCGATGCCCTCGGCCTTCATCGCGGCGACCGCCTCGCCACGGGCCTTGAACTGCTGCGCGGAGAGCACCTGGCGCGGGTCGTCGAGGATCGACTCGATCACCGACAGCACATCCAGGGCGTACGACGGCGATTCACTGTCCAGCAGCTCGATGGTGGCCAGCGCGAGCGGTGACAGGGGCTGGTTGAGCGCGAAGTCGAGTTGCAGGTCGACGGTGAGCCGGACCCGCCGCCCGGTCTCGTCCGGCTCGGGCAGTTCCTCGACCACACCGCCGGCCCGCAACGCCCGGTAGATGGCGATGGCCCGGCGGATGTGCCGGCGCTGGGCGGCGGCGTCCTCGTGGTTGTCGGTGAGCAGGTGCCGCATGGCCGCGAACGCGTCGCCGGGGCGGCCGATGACGTTGAGCAGCATCGAGTGGCTGACCTGGAAGCTGGAGGTCAGCGGCTCCGGCTCGGCATCCACCAGCCGGTCGAATGTGGGTTTGCCCCAGCCGATCGAGCCCTCCGGCGGCTTCTTGCGCACCACCTTGCGCCGCTTCTTCGGGTCGTCGCCGGCCTTGGCGAGCGCCTTCTCGTTGTCGATGACGTGTTCGGGGGCCTGCACGACGACCCGGCCGAGGGTGTCGAACCCGGCCCGCCCGGCCCGGCCGGCGATCTGGTGGAACTCGCGGGCCTTGAGCAGCCGGGTGCGTACCCCGTCGTACTTGGACAGGCCGGTGAACAGCACGGTGCGGATCGGCACGTTGATGCCGACGCCGAGGGTGTCGGTACCGCAGATGACCTTGAGTAGCCCGGCCTGGGCGAGGGTCTCCACCAGCCGGCGGTACTTGGGCAGCATCCCCGCGTGGTGCACGCCGATGCCGTGCCGGACCAGTCGGGACAGGGTCTTGCCGAAGCCGGAGGTGAACCGGAACCCGCCGATCGCCGCCGCGATCATGTCCTTCTCGGCCCGGGTGCAGACGTTGACGCTCATCAGCGCCTGGGCGCGTTCCAGGGCGGCGGCCTGGGTGAAGTGCACCACGTACACCGGGGCCTGCTTGGTCTCCAGCAGTTCTTCGAGGGTCTCGTGCAGCGGCGTCATCGCGTACGAGAAGAGCAGCGGGACCGGCCGCTCGGCCGTGCGCACGACGGCTGTCGCCCGGCCGGTGCGCCGGCTCAGGTCGTCGACGAACCGGGTGGTGTCGCCGAGCGTCGCCGACATCAGCACGAACTGCGCCTGCGGCAGCTCGATCAACGGCACCTGCCAGGCCCAGCCCCGGTCCGGTTCGGCGTAGAAGTGGAACTCATCCATGATCACCTGGCCGACGTCGGCCCGGCTGCCCTCGCGCAGCGCCAGGTTGGCCAGGATCTCCGCGGTGCAGCAGATGATCGGGGCGTCGGCGTTGACGCTGGCGTCGCCGGTCAGCATGCCGACGTTCTCGGCGCCGAAGACCTCACACAGCGCGAAGAACTTCTCCGACACCAGCGCCTTGATCGGCGCGGTGTAGAAGGTCGTCCGGCTGTCCGCCAGGGCGGCGAAGTGGGCGGCGATGGCGACCAGGCTCTTGCCCGAGCCGGTCGGCGTATTCATGATCACGTTGGCCCCGGAGACGATCTCGATGACCGCCTCCTCCTGGTGGGGGTAGAGGTCCAGGCCGCGCTCGGACGCCCAACTGGCGAACGCGTCGTAGAGGGTGTCGGGGTCGGCGGTCTTCGGCAGCGCGGCGGTGAGTGTCATGGCCGGTCCATGGTGCCTGGGTCACGCGCCGGGACGCCAACCGGGGAGGGCCGGGCAGCGGCCAGCCGGGCATCGTCGGGCGGTTGGCGCGTGCCGGCCTGCCGGCGACGCACCACCTCAGCGGCGGCGGTAGATCAGGTCGGCGACCGGGCGGCCGGCGCGCAGCGCCCGCCGTTCGAACCGGGTCACCGGCCGGTACGCCGGCCGGGGAGCGTACCCGTCGTACGCGTTGACCAGGCCCGGGTCGGCGTCCAGGGTGGTCCGCATCGACTCGGCGTACTCCGCCCAGTCGGTGGCGCAGTGCAGCGTGCCGCCGACGGCCAGCCGGGAACGCAACCGGGCGACGTGCGTCGGCTGGATCAGCCGCCGCTTGTGGTGACGGGACTTCGGCCACGGGTCCGGGAAGAAGACGTGCACCGCGTCCAGCGAGGCGGGCGGCAGCAGATCGAGCAACTCCATCGCGTCGCCCTCGACGATCCGGACATTGCCCAGGTCACGAAGGTGGATCAGGTCCAGCAGGTTCGCGATTCCCGGGGTGTGCACCTCGACCGCCAGATAATCTCGATCCGGGTCGGCGGCGGCCATCTCGGCGGTCGCGTCGCCCATGCCGGAACCGATCTCGACCACCAGCGGGGCCCGGCGGCCGAAGAGGCCGACGGGGTCGAACGGGTCGGCGTCGGCGACGCGCAGGCCGTACCTCGGCCAGAGCTGCTCCAACGCCGCCACCTGCCGGCCGCTCATCCGGCCGCGCCGTGGGTGGTAGGTGCGGATCGCCCGCGCCAGGTACGGCGCGGCGACGGCGGGAGTCGGGTCGGTGGAGGTCACCACCAACCGAGCCTACGCGAGCACCGCGCCGGACCGGATGTGATGTACGCCCGGTGGTGAGAACATCATCGGTGGAAGCAGTACCGGGTGTCCGGCAGTGCCCGGCTACCGCACCGGCGCACCGGGAGGGGGGCATCGTGTCAGCAGCGACCCAGACTCGTCAGGCCCTGTCCGTCGCTCCGCTGCGTACCCTCGTGGCCGTCGCGCCGCTGCTCGCGATCGCCCTCGCCACGCCGCTGCTGACGGCGGCGCCGGCCGTCGCGGCACCCCCGCCGGCCGGCGCGGAGTCGGTGGCTTCCGCGCTTACCGCCGTCGCGCCGGTCGTCGCCGGGCAACCCGGCGGTGGGCAGCCAGCTCCGCCGCAGGGCGCGCCGCAGCCGGGCCCGACCGTGTTCGTCGAGGTCTCGCCGAGCATCGTCGAACCGGGCCACCTGGTCGGCCTGCGGGCCAGCTGCCACGACAACTCGGTGGGGGCGATAGTCGTCTCGGACGCGTTCGGCCGGGTCGCCGTGCAGCCCCAGCGCGGCCTGCTCACCGGGACAGCGATGGTGAAGGACCGGGTGCTCCCCGGTAACTACCGGGTCAAGCTGGAGTGCCGGGGCGGTGAGACCGCCTCCACCATGATCCAGGTGGTACGCCACATGAAGCCCAGCCGGGGCCCGGCGACCGGCTTCGGTGGTAGCGCCGGTGCCGTCACCTCCAACCTGCTGCTTCCCGGCGGGCTGGCGTTGACAGTCACCGGAATGGTCCTCTGGGTCACCGCGACGCGCCGTCGCGGTACCCGACGGTGAGCCGTCATGTCCGCCGCCCGCGCACCCCGCCCCAGCGGCTCGGCCGGTACGCCCGGACGCACCGGCGTCGGCCGGGCCACCCCGCGAACCGGCGCCGGCCTACCGGCCCGCCCCGCCGGTAGCCCACCCCGCCCCAGCTATCGACAAGACCTGTTCGTACCGCAGGACAGCCCGCCCCCGCATCCCGGCGACCGTAGGGCCGGAGCCGGCTCCATGCCACGTCCCGGCGACGGTGCGGCGGGCTCTGGTTCCGGGTCGGGTCGCGGCGGCCGTGCGACGGGCTACGGCTCGAAGCCGCTCCCGCACGGGTGGGCGGCCGTACCCGGCACCGGCTCGCGCCGTGCCCGCGCCGTAGCACCGTTCACCGATCGGCGCCGGGCGCCGAGGAATGCCGGAGCGTCCGGCCGCCCACCGCGCTCCGGGCGCAGCCCGTGGTCGCTGCCGCTCGCGGTGGTGCTCGTGCTGGCCGGCGTCTTCGCCACCGGCGCTGGGCTGGGGCACACCGTCGGAGGACCGCTGGACTGGGCGACCACCGGTGGCGAAGGGGGCTCCAGCGGAGCGTCGACAGTGCCCGTCGGGCGCACCGCCGCGCGGCCGGTGAGCCTGTCCATCCCGTCGATCGACGTCTCGGCACCTGTGAAACCGGTGGGCGACGCACCGGACGGCTCGATCGCCGTGCCGCCGCTGAGTCGGCACGAGGAAACCGGCTGGTACGACCGTGGGCCCGCGCCGGGTGACCCGGGTCCGGCGGTCATCGTCGGCCACGTGGACACGAAGAGCGGCCCGTCGGTCTTCTACGACCTCGGCAAACTGAAGGTGGGAGACACCGTCGAGGTGGCCCGGGAGGACGACTCGGTGGCCGTGTTCACCGTCAACTCGGTGGAACACTTCCCGAAGGAACGGCTGCCCGCCGACCGGGTCTACGGCCACGAGGGCCCGCCCGGGCTGCGGCTGATCACCTGCGGCGGCGAGTGGCTCGGCGGCGGTACCGGCTACGCCGACAACGTCATCGCCTTCGCCACCCTCACCACCACCCGACCCGCCTGACCACCCGCCGCCCCTGCTCTCCGCCGGCGGTGGCCGGGTGACCGTCAGGGGACCTGCTGGACCACCTCGAACTCCAGGAGGGTGGCGCCGGAGGCGACGGGTGGCCGCCGCTCGGCGCCGGGCGGGGTGGCGTGGGCGGCTCGGGCGGGCCCGGCGGCCCAGTCCTGGTACGCCTGCTCGGTCTCCCACCGGGTGTAGACGAAGTAGCGGTTCTCACCGGCCACCGGGCGCAGCAGTTCGAAGCCGAGGAAACCGGGGGAGTTCTCCACCGCGCGGGCCCGGGCGGCGAACCGCTTCTCCAACTCCTCGCCACCACCGGGCGGAACGTCGATCGCGTTGATCTTCACGACTGCCATGGCCTCACCCTAGCCCGTGACCTCCCCACCAGGGCGGGCACCGGCGCGGACGCCGGTGGTCGCCGGCCGGGGTCGCCGGTTGCGGTAAGTGGGGCTTTCCGGGCGGCGGGAAAGCCCGAGTTGCGGCATCTCGTGAGGCTGGGCGAGTGCGCCGGGTGGGCTAGCGCGCCGGGTGGGCGAGTGCGCGGGGTGGGCGAGCGTGCCGGGTGGGCGAGCGTGTGGGGCGGGTCGGCGTGCAGGTCAGAAGGACTCGACGGCGGGGACGAGGTCGGCGTCGACCACGACGGGGGCGTGGTCGGAGGGGCCCATGCCCTTGCGGGCCTCCCGGTCCACGTACGCCGACCGGACGGCGCGGGCCAGCGGGGCCGAGGCGTACACCAGGTCGATGCGCATGCCCTTGTTCTGGTGGAACATGCCGGCCCGGTAGTCCCAGTAGGTGAACGGGTGCGGGCCCTTCATCGGGGTGGGCACCACGTCGGTGAGACCGAGATCGCGCAGCGCCGCCAGGGCGGCCCGTTCGGGCGGGGTGACGTGGGTGGAGTTGACGAACAGCGCCGGATCCCACACGTCGTCGTCGGTGGGGGCCACGTTGAAGTCGCCGCAGACGGCCAGCGGCGCGCGTTTCGTCAGTTCGGTGTCCAGCGCGTCCCGCAGCCCCGCCAGCCAGGCCAGCTTGTACGCGTAGTGCGGGTCGTCGGGCGTGCGGCCGTTCGGCACGTACACCGACCAGACCCGCAGCCCGCCGCAGGTGGCCGAGATCGCCCGGGCCTCCGGGTCGGGGAAGCCGGGCTCTCCGGGGAACCCGACGGTGACGTCGGCCAGACCGACCCGGGACAGGATGGCGACCCCGTTCCAGCGGCCGTCGCTGTGACTGGCCACCGTGTACCCCAGTTCACCCACCTCGGTCGCCGGGAAGGCGCCGTCGGGGCACTTGGTCTCCTGGAGGCAGACCACGTCCGGCGCGGTGCCGGCCAGCCAGTCGAGCAGCCGGGGCAGCCGGGCCTTCACCGAGTTCACGTTCCACGTCGCCAGGCGCATGCTGACCAGCCTGCCCCATCTCGGCCGGCTCCGCGCGCATCGGCGTGCCGTGGTGGCCCAGGGCCGCCGACACCACCGTGCCGGCTCTGGAGACCTCGGCCACCGGGAACGCCGCCGGGCGGCCCCGGTGCGTCAGGTGCGGCCGGCCGCCTCGCCGAGTACCCGGCCGAGCAGGGCCGCCAGTTCCTCGGCGCCGGGATCCTCGATGCAGGCGTGGCTGGCGCCGTGCAGCGTCACGATCTCGGTGGGACCGGCGATGCGGTCCAGAAAGGGGCGGCTGATCTCCAGCGGCGTCCAGGTGTCGGTGTCAGGCTGGGCGAGGATCACCGGACAGCTCTGGAACCGCTCCGGCGGCACCGCCGGTTCGGACTGGAGGAACGTGCGGATCCAGCCGGCCGGCATCCAGGTGCCGCCGCCGTACGGATCGGCGGCGATGCTGTCGGCCAGCTTCGGATCGGCGGCGATGGCGTTTATCGGCGCGACGAACCGCATCGGAACGCCGAGCCGGTCGGTGAGCCGGGCGGTCCGGCGCAGCAACGGCTCCGCCAGCCGACCGATCAGGGCGGTACGCGAGATCTGCTGACGCACCTCGGGCCGCGACGGGTCGAGCAGGCACGAGGCGACGACCGCGGCGATGTCACCGCGACGACCGGCGACGTCGTAGGCGAGCATCCCACCCATGCTCAGCCCGAGCAGGACCACCGGGCGCGGATCGTTCGCCGTCTCGTGCTCGACAAGTGCGGTGGCTGTCTCGGCCCAGTCGGAGTAACGCAGCCCGCGCCGGTCCGGTACCTGGGTGCGGCCGTACCCGGGCAGGTCCGGCAGCACCGCCTCGTAGCCCTGCCGCTGCACCATCACCCCGAACGGGGAGAGGAAGCCGCCGTGCGTGCCGCCGCCGTGCAGCACGATCACCCGGGCCGGTGCCGGCCGATCCGGCAGGTAACGGTCGAGGTGGAGGAGGGCCGCACCGACAGGTAGCCACTCCTCCTTCGGCGGGTTCGCGGGATCGACCCGCAGGCGTGGCGGCACGAAGGCCTGCACCGGACGCCAGTGACCGGACCAGGGCGACGCTCCAGCGGACACGGGCTCCGCTCAACTCCCCGGGGTGTCGTTGTTCGGGCGGGTCTGTTCGGCGAGGAACCGCTCCAACTCGGCACCGAGTTCCTCCGCCGTGGGCAGGGGACCGTTCTCCGCGGCGAGCAGGTTCTTCTCACCCCGACCCCGGGCGTACGCGTCGTACTGCTCCTCGAGCGCCTGGACCAGGGTGGTGGCCTCGTCGCTCTGGGCGACCTGCCTGTCGATCTCCACCCGCACCACCTCGGCGGCCGAGCGCAGCCCGTCCCGGGGCAGCAGCAGCCCGGTGCTGCGGGACACCGACGCCAGCAGCACCTCGGCGGCGGCCGGGTACTCGGCCTGCGCCACGTAGTGCGGCACGTGCGCGGCGAAGCCGAGCGCGTCCCGGCCGGCCTCGCCGAGGCGGAACTCCAGCAGGTGACCCACGCTGCCGGGGACCTGTACCCGTTGCAGCCACGGTTCGTAGCCGGCGATCAGATCACGTCGGGTGGCGTGCGCGGTCACGCCTGTCGGCCGGGTGTGCGGCACCGCCATCGGGATCGCGTTGAGCCCGACGGTGAGCCGTACGTCCAGTCGGGCGGCGAGCCCGGCGACGGCGGCGGTGAACCGTTCCCACTGAAGGTCGGGCTCCGGCCCGGTGAGCAGCAGAAACGGGGTCTCGTCGTCGTCGTGGAGCAGGTGCAGCTCCAGCACCGGATCGTCGTAGCTCTCCCAGTGGTCCTCGACGAAGGTCATCACCGGACGGCGGGAGCGGTAGTCGAAGAGCTGGTCCAGGTCGAACCGGGCGACCGGGCGGGACTCCAGCGATGTGAGCAGCTGCTCGCGGGCGAGCCGGCTCGCGTTACCGGCGTCGACGAAACCGGTGAGCGCCTGGATCAGGACCGGTTGACCGAGGTCGGGCAGATCGTCGGTGAGTTCGTAGAGCTCGTGTGGGTCGAGCACCGGTGCGGCCTCCCTGCAAGTGCGTAACGGGTCACCGGAATGACAGCGACCCGATCGCCAGAACGTACCTGCCATCCTCGTGCATTCCTGTCGCGCCGGTCCGCCCGGGCCGACGTCGTCGGCTGATCGGCCGACGGTACGCCGTTGCCACAGCGGGGTACACATGGATGGGCCCCACCGAGAGGAGAGGTGATGAGCGATCCCGTGCCCGCCGAGGGCCAGCCCGTCACCCCGGCCCCGCCCGCCCCGGGCGGCCGGGTTGCCGAAGCGCCACCGGCCACGCTCTGGGACCGGATGCGCCAGGACCCGCAGTACGCTCCCGAACATCTGGCCCTGGAGGCGGTGCGCCGGCTCGGACCGGAGGCCGCGCAGTGGGCGCAGCGGATCCGCGCCGCCCAGCCCGGGATCAGCGCCGAGGTCCTGGCCGAGCAGGCGGTACGTCGGTTCGTCAACCAGGCCCGGCTCTCCGGTGCGGTCTCCGGTGCGGCCGGACTGCCCGGCGCGGTGATCGACGTGGGCGTGCTGGCCTGGACCCAGTCCCGCATGGTCCTGCACGTCGCCGCCGCGTACGGCGTCGACCCGACGCATGCCGACCGTGCTACCGACCTGCTCGTGCTGCAGAAGGTGCACAAGGTCGCCGCGAGCGCCCGGGTGGCGCTCGGCGTGGCGGCCGGGCGGGAACGGGCGGGTGCGCTGTTCGGCGGCGGTGGGCAGGCCCCGCTCGGCCGGGTGATGCTGCACCTCGGGGTGCGCCTCGCCCAGATGGCCGGGGTACGCGCGGCGAAGCGACTCTTCGCCAAGGTGGTCCCCGGGGCGGCGATCGTCCTCGGCACCTGGGCGAACTCCTCGGCCACCAAGAAGGTCGCCGAACGCTCCCGGGCGCTCTACCGCCAGCAGAGCGGGCCCCACATTCCGTCGCCACGTCGTCCCGACGAGCCGGGCGATCAGTCGGCGTAGCCGGAGGAGCGCCAGGTCACCTCGGCGAGCCGGGACTGACCGGCGGTGTTGGGGTGGAAGTAGTCGAGCGCGTTGACCAGATCCAGGTCGAAGCGGACCCGGTGCGCGGCGCCGCCGTCGTAGCGGCATCGGGAGCCGTACGCCCGGCACGCCGCCTTCAACTGCCCGTTGTACGCGGAGACCCGTTCCCGGAAGGCCGCGCGGCGGCTCCGATCCGCGGGTGCGGTGGATGTCGCCTCGGCCAGCAGGGCCGGACACACACCCCGTCGCCAGGCGCGTACCGCCCGGGGCTCGTCGTGGCCGACCTCCCAGAGCCGGTACAGGTTGGGGATGCTGACGACCAGGACCCGCGCCTTCGGACGCCCCTCGCGCAGCACCCGCAGCCCTCTGTCGATCTCGGCGCGGAACTCGGTCACCGGGGTCATCGCCTCGATCGTGGCGCGGCAGGCGTCGTTGGCGCCGACGAGCACCGTTACGTAGTCGGCTCGGTCGCGTACCGCCGCCTCCGCCTGCCCGGCCAGCGCACCGGCCCGGGCCCCCGGCCGGGCGTGGTTGTGGGCCTTGCCGCGCAGCGCCGGGTTGCGGTCGAGCAGGCGACGGTAGTGGCTCTCCACCCGCAGGCCGTCCCCCGTCGACCAGGAGTTGCGCTGGCATGAGCTGAGCAGCAGGCACGACCCGAAGCCCGTGGTGATGGAGTCGCCGAGGGCGGCGACGACCCGGGGGGAGCCGGGCTGGGCCGTGCCACCCGACGGTCGGGGCGCCGCGTCCCCGCCCGCCTCGCAGGCCAACGCGACGAGGGCGAGCAGGCAGACGGCGGCGGTGGTCCAGCGTCCAGGCATGACTTCCCCAGCCTCACAGCGCAGAGCGACGGCACGGTGACTCTACGCGCGTAGGCCGTGCTGGTCACGCGCTGCTGTCGGAGATGCGGCAGTGCCCTGTCGTACCACTCGCCGCCGTGCTATACGGCCCGGCCGCTCGCTACCGGTGCCAGGGTGTCCGCTGGCCGTGCAGCCACCAGTGCAGCGCCCGGGTGATCCGGGGCAGCACCAGGTAGGTCATCAGCGGTGTCAGGGTGAGTGTCATGAGAAGTACCCGCGCCGCCGTCGGCAGTCCGGGCAGGAGTTGGCCGGTGAGCAGGGTGGCGGTCAGGCTGAGCGGGAAGAACGCCAGCCAGATCGTCACCGCCTGCTTCCAACGGGGAGGCGACGGAGGCACTGTCGGTTCCGCGTCGAGCGGCTCGATGTCCGCCGCGCGCGGCGGATCGAACCAGCCCTCGATGCCGGTCCGTCGCTCGACGTGGGTGTGCTCGACGATGCCCTGCGCCGACGTCAGCCACCAGTGTCGCTGCGGCGATTCCTCCCAGCGGCGCAGAGTGTCCGGGTCGGCGAACCGGTAGAGCATGTGCCAGTCGCCGGATCCGGGGGCGCGGCGCACCCAGCCCGCCCCCAGGAAACCCGGGAACGCCTCGGCCAGCGCCGTGCCGGCCCGCATCCACGCCACCATCTCGTCGGTACGGGCGGGGTCGGCGCGTCGGGCGACGGCGACGGTCACCGGCTCGGCCTGGCTCACGGTCATGGGTCCATGTTCCCCGCCGATGCCCGGATCGGCCGGGTCTGGCCGGGCCGGTGTAACGCAACGCACGGCCGGAACCGATGGGCTCGGGCGGCTGGCGGCGGCGGGCCATTGTCACAGGCGGCTGCTCGACTGGACGGATGACGACCCAGGACATGATTCTCGTGCTCGGCGCCACCGGTACGACAGGTAGGCCGCGTCGTCCGCCGGCTGCGGGACGCCGGCCACGCGGTCCGGCCCGCCTCCCGTTCCGGAGAGCCGCGCTTCGACTGGACCGATCCGAGCTCCTGGCGGGCGTCCCTCGCCGGGGTCACCGCGATGTATCTGATGGCGCCGCACGACCGGCCGGTCGAGTCCGATTTCGTCCGGCTGGCCGTGGAGCACGGCGTGGGCCGGGTGGTGCTGCTCTCCAGCCGGGCGATCGAGGCGATGGGCGACGCCCGCCAGTGCTTCGTCGACGCCGACGACATCGCAGATGTAGCGGTCGCCGCCCTCACCGGTGCCGGACACGCCGGCCGGACGTACGAGATCACCGGCCCGGAGGCGCTCTCCTTCGGCGATGCCGCGGAGATCCTCACCGAAACCGTCGGCCGCCCGGTGCGTCACCTCGGTACGGCCGACGACTACCGGGCGGTGATGCTCGCGCTGGGGGTACCGGCGGAGCAGGTGGCGGGCGAGATCGCCGCGTTCGGGGCACTACGCGACCTGGGCGACGGGCAGCCGACCGGGACGGTGCGGCTGGTCACCGGCCACGACCCGAAGAGCTTCGCCGCGTACGCCGCCGACGCGGCCGCCCGTGGCGCCTGGCGTTCCTGATCGGCCGGTACCGGAACCCCCGGGCGACGGTTAGCTCCGGCGGCGCGGGGTAGGTGGAGGTGATGACGAGATCACAGCCCCGGCGTGCCCGTGGCACGGTCGGTCACGCGTACAGCGCGCTGAACCTGCGGCTGGCGCTGGCCAGCTTCGGGCTCGTCACCATGATCGTTTTTGCGGTGTTGGCGTTCCGTGCCGACGTGGCCTGGTTGGGCGTCGTCTGTGCCGTGTTCGCGGTGGTCGCCGTCGTCGACCTGATCGTCATCCAACGTCGTCGCGCCGCCCGCCGTCGGGAGGAGCCCGGCGTGCGGCACTCACTCTTCGAGTGACGGGAGTAACCCTGATGACCATCGCCACCACCAATCCGGTGACCGGCCAGGTGCTCAAGACGTACGAGGCGATGTCCGACGAGCAGATCGACGGCGCGATCGAGCGGACCGACCTGGCGTACCGGCAGCTGCGCGGCACCACGATCGAGCAGCGCGGGCGGTGGCTGAACGTGGCGGCGGACCTGCTGGAGGCGGAACGGGACGAGATCGCCAGGCTGATGACCACCGAGATGGGCAAGACGCTCGCCGCCGCCAAGGCCGAGGTCACCAAGTGCGCCACCGCCTGCCGCTTCTACGCCGGCCGGGCCGCCGAGTTCCTCGCCGACGAGCCGGCCGACGCCGCGGCGGTCTCGGCGACCCGGGCGTTCGTCCGCTACCAGCCGATCGGGCCGGTGCTGGCGGTGATGCCGTGGAACTTCCCCCTCTGGCAGGTGATGCGGTTCGCCGCGCCGGCCCTGATGGCCGGCAACACCGGGCTGCTCAAGCACGCCTCCAACGTGCCGCAGACCGCGCTGCTGCTGGAGGACCTGTTCCGGCGGGCCGGTTTCCCCGAGGGCGCGTTCACCACCCTGCTTGTCGGCTCCGAGGCGGTGGACCGGATCCTCAGCGATCCCCGGGTACGCGCCGCCACGCTCACGGGCAGCGAGGTCGCCGGCCGGTCGATCGCGCAGATCGCCGGCCGGGAGTTGAAGAAGACAGTGCTGGAACTGGGTGGCAGCGACCCGTTCGTGGTGATGCCCTCCGCCGACGTGGACCTGGCCGCGCAGGTGGCCACCACCGCCCGCTGCCAGAACAACGGCCAGTCCTGCATCGCGGCCAAGCGTTTCATCGTGCACACCGACGTCTACGACGCCTTCGCCGAGGCGTTCGCGCGGCACATGTCGGCGCTGCGGGTGGGTGACCCGATGGACGACGGCACCGACGTCGGCCCGCTGGCCTCCGAGCGGGGCCGCGACGAGGTCGACGCGCAGGTCCGCGACGCCGTCGACAAGGGCGCCACGGTGCTCTGCGGTGGCGAGAAGCCAGCCGGGGCGGGCTGGTTCTACCCGCCGACGGTGGTGACGGATCTGAACCCGGGCATGCGGATGTGGGCCGAGGAGGTGTTCGGGCCGGTCGCCGGGTTGTACCGGGCCTCGTCGTACGACGAGGCGATCGAGCTGGCCAACGGCACCAGCTTCGGGCTCGGCTCGAACGCCTGGACCCGCGATCCGCAGGAGCAGCAGCGGTTCGCCACCGACCTGGAGGCCGGCGCGGTCTTCATCAACGGGATGACGACGTCCTACCCCGAGTTGCCCTTCGGCGGGGTGAAGAACTCCGGCTACGGCCGGGAACTTTCCGCCCAGGGCATGCACGAGTTCTGCAACGTCAAGACGGTCTGGGTGGGGGAGGGCGTGGCCACCGCCGGCGCCGGCGCCCACGCCGAGTAGCAGCTGCTTACAACGCTGCCCGGCTGGGTAGTGAAGCGCGGCATGACGGCGATCGCGTTTCACGCTTCCCACGAGCAGATCCACCCGGGTGAGCTGCTGGAGGCGGTGGTCCACGCCGAGCAGGTCGGCTTCGACGCCGCCATGTGCTCGGACCACTTCGCCCCCTGGAGCGAGCGCCAGGGTCACTCCGGATTCGCCTGGTCCTGGCTCGGGTCGGCGTTGCAGGCCACCGGCCTGTCGTTCGGGGTGGTCAACGCGCCCGGGCAGCGCTACCACCCGGCGATCATCGCGCAGGCGATCGGCACCCTCGCCGCCATGTATCCGGGCCGGTTCTGGGCGGCCCTGGGCTCCGGTGAGGCCGCGAACGAGCACATCACCGGGGAGGTGTGGCCGCGCAAGGACGTCCGCAACGCCCGGCTGCGCGAGTGCGTGGACGTCATCCGGGCCCTGCTCGCCGGCGAGGAGGTCAGCCACGACGGTCTGGTCCGGGTGGACCGGGCGAAGCTGTGGAGCCGCCCGGAACAGCCGCCGGCACTCGTCGGCGCCGCGGTAAGCGTCGCCACGGCCCGCTGGTGCGCCGAGTGGGCGGACGGCCTGATCACTGTCAACGCGCCGACCGACCACCTGCGTCGCATGATCGACGCCTACCGGGACGCCGGCGGTCGTGGACCGGTGCACCTACAGGTGCACCTGAGCTGGGCACCCGCTCAGGCGGAGGCCGAGGCGATCGCCTACGACCAGTGGCGCAGCAACGTCTTCGCCCCGCCGGTCTGCTGGGATCTGGCCACCCCGGAGCACTTCGACGTGGTCTCCGCCGAGGTGCCGATGGCCCGGCTCGCGGAGGTGGTCAACATCTCCGCCGACCTGGGCCGGCACGTCGGCTGGCTGGAGGAGTACGTCGACCTCGGCTTCGACCAGATCGCCCTGCACCACGTAGGCCAGGACCAAATCCCCTTCCTGGACACCTTCGCCGACCAGGTCCTCCCCAAACTCCGCCCCTGACCCGCCCGACCCCGACAGGCCCGTTGATCATGAGGTTAGCGGCACCCTTAAGATCGACAACTGCCGCTAACCTCATGATCAACGCGAGCGGGGTGGGGACTGGGGGTGGGGGTGGATGGGGCGGGTGAGGATCTGGCCGGGCCAGGGCTGACGGTTGGGGCGGGGCACGGTGAACGGGTCGGTGGGGGTGAAGCCCTGGCGTTCGTACCAGCGCACCAGCGCGCCGTCGTCGCCGGCGTAGCAGTCCACCCGCAGCAGCCCGACCCCGCGTTCCCGGGCCAGGTCGGCGGCGTGCGCCAGTAGCCGCCCACCGATTCCCCGCCCGGCGGACGCCCGGTCGGTGACCAGCAGGTTCACGTACAGCTCGGGTTCGGTCGCGGGTGGCACGTACTCGGTGGCAGACCCCACCACCAGCGCGCCGACCGGACGTCCGTCCACCTCGGCCAGCCACAGCCCGCCGCCGGTGGCCCACACGTCGGCCTGGGCGATGCGGCGGGGATCCGTCGAGGCGGGATCCGCGCCCCACTGTCCGGTCCGACCCTGCCTCACCAGCCAGGCGGTCGCGTCGTCGAGCAGCCGCAGCACCGCCGCCGCGTCCGCCTTCCCACCGCTGCGCACCACCACCCCGTCGAGATCATCCACCACCCCATCCTCCCGCACGCCGCCGGACCAGCCAGCCCCGACGATCAAGAAGTTCTGGTCCGGATCCTGACGGAACCGGACCAGAACTTCTTGAACATTTCGTGGGTTGGGGGCCGGGTGGGGCGCCGGTCGCCGACGGCACCCCACCCGGGGTTCAGGACACGGTGCAGGCTGCGCCGTTGACCGTGACCAGGTTGGGGGCGGGGTTGGCGCCGCCGCCGGTGGTGGCGTTGAAGCCGAACATCACCGAGCCGCCCGGGTTGATCCGCGAGTTGTACGACTCGCTCTTCGCGGTCACCGTGGCGCCGGACTGCGTCACGGTGGCCATCCACGCGTCGCGCACCTTGGCGTCACCGGTGAAGGCGAACCGGGCGGTCCAGCCGTTCACCGCGGCGGTGCCGGTGTTGCGGATGTTCACCTGGGCGGTGAAGCCGGTACCGCCCTGCCACGAGCCGTAGTTGGTGTACGACACCGAGCAGGTGGGTGCCGGCACCGCGCCGGAATCGCCCTGGTCGGCCAGGAACGAGGAGAGCCAGGCCAGCGCCGAGTTCCAGTTGATGGCCACCTCGTTCGTGGAGTACGAGGCGATGTCGTCGACGAAGCAGAACATCGGCGCGCAGCCCTCGAGCAACTGCTCCACGAACGGGTCCTGGAGGGCGGCGTTCGGTCCGCCGGCGATCGAGCCGGCGGGCGGCTTCGGCATGCTCGGGTCGAGCTGGAAGCCGAAGATCCGGCTGTGCTGGTTCTCCGCCGCGTGCTCGCCCCACCCGGTGACGTACGAGATGTTCAGCGCGTTGCGGCCGAGGATGTAGTCCATCGTCTGCACCGCGCCGTCGCGGTACTTCGCCGCTCCGGTCAGGTCGAACGCGGTGGCCAGCACGACGGCGTTGTTGATGATGGCGCCGTTGCCGCCCCAGAAGTAGCTGTTCGGGTCACCGGGCATGGGCAGCCCGTACGCCTGCCGGCCGATCTCGGCGAGGTACCTGTCGGCGGCGGCGGTGACCGAAGCGCGGATCCGGGTCAGCTCGGCCGCCGGCAGCCCGCTCGGCACGGTCGCCAGGTCGAGGCGGCCCAGCGCCGCCACGCTCTGCCAGCCGAAGCCACGGGGGTCGAAGACGTCACCGGTGTGGTGCGGCGAGGCGGTCAGGTCGGTCAGGTAGGTGCGTTCGCCGGTGGTCAGGTACAGCTCGGCGGCCGCCCAGTAGAACTCGTCGGTGACGTTCGTGTCGTCGTACGGGCCACCGCCGTTGCCTGTCGACGGGGCGTACCGGGCCGGGTTGGCCTTGGCCGCCGCGTAGGCGGTCTTCGCCGCCTTGCCGCAGCGCTGCGCGAACTCCTTGTCGTACGGAGCGAACAGTCGGGCGCACTGGGCGGCCGTGGCGGCGAGGTTCAACGTGGCGGCGGTGGACGGCGGGTGCAGCTCGCGCGGCTCCGGGTCGTCCTCGGGCTGCATCGGCAGGCCGGTCCAGTTCCGGTCGTGGATCTTGTGGTGGGCCATTCCGGCCAGCGGCTTGCCGGCCGGCACCTGCATGCGCAGCAGGAACTCCAGCTCCCAGCGGGCCTCGTCGAGGATGTCCGGCACCCCGTTGTCGCGCTCGGGCAGCCGCAGCGTGCCGTCAGCGAGGTCGGCGCCGAATCCGCCGGTGGCGGCGTTCTTGGTCCGCTCGAAGCTGTTCAGCAGCTGGTAGGTGGCGATGCCGCCGTTGACCACGTACTTGCCGTGGTCACCCGCGTCGTACCAGCCGCCGCGCACGTCGAGTCGGTAGTCGCAGGTCCCGGCGACACAGGGCACGTCGGTGTCACCCTGGTTCGGCGCGACGCCCAGGTGTCCGGCGGGGCGTGCGTACTCCTCGCCGACCAGGTCACCGTCGATCTCGATGCCGCTGCGCTGGATGTAGAAGAACTGCAACGCGTCCGACCGCAACTGGTCGTAGAGCGTGCCGGAGATGTCGAACGGGTGGCTGACCTCGCCGTCGACGGCCAGCGTCAGCCCCTGCCCCGGCGTGCGGTACGAGGAGAAGTCCACCGAGTGCACGTTCTGTGCCGACGCCTCGTCGACCCCGCGGGGAGTGGTGGTGCCGCTGGCCAGCACGGCACCGGAGGCGGAGTGCAGCTGCCAGGGCAGCGCCTCGGTGGCCTCGGTGACCACCGTGGCGTTCTTCGGCCCGCCCGGCAGGTAGCCGACCTGGTTCACCCGGACCCGGGGGCCGGTGTCCGGCACGTACGGCTCGGGCGGGTTGCCGCCGCGCAGCGAGATGTTGTCCAGGCAGACGGTCCGCGCCTCGGCGCTACCGCCGATCTGGAAGATCAGCTGGGCGCGGCTGTCGTCGGTCGGGGCGACGAAGGTGCGCTCGACGCGCTGCTGGGTCGGAGTCGCGGCGGCGGTGACCGAGTAGTAGCCGGTGTAGGGCTCGCTGCCGAGTTGCAGCACGGCGGCCACCGGGCCACCGGGGGCGGAGGTGACGTCGAAGCCGAGGGTGTACTCGGCGCCGGCGATCAGCGGAAGCGCGTCGTGACCGATGCCGGCGTCCCAGGGGTTGGCCAGGCCGGCGGACACAGTGGCGCAGAGCTGGCCGTCGACCACATCGAGGGAGTTGGTGCCGTAGGAGAACCAGGGCGACGATCCCTCGCTGAAGTCACCGTTGCGGATCTGTTCGGGGGCGTCTGCGGGTGGATCGGCGAAAGCGGTGCCGGCACTAACACCGACCAGCGCCACGGCGGTCGCTGCGGCGAGCACCGCGAGGCGACGTCGGGATGGCGTCACGGGGGAGTCCTTCCGACGAGCGGGACGGAACTGGCGAAGTGGGGGTACGAACCTGGGAGCGCTCCCAGGTATCGGGCATGTTTCCAGGGCTCGCAGGACATGTCAATCGATCGCATCCGATGAGAATTCATGTTCACCGTCAGTGAGATTCACCGCGCCACGCCGGCTGGTCCTGATCTCCTAGAGACAACCGCGCCCTACTCCTGGCAGGCTGCGTGCCATGACCCTGAAGCTGCGTTCCGCCGGGACGAGCGACCGTGGGCTGATCCGTAGCGGAAACCAGGACGCGTTGCACTCCGGCACCTGGCTGGTCGCCGTCGCCGACGGCATGGGCGGCATGGCCGCCGGGGATCTGGCCAGCGCCATCGCCATCGGGGCGGTGGCGCCGCTGGACGTGGAGACGCCGGAGGACGTGCTGGTCGCCGCGCTGCAGAACGGCATCCGGCTGGCCACCGAGCGGATCCGCCAGGCGGTCGCCGAGGATCCCCAGCGGCAGGGGATGGGCACCACGCTCACCGCACTGCTGTTCGCGCGTACCGGCAGCTGCCTGGCGCTGGCCCACGTCGGTGACTCCCGGGCCTACCTGTTCCGGGACGGGGTGCTCAAGCAGATCACCCGGGACGACACCTTCGTGCAGATGCTCGTCGACCAGGGGCTGATCACTCCCGACCAGGCCGGCAGCCATCCCCGCCGGGCCGTGGTGACTCAGGCGTTGCAGGGCGACGACGTCTCCCCGACGTACGCGACGATGGTGCCCCGGGCCGGCGACCGCTGGCTGCTGTGCAGCGACGGGTTGTCAAACGTCGTCCGCGCCGACACCCTGGCCGAGGTACTGGCCAGCCAGCCGGAGCGGGACGCCTGCGGGCGCAGACTCATCGATCTGGCGTTGCAGGCCGGGGGACCGGACAACATCACAGTCGTCATCGCCGACGTGGTCGACGAGCCGTGAGCACTCAGGAGCGCCGCCCGGCCCGCCGGGTCGGCGCGGCAGTGGTGGGGTCCTCCGGCCAGGGGTGGCGCGGATAGCGTCCGCGCAGCTCGGCGCGGACCTGGCGGTAGCCGGAGCGCCAGAACGAGGCGAGGTCGGCGGTGACCGCCACCGGTCGTCCCGCCGGGGAGAGCAGGTGCAGCAGCACCGGCACCCGCCCACCACCGACCCGGGGCGCCTCCGGCCAACCGAAGGTCTCCTGAAGCCGGACCGCGAGGACCGGCGCGGTCGGGTCGGCGTAGTCGACCCGGATCCGCGAACCGCTGGGCACCGTGATTCGCTCCGGCGCCAGTTCGTCCAGCCGTCCGGCCAGCGGCCAGGGCAGCAGCCGGCGTAGCGCACCGGCCACGTCGATCCGGGCCAGGTCGGCCCGGCGTCGGGCGTGTGCCAGCTCCGGCCCCAGCCAGTGCGGCGCGCCGGCCAGCAGCGCCTCGTCGGAGACGTCGGGCCAGTCGTCGCCGAGTGCGTACCGGCAGAACGCCAGCCGCTCCCGCAGCGCACTGGCGCCCGGCGTCCAGGTCAGCAGATCGAGGCCGGTGTCGCGCAGCCCGGTCAGCAGGGCGGCGGCCACCTCGTCCCGGTCGGGTCGAGCCAGTGGTCGGTCGGTCAGCCCGATGGCGCCCAACCGGAGCACCTCCCGGGCCACCACGTCCCCACCCGACCACCCGATCTCCCGCTGAGTGCGGAGCAACGGGCCGGCCACCTCGCGGGCGGTCGCCTCGTCGATGACAGCGGCGAGCCGGATCCGGGCGGCCGGTGCGCCCGGAGCACGGTCGGCCACCGCGATGGCCAACCATTCGACGCCCACCAGCCCCGACCCGGGCGGCAGCTCCGCCGCGGTCCCGCCGCTCATCAGGTACGCCGAACCGCCCGCCCGGCGCGCCCGGGCCAGCCGTTCCGGGTACGCCAACCCGACCAGCAGCCCCGCGGCGAGGTCATCGGGCAACCATGCTTGCTGATCGCCGACCGGCCGATGCCCACGCCGTCCATTCCGCTCGTCTGGTTCGCCTGGCCCCTCGGGGCGCTGCGGTCGGTCGGGCAGGGCGGCGCGCAGCCGGCGTACCTCCGCTCGCCAGCGGGCGGTGGCGCCCGGGTCGGTGCCGGCGCGCAACCGACGCCAGGCGGCAGCGAGATCGTCGCCGGCCCCGACAACCGTCGACTCGGCGAGCAACGCCATCACCTGCGCGGCGCGGTCGGCACCCACCCGGTCGGCCCCGTCGAGCAGGGCGCGGGCGAGCCGGGGATGCGCTCCGGCGGCGACGACGGCCCGGCCCCGCTCGGTGATCCGCCCGTCCGCGTCGATCGCGCCGAGTGCGCTCAGGGTCTCGGACGCCACAGCCATCGCCGCCGCCGGAGGCGGATCGGGAAGCGCGAGCCCGGCTCCGCCGGGTGCGCCCCAGGCGGCGAGTTCCAGGGCGAAGCCGGTCAGGTCAGCGGTGGCGATTTCCGGTTCCGGCTGCGCGGGCAGCCGCTCGTGCACTCCCGGCGACCAGCAGCGGTACACCTGACCCGACGCCTCCCGACCGGCCCGGCCGGCTCGCTGCGTCGCCGCCGCGCGGGACACCGGCACGGTGACCAGCGCGCCCAGCCCTCGAGCCAGGTCCAGCCGAGCGACCCGGGACAGGCCCGCGTCCACCACCGTCCGTACGCCCGGCACGGTCAGGCTGCTCTCCGCCACCGCCGTGGCCAGCACGACCCGCCGGCGTTCTCCCGCCCGCAGCGCGGCGTCCTGCTCAGCGCCGCTCTGGCGGCCGTGCAGGCGTAGCACGTCGACGCTGTCGCGCAGGTCTACCAGCCGGCCGGCGACGGCGGTGATCTCACCCACGCCGGGCAGGAAGACCAGCAGATCACCGTCCTGCTCGCGCAGCGCCCGCCGGACGGTGGCCGCGACGTGGTCGAGCAGTACCCGGTCCACCGGTCCCGCGCCGGGCGGTGGCACGGGCCGGGTCGGTGGTGCCCAGATGCGAGTCACCGGATGCAGCGCCGACGACGCCCGAACCACGGGCGCCGGCGCCGGACCGCCGATCAGGGCGGCGAAACGGTCCGCCTCCGGCGTCGCCGACATGGCCAGCAGCCACAACTCGGGACGCAGCGCGGCCCGGGACTCCACACTGAAGGCGAGCGCCAGATCGGCGTCGAGCTGACGTTCATGGATCTCGTCGAGCAGCACCGCGTCGACGCCGGCCAACTCCGGGTCGTGGTGCAACCGGCGGACCAGCAGACCGGTGGTCACCACCTCCACCCGGGTACGGGGTCCGGCCCGCCGCTCACCCCGGACCGCGTAGCCGATCCGACCACCGACCGGCTCGCCGAGCAGGTCCGCCATCCGTCGGGCGGCCGCCCGGGCTGCCACCCGACGGGGCTGGGCGACGATCACCCGCCCGGCCACCGCCTCGGCCACGGCGAGCGGGGCGAGGGTGGTCTTACCGGTGCCCGGCGGGGCGACCAGGACCGCGCTGCCCGCCGAGCGCAGCGCCGCCACAAGCGTCGGCAGCACCGGCCGGACCGGCAGGTCAATTGCCACCTCGGAGAGCACGCCTCCAGTCTCGCACCGCGCCTGCTCCGCCCCGTGCCCCTGTCCCTGTGCGCTGCCGCCAGGTGCGCTCGGCCGTCGTTGGCCCAGGTACGCCGTCACATCTCGTAGCCGCGCGGGGGTCCAACCATGAACTCCCTCGCCACCTTTGCTCTGCTTCAACCCACGCAACGGTTACGTTCCGCGACAGTCGGTCTGCCGATGCGTCGGGCAGACGTCAGTACCTCAGCAGCTCAGAGGGGGAGTGCGTGGGTTGAAGCAGAGCAAAGCGCGGAGGGAGGGAACGAGGGTGGGAGGTATCGTGGTCGCGGACAGTAACCTGCCGTGGGTGGATCTGTAGGTCACAGATGGTGACGGGTCTGAGGGGAGCTCTGGAGGTCGTGCCGGGAGAACCGGTCGCGACTGTGGACGCTGGCGACGAAGCTGCGCCAGGTCGACGGGGGGAAGGTCAGCACGGGGCCGCGACGGTCCTTGCTGTCCCGTACCGCGACTCCACAGTCGACGGTGGCCACCTCGACGCAGTTGCCATTGCCCACACTGCGCGTGCTGGTGCGCCACTCCGCCCGGGACAGGTCGAGCGCGGTCATCGCGATCCCTTCGTCGATACCGACAGTGACCGCGATGCAGCGGTCACGTAAAGTAGCGAGAAGCTTCCTTCAGGCGGATCAGGGACGCCGCTGGATCGAGTGCCAGACTGCACAGCCTCTCGTGCACAAGGCTATACGAGCGCACTTGCGCGGCCTCCTCCAGTGCCAGGCCGGTGGAGAGATTTTCCAGGTAGACGACGGCCGCGTCGGCCGCGTCGGCGAAGGTGAGGAGCACGTACGGCGAGTTCATCGCCGGATGCCCGCCGACGTTGAAGGGAAGTACCTGGATAGTGACGTTCGGTAGTTGAGCGATGGTCTCCAGGTGGGCCGTCTGCCCCGCCATGACGCTGCGGTCGCTGACAGGGCGTAGTAATACCGCCTCGTTCAGCACGACCGACAGCTCCACCGGATCGTCGCCGCGCAGCACATCCTGCCGGCGTAGCCGGGCAGCCACCTTGCGGTCCAGATCGTCCTCGCCGGCGGTGAGCCGGTACACCTCACGGGCGTACGCCTCGGTCTGCAACAGACCTGGCACCGCCTCGGCTTCGTACGTGCGCAGGGTGGCGGCCTCGGCCTCCAGTCCGACGTAGAACTCGAACCAGTCCGGGAGCACGTCGCTGTAGTGCTGCCACCAGCCACGTTGCTGGGCGCCCCGGGCGATCTCGATGAGCGCCTCGGCGTCGTTCCCAGTGACCTGGTACAGCGCGAGCGCGGCTCGGACATCGCGGGGCTTGATGCCGATCTGCGCGTTCTCGATGCGCGACAGGTTGCTCTTGGACATGTCCAGCTGCCGGGCGGCGACATCCAGGGTCATCCCGGCACGTTCCCGCAACTGGCGTAGTTCGCGGGCGATACGGCGGCGTCGGACGGTGGGGCTCGCGGTCACCCTCCGAGTCTGTCACGGGAAAAGGCGCAGGTCGCACCACCACGGAGTGCAACTGCCGAAAACGGGAGTTGCGTTGCAGTTGCGCTCGGTGCATCCTTTCCCGGTTAGCGATCACTGTGGACGGCCGGCTCGGGAGGACGTGTGCTCACCGCCGACGAGTTCTTTCTGATCGCGCACAACGACACCCGGGGCAAGGCGAAGCTGCACCCGGCGGCGACCAGCCTCGGGCTGGCCGGGGGACTCCTCGGCGAGCTGATCCTCTATGGACACATCACGGTCACCGCCGGCCAGGTCGGCGTGATCGACCGTCGACCTCCGGCTGACGCGTTGGCGCACACCGTGTTGGACCAGTTGGTCGGCGAGGCACAGCACCAGTCGGTACGGACCTGGCTCAGCTTCCTCGCCCAGACCTCGGTGACCTCGGTCGGGGAACGGCTGTCCCGGGCCGGCGTGCTGCGGCGGCAGGAGAGCCGGCGGCTGCTCCGGACCAGCGTCACCTACCAGCCGATCGACCTCAACGTGGTGGCCTGGCCGGCCACCCGGCTGCGGGCGCTGCTGGAGCGGGCCGAGCCGCCGAGCGTGCCCGACGGGACGCTGCTCGGGCTGGTCGCCGCCGCCGGGCTGACCCGAGAGGTGCTGTGGAGCGCTGGTCCGCGCGCACACCACCGACTCAATCTGATCATCCCGGCTCTGCCGGCCCCGCTGAAGGAACTCGTGGCGCACACCGAGGCCGCCGTCGGTGCGGCGGTGCTGCGCGGCGCCCCCTGACCCGGTACACCCCCTTCCCCTCAGACCGGAGCAGTACATGTCCTCGACAGCGACAACCGAACGACCGAGCAACGTCTCCGAGGCGCTGGCCCGTGGCCGGCTCGGCGTACCCTCGGTGATCTTCTTCGTCCTCTCCGCGGCGGCCCCGCTGACAGTGGTCGCCGGTGTGGTCACCACCGGCTACGGGGTCATCGGAGTGCTCGGCATTCCGCTTGCCTTCCTGGCGGTGGCCGCGGTCCTCGCGGTGTTCTCCGTCGGCTACGTGGCGATGGCCCGTCGGATGGCCAACGCCGGTGCCTTCTACGCGTACGTGGCCCGTGGGCTGGGCCGCCCGGCCGGGGTGGGCACGGCCTGGGTGGCTCTGATCGCCTACAACGCCCTTCAGGTCGGGCTCTACGGCACCATCGGCGCGGCGGCGGCACCGGTGCTGGACCGGCTGTTCGGGATCACCCCGCAGTGGTGGGTCGTGGCGCTTGTGGCCTGGGCGCTGGTGGCGATGCTGGGCCTGCTCCGGGTGGACATCAACGGCATGGTGCTGGCGGCGCTGCTCTGCGCCGAGATCGCCATCATCGTGGTGTTCGACCTCGGCCAGTTGGGCAACCCGGCCGCCGGCGGCATGAGCTTCGCCGCGTTCTCGCCGGAGAACTTCTTCGTGCCGGGGCTCGGCGCGGTGCTGGTGCTGGCGATCCTCGGCTTCGTCGGTTTCGAGGCAGCTGTGGTGTTCAGCGAGGAGAGCAAGGACCCCAGGCGTACGGTGCCGATGGCCACGTACCTGTCCGTGGCGATCATCGCGGTGGTCTACGCGCTCTCCTCGTGGAGCATGACGGTGGCCGTCGGACCGGACCGGATCGTCGAGGAGGCCGGCACCCAGAGCGTCGAACTGATCTTCAACCTGGCCGGGGCGCATCTGGGTGACACCGTCCTGACCATCGGGCAGGCGCTCTTCCTGACCTCGGTGCTGGCCGCGATGATCTCGTTCCACAACACCACCGCGCGCTACACCTTCGCGCTGGGCCGGGAGCGGGTGCTGCCGGCGGTGTTCGGGCGGACCTCACCGACCACCGGCGCGCCCCGGGCCGCCTCGCTGGCGCAGAGCGCGCTCGGCCTGGTGGTGATCATCCTGTACGCGGTGAACGGCTGGGACCCGGTCCTGCAGCTGTTCTTCTGGCTGGGCACCAGCGGTGGCTTCGGCGTGCTGTTGATGATCGCCACCACCGCGGTCGCGATCATCGCGTACTTCGCCCGCAGCGGTGAGCGGGAGACGCTGTGGCGGCGGGCGATCGCGCCCGGCATCGCCGCCATCGCGCTGGTCGCGATCATCGTCCTGGCGGTGCAGAACTTCGCCAACCTGCTCGGGGTCGAGCCGGACTCGCCGCTGCGCTGGGCGATTCCGGTGGCCTACCCGGTGGCGGCGCTGCTGGGCGGGCTGTGGGGCCTGTCGCTGCGGCGACGGCGCCCTGACACGTACGCCCGGATCGGCCTCGGCGCGGAGAGCGCGGCGGCCGTCGTGACCCCCTCGCCGGTCACCGAGCCGGTACCGACGGCGGAGGCGCGGCGGTGACCCGGCCGGAGATCGGTCAGCTCGGCGAGGGCGACGCGCGCTGGGTCGCCGCGCGGATCGCCGAGGCGTTCATGGTGCTGGACCAGCCCCGCTGGCTGGTCCCGGACGAGGCCAAGCGGGAGGCGGTGCTGGCCGGGAACTTCGAGATCATCGTCGAGCACGCCCTGCGGCACGGTCTGGTGTTCGGCACCGAGGATCGCACCGGGGTGGCGGTCTGGCTGCCGTCGGTCGGCGAACCGCTGCCACCGCCTGAGGACTACGACGCCCGGCTGGCCTCGGCGTGCGGGGAGTGGACCCCGAACTTCGTGCACCTGGACGAGTTGTTCGCGGCCAACCATCCGCATGCCGACCATCACCATCTGGCGCTGCTGGCGGTGCGTCCGGACCGCCAGGGCCAGGGTGTCGGCACCGCGCTGCTGCGCCACCATCACGCCTGGCTGGACGCCAACGGCATGCCGGCGTACCTGGAGGCGAGCAGCGAGACCAGCCGCGACCTGTACGCGCGGCACGGCTACCGGGTCGCCGAGCCGTTCCGGTTGCCCGACGGTACGCCGTTCTGGCCCATGTGGCGGGAGCCCGTCGCCGGCTGAGCCGGCCCGCACACGATGGTGGCCGGGCCCGACG
The DNA here is from genome assembly GCF_016863495.1 of Micromonospora andamanensis. GTDB lineage: Bacteria > Actinomycetota > Actinomycetes > Mycobacteriales > Micromonosporaceae > Micromonospora > Micromonospora andamanensis. The sequence goes on from NZ_BOOZ01000036.1 coordinate 26,897, forward strand.
GGCCCGGCCACCAACACCACCCCTCAGCGGGTCTAGTACGTACCGTCGAGCTGCCCCCGCAGCTTCGTCAGGGCCCGGGCCAGCAGCCGGGACACGTGCATCTGCGAGACGCCGATCTGCTCGGCGATCTGCGACTGCGTCAGGTTGCCGTAGAACCGCAGCGTGAGAATCTTCTGCTCCCGCTCGTCGAGCGTGGCCAGCGCCGGGCCCAGCGCCACCCGCAGCTCGGCCAGCTCGAACTCGCTGTCCTCACCGCCGAGCATGTCGCCCAGCTCGGTCGCGCGGTCGCCGTCACCGGTCGGGGTGGACAGCGACACCGCGTTGTACGCGCGGGCGCCTTCCAGGCCCTCCAGCACCTCTTCCTCGGTGAGCTTGAGGTGGGCGGCGATGTCGGCGACCGTCGGGGAGCGGCCCAGGGTCTGCAGCAGGGAGCTGTTGGCGTCGGAGATGGCCAGCCGCAGCTCCTGCAACCGCCGGGGTACCCGGATGTCCCACGTCCGGTCGCGGAAGTGCCGCTTCAGCTCGCCGATGATCGTGGGGATCGCGTAGCCGGCGAAGTCGACCCCACGGGAGGGGTCGAACTTGTCGATGGCCTTGATGAGGCCGACGGCGGCGGTCTGCGCGAGATCGTCGGTGGGCTCGCCCCGACCGCTGTAGCGGTGGGCGAGGTGGTTGGCCAGCGGCAACCAGGCCTCGATCGCCCGGTCGCGCAGCGCGGCCCGGGACGGGTGCCCGGCCGGCAGCGCGGCCATGGCGTTCAGCAGCTCGGCGGCGCTGTCGGTGAGCGAGCGCGGGTCGAGCTTCGGGGCGGTGGTTGCCGAGGTGGTCGCCGATTCGGTGATCGTTGACGCGGTCATGGTGGTCCTCCCTGCACCTCGTCCGCGGATATAGACGTGACGCTTTGGTTAGTTCTGTTAGTACGTTCGGGAGTCACCTTAGCCCGATCGTCTCCCAGAAATCTAGCCGAACGGACGATGTACTTACGTTATTTCTGGGCAGGAAAGCGACAAAGCGGTGCAGTGTGGCGGGCCGATGGCAGGGAGATCGTCACGGATGCGCCGACGGAATGACCAATCGGACCAGTCCCAGATGTCCGAACGACTCTCGCTCCCAGGCTGTGCGAGGGCGGCAGGACGCCGAACGGACGATGTCCGCCGCAGAGGGCAAGCGGAGTGTCACCAATCCGTCGTTGTCCCGTGAACGGGACTGGGCCTAGCGTCGCGGGTACATCCCTGATCCGGAGGTGCCGTGCTCGATCCTGCCGTTCCCCACCTCGTCGTGAACTGCCGGACGCTGTACTTCAGCTGGCTGCCGGCGGATCCGGACGCGGTGGCGTCGCTCGTTCCCCCGGGGCTGCGACCCCACCCGGACCGGGAAGTCTTCATGAACCAGTACGTGGTGGACGACGCGAGCCAGACCTCCGGCTTCGGCTCGTACTCCCTGACCTATCTCGGCGTCACGCTCGTCGGCATGGACGCGCCGGACGGGGTGACCCCGGGCGGCTGGTGGACCGACTACGTCACGTCCAGCGAGCGGGTACGCGGCTATGCCCTGGCCCGGGGCGCGCCGGCGGTGTCCGGCCGGACCAGCATCACCGAGCAGGGCGACACCATCGTCACCGAGACCGGTATCGACGGCGTGCCGGTGATCCGGGCCCAGGTGCGGGTCGGCGACACCGGGCACGCGGTGCACAACGGCCACCACCGCTATCTGACCGAGCTGCACGGTCAACTGATCAGCAGCATCTACCCGGTGGTGGCCGAACCGTCCAACTCGTTCGAGATCGAGTCGGTCGAGTTCCTCGATCCGGACCACCCGGTGTACGCGTTGCGCCCGGAGAACCCGCTCACCATCGCCTGGGGCTACTACTCACCGCGCTCCTCGTTCGCGTACCCGGGCGGGCTGACGGTGCTCGGCCAGGTGGAACCGGGTTACCAGGTGCCGGACCGGCGGGCGCGCAGCGGTCTGCCGTCGGGGTCGTAGACCAGGCGGTACACCGGCAGCGCCCAGGCCCGGGTCCACCAGGGCAGTCGCCGGGTGCGGTGTGGGCGCAGCCGGCCGGGCGGGCGTGGGCCCACCTTTCCGCCGTCGTGCCAGCGCTGCAACGCCTCCGCCGCGGCGGTGATCGCGGCGACCGCGTCGTCCGGGTCGATCAGGTCCGCGTCGTCGCCGCCGTCCGGATCACGGTCCAGGTGCTCGCGGAGCAGGCGCAGGCGTAGCTCCCGGGCGAACCGCCGCGCCCCGTCGCCCTGACCGGCCGGATCGAGTGGGTGGCGGCCGTCAGGAGTCTCGTCAAGCACCGCGCAGGACAGCTCGCTGTCGTGGGTCCAGGACCGCCTGTTGAAGTTGTCGCTGCCGACACAGGCCCACACGTCGTCGACCACGCATGCCTTGGCGTGCACGTAGACAGGCGTGCCGGCCTGGTTCTCCACGTCGAAGACGTGCACCCGCCCGGCGGCGGCCCGCTCGCACAGGGCCAGCGCCTGCTCGCGACCGACGGTGTTCGGTGGCAGGGCCAGCCGGCCGTCCACGTCGGGATGACGGGGTACCACCGCGACCAGGTGCAGCTCCGGATTGTCGCGCAGCGCCGCGGCGAAGAGGTCGGCCACCTCGGTGGACCAGAGGTACTGGTCCTCCAGGTAGATCAGCCGACGGGCCCGACGTACCGCCTTGGTGTAGCCCCGGGCCACCGTGCGCTCGCCGTCCGGGGCGAACGAGTACCGGGGCCGGACCGCCGGATAGGTGCGCAACACCTGAACGTGGTGCGGCCCGCAGACCGGCGGATCGGCAGGTTGCTCCGGCAGCGACCCGGGCGAGAGGTCGCTGCCGCGGAGCCGGTCGCGCAGATAGGCGAGCGGGTTCTCCGAGTCCAGCGGCATCGGGTCGGTCCACCGCTCGCGGAACGTGGTGTCCAGCGCGCCCACCACCGGCCCCCGCAGCGCGAGCTGCACGTCGTGCCAGGGCGGATGGTCACCGTAGGCGGCGGCCATCCGTACCGCCTGCGGGTCGCCGTGGTGCGTGTCGTCGTCGCGGCGGCTGTGGCACAGGTCGATGCCGCCGACGAAGGCGATGTCCCGGTCGGGGGCGGCCGGGCGGCGCAGCACGACAAGCTTCTGGTGGTGCGATCCGCCTCGCCGGACCCGCTGGTCGAGCAGCACCTCGCCGCCGGCGGCGGAAACCGCCTCGCTGAGGTTGCGGTTCTCCTCGTGGCTGTAGGACAACACGTCCAGGTGTGAGCGCCAGATCAAACCCTTGACCACCACGCCGCGCTCAGCGGCGCGGGCGAACAGCTGGGCGACAGTCGGCCCGTCCGGGCGCAGCCGCTCGTCCGGGTCACCCCGCCAGTCGGCGAAGAAGAGGTGGTCGCCGGCGCCCAGCTCCTTCACCTCGGTGACCAGACGGTCGAAGTACGCGGCACCGTGAATCAGCGGCTCGGCGAGGTTTCCGCTTGTCCAGACGGGTAACTCAGAGACCGGGTTGGCGCGTTCCGGTGCGGTGAGGAACCAGTCCTGCAGCGGCACGCTCCCGCCCTCGGAGAGGTCGTTCACGTCCTCACGATACGAACCCAGGGTCGGGCTCGCACGCCGGTGAGCTGTCGGGTGACGGTGACCGACCCCACCCCGAGCAGCGAGGGAGCCGCAGCATGTCCGGCGAGCCGACGAACTCCGTGACCGAAAACCGCGAGCAGGCGGTGGAGGGGGAGCGGGGGGCGCTGTTGACCGTACTGGTGATGGTCCTGCTCGGCCTGGCCGGCATCTTCGCCGTCTCCTGAGCCGGGCAGGGCGGCCCCGGAACCGGAGCCGCCCCCTGCGCACAGTTGTTGGTCAGGGACGCTCGCCCTGGCCGCCGGTGTGCGGCAGTCGCTCCGCCGGGATCACACCGAGTCGGCCGGCCTGGAAGTCCTCGAACGCCTGGATCAGCTCGTCGCGGGTGTTCATCACGAACGGCCCGTAGTGTGCCACCGGCTCCCGGATCGGCAGGCCGCCCATGATGTAGAGGTCCAGGGTCGGGGTGCGGCTGTCCTGGCGGGCGTTGGCCTTGAACCGCAACGCGTCGCCCGGCCCGTGCACGGCCAGCTGACCGGTGCGTACGCCGCGCCCGTTGGCGCCGACAGTGCCTCGACCGCCGAGCACGTACACAAGCGCGTTGAAGTCGGGCCGCCAGGGCAGGTCGACCTGCGCCCCGGGCTCGACAGTCACGTGGGTGACGGTGATCGGGGTGTACGTGGAACCAGGCCCCTGGTGGCCGGCGATCTCACCGGCGATCACCCGGATCAGCGCGCCACCGTCCGGGGTGGTGAGCAGCGCCGCCTGGTTACCGCGGATGTCCTGGTACTTCGGTGGGCTCATCTTGGCGTCCCGGGGCAGGTTCACCCACAACTGGGTGCCGTGGAACAGCCCACCGCTGACCACCAGGTGCTCCGGCGGGGCCTCGATGTGCAGCAGGCCGCTACCGGCGGTCATCCACTGGGTGTCACCGTTGGTGATGGTGCCGCCGCCGCCGTGGCTGTCCTGGTGGTCGAAGATCCCGTCGATGATGTAGGTGACGGTCTCGAAGCCCCGGTGCGGGTGCCAGGAGGTGCCCTTCGGCTCGCCCGGGGCGTAGTCAACCTCGCCCATCTGGTCGAGCATGATGAACGGGTCCAGCTCGCTCATCGGCACCCCGGCGAATGCCTTGCGTACCGGGAAACCCTCGCCCTCGAACCCGCTGGGCGCGGTGGTGAGCCGGCGGACCGGCCGGAACGCGGTGGACTCGTCCAGTCGGGGCAGCCGGGGCAGGACGAGGACGTTGTCGACGGTGATGGCGGGCATCGGAGCTCCTTCAGGTGTCGCCGGGGGTGGCGTCGTCGCCGTCGGCCCCTCGCAGCCGTCGGCCGAGCCGAGTGAAGATCCTGTTCAGTACGGCGACCTCGGCGTCGTCAAGGTCGTCCATGAGATGGGTACGCACGGATCGCAGGTGGTGTGGTGCGGCCTCCCGCAGCGCCAGCAGCCCGGCGGCGGTGAGCACCGCCTCGCTGCCCCGCCCGTCCTGGGGGCAGGGTTGGCGCGCGACCAGGCCCCGCCGTTGCATGGAGGAGACCTGATAGGTCAGCCGGCTGGGTGAGAAGACCAGGCGGTCGGCCAGCTCACCCATCCGTAGTCGCTGCCCGGGCACCTCGGAGAGCAGCACCAGCACGTGGTAGTCGGCGAAGCTGAGCCCGCTGGCGGCCCGCAGATCGTCCTCCAGCCGGGTGAACAACCGCTGACTGGCCTCGATGTACGTCCGCCAGGCGGTCAGGCGGTCGCGGTCCAGGCGCTCGGTCACGCCGCAACGGTAGCACCTCTTCAAAATTTGAACAAAGAGCCCCTGTCGTGCGCGAAGTGGAGCGGTGGGGAAGCCTTCGGCATCGGTGGTGAAGCTTTGAAGGACGTCTACCGGATCGGCTCCGGGAGGTGTCCGGTGGGTGCCCGGCACCGGCGGTGTGAGACTCTGCCGCCGTGGAACTGACCGCTCCCGGCCTGCTGCTGCGTCCCTGGCGGGACACGGACGCACCCGCCGTCCTGGACGCCTGGCGTGATCCGGCGATCGCCCAGTGGAACCCGCAGGGCGACTCGTTCGACCTCGACGCCGCCCTGCGCTGGCTACGCTGGCGGGCCGACTGGTCCGGCGGCGGGCACGTGTCGTTGGCGGTGGTCGACCCGACCGATCCGGAGACCCTGCTCGGCTCGGTCTCGCTGCACCGCATTCACGCAGGCGACGCCTCGATCGGTTACTGGACCGTGCCCGCCGCCCGTGGCCGAGGGGTCGCCACGGCGGCGGTCGTACGGCTCAGCGGATGGGCCTTCGCCCACCTCGAGTTGGAGCGGATCGAACTCTGCCACGCGGTGGCCAACCCGGCGTCCTGCCGGGTCGCCGAGCGCGCCGGCTTCCTGGCCGAGGGCACCTTGCGCCAGTCGTACCGCTACGGCGACGGTCGTCGCTACGACGAGCACCTGCACGCCCGCCTCGCCTCCGACTGACCGGCATCGCGGCAGCGGGCGGCCCCGCGCCCAGCGGGACCGCCCGAGTCTCACGCGGTGTCAGCTCGCTGTCTGTGGCGCGCGCCCACCCAGGTTCAGCCGGGCGAGCAACTGGCGGGCCTGGTCGGCCACGTCGGCCTCCACGGTTACCGCGTACTGGCTGGCCCGCAGCGAACTGGCGGAGGTGAAGTCCCGCTGCCCGCCGGTCATCGCGTGCGCGACGGCACCGAAGACGGCACCCCAGAGCGCACCGATGACCAGACCGGCGAGGATCACCGCCACCCAGTTTCCGACGGTGAAGATGCCGAACAACAGGCCGATGAACAGACCGAACCAGGCACCCGTACCGGCTCCGACGAGCGCCGCGCGGGCCGTGGTCAGCCGGCCCAGCACCGTCTCCACAAGGGTCAGGTCGGTGCCCACGATGGCTGTGCGCTCCACCGGGAACCTGTTGTCGGCGAGGTGGTCCACCACCCGCTGGGCGGCCGGATAGTCCGGGAACGCGCCGATCGTCACGGTCGGCGGCCCGGTCTGCGGCCCGTTCCCGTCGCCACTGGGAGCCGCCGGACGACCGCCGGGGCCCGACGGGAGCGTGCCGCCGCCGGTCACACCCGGCTGCCAGGCCGAGGGGTTCGACTGTGTGGTCATCTGTCTCCTCCTTCGTCATCAGCCGCCTTCCCGCGGCGGCGCGGCGGTAACACCCCGGCGACGTCCGGCTCGCCGGCCCCGCGCCGCCGCTGTCACCGTGGCGCGGCGGGACCGGTGCGGGTCGGACAGGGGTGGGCCCCCGGCCACCACAGGTACGGGTGGTGGCCGGGGGCCCCGGGACGGGTCAGGGGATCAGGCGCAGGCGGTGCCGTTCAGGCTGTAACCGCTCGGTGCGGACAGGCTGCTGCCCGTGTACGTGCCCTGGAAACCGACGCTGAGCGTGCCACCGCTGGACAGGTTGCCGTTCCAGGGGGCGTTGCGGACGGTGATCTGGTTTCCGGACTGGCTCCACTCACCGTTCCAGCCGTTGCTCAGCCGTACCCCGGAGGCGACGTTGAAGGTGAGGTTCCAGCCGTTCAGCGCCGAGCCGCGGTTGGTCACCCGGATCTCGGCGGTGAAGCCACCGGTCCACGTGTTCGGGGTGAACGTCACCGAGCAGCCTCCGCCGGGCGGGTTGGTGGTCGGCGGCGCGGTGGTGGGCGGTGCGGTGGTGGGCGGCGCGGTGGTCGGCGGCGCGGTCGTCGGCGGCGCCGTGGTCGGCACCGGGCCGGCCGCGATGGCCAGGTCGTACGCCCGCTGCGGCACGAACTGGCCCGCTGCCGCGATGCAGCCGTCCGCCTCGCCCGGCAGCTTCACCCAGAGGAACGCGTCGATGGCGGAGTCACCGGTGTTCGTGGTGCTCGGGGTGCCGATCGCGCGTCCCGGCGGGTCGCACCACTCGGAGCCGGCCGGACCGTTGCCGTTGCGGCTGGTGTCGACGACCGCCTTCAGCCGGGAGTTGCCGGTGGCCGCGATGATCTGCTTGGCGTACGAGACCTCGTCGGCGGTGCGCCGGTAGTTCGACACGTTCACCGAGATGCCGTCGGCGCTGTTGGCGATGTCGGCGGCGTTCAGCCGGGCGGCGGCCTCACCGGCGGAGAGCCAGCCGCCGTGGCCGATGTCGAAGTAGACCTTCGCCGCCGACGAACCCCGCTTGAGCGCCTTGCCGGCGTACGCCATCGAGGCCCGGACCTCGGCCTGCTGGCTCTCGTTCATGCAGCTGCTCATGATGGGGAGCACGTCGGGCTCCAGGATGATGCTGGCCGGGCGACCGCCGAGGCCCGCGGCGACCTGGTCCACCCACTGCCGGTAGGCCGAGTGGTTCGGCGCGCCGCCCGCGCTGTGGTTGCTGCAGTCACGGTTGGGGATGTTGTAGACCACCAGGATCGGGATCTTGCCGGCGGCGGCTGCCGCGCCGACGAAGGAGTCCACCTCGGCGCGTACGGTCGAGGTGTTCGTGGTGGTGTACCAGCGGGGCTGGGGCACGCTGGCGATCCGGTCCCGGATCACCGCGGTCTTGGAGTCGTTCGGGTTGGCCGCCACCCAGCGGGCGGCGCTGGTCTGCGGGTCGACGTAGAAGGCGGAGTCGGCGGCCGCGGCGGGCGCGGGGCGCAGCGCGCCCAGGCCGACGCTGCCGGCCACGGTCAGTGCCGTCGCCACGACGCCGACCAGAGCGAACGTGCTTCGGGTTCTCATGGTCTGCTCCTCGTACCCATCGAAGAAAGTGCGTGGAAGCGCTCCCACATGTCCGACAAGGTAACGGGCCGATTGCCGGCTTGTGAAGACCTTCCGGAAGTATCCAGCGATGTGCGGGCCACGACGTCGCCCGGTGGCGGTCCGCCACTCTACGATCACGGGATGCGTGCTGACCGTTCCGGCGTGGTGGTGATCGGTGCCGGCATCGCCGGTGTGGCCTGCGCCCGGGAGCTGTCCGACGCCGGCGTCCCGGTCCAGATCCGGGAGCGGGGACGGGTGGTCGGTGGCCGGATGGCCAGCCGGCGCTTCGACGGCCGGCCCGCCGACCTCGGCGCGGCCTACTTCACGGTGAGCGATCCCGAATTCGCCGAGGTGGTGCGCGGCTGGCAGACCGCCGGCCTGGCCCGGGAGTGGACCGACACCTTCGTCGCGTACGACGGTGGGGGCCGCCGCGAGGTTCGCGGGCCGATGCGGTGGGCGGCACCGCGCGGACTGCGCTCGCTTGTCGAACATCTCGCCCGGGACCTGCCGGTGGTGGTGAACCGGCTGGTGCTCGGGGTCGGGCCGGGACCGACAGTGGACGGCGAGGAACACGCGGCGGTGGTGCTGGCGACGCCCGGCCCACAGGCCGCGTTGCTGCTCGACCCGGAACTCGTCGCCGCCACCGAGGCGGTGGGACGGCAACGGTGGTCGCCGACACTTGCGGCGATGCTGCGGTTCCCCAGCCGGCGGTGGACCGAGTTCCGGGGCGCGTTCGTCAACGACCACTCACTGCTCACCCTGGTCTGCGACGACGGTGACCGGCGCGGCGACGGCGACGCTGTCCTGGTCGCGCACACCACCGACACGTTCGCGGCCGGGCACCTGGCCCAACCCACCGCGGCCGGGCCGGAGATCGAGGCGGCCGTGCGCGACCTGCTCGCCCTGGCCGACCCGGCGGAGCAGGTGCACGTGCACAGGTGGACGTATGCCAGACCGGCCGACGGAGGTGGCCCGGACACCGGCTTCCATCTCGACGACGACGGCATCGGGTTGGCCGGTGACGCGTTCGGCGAACCCCGGGTGCAGACCGCCTGGCGCTCCGGTCGCGACCTGGGCCGGGCCCTGGCCCGCCGACTGACCTGACGGACCCGGTCGGCCGCCACCCGGGTCGTCGACCAGGCCACGACGGCTGTGGGATAGCCATCCGGGGTGGACGTCCTGGTCCGCTGACCAGATGCGTCCAGCAGCCGCATGACCGGGGTCGCCGCGATGCCGTGCGTCACCACGGAGACGATCACCACCAGGGCGGTGGTGGCCCAGACCAGCTCCGCCTGGGGAAAATCCGCCTTCGTGGTGGCATAGGCCAGGTAGTAGAAGGAGCCGATGCCCCGGATGCCGAAGGCGGCGATCACCAGGTGCTCCGCTGGCCGTCCCGGCGCGCCGCGCAGTGCCAGCCAGCCGATGAGCGGTCGGACCAGGAACACCAGAGCCAGGCCGACGAGTGCTGCGGGCCAGGTCAGCTCAGCCAGCAGACCACCGATCACCGCACCGCCCAGCAACAACAGCATCAACACGGTGAGCAGCCGTTCCACCTGCTCGGCGAAGTCGTGCAGGACCGCGTGGTACTCGTGGCTCCGCTCCGCCGCCCGAATGGCGCGGGCTGCCACGAAGACCGCCAGGAAGCCGTAGCCGCCGGCCACCTCCACCAGCCCGTACGCCAGGAAGGTGGCGGCGAGCGCCAGGAATCCCTCCGCGTGCCGGGCCAGGCGCAACTCGCTGGGCGCCCGGAAGAAGAGTTTCCCGAGCAGCCAGCCGATCACGAGCCCACCGATCACCCCCGCCCCGACCTTGTAGAGCAGGTCGAACGTGATCCAGCGGACCAGCCAGTCGCCGGGGGCGAGGCCGGCGCCCGCGATCGCGATCGCCGCGTAGACGAACGGGAACGCCAGGCCGTCGTTCAGCCCGGCCTCCGAGGTGAGCGCGAACCGAACCTCGTCCTCGGCATCCTCATCGGCGTTGGGCTCGCCGACCTGGACGTCACTTGCGAGTACCGGATCGGTGGGTGCCAGTGCCGCGGCGAGCAGCAAGGCGCTGGCTGGTACCAGACCCGCCCACCACCACCCGAGCAGTGCGACGGCGACGATGCACAGCGGCATGGCCACGACCAGCAGCCGCCACGTCGACGACCAGCGCTGCCAGCTCAACGGACGGTCGATTTTCAGGCCGGCGCCCATCAACGCGACGATCACGCAGATCTCGGTCAGGTGGGTGGCGAGCGTCCGCTGGGTCAGGGGATCGGGCACGGGCAGGCCGATGGGCAGCGCGTAGATCAGCATCCCGAGACCGAGGAACGCCAAAGGCATCGACAATGGTCGCCTTTCCAGCAGCCTCGGCAGGATGCCAGCGAGCAGGGCAGCCACACCCACCACCGCGAATGCCACGTCGAACGTGTCCACCAGACCGCCCCTCGCCCCGCCGCCCCTGAAGGACAGGTGGCGCAGAACGTGCCCCCGCCGAGGTCCCGGTAATCCGAGGATGTGTCAACGGGGTGGCAACTCGTGTTCGACAGCGGGCGGGGTGGGCCCCGGGCCGGGTGCTCAGGTGGGCGGAAGCAGGATCTCGAACCAGACCGTCGAGCCGCGGACCGTGGGGTCGGTGCCCCAGGCGTCGCTCAGCTCCTCGATCAGGCCCAACCCCCGCCCCCGGCTGCTCAGCGTCTCCGTGCGGGCCCGGGTCACCGTACCCCGGGAGCCCGAGTCGGCCACCGACACGAGCAGGCGCTCAGGGCTCAGGTCGACCTCCACCCGGGCGGCGGTGCCCGCGTGCAGCAACGCGTTTGTGGTCAGTTCGCTCGTGCACAGTACCGCCGCGCCGATCACCGACTCGGCCACCTCCCACTCGGTGAGCTGGGCCGTCATCCAGTGCCGCACCCGGCTCGGCGCGGTCGGCTCGGCGGGTACCTCCATCCGCGCCGACCGGCTCGGACGCAACGCGTACTCGACGGCGAGCACCGCCACGTCGTCCTCGGTCGCGCCGGGCACGGCGGCGGAGGCGACCCCGCACAACGACCTCGGGTCGCCACTGGGGGCGCCGGCCACCGACTCCGCCAGGCGGGCCAGGCCGTCCGACAGCCCGCGCCGGCGTCGTTCCACCACACCGTCGCTGAACAGCAGCAGCGTGTCGCCGGGGGAGAAGGCGACGGTACGCGTCGCGGCGCGGTATCCGACCCCCAACGGGGCGCCGGAGGGCACGTCGACGTACTCGGCCCTCGGCTCGCCGGACGGGGCACAGCGACGCACCAGCGGCGCCGGATGCCCGGCGCTGGCCAGGGTCAGCTCCTCCCGGCCGACGTCGATGACGCCGAACGCCACGGTGACGAACAACTCGTACGTGCCGGCCTCGGCGCCGAGGCTGCCCACCAGGCGGTCGAGCCCGGTGAGCACCTGGTCGGGGCGGGGGTCGTTGAGCGCCAGCGCGCGCAGCGCGGCGCGTACCTGACCCATCCGGGCGGCGGCCTGCACGTCGTGGCCGGCGACGTCACCGAGAACCACCCCCAGTTCGCCGGTGGGCAGCACGAACGCGTCGTAGAAGTCCCCGCCCGCGGCGTTTCCGTCGACGCCCGGGTCGTACCGGGCGGCGATCCGCAGCCGGGGCAGAACCGGCAGGTTCTCCGGCAACATGCTGCGTTGCAGCAGTTGGGCGGTGCCGTGCTGGGTCTCGAACCGGCGGGCCCGCTCGGTCGCCTGCCCGATCAGCTCGGCGGAGGCGGCCAGCAGCGCCCGCTCCGCCGCCGACCACGGATGCGCCGAGCGGTAGCCGACGGTCAGCGCCCCCCGGACCACCGAGGCCCGCAGCGGTACCGCCGCCAGGGCGCGGATCTTCTGGTCGTGCCGGTCGACAGCGATCTCGTGCAACGGCTCGCCGTCGTCGATGAAGGTGGCCTGTCCGGTGCGGGCGCTGACCACCGCCGGGGCCGACCAGCCGGCCGGACCCCGCCGCCACAACGGGGGCAGCCGCTCGTCCGCTTCGTCCACCAACTCGCCCCGGACCCGTCGGACCATCCGCCATCCGGCGGCACCGCCCCCGTCGTCGACGGCGAAGGAGACCCGGTCGGCGTCGAACGAGGTGATCGCATAGCGCAGGGCGACCCGGGCCACGTCGTCCAGGGTGAGGGTGCCGGAGAGGGCGGCGGCGAAGTCGCTGAGGCCCTGCAACTGACGGGTCGCCGGGCTGGTCTCGGCGACCACGGACAGGACGCCGACGACCCGGCCCCGGCTGTCGCGTACGGGGGAGCACGCCCGGGTGTAGACGGGCTGGTCGAGGGCGCCGGCGGCATGGTGCAGCGGGAGCGGGATCTCCTTGTCCAGCAGGGGGGTGCCGGTGCGGTAGGCGTGCTCGATCACGTCACCGATCCCGGGACGCTGCCACACCTCGGCGAAGACCTCGGCGGCCGGCCGGGCCACGGCGTGGGGATGCCGGTCGCCGATCAGTTCGGCGTACGCCTCGTTGTAGAGCAGCAGCAACTCGGCGCCGAGGTGCAGGGCCATCGGAGCCGGCGAGCCGAGCACCACCTCAGCGGTCGCCCGGACGGCGGGGTCCCACGACTCGTACGGGCCGAGCGCTGTGGCACCCCAGCGGGGGTGGCCGGCGACGGCCGCCGTGCCCGGCACCGCCGTGCCCGGCAGCGGGCCTGCTGGCGTGGGTACTCGCCCGACCGTTCCTGGCATGAACGCAGCCTAGTCCGCCCGCTCGACAGGCGTTCCCGATCATCGGCCGGGCGCGTCGGCCCGAGACATCAGGGCAGGTCAGAGCCGCTCCGATGCGATCTGTCCAGAAAAAGGGGCGGATCGGAGCGGCGTGCTGGCCGGGGGAAGGGGTAAGCGCGCGGGGCAATCCATGCGACAGGAGGGACGTCATGCCGGAAACCCTCGCGGCCAGGCAGGTCAACATCGGTGACGCCGCGGCCGACATGTGGAGGTCGGTGCTGCTGTTCGTGCCGCGGGCCCTCGCGTTCATCGCGATCCTCGTGGTCGGATGGCTCATCGCCAGAGCCGTGCTCAAGATCGTCGACGCGGCTCTGGAACGGGTGGGGTTCGACCGGGCGGTCGAACGGGGCGGTATCAAGCGCGCGCTGGAACGGACGAAGTACGACGCCAGTGACATCCTGGCGAGGCTGGCGTACTACGCCGTGCTGCTGTTCACGCTTCAGTTCGCCTTCGGCGTCTGGGGACCGAACGCGATCAGTGATCTGATCGCGGGCGTGGTGGCGTGGCTGCCACGGGCCTTCGTGGCGATCGTCATCGTGGTGGTGGCCGCCGCGATCGCCAACGCCGTGCGGGACCTCGTCACCGGGGCGCTCGGCGGGCTGTCGTACGGCCGGTTCCTGGCCGACGTGACGGCGATCTTCATCATCGCGCTGGGCGTGATCGCGGCGCTCAACCAGGTGGGCATCGCCACCACCGTCACCCAGCCGGTGCTCATCGCGGTGCTCGCCACGGTGGCGGGCATCCTGATCGTCGGCGTCGGTGGTGGTCTGGTGCGGCCGATGCAGAACCGCTGGGAAGGCTGGCTCACCAGAGCCGCCGAGGAGTCGCGGGCGATCCGCGAGCAGCGGCAGGGTGCCGAGGCCGGTCGCGGCGACATGCAGCGGCAGATGGCCGACCGGACCGGTGCCGCCCAACCGGCCTCCCGGGGATCGGAGTCCTCGATGGCCGGCGGACGGGGTACTTACCAGTCCGGCACCGCCGGCGACGAGACCCAGCAGTTCCGTCCGTGACGGTCGGTCTCGTCGGCAGTCGTACCGAGGACGGGTGTCCGCCGCAGGGCGGGCACCCGTCGCCCTCACAGCGGCGGCGGCTGCGGGGCCGGCGTGTCCAGGGCGGCCGTCAGCGCGCAGACCGCGAGCAGGCGCACCAGCACCCAGTCCGCCTCCGCCCAGTCGACCGGGGCGTCGGCCGGCCGCCAGCCGTACTCCTCGGCGGCGGCGCGAAGGCCCTCGGCGTAGCCGGCGAGACCCGCGGCGGTCAACGGCCGTCGGTCCCCGTGCAGGCTGTCGCGCACCGCTGCGGCGTGCTGGTCGACGGCGGCGAGCAGCCCCGGCCGGCCGGTGGCGGCGGCAAGCCCGTCGAGGCCCACGGCATGGGCGAGCGTGACGAGGGTGGACCGCGCCGAGTCGACGGCGGTGGGGTGGGTGACCCGGTTCGGCGGCACGCGCATGGGGAACGAATGTAGCCAACCCGCGACGCCTCGACCTCGGCCGCTCGGTCCGTCACCGCCTCCCCGCGGTTGCCCGCCAGGTGTCCGGGGGGATCGAGTCGGACGCGGCGGGCGGCGGAAACCGGACGCCGTGGCACGGCCGGCACCAGGAGGTACGGATGGACTCCCGCGACGAACCCGACGAGCGGCACCGGCGACCGCCCGGAGTGAGCGACGACACGGTGGCCGCCCTCGGCAAGCTCAGCGAGGCCCTGGAGTGCGTGGAACGCGCCCGTGGGCAGCTCTACTCGCTGCACCAGCTCATCGGGCACGCCGACCTGATGCTCGACGACGCGGTACGGATGTTCCGCGACGCCGGCCACCCCGAGATCGCCCACCGCATCGCCGACGAGCTGGTGGGTCGCAACGTCATCGCCGGCCGGTGGACATTCCAGATCGTCGAGGACTTCGACGACGGCTACCATGCGCTGTTCCGCGACGTGGAACGGTCGGCACGCGAGCAGCTGGTCGGTGGTCGACGGCACCTCTACGAGGCGGAGATGAAGGAGCGCCGCCGGACGCACGGGCGGTCAGGCCACGAGGTGCGTCCGGCCGGCGAACCGTGACGCCTCGGCTCAGCCGAGGACTTCGGGCAGCCTCTACTCGGAGGAACGTACGTCCGCCGGGCGACGACGCGCGGCGTCGTCGGCGATGATCACGGTCGCCACCATCAGCGCGACGCAGAGGCTGAACAGCCATGAGCTGTCGTCGACCAGCCTGGCGGAAACGGGCGCCTGGACGGCGGCGAGGAGAAAGCCGAGCCATGCCAGGCGGCGCTGACGCGTGGAGAGGAAGCCGGAGCCCTGATGCATTCCGAAAGTCTTGCGCGCGATGCGGCCATTGCCGTCAGCCGAACGGCCGATTCTGGCTGAGCTGTCCGAATTCACCGTCCGTTCGGCGGACCCGTCGGGGCTGGCCGGCGCGGCGTTCCGGGTACGAGCGCGAAGCGCGGCACGAGCCGGAACGTACCCGGAGATGGTGTCAGAGAGTGTCCGGACCGGTGCGTCCGGTGGTGGACGGACGGTAGGCCCGGTCGGGGTCGGTGGGTTCACGGCCGGTGCCGGGCACCTCGCCGCCCCGGTCCGCCGCCTCGGGGCCGTGCCCGAAGGCGGCTTCCTCTCCGGCGTCGTTGCCCGTCACGTCGTCGGCCTGCCCGTCGAGCGTGGACCTGGCGACGGCCCGGTCCAGTTCCTCAAGCGGGAGTCGTTCCTCGTTACGCCACGTCCTGTCGTCGGTCATGCCTTCGCGGTACCCCGGCCCGGTCGTCGCAAACGACACCTTCCCAGGCGGCGGGTGACCGTCCGGCGGTGGCGGGCGCGACGCGACGACGGCCGCCGGCGGACCCGGCGGCCGTGGAAGATCTCATCGCGGGATCAGGGCTGGGGACGGTCGACCTGCCCGCGCCACGCACCGGTCTCCTGGCCACGTCGCTCGATGAACGTCTTGAACCGTTGCAGGTCTCCCTTTGCCCGGCGGTCGACCACGCCCAGCTTGTCGCCGGCCTGCTCGATCACGCCGTGCGGGTCGAACTCCAACTGGAGGCTGACTCGGCTGTTGTTCTCGTCCAGCCGGTGGAAGGTGACCACCCCGGCGTGCTGGGTGCCGCCGGTCGAGCGCCAGGCCACCCGCTCGTCGGGCAACTGCTCGGTGATCTCGGCGTCGAACTCGCGCTTGACCCCGGCGATCTCCACGGTCCAGTGGGTCATCGTGTCGGAGACTTGGCGAATCTCCTGCACACCCTCCATGAACTGCGGAAACTCCTCGAACTGAGTCCACTGGTCGTACGCCGTCCGGACCGGGACGGCCACGTCGACATGCTGCGTCACGCCACTCATCGTTGTCCTCTCCTGCGCTCGGTGCGGTTGCGGACCGGTCCGGTCCACCTACCAGCGCGTCGTCTCGTTGGTATGGCCGAGCGCCGCCCAGACCTCGGACACCGTCTGGTACCGGGTGTCCTCGGGCAGGCGCTCCAACGCCGCCAGCACATCGTCGGGGGCCTCGTTCGCGCGGGCGTTGGCGAGCAGTGCGGCCCGGTCACCGGGCAGGGCGGTCATGGTGATGAACCGTCCCAGCCGGCTACGTGCCTCGACGTCCTCGGAGGTCATGCCCTGTGGAGAGCCGCTGCGCAGGTCGCCGCCGGGCGCCGTGGTGGCCTCCGGCTGGTCCTCGCCCGCAGGCTCCGGGACGCGGAACTCGTCGACCCGCGAACCACCGGTCCCCGGCCCCTGCACGAGGCCGCTGACCTCCTGACTCATCTGGTCGTCGACCCTGGGTGAGTGCTTGCTGCTGCCGCGATCCATGTCTTCTGCGCTACCCGGCGGGACGGGGGGTAAACCGGCAACCGGTCACCTGTCGGCCGGGGACCGGGGTGGCAGGACCGGGTCGTCGGCGTCTTCCCGGCCGGACTGGAGCACCCGTCCCCGCTGGAGTTCGGCGTTGATCTGGACACCGAGCATGAGCGCGGAATTGGACAGGTAGAGCCAGACCAGGAACGCGATCACCGCACCGAGGCTGCCGTACGTGGTGTCGTAGGAGCCGAAGTTCGCCACGTACAGCCCGAAGCCGAAGGAACCGAGCGCCCAGGCGGTCAGGGCCACCATCCCGCCCGGGGTGAGCCAGCGGAACCGTGGCTGGCGTACGTTCGGCGCGACCCAGAACATCAGGGACATCAACAGCATCGCGATCAACGCGAGCGCCGGCCACTTGGCCACGGCCCACGCGGTGCGCGCCGCGCCACCGGCCCCGACCAGGTCACCGACCGCGTCGGCGACCGGGCCACTGACGATCAGACCGGCGGCCACGGTGGCGAGCAGCACCAACGACAGGGCGGCCAGCCCGATCTGCATCGGACGCAGCTTCCAGACGGGTCGTCCCTCGACCACGCCGTATATCGCGTTCGAGGCCCGGGTGAACGAGGCGATGAAGTTCGAGGCCGACCAGAGCGCGCCGAGCAGACCGAAGCTGAGCAACACTCCGGCGGAGCTGTTCTGGCTCACCACCTCGCGGACCACACCGACGAAGCTCTCGTTCGCCACCACCGAGCCGGCACCCACGTCCCGGGCCAGGTCGAGCACCGTGTCGACGGTGCGTTCCCCGTCGGAGACCAGACCGACCAGGGCCACCACCACGACCGTGGAGGGGAACAACGCAAGCACCCCGTAGTAGGTGAGGGCGGCGGCCCAGTCCGTGCAGTTGTCGCTCAGGTAGTTGCGTCCGGCGCGGACCAGCACGCCGCGCCAGGTCCGCCAGCGGAGCTGGCGTATCCCGGGGAGTCGCGGCACCGGCGGGTCGGCCGACGGGGCGTCGGGGTTCGTCGTCGTCATCACCGCTCCTGGGACACGGCGGGCACCTGCGGCTCGTCGATGGCCCCGGCGGTACCCGGCCCCGCCCGGCGGCAAACGCCGCGGCGTTTGCCGCCGCCGCACGGGGGTACGCCAATCCGAATCACCCGCAGACGGAGGAGGATCGAGATGCCCGGGCGCGAGGTACTGCCCAGCACGCTGCGGCGCTCCCCGGAGAAGGCCCAGCGCACCTGGGAGAAGACGCACGATTCCGCGGTCGAGACCTACGGCGAGGGCGAGCGGGCGCACCGCACCGCGTTCGCCGCCGTCAAGCATGAGTTCGAGAAGGTCGGCGACCACTGGGAGCCGAAGGGTCGCAAGGGCCCCAGCGACGAGCAGGCCGCCGGTGGTGGCCCGGCCCGGCGGGCACCGACCGCCGGAGGGGTGGACGCGAACGCCCCCAAGGAGCACCTCCTGGGGGTGGCCCGCGAACTGGACGTGCCGGGCCGGTCGAGCATGACCAAGCCGGAGCTGGTCAGGGCCATCCAGAAGGCCAACGACCGGGAGACCCGCAAGGCGCGTGGCGGCTGACCACGTCGCCGTTGCCCGGGGCCCGACCGGCGTACCCGCCGGGCCGGGCCCCACGGCTCACCTGGTCGCTGCCGATCGCGGTGGCCGCCGGGTCGGCAGCGGTTCACCAGTGGCCGCCGCCGGGTGCCTGGATGTGCACCGCCTTGGTGACTGTGAACTCGTCGAGCAGTTCCGGCCCGTAGCCGAAGCCCTGGCCGCTGCTCCGGCGCGGGTGCGCGGCGCCGGCCGGCGCGCCACCGAATACCGAGTTCACCTTGACGGTGCCGACCGGCAGCTCCCGCCAGGCCCGCTGGGCGTGGCTCATCGACCCGGTCAGCACCGTCGCGGCCAGCCCGTACGGCGAGTCGGCCGCGCACTTCAACGCCTCGGAGAACGAGTCGACCACCACCACGGCGGCGACCGGGCCGAACGTCTCCTCGCGGATCAACGTCAGGTCGTGTCGGCAGTTGTCGACGACAGTCGCGGGATAGAAGGCCCCCGGCCCCTCCGGCAGGGTGCCGCCGGTGCGCAGTCGGGCACCGTCGGCCACCGCCGCGATCACCTGCCCGTGCACGTGGTCGCGGTGCCGTCGGTCGACGAGCGGGCCGAGTTGGGTGTCCGGGTCCCGCCCCGGTCCGACGCGCAACGCGGCGGCCCGCTCGACGAGCGCCTCCACCACGTCCTCGGCGACGTCGCGGTGAGCGTAGATCCGCTCCACCGCGACACAGATCTGGCCCGCGTTGCCGAAGGCGCCCAGAGCGGCCTCGGTGGCGGCCCAGGTCGGGTCGACGTCGGCGTCGATGATCAGCGGGTCGCTGCCACCGTTCTCCAGCAGCACCTTGGCGCCGGTGCCGGCCGCCGCCGTGGCGATCGCCCGGCCGGTGGCGCTGGCGCCCACGTGGGCCACCAGATCCACCTCGGCGGCGGCGAGCGCCGCGCCGGTCGTGGGGTCGCCGCTGAGCAGCGACAGCACCCCGGCCGGCAGGACACTGTCGAACGCGCGGGCCAGCAGCCACCCGGTCGCCGGGGTGCGCTCGCTGGGCTTGTGCAGCACCACGTTGCCGGTTACCAGGGCCGCGCCGAGCAGTCCGCAGGACACCGCGACCGGGTCGTTCCACGGCGTGATGACGGCCGTCACGCCATGCGGCTGCGGCGTCATGAAGTCGATGGCGGCGGGGTCGCCGTGCAGCGTACGGCCGCCCCGGGCGGGCGCGAGTTCGGCGTACTGGCGCAGGGTGGCGATGCCCGCGTCGACGCCGCCCCGGGCGTCCGCGAGAGGCTTGCCCATCTCCGCTGTCGTCGCCTCGGCCAGCTCGTCGGCGACCTCGGTGACCGCGTCGGCGATCCGGTGCAGTGCCGCGGCCCGCGCCGCCGGGGGCGTCGCGGCCCACTCCGGCGCGACTCCCCGGGCCGCCGCCACCGCCTTGTCGACCTCGTCGGCCGTGGCGATCGGCGCGCTGGTCACCTGCCGGCCGTCAGCCGGATCGTGCACCAGCAACTCGCCGGCCTCCCCGCCGGCACCCCAGACTCCACCGATGAGCTGCGTGACCGTGTACATGGCGCGCTGCATGCCCGGGCCAGGCCGGGACAAACGTTTCGTCGGGACGACTCGGGGTAGCGTCCCCGGATGACTTCGCCAGGTTCCCTCGGCACCGAGCGGGCCGACGCCATCGTCGTCGGCGCCGGACACAACGGCCTGGTCGCCGCGAACCTGCTGGCGGACGCGGGTTGGGACGTGCTGGTGCTGGAGGCGACCGAGGTGCCCGGCGGGGCGGTGCGCTCGGCCGAGGTGACCGCCCCCGGCTACCTCAGCGACCTCTTCAGCTCGTTCTACCCGCTCGGCTTCGCCTCACCGGTGCTGCGCGGGCTCGACCTGACCCGGTACGGGCTCACCTGGCGGCACGCCCCCGACGTGCTGGCCCACCTGTTCCCCGACGACCGGGCCGCGGTGCTCAACCGCGACCCGATGGTCACTGCGGCGTCGCTGGAGACCTTCGCCCCCGGCGACGGCGAACGCTGGCTGACCGCGTACGAGCAGTGGCAGCAGGTCGCCGACCCGATGATGCAGCTGATCACCACTCCGTTCCCGCCGGTACGCGGCGGTCTCGGCCTGCTGCGCCGGCTACGGGTCGGCGGCTCGCTGCGACTGGCCCGGCGGCTGGTGCTGCCGGTGAGCCGGCTCGGTGAGGAACTGTTCGCAGGTGCCGGCGGGTCGGCGCTGCTGGCCGGTTGCGCCCTGCACACGGATCTGTCCACTGAGGAGGCCGGCTCCGGCGTCTACGGCTGGCTGCTCGCCATGCTCGGGCAGCAGGTCGGCTGGCCGGTCCCGGAAGGTGGCGCGCAGAAGATCACCGACGCGCTGGTGGCCCGGTTGGCCGAGCGGGGCGGTCGGATCCACTACGGCGCCCGGGTGGAGCGGGTGCTCGTCGCCCGGGGCCGGGCGGTGGGCGTCCGCACGGTCGGCGGCACCAACTGGCGGGCCCGGCGCGCCGTGCTCGCCGACGTGCCCGCGCCCGCGCTGTACCTGGACCTGGTCGGTGCCGCGGCGCTGCCGCCGCGACTGGTGGCCGACCTGGAACACTTCCGCTGGGACGGCTCGACGCTGAAGGTGGACTGGGCGCTGTCCGCCCCGGTGCCTTGGACCAACGGTCGCCTGTCCAGCGTCGGCACCGTGCACCTGGGGGCGGACCTCAACGGGCTCACCGGCTACGCCGCCACGCTGGCCCTGGGCGAGCTGCCACCGGATCCGTTCCTGCTGGTGGGGCAGATGTCGGTGGCGGACCCGAGCCACTCGCCGCCGGGCACCGAGTCGCTCTGGTCGTACACCCACCTGCCGTTTCGGCGGCACTGGCGAGCCGACGACATCATGGCCCACGTCGAGCGGATGGAGGCGGTGCTGGAGGCCGCCGCGCCCGGTTTCCGCGCCCTGGTGGTGGGCCGGCAGGTGGCCGGCCCGGCCGAGTTGGAGGAGGCCAACCCGAGCCTGGTCGGCGGCGCGCTGGGCGGCGGCACCGCCGCCCCCTACCAGCAGTTGTTCCTGCGACCGGTGCCGGGCCTCGGCCGCGCCGACACCCCTGTGGACCGGCTCTTCCTGGCCAGCTCGTCGGCACACCCCGGCGGCGGGGTGCACGGGGCGCCCGGCGCGAACGCCGCCCGGGCCGCCCTGGCCCGCGACCGGGCCCTCACCGGTGGGTTGTATCAACGGGCGGTGGCCACTGCCCACCGGGCCGTCTACTCGTGACCCGGCCGGGCCGACGGTGTCAGGGCGCGATGTTGCGGTGCCGGGTACGGAGCTTGAACGGCATCAGGGCGCTTTCGATTTTGGTGGCGGTGGTCATCTTCGAGGCGCCGTCGCGCCGCTCCTCGAAGCGGATCGGCACCTCCAGGATGGTGTGCCCCAGCTTGGTGGCCAGGTAATGCATCTCGACCTGGAAGCTGTAACCGTTTGACTGCACCCGCTCCAGCCCGATGTCGCGCAGCGCGTCGGCCCGCCAGATCTTGAAACCGGCGGTGAGGTCCCGGATCCGGACCCGCAGCAGCGTGTGCACGTACAGGTTGGCCCAGCCGCTGAGCGCCCGCCGGTACAGCGGCCAGTTCTCGTCCAGCTCGCCGCCCGGCACGTAGCGTGACCCGATGACCACGCCGGCCTGAGTGGAGAGCAGCGCGCCGAGCATGCCCGGCAACGCTTCCGGCGGGTGGGACAGGTCGGCGTCCATCTGCGCCACGTATTCGGCGCCGCCGTCGAGGGCCCGGCCGATCCCGTCCACGTACGCCCGGCCGAGACCCTCCTTACCCGGCCGGTGCACGACCTCCACCCGCTCCGGATGCTCTATGGCGAGCTTGTCCGCGACCTCGCCGGTGCCGTCGGGCGAGTTGTCGTCGGCGACAAGCACCTTCAGACCTGGTAGTGGCAGCGCGAGGAGGCGTTCGACCAGGACCGGCAGGTTGCCCGCCTCGTTGTAGGTCGGGACCACGACGGTCAGGCGCACGTCCCGCCACGGCGAGGGCAACTGGACGGGTTCGATCATGGGGGACATCCTCGGTCTGCGGACAGGGTTCCCCGAGAGCGTAGCTACTTGTCCCTTCCGGGGTGAAATGGCTCCCCGGCGTAGTGCCCCGCGATCACTGCTCCGACTTCTGTCGGCGGGCGATGTCGGAGAGCCGGTCCAGGGTCTCCTCGTTGCGCAGGTGCAGCACCAGATCGTTGATTTTGGTACGGATCCAGCGCAGCGGACCGGCGGCGAAGTCCTCGGCGAGTAGCACCCGGGTCGTGTCCGGGCCGACCGGTTCCAGGGTGAAGACCACTACCGCCTCTCCGGCCGGCCAGAGTTGCACGCGGAGCACCAGCCTGCGTTCCGGTTCGCAGG
Organism: Micromonospora andamanensis; assembly: GCF_016863495.1. Taxonomy (GTDB): domain Bacteria; phylum Actinomycetota; class Actinomycetes; order Mycobacteriales; family Micromonosporaceae; genus Micromonospora; species Micromonospora andamanensis. Next base: position 49,574 of record NZ_BOOZ01000036.1, read on the forward strand.
CCAGCACGGTCGAGCAGTCCTCCAGGGAGAACGGCCAGGGGCCGGCCCGGTGGTACAGCCGGGAGCCCACCCGGGGCCAGTCGTCGTCCACGTTGCGCATGTGGGCGGTACCCACCACCCAGTCGCTGTAGGTCCATCCGTCCGCCAGCACCGCCCACACCTGCCGGGCCGGAGCCTCGATCACCTTCTCCACAACCGCCACCGCCCCTCGGTACCCGGCCACCACCCCGGCTAACAGGGCGGTCGGGTTAGCTTCTCGGCGACCGCGGGTAAGGCCACCGCGGGCGGCCGTGCGGGTACCGCCGGTGCGCGGTGTCGTCGGCCGCGTCGCCGGTGACGTTTACTCATCGGGGCGCAGGGAACCCGCCGCCCGTGCGACAGGACCATGGGGAGCCGGATCAGCGCAGGTCAGCCGGGGTGCTGGCCGATCCCGGCCGGGCTGTGTCTCGCCCGGTCCTGTTCGACGCGGTGCTGCTGGACCGCGACGGCACCCTGGTCGAGGACGTGCCGTACAACGCGGATCCGGACAAGGTGCGCCCGATGCCGGGGGCCCGCGCGGCGCTGGACCGGCTGCGCGCGGCCGGGCTGAAGCTCGCCGTGGTGACAAACCAGTCCGGGTTGGCCCGGGGGCTGTTCACCGACCGGCAGATGCACCTGGTGCACCGCCGGATCGAGGCCCTGCTCGGGCCCTTCGACTCCTGGCAGGTGTGCCCGCACGACGACGGGGACGGCTGCGCGTGTCGCAAGCCGCGACCGGGACTCGTGCACGCTGCCGCCCGGGCGCTGGGTACCGTACCCGCTCGCTGCGCCCTGATCGGAGACATCGGCCGCGACGTCACGGCGGCGCTCGCCGCCGGTGCGGCCGGCATCCTGGTGCCGACGCCGGTTACCCGTGCCGAGGAGGTCGCGGCCGCCCCGTGGGTGGCCGCCGACCTGCCCGCCGCGGTCGCGGAGATCCTTCGACGCCAGGCGTCGCTGAGCCCGGCGAAGCCGATGTCGGGGGCCGGTGCCACGGGTGCCCGTCGATCTCGCAGGGGACGCCCCGGCGACGGTCGCACGGTACTTGTGGTGCGGTCGGACTCGGCGGGGGACGTGCTGGTGACCGGACCGGGCATCCGGGCGGTCGCCGCCGGTGCCGAGCGGGTGGTGCTGCTCTGCGGGCCCCGTGGGCGGGCCGCCGCCGACCTGTTGCCCGGCGTCGACGAGATCATCGAGCACCGGTTGCCCTGGATCGACCCGGCCCCCGCGCCTGTGGATCCGGCGGAGATGGCCGCCCTGGTCACCCGGCTGTCGGCGGTGGCCGCCGACGAGGCGGTCGTCTTCACCTCGTTCCACCAGTCGCCGCTGCCGCTGGCCCTGCTGCTGCGGATGGCCGGGGTCGCCCGGATCGCGGCGATAAGCGACGACTACCCCGGCAGCCTGCTGGACGTGCGGCACCGGGTGCCGGCCGGTGTGCCGGAGGCGGAGCGGGCCCTCTCGCTGGCCGCCGCCGCCGGCTACCCGCTCGGCGACGGCGACGAACCGCATCTACGGCTGCGTCCCGTCCCACCGCCACCCGGCGAGGCCGGCGAACCGGGTTACGTGGTGCTGCATCCCGGGTCGGCGGCACCGGCCCGGGGTTGCCCGCCCGAACTGGCCGAGCGGATCGCCGACGAGTTGAACGCCGCCGGGTACCGGGTGGTGGTCACCGGTGGTCCAGCCGAGCGGGACCTCACCGCACGGGTCGCCGGACGGCACTGCCGGGACCTCGGGGGCCGCACCGGGCTGGCCGAGCTGGCCGGGGTGGTGGCCGCCGCCGGTGCGGTGGTGGTCGGCAACACCGGGCCGGCGCACCTGGCCGCCGCGTACGGCGTGCCGGTGGTCAGCCTCTTCGCCCCAACCGTCCCCTTCGGACAGTGGGGGCCGTGGCGGGTGCCGACGGTACGCCTCGGCGACGCCACCGCCGCCTGCCGGGACACCCGGGCCGCCCGGTGCCCGGTGCCGGGGCATCCCTGCCTCAGCGGCGTCGAGCCGGGTGCCGTCCTGGACGCGTTGCGGCTGCTGGGCGTACCGCCGGACCGGACGCCCACCGGTTCGACCGGGTCGCGGCCGGTGCCCGAGGTGGCAGGCGTCGGTGCTGGGGGCACCCGATGAACATCCTGCTCTGGCACGTGCACGGCTCCTGGACCACCTCGTTCGTGCATGGCAAACACCGGTACCTGATACCGGCCACCCCGGACCGGGGGCCCTACGGGTTGGGCCGCGCCCGCACGTACACCTGGCCGGAGAGCGCTGCGGAGGTGAGCCCGGAGCAGTTGCCCGCCGCCGAGGTCGACCTGGTGATCCTGCAACGCCCCGAGGAACTCGACCTGGCCGAGGAGTGGCTCGGTCGTCGGCCCGGCCGGGACCTGCCGGCGATCTACGTGGAGCACAACACGCCGAAGGACGGTCAGGTCCCCAACAGCCGCCACCCGATGGCCGACCGGGACGACCTGCTCATCGTCCACGTGACGGCCTTCAACGAGCTGTTCTGGGACACCGGCGCCACCCGGACCACGGTCGTCGACCACGGCATCGTGCCGCCGACCGTGGAGTACACAGGCGAACTCGACAGGCTGGCCGTCGTGATCAACGAGCCGGTTCGCCGCTGGCGGGTCACCGGCACCGACCTGCTGCCCCGGTTCGCCGAGATCGCCCCGCTCGACGTGTTCGGCATGAAGGTGGCCGGGCTGGCCGAGCACCTCGGTCTACCGGCCGATCGACTCACCAGCCACGACGACGTGCCGCAGCACCGGATGCACGCCGAGTTGGCGCGCCGACGGGCGTACCTGCACCTGTGCCGGTGGACGTCGCTGGGGCTGAGCCTGATCGAGGCGATGACGATGGGAATGCCGGTGGTGGCGCTGGCCACCACCGAAGCGGTGGTGGCGGTGCCACCGGGCGCCGGTGCCCTCGCCACCCGGGTCGACACGCTGCTGGAGGCCGCCGACCGGTTCGTCACCGAACCGCAGCGGGCGCGGCGGGCGGGCGCCGAAGCCCGGGTCGCCGCTCGCGAACGTTACGGCCTCGACCGATTCCTCACCGACTGGGACCGGCTGCTGGAGGAGGAAGTATGCGGATAGCGATGATCTCGGAGCACGCCAGCCCGCTCGCCATCCTGGGCGGCGAGGACGCCGGTGGCCAGAACACGCACGTCGCGGAACTCTCCGCCGCGCTCGCCGCCGCCGGTCACGACGTGCGGGTCTACACCCGCCGCGACGCGGTGGACCTGCCGGTGACGGTACGCAGTCCGGACGGCTACGACGTGGTGCACGTACCGGCCGGGCCGGCCGAACCGGTGGCGAAGGACGCGCTGCTGCCGCACATGCGCCAGTTCGGCGCCTGGCTGATCGACAGGTGGCGGGGCGGGGACTGGACGCCCGAGGTGATCCACGCGCACTTCTGGATGAGCGGGCTGGCCGCGCTGGAGGCCGGCCGCCGGACCGGGGTGCCGGTGGTGCAGACGTACCACGCGCTGGGCACGGTGAAGCGTCGACACCAGGGCGTGCAGGACACCAGTCCGGCCCGGCGGATCAGCTACGAGCGCCAGCTCGGCTGCTCGGTGGACCGGGTGGTCGCGCAGTGCCGCGACGAGGTAGGCGAGCTGGTCCGGATGGGCGTGCCCAGGTCGGCGATGACTGTCATTCCGTCCGGGGTCAACCTGGCCACGTTCGCTCCGCTTGGTCCGGCCACCGAGCGGGAGCCCGGCCGGGCGCGGATCCTCACCGTGGGTCGGCTTGTGGAACGCAAGGGTTTCCAGACTGTGGTCCGGGCGATGGCACACGTACCCGAGGCCGAGTGCGTGGTGGTCGGTGGCCCACCGGCCGGCCTGCTGGAGACCGACCCGTACGCCCGGCGGCTGCGGGCCCTCGCCGGCAGTTGCGGCGTCGCCGACCGGGTCCGCCTGGTCGGCGCGGTGCCCCGGGAGGAGATGGGCCGCTGGTACCGCTCGGCGGACATCCTGGTCGCCGCGCCCTGGTACGAACCGTTCGGGCTGACCCCGCTGGAGGCGATGGCGTGCGGGGTGCCCGTGGTGGCCACCGCCGTCGGCGGCCTGCGGGACACGGTGGTCGACGGCGTGACCGGGGACCTGGTGCCGGCCCGGGATCCGCGGGCGCTGGGGGAGGCGCTGCGCGCGCTGCTCGACGACCGGATCCGCCGGTTCGCCTACGCGGGCGCGGCCCGGGCCCGGGCCCGCCGGCACTACTCGTGGGCGGTCACCGCCCAGCGCCTCGCCGAGGTGTACGACGAGGTGGCCGCGGTGCATCGGCCGACAAGGGTGGTGGCCTGATGAGTCTGCTCGACGCGCACCTGGCACACCTGACCGCGGCGCTGCCACCGTTCCGGCGCTGCGAGCCGCTGCTCGCCCGGTGGGGCGCGACGCTGGCCCGGCGGCTCACCGACGGCGGCCGGTTGCTCGTCGCCGGCAACGGTGGCAGCGCCGCCGAGGCGCAGCACCTGACCGCCGAACTGGTCGGCAAGCTGCGCGACGACCGCCAGCCGCTGTCCGCCATCGCGCTGCACGCCGAGACGTCGGCGTTGACCGCGATCGGCAACGACTACGGCTACCAGGAGGTCTTCGCCCGGCAGGTCCGCGCGCACGGCCGACCCGACGACGTGCTGCTGCTGCTGTCCACGAGCGGCGGCAGCGGCAACCTGCTCGCCGCCGCGCGGGCCGGGCGGGCGGCGGGACTGCGCTGCTGGGCGTTCACCGGGCCGGCGCCGAACCCGCTCGCCGAGGCGTGTCACGAGGTGCTCGCGGTGGATTCCCCGGACACCCAGGTGGTCCAGGAACTGCACCTGGTCTCCAGCCACCTGCTCTGCGAGTACGTCGAGCAGGCGATGGCCGAGGAACTGACCCCGCCGGCGCCGGCGGCAGGTGCGGTGCGGGCCGGCGTCGAGGTGGTGCTGGACGGCGGTGCCGTCCGGCCGGTGCAGGCGTGAGGAGGCAAGCGTGACGGGACCCGTGGTGGTGGTCGGCGACACCCTGCTCGACCGGGACGTCGAGGGTGTGGTCAACCGGCTCTGTCCGGACTCGCCGGTACCCGTGCTCGACGAGATCGCGCACGTGGATCGGCCCGGCGGCGCCGGGCTCTCCGCCGTCTTCGCCGCCGCACAGGGTGCCGAGGTGGTGCTGGTGACAGCGCTGGCCGACGATGCGGGTGGAGCCCGGCTGAGCGTGCTGCTCGCCGCCGCCGGGGTGCAGGTGTACCCGCTGCGGCTGAACGGCGCGACCCCGGAGAAGATCCGGCTGCGGTCCGGGGGCCGGGTGCTGCTGCGCCACGACCGGGGCGGCGGGGTGGGGGAGTTGGGCGACCCGGGCGACGCGGTGCTGCGCGTGCTGGACCGGGCGTCGGTGGTGCTGGTCAGCGACTACGGCCGGGCGGTGGCGCGGCAACCGGCGCTGCGGGCGGCCCTGGCCTCCATCCGCGCCCCGTTGGTGTGGGATCCCCACCCGCGTGGGCCCGCCGCCGTACCGGGGGCGAACCTGGTCACCCCGAACGAGGCGGAGGTGCGGGAGCTGATGGAGGCGCCTGTTGGTGCCACCCGGCTGGCGACCGCCGCCGAGGGAGCGCAGCGACTGCGGCAGCGGTGGCGGGCCGGAGCTGTCGCGGTGACGCTCGGTGCCGACGGGGCGCTGCTCAGCCACGCCGGCTCGACCCCGCTGATGGTGCCCGCCCCGGTCGCCGCCGAGGGGGACACCTGTGGCGCGGGCGATCGGTTCGCCGTCGCCGCGGGCCTGGCCCTGGCCCGTGGGGCGTTGGTCTCCGAGGCGGTACAGGAGGCGGTGGCGGAAGCCTCGGCCTACGTGGCGGACGGTGGGGTGGCCACCGCCCTGCCGGCGCCGGTGCGGCGTGCCCCGCAGGCGGTGCACGCCGCGGTGGCCGGCGACCGGGTCGGGGTGGCCGCGTCCGCCGCCGTGGTCGCCCGGGTTCGTGCCGCCGGCGGCACCGTCGTCGCGACAGGTGGCTGCTTCGACCTGCTGCACGCCGGCCACGTGGCGACGTTGCAGGCCGCCCGGCAGCTCGGCGACTGCCTGATTGTGTGCCTCAACTCCGACGCCAGCGTGACAGGGCTCAAGGGACCGGACCGGCCGGTGATGCGTCAGGCCGACCGCAGCCGGCTGCTGGCCGCGTTGAGCTGTGTGGACGCCGTGATGATCTTCGACGAGCCGACACCGGCGGCGGCGCTGTCCTGGCTGCGTCCGGACATCTGGGTCAAGGGCGGGGACTACGGCACCGGCGGTGGTGACGGTGACGCCCTCCCGGAGGCGGAACTCCTGCGGCGGTGGGGTGGCCACACAGTGGTGGTGCCCTACCTGGACGGACGCTCGACCACCGAGATGATCGCCGCGACGGCCAACCGGACGGAGGTTGTCCGGTGAGCGCGCCGGGTGCCGGCCGGACCGTGCTGGTCACCGGCGGCTCCAGCGGACTGGGCGCGGCAGTGGTGGCGGCGGTTGCCGCCGCCGGTGGTCGGCCACTGGTGCTGGACCGGCAGGCGCCGGCGGACGGGGTGCCCTGGGTGGAGTGCGATCTGGCCGACACCCGGCGCGCCGAGGCGGCCACCCGCGTACTGGCCGAGCGGGTGGGTGGGCTGGACGGGGTGGTCACCGCCGCGGGCATCGACGTGCCGGGCCGGCTCGCCGACGTGCCCGGTGAGACCTGGGACCGGATCGTCGCGGTCGACCTGCTGGCCACCGCCGCGGTGATCCGGGCGGCGCTGCCGTTCCTGACGGCGTCCCGGGGCACCGTCGTGACGGTGGCCTCCACGCTGGGCGTCAAGGCGGTGAGCGACGCGACGGCGTACTGCGCGGCGAAGTTCGGGGTGGTCGGCTTCACCCGGGCGCTCGCCGCCGAACTGGCCGGCACGGTAGGCGTCACGCTGCTCATCCCGGGCGGGATGCGGACGGCCTTCTTCGACGAACGCGACCCGCGGTACCGGCCGGGGGCGGACGCGATCCTCAACGATCCGGCCGACACCGCTGCCGCCGTCATGTTCGCCCTGTCCCAGCCGGCCGGCTGCGCGATCCGCGAGATGGTGGTCTGCGCCGATCAGGAGACGTCGTACCCGTGATCCTGGTGCTGCGTGCCCTCGGCGTCGGTGACCTCGCCACGGCGGTCCCGGCGTTGCGGGCGCTGCGCGCGGCCCACCCGGACCGGCAACTGGTGCTCGCCGCGCCGGCCTGGCTCGGGCCACTCGTCGAGCTGGTCGGCGGGGTGGACCGGCTGCTGCCCACCGACGGCCTGGACCGGCTCGACCGGCCGGCCGGGCGGGTGGAGCTGGCGGTCAACCTGCACGGCCGGGGTCCGCTGTCGCACCGGCTGCTGGCCGCCGCCCACCCCGGCCGGCTGTTCGCCTTCGCCAACGCCGAGGCGTCGCACGTCGACGGACCGGACTGGGACGACGACGAGCACGAGGTGTCGCGCTGGTGCCGGCTGCTGGGCTGGTACGGCGTACCGGCCGACCCGACCGACCTGGATCTGCGGCGACCCGGCCCGGTGCCGGCGGTCAGCGGGGTCACGGTGCTGCATCCGGGTTCGAAGGAGCCGGCCAAACGGTGGCCGGCGGACCGGTTCGTGGCGTTGGCTCGGGAGCTGACCGGGCGGGGGCACCGGGTGGTGCTGACCGGCAGCGCGTCGGAGCGGGCCGTGGTCGCCCGCATCGCGTACCAGGCCGGGCTGCCCGCCGCCGCGGTGCTGGCCGGCCGCACGGACCTGGCCCAGTTCGCGGCCCTGATCGCCGGGGCGCGCCTGGTGGTCAGCGGCGACACCGGCGCGGCACACCTGGCCACCGGTTACCGCACCCCGTCGGTGGTGCTGTTCGGCCCGGTGCCGCCCGCCCGGTGGGGGCCGCCGCCGGAGCGTCGGCGGCACCTGGCGCTCTGGGCGGGTGCGCGGGCCCGACCGGAGTGGGACGGGGTGGGTGTCCATCCCGCACTCGTCGACCTCGGGGTGGCCGAGGTGCTGGCCGCCGTCGACGAGGTGGAGCAGGCGGTACGGGTGGACCGTGCGGTTGCGGCGTAGCGATCCGGGCCGGCCGGGGTACCGGCGGCAGCGGCGGGGCAGGGGCTGGTCGTTCCTGGACCCGCGCGGTGAACCGGTGCGCGACCCCGACGAGCTGGACCGGCTGCGGGCACTTGTCATCCCGCCGGCCTGGCGGCAGGTGTGGATCTCGCCGTACCCCAACGGGCACATCCAGGCCATCGGCGTGGACGCGGCCGGCCGGAAGCAGTACCTCTACCACCCGCTGTGGCGGCAGCGGCAGGACGAGGCGAAGTTCGACCACGTGCTGGAGGTTGCGGGCCGGCTGCCGCTGTTGCGTGAGCGCGTCGACACTGACCTGACGGTGCGGGGACTGCGCCGCGAGCGGGTGTTGGCCACGGTGACCCGGCTGCTCGACATGGGCACCTTCCGGGTCGGCAGCGACCAGTACGCGGCGGGCGAGGATCCGACCTTCGGGGTGGCCACCCTGCGCCCCGAGCACGCCCGGCTCCGCCGGGGTTGTGTGCTGTTCGAGTTCCCGGCCAAGGGCGGCATCGAGCAGGTACGGCTGATCTCCGACCCGCAGTTGTGCCGGGTGTTGACCGACCTGCGTCGGCGTCGGCGGGCGGCGGACCGGTTGTTCGGCTACTGGGACGGGCGGCAGTGGCGCGACGTTCGGGCCGACGAGGTGAACGACTACCTACGGGAGGCCAGCGGCGGTGAGATGACCGCCAAGGACTTCCGCACCTGGCATGCCACGGTACGGGCGGCGACGGAGCTGGCCACGTTCGCCTCCGCCGGTTCGGTGACCGCCCGTCGTCGGGCGGTGGCGGCGGTGATGAGGCAGGTGGCGGAGTTGCTGGGGAACACGCCGACGGTGGCTCGCGCGTCGTACGTGGATCCGAGGGTGGTGGATCTGTTCCACGACGGCGTGGTCGCCCCGGTTACCGAGGACACCTCGCCGGAGCAGGCCGAGCGGGCGGTGCTGACCCTGCTGGGGCGGAGCTGACCGCCGTCACCCCGACGGCGCGGCAGCCCGGGTCTCGATCATGGCCGCCACTCCGTCGAGGATCCGGTCCAGCCCGAACCGCCATTCCAGGTCGACGTCGTCGTCGTACTGTTCACCCTCGGCCAGCAGCTCGTGGATCGCCGGGTACGGGCCGGGCGCGGTGAGGGTGGCGAGGTGCTGCCAGTAGCGCAGGCCCACCTCCTCCGGGGTACTACCGGTCCGGGCGGCGGCCTCGGCGATGTCCGCGGTGAGCGTGGCCCAGCTGCGGGCGTACCCGCTGACCAGCATGATCGCGGCGATCCGCTCACTGGCGCGGAGCCCGGTGCCGCGCAGCGCGGCGAGCCCGTACTCCAGCCAGCGCACCTGGTTGGGGTTGATCGGGGGGCCACTGATCGGCACGTGCCGCATCCAGGGCTGTCGGCGCAGCGCTGTGACGTTTCCCTCGCCCCAGCGGGACAGCGCCGGTCGCCAGCCCTCGTCCACGCCGCGCGGGGGTGGTGGCGGGCCGAACGCGGTGTCCACCATCAGGTCGAGCAGGTCGTGTTTGGTCGGCACGTACCGGTACAGCGACATCGTCGCCACGCCGAGTTCGCTTGCCACCCGGCTCATCGACACCGCCGGCAGCCCTTCGGCCTGGGCGATCTGGATCCCGGCGGCGACCACCTGATCCAGGCTGAGACTGCGCTTCGGACCACGGCTCGGGCGGTCGCGCAGGCCCCAGGCGAGCGCGACGTTCTCAGGCAGCTCGACGTCGGGTCCGTTCACTCCACCTCCCAGGCACGTTGACCGCCAGCATAACCTCTGCGTATGGTCTACGCAGATAAGCGTATGGCATACGCAGATTTGGAGGGTGTCATGGTGCACGGACCGCCAGCTGTCGAGCTTGTCGATCTGCGCAAGTCCTTCGGGGAGCACGTGGTGCTCGACGGGTTGTCCCTGCGGGTGCCCACGGGTGGGGTGCACGCCCTGCTGGGCCAGAACGGGGCCGGGAAGACCACCACGGTGCGGATCCTGGCCACGCTGACCCGGCCGGATTCGGGTACCGCCCGGGTCGCCGGCCACGACGTGGTGCGTGAGCGGCGGCGGGTACGCCGGACGATCAGCCTCGCCGGCCAGCACGCGGCGCTCGACGACGGACAGACCGGCGTGGAGAACCTGACGATGCTGGCCCGGCTCACCGGGTTGCGCGCGCCGGCCGCCCGCGCCCGCGCCGCGGCGCTGCTGGACCGCTTCGACCTGGCCGACGCCGCCGGGCGGCAGGTGGTGACGTACTCCGGTGGGATGCGGCGCCGCCTCGACCTGGCGGCCAGCCTGGTCGGCGCACCGTCAGTGATCTTCCTGGACGAGCCCACCACAGGTCTGGACCCGCGCAGCCGGCAGGCGCTGTGGGAGGTGATCGGCGAGCTTTCCGGTGCCGGGGTGACGGTGCTGCTCACCACGCAGTATCTGGAGGAGGCCGATCGTCTGGCCGACCAGATCATGGTGCTGCACGGCGGCGGGCTCGTCGCCGAGGGCACGGCGGCAGACCTCAAGCGCCGCTTCGGCGCCCAGCGGTTGGAGCTGACCTGGCGCGACGCCGCCGGTCTCGCTGAGGCGGCACGGCGGTTGGGGGCCCGGGTCACCCATCGCGAGCCGGCTCGGCTGGCGCTGTCGGTGGCCACCGACGGCAGCGCGCCACAGGTCCGCAGCCTGCTCGATGAGGTCGATCCGGACCGGCACGGGGTGGTCCGGTTCACCGTTCGGGAGGCGACCCTCGATGACGTCTTCTTCACCCTCACCGACCGTCCGGCTAGCGCCGCGCGGGAGGTGGCCGGTGTCTGAGCTGACCCTCCGACCGATGCACGCCGCCGTGATGGTCGGCCGTTGCGTACGGCTGTCCCGCCGCAACGTCGACGCGCTGCTCACCTCGCTGCTGCTACCGGTGATCCTGATGCTGCTCTTCGTCTTCCTGTTCGGTGGGGCGATCGACACCGGTTCGGCGTACGTGACCTACGTGGTGCCCGGGGTGCTGCTGCTCTGCGCCGGCTTCGGCGCGGCCGGCACGGCGGTGAGCGTCACCACCGACCTGACCAACGGCATGATCGAACGGCTACGCACGATGGATGTCGGCGCCACCTCGATCCTGGCCGGGCACGTGGTGGCCAGCGTGGCCCGCAACACGGTGTCCACGGTGCTGGTGCTGGGGGTGGCGGTGGCCATCGGGTTCCGGCCGGCCGTCGCGCCGCTGCGCTGGCTGGCCGCCGCCGGGGTGCTGCTGCTGTTCCTGCTGGCGGTGTCGTGGCTGTCGGCGGCGTTCGGCCTGCTGGCCAGGACCCCGGAGGCGGCCAACGGCTACACCTTCCTGGTGATGTTCCTGCCCTATCCGAGCAGCGCCTTCGTCCCGGTCGAGACCATGCCCGGCTGGCTCCGTGGCTTCGCCGAGCACCAGCCGGTCACCCCGGTCATCGAGTCGCTGCGCGGCCTCCTGCTGGACACCCCGGTCGGCACGGCACCCACCCGCGCAGCGGCCTGGTGCCTAGCCCTGCTCGCCCTCGCCGTGCTCCTCTCCGCCCTCCTCTTCCCCCGCCGCGTCGCCTGACGCCCTCCCCACCGTGTTGACCATGAGGTTGGCGGCGGTTTCGATCTCGAAAACTGCCGCCAACCTCATGATCAACGAGGCAGGTGGGGGCGGTGGGGTCAGTCGTTGAGGATCTGGGAGAGGCGGTCGCGGAAGCGGCGCTCGGACGGGCTGACCTCGGTGCCGCCGAGGCCGAGCACACCGCCGGTGCTGGCCGCGCCGACCACCTGCTCGGCGATCTCCACCAGCCAGTGCCGGTACGCGCCCGCCTCGCCCTCGTCGACCTTCGCCGCCAGCAGCGCCGACGCCTCCTTCGCCCGGCCCAGCACGTCCTCGGCGTAGCCGCGCGGGTCCGCCGGGGAGATGACAGGCATCTCCTCACCGGCCTCGGGGTCGCCGACCCGGGTGACGATCTCGCCGGCCACGGCGGCCACCAGCGGGCTGGCTGACTCCCGCCCGCCGGAGATGGTCTCCAGGCCGGCGGCGCCCTCGGCCATCGTCGCCTTGGTGCCGTCGGACTCGGCGGCGCTTGCCGCGGTGAGCACCGACTGCGGCAGGCCGACAAGCAGCCCCCACTCCTCGTCGGAAAAACCGAAACCGGTGTACGCCGGCTCTTCGATCACAACCCACCCCTCCCGCTCGTCGTTCACGTCCTCGTCAGCCGCGCCGCCCGTGGCGGCCGGCTCAGGTTAGTCCAGGGTGAGCAGACCCTGTTCGGACACCACGCTCACCGACAACGTCTTGTACCCGACCTCGTCGAACAGGACAGTCATCCGGCCCTCCTCGTAGCTGAGCACCAGGCCGGAACCCCACTCGGCGTGCCGCACCTGACTGTGCACCGGGAACGGGCCGACCGAGCCGTCGTCGGGCACGCTGGTGCCGGCGTGGCAGTTGTCGCAGTGCCCGCAGATCTCGGTCATCTGCTCGCCGAAGTAGGCGAGCAACGTCTGACCCCGGCAGGCGCTGGTCTCGGCGAAGGCGCGCATCATGTCGGTACGCGACCGGGTCAGGCTCTGCTGCCGTTCCGCCTCGGCCACCGCCGCCGTCGCCGCGTCGACCGGAGTGGGGGCGTAGCGGGTTGCGCCGACCCGTTGCCCCGCCGCCTGCTGGGCCGCGCCGACCTGCTCCAGCAGGGCGAGGTACTGCCCGAGCTTGCGGGGACCGAGCCCGGTCACCTCGCGTAGTTCCTTCCGGGTGGTCGGCTCCTTGCGCAGCAACGCGGCCAGGTCGCGCAGCTCGGTGGCGTCGGGCAGGCCGCCGCTGAAGAAGCGTTGCAGCCCGACGTCCTCGGCCTGCCACAGCAACAGGACCCGGGCCGCCTCGCCGTCGCGCCCGGCACGGCCGATCTCCTGGAAGTAGCTGTCCGGCGAGTCGGGCAGTGCCATGTGCACCACCCAGGCGATGTTGGGCTTGTCGATGCCCATGCCGAAGGCCGAGGTCGCCACCATGATCGGCACCTGGTCGGCGAGGAACGCCTCGTGCAGCCGGGCACGGGCGTTGGCCGGCATCCCACCGTGGTAGTACTGCGCGGGATAGCCCGCGTCGGTCAGCCGGGCGGACAGTTCCTCGGCGGCGCGACGGGTGGGCACGTAGATGATGCCGGGCCGCTCGTCGTCGCGCAGCAGGGCGATCAGCCGCCGCCACCGGTAGTCCTCGGTGGGACAGTGCGCCACCTCCAGGAAGAGGTTCGGCCGGTCCAGGCCGGACACCACGATCTCGGGCTTGCGCAGCCGCAGCCGGTCGACGATGTCGTCGCGTACCGGCGGGGAGGCGGTGGCGGTCAACGCCACCACAGGCGGTCGGCCGATGCCCTCGATGAGTTGCCCGAGGGCCAGGTAGTCCGGCCGGAAGTCGTGGCCCCAGGCGGAGATGCAGTGCGCCTCGTCGATCGCGACGAGCGCCGGTTTCAACGCGCGCACCTCGGCCAGCCGGTCGGGGTTGGCCAGTTGCTCCGGGGTGATGAAGAGGAACTCGGCCCGTCCGTCGCGGATCTCGGCGATCGCCTCGGCCTGCTGGGCCGCCGTCTCGTCCGAGCTGATCCGGACGGCGCGCAGTTCCGATCGCTGTCGCTCGTTGAGCGCGGCGATCTGGTCCTGCTGGAGCGCCAGGAGCGGGGAGATCACCACGGTCGGGCCGGGGATCAGGCTGGCCGGGATCTGGTAGATCGCCGACTTGCCGGCGCCGGTGGGTAGCACCACCAGGGCGTCGCGGCGGCGCATCACGGCCCGCATCGCGGCCAACTGGTTGGGACGCAGGGCGGTCCAACCGAACAGGCTGCGCGCGGCTCGGCGCAACGACATCGAGTGCGTGGTCAGCTTCATCGAAGGCCGCAGGTACCCGGCAGGCTCCGCGCCGAAACCCGCGTTGATCAACGCACCCGGGGCAGCACCTCGCGCTGGTACAGGTCGAGCAGTCCGGCCCAGTTCGGCCCGGTGTTGGCGACGTACACCTCGTCGAAACCGGCAGTGGCGTACGCGTCGATCTTCGCGAGGTGGGCGTCGGCGTCGTTGCCGCAGACGAACGCCTCGCGCATCGCCTCCGGATCGACAAGGGTGGCGGCCTGCTCGAAGTGGCGGGGCGAGGGCAGCACCTGGAGCAGCTCACCGGGGATCGCCTCGGTCGGCCAGCGCTCGTACGCCAGCCGCATGCCCTCCTCCACAGTAGGCGCGTACGCGGCCTTGAAACCGGCCTGGCAGGGCTTGTCGCCGCCACCGTTGTCCCGGAACCGCCCCACCAGCTCGCCGTCGGGCTCGGTGTTGACGAAACCGTCGCCGATCCGCGCGGCCAGGTCCACCGCCTTCGGCCCGAACGCCGAGACGTAGATCGGCGGGGGAGTGTCGGGCAGCGTGTAGATCCGCGCGTGCTCCACCCGGTAGTGCCGGCCGTGGTGGTTGACGAAGCCGCCGCGCCACAGCTCGCGCATCACCTCGACCGCCTCCTCCAGCATCTCCAGCCGGACGCCGGCCTGCGGCCAGTGGTCGCCGAGGATGTGCTCGTTGAGCGCCTCGCCGGAGCCCACCCCGAGGACGAACCGGCCGGAGTGCAGCACCGCGCTTGTCGCCGCCGCCTGGGCGAGCACAGCCGGATGGATGCGCACGGTCGGGCAGGTCACGGCGGTGGTGACAGGTAGCCGGCAGACCTGGCTCAGCGCTCCGATCATCGACCAGACGAACGGGCTCTGCCCCTGGGCGTCGGTCCACGGGTGGTAGTGATCGGAGATCCACAGCGCCTCGAAACCGGCCCGCTCGGCCGCCCGTGCCTGGTCGAGCAGCTCGGCCGGCGCGTACTCCTCGGTGGACAGGAAGTATCCGATCTTCATTTCTCCCCCTCGGCCCGCTGGTGCCTGTGGGGCAGGCGGTACCCCGGCGGGCGTCCGTCACACCCCGGCGGGCTCAGCGGCGGAACATCGCGCGGATGGCGATGAGCAGCAGCAGTCCGCCGACCACCAGGCCGAGCAGGCGTACGCCGGGGATGTCGGCCGGGCTCGTCGCGTCGGCCAGCAGCACGGGGTCCATACCCGCACTGTCGCGGCGTAGCGCTCCCAAGGCAACTGTAAGGTTTATTGACTATTGCGTGGCGCGGTGTGACCATGTCTGCACCGCCGGCTGGCGGGGGAGTCCACGGCGGAACAAGCGGGGGTACAGCGCCGAA
>NZ_BOOZ01000037.1 GCF_016863495.1 Micromonospora andamanensis
AGCGGGTCGAGCGCAACGCAAACCTGGCAGCCCTGGCGGCCGCGGTCCTGCAGCCCGGTTTCGTCGGTACCACCCCGCCCGCCTGGGTCTGCCGCTGGCTCGGCGACGGGCTCGGCTCGGTGGTGCTGTTCAGCCGCAACGTCGTCGACCCCGGGCAGGTCGCCGCGCTCACCGCCGCGCTGCGCGCGGAGCGCCCGGACGTGATCGTCGCCATCGACGAGGAGGCGGGTGACGTCACCCGCATCGAGTCCGGCCGGGGCAGTTCCCGCCCGGGCAACCTGGCACTCGGCGCGGTGGACGACCCGGCCCTCACCGAGGAGGTGGCCCGCGACCTGGGCGAGGAACTCGCCGCCGCCGGGGTCACCCTCAACTACGCGCCGGACGTCGACGTCAACTCCAACCCGGACAACCCGGTGATCGGGGTCCGTTCGTTCGGCGCCGAGCCGTCGCTTGTCGCCCGGCACACCACCGCCTGGGTACGCGGTCTGCAGGCCGGTGGCGTCGCCGCCTGCGCGAAGCACTTCCCGGGGCACGGCGACACCCGCGTCGACTCCCACCACGACCTGCCCCGGATCGACGGCGACCGGGCCCGGCTGCACACCGTCGAGCTGGCCCCGTTCCGGGCCGCGGTGGCGGCGGGCGTCCAGGCGGTGATGACGGGGCACCTGCTGGTGCCGGCCCTGGATCCCGACCTGCCCGCCACCCTGAGCGGCCGAATCCTGGGCGGCCTGCTGCGCGAGGAGATGGGCTTCGACGGGGTGGTGGTGACCGACGCGGTGGAGATGGGCGCGGTGGCCGACCGCTACGGGTTCGCCGGCGCGGCGGTGCGGGCCCTGGCGGCCGGGGCGGACGCGATCTGCGTGGGCGGCGAGCACGCCGACGAGGAGACCGCCCGCCATCTGCGCGACGCCATCGTGGACGCGGTCGTCGCCGGTGAACTGCCCGAGGAGCGGCTGGCCGAGGCGGCCAAGCGGGTCGGCCAGCTCGCCGCCTGGACGGTGGCGGCCCGGACCGCCCGCTCCGCGGGCCCGGCCGGCGGCTCGGCCGTCGGGCTGGTCGCGGCGCGACGGGCCGTCCGGATCACGCCACGCGGCGGCTCGGCCACCATGTTGCCACTGGCCGGCCCGGCGCACGTGGTGGAGTTCCAGCCGCCGCACAACATCGCGATCGGGTCGGAGACCCCCTGGGGGGTGGCGGCACCGCTCAGCGCCCTGGTGCCGGGCACCACGAGCGTCCGGTACGTCGAGAACGCAGTGCCGGCCGACCCGGCCGCCGGCGCGATCGGCCGGCCGCTGGTGCTCGTGGTACGCGACCTGCACCGGCACGCCTGGATGCGGGACGCGGTCGACCGGGCGCTGACCGCCCGCCCCGACGCGGTGGTCGTCGAACTCGGGGTACCCGCCGTGGTCACCGGCGCGGTGCACATCGCCACCCATGGCGCCACCCGGGCCGCCGGGCGGGCCGCGGCCGAGCTGCTCGGTGGCGGGGCGGTCAGCCCTGGCTGGTGACCAGGTCGGCGTACTCCGGGTGGCGTTCGATGAAGGCGGCCATGAACGGGCAGCGGGGCACCACCCGCTGACCCTGCGCGCGGACCTGGTCCAGGGTGCCGCGCATCAGCGCCGCTCCGACCCCCATGTTCTGGAAGCCCGGGTCCACCTCGGTGTGCGTGAAGATCAGCACCGCGTCCCGGGGCAGGTACGCGGTGAAGCCGGCGAGCGCGTCGTCGACCAGGATCTCGTAGCGGTGTTTCGCGGGATTGTCCTCGACAAGCATGCTCACCCCTGCATTGTCCACCGGCCGGCGACCGAGCCGGTCGGTTCGCCGACGTCTCGTACGCTTGACCGCGTGACGAACCGATCCCCCGCCCGCATGACCCCGCTCACCTCCGTCCGTGGCACCCCCACCCGGCTGGCCGGCCTGCTGGCCGGTCTCGCGCTCGGCGCGGCCCTGCTGGCCGGTTGCAGCTCCGAGGGCGCCAGCACCGACTGTGGGCTGGACGCCTGCACTGTCACCTTCGACCGGGGCGTGGACGCCCGGGCCAACATCCTCGGTGTCGAGGCCCGGTTGGTCGAGGCCCAGGACGACGTGGTCACCATCGAGGTCGGCGGTGAGCAACTGTCGCTCACGGTCGGCCAGCAGGCCGCCGACGTCGGTGGCCTCGCGGTGACCCTGGACAGCGTCACCGACACCGAGGTGAAGGTCCGGATCGCGCGCAACGGCGGCTGACGGCAATCGGGCGGCGGCCAGCACGTTTGGAAATCTTCGCGTTCGGAGATTGAGGCGCCATGTCTCTTACCCGGAACGCCGAAGCCACCGCCGCCCGTACGGCCGACAGCCGGTGGCTGGAACTCCTCGCCCGGGCCGGTTTCATCGGCTACGGGATCGTGCACCTGCTGTTCGGCTGGCTGGCGCTGCAGATCGCGTTCGGCAACTCGTCCGACGACGGCGACCAGTCCGGCGCGCTGCGTACCCTCGCCGCGCAACCCATGGGCAAGTTCCTGGTCATCGCCATCGCCGTGGGCATGCTCGCCATGGCGATCTGGCAGGCTCTCGAGGCTGCTGTCGGGCACCGCACCGAGCGGGGCAACGACCGGCTCAAGGAACGGGTCATCTCGGCCGCCCGCACCCTCATCTACCTCTGGCTGGCCTGGACCGCCTGGAAGGTCTTCTCCAACGCCAACTCCGACAGCGCCTCCCAGCAGGAGGACCTGACCGCCCGGATGATGGGGTCCACGGGTGGCCGGTGGCTTGTCGGTCTCGCCGGCCTGGTGCTCGCGGGCATCGGTGTCGGCATGGCGATCTACGGCATCAAGAAGAAGTTCATGAAGCGGCTGAAGACCGGCGAGATGAACGCCAAGACCACTCAGCTCGCCCGCCGGCTCGGCATGGCCGGCTACGCCTCCCGGGGTGCCGCCTTCGCGGTGACCGGCCTGCTTGTCGTGCTGGCCGCGGTGAACTACGACCCGGAGAAGGCTCGTGGCCTGGACGCCGCGCTGCGCACCCTGCGGGACCAGGCGTTCGGCTCCGTCCTGCTGGCCCTCATCGCCCTGGGCATCGCCGCCTTCGGCGTCTACTGCTTCCTCCAGTCCCGCTACCGCAAGGTATGACCTTCTGCTCCGTGGCCACCCCGACGGTGGTCGGTGACGGCGATCCAAGGCACCATTGCCCCTTTGCCGGATCTTGATCGCCCGTTCGCCGGACCGCCGTCGGGGACCGCCGTCGGGTCGGAAGGAGAAGCAACACGTGCACAGCTACCTCGTGACGATCGTCGCCGCGCTCGCCGCGGCGGCGATCGCGCTCGCCGTGGTCGAGGTGGTGCATCGCCTCACCCGCCGCTGGGGTCGCCGATCACTGCTGTTGACCGAGTTGACCGAGCACGCACACCGCTCGTTCCAGGTCGCCGCCACCGTGCTCGCCGTCCAGTTCGCGGTCCGGTTCAGCACCGGGTACGCGGTCGGTACCGGTTGGCGTCAGGCGCTGCTGCACCTGCTGGTGCTCGCCGTCATCGCCGCCGCGGCCTGGCTGGTCGCCTCGCTGCTGATGGTGGTGGAGGACACCGCGCTGGCCCGGTTCCGGGTGGACGTGCCGGACAACCGGCACGCCCGGCGGGTGCGGACCCAGGTGGTGATGCTGCGCCGGGTGACAATCGTGGTGATCGTCGTGCTCACCCTCGGCGTGATGCTGATGACCTTCCCCGCCGTACGGGGCATCGGCGCCGGCGTACTGACAAGCGCCGGTGTGGTCGGTGTGGTCGCCGCGCTGGCCGCGCAGAGCCTGCTGGGCAATGTTTTCGCCGGCCTGCAGCTCGCCTTCAGTGACGCGGTACGCCTCGACGACGTGGTGGTGGTCGAGGGGGAGTGGGGCCGGATCGAGGAACTGACGCTCAGCTACGTGGTAGTCCAGATCTGGGACGACCGGCGGCTGATCCTGCCCACCTCCTACTTCACGAGTACGCCGTTCCAGAACTGGACCCGCACCGAGGCGGCGGTCCTCGGCACGGCCGAGTTCGAGGTCGACTGGTCGATCCCGGTACAGGCCATGCGGGAGGAACTGCGCCGGCTGGTCGAGAGCACCGAGCTGTGGGACGGCCGGGTCTGCGTCCTCCAGGTCACCGACGCGACCGGCGGCATGATCAAGGTCCGCGCGCTGGTGAGCGCCGGCAACGCGGGCGCGCTGTGGGACCTGCGCTGCCGGGTGCGCGAACATCTGGTGGCGTGGGTACGCGATCACCAGCCCACCGCGATGCCCCGACTGCGTACCGAGGTCGGCGACGGGGCGAGCGACCTGGCGTGGCAGTGGGTCCAGCCGCGGCACTCGACGCGTCGGCGGGCCGAGGCCGAGGTCCCCGACGACGCCCGGCTCTTCGGCGGCAGCGACGACGGCCAGGCCCGCAACGAAGCCTTCGTCGGCCCCGACGAGACTGTCGAACCCCGCGAGCCCGCCGAACCTCGCCGCTGACCGGCGTCCCGCGCCGATCGCCGTTCCCGCCGGATATCCGACGTTGCCCGCGACTGGTCGGCCCGGTGGGGAGCCAACTACCAGTCCACCTCGTTATCCAATCGGATGTGGAGGTTTGGCGCGGCGTTTGGCGGGGACGTGCTGCCCGACGCTTCTGCCCCCTTTTCCGGGAACAGGATTGACGAGCGGCGACTCCGGGCATACAGCGCGGTGATGACGAGAGGGGGACAGCATGGCTGACGTGGCGAACGCCCGTACGTCCCACAACGGGCGTACGTCCCACAACGGGACCGAGCCGTCCACCGCCGAACTGGTTCAGCGGGCGACGGAACAGGTCTCGCGCCTGGTTCGTGACGAACTCACGCTGGCCCGGGCCGAGTTGACCGAGAAGGGCAAGCAGGCCGGCATCGGCGTCGGCCTGTTCGCCGGTGGCGGCGCCCTCGCCTTCTTCGGCCTGGGTGCACTGGTGACCGCCGCGATCCTCCTGCTGGCCCTGGTGCTGCCGGCGTGGGCGGCCGCCCTGATCGTGGCGGTGGCCCTGTTCCTGGTCGCCGGAGTGCTCGCACTTGTCGGTAAGCGCCGGGTCAGCCGCGCGGTGCCACCGGTGCCCGAGGCGACAGTGCGCAGTCTGCGGGCCGACGTCGACGTGGTCAGCGCTGCGGTGAAGGACAGGGGACGGGCATGACAGGCAACGGTACGGGTGACACGGAGGCGCTGCGGGAGGACATCCGGCGCACCCGCGTCGAACTGGGCGAGACGATGGAGGCGCTGGCCGCCAAGGCCGATGTGAAGAAGCGGCTCAAGTCCTCGGCGGACCAGGCCCGGGAACGGGTACGCGAACAGGCCGCGCTCACCGTCGCGCGGGTCCGCGCCCAGTCCGGTCTCACCCATCAGCAGGGACGGACCCGTCAGGGGCCGGCTCCGTTCATCGCGCTCGCGGCCGGTGCGGTCGCCGCCGCCGTGGTGTTGATGATCATTAGAGGGAGGCGTGGGTGAGCAAGGGAATCGGCAAGGCCGCCTACAAGCCGGTCGGCGTGCTGATGGGCTTCGCCGCCGGTGCGATCGCGGGCATGGTCTTCCGGCAGGTGTGGAAGATGACCGCCGGCGACGGCGAGGCGCCGAACCCGACCGACGAGGACCGCCGCTGGGGCGAGATCCTCGCCGCGGCTGCCTTGCAGGGCGCCATCTTCTCGGTCGTCCGCGCCGCCGTGGACCGGGGCGGTGCGGTGGGTGTTCGCCGGATCACCGGCCGTTGGCCAGACTGAAGGTCTGTGTCAAGGCCCTCTCACCATCTGCCGGTGCGGGGGCCTTTCGCCTTATCTGCAACCCCATCTGACGGATCTCACGCATCCGTCAGGTCACATGTCGGAGAAATTTCGTCGGTTAGGCGGTGCAGAGTTTTTGCGTACGTGGTTAAGCTGTCCCACGTTGTTGAGAGATCGCGTGGGTTGAGAGAAGTCTCCTTCACGGGGGCCGCCTCAAGCACCGCTGCTCGAAACGGCCAACCGGCCGCACGGTGTGCTCGGCCGCCAGTTTTAGAAGGAGATACACATGGCGCAGGGAACCGTGAAGTGGTTCAACGCTGACAAGGGCTTCGGCTTCATCACCGTCGACGGCGGGGGTGCTGACGTGTTCGTCCACTTCTCGGCAATCCAGACCAGCGGCTACCGCACGCTGGAGGAGAACCAGCGGGTGGAGTTCGAGATCGCCCAGGGCCAGAAGGGTCCGCAGGCCGAGCAGGTCCGCCCCCTCTGAGGCGCCGGTCGGCGACCGCCGGCCAGTGGCGAGGCAGTCCCCGAATCAGCGCGAAGCCCCGCGTCCCGACGGACGCGGGGCTTTCCGCATCGTAGGCGCGGTGGCGTCAGCGGCGGTTGCGGGCGCGTACACCGAGCCAGAGCAGAGCCAACCCGACAAGCACCAGCACCGGGCCGAGCACCGCCCAGATCCGCTGGCCGGTCATCACGCTGCCCTCGACGTAACCCAGGCCCTGCACCGTCCACACCACACCCACCACCACGGCCAGCAGGCCGAGCGTGAGTCGGAGCCAACCGCTCATCGCCGTCTCCCTCTCTTGTGGTCCGTCGCCGGCCGGCCCGCCGGTAGTCGGCGGGCCGCCGGGTGGCCCGCCGGGAAACGGCCCTCCATCGGGCGGTCCGCCGCTCACCATCGGTGGTGAACCTGGGGCCGGATCAGGTCGTCGTAGATCGCCGCCACCTCGGCCAGTTCCTGGGTGGACAGCTGTGGCTGACCGGCCACGGCGGCGTTGCCGAGGGCCTGGGCGGCGTCGCGGGCACCGGGGATGACGACCGTGACCCCCGGCTGGTCGAGCACCCAGCGCAGCGCGAACTGGGCCATCGTGCGGTCCTCACCGACAAGCGGGGCGATCCTGCGCACGGCGGCCAGGCCGGTGGTGAAGTCCACCCCGGAGAAGGTCTCGCCGACGTCGAACGCCTCGCCGTGCCGGTTGTAGGTGCGGTGATCGTCGGCGGCGAACGTGGTGTGCTCGTCGTACCGTCCGGAGAGCAGGCCGCTGGCCAGCGGGACGCGGGCGATGATGCCGACCCCGGCGGCCGAGGCGGCCGGCAGGACGCGTTCCAGCGGCTTGTGCCGTAGCGCGTTGAGGATGATCTGCACGCTGGCCACGCCGGGCCGGGCGATCGCGGTGAGCGCCTCGTCGCAGGTCTCCACGCTGACGCCGTACGCGGCGATCCGCTTCTCGGCGACAAGCGTGTCGAGGGCGTCGAAGACCTCGTCAGTGCCGAAGACGGCCGTCGGCGGGCAGTGCAGCTGCACCAGGTCCAACGTGTCCACGCCGAGGTTCGTCCGGGACCTGTCGGTCCACTGTCGGAAGTTGTCCAGGGTGTACGCCTGGGGTGTCTGCGCGACCCGCCGGCCCATCTTGGTGGCCACGGTCAGCCCGGCGTCGGGGTGCGCCGCCAGGAAGCGGCCGATCAGCTGTTCGCTGCGCCCGTCGCCGTAGACGTCGGCGGTGTCCAGGAAGGTGACCCCGGCGTCGACCGCGGCGGTGAGCACCGCCATCGCGTCGTCCTCGGTCACCGTGCCCCAGTCGGCGCCGAGTTGCCAGGCGCCGAGCCCGACCACGCCGACCTGGCGATCCATCCGGGGGAAGGTGCGTTGCTCCATACGGAGAGCCTAGTGACCGCTGCTTGTCGCGGCGATGGCCGGGCCGTACGCTCAACAAGACGGACGTACGGTTTGCGGCAGGGGGCGATCATGTGGGATCCGGCGGCGTACCTGCGCTACGGCGACGAACGGTCCCGACCCTTCCACGACCTGCTGGCCCGGGTGGGTGCCGACCGCCCCCGGCAGGTGGTCGACCTCGGCTGCGGCCCCGGCACGCTGACCGCCGTGCTCGCCGCCCGCTGGCCGGACAGTCGGGTCGTCGGCCTGGACTCCTCGGCGGAGATGATCGCGCGGGCCAGCCGGCTCGGTGCCCCGATCAGCTTCGGCGAGGCTGACGTCCGTGACTGGCGGCCCGACCGGGACACCGACGTGGTGGTCAGCAACGCGGTGCTGCAGTGGGTGCCCGGCCACCGGGAACTGCTCGTCCGCTGGGCCGCCGAGCTGCCGGCCGGCGCTTGGCTGGCGGTGCAGGTGCCGGGAAACTTCGACGCGCCCTCCCACCGGGCGCTGCGGGAGGTCGCCGGTCGCCCGCCGTGGCGGGCGGTGCTGACGCCGCTGCTGCGGGAGACGCCGGTAGCCGACCCGGTCGACTACACCGCGTCGCTTGTCGCCGCCGGGTGCGCCGTCGACGCCTGGGAGACTACCTACGTGCACCTGCTGGCGGCCGGTCCCGACGCGGACCATCCCGTGCTGACCTGGCTGGAGGGCACCGCGCTACGCCCGGTCCGGGCCGCGCTGGACCCGGCCGGCTGGTCCGCCTACCGCTCCGCGCTCGCGGCACGCCTCACCGAGGCGTACCCGGTACGGCACGGCCAGGTGTACTTCCCGTTCCGACGGATCTTCCTCGTCGCCCGTACCGGTTTCGCCCAGGAGAACTCGTGACCGACCTGCGTACCTTCATCGCCGGACTGCCCAAGGTGGAGCTGCACGTGCACCACGTCGGCTCCGCCTCGCCCCGCATCGTGGCCGAGCTGGCCGCCCGGCACGAGGGGCGCAGCCCCGTCCCGGCGGACCCGCAACTGCTTGCCGACTACTTCGTCTTCCGCGACTTCGCCCACTTCATCGAGCTGTACCTCAGCGTGGTGGACCTGATCAGGGATCCCGACGACGTCTGGATCCTCACCCACGAGGTGGCTCGGGAGCTGGCCCGCCAGCAGGTCCGCTACGCCGAGCTGACCGTGACGCCCTACTCCCACGTGCGGCGCGGCATCCCGGCACCGGCGTTCTGCGAGGCGATCGAGGACGCCCGCAAGCGGGCCGCCGCCGACTTCGGCATCGAGCTGCGCTGGTGTTTCGACATTCCCGGCGAGGCGGGACTGCCGGCGGCCGAGGAGACGCTGCGGATCGCACTCGACGAACGCCCCGACGGGCTGATCAGCTTCGGCCTCGGCGGTCCGGAGGTCGGCGTACCCAGACCGCAGTTCAAGCCCTACTTCGACCAGGCGCGCGCGGCCGGGCTGCGGTCGGTGCCGCACGCCGGGGAGACCACCGGTCCGCAGACCATCTGGGACGCGCTGCACGAGCTGGGTGCCGAACGCATCGGTCACGGCATCTCCGCCGCGCAGGACCCGCGCCTGCTCAGCTACCTGGCCGAGCGGCGGATCGCGTTGGAGGTCTGCCCCACGTCGAATGTGCGTACCCGGGCGGTTGCCGACATCGACGAGCACCCGCTGCGCCGGCTTGTCGACGCCGGGGTGCTGGTGACAATCAACTCCGACGACCCGCCGATGTTCGGCACCACCCTGGACGACGAGTACGCGGTGGCCGCCCGGTTGCTCGACGTCGGTCCGGAAGGGGTTGCCGAGTTGGCCCGCAACGCGGTGTCCGCGTCCTTCCTCGACGAGTCCGGCAAGCGGCGAATCATCGCGGAGGTCGACGACTATCTCGCCGGCCGGCGCGGCTGACGCGGTAAGCGCCGGGCGGACCAGCCAGGTGGCGCGCGGCGGGAGGAGGTGTGGGGGGACCGTGTCTCCCGCCGCGCGCACGGCTCCACCGGCCGGATGCGCTGGGAGCGATAGGCCGGTGGAACTGCTGGGTTCGCAGCGATCCTGTCAGTCGGACCGGTCGGGTGGAACGGGGTTAATTCGGATCTAAGGAAGACTTGTGCCGTCGCACAGCCCCGAGCCGCCGCCCCGCGACAGGACCGCTCGGCTGCCCTCAGCCGTCCGTCGGACGCTGCCGGGGCCAGCGGCGTCCACTTGCCTTCTGCTCCCGGCCCTCCCGGGCCATCCGGCCCACCAGGCCGAACCGGCTGACCTGGCGCGGCGTCGCCTCCGGGTCGGCCAGCAGCATCACCACGCTCGCCCCGCCCAACTGGGCCCGGTCGATGCTCACCGAGCCGTTGGCCTGCAACGCCACCCGTTTGGCGATGTCCAGCCCCAGCCCGGTGGAACCCTGGTCGCTGGTGCCGCGCCGCAGGGCCCGGTCCGGATTGGCGATGCCGGGACCGGCGTCGTCGATCCGGATGGCCACGTACCCGTCGCGGCGCGACACGGCCACCTCGAACGCGGTGCCCTGCGGGGTGTAGCGGAAGACGTTGCCGATCACGGCGTCCAGGGCGGCGGCCAACTCGGCCCGGGGCACCGGTGCCGGAATCCGCAACTGGGCACCGGAGACCCGGTGCGGGCGGTTCTGGTCGCCGGCGAGGGCGGCCCAGAACACCATCCGGTCCCGGACCACCTCGCTCACGTCGCACGTCGCCGGTGGCGCGGCCTCGGTCGCCACCGCCTTGCGAGTGGTCTTGATCAGCACGTCGATCTCACCTTCCAGGGTGACGATCGCCTGCCGGATCCGCCGGATGCCGCGCCGGTAGTCCAGCTCGGCCTGGCTGAACGAGCCCACGCTCGTGTCGTCGGACTCCAGCGCCTCGGCGTCCAGCCGCAGCACGGTCAGCGGGGTACGCAGCCGGTGGGACAGGTCCGCCACCAGTTCCCGTTCCTCGGTGCGTGCCGCCACCAACCGCTCCGCCATCCGGTTGAACGCGTGGCCGGCCTCGACCAGCTCGCGTGGGCCGTGCGGCTCGACGCGTACGCCCAGGTCGCCGTCGCCGATCGCGAGGGCCGCCTTGACCAGACCCCGACCGGCGTCGGCCGCTCGGGCGGCCAGTCGGTCCACCACGAGCATCGCCGCGCCGACGAGCGCGACAGCCACCCCGGTCAGCAGCAACCAGCGACCGCCGCCACCCGCGTCGAGCACCGCGTCCGGGACGAAGACCTCCACCACGGCGGTCTGCTCGCCGAGCACCACCGGGTCCAGCCGCAGCACCCCACCGTCGACGTCGAGGACAAGAGAGCGGCCCTGCTCCCGGGCCTGGTCCAGTTGCGCCGCGTCGGCCCGTCCGGCGGAGGAGTCCACGTCGAGCCCGTGCACCACCGGCCGGGTGGCCGGGTCGCCACCACTCGCCTCGATCGCCCGGGTTACCACCTCGGCCTCGGTGCTGATCGCGAGGGCACCGGTCACCAGCGCGCTGCGGCGGGCCGCGTCGGCGATCGCCTCCTCCCGGGCCTGCCCGCCGAGCGTCAACCCGAGCGGCACCAGGAAGGCCAACGCCAGCAGGGTGCCCACGCCGGCCGTCAACAGGGCCAGCGTTCTTCTCAGTCCGGCGCCACCAGCCGGAAGCCGACCCCCCGCACGGTGCGCAGGTAGCGTGGCTTCGCCGCGGACTCGCCCATTTTGCGGCGTAGCCAGTACAGGTGAACGTCGATTGTCTGATCCTCGCCGACCGACGGCTGCCGCCATACCTCCTCCAAGAGCTCCCGCCGGGACACTACCCGGCCCGGACGGGCGGCGAGGTACGCCAGCAGGTCGAATTCCTTGCGGGTCAGCGCCAGCGCCGTGCCGTCGAGGTGGGCGCTGCGCTCGCCGACGTCCACCTTCAGCCCGCCCACGGTGTGCACGGCCGGCTGGGCGGAGCGGCTGGCCCGGCCGGCGCGGCGCAGCACCGTGGTGATCCGGGCGTCCAGGTGCGCGCCGGTGAACGGCTTGATCATGTAGTCGTCGGCACCGGCCCGCAGCAGCTTGACCACAGACTGCTCGTCGTCGCGGGCGGTGGCGATGATGATCGGCACGTCGGTGATGCCCCGGAGCATCCGCAACGCGTCCGAGCCGTCCAGATCCGGCAGCCCGAGGTCGAGCACGACCAGATCCGGTGTCTCGGCGGCCACCCGGCGCAGCGCGTCCAGGGCGGTGCCCACCGCGTGGACGGCGTGACCCCGGTCGGTGAGGGAACGAAGCATCGCGCCGCGTACGACGTGATCGTCTTCGACCAGGAGGACGGTGGCCACCCAAGCACGGTACTCGGGGCGGCAAGCACGGTGACATTGCGCCCACCCCGCGCACCAGCCAAGCTGGTGCGACCATGACGTTCACTCTCTATCCGGACACCCGCCTGGCACTGGCCCGGGACAGTCTCGCCGGCCTGTCGGTCGGCGACGCCCTCGGTTCCCAGTTCTTCGTACCCGGCCGGCACGCCGCCGACCTGGCCGCCGACCGGCTCCCGCCACCGCCCTGGCAGTGGACCGACGACACCGAGATGGCCTGTTCCGTGCTGGCCCGGTTGGCCGAGGCCGGCCGGATCGACCCGGACAGCCTGGCGCTCGACTTCGCCGAGCGCTGCGAGCCCTACCGTGGCTACGGCCCCGGAGCGGTCCGCATCCTTCGCCTGATCCGGACCGGTACACCCTGGCCGGTCGCCGCCGCCGCCGCGTTCGACGGGCAGGGCTCCTGCGGAAACGGGGCGGCGATGCGGGTCGCCCCGCTGGGCGCGTACTTCGCCGACTCGATGAGCCGGACGGTCGCCCAGGCCCAGGCATCGGCCGAGGTGACCCACGCCCACCCGGAGGGGATCGCCGGTGCGGTGGCGGTGGCGGTGGCCGCCGCCCGGGCCGCCCATGCCCGGCTCGACGGCGACCGGCCCGACCCGGGCCGCCTGCTCGCCAGCGTCGCCGCCGCCGTGGACCCGGCGACCGAGGTGCACCGGAGCGTACGTCGGGCGGCGGGACTGCTCGGCCGTCCGCTGCCGGAGGTGGTCGACGCGCTCGGCAACGGCTCCCGGGTCACCGCGCAGGACACCGTCGCCTTCACCTGCTGGGTGGCCGCCACCCACCTGGACGACTACCCGGCCGCCATCCGGGCCTGCGTCGAGGCGGGCGGCGACGTGGACACCACAGCCGCCATCGTCGGTGGGATCGTCGCGGCGTACACCGGGGTCGCCACCGCCGGCGGAGTGCCCGCCGACTGGCTGGCCGCCCGGGAGCCGTTACCCGACTGGGCTTAGGCCGACACATGGCCTAGCGCCGGGCGCCCGCCTCGACCGCGTCGGAGCTGGCATCCTGCGCCGCCCCGGCGGCGGGCTCGCCCGCGTCGGAGCTTGCCGTCGCCGGGTCCGGCTCCTCGTCGAGCACCGACCTGTCGATCTCCTCGGACGGGGCGCGGCGTCGGCGGCTGATCAGCCAACCCACCACCGCGCCGCCGCCGAGGCCGGCGACCAGTCCGGCGGCGAGCAGACTGTTGGCGTTCGGGCCGCCGTCAGAGGTGGCGGTGGTCGGCGGAGCCTCGGCGGGCGCCGCCCCGCCGGGAGCCGCGCCGTGCCCACCGTGAGCGCCGGGATACGCCGGGTCGCCCGGCAGCAGCGTCAGCGCCGGCAACGGCCGTTGGCCGGGACCGCCGCCCCAGCTCACCTGGAGGCCGTCGGCGTACGTCTGCACCAGCTCGAAGGTCAGCCGGTCGGTCTGCGGCAACGGTGCCATCGAGAACACCAGCCGAGCCGGGCCCTCGCCCGCCTCGCCCTTCGCCCGCGACCAGATCAGCGAGGCGGTCACCACGTCGGTGGCCGGGCCGTGCATGCCCGCCACCGGCCGGTCCAACTGCCGAGTGGTGATCGTGGGTGCCCAGCCCGGCACCGACAGCGGGTACACCTCGGCGATCGGCGGGTCCTCGGGGATTCTGATCTCCACCTTCTCGGTACGCACCCCGGGCCGCTCGTCGGGCACCACGAATTCGAGCTTCACCGCGTTGCCCTGCTGGGCCTCGGTCGGGGTGAAGGTCACCCCGTCCGCCGCCCACGCCGTGGCGGGCCAGAGCAGCACCACGGCCGTGGCCAGGGCGGCCACCAGCGCGCCCCGGCGTCGACGGCTGCCGCCGTGCGTCATCGCCATCTGGGTTCCCATCCGTGTCCACGCGGCCGGAACCGGCTCCGGCCACACCTGGTAGTTCGGATCCCGGGCCGAAAAGGTTCAACGGCGGGCGGCAGATCGTCTGCCGTCGGTGTCGACGACGGTGGCCATCGGGAGCCCGATAGCATCAGTGAGCCGGTATCGGCACCATCCGTCACATCTGCTGCGAGGAGTCATCCGTGTCCGCACCCCGTACCCCCGCCGTGGCCGACCCTGTCGTCGTCGCCGCCGGGACGACGGCGGCCGACGCGGTGGCCGCGGCCGGGCTGCCCACCAACGGCCCCCGGGCGATCGTGGTGATCCGCGACCCGCACGGCGTGCTGCGCGACCTGGACTGGCGGCCGGCCGAGGAGACGGTGGTCGAGCCGGTCCCGCTGGACTCGCCGGACGGGCTGAACGTGCTGCGCCACTCCACCGCCCACGTGCTGGCCCAGGCGGTGCAGGACATCTTCCCGCAGGCGAAGCTCGGCATCGGTCCGCCGATCGACAACGGCTTCTACTACGACTTCGCGGTGGACAAGCCGTTCCAGCCCGACGACCTGGCCAAGCTCGAGAAGCGGATGCAGGAGATCATCAAGTCGGGGCAGCGGTTCCGGCGTCGCCGCTTCGACAGCCTGGACGAGGCGAAGACCGAGCTGGCGGCCGAGCCGTTCAAGCTGGAGCTGATCGACGTCAAGGGCGAGGGGCTGGACTCCTCCGAGGTGATGGAGGTCGGCGGGGGTGAGCTGACCATCTACGACAACCTCGCCGCCGACGAGGACAAGGTCTGCTGGTCGGACCTGTGCCGGGGGCCGCACCTGCCGAACACCCGCCTGATCGGCGCGTTCAAGCTGATGCGCTCGGCCGCCGCGTACTGGCGGGGGTCGGAGAAGAACCCGCAGTTGCAGCGGGTGTACGGCACCGCCTGGCCGACCCGGGACGGGTTGAAGGCGTACCTGAAGCTGCTGGAGGAGGCCGCCCGGCGCGACCACCGCAAGCTCGGCGCGGACCTCGACCTGTTCAGCTTCCCCGACGAGATCGGCTCGGGTCTCGCGGTCTTCCACCCCAAGGGCGGCATCATCCGCCGGGAGCTGGAGGACTACTCGCGTCGCCGGCACGAGGAGGCGGGGTACGAGTTCGTCAACAGCCCGCACATCACCAAGGCGCAGCTCTTCCAGACCTCGGGCCACCTGCCGTACTACGCCGACACGATGTTCCCGCCCATGCAGTTGGAGGGGGCGGAGTATTACCTCAAGGCGATGAACTGCCCGATGCACAACCTGATCTTCCGGTCGCGCGGACGGTCCTACCGCGAACTGCCGCTGCGGCTGTTCGAGTTCGGCACCGTCTACCGCTACGAGAAGTCGGGTGTGGTGCACGGCCTGACCCGGGTACGTGGCCTGACCCAGGACGACTCGCACATCTACTGCACCCGGGAACAGATGCCCGGCGAGCTGACCACGCTGCTGTCGTTCGTGCTGGACCTGCTGCGCGACTACGGCCTGGACGACTTCTACCTGGAGCTGTCCACCCGCGACGACTCCCCGAAGTTCATCGGCTCGGACGAAGACTGGGCGGAGGCCACCGAGGCGCTGCGCACCGCCGCCGAGACCTCCGGCCTGGAACTGGTACCCGACCCGGGCGGCGCGGCCTTCTACGGCCCGAAGATCTCGGTGCAGGCCAAGGACGCCATCGGCCGGACCTGGCAGATGTCCACCATCCAGGTCGACTTCAACCAGCCGGAGCGGTTCGGCCTGGAGTACCAGGCCGCGGACGGCACCCGGCAGCGGCCGGTCATGATCCACCGGGCGCTCTTCGGTTCGATCGAACGGTTCTTCGGGGTGCTCACCGAGCACTACGCGGGGGCGTTCCCGGCCTGGCTGGCCCCGGTGCAGGTGGTCGGCATCCCGATCCGCGACGACCACGCCGACTACCTGCACGGCTTCGTCGCCGCGTTGCGCGCCGAGGGCGTCCGTGCCCAGGTCGACGCCGGTGACGAGCGGATGCAGAAGAAGATCCGCACCGCACAGCAGCAGAAGATCCCGTTCATGGTGATCGCCGGCGACGACGACGTGGCCGCCGGCACCGTCTCGTTCCGCTACCGGGACGGCTCCCAGCGCAACGGCGTACCGCTGGCCGAGGCGGTCAGCCACGTCCTGGACGTGGTCACCTCCCGGACCAACACCGGTCCCTCCGCCACGATGTGACGGTCGGGGAGGGCCGTAGGATCGCCTGTGTGACTGGGGCGGAGGAGCACACCGACGACAGGGACATGGCCGACGGGCTGGACCGGCTCTGGACACCCCACCGGATGACGTACATATCCGGCGAGGACCGACCCGAGGGCGGTTACGAGCGCCCCTCGGGCTGCCCGTTCTGCCTGGCCCCGGCCCGTCCGCCGGGGGAGAGCCTGGTGGTGGCCCGCGGTGGGCACGTGTTCGTGGTGCTCAACCTGTACCCGTACAACCCGGGGCACCTGCTGGTCTGCCCGTACCGGCACGTGGCCGACTACACCGACCTGGACGGGCCGGAGACCGCCGAGCTGGCCTCGTTCACCCAGACCGCCATGCGGGTCATCCGTAAGGTCAGCAACGCGCACGGGTTCAACCTGGGGATGAACCAGGGCGGGGTGGCCGGCGCCGGCATCGCCGCCCACCTGCACCAGCACGTGGTGCCCCGCTGGGGTGGTGACGCCAACTTCATGCCGGTGATCGGGCGCACCAAGGTCCTGCCGCAGTTGCTTGGCGACACCCGCGACCTGCTCGCCCGCGCCTGGCCCGCCTGACCCCGCCCCGCTGTCTCCGCGCCGCGCTGTCTCCGCGCCGGGCTGTCTCGCATCGTCTTTCGCGCGTCGCCGGGCGGCGGCCACCCCTTGGTGCGTCCTTTGCTCTGCTTCAACCCACGCGGCGGTCACGCAGTGGAGTCGATGCGTATCGGTAAGCAGAGCAAAGGGGCGGGTCGAACGTCGGCTCTCCCGAGGCCATCCGCAGGTCGCTCGCGACCCAGCGCGGGAGCCGACGAAACCCGGCCGGATCCGCCGCCGACCGGGTGATCCGGGCGACACCCGGTGCCCGTACGGATGATCGTGCTGGATCTTCGTCAACGCCTGTCCGAAAGATGGCACGATGCGCCGGTGGTGGAGTCGACGCGGACACTGGGCCGCAGCGGCATCAAGGTCAGCGCCCTGGGCATGGGCTGCTGGGCTATCGCCGGCCCGTGGGCCGAGGGCCGCATCCCGCTGGGTTGGGGGGCTGTCGACGACGAGGAATCGGTGCGGACGGTCCGCCGGGCACTCGACCTCGGGGTGACGTTCTTCGACACCGCCGACAGCTACGGCGCGGGACACGGTGAACGAGTCCTCGGTCGGGCCCTGGCCAGCCGCCGGGACGAGGCGGTCATCGCCACCAAGTGGGGTTACACGTTCGACGAGCGGACCCGGCAGGCAATCGGGCCGGACGCCTCACCGGCCTACCTGCGCCGGGCGGTGTGGGACTCGCTGCGGCGGCTCGGCACCGACCGGATCGACCTCTACCAGCTGCACCTCGCCGACCTGCCGGTGCCCCGGGCGCAGGAGCTGGTCGGCGCGTTGGAGGACCTGGTCGCGGACGGCGTGATCCGGGCGTACGGCTGGAGCACCGACCGGGCCGACCGGGCGGCGGCCTTCGGGCACGACGCCCCGCACGCCGCCGCCGTGCAGCACAGCCTGTCGGTGCTGCGTGACGCGCCCGAGCTGCTCACCGTCTGCGAGAAGTACGACCTGGCCAGCGTCAACCGGGGTCCGCTCGGGATGGGGCTGCTCACCGGCAAGTACCGCCAGGAGTCGGTCCTGCCGCGCGACGACGTGCGGGGGGTGACCTCGGGCTGGTTGGAGTGGTTCCGGGGCGGTCGGCCGGCACCGGAGTGGCTGCGCCGGGTGCAGGCGGTCCGGGCCACGTTGACCGCCGACGGGCGCACCCTGGCCCAGGGGGCACTGGGCTGGATCTGGGCGCGCAGCGACCGGGCGATCCCGATACCGGGCTGCCGCACCGTCGCCCAGGTCGAGGAGAACGCCGCCGCGCTCGCCCTCGGCCCGCTCGCCCCTGATCACTTCGCCGAGGTGGAGCGCACGCTCGCCGCCCTGCGTACCGCGGCGCTGCGCGAGGCGGATCGCCCCTACTGGCCCAGCCCGATGCTGCCCACCGCCCGCCCCTGACCTCTCAGCCGTGCTCCTTGCGGATCTGGTCGGCCAGGTGGGCGGACATCGGGTCGTAGCGGACGAAGTGGCGGCGGAAGGTGCCGGCCCCGGAGGTCATCGCCCGCAGCTCCACCGCGTAGCGCAGCAACTCCGTGGCGGGTACCTCGGCGCGTACCAGGGTGCGTCCGTCGGAGTCCGGATCCGGTTCGGTGCCGAGCACCCGGCCACGTCGCCCGGACAGGTCGCCCATCACGGTGCCCACACTTCCGTCGGGTACCCGCACCGTCACCTCGTCGACCGGCTCCAGCAGCGCGGGCTGCCCCCGTTCGGCGGCGTCGCGCAGGGCCAGTGCCCCGGCGGTCTGGAACGCCGCGTCGGAGGAGTCGACGCTGTGTGCCTTGCCGTCGACGAGGGTCACCCGCAGGTCCACCACCTGATGGCCGGCGACCAGGCCACGCTCCATCTGGGCGCGGACGCCCTTCTCCACCGACGGGATGTAGTTGTGCGGCA
The DNA here is from genome assembly GCF_016863495.1 of Micromonospora andamanensis. Taxonomy (GTDB): domain Bacteria; phylum Actinomycetota; class Actinomycetes; order Mycobacteriales; family Micromonosporaceae; genus Micromonospora; species Micromonospora andamanensis. The sequence goes on from NZ_BOOZ01000037.1 coordinate 18,439, forward strand.
CCGCGCCGCCGACCACCCGGTCGACGAACTCGAAGCCGCCGCCGCGCGGCAGCGGCTCCACCTCGAGGTCGCAGACGGCGTACTGTCCGTGCCCGCCGGACTGTTTGACATGCCGGCCGTGCCCCCGGGCCGGCGCGGTGAACGTCTCCCGCAACGCCACCCGCACCGGCTCGGTGTCCAGCTCCACCCCGCCCGCCCGCAGCCGGTCGAGGACCACGTCGGCGTGCGCCTCGCCCATGCACCACAGCACCAGTTGGTGGGTCTCCGGGTTGCGCTCCAGCCGCATCGTCGGGTCGCCGGCCACCAGCCGGCCGAGGTTGCGGGCCAGGGCGTCCTCGTCGGAACGGGACTTCGCCACGATCGCCACCGGCAGCAGCGGCTCCGGCATCTCCCACGGGGCGATCAGCAGCGGGTTCTCCTTGGCGGAGATGGTGTCGCCGGTCTCCGCGCTGCCGGACTTGGTGATCGCGCAGATGTCACCGGCCACCGCCACGCCCACCTCCCGCAGAGTGGCACCGAGCGGGCTGTAGAGGTGGGCGATCCGTTCGTCGGCGTCATGGTCGGGGTGGCCACGCTCGGCCAGACCGTGCCCGGAGACGTGCACTGTCTGCTCGGGGCGCAGCGTGCCGGAGAAGACCCGGACCACGCAGACCCGCCCGACATGCCTGTCGATAGTGGTCCGCACCACCTCGGCCACCAGCGGACCATCCGGGTCGCAGGTAAGCGGCGGCCGGGGCGAGCCGTCCACGCCGGTCACCGCGGGCAGCGCGTGCTCCGGCGGGGCGGGGAAGCCGGCGGTGAGCACCTCCAGCAGCGCGTCCATGCCGACGCCGGTCGCCGCGCAGACCGGTACCACCGGGTAGAAGTGGCCCCGGGCGACCGCCTTCTCCAGATCCTCCACCAGGATGCCGGCGTCGATCTCCTCGCCTTCGAGGTACCGGTCCATCAGGGTTTCGTCCTCGCTCTCCGCGATGATCCCCTCGATCAACTCGTTGCGGGACTCGACGATGGCCGGCAGGTGCTCCGGGTCCGGCTCGCGTACCTGCGGCGGCAGCCCCTGGGTGTAGTCGAAGACCCGCCGCGTGATCAACCCGAGCAGGCCGACTGTCGATTCGCCGTCGTCACCGAGCATCGGCAGGTAGAGCGGAAGCACGTTGTCGCCGAAGACCCGCTGGCACAGCGCCACCGCCTCGTCGAAGTCGGCGCGGGGATGATCCAGTCGGGCCACCGCCACCGCCCGGGGCATGTCGACAGCCGCGCACTCCTCCCACAGCGCCGCGGTGGCCGCGTCCATCCCGTCGACTGCGGAGACCACGAAGAGCGCGGCGTCGGCGGCCCGCAACCCGGCGCGCAACTCGCCGACGAAGTCGGCGTAGCCGGGCGTGTCGAGCAGGTTCACCTTGACCCCGTCGTGCACCAGCGGCGCGCAGGCCAGGGCGACCGACCGTTGCTGGCGTACGGCGGCCGGATCGTGATCGCAGACGGTGGTGCCGTCGGTGACCGAGCCGGCCCGGGCGATCGTGCCGGACGCCGCGAGCAACGCCTCGACAAGTGTCGTCTTGCCCGCTCCGGAATGCCCGACGAGCACCACGTTGCGGATCCTGGCGGGGTCGGTCACCACCGGTACGCCGCCGGTGGCTCCCTTGTCCTGACTCCTCTGCGCCATCGGGCGCACCTCCCTCAGCCGGTGGTGGTGGCGACCGCCGCACGCGACGGGGACGCGGCCCGGGCGGGGTGCTGCGGCGATATCCTCCGGTGCTCCGCTGGGAACCGGGCAGTCAACAGGCGGCGGGGTGAGCCGGGTCACCCTTCTGGTCCGATCTCACACCCGATGGCGGGCCGACACAACCCTCTCCGGGCGGGCGCGCCGCGCCGGCTGAGCGTGGCTGGTCAGACGGGCGGTGTCGCTGGTCGAGCGCCGACCGTTATCGTGGGACCGCCATGGCGAAGATCTTCCAAGTGTCGGCCCGCGCGGGGATGACCCGCGTCGTCGAGCCGATCGCCCGTAGCCTGCTGCGCGCGGGCGTGTCCCCCAACTCGGTCACCGTCACGGGCACCCTCGGGGTGCTCGTCGGCGCGCTCGGCTTCGGCGCCCGCGGTCATCTGGTCGCCGGTGCGCTGATCGTGACGGTCTTCGCGCTCACCGACCTGCTCGACGGGACGATGGCCCGGATGAGCGGCGGCTCGACCCGGTTCGGTGCCTTCCTCGACTCCAGCATGGACCGGGTCGCCGACAGCGCGGTCTTCGGCGCTGTCGCGTTCTACCTGGCCACCGAGGGCAACCACGCGGGGGTGGCCGCCGCGCTCGTCTGCCTGGCCGCGGGTGGGCTCGTGTCGTACGTCAAGGCCCGCGCCGAGGGGCTCGGCATGACCTGCAACGTGGGCATCGCCGAGCGTACGGAACGACTGCTGATCGTCGGTGTCGGCGGCCTGCTCGCCGAACTGGTCCACCCGGTGGCGCTGCCGATCGCGCTCTGGCTGCTCGCGGCGGTGTCCCTGTTCACCGTCGGTCAGCGGATGCGGCACGTCTACCGGCAGGCCCAGCAGGTCGACGTGCCGGGCGGCCACGGGTGAGCGGCACAGCCGGGCGGAGTACCCGGTGAACCTCACCGAGTTCGGTTTCGTCGCCGGCTGGCGGCTGGTCCGCGTGCTGCCCCGGCCGGTCGCCGCTGCCGCGTTCACCGCCGGGGCCGACCGCGCCCACCGCCGCCGTGGCGCGGGCGCCACCCGGCTACGCGCCAACCTTCGCCGCGTGGTCGGGCCCGAGCTGCCCGAGGCCGAACTCGACGATCTGGTCCGCCGGGGTCTGCGCTCGTACGCCCGCTACTGGATGGAGGCGTTCCGGCTGCCCGCGCTGAGCCGCGAGCAGATGCTCGCCGGGTTCCGGCTGGACCGCGCCGAGGTCCTCGCCGCGGACGTCGCCGCCGGGCGGGGTGCGGTGGTGGCGCTGCCGCACGCCGGTAACTGGGACGCCGCCGGGGCCTGGGTCGCCGCCAATGGCTGGCCGCTGTCCACCGTCATGGAACGGCTCAAGCCGGAGGGCGTCTACCAGCGGTTCACGGCGTTCCGGGAACGGCTGGGGATGGAGATCCTGCCGACCACCGGCGGCGTCCGGCCGCCGCTGGACGTGCTCACCGACCGGGTGGCCGCCGGAGCGGTGGTGCCCCTGCTGGCCGACCGGGATCTCTCCGCCCGGGGCGTGGAGGTGGACTTCTTCGGCGGCCGGACCAGGATGCCGGCCGGTCCGGCACTGCTGGCGCTGCGTACCGGCGCGCCGCTGTACGTGGCGTCGATGTGGTACGAACCGGATGCGGCGTGCGCCTCGCTTGTGGGCCCGCTGCCGGTGCCGGGGCCCGAGGCGGGCGCACTCGACGTGCGGGTCCGATCGCTGACCCAGCTGATCGCCGACGGTCTCGCGGCGGGCATCGCCCGGCATCCGGAAGACTGGCACATGCTGCAACGGATGTGGCTGGACTGAGGGGACGGGCGCAATGCGGATCGGCATCGTCTGCCCGTACTCCTTCGACGTACCCGGCGGGGTGCAGAACCATGTCATGGACCTGGCCGAGGCGCTGATCGGGCTCGGCCACGAGGTGAGCGTCCTCGCCCCGGCGGACGAGGACTCGCCGCTGCCGCCGTACGTGGTGTCGGCCGGCCGGTCGGTGCCGCTGCCGTACAACGGCTCGGTCGCCAGGATCGCCTTCGGGCCGGTCTCCACCGCCCGGGTACGCCGCTGGATCACCCGGGGCGACTTCGACGTGCTGCACGTGCACGAACCGCTCGCGCTGAGCCTGTCCATGCTCGCCGTGCTCTCCGCCCGGGGGCCAGTGGTGGCCACCTTCCACACCGCGATGACCCGGTCCCGGATGCTCGCCGCCGCTCAGGGGGTGCTCCAGATCGTGCTGGAGCGGATCACCGCGCGGATCGCGGTGAGTGCCCTGGCCCGCAAGGTGCAGGTCGAGCACCTGGACGGCGGGGCGGTGGAGATCCCCAACGGGGTGGCGGTGGCCAAGTTCGCCGGGGTCGAACCGCTGCCCGGCTGGCCGGGGGAGTGCGGGTCGGCCACCGGCGGCACCCTCGGCTTCCTGGGCCGCTTCACCGAGCCCCGCAAGGGGTTCCCGATCCTGCGCGACGCCTTCGTCGAGCTGGCCCGGCAACGTCCCGGCCTGCGTCTGCTGGTCGCCGGTCCCGGCGACCCGGACGACCTGTTCAACAGGTTCCCGCCCGACCTGCGGGACCGGGTCACCTTCCTCGGCCTGGTCTCCGAGGAGGAGAAGGCGCGGATGCTGCGCAGCGTGCACCTGTACGTGGCGCCGAACACCGGCGGCGAGTCCTTCGGCATGATCCTCACCGAGGCGCTCGCCGCCAGCACCACAGTCGTGGCCAGTGACCTGGACGCCTTCCGCCGGGTCCTCGACGGCGGCCGGGCCGGCCGGATGTTTCCGACCGGCGACGCGGTGACGCTGCGTGCCACGCTGTCGCAGTTGCTGGACGACCCGCTCGCGCGGGCGGAGCTGACCGCCTGCGGCGACCAGGTGGTGGCGAATTTCGACTGGCCCGTGGTTGCCCGCCGGGTTCTGGAGGTATACGCAGCGGCGATCGAGGCCACCGACGGTCGGGTGATCGACCAGGAGTGGGTGGGGTTGACCTGATCGGGAGGAACGGGAGCAGCACTACGATGCCGGGCATGTGGTGGGTGGTGGGCGCGACGGTGGTCGTCGCCCTGGTCGCGGTGTACCTGATCTGGACCGCCGGCCGGGTCGAGCGGCTCCAGGACCGCGCCCAGCTCGCCGCCCGGGCCCTGGACGCCCACCTGCTGCGCCGGGCCGCCGCCGCGGCGGTGCTCGCGGAGCGTCGCTTCGGCGTCGAGCTGTACGCGGCGGCGCGCATCGCCCTCGACGCCGAGCCGGAGGAACGGGAGGCGGCCGAGAACGACCTGACCCGGCAGCTACGGTCGGTTCAGCTCGATCCCACCGACGCCGACTGTGAGGCGGTCATCGCCGCCAGCCGGCGGCTCGCCCTGGCCCGCCAGGTGCACACCGACCTGGTCCGCGACGCCCGGTCCGCGCGCAGCCGACCACTGGTGCGGCTGCTGCGGATGGGACGCCGGCACACCTGGCCGCGCTACTTCGACATCGACGACCCGACCCTCACCATCCCCGCCGCCGACGTCCCCAGCCGCTGACCCCCGTCCCGGAGCCACCCCGCGGTCCGGGGTGACGGCGGACACAGTGCAGGCCACCACGGGTCTGATTGGCTGTCGGAGCGGCGTCCACCCTTGCGTAGCATCTGCGCTGCCACCTCCCGAGGACGCCTGAGGAGCGACGACGTGTCCGAGACGACTTCCCCGAACACCGGTGCCACCCCGGTCGTCGGCACCGCGCGGGTCAAGCGCGGTATGGCCGAGATGCTCAAGGGTGGTGTGATCATGGATGTGGTCACCGCCGAGCAGGCCAAGATCGCTGAGGACGCCGGCGCGGTAGCGGTGATGGCGCTGGAGCGGGTACCCGCGGACATCCGGGCCCAGGGCGGGGTGTCCCGGATGAGCGACCCCGACATGATCGACGGCATCATCAACGCGGTTTCCATCCCGGTGATGGCCAAGGCCCGCATCGGCCACTTCGTCGAGGCGCAGATCCTCCAGTCCCTCGGGGTCGACTACGTCGACGAGTCCGAGGTGCTCACCCCGGCCGACTACGCCAACCACATCGACAAGTGGGCGTTCACCGTCCCCTTCGTCTGCGGTGCGACGAACCTGGGCGAGGCGCTGCGCCGGATCACCGAGGGTGCCGCCATGATCCGCTCCAAGGGCGAGGCCGGCACCGGCGACGTCTCCAACGCCACCACGCACATGCGGAAGATCCGCCAGGAGATCCGCCGCCTGGCGTCCCTGCCGGCCGACGAGCTGTTCGTCGCGGCCAAGGAGTTGCAGGCACCGTACGAGCTGGTCAAGGAGATCGCCGAGACCGGCAAGCTGCCAGTGGTGCTCTTCACCGCCGGCGGCATCGCCACCCCGGCCGACGCGGCGATGATGATGCAGCTCGGCGCCGAGGGCGTCTTCGTCGGCTCCGGCATCTTCAAGTCGGGCAACCCGGCCCAGCGGGCCGCCGCGATCGTGAAGGCGACCACCTTCCACGACGACCCGGACGTACTGGCCAAGGTGTCCCGGGGCCTCGGCGAGGCGATGGTCGGCATCAACGTCGACGACATCCCGCAGCCGCACCGCCTCGCCGAGCGCGGCTGGTGACCCGACGGTGACGGCACCCGTCATCGGTGTCCTCGCCCTCCAGGGCGACGTCCGCGAGCACGTCACCGCGCTGACCGCGGCGGGCGCGCGAGCCCACACCGTACGCCGGCCGGCGGAGCTGGACGCGGTCGACGGCCTGGTCATCCCGGGCGGGGAGTCGACCACGATCAGCAAGCTCGTCGACATCTTCGAGCTGCGCGGACCTATCGACAAGCGGATCGCCGACGGGATGCCGGTCTACGGCTCCTGCGCCGGGATGATCATGTTGGCCACCGAGGTTCTCGACGGCCGGCCCGACCAGCGCGGCTTCGACGGCATCGCGATGACCGTCCGCCGCAACGCGTTCGGCCGGCAGATCGACTCGTTCGAGGCGCCGGTGGAGATCACCGGCATTCCGGGCGGGCCGCTGCACGCCGTCTTCATCCGTGCGCCCTGGGTCGAGCGGGTCGGCGAGGGCGTCGAGGTGCTGGGTACGGTCACCACCGGCCCGGCCAGCGGCCGGATCGTCGCGGTACGCCAGCACAACCTGCTGGCCACCTCGTTCCACCCGGAACTCACAGGCGACCCCCGCCTGCACGCCTACTTCGTCGACCTGACCCGCGCCGCCCGCTGACCCCGCCCCGCCCGTCCGCCGGTCACGTGAGGCAGCAACTTC
>NZ_BOOZ01000038.1 GCF_016863495.1 Micromonospora andamanensis
GATGTTGCTGCCTTCGGCCAGGGTGCCCACCCCCGTGCGGTAACCGGGGAGGGGTCAGTGGGTGGTCGGGGTGAGGAACTCCAGGCGGTTGCCGTGGGGGTCGTGGGTGTGGAAGCGACGCAGCCCGGGCAGTTCGTCGTCTCCCCAGGTGACCGGACAGCCCGCGGCGTCCAGCCGGGCGGCGAGGGTGTCGAGGTCGGGCCGCAGCAGGGCGGGGTGCGCCTTGCGGGCCGGGCGGAAGTCGTCCTCCACACCCAGGTGCAGTTCGGCGCCGTAGCCACGGAACCAGCAACCACCGCGGGCGGCGAGGGCGGACGGCTTGGCCAGCTCGGTGAGGCCGAGGATGTCGACGTAGAAAGCCCGCGACAGGTCCTCCGAGCCTCGAGGACAGGCGAGCTGTACGTGGTGGATCATGGGTGCACCTCCCGGCCTCACGATGACACCGGGTTGCGTGAATAGCAAGACGGACGTACGGTTTTGTTGACGGCCAGGATCGGCGGTAAGTGTTGCCTAACCACGGCGGCACTCCGACCGGTGCGAAAGACTGCTCAGGACTACTCACGGTCGCTGGTGTGAAGGAGTACGACGTGGCGAGCCTCGACACCTTCGGTGCGAAGACCCAGCTACGCGTCGGAGACGCGAGCTACGAAATTTTCAAGATCAGCCAGGTGGAGGGGCAGGAACGGCTCCCCTACAGCCTGAAGATCCTGCTGGAGAACCTGCTGCGGACCGAGGACGGCGCGAACATCACCGCCGAACACATCCGCCAGCTCGGTGCGTGGGACCCGACCGCGGACCCGAACGTCGAGATCCAGTTCACCCCGGCCCGGGTGCTGATGCAGGACTTCACCGGCGTACCCTGCGTGGTCGACCTGGCCACCATGCGTGAGGCCGTCCGCGAGCTCGGCGGCGACCCGACCAAGGTGAACCCGCTCGCCCCCGCCGAGCTGGTCATCGACCACTCCGTCATCGCCGACCTGTTCGGCCGCGAGGACGCCTTCGAGCGCAACGTCGAGCTGGAGTACGCCCGCAACAAGGAGCGGTACCAGTTCCTGCGCTGGGGCCAGAGCGCGTTCAACGAGTTCAAGGTGGTCCCGCCGGGCACCGGCATCGTGCACCAGGTCAACATCGAGTACCTGGCCCGCACGGTGATGGAGCGCAACGGCCAGGCGTACCCGGACACGGTCGTCGGCACCGACTCGCACACCACGATGGTCAACGGCCTGGGCGTGCTCGGCTGGGGCGTCGGCGGCATCGAGGCCGAGGCCGCCATGCTCGGCCAGCCGGTCAGCATGCTGATCCCACGGGTCGTCGGCTTCAAGCTCTCCGGCGAGATGCCGGCCGGCACCACCGCCACCGACCTCGTCCTCACCATCACCGAGATGCTGCGCAAGCACGGCGTGGTCGGTAAGTTCGTCGAGTTCTACGGTCCCGGTGTGAGCGCGGTGCCGCTGGCCAACCGGGCCACCATCGGCAACATGTCCCCGGAGTACGGCTCCACCGTCGCGATCTTCCCGATCGACGCCGAGACCGTCCGTTACCTGGAGCTGACCGGCCGCGACCCGCAGCAGGTCGCCCTGGTCGAGGCGTACGCCAAGGAGCAGGGCCTCTGGCACGACCCGGCTCACGAGCCGGCGTACTCCGAGCACCTGGAACTCGACCTGGGCACGATCGAGCCCTCACTCGCCGGGCCGAAGCGCCCGCAGGACCGGGTGCCGCTCGGCAACGCCAAGACCCTGTTCCGTTCCGCGCTCACCGACTATGTGTCCGCCGACGAGACCGGCGGCGACCCGGGTCGCACGCCGGGCGTCCCGCAGCAGGAGCAGCCGTACGGGGTGACCGGCCACGCGGACGAGGCCAGCGCCGAGTCGTTCCCGGCCAGCGACGCCCCCGCCAACGGGGTCAACGACCCGGCCGACGCGCCCCGCGACCTGGTCAACGCCGCCGTGGGCTCCGGCGGACGGGCCAGCAACCCGATCCGGGTCACCGGCGCCGACGGCACCGAGTTCGAGCTGGACCACGGCGCGGTGGTGATCGCCGCGATCACCTCCTGCACCAACACCTCGAACCCGCAGGTGATGATCGGTGCGGCGCTGCTCGCCCGCAACGCCGTGGACAAGGGCCTGAACCGCAAGCCGTGGGTGAAGACCACCCTCGCGCCCGGCTCCAAGGTCGTCATGGACTACTACGAGCGGGCCGGTCTCACGCCGTACCTGGAGAAGCTCGGCTTCCACCTGGTCGGCTACGGCTGCACCACCTGCATCGGCAACTCCGGCCCGCTGCCGGAGGAGATCTCCGCCGCGGTGAACGAGGCCGACCTCGCGGTCGTCTCGGTGCTCTCCGGCAACCGCAACTTCGAGGGCCGGATCAACCCGGACGTGAAGATGAACTACCTGGCGTCCCCGCCGCTGGTGGTGGCGTACGCCCTCGCCGGCACGATGGACATCGACCTGGCCAACGAGCCGCTCGGTGAGGACAGCGAGGGCAACCCGGTCTTCCTCCGCGACATCTGGCCGAGCACCTCCGAGATCCAGGACGTGATCGCCTCCGCGATCGGCGCCACCGGCTTCAGCGCCGCGTACGCCGACGTCTTCGCCGGCGACGAGCGCTGGCAGTCGCTGCCGACCCCCACCGGGGACACCTTCGCCTGGGACGGCGACTCCACCTACGTCCGCAAGCCCCCGTACTTCGAGGGCATGCGGCAGCAGCCGCAGCCGGTGACCGACATCGCCGGCGCCCGGGTGCTGGCCAAGCTCGGCGACTCGGTGACCACCGACCACATCTCGCCGGCCGGTTCCATCAAGGCCGACTCCCCGGCCGGGACGTACCTCGCCGAGCACGGCGTGCCCCGCCACGAGTTCAACTCCTACGGTTCCCGCCGGGGCAACCACGAGGTGATGATCCGGGGCACCTTCGCCAACATCCGGCTGCGCAACCAGCTGGTCCCCGGGGTGGAGGGCGGCTTCACGGTCAACCACCTCACCGGTGAGCAGACCTCGATCTACGACGCCTCCATGGCGTACCAGGAGGCGGGGGTGCCGCTGGTCATCCTGGCCGGCAAGGAGTACGGTTCCGGCTCGTCGCGGGACTGGGCGGCCAAGGGCACCATGCTGCTCGGCGTGCAGGCGGTCATCGCCGAGTCGTACGAGCGGATCCACCGCTCCAACCTGATCGGCATGGGCGTGCTGCCGTTGCAGTTCCCCGCCGGCGAGACCGCGGAGTCGCTGGGGCTGACCGGCACCGAGACGTTCACCATCACCGGGGTGACAGCTCTCAACGACGGCGACACCCCGCGCACGGTGAAGGTCGCCACCGACGGCGGCGTGGAGTTCGACGCGGTGGTCCGGATCGACACCCCGGGCGAGGCGGACTACTACCGGCACGGCGGCATCCTGCAGTACGTGCTGCGGCGCATGATCGCCAACTGACCGGAACGCGGTGAGGGCTCCCACCCCGGCGGGGTGGGAGCCCTCAGTCGTGTGGTGCTGCCACCTCACCCGGCGCGACGCGCCTCACGGATCTTCATGGCGTGCTCGACAAGCATGATGAGCGCCTGCTTGACCGACTCCCGCTGCCGAGCGTCGCAGAGCAGCACCGGCACCTCGGGGTCGAGGTTCAACGCCGCCTGCACCTCGTCGAGCCGGTACCGCCGGGCTCCCTCGAAGCAGTTGACCGCGACGACGAACGGTGTCCCCCGACCCTCGAAGTAGTCGATGGATGGGAAACAGTCCGCCAGCCGACGGGTGTCGGCCAGCACCACCGCGCCGATCGCGCCGAGTGCCAACTCGTCCCAGACGAACCAGAACCGGTCCTGGCCCGGGGTGCCGAACAGGTACAGCACCAGGTCGTCGCTGATGGTGATCCGACCGAAGTCCATCGCGACGGTGGTGGTCCGCTTCGCCTCGATGCCGGCAAGGTCGTCGATGCCCACCCCCGATTCGGTGAGCACCTCCTCGGTCCGCAGCGGGCGGGTCTCACTCACCGCACCGACCATCGTGGTCTTGCCCACCCCGAAGCCGCCGGCGATCAGAATCTTGATCGCTGTGGGCAGCGCGGCGCCCGGCGGCCGTTCAGAGTGCCCGTAGTCCATTGATAACCGCCTCGAAGATGCTGTACTCGGGTAGTTCGACTGTGGGGTGCGGCTCGCGGATGCGTACCAGGTTGCGCGCCACCAGATCGCCGAGCAGGACCCGTACGGTGCCCACCGGCAGGTCCAGGTGTGCCGCGATCTCGGCGACGGACTGCACCCGCTGGCACAGACCGACGATCGCCAGGTGCTCCGGACCCAGGCCGACCTCCGCAGGGACGTCCCCGCGGGTGGCCGTCACCAGGGAGATCAGATCGAACCTGCCGGTGACCGGACGGGCCCGGCCGCCGGTCACCGCGTACGGACGAACCACCGGACCAGCGTGGTCGTCAATCCACTGGTGGCCGACGGCGTCTCCCTGACCTGTCATCCGGGTAACGTCTCCCCGTCGGTCTGCTCGGCTGACCGTGCCGGTGACGCGACGTACCTGCCGACCCGGGTGACAAGCATGGCCATCTCGTAGGCGATCAGGCCGACGTCGGCGTCCTCAGTTGCCAGCACCGCCAGGCAGGCGTTGCGGCCGGCGGCTGTGACGAACAGGAACGACGATCGCATCTCGATGATCGTCTGCTGCACCTGCCCGCCGCCGAACCGCTTACCAGCGCCCCGGGCCAGGCTCTGGATGCCGGCCGCCATCGCCGCCAGGTGCTCGCCGTCGTCGCGGCTGAGCCCCTGCGACGAGGCCATCAGCAGTCCGTCGGCGGACAGCGCGACCGCGTGCTCGGCCTGCTTGACCCGGCCGACCAGATCATCCAGCAACCACGTCAGGTCGGCACTCGAAGCCGTCTTCTGCGCCACTTCGTCGTCCTCTTCTCCCCCGGCTCATCGCCGTGCTCTCTCGTGGGCCTGACCGTCTCCACCCGGCTCGCCGGGTGACGCACCCTGGTCAGGTCGCCTGTTGATCGGCGTCGTCGGACTCATCGTCGGGCCCGGGCCGACCGCCAGAACCGAGCAGCCGTGCGGCGTCGGAGCGTCCCCGCCGGGTGCCGGTCTGGTACGAACTCATCATGCGCCGAACCTGTTCGGGCTCGCGGATCACGTCGTCGTCCGCCTGCACCGCCTCGGGCTCGGCGCGCAGTGCCGGTGCCAGGCTCGCCTGGCGTACCCGGACCGGCAGGCCCGACTCGGTGTGGCTCACCTCGATCTCGGCAGCCGTGGGGCCGCCCGCCTCGGCCGGGGTCACCTGTCGTGCCGGCTGGCCCGGGGCGGGGTTGACGTCGGGCCCTCCACCGGCACCGGTAGCTGGGCCGGGCCCGCTCGGCCGGTGCGGCGGTGACGGCATGCCGTCGCCGGACGCGGAGGTGACCGGCAGACCGAACGGGAAGGTCGGTCCGTCAAGCGCTGAGGAATGCCCGGAGTCACGCCGAGACCTGGTCGGCAACTCGGACCCGTCGGCCTCGTCACCGGCCGTGGGCTGGGCCGGGGTCGGTGACTGCCGATCGGTTCCGACCACGCCGCCGTCGCCCGTCGAGTGCGACTCGGCCTCGTCCGAAACGATAAGCGTGCTCGGGATCAACACCACAGCTGTCGTTCCGCCGTACACGGACTCCCTGAGCCGGACCCGCACGCCGTGCCGCTCGGCCAACCGGCTCACCACGTAGAGGCCCAGCCGGGCGGCGTCGGCGGGGTTCAGCTCGGGACGGTCCACGATGCGGTGGTTGGCGGCGGCGAGATCCTCCCCGGTCATCCCCAGACCGCGGTCCTCGATCTCGATGGCGAAGCCGTTGGCGACAAGCTGTCCGCGTACCTCGACAGTGGTGTGCGGCGGGGAGAACGAGAGTCCGTTCTCGATCAGTTCGGCGAGCAGGTGGATGACGTCGCCGACAGCCTCCCCGGCAAGTGACGCCCCGCCCATCGCCGGCACGGTGACGCGAGCGTAGTCCTCGACCTCACCGACCGCGCCGCGAACCACGTCCGTCATCGGGACGGCGCGACGCCAGGCCCGGCCGGGCGTGGCGCCGGCGAGCACGATCAGGTTCTCCGCGTTGCGTCGCATCCGGGCGGCCAGGTGGTCGACGCGGAACAGGTCGGTCAACTCCTCGGCGTCCCGCTCGCGTCGCTCCAGCGCGTCGAGCAGGGCGAGCTGTCGATGCACAAGTGCCTGGGTACGCCGGGCCAGGCTCAGGAACACCTCGCGTACACCGCGGCGCAGCTCGGCCTGTTCGACAGCGGTACGGACGGCAGTCTCCTGCACCACGGTGAAGGCCCGGCCCACCCGGCCGATCTCGTCGTCGCCGAATCGCAGCGGCGGTGCCTCCTCGGCGATGTCCACCTGCTCACCGCGCCCGAGCCGATCGGCCACGCTCGGCAGCCGGTCGTTGGCGAGCTGGAGCGCGGCCTCGCGCAGGCGCCGCAGGCGCCGTACCAGAGATCGTGCCGTGGTGACCGAGAGGACCACCGCGGCGATGACCGCGAGCAGACCGAGACCGGCGGCCAGCACCAACCGTACGATGACACCCACCGCGACCGGCGCGGCCTTCGTGACGACGTCGTCGCCGCCGGCCAGCACCACGTCACCGATCTCGATCAGGGCCGCACCCGTGGTGTCGGACCACTCATCGGCCGAGAACGGCGGTCGGGAGGTGCCGTTGCCTGTCGAGATCTGGTTCTCCAGGTCGGCCAGCCGCCGGAAGTTCGCCCCGGCGACCATCTGCTCGTAGCGGCGCTGATCCGCCTCGGGCAGCCGGACGATCGCCTGCTCGGCGACGAACTGGCGGGCACCGACCAGCCGGGTGAACTCGGCCCGCTCGACCGCGGTGATCCGTCTCGCGGCGAGCACGCCGGCCAGCAGAGCGTCCTGCTGGGACAGCAGCTCCCGGGATCGGCTGAGCCGGATCAGTTGGCTGCTGTCCTCGGCGACCTGATCGTCGTCGAGATTGCCGAGCTCGTCGTACACCTCGTAGATCGACTCGATGAGCTCGGTGAAGGTCGCACCGGCCTCGCCACGGCCGATGTTGCGCCCGTCGACGGCGGTCCGCGTGTCCGCCAGCGCGGCCAGTTGCCGCTTCAGCTCCGCGACGCGCTCGTGCAGGCCGTCGCTGCCGAGCAGGCCGACCTGCCAGTTCTCGGACGACTCGGCGAACTCGGCGGCCAGTTGGTCGGTGCGTTCCCGCAGCCGCGTCAGCTTCTCCAGTTGTGCCTCGTCCGGGCGTCCGAGGTGGACGAGCGAGGTGCGCCGTTCCAACTGCAACTGCAACAGCAGCGGCTCGGTGGGATCGAACACCCGCTCGTCGAGTACCCGCACGCCCACCAGGTCGACGCCATTTCGGACGGTGACCCAGGCGGTGAAACCCCAGAGCGCCACCAACAGGGCCAGCAGGGCCACCACCTTGGTGCGAAGATTCGTACCGCGGGAACCCATCACACCGTCCATGGCCCTGAGTTCGTTGATCGGTCAGTCAGGATGCGTCGCACAGCACACCGACCCCGGCGCAACCTAACAGCGTCACCGCGTCAACTCAAGCCTCATGATCATGCCCTGGTCGGCCCGGATCACCCGCCACGGGTACACCTTCCGACGGCGGCCCGGCGACCTCGACAGCCAGGCGTCGGGCCGCCAACACCGCCGCCCGCACGATGAGCAACGGCGCGTACAGATCCTTGTCGTGCCAGAGCGGAGGGTGGTCGTTGCCGTCGGTGCTCAGGTGCGGCAGTGCCCGCCGCACGGCCGGTGGCACGTCGGGCCGGCTCCGCTGGCCGGTGGCGAGCAGGATCTGCACCGCGTAGGCGGTCTCCTCGGCCGTGCTCCCCCAGCGGCCCCAGCCACCGTCGGCGCGTTGCGTCGCCAACACCCAGTCCACTGCCCGGTCGACGGCTCCGCTCACGGTACCGGGTGGCGCGTAGCCAGCCAGGGCCAGCACCACGCAGCAGGTGGCGTAGTACGGCGAGGCGTGCCACCGGTCCACCCAGTGCCCGTCGCGCTGCTGCCGGTCGGACAGCCAGTCCGCAAGTGCCGCCACCCGGGCCGCGTACCGGCCGGTACCGTCGCGGGTGTGTCGGGCGTGCCAGCCCAGCGCCTCCAACACGTGCGCGTTCGTGGTGACCGAGTGCCCGTCCTCTCCCCGCCAGGTGCAGAAGTGGCTGCCCAGGTCGTAGTGGGCCAGGCTGACCGGCTCCACCGGCCGCCCCAACCGGGCGAGGGCGTACAGCACCACCGAGGTGGTGTCGGCGTCGGCGGGCAGCCCGGGGCCGGTCGCCGCGCCGGTCGGTCCGAGCGCGTCCGCCAACTCGGCCACCAGTCCCGGCGAGGGCCGGACCGGCAGGCCCACCCGGGCGAGCGTGGCCAGGGTCCAGGACCGCTCGAAGGCGGTGATCGGGGTGCAGCAGGGCACCGGACCGCCGTGCCGGGCCACCACGTCGTGGAGGTACGTCCGGGCGGCCCGGTCGGCGGCGGGACGGTGGCCCAGCCAGGCCGCCGTGGCCGCCGGTGACGCGCCTACCGCTCCGGCCACCGGGCGGACCTCGGGGCGGTTGGCGGCGGCCGGTCCCAGCACCTCGTAGGCGTGCCACAGCTTGTCGGGCACCTGCCGGTCGGTGACGAGCAGCGCACCTACCGCGTCGAGCCGCCGCCGGTCCACCGGGGGCAGTGCGCGGGGCGCCCCGGTCACCAACGGGTCGTCCAGGTCGTGCAACCGGGCCAGGTGGGTGTCGATCCGGGCCGCCAGGGCGGGCACGATCAGGTCCGCTGCCGGGGTGTCCGGCATGGACTGCTCGGCGTCGATTCGCCGGGCCAGGGCGATCAGTCCGCGGATGGCGGCCACGGCCAGGTCCGCCCGGGTGAGGCCACGGGGCTCGGCCTGGTCGGCCCTGGCCCGGTCGCCGGAGTCGGCCGGATCGGTCCTGAGGTGGCCGCCGGAGTCGGCCGGGTCGAACCGGACCAGGTCGGCCAGCAGCGCCTCCACCGCGCTCGCCGTCGGCACCAGGGCGTAACCGCCGGCGCCACCCCAGGCGCCGTCGGCGCCCTGCTGCCCGAGCAGGTATCCCAGCCGCCGTGCGTGCCCGGTGAGCCACGGCGCGTCCGCGACGAGCCGGCCGGTCTCGTAGACCGAGGTGCTCACCTGTCCGGGTGGTTCCCGTTCGAGTTGCGCGACCAGTTCACCTGTCGCGTCGTCGACGGCGGCCGTCGCCGTGGCCGAGGTGGTGACCGTCGGGGCCGTCACGGCGTACCCCAGCGGCCGGTTGATCTGCTGAAGCCGATCTGCCGGGCCAGGCGGGTGGCGACACTCTGGACTGACATGGCGTGGGTCGGCTCCCCTGAAAGGGCCCCAAGGGTGCGGGGCGTCACTCTTCGAATTGCCGTGGTTGCAATGAGCATGACATCGCACCGGCGTTTCTCACTAGTCGCGTGGCGAGAAATCTTCGCGGTCGACATTCCCACTGTCCACTACAGACCTGAGCGGTCCAGCGTGCCCGCGCCGGCCGCGTTCGGTGCCCTCGGCCGCGTCGCCGCCCTGCCGTACGAGCGCCTTCGCGCCACGATCTGCCTGCCCAGCGCCCATGGGGTCGCCACCAGCGACCGGTGGGGCAGCCCCGGTGGTATCGATCTCCGCCCACACCGCGACCCCGGTCGGACCGATGAGGTGATCTACGTCATGCCGACGGGTTGCGTTCGGCGGCTGTCGATGGCCGCGGCCGACGGGCGGCCCGACCGACCGGGTCCGCAGCGCCGATCCGTGGGATTCGCCGAGGGGAACGAGGGCCGTGGTCGGCCTCGCTGTGCCAGGCTCAGGGACATGGACGACAAGACCATCCTGAACCGGATCTCGGATCTGGTTGACGAGGAGCACCGGCTGCGCGCACAGGCGCAGGCCCACGAGTCGGGCACCGACGACGAGGCCCGCACCCGCCTGCGCGAGCTGGAGGAGTCCCTCGACCAGTGCTGGGACCTGCTGCGCCGCCGCCGCGCCGCCCGGCAGGCTCATGGCGACCCCGAAGCCCAGGGCGCCCGCCCCGTGTCCGAGGTCGAACGGTATCTGCAGTAACTGCCACTCACCCTCAGCCCGCGGTCCGGCCGGTCGGCAGGCGCGCCGCGCGGCCGGGTTGAGCAGGTTCGGTAGCCGCGCGCGGGCTCCGGGCGGCGGTCGCCGTCGCCCGGAGCCCGTCGGATCAGGCCAGGCCGGCCTCGCGGCACAGCATGTCGGTGAGCACCATCGGGTCCGCGAGGTCCGCCGGCAGACCCCGGGCGGTGAACCAGTGGGCGACGATCCGAACATCGCGGGCCAGGAACTCCCGCCCCTGCGGGTTGACCACCACGTCGACCACCTGCGGCAGGTCGATGAGCGCCAGCCGCCCGGCATGCACCAGCAGGTTGTACGGCGACAGGTCGCCGTGGGCGTACCCGGCCCGGGCCAGGACGACGAGCGCGTCGACCAACTGCCCCCACAGTTCACGCAGTTCGGCCGGCGCGGGTCGCAGCTCGGCCAGCCGGGGGGCGGCCGTTCCCTCGTCGGCGTCGCCGAGGAACTCCAGCATCAGCTCGGTGCCCCGCAGCTGCACCGGGTACGGCACCGTGATCGTGCCGTAGCGCCTGCCGATCTCCCAGAGCCGAGTCAGGGCGGCGAACTCCGCCGCCGCCCACTGTCCGGCGATCATCTGCCGGCCGAACGCCGTCCGGCCGGTCATCGCCCGCATCTCACGTGAGCGGCGCACCCGGCGCCCTTCGAGGTACCCCGCGTCGCGGTGGAAGAGCCGGTGCCGAGGGTCCCGGTACCGTTTCGCCGCCAGCAGGCAGGACACGTCGGTGCCGGGAATTCCCCGGCGGACCAGGTGGACGTCGGCCTCCTTGCCGGTCTTGAGCACACCGAGTTCGGTGTCCTTCGCGGCCAGCTCGGTGACCAGCCACTCCGGGTGGGGCGATGGACCGTGCACCGCCTCGTCCCAGGAGGACCAGTTCTCGTCGCTGCCCGGGTCTGACGCGTCGTCGTGGTCGGTGGCGGCGGCGGCCGGCCGACCGCGCTTCAGGAACCGTGGTTCGTCGTCGTCGAAGCGGCGTCCGCCGCGGATACGGCGCTCGGGCGCCGGAAAGTCGTCATCGCGCATGGCGCTGGTAATCCCTTTGTCGAGGTTGTGGGAGGCAGGAAGAGACCTGCGAAGACGGCCATGACCGACCCCCTCTCCTCGACCGGGCGCACACCCGGGTCGCACGATGCGCGGACCATGCTCGTCGGCCAGCTCCGCCCGGGTCAACCGAATTAGCGCGACTCAGGCACCCATGATCTCGGCGATGGCGGCTATCACGCTGTCCACCGTCGCCGTGGGGGCGAACCGGGCGTCGGTCCAGGGACGGCCCCGGTGCAGCCAGACGCTGGGCAGGCCGACGGCAGTGGCGCCGCCGATGTCCGCCTCCGGGCCGTCCCCGACCACCCAGGCGCCACGCAGTGGCATTCTGGCCCGCTGCGCGGCGAGCGCGAAGATGCGGGGGTTGGGCTTGCTGACCCCGGCCTCCTCGGAGATCACCCAGTCGGCGACGTACCGGTCCAGCCCGGTGCGGCGGATCTTGGCGTCCTGCTGCCGGACCGCGCCGTTGCTCACCACGACCGGCATCCAGCCGGCGTCGTCGGCGATCCGCAGGGCGCAGGCCACAAGCGGGTCCAGCCGGGTGAACTCGACGACCCCGTCGTGCAGCTCCTCCACCAGGTCGATGGAGGGGATCCGCAACCGGTAGCGGTCCCGGATCGCGTCCGCCACGTCCCAGCGATCAGTCAATCCGTCAGCGTCGATGGACAGCAGCCATTCGATGTCGTGCGGTGGCGCTCCGATGCCGTCGAGGAAACGCTCTGCCCAGGTGCGGAACGGCCCGGCCCGGTCGAGCAGGGTGTTGTCCAGATCCAGCAGGAGCAGCGGCACTCGGGCACCTTACGGGAATCGGGTACCTCGCCGACAGGGCAGAAGGTTACGCGGTGATGTCAGGCGGGGCCGGATGTCGCACGCGACCCCGGCCGGCAGCACCAAGCCGTACGTACGGTTTGCGTCAGTCGGGGGGAGCTGACACGATCGACACGTGCCCAGAGTAAGTCAGGACCAGCTCGACGCCCGCCGACAGGAGATCCTCGCCGCCGCGCGTGCCTGCTTCGCCCGGCACGGCTACGAGGGCGCGACCGTACGTCGGCTGGAGGAGGCCACCGGCCTGTCCCGAGGCGCGATCTTCCACCACTTCCGGGACAAGGACTCCCTCTTCCTCGCCGTCGCCGAGGACGACGCGGCGACGATGGTCGAGACGGTCGCCCGCAACGGGCTTGTCCAGGTGATGCGTGACCTGCTCGCCCGAGCGGTCTCCCCGGACACCACCGGGTGGCTGGGCAGCCAGTTGGAGGTGTCCCGGCGGCTGCGCACCGACCCGGCCTTCGCCACCCGCTGGGCACAGCGGTCGGCCGCCATCGCCGAGGCGACCCGGGACCGGCTGGCCCGTCAACGGGAGGCCGGCGTGCTCCGCGAGGACGTCCCCATCGACGTGCTGGCTCGCTTCCTCGAACTCGCCTACGACGGTCTGGTGCTGCACCTGGCCATGGGCCGGCCGGCCGGCGACCTGGGCGCCGTGCTCGACCTGGTCGAGGAGGCGGTACGCCGACGCTGATTCCTCAGGTAACGAGAAGATAACTCGACAGTCCGGGCAGCCGGATGCTGGCGTCACCGCTCCACAATGAAGCCGCGTTCCCTCGCGCGACAGGAGCAGGCCATGACGGGTTTCGCTGTCGATTACGACACCTGGGGAGTTCCCAGCTCCACCTTCATCACGCTGTACCTGGTAGCGACGGTGGTCGCCGTCGCCGTGGTGCTCATCCGCCGCCGGGCGCTGCTGGGCGGCCGTGCCGCTCCGCCCGCCGACCAGTTGAGCCCGCAGCAGGTCGCCTACCTCAACGGCGGTGCGGACTTCGCCGTCTGGACCTCGCTGGGCGCGCTGCGCAGCCAGGGCGCGATCGGCGTCGACCCGGCGGGCCTGCTGACCACCGACGGTCCGCTGCCGCCCGCCGTCACCTCACTCGACCGGGCCATCCACTACGCCGCGACGCAGCGCGTCCCGGCCAAGGACGTACGGCGTGCCGAATGGGTCGAGCGCGCCCTCACCGAGCTGCGCGACGGACTTGACAAGCGCGGTCTCGCGATCGGTCCGGACCGCCGGGCCGCCCTGCGCCAGGGTCCGCTGCTGCTTGTCGCGCTGCTGGTGCTCGGGGTCGCCCGGATCATCGCCGGGATCGCCAACGACCGCCCGGTCTGGTACCTCGTGCTCACCGTTCTCGCGCTCGCTGCACTGACCGCCGTGCTGCTCGTCCGGGTACCCCGCCGCACCCGGGCAGCCGAGGCCGCGCTCCGGACACTGCGCCAGCGCAACCGCCACCTCGCACCCGCCGCCAACCCGGCTTACGCCACCTACGGCGCTGCGGGAGCGGGCATGGCTGTCGCTCTCTACGGCACCGCCTCGCTCTGGGCGCTCGATCCGGTCTTCGCTCAGCAGGCTCAGATCCAACGCCACGTGGCCGCCGGTGGCGCGAGCTCCAGCGGAGGGTGCGGCGGCGGCAGCACCGCCGGCGCCGGCGGCTGCGGAGGTGGCAGCAGTTGCGGCGGCGGAGGTGGCGGGGGCTGCGGCGGCGGAGGCTGCGGCGGATGACCACCCCGCACGGCGTGGGCATCGGCTGGCGCCCGGAGATCGCCGGATTCGTCGCCGAGCTGCCCGGTCTACGCTTCGTCGAGGTGATCGCCGAATCGGTACCGACCGCCGGCCCGCCACCGGACGACCTGGTCGAGCTACGCGACCGCGGCGTCACAGTCGTACCCCACGGCGTGCGGCTCTCCCTCGGCGGCGCGGAACCGGTCGACCCGGCCCGGGTCGCCCACCTGGCGGCGGTCGCGCAGCTACTGGCGGCTCCCCTGGTCAGCGAGCACATCGCCTTCGTCCGGGCCGGCGGCCTGGAGGCGGGCCACCTGCTGCCGCTACCGCGCAGCCACGAGGCGGTCGACGCGGTCTGCGCCAACATCGTCCGCGCCCAGGCGGAGCTGCCGGTGCCGATCGCGCTGGAGCCGATCGCCGCCCTGTTCGACTGGCCGGACGACGAACTCGACGAGGCGTCGTTTCTCAACGAGATCATGGAACGCACCGGGGCACTACTGCTGCTCGACGTCGCGAACGTGTACGCCAACGCCCGGAACCGGGGCACCGACCCGCTCGCGCTGCTCGACCGGCTGCCCCTGGAACGGGTGGCGTACCTGCACGTCGCGGGTGGTGCCGAGCGCGGCGGCTTCTACCACGACACACACACCGACCCGATCGGACGCGAGGTGTTGGACCTGCTCGCCGAGCTGTCCGCCCGGCACCGACCACCAGCGGCACTACTGGAACGCGACGGGTACTACCCACCCGCGGCCGAGCTGCGTACCGAACTGGACGCCATCGCCGCCGCCTGCGGCTTCCCGGTGGTGACGTGACACCGGCCGGTACAGGCCCGGCCCGCCGGCCCGAACCGCCGGCCGCGACGACAGCCGGATCGCTAGCCGCGCGGCAGGCGGAGCTGGTAGCGGCCCTGGTGGCCGGTGGTCCGCCGCCGCCCGGCTTCGCTCCCGGCCCGTTGGCCGCCGCCCGCGCCGCGTTGCTGCGCAAGCGGGCCGGTGAGGTCGCCCGGCACTGGCCGCTGCTCGCCGCCGGGCTCGGCCCCGACTGGCCTGCCGCGTTCATCGAATGGGCGGACGGCCGGCCCACCGGCGGCGGGCTGCGCGACGGCTGGGATCTGGCCCGCGCGTTGCACGCCCGCGCCGCCCTGCCGGCACTGGCCGCCGAGGAACTGGCCGTACGAGAGGCGCAGTTCCGCTACGACGGCCACCGGGCACCGCGCCGCCGCCGGTCCCCCGCCCTCGGACGGGCTGGCGGCGCGATCGCCGTCCAGTTCGCCGGTCGGGTACGCCTGCTGCGCCCGACCCGCCCCTGAGCCGGACTCCCGCCTCGGAACCGGGGCCTGTTTCCCGCCGGGCGGGCTGGGGCAGGATCGTCGGCATGGATCTCGGACTTACCGATCGGGTGTACGTGCTCACCGGCGCCTCCCGTGGACTCGGTTACGCCACCGCGCAGTGCCTGGTGGCCGACGGCGCCCGGGTGGTGCTCTCCGCCCGGAACTCCGACGCGGTGCAGGCCGCCGTGGCCGGCCTCGGCGGGCCGGACCAGGCCGTCGGCGTCACCGCCGACCTGGCGGACCCGGCGACACCCGAACGGCTGCTGACCGCCGCACGGCAGCACTTCGGCCGCGTCGACGGTGCCCTGGTCTCCGTCGGCGGACCGCCCGCCGGCAGTGCCGCGTCCGTCGCCGACGAGCAGTGGCGGCAATCCTTCGAGACGGTCTTCCTCGGCAGCGTCCGCACGGTACGAACTGTCGCCGCCGCGCTGCCCGACGGCGGTGCGATCGCCCTGGTGCTCTCCACCTCGGCGCGCGGGCCAGTGCCCGGGCTGGGCATCTCCAACGCCCTACGGCCAGGTCTGGCCGGTGTCGCCAAGGACGTCGCGGACGAGTACGGCCCGCGCGGCGTACGGGTGGTGGGGCTGCTGCCGGGTCGGATCCTGACCGACCGCAACCGGGAACTGTTCGCCGCCACGGGTGACCCCGACCGGGCCCGGGCCGAGGCGGAGGCCGCCATCCCGCTGCGCCGCATCGGTGACCCCGCCGAGTTCGGTCGGGTCGCCGCCTTCGTGCTCTCCCCCGCAGCCAGCTACCTCACCGGCGTCACCGTCCCGGTCGACGGCGGCGCGCTGCGCGGCCTGTGACCGCCGGCAAGCCGCCCCACCCCGAGCGGCGGACCACCGGCGGCGGGTCGACGAAGCCGCGCCGACCGGGCCGCGCGGAGCCGGGACCGTACCCGCGCCCGAGCCGGGAAGAACTGGCCGCGGCGGTCGACAGGACCATCCCGGACGTCATCGGGGTCGGGTTGGAGGTGCTCTTCGTCGGGATCAACCCGGGGCTGTGGTCGGCAGCGACCGGGTTGCATTTCGCCCGCCCCGGCAACCGGTTCTGGCCGGCGCTGCACCGGGGTGGGTTCACGCCACGTCTGCTGCACCCCGGCGAGCAGGACGACCTGCCGGCGCTCGGGCTGGGCATCACCAACATGGTGGCCCGGGCCAGCGCCCGCGCCGACGAGCTGACCGCCGCCGAACTCGTCGACGGCGCGCGACAGCTCACCGACAAGGTGACCCGGTACCGGCCACGCTGGGTCGCTGTGGTCGGGGTGACCGCGTACCGGGTCGGCTTCGCCCGACCGAAGGCGGGGTTCGGGCCACAACCGGAGCAGTTGGCCGGCGCCCCGCTGTGGGTGCTGCCCAACCCCAGCGGCCTGAATGCCCACTACACCCCGCAGACTCTCGGTGCCGCCTTCGCCGAACTCCGCTCGGCCGCCCTCGGGTGAATCTGGCGGGCCGGCTGTCGATCTGAACCAGCAGCCGTCAGTTGGCGGCGGCGGGCGGCATGGCCTCGTCGGCGATGTACTCCCGGGACGGGATGACCACCGGCTCCGGACCTGTGGCGTCGGCGTACGGGGTGGGAGAGTCGGCCACCGCGAACTGGGTGCGGTACAGCTCGGCGTAGAGACCGCCGACGGCGACCAGCTCGTCGTGCCGGCCCCGCTCCACGATCCGACCGTCGTCGAGGACCAGAATCTGGTCGGCGTCCCGGACGGTGGAGAGCCGGTGGGCGATCACCAGAGCGGTGCGCCCGGTAAGCGCCACCGACAGCGCCCGTTGCACAGCCGCCTCACTCTCCGAATCGAGGTGAGCTGTCGCCTCGTCGAGGATCACGATCGACGGCGCCTTGAGCAGCAGCCGGGCGATGGCGATGCGCTGCTTCTCGCCACCGGAGAAGCGGTAGCCGCGCTCCCCGACTGTGGTGTCGAGCCCGTCGGGCAGCGACCTGACCAGATCGGCAACCTGCGCCCCGGCCAGGGCCGCCCACAGCTCGTCGTCGGTGGCCTCCGGCTTGGCGTAGCGCAGATTCTCCGCGATCGTCTCGTGGAACAGGTGCGAATCCTGGGTGACCACACCGATCTCGTCGCGCAGCGAGTCGAGCCGGGCGTCGCGGACGTCGACGCCGCCGACAAGCACCTGCCCGTCGGTGACGTCGTAGATGCGGGAGATCAGCATGGACAGCGTGGACTTACCGGCGCCGGAGGGGCCGACCAGCGCCACCATCTGCCCCGGCTCGACGCTGAACGAGACGCCTTTGAGCACGGGTTCGTTTACCGTACGGTCCAGCGCGGCGACCTCCTCCAGCGAGGCGAGGGAGATCTCGGCGGCGCTCGGGTAGCGGAACCGGACGTCGCGGAACTCGACAGTCCCCGCCCCCGCCGGCACCCGCACCGCGTCGGGCCGTTCCTTGATGCCCGGTTGCAGGTCGAGCACCTCGAAGACCCGGTCGAACGAGACGAGCGCGCTCATCACGTCCACCCGGACGTTGCTCAGCGCGGTGAGCGGACCGTAGAGACGGGTGAGCAGCAACGCGAGTGTCACCACGGTGCCGGCGCTGACCTGGCCGCTGACCGCGAGCCAACCGCCGAGACCGTAGGTCAGCGCCTGGGCCAGCGAGGCCACCAGCAGCATGGCCACGAAGAAGGTCCGCGAGTACATCGCGGAGGTGATGCCGATGTCGCGCACCCGTTCGGCCCGGGCGGCGAAGCGGGCCGCCTCCGCGTCCGGTCGGCCGAAGAGCTTCACCAGCAACGCGCCGGCGACCCCGAACCGCTCGGTCATCGTCGCGTTCATCTTGGCGTCGAGGTTGTACGACTCACGGGTGATCTCGGCCAGCCGCCGGCCCACCCGACGCGCCGGGATGATGAAGACCGGCAGCAGCACCAGTGACAGCGCCGTGATCTGCCAGGACAGGGTCAGCATCACCACGGCGGTGAGGACAAGCTGGATCACGTTGCTGACCACACCCGACAACGTCGAGGTGAACGCCCGCTGGGCCCCCATGACGTCGTTGTTGAGCCGGCTGACCAACGCACCGGTCTGGGTCCGGGTGAAGAACTGCAACGGCATCCGCTGCACGTGGTCGTAGACGCGGGTACGCAGGTCGAGGATGATGCCTTCGCCGATGCGGGCCGAGTACCACCGTTGGGCCAGCGAGAGCAGAGCATCGGCGACCGCGAGCGCGGCGATGAACATGGCCAGCCGGATCACCAGCGCGCCGGCCTCCGCGCCCCCGCGGGTGATCGCGTCGATCACGTCGCCGGCCAGCAGCGGGGTCGCCACCCCGATCACCGCGGCGACGATGACGGTAAGCAGGAAGACGACGATGTCGCGTCGATAGGGGTGGGCGAAGGCCACGATCCGGCGGGCGACACCGCGCTTGAGCCGGTGTGCGGAGATGTCGTCCTGGCTGCGCATCGACCGGAGCATGCTCCAACCGCCCATGCCGCCAGCGGCCATGTGGTTGGACATGCTTACCTCCGGATCAGGACGTCGTACACCGTCGGGTCAATTCTCCCGATGACTACGACAACCACGCGAGTAACCCGGATCTTCCCGAGCGGTCCTTACTATTCTCCCTGGCCGGCGAGGTCCCGCAGCCGTCGCGTCTGCGCCTCCCGCTCGGCGCGCTGCTGCTCGGCGTGGGTACGCCCGGCAGCTCCGGCGAGCAGCGCCTTGATCTCGACGACCGCGTCCCGGTTGTGGGCGAGCAGCCCGGCGGTCAGGTCACGCACCGCGTCGTCCAACTCCCCGGCGGGCACCACCAGGGTGGCCAGCCCGATCCGGTCGGCCTCCGCGGCGTCCATCCGCCGCCCGGTGGTGCAGATCTCCAACGCCCGGGCGTAACCGACCAACTCGACCAGACGCTTGGTGCCGGCCAGGTCAGGGACCAGCCCCAAGGTCACCTCGGCCATGGCGAACTTCGCGTCCTCGGCCAGGACCCGCAGGTCGCAGGCGAGGGCGAGCTGGAAACCGGCGCCGATGGCGTGCCCCTGCACCGCGGCGATCGAGATGACGTCGGGCCGGTGCAGCCAGGTGAAACCACCCTGATAGTCGGCGATCTTGTCGGCGCACTCCTGCTCCGGCAGGGTGGTCAGCTCGGCGAAGGAGCCGGGCCCGGAGGCGCCGGCCACCGACAGGTCGAGGCCGGCGGAGAAGGCTCGCCCCTCGCCGCGTACCACGACCACCCGCACGTCACCGGGAAGCTCCCGGGAGAAGTCGCTCATCGCGCGCCACATCGCCGGGGTCTGCGCGTTGAGCACGTCGGGCCGGCACAGGGTGACCGTGGCGACCGGCCCGTCGCATTCCAGCCGGACCCCGGTCGCCTCGGCGGTCACCGGGCGGCCCGGGTCGCGGTGGTGGTGGCGGTGCTGCTGGACAACGCTGACGGGCGGGTCACGCCTTCTTGCGACGCCGGGCGCCGCCGCGCTGCCGCAGCTGCACCCCGGACTCGGTGAGCACGCGGTGGATGAACCCGTACGATCGCCCGGTCGAGGCCGCGAGCGCCCGGATGCTCTCGCCCCCGGTGTACCGCTTGACGAGGTCCTTGGCGAGCGTCTGACGCTCGGCTCCGACGATCCGGCGACCCTTCTCAGTGCTGGTGGCTGTGCCAGTGGCTGCCATGCTGTGTCCTCACGTCCCAGACTGTGCGGTTCGGATACGGTCCCACCTATTAGACCGTCTCGAACGATCATGCGCCAGATATCAACTATTCGCCAACCGACACGCTATGCAATGTCAGCTTCCCGATAGGTGACACCGTGGGCCGGTCAGGCCAACTCGACGAGTTCCAGCAGGTCGTCGCTCCAGGCGTCCTCGTCACCGTCGGGCAGCAGGATCGCCCGGTCCGGCTTGAGCGCGAGGACCGCCCCCGGATCGTGCGTGACCAGCACGATCGCCCCCGGATAGCGGGCGATGGCGTCGAGCACCTGCTCCCGGCTGACCGGGTCCAGGTTGTTCGTCGGCTCATCGAGCAGCAGCACGTTGGCACCGGAACAGACAAGGGTGGACAGGGCCAGTCGGGTCTTCTCCCCGCCGGAGAGGACCCCGGCGGGCTTGTCCACGTCCTCGCCGGAGAAGAGGAAGGCACCCAGGATCTTCCGCAGTTCGGTGTCGGTCTGCTCGACCGCGGCGGCCCGCATGTTCTCCAGCACCGTCCGCTCCACATCAAGCGTCTCGTGCTCCTGAGCGTAGTAACCCAGTCGCAGGCCGTGACCGGGGCGTACCTCGCCGGTGTCCGGCTCCAGCAGACCGCCGAGCATCCGCAGCAGCGTGGTCTTGCCGGCACCGTTGAGCCCGAGGATGGCCACCCGGGAACCTCGGTCCACCGCCACGTTCACGTCCGTGAAGATCTCCAACGAACCGTACGACTTGGACAGGCCGGTCGCGGTGAGCGGGGTCTTGCCGCACGGCGCGGGTGCGGGGAAGCGCACCTTGGCTACCTTGTCGGCGACGCGGACCTCCTCCAGGCCGGACATCAGCCGTTCAGCACGGCGGGCCATGTTCTGCGCGGCGACCGTCTTGGTGGCCTTGGCCCGCATCTTGTCGGCCTGGGCCATCAGCGCGCCGGCCTTCTTCTCGGCGTTGGCCCGCTCCCGACGGCGACGACGCTCGTCGGTCTCCCGAGCCTCCAGGTACGCCTTCCAACCCAGGTTGTATACGTCGACCACGCTGCGGGTGGCGTCCAGGAACCACACCTTGTTGACCACCGACTCCAGCAGGTCACCGTCGTGGGAGATCACGATCAACCCGCCCTTGTGGTTGGCGAGGAAACCCCGCAACCAGGTGATCGAGTCGGCGTCCAGGTGGTTCGTGGGCTCGTCCAGCAGCAGGATGCCGCCGCCGTTCTCGCCCGCGTCCCGGAACAGGATCCGGGCCAGCTCGATGCGCCGCCGTTGACCGCCGGAAAGGGTGCCGATGGTCTGCGCCAGAGCCCGGTCGGGCAGCCCCAGGTTGGCACAGATACGGGCCGCCTCGGCCTCCGCCGCGTACCCGCCGAGCGCGGCGAACTGGTCCTCGAGCGCGCCGTAGCGGCGTACCAGGCGCTCGTCGCTGTCCTCGGCGAGCCGAGCCTCCAGTTCCTTCATCCCGGCCATCAGCGCGTCCAGGCCGCGGGCGGAGAGCACCCGGTCGCGGCCGGTGACGTCCAGATCGCCGGTACGCGGATCCTGCGGCAGGTAACCGACGGCGCTACGCCTGTCGACCTGACCGGCGTACGGCTGGCCCTCCCCGGCGAGCACCTTCAGCGTGGTGGTCTTGCCGGCGCCGTTGCGCCCGACCAGGCCGATCCGGTCACCGGGCTGCACCCGCAGCGTGGTGTCGGACAGCAGGATCCGGGCTCCGGCGCGCAGTTCCAGGCCGGTGGCAGTGATCATTTCCAGGTACTCGCTCTCGGGATCCGAAGGGCTGACTCAGGGCACACGAAAGCGCCGGCGGATCCCGGTGACCCGTCGGCGCGGGGCGTTCAGCCTTCGCAGCGCAGCACGGCGTCAAGTGTACCGGGCCCCGGCCGACACCCCACGCGGATTACCGACCAAGATCGTCGGGTACCGGATCGCCGACCGGACCCGGTTCCGGCCCACGAGCCACTTACTGATCGGGGTCACCCATGGAGCTGAACGAGAACGCACGGATCGACACCAGCCAGGTGGAGGACCGGCGAGGCAGCGGCGGAGGCGGCGGCGGGATGGGCATCCCCATCCCGATCGGCGGCGGGCGGGGCGGCATCGTCGGCATCGTCATCGCCGTGCTGGTGGCCCTCGTCGGCGGCGGTTTCGGCCTGAACGCCATGACCGGCGGCGAGGAACAGGGCGACAACGCCGCGTTGGAGCAGCGCTGCGCCGCCGAGAACGCCTTGGAGCAGCTCGACTGCCGCAACACCCTCTACGTCAACTCGATCCAGGCGTACTGGCGTACCGCCCTGCCCGAGGCGCTCGGCGAGCAGTACCGCCCCACCCGCACCGTCTTCTTCAGCCAGGCCGTCAACACCGCCTGCGGCCAGGCCGACTCCGGCGTCGGCCCGTTCTACTGCCCGGCCGACTCGCTCGTCTACATCGACCTCTCCTTCTACGAGGTGCTCGCCACGCAACTCGGCGCCGAGGGCGAGTTCGCCCAGCCGTACGTGCTGGCCCACGAGTACGGTCACCACGTGCAGAACCTGCTCGGCACCAACGAGCAGGTGCGCCGCCAGCAGCAGCGCGACCCGGGCAACGCCAACGACCTGTCGGTACGCCTGGAGTTGCAGGCCGACTGCTACGCGGGCGCGTGGGCGAAGAACGCCACAGGCACCGCCGACGAGAGCGGCCAGAAGATCTTCACCAGCATCACCGAGCAGGACATCGCCGAGGCCATCGACACCGCCGAGGCGATCGGTGACGACGCCATCTCCAAGCGCGCCGACCGGCCGGTGAACCCGGAGGAGTTCACCCACGGCTCGTCCGAGCAGCGTAAGCAGTGGTTCAACAGGGGCTACGAGAACGGCGACCCGGCCTCCTGCGACACGTTCAGCGGCGCGGTCTGACGGACCGACACCCCGTGGGCCCGGTCACCGGTGACCGGGCCCACGTCCGCGTGACGAACCAGCCCACCACCGGCGGTGTCCTAGCGGCCAGCCTCCGATTGCGGCTCGCGGACCAGAATGCGGACCGACCGGGCCGCGGCGAGAGCGGCGACAAGCACCGCGTACCGGGGTTCCGGGACGTCGAGCAACCGGTCGGCGCGGCGCGCGGCGAGCGGGGCGAGCCGGCGGTCGGCCAGCACGGTGTCCACCGCCCGCCGGTCACCCCCGGCGACCAGGGCGTCGAGCCGGTCGGCCTCCGGCAGCAGCAGGCGTACGGCAAGATCGGCCGCATCGGCCAGCGCCGCCTTCGTCTGGTTGTCCCGGCGGCGGGCGAAACGCTGCTGCGACCAACCACCGGCGGCGGTACGTCCCTGCACGTAGCGGGTGTCCACCTTGTGCACGCTGAGCTGGGTACCCTCGGCGATGCCCATCGCCACCGCCCCTTTGCGGGCCAGCAGCAGGCCGATCCGGCGCGGCGCGACGACCTCCCTGACGAAGGCATCCAGATCCGGTACGACAGGCGCCCCCGGCGGGGTGTGCAGTTCGGCTGTCGCACCGTCTGGGGCGGACAACAGCAGGCCGTACGCCTGCGTGCTGGCGGTGGGCGGGCCGTGCCGGTCGGCGAAGCCGGCGACCCAGCGGGCGGCACGGTCCGGATCGACCTCCACCCACCGGCCGCCCCCGGCGGCGGGTCGGCTGCTCATCACCCGACCGTACGGCACGGGCAGCTCGGGTCAGCCACCGAGGAGCATGCCGACGGCGAGCACGGTGATGATCGCGCTGGACATCAGGGCGGTGACCAGCCGGCCACTGTCGCTGGTGAGCACCCGCCCGATCAGCGAGCCGCCGCCGGCGACGAGCAGCTGCCAACTGGCCGAGGCGAGAAACACTCCGAGGGTGAAGACCAACGCGACGGCGGTGCCGGAGCCGCCCAGCTCCGCCCGGCCGAGCACCAGTGCCGTGAAGTAGACGATGGTGGCCGGGTTGAGCAGGGTCAGCGCGAGGATCCCGACGAAGGCCCGGACCGGCGTGTCCAACCCACGCGCGGGCTTCGGGGAACGGAGTGGGTCGCGTACCCGCAGGGCACGCCAGGCACCGTGGGCGGCGAGGGCGAGCAGCACCGTCGCGCCGACCAGTCGCAGCGGCCCGGCGACCGGGGCGAGCCAGCCCGCGACCACCGCGCCGCCGAGCGCCGCGACACCGGCGTACAGCCCGTCGGCGGTGGCCACCCCGAGTGCAGCGGCCGAACCGACGCGGAACGAGGTCCGCGCGGTGAGCCCGAGGATGAGCACGGCGATCGCGCCGACCGGGACGGCCACGCCGTAGCCGGCGACCAGACCGGCGAGGAACGCGCCGGTCACGACAGACGTCGTGCCGAGACGCGACCCGGCGCGAGCCGCTGTCGACGCGCGGCGGTGGCCACGGCGACAGGACTCAGCTTCATCGGGTACGCCTCACTCACCGCGCCATCCTGCGGCGACCCGCCGAAGCAGCGCCACGGATTTTCCGACCCGGGCGGCACACCTCTCGATCCCGCCGATCGTCGCGCTCATCGTGGTGGTCATCGGCGGCATGGGCTCGTGCGATGCGTCCACGCCCTCAGCTCGACAGTGCCACGACCACCAGCACCCCGTGCCGGGACACGCTGGCCGCTGCCGGGAGGTTGGCCATTCTCGCGGCGGCCGGAGCCGTCGACGCGTGCGCACAGAGACGTCGGGCGCGGCATCCGGTGGATGCCGCGCCCGAGGTAGCAGTCCGGAGCCTGCCCGGAGGAGCTGTCAGACGTTGAAGCCGAGGGAGCGGAGCTGGTCGCGACCCTCGTCAGTGATCTTGTCCGGCCCCCACGGGGGGAGCCAGACCCAGTTGATCCGGATGTCGTCGACCAGACCACCGCCGGGGCCGGTGGTGAGCGCCTGGCGGGCCTGGTCCTCGATCACGTCGGTGAGCGGGCAGGCCGCCGAGGTCAACGTCATGTCCAGGGTGGCGACGTTCTGGTCGTCGACGTGTACCCCGTACACCAGGCCGAGATCGACCACGTTGATGCCCAGCTCCGGGTCGACGACGTCCTTCATCGCCTCCTCGATGTCGGCGACGGCGGCCTTGCCGCCGGCCGGCGCGGTGTTCTCACTCATGCCTTCACCTCCGTCGGGCTCGCGCCCACACCGGCGCGTGCCGCGGCGTCCTTGAACGCCATCCACGGCAACAGCGCGCACTTGACCCGGGCGGGGTAGCGGGCGACACCCTCGAACGCCACCCCGTCACCGAGCACGTCCTCGTCCGGCGTGACCTGACCACGACCGGACATCAGCGCCAGAAACGCCTCGTGCACCTCGAACGCCTCCGTGGCACCCCGGCCGGTCAGCAGCTCGTGCAGCACGCTCGCGGACGCCTGGCTGATCGAACAGCCCATGCCGTCGTACGACACGTCGTGCAGCGACTGACCGTCGGTGGCCACCCGGACGGTGATCTCGTCCCCGCAGGTCGGGTTGACGTGGTGCGCTTCGCCGACCCGGTCGGCCGGGTCCTCGGCGTCGCGCAGCCCGCGACCGTGCGGGTGCTTGTAGTGGTCCAGGATGATCTCCTGGTAGAGAGATTCAAGCTGCATCAGCCGAAGACCTTCCGCACCTGCTCCAGGCCCGCCACCAGCGCGTCGATCTCCTCGGTGGTGGTGTAGAGGTAGAACGAGGCCCGGGTGGTGGCCGGCACCCCGAACCTGGCGCAGACCGGCCGGGCGCAGTGATGGCCCACCCGCACCTGCACGCCGAGGGAGTCGAGCACCTGACCCACGTCGTGCGGATGCACGTCACCGAGGGCGAACGAGATGGTGCCGCCCCGGCCGACCGGCACCTCCGGGCCGAAGATCCGCAGGCCGGGCACGGTACGCAGGGCGTCAAGCGCGTACGCGGTCAACTGCTTCTCATGCCACTGGATGGCCGGCATGCCGACGCCGGTGAGGTAGTCCACTGCCGCACCGAGCGCTACCGCCTCGGCGATCGGCGGGGTGCCGGCCTCGAACCGGGCCGGCGGCGCGGCGTACGTGGAGCCGGCCATCGTCACCGTCTCGATCATCGAACCGCCACCGAACACCGGCGGCATCGCCGCCAGCAGCTCGGTCCGGCCCCAGAGCACGCCGATGCCGGTCGGGCCGCACATCTTGTGCCCGGTGAAGACGATGAAGTCCGCGTCCAGGTCGACCACGTCGATAGGCATGTGCGGCACCGACTGCGAGCAGTCCAGCAGCAGCAGCGCCCCCACCTCGCGGACCCGCGCGGTGATCCGCGAGGTGGCGTTGACGGTGCCGAGGATGTTTGACATGTGCACCAACGAGACGATCTTCGTCCGCTCGTTGACCAGGTCGGTCAGGCCCGACTCGTCAAGCCGGCCGTTGTCGGTGACCGGGAACCAGCGCAGTGTCGCGCCGGTCCGCTCGGCCAGCAACTGCCACGGGACGATGTTCGAGTGGTGCTCCATCTCGGAGATGACGATCTCGTCACCCGGCCCCAGCCGGAGCCGGGGGTCGGCGTCGGGACGCAGCGAGGCGTTGGAGAACGCGTACGCCACGATGTTGATCGCCTCGGTGGAGTTCTTGGTGAAGACCACCTCGTCGACGCTCGGCGCGTTGACGAACGCGGCGACCTTCCCCCGGGCCCCCTCGTACGCCTCGGTCGCCTCGGTGCCGAGCGTGTGCACCGAGCGGGACACGTTGGCGTTGTGCCGGGCGTAGTGCTCGGCCAGCACGTCGAGCACCTGGCGAGGCTTGTGCGAGGTGTTGGCGCTGTCCAAATAGACAAGCGGATGCCCGTTGATCTCCCGAGCGAGGATCGGGAAGTCGGCGCGCACCGCCGCCACGTCGTAGCGGGGCACGTCGTCGTACTGCGGCATCCCCGGCGGGATCGCGATGGTGGTCATCGTCCTGACCGGCCCTTCCTTCGCAGATCAGACCCGCGCCGGACCAGCCCCGGCCGCGTACCGCTCGTAGCCGGACTCCTCGAGCGTGTCGGCCAGCTCCGGACCACCCTGCTCGACGATGCGACCGGCGACGAAGACGTGCACGAAGTCAGGCTTGATGTAGCGCAGGATCCGGGTGTAGTGGGTGATCAGCAGCAGGCCGGTGTCACCGGTGTCACGCACCCGGTTCACCCCCTCGCTCACCACCCGCAGCGCGTCCACGTCGAGGCCCGAGTCGGTCTCGTCGAGGATGGCCATCTTCGGCTTGAGCAGCTCCAGCTGGACGATCTCGTGGCGCTTCTTCTCACCGCCGGAGAAGCCCTCGTTGACGTTGCGCTGGGCGAAAGCCGGGTCCATGTGCAGCCGCTCCATGGCACCGCGCAGCTCGCCGCCCCAGGTGCGCAGCTTCGGCGCCTCGCCGTCGATCGCGGTCTTGGCGGTACGCAGGAAGTTCGCCACCGAGACGCCGGGCACCTCGACCGGGTACTGCATGGCGAGGAAGAGACCGGCGCGGGCCCGCTCGTCGACGGACATCTCCAGGACGTCCTCGCCGTCCAGGGTCACCGAACCGCCGGTGATCTCGTACTTCGGGTGGCCGGCGACCGAGTACGCCAGGGTCGACTTGCCGGAGCCGTTCGGGCCCATGATCGCGTGGGTCTCCCCCGACTTCACGGTCAGGTCGACACCGTGCAGGATCGGCTTGAGCTCACCCTCGGGCAGCTTCACCGACACCTGCAGGTCGCGGATCTCCAGGGTGCTCATTATCGGGTCACTCCATTGCTCGGCGTCAGACTGACGTAGATGTCACCGTCGCGGACTTCGACGGGGTAGACGGGTACGGGTTCGGTGGCGGGCAGCCCGGTGGGCTCGCCGGTACGCAGGTCGAAGCGGGAGCCGTGCAGCCAGCACTCAAGCGTGCAGCCTTCGACCTCTCCCTCGGAGAGCGCCACGGCCGCGTGCGAGCACTCGTCGAACACGGCGTAGAACTGGTCATCCTCACCGTGTACGAGCGCGAGCTGGATGCCGTCGACGTCGGCGCTGATCACGGTGCCCTTCGGCACGTCCTCGACGGCGCAGATGCGGATCATCAGGCGCCCGCCTTCGCCAGCCGAGCCTCGATAGCGTCCCCCAGGCGCTCACGCAGGGGCTCCACCGGGATCTTGTTCAGCAGCTCGGCGAAGAACCCGCGCACCACCAGGCGGCGTGCCTCGGCCTCCGGGATGCCCCGGGCCATCAGGTAGAACAACTGCTCGTCGTCGAAGCGGCCGGTGGCGCTGGCGTGGCCGGCACCGGCGATCTCGCCGGTCTCGATCTCCAGGTTCGGCACGGAGTCGGCTCGGGCGCCGTCGGTGAGCAGCAGGTTCCGGTTGATCTCGTACGTGTCGGTGCCGGTCGCCTCGGCCCGGATCAACACGTCGCCGACCCAGACCGTGCGGGCGCTCTCCCCCTGCAATGCGCCCCGGTAGCCCACGTAGCTGCGGCAGTCCGGCACGGTGTGGTCGACCAACTGGCGGTGCTCCTGGTGCTGGCCGGAGTCGGCGAAGTAGACGCCGTACAGTTCGGCCTCGCCGCCACGGTCGGTGTACTCGACTGTGGTGTGCTGGCGAACCAGCTCGCCGCCGAGGGTGACCTGCACGTGCAGCACCCGGGCGTCCCGGCCGAGTCGCACCTTCAGGTGCTGCGCCTGCACCGCGTCGTCGGCCCAGTCGGCCACTGTGACGAGAGTGAGCTTCGCTCCGTCGCCCACCGACACCTCGACGTTGTCCGCCAGCGTGGCCGAGCCGACGTGCTCCAGCACCAGGATCGCCTCGGCGAACCGCCCCACCTCGACGACCGTGTGCCCGAAGGCCAGGCCCTCGACGCCGCCGCCGACCGCCCGGAGGATGGCCGGGCCACTGATCACGGCGTCCTGTGCCACCCGCACCAGCAGCGCCTGCCCGGCTCCGGTGTACGCCAGGGCGCTGACCCGGTCGAACGGGGTCAGCACACTGCCGACCCGCGGGTCGTCGTGGCCGATGCGCTCCACGGACACGCCCTCGGGCAGGTCGGCGTACTCGTGCCGGACCGTGCCGGTGCCGGTCGGGTCGTCACCGACCAGCCCGCGCAGCCGCTTGAGCGGGGTGAAGCGCCACTCCTCCTCCAGGCCGGTCAGGGCCGGGAAGTCGGCGACATCGTACGAGCGCAGCGCCTGCGACTTGGTGCTGGGCGGCGCGGAAGCCTGGGTAGTCATCTCGTCCTTGGTCTGTTCTCTACGACGGCGGTGTCATTACTGGAGGGTCGGCCGGGGCTCGCACGCCCCGGCCCGACGGGTCGGCGTACGCCGGTGACGCCGCTCGGCGTCAGCCGACCGCGCCCTCCATCTGCAGCTCGATCAGGCGGTTGAGCTCCAGGGCGTACTCCATGGGCAGTTCCTTGGCGATCGGCTCGATGAAGCCGCGCACGATCATCGCCATCGCCTCGTCCTCGCTCAGGCCCCGGCTCATCAGGTAGAAGAGCTGGTCCTCGCTGACCTTGGAGACGGTCGCCTCGTGCCCCATCGACACGTCGTCCTCGCGGATGTCGACGTAGGGGTAGGTGTCGGAGCGGGAGATGGTGTCGACGAGCAGGGCGTCGCACTTGACCGTGCTGGCGCTGCTGTACGAGCCCTCCAGCACCTGCACCAGGCCCCGGTACGAGGTCCGGCCGCCGCCCCGGGCGATCGACTTCGACACGATGGTGCTGCTGGTGTGCGGTGCCGCGTGCACCATCTTGGCGCCGGCGTCCTGGTGCTGGCCCTCACCGGCCATGGCCACCGAGAGCACCTCGCCCTTGGCGTGCTCGCCGGTCATGTAGACCGCCGGGTACTTCATGGTCACCTTGGAGCCGATGTTGCCGTCGATCCACTCCATGGTCGCGCCCTCGTGGCACACGGCGCGCTTGGTGACCAGGTTGTAGACGTTGTTCGACCAGTTCTGGATGGTCGTGTAACGGCACCTGGCGTTCTTCTTGACGATGATCTCCACCACGGCGCTGTGCAGCGAGTCCGAGGAGTAGATGGGGGCGGTGCAGCCCTCGACGTAGTGCACGTAGGCACCCTCGTCGACGATGATCAGCGTCCGCTCGAACTGGCCCATGTTCTCGGTGTTGATCCGGAAGTACGCCTGCAGCGGGATCTCCACGTGCACGCCCTTCGGCACGTAGATGAACGAGCCGCCGGACCACACGGAGGTGTTCAACGCGGCGAACTTGTTGTCGCCGACCGGGATCACCGTGCCGAAGTACTCCTTGAAGACGTCCTCGTGCTCCTTGAGCGCGGTGTCGGTGTCGAGGAAGAGGACACCCTGCTCCTCCAGATCCTCGCGGATCTTGTGGTAGACCACCTCGGACTCGTACTGGGCGGCGACACCGGCGACGAGGCGTTGCTTCTCCGCCTCCGGGATGCCCAGCTTGTCGTAGGTGTTCTTGATGTCCTCGGGCAGGTCCTCCCAGCTGGCGGCCTGCTTCTCGGTGGAGCGCACGAAGTACTTGATGTTGTCGAAGTCGATCCCGGTGAGGTCGGCGCCCCAGGCCGGCATCGGCTTGCGCTCGAACAGCCGCAGACCCTTCAGGCGCAGGTCGAGCATCCAGGCCGGCTCGTTCTTCTTGGCCGAGATGTCCCGCACCACCGCCTCGTTGAGCCCGCGCTGAGCCGAGGCCCCGGCGACGTCCGGGTCGGCCCAGCCGTACTCGTAGTTGCCCAGGGCGGCGAGCTGCTCCTCCTGGGTCAGGGGCTGGACGATCTGCTCGGTCATCTATCTGTCCTCACAGTGGTGACGGTCTTACCGGACTGGGCGTGCGGCGGGCCCGGAATGTGCGTGGTGCACACCCCGTCGCCGTGCGCGATGGTGGCCAGGCGCTGCACGTGGGTACCGACCAGGCGAGAGATCACCGTGGTCTCGGCCTCGCACAGCTGGGGAAACTCGGCGGCCACGTGCGCCACCGGGCAGTGGTGCTGACAGAGCTGGCCGCCGGAGGCGATCGTGGAGGCACTGGCAGCGTATCCCTCAGCGGTCAGCGCCGCGGCGAGTGCCTCGGCACGGGCCATCGGATCGTCGCCAGCGTCGGCCAGGGCGGCCTGACAGCGCGTCTCCAGGGCGGCCACCTGCTCGGCGGCGAACCTCTCCACCGCGCGTGAGCCGCCGGTACGCGCGATCCAGCGCAACGCGGCGGTGGCCATGTTGTCGTAGTGGTGCGTGCCACACCGGCTCCGGGCGGCGTCGGTGAGCAGGAACACCTTCGCCGGTCGGCCCCGCCCGCGGTGACCGCGTACGGTCTGCTCGCGGGCCACGACGTCACCGTCGGCGAGCATCGCGTCCAGGTGCCGGCGGATCGCCGCCGGGCTGAGCCCGAGCGCGTCGCCCAACTGGGCGGCGGTGGCGGCGCGACGTTCCAGCAGGAGCAGGGTGACCCGGTCGCGGGTCGACGCCTCACCGGCCGGTGCGGCCTGGGTGCCGGCCGGGACCTGCGGGGCGGGTGTGACGACGGGCAACGGTCCGCCGACGGCCGGGCCGGCCGTCGGCTGGTGCCCGGTGAGCCCCGCCGCCTTTTTCACAACGCCCACGTTACGTAATTCAATCAGGGCCCGCAAACGTGACCCCGGTGATCCGAGCCACCGCACCGGCGGAGTCACCCGATCGGCGACAACTACGTTGCGTAGGATTCGCCTCGTGAACCGACCCGTCCGCTCCCTGGTCTCCAGCACCCTGCTGCGCCGACTGGCGTTCGCCAACATCGTCGCGAACGTCGCGATCGTCGTCACCGGCGGGGCGGTGCGGTTGACCGCGTCCGGGCTGGGCTGCCCCACCTGGCCCCGGTGCACCGACGAGTCGTACACCACCACCGCCGAGATGGGCATGCACGGGGCGATCGAGTTCGGCAACCGCCTGCTCACCTTCGTGCTGGTACTGATCGCGGGCGCCACGCTGCTGGCCGTGCTCGCGTACCGACCCCGCCGACGGGGTACGGTGCCGCTGGCACTGGCCGTGGTCCTCGGCATCGTGGCGCAGGCCGTGATCGGCGGGATCACCGTCCGCACCCAGCTGCATCCCTCGATCGTGGGCATCCACTTCGTGGTGTCGATGCTGCTGCTTGTCTTCGCGTACGCCCTGTGGCGTCGGGTACGCGAGCCGGACGGCCGCAAGGTGCCAGTGGTGCCGCCGGCACTGCGGTCCCTCACCTGGATCACGGTGGTGGCCAGCGCGGCGGTCATCGTGGTCGGGGTGGCGGTGACCGGCAGCGGCCCGCACGCCGGCGACGCCGACGCCGTCCGCAACGGCCTGGATCCGCAGACGATCTCCCAGATCCACGCCGACCTGGTCTTCCTGCTCGTCGGTCTGACCGTGGGCCTGTGGCTGGCCTTGCGCGCGGTAGGCGCACCGGCGCGGGCGGTCCGGGCCGCGCTGACCCTGCTGCTTGTCGAGCTGGGTCAGGGGGTGATCGGCTTCGTGCAGTACTTCACCAACCTGCCGGCCCTGCTTGTCGGCCTGCACATGCTCGGCTCCTGCCTGGTCTGGCTCGCCACCTTGGCCGTGCTCTGGTCAACCCACGAACGCCACCCCGCCGAGGACCCGACCGCGACGATCCCGCCGTCCCAGCCCGTCGCCGCCTCCCCCACCGAGCCCTCCCACCCGGCCCCCACCCCCGCCTGACCCGCGTCGATCATGAAGTTGTTGTCACGCCACACCGGCGGGGACGACAACAACTTCATGATCGACGTGTTCGGTGGTGGTGGGGGTCAGGTGGTGGGGTGGTGGGGTAGGTGGAGGGCGATGGCGGCGGCCAGGCGGTCGGGTGCGCCAGCGGAGTGGCCGAGGAAGAGCGAGGGCTCGGTCAGTTCCAGTTCCACGAGCACCGGGGTGCCGTCGGGGCCGGGAATCAGGTCGACCCGGGCGTAGAGCAGGCGGTCAGACCCGCCCGGCACCGCCGCGAGGGTCTGCGCCGCGACGGCGAGTTGCGCCGGCTGCGCCGTGCGGGCGGTGATCTCCTCGAGCTTGTACAGCCCGTCGACACCCTCGTCCGGCCCGGTCAGCATCGGGCCCTTGCGGATGGCGTGGCTGAAGGTCAACCCGGTCGGGCCGGCGAGGAAGAGCAGCGCGGTCTCGCCGTCGGTGTCGACCGCGTTCAGGTACGGCTGGACCATGGCCACCCGACCGGCCACACCGAGTCGACGCACGTGGGCGACCGCGAGGTCCCGGTGACCCGGGTCGGCCAGGTCGTACCGGCCGGTGTCCTGGCTGCCGGCGCTCACGGCCGGCTTGATGACGTACTCACCGTGATCGGCAGGTTGCTCCCACGGCTGGCCGGGCAGCACCCAGCCGGTAGGGACCGTGGGTACACCGGCGGCGGACAACTCGTCGAGGTAGCGCTTGTCGGTGTTCCAGCGCACCACGTCCGCCGGATTGGCCAGCCGGGGTACGCCCGTCGCCCAGGCGATGAACTCGTCCCGGCGGGACATGTAATCCCAGGGCGAGCGGAGCACGGCCAGGTCGTAGCGGGCCCAGTCGACGTCCGGGTGGTCCCAGACGACGGGTTCGGCGACGATCCCGCGTGCGGCCAGCGGAGCCACCACGAGACGGTCGTCGTCGTCGAGGTCGGCCAGATCGGTGCAGGTGACAAGAGCGACCCGGGGTTTCCCCCGGGTCGACTGGTGGTGATCGGTCAATTTATCTCAACGGGCCATCGTGCGCCGGGCCATCGAACGCCACAGGTCGTTACTCGGGCGCATCTGGTCCATCAGTTCCCGTTCCCAGGCGTTCTCAACGGCCACCCCGGCCTGCGCGCAGGCCTCACGGGCGGTCACGGTGTCCTCGGCGAACTGGTCGCCCCAGGCGCCGTCGGAGCCCACCAGGACGATGCGGGCACCGCGCTTGCCGACGTACTCGATGACCGCCTTCGCCCCGCCGTGCTCGGCGGCGAACGACTTGATGCCCGCGACCAGCCCGTTGGAGGCCGGCTCGGAGGCGGTCTGATCAGCCGTCAGCGTCGTATCGGAACCATCTGCCATAACGTGAAGCCTAAGCAGACATCCACTCGAACGGGCGAGAACCATGAAGTTTTTGTGATACCCATTACCCGCAGGTTTAAGCGGGACCACAGACGTTTCGCCCGTATTTATCAGTATCAAACAGGTCTTTCGGAGCGGCAAAAGCGCCACCAACCGGGCGCATTTGGCGACACGGTACTCATGCCCCACGGCCCCGCCATCCGCAGCTGTCGACGAGCAGGCGGTCAGAGCAGGGCGTCGAGAGCCGCGGCGGCGAAGACGATGGTCAGGTAGGTCGTCGACCAGTGGAACAGCCGCATCGGCTTGACCGGCTCGCCCCGGCTGGCCCGGCCGGCGAGCTTGTGCGCCTCGGCCACGAAGATCACGCCGACCACAAGCGTCGGAACACCGTAGACCGCACTCAACCCCAGCGGCCAGACGGCCAGCGAGGTCAGCAGGGTCAGCCAGGCGAACAGCACGATCTCGGCGTTGACCCGCCGGACCGACGCGACAACCGGAAGCATCGGGATGCCGGCCCGGGCGTAGTCGTCCTTGTACTTCATCGCCAGCGGGTAGAAGTGCGGCATCTGCCAGAAGAAGACCACCCCGAACAGCGCCCACGCCACCGGCGACAGCGAGCCGGTCACCGCCGCCCAGCCGATCAGCACCGGCGCGGCACCGCAGGCGCCACCCCAGAAGGTGTTCGCCGTCGTCGTGCGCTTGAGCCACAGGGTGTAGACCACGTCGTAGTAGACGATCGCGGCCAGCGTGAGCCCGGCGGCGAGCAGATTTGTGAACACCGCCATCAACGCGACCGAGACCACCGCCAGCACCAGACCGAAGATCAGCGCATTGCGGGGCGTCACGGTGTGCGCCGGCAGCGGCCGTCGCTTCGTACGCCGCATCAACTGGTCGATGTCCCGGTCGATGTAGCAGTTGAGCACGCTTGCCGCGCCCGCCGCGAGCGAGCCGCCGACCAGCACCACAGCCACCAACCACAGCGACGGCAGCCCACCGTGCGCGAGCATCATCGCCGGCACCGTGGTGACCAGCAGCAGCTCCACGATCCGCGGCTTGGTAAGCGTCACGTACGCCGCCACCACCGCCCGCAGGTCGCGGGGGCGGGCTGGGGTCTCCCCGGCCGTACGCACCGGCGTCTGCCCGGCAGGGTTACTGACGGGGCGCTCGGTGATCATGCTCACGGATTGCCACCTTCCGGCGTCGGGAGGGGAGGTCACGGCGGCCGGACCGGCTCGGGTCCACACACCGACCCACACACTACGCGTTGTCGTTTTGGCTGCCCGGGCGACCCGGCAACGGTGCCAGTCGTCACACCGACGGGCTGGCGGGCGGCCTGACGGCGGGCTGAACCGTGGAGCGCACCCGAAACGTACAGACCAGCATGCTGAGATCCTCGGGCGCACGTTTAGCCGCGCTCGATAGGGTCACCACTGAGGGTTCCGCCCATCTCGCCGAGGAGCACAAACCACCGTGGCTGCCAACCGACCCGCGCCCCCCGCACTTGACTGGTCCGACCTCGACCGCCGTGCCGTGGACACCGTCCGCGTACTGGCCATGGACGCCGTGGAGAAATCCGGCAACGGCCACCCGGGCACCGCGATGAGCCTCGCCCCTGCGGCGTACCTGCTGTTCAACCGGGTGATGCGGCACAACCCCGCCGATCCGAACTGGCCCGGCCGGGACCGCTTCGTGCTCTCCGCCGGCCACTCCAGCCTGACTCTCTACATCCAGCTCTTCCTGGCCGGCTACCCGCTCAGCCTGGACGACCTCAGGTCGCTGCGGCAGTGGGGTTCGCTCACCCCGGGCCACCCCGAGCACGGGCACACCCCCGGCGTGGAGACCACCACCGGCCCGCTCGGCCAGGGCCTGGGCAACGCCGTCGGCATGGCCATGGCGGCGCGGCGCGAACGCGGCCTGTTCGACCCGGAGGCCGAGGCCGGTGAGTCCGCCTTCGACCACCACATCTGGTGCATCGCCTCCGACGGCGACATCGAGGAGGGCATCAGCCACGAGGCCAGCGCCCTGGCCGGGCACCAGCAGCTGGGCAACCTCTGCCTCATCTACGACGACAACGAGATCTCGATCGAGGACGACACCCGGATCGCGATGAGCGAGGACGTGGCCGCCCGCTACGCCGCGTACGGCTGGCACGTGCAGACCGTCGACTGGCGACGCGGCGACGCCGAGCAGGGCGACTACCACGAGAACGTCGAGGAGCTGTACCAGGCGCTGCTGGCCGCCAAGGCGGAGACCGGTCGCCCCTCGTTCATCGCGCTGCGCACCATCATCGGCTGGCCGGCACCGAACAAGCAGAACACCGGCAAGATCCACGGCTCGGCGCTGGGCGCCGACGAGGTGGCCGCCACCAAGGAGGTCCTCGGCTTCGACCCGGCCGGCTCGTTCGAGGTCACCGAGAGGGTGCTCGGCCACACCCGGTCGGCGCTGCGTCGCGGCGAGGCCGCCCAGCAGGAGTGGACGACCACCTTCGACGCGTGGTCGAAGGCCAACCCGGAGCGCCGCGCGCTCTACGACCGGATGGCCAACCGGACGCTGCCCGAGGGCTGGACCGACGCCCTGCCGGAGTTCCCCGCCGACGCCAAGGGCGTCGCCACCCGGGCCGCCTCCGGCAAGGTGCTGGCCGCGCTCGCGCCGGTGCTGCCCGAGCTGTGGGGCGGCTCCGCCGACCTGGCCGAGAGCAACAACACCACGATGAAGGGTGAGCCCTCCTTCGTCCCCAGCCAGTACGCCACCAAGGAGTTCCCGGGCCACGAGTACGGCCGGACGCTGCACTTCGGCATCCGCGAGCACGCCATGGGCGCGATCCTCAACGGCATCGCCCTGCACGGCGGCACCCGCCCGTACGGCGGCACCTTCCTGGTGTTCAGCGACTACATGCGGCCGTCCGTCCGGTTGGCCGCGTTGATGAAGCTGCCGGTGGTCTACGTATGGACGCACGACTCCATCGGTCTCGGTGAGGACGGCCCGACCCACCAGCCGGTGGAGCATTTGACCGCGCTGCGGGCCATTCCCGGCCTTGACGTGGTCCGGCCGGCCGACGCCAACGAGACCGCCTGGGCCTGGCGGCAG
This sequence comes from Micromonospora andamanensis, assembly GCF_016863495.1. Taxonomy (GTDB): domain Bacteria; phylum Actinomycetota; class Actinomycetes; order Mycobacteriales; family Micromonosporaceae; genus Micromonospora; species Micromonospora andamanensis. The sequence continues at coordinate 36,635 of NZ_BOOZ01000038.1, forward strand.
GCGCTGGAGCACACCGACCGGCCGACCGCGTTGGCGTTGAGCCGGCAGGCGCTGCCGACGCTGGACCGCTCGCAGCTGGCCGGTGCCGAGGGGGTCGCCAAGGGCGGCTACGTGCTGGCCGAGGCGTCCAACGGCAAGCCCGAGGTGATCATCGTGGGTACCGGCTCCGAGGTGCAGCTCTGCCTCACCGCCCGGGAGCGGCTGGAAGCCGACGGCACCCCCACCCGGGTCGTGTCGATGCCCTGCCAGGAGTGGTTCTTCGAGCAGGACGAGGCGTACCGGGAGTCGGTCCTGCCGCGCGGGGTAAAGGCCCGGGTGAGCGTGGAGGCGGGCATCGCGATGTCCTGGCGCGGCATCGTCGGCGACTGCGGCGAGAGCGTCAGCCTGGAGCACTACGGCGCGAGTGCCCCGCACTCCGTGCTCTTCGAGCAGTTCGGCTTCACCCCGGACCGGATCGTCGCCGCCGCGCACGCGGCGCAGACCCGGGTCGGCGACATCACCGGTTTCACGACCGGCAACTGAGGGGAGCGCTGGCGCAACATGACTGACCGACTGGGCGAACTGACCGCTGCGAAGGTGGCGGTCTGGCTTGACGACCTTTCCCGGGTACGACTCAGTTCCGGCGGGCTGGACCGGCTGCGCCGGGAGCAGCACGTGGTCGGGGTGACCACCAACCCGACCATCTTCGCCAAGGCGCTGAGCGACGCCGACACCTACGACTGGCAGCTGCGCGACCTGGCCACCCGCGACGTGGACGTGGAAGAGGCCGTCCGGATGCTCACCACGTACGACGTGCGGTGGGCCTGTGACGTGATGCGCCCGGCGTACGACGCCAGCGACGGCGTCGACGGCCGGGTCTCGATCGAGGTGGACCCACGTTCGGCACACGATTCGGCCAAGACCATCGCCGAGGCCAGGGCCCTGTGGTGGCTGGTGGACCGGCCGAACCTGTTCATCAAGATCCCGGCAACCGAGGCCGGCCTGCCGGCGATCACCGCGGCCCTGGCCGAGGGGATCAGCGTCAACGTCACGCTCATCTTCGGCCTGGACCGCTACTCGCAGGTGATGGAGGCGTTCCTGGCCGGGCTGGAGCAGGCGAAGGCGAACGGCCACGACCTGAGCACCATCGGCTCGGTGGCCTCGTTCTTCGTCTCCCGGGTGGACAGCGAGGTGGACAAGCGGCTGGAGAAGATCGGTTCGGAGCAGGCCAAGGCGCTGCGGGGCAAGGCAGCGGTGGCCAACGCGCGGCTGGCGTACGAGCGCTACAGCGAGGTGTTCTCCTCGGACCGGTGGCAGGCACTGGCCGACGCCGGGGCGCACCCGCAGCGGCCGCTCTGGGCGTCCACCTCGACCAAGAACCCGGACTACCGGGACGTCATCTACGTCGAGGAACTGATCGCGCCCGGCACGGTCAACACCATGCCGGAGCCGGTCATCCACGCGTACGCCGAGCACGGCGAGACCCACCCGGACACCGTCACCGGCGCGTACGACGACGCCCGGGGGGTCTTCGCCGCCCTGGATTCGGCCGGCGTGGACCTGGCCGACGTCATCGCCACGTTGGAACGGGAGGGCGTGGAGAAGTTCGAGGCCAGCTGGCAGGAACTGCTCGACGGCGTCCGCAAGTCGCTGGCCGCCGCGGGTCAGGGCAGCAGCAGTCCCGGCGACGCCGCCCGGGGCAACGCCGACGCCGCCGCGCGTGCCGGAGGAAATGCGTGACGGTGCCGTCCGGCAGCGCTCACGCCGCCACCCGGACCGGGTGGCGGCGTGAGCCGGCGGTGGTACGCACGTGATGCGCAGGTGGGTAGCTTTCTTCAGACAACCGGTACGGTCGGCGTTGATCTACCGGTGCCCGGAAACCCGTACTCCTGTGCGGAGTCGCCGGCGGTGACCGGTGCCCGCTGGCCGGTCGGGAACGTCCGCCGCCGCGCCGGCATCCGACCGGGCGGCAGACGGACCCGGCCCGGTCGCTCGGCGCGGTGGGTCGCTACGGGCATGACGATTGACGACGTGGACGAGCGGAGCGAGGAGGCAGCGTGAACCCGCTGCGCGACCCGCAGGACCGGCGACTGCCCCGGATCCCGGAGCCGTGCGCTCTGGTGATCTTCGGGGTTACCGGTGACCTGGCCCAGAAGAAACTGCTACCCGCGGTCTACGACCTGGCCAACCGGGGGCTGCTGCCACCCGGCTTCGTGGTCGTCGGGTTCGCCCGGCGGGACTGGGGCGACGGCGATTTCGCCTCGCTGGCCCGCGAGGCGGCCAAGGCCCACTCCCGGACACCGTGGCGGGAGGAGGTGTGGTCTCGGCTCGAACACAACATCAAGTTCGTCGGTGGGTCGTTCGACGACGACACCGCGTTCGACAATCTCGCGCGCTGCCTGGATGGCCTGCGCGACAGCCACGGCATCCACGGCAACGCGGCCTTCTACTTCTCCATCCCACCGGCGGCCTTCCCGGTGGTGCTCAAGCAGCTCGCCCGCACCGGCATGGCCGACAACGAGAAGTGCGGCGGCTGGCGCCGGGTGGTGGTGGAGAAGCCGTTCGGCCACGACCTGCCCTCGGCCAAGGCCCTCAACGACCTGGTCGACGACGTCTTCACCCGGCAGGACGTCTTCCGCATCGACCACTACCTGGGCAAGGAGACGGTCCAGAACATCCTGGCCCTGCGCTTCGCCAACAGCCTCTTCGAGCCGTTGTGGAACTCGCAGTACGTCGACTCGGTGCAGATCACCATGGCCGAGGACGTCGGGATCGGCAGCCGGGCCGGCTTCTACGACTCGGTCGGCACCGCCCGTGACGTGTTGCAGAACCACCTGCTGCAACTGCTCGCCCTGGTGGCGATGGAGGAGCCGACAAGCTTCGACGCCGACGAGATCCGGGCCGAGAAGCTCAAGGTGCTCAAGGCCATCACGCTGCCCAGGGACGTCAGCGAGGGCACGGTACGCGGTCAGTACCTGCCGGGCTGGGTCGGTGGGCAGCGGGCCCGGGGCTACCTGGAGGAGGACGGCGTCCCGTCGACGTCGACCACCGAGACGTACGTGGCGGTACGGCTCGGCATCCAGAACCGCCGCTGGGCGGAGGTGCCGTTCTACATCCGGGCCGGCAAGCGGCTGCCGCGGCGGGTCACCGAGGTCGCGGTGGTGTTCAAGCAGGCCCCGCACCTGCCGTTCACCGCTGCCGACATGGAGATGCTCGGCAACAACCAGTTGGTGATCCGGGTCCAGCCGGACGAGGGCGTGGTGCTCAAGTTCGGTTCCAAGGTGCCCGGCACCACAATGGAGGTCCGCGACATCGCGATGGACTTCCAGTACGGCGAGGCGTTCACCGAGTCCAGTCCGGAGGCGTACGAGCGGCTGGTGCTGGATGTGCTGATCGGCGACCGGACACTGTTCCCGGACGCCGCCGAGGTCGAGCAGAGCTGGGCCGTGGTGGACCCGCTGGAGGTTGCCTGGGAGGGCACGAAACCCGAACCCTACCGGTCCGGCGAGTGGGGCCCCCGGGCCGCCGACGAGATGTTGGCCCGCGAGGGCCGGGCCTGGCGGCGGGCGTGAGCGAGCGGAGCGACAGGCTCAGCAGCGTGGCGCCTCGCGCCGCCGGTGAGCGGAGCGAGGCGGCAGCGCGAGGCGAGCGAAGCAGGAGGCTGCGGTGATCGGACTGTGGGACACCACCGGCAACGAGGTGGTCAAGGCGCTCGCCGCGGAACGGCGCAGCGCGGGCGGCGTGGCCAGCGGCATGGCGCTGACCCTGATCGTGGTGGTGGACGAGAAGCGGGTCCGCGAGGCTGAGGCGGCGGCCACCATCGCCGCCGCCGCACACCCCTGCCGACTGCTGGTGGTGGTCCGCTCCGACGTGGACCGGGACCGCAACCGGCTGGACGCCGAGATCGTGGTCGGCGGGCGGCTGGGCCCCTGTGAGGCCGTGGTGATGCGGATGTACGGACGGTTGGCGCTGCACGCCGAGTCGGTGGTGATGCCGCTGCTGGTGCCGGACGTTCCGGTGGTCACCTGGTGGCACGGTGAGCCGCCGGAGGAGATCGCCACCGACTTCCTCGGTGTGGTGGCCGACCGGCGGATCACCGACGCCGCGCAGGCCGCCGACCCGATCGCGGCGCTGCGGCAGCGGGCCCGCGACTACGCCTCCGGTGACACCGACCTCGCCTGGACCAGGATCACCCCGTGGCGCACCCTGGTGGCCGGCGCCTTCGACACCACCGACGCGCAGCTGACCGAGGCGGTGGTGGTCGCACCGCCGACCGACCCGACCGCCGCGCTGATGCGGGGCTGGCTGCGCAGCCGGCTCGGCATCAAGCCGCGCTGGGACCGGACGCGCGAGTTTCCCCGGATGCGGGAGGTGCAGTTGCGCTGCGGCAACGGCGACGAGCTGACCCTCACCCGCGAGGACAGCGTGGCCACCTTCCGGCGTACCGGCCAGGAGGACCGGATCCTGCCGCTGGTGCGCCGGCCGCTCGGCGACGAACTGGCCGAGGAACTGCGTCGGCTCGGCACCGACCAGGTGTACGCGGAGGCGTTGGGCGCGTTCGCCGGGCTCACCAACCTGGACCGGCGGCCCAGCCAGCGGGTGCACGTCTGGAAGGACCCGGCCACCGCCCAACGGGCCGAGGCCGGCGTCACCGCGCATTCCACGACGAGCAACGCCTCCTGACCCCCACCTCTCAGCTACGCACGACAGCGACCGCCACGCGGTCCCGGAAGGACACCATGAGTGAGGCGAGTGTCGCCGTCCACGCCGACGCCGACCTGCTGGCGCAGGCGGTCGCGGCCCGACTGGTGGTGCGGCTGCTCGACGCACAGGCCGAACGCGGCCAGGCGTCGGTGGTGCTCACCGGTGGTCGGATCGCCGCCGCGGTCTACCGGGCGGTGGGCTCGCTGCCCGCCCGGGACGCGGTCGACTGGTCCCGGGTCGATTTCTGGTGGGGCGACGAACGGTTCCTGCCGGCCGGCGACCCGGAGCGCAACGAGACCCAGGCCCGGGCGGCGCTGCTCGACTCGCTGCCGGTGCCCCCGGCCCGGATCCACGCCATGCCGGCCTCGGACGGCGGTGCCGACCCGGAGGAGGCCGCCGCCCGGTACGCGGCCGAACTCGCCCAGGCAGCCCGGCCCGGCACCGCCGTGCTGCCCCACTTCGACGTGCTGATGCTCGGCGTCGGTGAGGACGGGCACGTCGCCTCGGTCTTCCCGGAGCACCCGGTGCACTACGAGAGCCGACCGGTGAGCGCGGTGCGGGGCAGCCCGAAGCCGCCACCGGTGCGCATCACCCTGACCCTGCCGGCGATCAACACCGCCGAGGAGGTGTGGCTGGTGGCCGGCGGCGGCGACAAGGCCCACGCGGTTGGCATGGCGCTGGCCGGCGCCGGCCCGGTGCAGGTGCCGGCGGCCGGGGTCCAGGGCACCGGACGTACCCTCTGGCTGCTGGACCGCGCCGCGGCGGCCGACCTGCCGGCCCGCTTCCGCAGCCTGCGCTGACGGCGTGAGCACCTGACGTGCCCGGGCCCACCGAGGGCCCGGGTCGTCGCGTGCCGCCACCGCCGGCTGATCGTCGCTCGTCGACCCCGGGTGGCCGAACTGGTACCAGCGACTGTCACCCAGCTGGTCTGGCTCTCACCCCCTCCTGGCCGAAGACTGTGCTCACCGACTGAAGGTGAGCCTCGCTCGTCCACGCTCGCCGGATGTCGGACCACCACGCGGCGGTGCAGGCTCGGGAGGGGCTTCGGTGAAGGAACTGTTGCTGATCGGTGCCGGCTACATGGGCACTCCCTACCTGACAGCCGCCGAGCGCCTCGGGGTACGCGTCACAGTGGTCGAGTCGGCGCTGCACCGCGACCGGCTCGCTCCGCAGGCGGACCGTTTCATTCTCACCGAGGGCACCGCCGAGGAGGACTGGGCGGCAGCGGCCACCGCCGCCGCCTATTCGTGTGAACCGGACGGCGTGCTGGGGTTCGCCGAACCGCAGGTCATCGCCGCCGCCCTGGTGCAGGACGCCCTCGACGTGCCCGGCCCCTCACTGCACGCCGCCGTCCTCTCGCGGAACAAGGCCCTGCAACGTGGCTGCTTCGCGACCGCGGGGCTGTGCCAACCGAAGTACCTCATCGTTCCGGATGTCGAAGCGGGTGTCAGCTGGGCGCGGAACCGCTACCCGGTGATCGCCAAGCCGCTGCACAGTAGCGGGAGCGCCGGTGTGGTCCAGGTGCTGGACGAGCCCACGCTCATCGCCGTGCTCCAGTCCCGGTTGCCCCAGGAGAAGGTGCTGCTGGAGGAGTTCCTCGTCGGCGCTGAGTACAGCTGGGAGGCACTGGTCCGGGGCGGCGAGGTGATCTTCGAGAACGTCACCGCGAAGGAGACGACGGGCCCACCGGACTTCGTCGAGCTGGCGCACGTGGGCGGCCCGCGGATGTCCGGTGCGGACATGTTCACGATTCACAGCCTGGGCCGTGGCGTCGTGGCGGCGATGCGGATGCAGACCAGCATCGTGCATCTGGAGTTCCGGATGACCGCGGACGGCCCGGCGATCGTCGAGGTCGCGGTCCGCACCCCCGGCGACTACATCATGGACGTCATCGCGCTCACCCACCGGTTCGATCCGTACGCCGCGCTGATCGCCATGGCGCTGGACCTGCCGGTCGCCCTGCCTGCCACGGCGACGCCGGGTGCGCACGGCGCCAGTTGGTTCCCGCAGTTCCCGGCCGGTCGGGTCGCACGCGTCAACGGCCTGGACGCCCTGCGCGCCCAGCCGTGGGTGGCCGACGTCAAGCTCAAGGTACGGGCCGGCGAGACGATCGCCGCGTACTCCTCGTCGGCGCAGCGGGTGGGGCACGTCCTGTTCCAGGCTCCCGACCTGGACGAGTTGACCGCGGCGATGGAGCTGGCCCGCAGCACGCTCACCGTGGATCTGGTCGACGAGCCACAACCGTCCGAACCGGCCCTCGGAATCAGGGCGTCGGTGTCCCCGTCGTCGAGCCGATCCGGCTGACGGAACGCAGTCGTCGCAGGGCTGTGGCCCTTCTCGATTCCGTTTCGTGCCCCACGGGCGCGGCCTAGGGAGAGACACCTCATGCAAGGCGACCTTCAGCCGGTCATCGTCGGTTACGGACGGGCCGGTCGTGACCTGCACCATCGCGCGCTACGTCCGTTCCTCGACCCGCACGACACCGTGATCGTGGTGGACCCACGTCCGGTGCCGGCGCAACCAGGGATCCGCTGGGTGGCGACGCTTGCCGAAGCGGCGCGGGCCCTGCACGCGATGTCCGTACCGATGCGTCGGGCGGTCTTCCACCTGACCACTCCCCCTGCCGCGCACCTGGCCGGGGTGGAGCATCTCGTCGCGCTCGGCGCCCGGCAGGTGATCCTGGAGAAGCCGATCGCCACAAGCGTGGCGGAGGCGCGCCGGATCGCGGACCTGTCGAGCGACATCGCCATCATGCCGGTGAGCGTCTGGCTGGAGAGCACCACGACCGCTGTGGTGGAGCGCGCAGTCGCCGCCGGTGAGGTCGGCCGGGTGACAACTCTGCACATGGAGCAGAGCAAGCCCCGGTTTCGGCGGAACCTGGCGGCGACCGACGCGCACACGACGCCTTTCGACGTCGAGTTGCCGCACCAGATGCTGCTCGCGTTGCACCTGGCCGGAGCGGACGCCGCCGTCGAGTCCGCGGTCCGGTGGCCGATGTCGTCATGTGACAAGTACGGGCACGTGATGGGTGGCGCCGCGGTGACGCTGACGCACGGATCAGCCGTCACCAGCACCCTGCTGTCCGATCTCACCGCACCGATCCGACGTCGCCGGCTGGTGGTGACCGGCACGCACGGCCAGATCGTCGCCGACTATCCGCTGAGCTCCGAGGACGACTACGGGCAGGTACGCATCCGTGGTCGTGGCGATCGCCAGATCGTCCGGGATCTGCCGCTGTCCCAGTTCGTGCGGGCCGCGTACGACTCACGGCGCGGTGCCAGCCCGCCACCCCGTGGCGATCTCGGCATGCACGTACGCAGCATCGAGCTGCTGGACCAGGCCCGGAGTACCGCTGTGACCATTCCGCCTCAGGTGACGCTTCCCCAGCCGACGGAGTTCGCATCATGGCACGGCTGACCATCATCGAGCCCCGGTCGTCCGGCTGCCTGCTCATCGACCGCGCCCGGGAACTCGGCCACGATCCGGTGGTGCTGACCGCGGACCGGGGCGAGCGAACCATCCCCCGCGAGCGGTTGGCCGCCGCGAGCGAGGTGGAGATCGTCGACACCAACGACGACGCGGCCGTGCTCGACGTGCTGGAGACGTTGCACCGGGCCACGCCACTGGGTGCCGTCTTACCCGGGTTCGAACACTACGTCCCGGTCGCCGCCCGGGCCGCGGCCAACCTGGGCCTGCCGGGGATCGACCCCGACGCGGCGATGAAGCTGCACTACAAGCACCTGATGCGCCAGGCGGTCACCGACGCGGCCGTGGACCAGCCCGCCGCCGTGCTGGTGACCGAACCGAACGAGGTCGAGGCCGCGGTCACGAAGGTCGGCCTGCCCTGCGTGGTGAAGCCGGTCAACCAGTCCGGCAGCCTGTTCGTCCGTCGGGCGGACACCCTGGACGAGGCGAAGGCCGCGATCGACCGTATCCGCAACCCGGCCGCCACCTATCTGGACCGGCAGACGTTGCCCGTCGCCCTGGTCGAGGAGTACGTGCGGGGGCCGGAGTTCAGCGTCGAGGGTTACGTCCACGACGGCGTGACACACGTCCTGTGCATCACCGAGAAGATGCTCGGGGCGGAGCCCTGGTTCGTGGAGGCGGGACACGTCCTGCCGGCCGACCTGCCGACCGGCCTGGCAGCCGAGATGGCCGCCTATGTCCGGCGGGTCGTCGCCGCGCTCGGTCTCGGGCTGGGTCCGTTCCACGCCGAGGTCCGGCTGGCCGACCGGGGACCGCTGTTGATGGAACTCGCGGCCAGGTTGCCGGGCGATCACATCCCGGTGCTGCTGTCGCTGGCCCAGGACATCGACATGCACGCGATCACGGTGCGGGCCTACCTGGGTGAGCCGGTCGGCGCGCCGGCGCACGGCGTCCGTCGGCAGACCGCGGGCATCCGTTACTTCCTGCGGCCGGAGGTCCGCCGCTTCACGACGATGACTGTCGGCCGTCGGGTGGCCGACGATCCTCGGATCAAGGAGATCTCCCTGCTGCACTCGCCCGGTGCCGAGGTGCCGGACCAAGGGAGTTCGTCGGGCCGGCTCGGCTACGTCGTGGCCACCGGTGCGACCTATCAGGAGACGACCGCGCTGCTCGACGCGGTAGACGCGGCGGTCGTCTTCTCATGATCTTCTCATCCACCGCCTCGTTCAGGAGTTGACCGTGTCCAGTCACATTCTCATCCTCAACCGATGGAGCAACGAGTTCGGCGAGTACCACCGCTACGTCGACCACCGGAGCAACCGGGTGGCGTACCTGGCCACGCCGGCCGGCCGGGAGCCGCTCGACGAGCAGCTCGCCGAGGCGATCGTCACGCTGCCCGATCTCGGTGACGTGGCGGCGGTCACCACCCACGCCAAGGAGTTGTCCACCCGGTACGGACAGTTCGACCACATCATCGCGCTGTCCGAGTTCGACCTGGAGACGGCGGCGGAGCTACGGGCCATCCTCGATGTGCCAGGTAAGAACTCGGCGGAGGTGCTGAAGGTCCGCGACAAGCTGGTCATGAAGCGGCACATCGAGCAGGCCGGGCTGCGGGTGCCGGCGTACGGCCCGGCGAACTCGGTCGAGCAGGTGCGGGAGCTGGTCCGTCGGGTGGGCCTGCCGATCGTGCTCAAGCCCCGGGCCGGTGCCGACAGTCAAGGAGTCTTCGTCTGCCGTACGGAGGCCGAGCTGGACCGGCTGCTGGCCGACGAGTCGTTCACCGACTACGAGGGCGAGGAGTTCGTCGAGGGCGGGCTCTACCAGGTGGACGGGGTGGTCCAGGACGGTCGGCTGCTTGTCGTCCGGAGCTGGCAGTGCCTGGCCGGATGTCTCGACTTCGCCCAGGGCACGCCGTTCGGCTCGGTCGCCAACGACGATGCCGAGTTCGAGCGGCGGGTGGTCTCCTACACCGAGCGGGTGCTGGCCGCGTTGGGCCTCACCGACGACGTGTTCCACCTGGAGTTCTTCCGCACCGACACGCGGATCGGCGACGACGAGCACGCCGACATGGTCTTCCTGGAGATCGGCGCCCGGGCCGGCGGGGGCCAGGTGCGGTTCGTCTGGCGCGACGTGTACGGCGTCGACCTGATCGACGCCTCGGTCCGGTTGCAGATCGGGGAGAAACTGGACCTGCCGGCGATGGACCTCGGCACCGTGGCCGGTTACCTGATGATGCCGGAGCCACCGGTCCGCCCGGCGGTCGTCCACGCCGTCGGTTCCCTGCGTGGTCGGGTGGACGACCTGTACGACGAGACCCTGCCGCCGCCTGGCGCGGTCCTGAACGGCACGGGCGGTGCCCGCCACACGGCCGGCACGTTCCGGTTCCGGGCGCCCACCGCCGCACGGGTGAAGCAGGCGATCTCCCGGGCCGCCGAGTTGTACGAGCTGTCCTGGTCACCGGCGCAGGCCGAGCGCGACGCCACCGGAACGCACGGGTGAGCCAGGACCGCGGAGCCGACTCGCTGCTGTCCGACCCCCCGCCGCCCGATCGGCCGCCGGAGGTGGCGGCATCGTTGTGGCGCCACCCCGACTTCCTCCGGCTCTGGGGAGCACAGACCATCGCGATGCTCGGTTCCCGAGTGACCGAGTTGGCGCTGCCGCTCACCGCGATTCTGCTCCTGGACGCCGGACCGACAAGCCTGGGCCTGCTCAACGTCGCCGAGTACCTGCCCTTCACCCTTGTCACGTTGTTCGCCGGGGTGCTGGCCGACCGTTACCGACGGCGTGGCCTGCTCATCGGTGCCAACATCGGCCGGGCGTTGATCCTGGCGGTGGTGCCGGTGCTCGCCCTGACCGATCAGCTGTCCATGACGGCTCTCTACGTGGTGGCCTTCCTGATCGGTGTCCTGACCTCGCAGTTCGACGTCGCTTACCAGGCGTACGTGCCGGTGCTCGTATCGCGGGCCCAGCTCGTCGAGGCCAACTCGAAGCTGCAGTCCACCCGGTCCATCGCCGAGACCGGCGGCAAGGGCTTCAGCGGTGTGCTCATCCAGGTGTTCACCGCTCCCGGCGCGATCATCGTCGACTGCCTGACGTATCTGATCTCCGCCGCGTCCCTGCTGGCCATCAAGACCCGCGAACCACGTCGCTCCACCACGTCCCGAGGGTTCAGGGGTGTGTGGAGCGAGATCGGCGAGGGGTTGCGGGCCACCCTCGGTCATCGCATTCTCCGGGCCGTCCTGCTCCAGGCCGCCTGGTTCAACCTGTTCCATGACGTCGTACTCGTGCTGTTTCCCCTGTACGGCCTCAAGGACCTGGAGCTGTCGCCGGCGCTGCTCGGGTTCATCATCGCCTCGGCCAGCGTCGGCGCCTTCGGTGGCTCGCTGATCGCAGGTGGGCTGGCGCGACGCCTCGGGATCGGCCCCGCGATGGTCGCGGGCGTGCTGACCTCGGCACTTGGCCTACTGGCGTTGCCGCTGGCGACGGGCTCGCCGATGGTGCAGTTGCTGCTGCTCGGCGCGGGGTACGTGATCAGCGGCGTGGGCATCACCATCTTCAACATCCACTCGGTGGCGCTGCGCCAGGCGATCATCCCCAACCGTCTCCTCGGGCGGGTCAGCGGCACCTACCGCTTCGTCGCCTGGGCGGTCATCCCGCTGGGTGGCCTGCTCGCCGGAGTGCTGGCAAACGTCCTGAGCGCCCGAGGCGCCCTGTTGATCGCCGGCATCGGCCTGATGGTCGGGGCGGTGGTGTTCGCGTTCACCCCGGCCGGACGGATCGCCGAGGCACCGGAGGGCCCCGAGGCCGAGTTGCCCACGAACCTCAAGCGCTCGGGCGACCCGATGTAGCGATCGAGTCGTGGCCACGGCACCAGACCGCCACCCGTCCGGCACGTGCTCCCGCCGCGCCCCGGGCAGCGATGCAGAATATGGGACGTCGAAGGAGGACATGCTTGTTCATCAAAGTCTGCGGCCTACGGACCTCGACCGATGTCGCCGCCGCCGTACGGGCCGGGGTGGACGCGGTGGGCTTCATGCTGACGGAGAGCGTCCGTCGGGTGACCCCGACGGAGGCCTGTCGCCTGGCGGCCGAGGTGCCGCCACACGTGCTGACCGTCGGGGTGTTCCGGGGTGAGCCGGTCGACGTCATCCGCGAATGTGTGACCACGGCCGGTCTTCGGGCTGTGCAACTGCACGGCGGCGAGCCCCGCGAGCACTACGAGGCGCTGCGCGACCTGGACGTCACGCTGATCAGGGCGACGTCGCTGGCCGAGGGTCAGGACCTGCAACCCGGCTCGTACGGCGAGGACATGCTGATCATCGACTCTCCCCAGCCGGGTTCCGGCAACCTGTGGAACTGGTCCTCCCTGAGGACGAAGCCACTGGCCGGGCGTTGGATGCTTGCCGGTGGTCTCAGCCCCGGCAACGTCACGGCCGCCGTCGCGGCACTGTCTCCGTGGGGGGTCGACGTCTCCAGCGGAGTGGAGGTGCGCCGGGGGGTCAAGGAACCGCGGCTGATCGCGGAATTCGTAACGGCTGCCCGATCGAACGGGTCAGGCTCGCCCCATTCCGGTTAGGCCGAGGGTCCGCGTACCGGGCGTAGGACTCACCGACGCGGGCGAGCGCCTCGTTGATGTCACTTGGCCGTACCGCCGAGTAGCCGATGACCAGCGCTGGACGGTTGGTGAGGCGGGGGGACTCGGCGAGACGGAAGTGCGCGCCCCCGCGCAGAAGAACCGACAGGCGCAGGGCTCCGTCGACGACGGCCGCCTCGTCCACGTGGTGGGGCAGCTCGACGTAGACGTGACGGCCGGCGGAGGCGCCCCTGATGCTCGCACCTGGCAGATGTCGCCGTACCGCCTGGACGACGGTCTCCAGTCTGGACCGGTACCTCGGCCGCAGCCGTCGCAGGTGCCGGTCGAGCAGGCCGGCACGGAGGAACTCCGACACGGCCAGTTGGGTGATGCTGTCGGAGCCCTGGTCCGATGTGGCCCGTGCTCGTTCGACCGCGCCGAACAGCCATTCCGGCACGGCGAGCCAACCGAGGCGCAACCCGGGGGCGAGTACCTTGCTCAGGCTTCCGCCGTAGACGACCCGCTCCGGGTCGCTGCCCTGGATCGCCGGTGGCCGCTCCCGCTGGTCGAACCAGAACTCCGTGTCGTAGTCATCCTCGATGATGATTCCGTCGACGTCACTCGCCCACCGCAGCAGCGCTTGCCGGCGTTCGAGCGACATCGTCGCCCCGGTGGGAAACTGGTGGGCCGCGGTGATCAGGACAGCGCGGACACCACTGCGCGCCAGGGCGTCGAGGTCCACACCGTCGGCATCCACAGGTACGGGCAGCGCGCGCATGCCGGTGCTGCGGATGAAGTGGAACTGCTTGCCGCTACCGGGATTCTCCACACCGATCCGGTCGATGCCCACCGTCGGCAGGGTCCGGCAGATTAGACCGAGGCCGTGGGCGAAGCCCATCGTGACCATGGTGTGGGCGGGTTCCACCCGTACGCCCCGCACCCGGCCCAGGTAGCTCGCCAACTCCGTACGCAGCGCCGGGATGCCGGTTATCGGCGGGTAGCTCAGGTCGTTGGCACCCAGGCTCTGCGTCGCCCGTTGGTAGCACGACAGCCATTCCTGAAGTGGAAAGTTCGTCACGTCCGTCGCACCGACACGAAGGTCCCAGCGCACGGCCGGTGCCGTCGGCTCGTCGAGACCGGATCCCCGCTCCACACCGACGACGGGCCGGGTGGCGACGCGGGTACCCGAACCCTGGACGGCTTCCAGGTACCCCTCCGCGCTCATCTGCTCGTACGCCTCGACCACCACGCTGCGCGACACTCCGATGTCACGAGCCAACAGACGGCTTGACGGCAGCGGCACGCCGGGTAGGAGAACGCCATTTCGAATCTTCTCCTTGATAGCGCTCTGGATCTGCCGGCTAAGCGGCTCGTCGACATCCCTGCAAACGCTGATTGTCAGATGCCACGGCATTCTGGAATTGCCCCCTCAGCATGGCAGCATCGCCCTTGGCTTTTGCTCATCGGATCCCACGTGCTGAACTTTCAGGTCGGTCACCAATGACCGAATCCGATGATCGCCGCCCCACCCACAATGGCACGCAGAGTGGATTCTAGCGTCGACCCCCAGTCGACACCGAATCGTGGCCGGCGAAACAACGCCGCTGACCCCCCGGCGCGGAGGGCCCCATCGTGGATCACCGGCCGTCCGTAGCGCACCCTTTAGCCGAATCGGCCGGGATGATCCCGCAACATAAAGTAGGTGATATCGGACGGAGTGTAGCCATGCGCAACTAGCACCACCGAACTACGCCCATTTCGACGCTTTCGTGCTTGCTATGGCCATATGCACCTCATGCGGAAGCAGGAGAGGGCCATCACATAGGCGGCAATTACTGCCCGGACGGTGCACCGGGGAGACGATCCGGCGGAGCGAAGATTGACCAATACGTGGACGACACCCAGGTCAACGCAGACGATTCGCAGCGTAACCCGGTCCTGGTCTGCCGATGTCCCTGTTCAGTGGTCTGGGCCGGGCGACCGGCCGGCTGATTGGATCGCCGCTGGCACTCAGTGGCCGAGCATTCACGCCCACCGCTTGGAGCTGTACAAATGGTTACTATGGTCAGCTCGCCCACCGATTCCAGAGCAGCGGACCCGCGCGCCGGCACCGTTGTCGAGGTGGCCGACTTCGATCGCCTCATCGCCAGCCGGAAGGCGGTCGTCGGCATCATCGGGCTCGGGTACACCGGCTTGCCGCTGGCTACCGGTTTCGCCGCGGCGGGCTTCTCAGTGGTCGGTCTCGACACGGATGCCGAGAAGATCAACGCCATCCTCCGGGGCGAGTCCTACCTGCCCGACGTCTCGGACCTGGAGCTGGAGGAACTGCACCCGCGGTTGTCGGTGGGCACGTCCCCGGCCGCGATGGCGGCGGCAGACGCCGTGGTCGTCTGTGTCCCGACACCTACCAGTCACGGCGTCGCCGACCTCTCACACGTCGACGCGGCCCTTGCCGCGGTGGTCCCGCACCTGCGACCGGGAACGCTGCTGGTGTTGCAGTCCACCATCCCGCCGGGCACCACGTCCGCTGCGGCGCGCCGGCTCACCCGCGAGGGTGGCATCCGCATCGGCACCGACCTCTACCTGGCGATGGCTCCGGAGCGGATCAATCCGGCGAACGCCGACGGCTGGCGGATGACGAACACGCCCAAACTCGTCGGCGGCTTCACCCCCGAGTGCACCCGCCGGGCCACCGTGTTGTTCGAGCAGGTCTGCGAGCAGGTCCACCCGGTCTCCAGCCCGGAGGTCGCCGAGCTGGCGAAGGTCTTCGAGAACACCTTCCGGCTGGTCAACATCGCCCTGAGTCTGGAACTGTCCGACCTCTGCCGGCACCTGCGGATTCCGGTCCGGGAAGTCATCGACGCGGCGGCGACCAAACCGTACGGCTTCCTCGCGCACTACCCGGGCCCCGGCGTCGGCGGCGAGTGCATCCCTGTCGATCCGCTCTTCCTCCAGCCGTTGGCGCAACTGGCGGGCACGGATCTCAGCCTGGTCCAGGCCGCACACCGACGGATCACCGAGCGCCCGGGGCAGGTCGTCGACCGGATCGTGGAGCTCATCGCGGCCGGGGGCGGAACGATCCAGCAGGCCCGGGTGCTGATCGTCGGTGTCAGCTACAAGGAGGGCGTCGCCGACCTGCGCAACGCGCCGGCCCTGGACATCATCCGGGCGCTGCGGCACTGCGGCGCGCAGGTCAGCTACTACGACCCGCTGGTGCCGTCGATGGTCCTCGACAACCAGGCCGTGCCCGTGGCGGCCTGGACGCCCACGGAGCTCGCCGCCCAGGACTGCGTCGTGCTGGTAACCCCGCACAACCGCATCGCGGCGGACCCGCACTGGAGCGCGGCACCGCTGGTGCTGGACACGCGCAACGTCCTGACGCCGGGCGACAACATCGAAATCCTGTGACGCCGGCCTCCCGCTCCCTGCCCGTGGCACCGGCCGGACTCGACGCACTGCGCGGCGAGCCAACTGCCGTCACCGCCGCCGAACACGACTCGCGATGACGCAGTCACCACTACCCAGCAAGGAGTTCCGCATGCATCTCGACGACATCGTCGCCGCGAAGCGGTCGGCCTGGACAGGTGCGCGAGCGCCGGTGTCGAAGACGGGCGGGCGTGCCACGCCCGCCCGTCCCGGCACGTTCGCCGCCGCCCTGAGCGGTACCGACGTGGGCATCATCGCCGAGGTCAAACCGAAGTCGCCGTCCAAGGGCGACCTGCTGCCCCTGACCGAGGCGGTGCCCCTGGCCCGCACGTACGCCGGAGCGGGCGCCGCCGCGGTGTCGGTCCTGGCCGACACCGCCTACTTCGGTGGCTCGCCGGACCTGGTCGCGCAGGTCGCCAACGACCCCGAGGTCACCGTTCCGGTGCTGTTCAAGGACTTCCTGGTCGACGTACGGCAGGTGCAGCTCGCACACGACTGCGGTGCCGACGCGGTGCTGGTCATCGTCCGGGCGGTCGACGACGCCCTGCTCGCCGACCTCCTCGCGGCCGCCGACGATCTCGGAATCGACGCGCTCGTCGAGACGTTCACCGAGGCGGAGGTGGACCGGGCCGTCCGGGCCGGCGCCCGGATCGTCGGCGTGAACAACCGCGACCTGCGCACCTTCGCGGTCGACCTGGACAACTCGACGCGGCTGCGTCGGTTGATCCCGCCCGCCGTGCTGACGGTGAGCGAGAGCGGCCTGCACACCTCGGCCGACCTGGCCCGCATCGGTGCGCACGGCTTTCACGCCGCCCTGATCGGCGAGAGCCTGCTGACCAGTGACGACCCGGCGGACAAGCTCCGTTCGCTGCGCGGTGTCCGGATCGTGCAGGCAGTGCGATGAGCGGGTGGTTCGGCGGGTACGGCGGCCAGTTCGTGGCGGAGACGTTGGTGGCTCCGTTGGAGGAACTGGAGGCGGCGTACCAGAAGGCCCAGGCCAGCGAGGATTTCCTCAGCGAGCTGGACGACCTGTTGAACAGGTTCGTCGGCCGGCCCACCCCGCTTACCAGACTTCGCAGGTTGGGGGTCGAGGCCAACGGCTGCACCCTCTGGCTCAAGCGGGAGGACCTGACCCACACCGGCGCACATAAGATCAACAACGCGATCGGGCAGGCTCTGCTGGCCCGACGCATCGGCAAGCGGCGCATCATCGCCGAGACCGGGGCGGGCCAGCACGGTGTGGCGGTCGCGGCGGCGTGCGCTCATCTCCAGCTCGACGCGACCATCTACATGGGACGCGTCGACGCCGAGCGGCAGGCGCCGAACGTCCAGCGGATGGAGCTGCTGGGGGCCGAAGTGCGTCTGGTCGACAACGGCACGGCGACCCTCAAGGACGCCATCAACGAGGCGATCCGCGACTGGATCGCCCACCCAGACTCCACCCACTACCTGCTCGGCTCGGTGGTCGGGCCACATCCCTTCCCCACGATCGTGCGCGGCTTCCAGTCCGTCATCGGCCGGGAGGCCCGGCAGCAGTTCCTGGACAGCGTCGGCGATCTGCCCGACGCGGTGGTGGCCTGCGTCGGCGGCGGCAGCAACTCGGTCGGGATGTTCAGCGCGTTCCTCGACGACCCGGTACGCCTGATCGGCGTACAGGCGGCCGGTGAGGGGCTGGGTCCGGGCGGCCGGCACGCCGCACCGCTGCTCTACGGCGAGCCCGGCGTCCTGCAAGGTACCCGCACCTACCTCCTTCAGGACGACGACGGGCAGATCCTGCTGACCCACAGCGTGGCACCGGGACTGGACTACCCAGGTGTCGGACCGGAGCACAGCTACTTCAAGGACACCGGCCGGGTCGAGTACCGAACGGCCAGCGACGACCAGGCGCTCGCCACCTTCGCGCTGCTCAGCCGCGCCGAGGGGATCATCCCCGCCCTGGAGTCCGCGCACGCGGTGGCGGGCGGGCTCGAACTGGCTGAGGAACTGCCGCACGGCAGCAACATCCTGGTGAACCTCTCCGGACGCGGCGACAAGGACCTGGTCAGCGCGCTGGCAGCGATACGCGAACGGGATGGAGCAGACAGGTGAGACGACTTGAGCACGCGTTCGCGGACAGCCAGCGCGAAACCGCGCTTGTGGCGTACCTGACCGCCGGCTACCCGAGCCTCGACGAGACCGTCGATCTCGTCGACGCGGCCTGCGCGGCCGGCGCCGACGTCATCGAACTGGGGGCGCCGTTCTCCGACCCGCTCGGCGACGGTCCGGTCATCCAGGCCACCACCCAGCAGGCGTTGCGCGCCGGTGTGACGGTGGCGACGACGCTCGACCTGGTGGCCAAGGTGCGGGCCACCGGCAACGACGTGCCGATCATGTTGATGGGCTACTGCAACCCCTTTCTCCGGTACGGGCTGCCGAAACTCTTCGCCGACGCCGCATCGGCAGGCGCCGACGGCTTCATCGTGCCGGACCTGCCCGCCACCGAGAGCACGGACTGGCTGGTGGAGGCGGAAGGGCACAACCTGGGCCAGGTCTTCTTCGCCGCTCCGGGCAGCAGTCCCGAGCGGCTGCGCCGCACCGCGCGACAATCCCGCGGATTCCTGTACTGCCTCGCCGACAACGGGGTGACAGGTGTCCGGGACCGGCTCGCCGACGGGCTCGACGCCTACCTCGCCCGGGTCCGGGCCGCGGCGACCACGCCCGTCGCGGTGGGCTTCGGCATCTCGCGACCGGAACACGTCGCCGCCCTGCGGGGCAAGGTCGACGGCGTCATCGTCGGCAGCGCGCTGCTCAAGCGAATCGGGGCGGCCACCACCCCGCAGCAGCGGATCGCGGAGACGACCACCCTGATCAGTGAGCTGAAGGAGGCGTGCCGATGAGTGCTCCGACGACGACCTCCACCACCGCGGTGCCGTTCTTCAGCGGCGCGGCGTCGATCCGCCGGGACTGGGCCGGGCTCGCCGCCAGGCTGCGTACGGTCACCGACACCGGACGGTTCACCTTCGGACCGGTGGGCGAGGAACTGGAACAAGCGATCGCGGAGCGTACCGGCGCCCGGCACACGGTAGCGGTGAACAACGGCACCGACGCGCTGATCATCATGCTGCGGGCGGCGGGGATCAGGCCGGGCGACGAGGTGATCGTGCCCGCGTACACCTTCTTCGCCAGCGCCTCCTCGGTGCTGCACGTCGGTGCCAGGCCGGTCCTTGTCGACATCGAGCCCGGCTCCTACGCGTTGGACCCAGAGCAGGTCCGCGCCGCCGTAACGGAGCGGACCCGGGCGATCATGCCGGTGCACCTGTTCACCCAGATGGCGGACATGGTGGCGTTGGGCGAGGTGGCCGACGAGCACGGCCTGCAACTACTTGAGGACAGCGCCGAAGGTATCGGAATGCACATCGACGGCCGGCACGCCGGCCGCTGGGGTCGGGCCGGAGTGCTCTCGTTCTTCCCCACCAAGACGCTCGGCGCGCTGGGCGACGCGGGCATGCTGCTCACCGACGACGAGGACCTCGCCCGCACGGCACGCCAACTGCGCTGCCACGGCCAGCCGAGCGACGGCTCCTACGAGTACCTCGAACTCGGCTACAACAGCCGCTGCGACGAGGTGCAGGCCGCGTTCCTGCTGTGGCGGCTGGAGTCGTTGGACGCGGAAATCGCCAGGCGGGCGGCCGTGGCGGCGCGCTACGACAAACAGCTCGACGAACTCGCGCCGCTGGTCCGTACCCCCTGGCTCGCTCCGGCCGGCAAACAGAGCAACCTCGTCTACTACGTCTACCTGATCGAGTGTGAGCGGCGTGACGAGTTGGTCGCCTACCTGACCTCGCACGGCGTGGGCACCGAGGTGTACTACCCCCGGCCGCTCACCGAGCAGCCCTGCCTGATCACCCGGGCCGGGGTGGACCAGCCCGTACCTGTCGCGAAGGCGGCAAGTCAGCGGGCGGTCGGACTGCCGATGTATCCCGACCTCACCGACGAGCAGGTCGACCGGGTCTGCGATCTGATCCACGAGTTCTATCGGGAGCGACAGTGACCATGGCAGTCCCGTACTTCGACTACCCCACCCGGTACGCCGGGTGGACCGAGGACGTCCTGGACGCGGTCCGGGAGGTCGGCGAGTCGGACGAGTTCATCCTCAAGTCCCGGGTCGCGGCCCTGGAGACGGCCGTGACGCAGCGAACCGGCGCCGCCGAGGCCATCGCGGTCGCCAGCGGCACCGGCGCGTTGACGCTGATCCTCACGGCCATGGACATCGGACCCGGCGACGACGTCGTCACCCCCGCCTTCTCGTTCATCTCCTCGGCCAGCACTGTGGCGCTGCGCGGTGCCCGTCCGGTCTTCGCCGACGTCGACTACGACACGGCGATGCTGACCGTGGCGACCGTCGAGGCCGTCCGCACCACGGCGAGCCGGGCCGTCGTGCCGGCGTACCTCTTCGCGAGCAGCCCCGACATGCCGGCGCTGCGGGCACTTGCCGACCGCCACTCGATGCGCCTGATCGAGGACAGCGCCGTCGCGCTGGGCGGTCAGGTCGCGGGCCGACCCGCCGGCCGCCACGGCGACGCCGGGGTGTACTCCTTCTTCCCCGGCAAACCGCTGGGCGGGATCGGGGACGCCGGCATGATCGTCACCGACGATCCGGAGCTGGCCACCACCTGCCGGATGCTGCGCAACCACGGTCAGGACCTGAAGGTTCGGTTCCTGCACCACCTGGTCGGCTTCAACAGTCGGATGGACGAGGTCACGGCGCTGTTCCTGCTGCGCCGGCTGCCACACCTCGACCAGTTCCTCGCCGAGCGTCGCCGGCTGGCCCGACACTACGGCGAGCTGCTGCGCGAGGCCGCGCCCGTCGTGCTGACGCCCCCCGGGGACCTCACCGGGCAGGCCGTCTACACCTACGTCGTACGCGCGCCACAGCGCGACGACCTCCGCTCGTACCTGGCCGGACGCGGTATCGAGACGAAGGTCTACTATCCCCGGCCGCTGCACCTGCAACCCGCGTTCCGGCACCTCGGCCACGGCCCGGGTGACTTCCCGGTCGCCGAGCGCCTGTCCCGCGAGTGCCTGGCACTGCCGTTGCATCCGGAACTGCCCGCCGGAACCGTCGAGCGGGTCGTCGAGGAGATCGCCGGCTTCTACCGGCAGGGCGCATGACGGCGGTGGGGATCTGGGCCAGCCGGGTCTGCGGCATCGGTGACGAGGCCGCACCGGGCCTGATGAGACAACTCGACGTACACCGCGACCTCGGCATGTCCGGGGTGGAGCTGCGTACGGTCGACGGTCGGGGTCTGCACGAACTCGGCACCGACGAGGTGGCCGACCTGCGTCGGCAGGTCGAGGCCAGCGGTTTGCGGGTACCGGTGCTGGACACCCCGATCGGCAACTGGTCCACCACCGTCGCCACCGACCTCGACACCGAACTGTCGATCCTGAGCCGCACCGCGACAGTCGCGCACGCGCTGAACTGTCGGTGGCTGCGGGTCATGTCGTACCCCAACGACGGCTGGCCGCACGACGCGTGGGCCGCGGAGTCGCTCCGGCGCATGCGGTTGCTGACCGACGAGGCGGGCCGGCTCGGAGTCGTGCTGCTGCACGAGAACTGCCAGGGGTGGGCGGGGGCCTCCGCCGCCAACACGCTGCGCATGCTCGACCACGTCGACAGTCCGCACCTCAGGCTGATCTTCGATGTGGGCAACGGCCTGGCGTACGGCTACCAGGCCGAGGAGTACCTCGCGCAGGTGCTGCCCTGGGTCGAACACGTCCACATCAAGAACGGCCACCGAGACCCGGACGGCCAGGCCCGGTTCACCCTGCCCGACGCCGGCGAGCTGGACCTGGCCGCCTGCATCCGCCGGCTGGAAGCGGCAGGCTACCGGGGCTGGTACAGCCTGGAGCCACACGTGGCACACATTCCGCACCTTCAGGTCTCGGGCGACCCGGAGCAGCTGGAGCAGAGCTACCGGGCCTACGCGACGGGCTTCCGCGACATCGTCGAAGGGGCGGCCCAGCCGTGACAGCCTGCTGGACGCAGACCGACCTGGACTGGTTGCGGCAGTTCATGGCGGTGGACTCGGTGTCGCCGTTGGAGGGCGGACGGATCGCCGCCACCCGGCAGGCGCAGGAGGTGTTCCTCGCCGGTGCCTCCGCGCGCGGCTTCCAGGTCCGCCACTACGGCAGCCCGACCGTGCGGAGCATGACGTCCGGGGAGATCCCGATGCCGGTACGGCGGGCGCTGGCGGCCGCCCCCGACACCTTCCTCGATGCCCAGCCCTCCCTGGTGGTGGCCATGGGAGACCCGGCACCACCGGAGCGACGGCTGGTCATCAACTTTCACGTCGACACCGTCGGCCCGCACGTCGAGCCGCGCCTCGACGGCGACATCCTGCACGGTCGGGGTGCGGTCGATGACAAGGGACCCGGGGTGGCCGCCGCGGTGGGTGTCGCCGCCGCGTTCGCGGCGGATCCCTCGCTGGCCCGACGCATCGAGGTCATGCTCACAAGCGTGCCGGGTGAGGAAGGCGGCGCGATGGGTGTCCTCGGCACCCGGTGGCTGGTGCGGCAGGGCTACACGGGTCGACTGATGCTGTTCGCCGAGCCCACCGGTGGCCGGGTCATGGACGCCTGTACGGCGGCGATGACCCCGCGACTCCGGGTGCTCGGCGAGGGCAGCACTGACGACCATCCCGCCGACGCGCACAACGCCACTGTGGCGCTCGGTTTCCTCGCGGATCATCTGGTCCGCGCCGTCGGCCCCCGGGCCGCCGACCTCGGCGCCAAGCTCTGCGTCGCCGGTCTGCACACCGGAACCGCGCACAACCGGGTGTACGGCGAGGGTGAGTTGCTGCTCAACATCGCCTACCGGGACCAGGCAAGCGCGGAGACGCTTGGGCACGAGCTGGAGCGGGCGGTCGACGAGGCCCGTGACGTCTTCGCCAAGGCACACCTCGGCAACCCGTTCACCGCCCGCCTCGTCGACGACTGGGATCGGGTGGTGCGGTTGGACTGGCTCAAGCGTGGGCTGCCGGTGCTCGACAACCGCGACCCCGAGATGGAAGACCTGCTCGCCGCGGCGGGATTCCCCCGCCACGACGGCCTGGCCGACGGCAGCGCCTTCACCTGTGACGCCATCTGGGCCGGCGGGCCCGGCCGGTACGTCGCGGTGTGCGGACCGGGCCGGCTCGACGACAACGGCGCGCACACCGCAGCCGAGTGGGTACGCGTCGGCGACCTGGCGACCTACGCGAGACAGATCCGCGACCTCGTGGTGCGTTTCGGCGCCCACGTGCCGACACAGTAACGGGAGAGACATGGCCAACAGCGTGACGGTCGAGCACACCCAGCTCACCGCCTTCGTACGGACGGTACTGCTGCGATGTGGACTCGACGAGCCGGCGGCGACGACGGCCACCGAGGTCATCTGCTACGCCGACATCCACGGCTTCACCACCCACGGCACCAACGCGCTGGCCGGGATCTACGCCCCTCGCCTGCGCAGCGGGAGCATCCGACCCGACGCGCAACCCAAGGTCGTGGTCGAGACCGCGACCACGGCCGTCGTCGACGGCGACAACGGCCTGGGAGCCGTCACGATGGTGACCGCCGTCGACCTGGCCGCAGCCAAGGCGCGGGAACTCGGCCTCGGCATGGTGACGGTACGCAACAGCAGCCACTTCGGTAGCGCCGGCTACTACGCCAGCCGGGTCGCCGCCAACGGTCTGATCGGGATCGTCATGTCCAACTGCGGCGCACAGGGTGTCGTCCCGCCGCTGGGCGGCGTGCAGCGGCTGCTCGGCACCAACCCGCTGAGCGCGGCGGTGCCGGTCTCTCACGGTGCGCCGTTCGTCCTGGACATGAGCGCCACAGCCGTGGCCACCGGCAAGATCCGGGCGGCTCAGCGCGAAGGACGGCAGGTCCCCGAGGGCTGGCTGGTGTCCGCCGACGGGTCGACGACCACCGACCCCGACGCGTACTTCGACGGGCACGCCGACGTGGCCTGGCTGGGCGGCACCGCGCAGACCGGTGGCGCCAAGGGGTACGGCCTCGCGCTGCTTGTCGACCTGTTGTGCGGACCGTTGGCCGGAGCCGCGTACGGGCCCCGGCCGCAGGCGCTCACCGAGACCGAACCGGCCGAGGACGTGAACATCGGCCAGGTCGCCCTCGTGATCGACCCCGCGGCGTTCGGCGTCGCGGACGGCTTCAAGACCGAGACCCGCACGCTGTTGGACACGGTGTCGTCGTCGCCCGCCGCACCCGGACAGCGGGTGACCTACCCGGGGGCTCCGGAGGCGGAGCGGGCCGCGGCGTCGTACGCCGAAGGGATCCGGCTCCCGCACCACGTCGCCGTCCAGTTGGTACGGCTCGGTGCCGAACTCGACGTGACAGTCCCGGTCGCGCTGGCCGAGGCGGGACCGGCATGAGGATCGGGGTCATCGGCCTCGGGGTGATCGCTCCGTACTTCCTGCGGGCCATCGAGGACGACGAGCACCTCACTCTGACCGCCGTCTGTGATCGCAACGACGCGAAGCTCGTGGACTTCGCCGACGGCAGCCGTGCCGTCGCGACCTACACCGACCACCGCGAACTCCTCGCCTCGGGTCTGGTCGACGCGGTCGTGCTGACCCTGCCGAACGCGGTGCACGCCGAGGTCGCCGCCGACGCGCTACGCGCCGGGGTGCACGTGTGCTGCGAAAAGCCGATGACCGTGCAGCTGGCGGACGCACACATGCTCATGGCGTTGGCGCGGGAGGCTGGTCGGACGCTGTTCACCGCCTTCCACCGGCGGTACAACCGTAACGTGGCCGCGCTGCGCCTCGGAGTGGGCGATCCGGAGGACATCGAACGTCTGGTGTGCCGCTACTCCGAGCGCATCGAGGAGCACACTGGATCTGAGGCGTGGTACCTCGACCAGGATCTGGGCGGCGGTGGCTGTGTCATCGACAACGGCCCGAACGCGCTGGACGCGGTCCGCACGATCGTCGGCGACCTGGAACTTGTCGACGCCACCATCGGTGACGTCCGTCGTGGGGTGGAGTTCTGCGCCGAACTCCACCTGCGCTCCCTCAGCGGCGTGCCGGTCACCGTCGAACTGGACTGGGCTCTGCCGTCGGGCGAGGTCAAGGACATCACCGTGTACGGCAAGGACGGCTCGGTCCGGTCGGCCGACATGCTTGCCGGATTCCCCGGGTTCAAGTCCTCTCTCGACCACGAATACGCCGCGATCATGGCGGATTTCCGGCACGTGGTGTCGCTCGGTGACGCGTACACCGACGCGGGTCCGGACATCGTCGCTCTCGTCGAGCAGGCGTACGCCATCGCCCGGCGCAAGGAACCACGGCTGCGTACGCCGTCGAAGCGACCGACAATGGCGCGGTTCGTGAAGCTGTTGTTCCACAGGCGCGACGAACGCGGCATGACGATGTCACAGTGGCTGTCGCGGTGCGTCCGACAGGGTGAGATCCACGAGCTGGTGACGACCACGGACCAGCCGAGCCGGCCAGGTGACCGGGTGGACGCTGTCGGTTTCCTCGGGTTCGCCGAGTTCAGTACGGCCACCGTCGTGCAGCGGGGCGACGTGGTGGTCTGCAACGGGCAGCGGATCGGCACCGTCGCCGGTTTCGACGAGTGCCACTGGCCCAACCACTACAACATCCTCATCGACACCGAACGCATCATCACGGCCGAGGACCTAAGCTTGCAGGTCGGCGATTCGCTGCAACTTCTGGAGGCTGTGCGATGACCGCTCAAGCACACCTGCCCATGGCCGAGGTCACCGTCTCCCCGCAGGTCGCGGCAGCATTCCCCGACGTCAGGGTGCTGTGTGTCGAGGCCGAGGTGGGCGGTGGTGACGCCATCGCACGCGAGGTGCAGGAGCGTTGGACGCAGCAGCACGGCCTGTGGCACGGGGTGGCGAAGGCGGAGATCCGCGCACACCAGGCGATCGACGCCTACCGACGCTTCTCCCGGCAGATCGGCGTGGACCCGGACCGCCAGCCGCCGTCGATTCAGGCACTTGTCGAGCGCGGCCTGCGGACGAAACCGCTGGGCAACTGGCCGAAGATCAATTCCACTGTGGACGCGGTGAACGTGACAGCGGTGGCGACGATGGTCGCGCTCGGTGTGTTCGACGCGGAGCGGCTCTCCGGTCCGGTCCGGCTGGCCCTGAGTCAGGGCGGCGAACGCCTGCGACCGATCGGTGCCCAGGAGGACGTGGCGGTGGAGCCGGACCGGCTGATCCTGGCCGACGACGCTCGGGTGCTGTCGCTCTTCGCCCACCGCGACGGCGTACACCAGGCGGTCCGGGCGGACACCCGCCGGGTGTTGCTGCTCGCGTGCGTGGTGGACGGCATCGCCCCCGATCAGGCGGCGGAGGCGCTACGGCAATCCGCCGACCTGCTCAACCTGCGCTGACCGGCGGCTGGCCGGCCGCTGTCCCCCGCGGCCGGCCTCCCCGCCGCCGGGTCGACGCCGGGGCGGGAGCATGCCCAGGCTCACACCCGCCCCGACAAGCACGGCACCGAGCAGGACCTGGAGCGACAGTGTCGTGGTGTCGATCCCGACCGCGATGAGGGTGGCAGCCACCGGGACGAGGCCCGCCAGCAGGCCGGCACGGTCCACTCCCAGCGACCCGACTGCGGCATACCACAGGGCGAACGCCACAGCGGTGACGAAGACCGCGAGGAAGGCGAGCGACAGCACCTCCACGCCTGTGGGCACGGTGGCGACGTCACTTCGCTCGACGAGCAGGGCGGCCAGGGCGAGCATGACACCGGCGAGCGCGCAGGTGTAGGCGCTCACCCGTACCGGCCCGAGCCGGGGCAGCAGCGGGACGGCGAGCAGGGAGAAGAGGCACTCACCGGCCAACGCGCCGAGGGACCACAGCACGCCGGGCAGACTGAAGTGTCCCCCGCCGAGGACGGTACCGACGCCGACCACCACGATCACCGCCGATGTCGCCACGAGCAGCGACGGCCGACGACCCGCCAGCAACGGCCCGATGATGGCGAGCACCAGCGGAGCCGCCCCGACGATGGCACCGAGCACCGGAGGGTCGGTGTGCCGGGCGGCCTGGAGCAGGCACACGTTGAACGCTGCCAGACCTGTTGCGGCGAGCAGGACGAGTCGTGCCCAGTCCGACCTGCCCACCCGGACCCACGGCAACCGGCGCAGCCACAGGTAGCCCAGCAGCAGTAGAGCCGCGGCCGCGTAGCGCCACGCCTGACCGGTCAACACCGGATAGTCGGTGAGCAGCGGGCTGACGGCAGCGGAACTGCCCACGAAGGCCATCGCGAGCGCCCCGCTGATCAACCCCGCACGGTAACTGGTCATAGCCATTGCGTGAGCATAAGACCTCGGCATTCACGTCGATGACCCTCGACGTGCCGGGACGGCGTGATCACCCCCCGCCGCGCCGGTTACGCAGGGCGGCGAGGGCCTCGGCGAGGATCGCCTCCCCCTCGGCATCGGTACGCCGTTCCTTCACGTACGCCAGATGGGTCTTGTACGGCTCCGCCCGGGTCCGGCCCGGCGGATCCTGGGCGTCCTGGCCTGCGGGCAACCCGCAGCGGGGGCAGTCCCAGACGGTCGGGGCCGCCACGTCGGCGACGATCCGGATGTCAGTGCGGTGCCCGTTGCGACACCAGTAGCTGACCGACCGGCACGGGACCGGCTGGTGGCGTTCGGGGGGACGTGGGGGCGCGGACCCGACGCGGGCGCCCCGGATGACGTGGCCGTTCGGCACGGCGCTGACTCCTGTCGTCGGAGGGGACCGCCGTCGGTAGGGGTGGACGGCGGGCGACGCGGTGCAGCGGGTGAAACGGACTGCGCGCGGCCCGTCGGGTGACGGACCGCGCGCAGATTGTACGCCTGTGGGGTCGAATCAGACGCCCGTACCCACCTCAAGCCGGAGCCAGAGACCGAGCCCGATGATGCAGGCGAACCAGACGATGCCCACCAGAACCGTGTAGCGGTCCAGGTTCTTCTCGGCCACCGACGAGCCGGCCAGGCTGGAGCTGACGCCACCGCCGAACATGCTGGACATTCCACCGCCCTTGCCGCGGTGCAGCAGGATGAGCAGCACGAGCAGGAAGCTGGTGATGACCAGCAACACGATCAACGTGTAGGCGAACCAGAGCGGCATGGCGGGGGTCAGTCCTCTCGTTACGATCCTCGCCCGGGCAGATCGGGCACGGCGGCACCGACCGGCGGACGGGCGGAGTCAAGGATAGCGAGCGATCAGCCGGTGATGTGCTCCGGGAACCGGCAGATCTTCGCGAACTCCTCGGCGTCCAGGCTGGCGCCGCCCACCAGGGCACCGTCCACGTCCGGCTGCGCCATGATCGAGGCCACGTTCGACGACTTGACCGAGCCGCCGTAGAGGATCCGCACCCCGTCGGCGGTGGCCTGGTCCACGGTCTCGGCCAGCCGGGCCCGCAGCGCGCCACACACCTCCTGGGCGTCCTCCGGGGTGGCCGTCTTGCCGGTGCCGATCGCCCAGACCGGCTCGTACGCGACAACCACCCGCTGGATCTGCTCCGGGCTGAGCCCCTTGAGGGCCGCGTCGAGCTGGTCGGTGCAGTGCGCCACGTGGGTGCCCTGCTCCCGGATGTCCAGCCCCTCCCCCACGCAGAGGATCGGGGTCAGCCCGTGGGTCAGCGCCGCCTGCACCTTGGCGCCGACGAGCGCGTCGTCCTCGCGGTGGTACTGCCGGCGCTCGGAGTGCCCGACCGCCACGTACGTGCAGCCGAGCTTGGCCAGCATCGCGCCGGAGATCTCCCCGGTGTACGCGCCGGAGGCGTGCGGCGAGAGATCCTGCGCACCGTAGCCGATCAGCAGTTTGTCGCCCTCCACCACGGTCTGCACCGTGCGCAGGTCGGTGAAGGGTGGCAGCACCACCGTCTCCACCTCGGTCAACTGCTTCTCGGTGAGGCTGGCCGCCAGCTTCTGCACCAGCAGGTTCGCCTCGAGGTGGTTGAGGTTCATCTTCCAGTTGCCGGCCATCAGCGGCCGGCGGGGAGCGCTCGCCATCAGTTCTCCAGAGCCGCGATGCCGGGGAGGGTCTTGCCCTCCAGGTACTCCAGGGACGCGCCACCGCCTGTGGAAATGTGCCCGAAGGCCTTCTCGTCCAGACCCAGGGCCCGCACCGCAGCGGCGGAGTCACCACCACCGACCACGCTGAACGCGTCCGCGCCGGCAATCGCCTCGGCCACCCCACGGGTGCCGTGCGCGAACGCGGGCATCTCGAACACGCCCATCGGGCCGTTCCAGAAGATCGTCCGGGCGCCCTTGAGCGCGGCGGCGAAGCCCGCCACCGTCTTCGGCCCGATGTCGAGCCCGACCCGGTGGCTGGGGATGCCGTCGGCCGGCACGGTGTCGTGCGCGGCGTCCGGGGCGAACGCGTCGGCGGCCACCACGTCGACCGGGAGCATGATCTTGCCCTCGGAGCGCTCCAGCAGGTTACGGCAGGTCTCCACCATCTCGGCCTCCAGCAGCGAGGACCCGACCTCGTGGCCCTGGGCCTTGAGGAAGGTGAAGCACATGCCGCCACCGATGAGCAGCCGGTCGACGGTCGGCAGCAGCGCCTCGATCACCGCGAGCTTGTCGGAGACCTTCGACCCGCCGAGCACCACCACGTACGGCCGCTCGGGGTCGCCGGTGAGCTGCGACAGCACCTCCACCTCGCGCAGCACCAACCGGCCGGCGAAGTGCGGCAGCCGCGCGGGCACGTCGTGGACGCTTGCGTGCTTGCGGTGCACCGCGCCGAACGCGTCGTCGACGTACACGTCGCCGAGGGCGGCCAACTGGTCGGCGAAGGCGGCCCGCTCGGCGTCGTCCTTGCTGGTCTCCCCCTTGTTGAAGCGGAGATTCTCCAGCAGCGCCACCTCGCCGTCGGCGAGCGCCGCCACCGTCGCCCGGGCGGACTCACCGACCGTGTCGGTGGCGGCGTGCACCGGCGTGCCGAGCAGCTCACCGAGCCGCCCGGCGACCGGGGCGAGGCTGAACTGCGGGTCCGGCGCACCCTTCGGCCGACCCAGGTGGGAGCAGACGACCACCTTGGCACCGGCCTCGGTCAGCGCACCGAGGGTCGGCAGCACCGCCCGGATCCGGCCGTCGTCACTGATGTCGCCGGTCTGCTTGTCAAGCGGGACGTTCAGGTCGGCGCGCACCAGCACGCGCCGACCCGAGACCCCCTCGGCGAGCAGGTCGTCGAGGTTACGGATGCTCACAGAGCTGATCCTCCGTTCGTGACTGCGGGGCTCGCGAGCTCACTCCTCGCACTCACAGGGACGAACCAACCAGCTTCACCAGGTCGACCAGGCGGTTGGAGTAGCCCCACTCGTTGTCGTACCAGCCGACGACCTTGACCTGGTTGCCGATGACCTTGGTCAGCGGCGCGTCGAAGATGCACGACGCCGGGTCGGTGACGATGTCGGCGGAGACGATCGGGTCCTCGTTGTAGGTCAGGATGCCCCGCAGCGGGCCCTCGGCGGCGGCCTTCAGCGCGGCGTTGACCTCGTCCACCGAGGTCTCCCGACCGACGGTCACGGTGAGGTCGGTGGCGGAGCCGGTCGGGATCGGCACCCGCAGCGCGTACCCGTCGAGCTTGCCCTTGAGGTCCGGCAGCACCAGGCCGATGGCCTTCGCGGCGCCGGTCGAGGTCGGCACGATGTTCAGCGCGGCGGCCCGGGCCCGGCGCAGATCCTTGTGCGGCGCGTCCTGGAGGTTCTGGTCCTGGGTGTACGCGTGGATGGTGGTCATCAGACCCTGCTGGATGCCGAACGTGTCGTGCAGCACCTTCGCCATCGGCGCCAGGCAGTTGGTGGTGCAGGAGGCGTTCGAGATGATGTTGTGGCTGGCCGGGTCGTACTGGCCGTCGTTGACGCCCATCACGACCGTGACGTCCTCGTTCTTCGCCGGAGCGGAGATGATGACCTTCTTGGCCCCGCCGTCGATGTGCGCCTTGGCCTTGGTGGCGTCGGTGAAGAAGCCGGTCGACTCGATGACCACGTCCGCGCCGACGTCGCCCCACGGCAGCGACGCCGGGTCCTTCTCGGCGTACGCCTTGATGGACTTGCCGCCGACGGTGATCTCGTCGGCGGTGGCCTTGACCTCCTGCGGGAGGCGACCCAGGATGCTGTCGTACTTGAGCAGGTGGGCGAGCGTCGCGTTGTCGGTCAGGTCGTTGACGGCCACGACCTCGACGTCAGCGCCGGACGCCAGCACTGCCCGGAAGAAGTTACGGCCGATCCGGCCGAAGCCGTTGATGCCAACCCGGATGGTCACAGGTCCCATCTCCTCGCGTTCTGGTCCGCCGGCGTGGAGACCCTCGGCCGGCGAAGCGGTGTGCGCCGACCGTTGGAGCCGGCCGTTGACGGTTCATCCCGGCCACCCCGCCGCGGTCCGAGGGACCTGACCGCCGTCGAGGCGGTGGGTACGGCGGGAAGCACCGGTGCCGGCCCCCTTGCCGTACGCAGCGACCATATCCGAGCGCGCCGAGCCACGCTGCGCCGGGTGGTCGCCCCACCGTCCTATCAGACCACGAGCATGTCGGGCGTGACGGCCGCTTCGGTATCCGGGATGCCCAGGTCCCGGGCTCGCTTGTCGGCAAGCGCCAGCAACCGGCGGATCCGCCCGGCGATGGCGTCCTTGGTCAACGGCGGGTCGGCAAGCGCGCCCAACTCCTCCAGCGACGCCTGCCGGTGCTCCAGCCGCAGCCGGCCGGCCGAGGTCAGATGCTCTGGCGCGTCGTCGGCGAGGATCTCCAACGCCCTGGTCACCCGGGCCGCGGCGGCGACCGCCGCCCGGGCCGAACGCCGCAGGTTGGCGTCGTCGAAGTTCGCCAGCCGGTTGGCCGTCGCCCGGACCTCGCGCCGGACCCGACGCTCCTCCCAGGCCAGCACGCTGGAGTGGGCACCGATGCGGGTGAGCAGCGCGGCGATCGCGTCCCCGTCCTTGACGACCACCCGGTCGACGCCGCGTACCTCCCGGTTCTTGGCGGTGATGCCGAGCCGCCGCGCCGCGCCGACGAGCGCCAGCGCCGACTCCGGCCCGGGGCAGGTGATCTCCAGGGCGCTGGAGCGCCCCGGCTCGGTCAACGAGCCGTGGGCCATAAACGCCCCCCGCCAGGCGGACACCGCGCAGCAGACGCTCGCGGCCACGACGTGCGGCGGTAGTCCCCGTACCGGCCGGCCACGCACGTCGAGCAGCCCGGTCTGCCGGGCCAGTGCCTCACCGTCCTTCACCACCCGGACGATGAAGTGGCTGCCCTTGCGCAGCCCACCGGAGGCGAGCACATGGATCTCGCTCGGATAGCCGTAGACCTCGGCGATCTCCCGCCGCAGCCGCCGGGCCACCGCGCCGGTGTCGAGTTCGGCCTCCACCACCACCCGCCCGGAGACGATGTGCAGCCCACCGGCGAACCGCAGCAGCGCCGCCATCTCCGCCCGCCGGCAGCAGGGCTTGGGCACGTCGACCCGACTCAGCTCGTCCTTGACCGCAGCCGTCATCGCCATTGTGCGTCCCCTCACGGACCGGTTCCGGCGTGTCGCCGGAGATTACGTACGTGTCTAACGATCGGCGCCCAGTACAGGCACCAGGGCGGCGCCCAGAGCAGCCGGATCATGACGGGGAGTGCCGTCGTCGACCGCGACGGGAGCGAGGACCAGTCGGGCTCCCAGGGATTCTGCCGCACCGTGGACCGGTTCGGGGTCACCCACCGCCTTGGCGTCGGCGAGCACAAAGTCGACTGTCAGCTCCGGCAGGTACCAGCGCAGCGCCGCCAGGTGGTCGGCGACGGAGAGCCCGAGCGTCTCCTTCTCGGCGGCCAGGTTGAGAGTGACGAGTCGTCGCGCCGGGCTGGCCAGGATCGCCGTGGCCAACTGCGGCACCAGCAGATGCGGCAGCACGCTCGTGTACCAACTGCCCGGCCCGAAGATCAGCCAGTCGGCGGTGCCGATCGCGGCGACCGCCTCCGCGCACGCCGCCGGGGCCTGCGGGGTGAGCCGCAGCGACTCGACCCGGCCGGTGGTGACCGCCACCTGGTGCTGTCCGCGTACGGTGCACACCTCGTCGGGACGCCCCGGGTCCGCTCCGCGTACCCGGGCCTCGATGTCGACAGGCTGACGGGACATCGGCAGCACCCGGCCGACCGCACCGAGCATCGCGCCGGCGTGCTCCAGCGCGGCCACCGGGTCGCCGAGTGACTCCATCAGGCCGCAGAGCACCAGGTTGCCGACCGCGTGCCCGGCCAGCCCGTCACCCCGGCCAGCGACCGTCACCTCGGCGAACCGGTGCTGGAACAGCCCCGCGCTGCGTCGGGTGGCGGGATGGTCGCCGGCCAACGCCACGAGTGCCTGCCGCAGGTCGCCGGGAGGCAACCCGCCCCGCTCGGCGCGCAGCCGGCCGCTGGACCCGCCGTCGTCACCGACTGTCACCACAGCCGTGATGTCCAGGTCCAGTTCGGGAGCGCAGCGGCGCAGCGCGCGCAGCGAGGCGGACAGGCCGTGCCCGCCGCCGAACGCCACCACCCGGATCGTCATTCCCGCCCCAGGTCGCGGTGCTGGGCGTTGGCCGCCAGCCCGGAGCGGCGCAGCCGGGCCGCCAACTCCTCGGCGATCGCCACGCTGCGATGCTTGCCACCGGTGCAGCCGACCGCCACGGTCAGGTACCGCTTGCCCTCCCGCTCGAAGCCGGCGGTGGTGGCGTTGACCAGGTCCGCGTACGCGTCGACGAAGGCGTCCGCGCCCTCCTGCCCGAGCACGTACGCGCTCACCGCCTCCTCGCGCCCGGTGTGCTCGCGCAGTTCGGGCACCCAGTACGGGTTGGGCAGGAACCGGGCGTCCATCACGAAGTCGGCGTCCGGTGGCAGGCCGTACTTGAAGCCGAAGGAGATCACGGTCAGCCGCAACCGGCGGGCGTCCTCCCCGCCGAACAGCTCCTCGACCCGGCGGCGCAGCTGGTTCACATTGAGGTGACTGGTGTCGATGATCACGTCGGCCTGGTCGCGGGCCTCCTCCAGCAGACCCCGCTCGACGGCGATGCCGTCGGCGAGCCGGCCGTCGCCCTGCAACGGGTGCGAGCGCCGGACGCTCTCGAACCGGCGGATCAGCACCTCGTCGTCGGCGTCGACGAAGACCACCCGGGGGGCGTAGCCACGCTCCTTCAGCTCCCGGATCGCCTCGGCCAGATCTGTGGAGAAGGCCCGGGAGCGCACGTCCAGCACCATCGCGGTACGCCGGGCCGCCCCACCCGCCTTGACCGCCAGCTCGGCCATGTCCAGCAGCAGGGCCTGCGGCAGGTTGTCGACGACGTAGAAGCCGACGTTCTCCAGCGCCCGGGCCACGGTGCTGCGGCCACCGCCGGACAGGCCGGTGACCACGACCAGTGTGGTGTCCGTCTCGGCGGTCGCCCCGGTCTGCTCACCGGGTACGCCCGCACGGTGACCGGTCGTGTGCGCCTCGCCCACCCGTCAAACCTCCAACCGCGCTGCCCCGGCCGGTCCGGCCGGGCATGGTCAAGCAGCGACTCTAGCTCGCCGGTGTCCGGCTCCGCGGGACGCACCGCCGCGTCACCGCAGGGGCCACCGAAAGCGCCGGCGGTCTGTCGGCTGACTGACGGCGCGCGACGCGCGACGCGGCTATTCTCCGGCCATGGGCAGGCACGGGGCGCGGCTGCGCTGGGTGGTTGCCCTGGTGTCGGTCACGATCGCCGTGCTGGCCACGGTGGACCGCTACGTCGACCGTGAACGCGAATGGGCTCGCGGCGGCGACCAGGTGGCGGTGACCGTCGAGGCGGTGCTGCCGGAGCCGGACGGGGTGACGGGCGCGGTCGCCGCCTTGGGCTGGCCCGAGCCGGTGGACAACGTCATAGGTGACCCCGACCGGCAGTCGGTGGTGTTGCGGCTGCGCTGGTCCGGGCCGCCGCGGAAGGGCTACTACCAGGTCATCCTGCTCGACTCCCGGGTGGAACCCGCCCGGGTGGTGCAGCCCTACGCCGGCTGGGACCGCGACGGCGGCACCGGTTCCAACTGGGCCGGAGCGTACGACGTGCTGGCCGAGCGGTACGCCTGGCTCGCCGACACCGCCACCCGGGAGGAGCCCGAGGGCACGTTCACCACCCCGGACAACGTCGGCGCGGTGGGCACCCGCGCGACCGCCGACGGCAGCCTGATCGCCGTCTTCCGACTGGTGCCCGGCGCCCTGCCGTTGACCGACCCGTCGCGTCTGGTCGTGGCGTTCTGCTACGTCGACCCCGACGGCGACGTCCGCTGGGCCAAACGCGTCCCCGTCCCACCCACCCCGTGAGCACCCACGGCTACGAACTGTGGCACCGCAGGTGGTCGACACGCCGAACCGGCAGCACCGGAACCGCCACGGATCGGACGCCGAGATCAGCCGCTCGTAGAATCCTCGGATGGTCTCCCCCGCCGAGCAGGTGACAGCGACGCTTGAGGTACTGCGGCGGGTCTTCGGGTACGACGCGTTCCGGGGGTTCCAGCGGGAGGTCATCGACCACGTGGTGGCCGGCGGCGACGCGCTGGTGCTGATGCCCACCGGCGGCGGCAAGTCGTTGTGCTACCAGATTCCCGCCCTGGTCCGGGACGGTGTCGCAGTGGTGATCTCGCCGCTGATCGCCCTGATGCAGGACCAGGTCGACGCGTTGACCGCGGTCGGGGTGCGGGCCGGTTTCCTCAACTCCACCCTCGACCCGGACACCCGTCGGCTGGTCGAGGCGGAGTTCGTGGCCGGCGAGATCGACCTGCTCTACCTCGCGCCGGAGGCGCTGGCCAGCCGGGCCACGCTGAGCTTGCTGGACCGGGGGCGGATCAGCCTGTTCGCCATCGACGAGGCGCACTGCGTGTCGCAGTGGGGTCACGACTTCCGGCCGGACTACCTGAACCTGTCGATGCTGCACGAACGCTGGCCGGGCGTACCCCGCATCGCGCTCACCGCCACCGCGACGAGCGCCACCCGGTCCGAGATCGCCACCCGGCTCAGCCTCACCGCGGCGCGGCACTTCGTGGCCAGCTTCGACCGGCCCAACATCCAGTACCGGATCGTGCCGAAGCGGGAACCACGCAAGCAACTGCTCGCCCTGCTGCGCGACGAGCACCCCGGCGATTCCGGCATCGTCTACTGCCTGTCGCGGGCCTCGGTGGAGAAGACAGCCGACTTTCTGGTCGCCAACGGCATCGACGCGCTGCCCTACCACGCTGGTCTCGACGCCGGCACCCGCGCCGCCAACCAGCAGCGCTTCCTGCGCGCCGACGGCGTGGTGATGGTGGCGACGATCGCCTTCGGGATGGGCATCGACAAGCCCGACGTACGGTTCGTCGCCCACCTCGACCTGCCGAAGTCGGTCGAGGGCTACTACCAGGAGACCGGCCGCGCCGGCCGGGACGGGTTGCCGTCGACCGCCTGGCTGGCGTACGGGCTCCAGGACGTGGTGCAGCAACGAAAGATGATCGACACCTCCGAGGGCGACCTGGCGCATCGGCGCAACCTCGCCGCCCACCTCGACGCGATGCTGGCGCTCTGCGAGACGGTCCGCTGCCGCCGCGCGCAACTGCTGGAGTACTTCGGTGAACCGGCCACCGGCGGCTGCGGCAACTGCGACACCTGCCTGGAGCCACCCGAGTCCTGGGACGGCACGGTGGCCGCGCAGAAGCTGCTCTCCACCGTCTTCCGGCTGGACCGCGAGCGCAACCAGCGATTCGGCGCCGGGCACTGCATCGACATCCTGCTCGGCCGCGCCACAGACAAGATCACTCAGCATCGGCACGACTCGTTGACCGTGTTCGGCATCGGCGACGATCTGAGCGAGGCGGAGTGGCGCGGCGTGGTCCGGCAACTGCTCGCCGAGGGGCTGCTCGCCGTGGAGGGCGACTACGGCACGCTGGCGCTGACCGACGCCAGCGGCGAGGTGCTCGGCCGGCGGCGCACCGTGATGCTGCGCCGCGAGGCGGCACGCCCGGCGAAGGCGGCCAAGCCCCGGGGCGCGGCCACAGTGGTCGCCGAGCTGCCGGCGGAGGCGGCCGGCACGTTCGAGCGGCTGCGGGCCTGGCGGGCGGCCACCGCGAAGGAGCAGGGCGTACCCGCGTACGTCATCTTCCACGACGCGACGCTGCGGCAGATCGCGTCCGACGCGCCGTCCTCCCTGGCCGAGCTGTCCCGGATCAGCGGCGTGGGCGAGAACAAGCTGGCCAAGTACGGCGAGCAACTGCTCGGGGTGCTCGCCGACGCCAGCTGAGTGCCACCCTCCCACATCAAGATCTGCGCAACTTCGGGGATGTTGCTGTCCCAGGCGCTGCGGACACCGCAACATCCCCGAAGTTGTCAGCTTGCGGGAGGTTCGGTGGTGGGGGTAGGCGCACCGAGCGCGGCCAGGATCGCCTCGGCGGTCCGGCGGCCGACGCCGGGCACCTCGGTGATCTCCTCCACGGTGGCGGCGGACAGGCGTTTCAGCGAGCCGAAGTGACGCAGCAACGCCTTGCGGCGTACCTCGCCCAGGCCGGGGACACTGTCCAACGCCGAGGTGGTCATCCGCTTGGAGCGGCGCTGCCGGTGGAAGGTGATGGCGAAGCGGTGCGCCTCGTCGCGGACCCGTTGCAGCAGGTAGAGCCCCTCGGAGGCGCGCGGCAGGATGACCGGGAAGTCGTCGTCGGGCAGCCAGACCTCCTCCAGCCGCTTGGCCAGGCCGCACAGCGCCACGTCGTCGATGCCCAGCTCGGCGAGGGCCTGCGCGGCGGCGGCGACCTGCGGCGCGCCGCCGTCGACCACCACCAGCTGCGGTGGGTACGCGAACCTGCGCGGCCGGCCGGTGGTCGGGTCGACGAGCGCGCCGATCCGCGGCTCGTCGCTGCCGTCGGTCGCGCCCAGTTCAGCCGGGAGGGCGTCGGCTTCGACACCCACCTCACCGGTCTCGGCGCGCGCGTCGAGGTAGCGGGCGAAGCGACGGCGCAGCACCTCGGACATCGCCGAGAGGTCGTCGGTGGCCCCCCGGATGATGAACCGGCGGTACTCGCTCTTGCGGGGCAGCCCGTCCTCGAAGACGACCATGCTCGCCACCACGTCGGTGCCCTGGATCTGCGAGATGTCGAAGCACTCGATGCGCAGCGGCGCCGTCCGCAGGCCGAGCGCTTCGGTGATCTCGTCGAGGGCCTTGCTGCGGGTGGTGAGGTCACCGGCCCGCCTGAGTTTGTGCCGGGCCAGGGCGTCCTTCGCGTTG
Source organism: Micromonospora andamanensis (assembly GCF_016863495.1). GTDB lineage: Bacteria > Actinomycetota > Actinomycetes > Mycobacteriales > Micromonosporaceae > Micromonospora > Micromonospora andamanensis. The sequence goes on from NZ_BOOZ01000038.1 coordinate 74,961, forward strand.
CGTTCGACGGTCTCCATCAGGGCCCGCTTGTCGCCGCGCTGCGGCACCCGCAGGGTCACCCGGCCGCCCCGGTGGGTGGAGAGCCAGTCGGCGAGCGCCTCGGCGTCGGCGGGCAGCTCGGGCACCAGCAGTTCGCGCGGCACGTCGGCCTCGCCGTGCTCGCCGCCGTAGACCTGGGTGCAGAAGTGGTGCACCAGGTCACCTGTGGTCAGCTCCTCGGTCTTCTCCACCACCCAGCCGCGCTGGCCCCGCACCCGGCCACCACGTACGTGGAAAACCTGCACCGCGGCTTCGAGCGGGTCGTCGGCGAAGGCCACCACGTCGGCGTCGGTGCCGTCGCCGAGCACCACCGTCTGCTTCTCCATCGCCCGGCGCAGCGCGGCGATGTCGTCGCGCAGCCGGGCCGCCCGCTCGAACTCCAACTGCTCGCTGGCCTTAACCATCTCGCGTTCCAGTTTGCGGACCATGGTGTCGGTGCGCCCGGCCATGAAGTCGCAGAAGTCGTCGACGATCTCTCGGTGCCGCTCGGCGGAGACGCTGCCGACGCAGGGGGCCGAGCATTTGCCGATGTAGCCCAGCAGGCAGGGCCGGCCGACCTGACCGGCCCGCTTGAACACCCCGGCGGAGCAGGTGCGGGCCGGGAAGACCCGCAGCAGCAGGTCGAGCGTCTCGCGGATCGCCCAGGCGTGCGAGTACGGCCCGAAATACCGCACCCCCTTGCGCTTGGCCCCGCGCATCACCTGGAGCCGGGGATATTCCTCGTCGAGGGTCACCGCCAGGTAGGGGTAGGACTTGTCGTCGCGGTACCGGACGTTGAATCTCGGGTCGTACTGCTTGATCCAGAGGTATTCGAGCTGGAGCGCCTCGACCTCGGTGCCCACGGTGACCCAGTCGACCGACTCGGCCGTGGTGACCATCTGCTGGGTGCGCTGGTGCAGCCCCCACAGGTCGGCGAAGTAGGAGTTGAGCCGACTGCGCAGGTTCTTCGCCTTGCCGACGTAGATCACCCGGCCGGTGCCGTCGTAGAAGCGGTAGACCCCCGGCGCCTCGGGGATCGTGCCCGGCGCGGGCCGGTAGGTCGACGGATCAGCCACACTCCGAGATTAGTCGCCGCCCCCGACAGCCCGAATCATCCCTGGATGGCCGTTCTCACCCTGGCCGAGGCCGCACCCCGTCACCCCGATCGACGCCTTCCAATATCGGGCACTGCGGCCTACCATCCAGTAACCGAATGTTCTTCATGTAATGATCCCGCCCGATCCCCCGTCCACAGAGGATCGCCATGACCGGTCACCGCCCCCTCCGCCGGCTGCTCGCCGGTGCCACGACCGCCACCGCCGTCGCCGCCCTGCTCGTCGCGGCCCCGACCACGGCCACCGCCACCCCGACCGACAGCACCGTGACCGCCCTCGCGGCGAACGTCGCGAGCGCCTTCGCCGCCGACGACTACTGCCTCGGCGAATGCTCGGAGATCCTGCCGCCCGGCCAGAACGGCAACGCCACACTTGTCGAGATCCTGGGCAACCAGGCCCTCGGCACCCTGCCCCGACACTCCGCCGACCAGCTCGACAGGTACGCCGACCTCGTCTACGGCTACGCCGGGCTGCGCGAGGACCAGATCGGCACCTTCTTCAATGACGCCTCCTTCGGCGTCGCGCCCAGCCAGGTGGAGCGCGACTACTCGCCCCGCTCAGACGTGCGGATCGTGCGGGACCGGGCAACAGGCGTACCGCACATCACCGGTACCACCCGCGCCGGCACCATGTTCGGCGCCGGTTACGCCGGAGCAGAGGACCGGCTGTTCACCATGGACCTGCTGCGGCACGTCGGCCGGGGCACCCTGACCCCGTTCGCGGGCGGCGCGCCGGGCAACCGGGCGCTGGAGCAGAGCGTCTGGCGCACCTCCCCGTACACCGAGGCCGACCTGGCGGCGCAGGTCGCCGCGCTGCGGCAGAAGGGTGGCCGCGGTGAGCAGCTCCACGCCGACGTGCAGGAGTACATCGCCGGGGTCAACGCCTACATCCGCACCTGCATGGCCAACCGCAACTGCCCCGGGGAGTACGTGCTCACCGGGCACCTCGACGCGATCACCAACGCCGGCGGGCCCGAGCCGTTCGTCATGACCGACCTGGTCGCGATCGCCGGTGTCGTAGGTGGCCTGTTCGGCGGCGGGGGCGGCACCGAGATGCAGTCCGCGCTGGTCCGCATCGCCGCCCGGGCCAAGTTCGGCCCGGTGGAGGGTGACCGGGTGTGGAACGGCTTCCGGGGGCAGAACGACCCGGAGACCGTGCTGACCCTGCACGACGGGCAGAGCTTCCCGTACGGCGACGCCTCCGCCGACGCACCCGGCGTGGTGCTGCCGGACGCCGGCTCGGCCCGCGTCGAGCCGGTCCTCACTGACCCGACCGGCTCCGCCACCGCCGCCACGACCTCGAACCGCAGCTCCGAGCTGGCCGCCGCGCTGTCCGGGCTGACCATCGACCCGGCACACCGGGGCATGTCCAACGCGGCGGTGATTTCCGCCGAGCACTCCACAAGCGGGCACCCGGTGGCGGTCTTCGGGCCGCAGACCGGCTATTTCTCCCCGCAACTGCTGATGGTTCAGGAGTTGCAGGGTCCGGGCATCAGCGCCCGGGGTGCCGCCTTCGCCGGACTCAACCTCTACGTCCTGCTCGGCCGGGGCCAGGACTACGCCTGGAGCGCCACCTCCTCCGTGCACGACATCACCGACACGTACGCGGTGCCGCTCTGCGTCCCTGGCGGTGGCACACCGACCCAGGGCAGCAACCACTACCTGTTCCGTCGCCAGTGCCTGGCGATGGAGGAGCTGTCCCACGTCAACAGGTGGAGCCCGACCGTCGCCGACAGCACCGCAGCCGGGTCGTACAAGCTGGTCGCCTGGCGTACGAAGCTCGGCCTGGTGGCCTGGCGGGGCACCGTCGGCGGGGTGCCGCACGCCTTCACCCAACTGCGCTCCACCTACGGTCGGGAGGCCGACTCCGCCATTGGTTTCCAGATGTACAACGACCCGACCCAGATGGGCTCCGCCAGCGCGTTCCTCACCTCGGCGAACAACGTCGAGTACGCGTTCAACTGGTTCTACGTCAACTCCACCGAGTCGGCGTACTTCAACTCCGGGCTCAACCCGGTGCGGGCCGCCGGCACCAACCCGAGCCTGCCGATGAAGGCCGACCGGGCGTACGAGTGGCAGGACTTCGACCCGGACACCGGCACCGCCCGGTACGCACCGGCGTCGGCCCACCCGCAGTCGGTCAACCAGGACTACTACGTCAGCTGGAACAACAAGCAGGCCAAGGACTTCGGTGCCGCCGACGGGAACTTCAGCTTCGGTGCCGTGCACCGCGGGGACCTGCTGGACAAGCCGGTGAAGGCGGCCATCGCGGCGGGTCGGACGTTCGACCGGGCCACGTTGACCGAGCTGGTGCAGCGGGCCGGGCTGACCGACCTGCGCGGCGCCGAAGTGCTCGGCGAGCTGATCCGGGTGCTGGAGAGCCAGCCGGTGACCGACACCGCCCTGGCCGCCGAGATCGCCCGGTTGAAGGCGTGGCGGCAGGCCGGCGCGCTGCGGGTGGAGACAACCAAGGGCAGCAAGGTCTACCAGCACGCCGAGGCGATCCGGACCCTCGACGCCTGGTGGCCGCTGCTGGTGCGGGGCATGTTCCGCGATCCGCTCGGCGCGGAGCTGTACCAGTCCCTGGTCAACACCCTCCAGGTCAACGAGTCACCCTCCGGCCACCAGCAGGGCGACGTGTCGAACCTGCCGTCGTCGGCGAACAGCGCCCAGACGCACAAGGGCTCGGCGTTCCAGTACGGATGGTGGGGCTGGGTCGACAAGGACCTGCGGGCCGTGCTTGGTGACCCGGTCGCCGGAGGGCCGGGGCGTACCTTCTGCGGCAACGGGAACCTGGCCTCCTGCCGGCAGATCCTGCTCGACACGCTGCGCACGGCGGCTGCCACGCCGGCCGCGCAGACCTATCCGGGCGACTCGACCTGCGCCGCAGGTGACCAGTGGTGCGCCGACGCCATCATCCAGTCACCGCTGGGCGGCATCAAGCACGCCACGATCGCCTGGCAGAACCGCCCCACCTACCAGCAGGTGGTGTCGTTCCCCGCCCGACGTGGCGACGACCTGACGAACCTGGCGGCCGGTCGCCCGGCCACCGCCTCCAGCAGTCAACTGTTCCACGGCCCCGGCCGCGCCGTCGACGGTGACCCGGGCACCCGCTGGGCCAGTTCCTGGTCGGACAACCAGTGGCTGCGGGTGGACCTCGGATCCGTACGCCAGGTGGGTCGGGTGGCCCTGGCCTGGGAGGCGGCGTACGCCCGGTCCTACCGGGTGGAGGTCTCCACCGACGGTGCCGCGTGGCGGCAGGTCTGGTCGACAAGCGCCGGGGACGGCGGTACGGACGTGGTCACCTTCACCCCGCAGTCGGCCCGGTACGTGCGGATGTACGGGCTGACCCGGGGCACCTCCTACGGCTTCTCGCTCTGGGAGATGTCGGTCCACGCCCAGTGAGGCCACCGGGCGCGGCCGGGACGACCCCGTCCCGGCCGCGCCCGGCGGGTGGCCTCAGGCCAGCGCGATCTGGTCGCCGTCGACCTTGATGTTCTTGGCCGGCAGCGGGGTGGTGGCCGGGCCCGCCTTGACCGAGCCGTCCTCGATGGAGAACTTGCTGCCGTGGCAGGTGCAGTTGATGGTGCCGCCGTCGACGTTCGACACCGGGCAACCCTGATGGGTGCAGATCGGATCGAACCCCTTGAAGTCACCCGCGCTGGGCTGAGTGATCACCACGCCCTGGGCGGCGAAGACCGCGCCGCCGCCGACCGGGATGTCGGTGGTCCGCGCCAGTGACTGGGCCCCCGCACGGTCCCCGCCACCGGCGTCACCGGTGTCGGTGACCTGCGGTCCGGGGCTGGGCGCCGCGCCGTCGTCGCCCTCGCCGCCGCAGGCGGCCAGCACCACCGCCGCGCCGACCGCTCCCGCGCCGGTGAGCATCGCCCGGCGGGTACGCACTCCAGGCCCGACCGGCACCTGATCGTCGCTCATGTCAGCGCTGCGCTGCGGCTCGCTCATGCCTCGCCCTTCCGTCGGTCACTCCGGTGCATGATCTGTGGCTACTCTCCCTGCACGCACCACTCTGCCCGGCGGTTCACCCGATCGGCCACCCGAGCGCGCCGTCCGACCGCCGGACATCCGCCGACCGCCGCGTGCCGGTCGGCGGTCGACTTCCCGCCCCGTCAGCGCGCGCCAGCTGTGGTCTTCCGACCGCTGCGGGCCCGGCTACCGTTCGCCTTCGCCGCCCGCGTGGTCGCCGCCACGGCCCCCTTCGCCGCGCCGTCGAGCTTGAGGACGGTACGCAGGAACTGCCCGGTGTGACTCTCGGCGACCTCGGCGACCTCCTCCGGGCTGCCGGTGGCGAGCACCGTGCCGCCCCGGTGGCCGCCCTCGGGGCCCATGTCGATGAGCCAGTCGGCACTCTTGATCACGTCGAGGTTGTGCTCGATCGTGATCACCGTGTTGCCCTTGTCGACAAGGCCCTCCAGCACCAGCAGCAGCTTGCGGATGTCCTCGAAGTGCAGGCCGGTGGTCGGCTCGTCGAGGACGTAGACCGTCCGCCCGGTCGAGCGCTTCTGCAACTCGGAGGCGAGCTTGACCCGCTGCGCCTCGCCACCAGAGAGGGTCGGCGCGGGCTGACCCAGCCGTACGTAGCCCAGGCCGACGTCGACAAGCGTCTTGAGGTGGCGGTGGATGGCCGGGATGGCGGAGAAGAACTCGGCCGCCTCCTCGATCGGCATCTCCAGCACGTCGGAGACGGTCTTGCCCTTGTAGTGCACCTCCAGGGTCTCCCGGTTGTACCGGGCGCCCTTGCAGACCTCGCACGGGACGTACACGTCGGGCAGGAAGTTCATCTCGATCTTGATCGTGCCGTCGCCGGAACACGCCTCGCAACGACCACCCTTGACGTTGAACGAGAACCGTCCGGGGCCGTACCCGCGAACCTTGGCCTCGGTGGTCTCGGCGAACAGCTTGCGTACGTGGTCCCAGACGCCGGTGTAGGTGGCCGGGTTGGAGCGCGGGGTGCGGCCGATCGGCGACTGGTCGACGCCGACGACCTTGTCGACGTGCTCCAGGCCGGAGACCCGGGTGTGCCGGCCCGGCACCAGCCGCGCGCCGTTGATCTGGTTGGCCAGCACGGCGTAGAGGATGTCGTTGACAAGTGTCGACTTGCCCGAGCCGCTGACCCCGGTGACGGCGATCAACTGGCCGAGCGGGAAGGACACCGTCAGGTTGCGCAGGTTGTGCTCGCGGGCCCCGTGCACGACCAGCTCCCGCCCGGGGGTCTGCGGCCGGCGTCCGGTGGGTGTCGGGATCTCCCGCCGGCCGGACAGGTACGCCCCGGTCAGTGACTCCGGATTCTCCAGCAGCGCCGGCACCGAGCCGCTGTGCACGATCTGCCCGCCGTGCTCCCCCGCACCGGGGCCGATGTCCACGATCCAGTCGGCGGTGCGGATGGTGTCCTCGTCGTGCTCGACCACGATCAGCGTGTTGCCCAGGCCACGCAGCCGCACCAGCGTCTCGATCAGCCGGTGGTTGTCCCGCTGGTGCAGCCCGATCGACGGCTCGTCGAGCACGTAGAGCACCCCGACCAGCCCGGAGCCGATCTGGGTGGCGAGCCGGATCCGCTGCGCCTCACCGCCGGAGAGGGTGCCGGCCGGGCGGTCCAGGGAGAGATAGTCCAGCCCGACGTCGAGCAGGAAACGCAGCCGGGCGTTGATCTCCTTGAGCACCCGCTCGGCGATCAGCTTCTGCCTGTCGGTCAGCTCGATGCCGGCCAGCAGGTCGGCGCACTCGCCTACCGACAGGTTGCAGGCCTCGGCGATGCTGCGTCCGGCCAGGGTGACCGCGAGCACCTCGGGCTTGAGCCGGGCACCGCCGCAGGCCGCGCAGGGCACGTCGCGCATGTAGCCCTCGTACTTGTCCCGCGACCACTCACTCTCGGTGTCGGAGTGCCGGCGCTCGATCCACTGCACCACACCCTCGAAACCGGTGTAGTACGACCGCTCCCGGCCGTACTTGTTGCGGTACCGCACGTGCACCTGGTCGTCGGAGCCGTGCAGGATCGTCTTCTGCGCCCGCGACGGCAACGCCCGCCAGGGCGTGTCGACGTCGAAGTGCTCCGCCTCGCCGAGCGCCTCCAGCAGGCGCAGGAAATATTCCAGGTTGTGGCCGGTGGCCCAGGGCTGGATCGCCCCCTCCCGCAGCGAGCGCTCCGGATCCGGCACGACAAGCTCCGGGTCGACCTCCTTCTTGGTGCCGAGGCCGGTGCACTCCGGGCAGGCGCCGTAGGGCGCGTTGAAGGAGAAGACCCGGGGCTCCAGGTCCTCGATCGCCAGGGGGTGGTCGTTGGGGCAGGCGAGGTGCTCGGAGTAGCGACGCTCCCGGTCGGGGTGGTCCTCGGCCAGGTCGACGAAGTCGAGCAGCACCAGGCCGCCGGAGAGGCCGAGGGCCGCCTCGACCGAGTCGGTCAGCCGCTGCTTGGCGCTGGGCTTGACGCTGAGCCGGTCGATGACCACCTCGATCGTGTGCTTCTCCTGCTTCTTCAACTTCGGCGGGTCGGTGAGCTGGTGCACCACGCCGTCGACCCGGGCCCGGGCGTACCCCTTGGCCTGGAGTTCGGCGAAGAGGTCGACGTACTCGCCCTTGCGCCCCCGCACCACGGGTGCGAGCACCATGAAGCGCGTCCCCTCCGCCATGGCGAGGACCCGGTCGACGATCTGCTGCGGGCTCTGCTTGGAGATCCGCTCGCCGCAGACCGGACAGTGCGGTTCGCCGACCCGCGCGAAGAGCAGCCGCAGGTAGTCGTAGACCTCGGTGATCGTGCCCACGGTGGAGCGGGGGTTGCGCGAGGTGGACTTCTGGTCGATGGACACGGCCGGGCTCAGGCCCTCGATGAAGTCGACGTCCGGCTTGTCCATCTGGCCGAGGAACTGCCGGGCGTACGACGACAGCGACTCGACGTACCGACGCTGGCCCTCGGCGAAGATCGTGTCGAAGGCCAGGCTCGACTTGCCCGACCCGGACAGCCCGGTGAACACGATAAGGGCGTCCCGGGGCAGGTCGAGGCTGACGTCACGCAGGTTGTGCTCGCGTGCGCCACGGATGATCAAACGGTCGGCCACGGTCCGTGTACTCCCGGGTGAGAACGAAGAGGAAGATCTGTCCGCTTTTGTGGTGAGCCCAGCGGTTGTGCCAGCGCGGAGAGTGCGCCCCGGCAACTGTAGACCCGACCTCCGACAACTTCCCCCACCCGCGCATCCCACCCCCGCTCCCCACCCACCCCACCACCCCCCGACCGCCGCCGATCATGCAGTTGTGGCACGTCACGAAGCGGACAAACCATTGCGTACCAACCACCACAA
>NZ_BOOZ01000039.1 GCF_016863495.1 Micromonospora andamanensis
TGAGGTGGCCGGTCTCGTGACGCCTACGAGAGCCGGGCGATGAACGGTCCCCGCGGCCTTAGGCCGCGGGGACCGGACATGCGCCACCCGACCCGTACGCCCTCACGTCTCTCGGAGCGTGTCTGGGGTAGGGCGTCGTGGGGCTCATCAGGGCTGGGGGAGGGGTTGGGCTACGGCGGGGATCGCGGACTGCGGGTCGACGGCGGCGAAGGCCAGCGTGATGACGAACCCGGCGACTTCTTCCAGTTGGCGGGCGCGGTCCAGTCCGCCGAGCACGGCGGGGATGCCTCCGATGTCGCGTACGAGTGAGCCGACAATCTCCACCGCTTCCGGGTCGTCGCCACACATCGCGACCGTGACCGGTGTCGGTGCGGGCGTGGTCCACTGTGTCGATGGGAACAGGTGCAGCGCTTTGACGACATGGGCGCCAGGGGCGAGGTCGGCGACGTGGTGCGCGATCGCGCGGCCGGGGTCGGTGCGTAGCACGCCGATGCCGTGATCGACGGCGTTCGTGGGGTCGATCAGGGGTTTACCGGCGAGCGTCCCGGCGGGCGCGCCGGCGGCGGTGAGAATGTCGGTGATGCCTTCCCAGTGCACGCAGAGCAGGACGACGTCGACGTGGTCGGCGATGTCGGGGAGCTGTCGGGCGTGGGCTCCGGACATGTTCGCCGCGGCGTCGGTGCGTTGGGGCGAGCGGCCGGCGATGCTGATGTCGTGTCCGGCCCGGGTCCAGGCGGTGGCGAGCGCCGTGGCGAGGGTTCCGGTGCCGAGGATTCCGATGCGCATGGCGTCAGACCCTAGGAAGTCTGATGCGAACCGATCAGGTCGTCACGCACCATCCGGTGCGCGTCGGCGGTGGGACGATTGTCGGATGTCTCGTGATACGGACAGCGGCTGCCTGGAGTTCGTGGCGGACTGCCGGCTGCGGATGGCAACGGACCTGTTCACGCATGTGTGGGATCCGGTGGTCCTGGCCGCTCTTGCCGCCGGCCCGCGACGTCGCCACGCGCTGCGGGCGATGATCGGCGGCATCAGCGACAAGGCACTCACCGAGGCACTGCACCGGTTGGACAGCAGCGGGCTTACCGAGCGCCTGTGGTACGCGCAGTCGCCCCCTCGGGTCGACTACGCCCTGACACCCCTCGGCCGAACCTTCGCCGACGGACCGATGCGCGCCCTCGCCGACTGGGTCACCCGGCACGGAGACGAACTCGTCGAGGCACAGCAACGGGTGCGCTCGACGTACACCTGACCCGGTCGTCAGGTGACGGGCCCGTCACGATCCCTGCTCGGAGTCAGGACGTGTCGGGTCCGCTCCCCGGCCCAGGCCGCTTCGAGGATCGCGGTCAGGCTGGCGGCGTCGGTCGGGCCCGGATGGTTCTGGATCAGGCGGGTGACGCCACTGGCCATCTCCGCGAAGCGCGGGAGGTCGGCGCGGGCCACGCCGATGTCGGCCAAGGTGGGCGGGATGCCGATGTCGGCGAGGAGCCGGTCGAGCCAGGTGAGGAACGCGTCTGCGGCCTCGGCATCCGAGGCGTCGGTCACGTCGAGCCCGCACACCCTCGCGAGGATCGCCAACCGGTCGCCGATGGCATCCCTGGCCGCGTCCAGCGCGTACGGCAGCAGCAGCCCGACGCCCAGGCCGTGCGGCGTGTGCGTGGCTGCGCCGATGGGGTACTGGAGGGCGTGCGGGGCCGCGTTGCCCGCGTGGGAGAAGGCGATTCCGGCGAGCATGGAGCCGTAGGACATGCCCGCCCGTGCGTCCGTGTCGCCGCCGTCCCTGACCGCACGACGCAGGCTACGGGCGATCCGCTCCGCGGCCAGGAGCGCGTAGTGGTCGGTGATCGGGTTGCGGCCGAGGAACACCTGCTCCACCGGGTCGCGCGGTCCGTGGGCCCGGGGTCGCGCGGTGTAGCTCTCCACCGCGTGACAGAACGCGTCGATACCGGAGTGGGCGGTGACGGTCGGAGGGCAGGTGTAGGTGAGTTCAGGGTCGACGATGGCGAAGTCGGGCACGATGTGGACGCTGGAAACCCCCACCTTCAGCTCGCGGTCGGGGTCGGTCAACACCGAGACGGGGGTGAGCTCGGAGCCGGTGCCTGACGTCGTCGGGACCGCGACGAGCGGAATCGTCGGCCCCGGCACCTTCGACTCGCCGTAGAAGTCGCGCGGCGTCCCACCGTGGCGCCGGATGACGCCGACGATCTTGGCGAGGTCGATCACCGTGCCACCGCCGATGGCGAGGATCACGTCGGCGTCCACCTCGGCGGCGACCGAGACGGCCAGGGCGACATCGGCGAGTGGCACGTCTGGAGTCGCGTCGGCGAACACCTCGACGACAGCAACCTCTTCCCGGACGGCGGCCACGATCTCGGCCACACTCGGCTGCCGGAAAAGTGCCTGATCGGTCACGACGAGGACTCGCGAGCCGATCTCGGCCACCACTCGTGGGATGTTCTGCGCGACCCCTTCGCCCACGATCAGCTGGCGCGGTCCGCGGACGGTCTCAAGCATGTCGGTGCCTCTCCGGAACGTCGGCGGCGATGTGCTGGGCGGACGTCCAGGTCAGCTGCGTGACCGGGACGGCGTCGGCGAGTTTGGCCGACCGGGTGACGCCAGCGTGCCCGCCGGGCGGCGTTGCGCACGCCGGCGCAGTGACCGACGTCCCGGGTGCCGGTGGCTTCGTGCCCGCTTCGGCCGGGGTCCCGTCCGCCGGGTGAAGACGGGCCGGGTGGCGTCCGCACAGGGCGCGGTGATTGCCGGTGTACGCCCGGAGCGGCAGGCCGGTCATGGGAGGTCGATCGCCGCGTAGGTGACGTCGAGGTATTCGAGGATGCCCTCGTGCGAGCCCTCCTTGCCGACCCCGGACTGCTTGACGCCCCCGAACGGGGCTGACGGGTCGGAGATCAGGCCACGGTTGATACCGATCATCCCCGTTTCCAGCCCCTCGGCGAACCGGAGCGCCCGCTGGAGGTCACTGGTGAAGACGTAACCGACCAGGCCGTGCTCGGTGTCGTTGGCCTTCGCCAGCACCTCGTCGTCGGACGTGAACGAGATGATCGGCGCGACCGGGCCGAAGATCTCCGCCCTGAGCATCCGCGCATCGTCGGGCACGTCGACGAGGACCGTGGGCGGGTAGAAGTGGCCCGGTCCGTCCGGACGCCTGCCACCCACCAGGACCCGGGCGCCCCGATCGACAGCGTCGGCGACCAGCCCGTCGATGGTGGCCACCGACGCCTCGTCGATCAGCGCTCCGACATCCACGCCGTCGTCGAGACCGTGACCCACCGAGAGCGCGCCCATCCGCTCGGCAAAGCGCGCCGTGAACTCCTCGCGCACCGGCTCCTCCACGTAGATCCGGTTGGCCGCGATGCAGGATTCCCCGATGTTGCGCATCTTGGCCACCATGGCGCCGTCGACTGCGCCGTCCAGGTCGGCGTCCGCGCAGACGATCAGGGCTGCGTTGCCGCCCAGTTCCATCGAGGTACGCAGTACGTTGTCAGCGGCCTGACGAAGCAGCACCCGCCCGACCTCGGTCGACCCGGTGAACGAGAGCTTGCGGGTCCGGGCGTCGGCCAGCAGTGCGGAGACCACCGCGCCGGAACGCTTGGTGGTCACCACGTTGACGACGCCCGGTGGGACGCCCACCTCCTCCATGATGCGGGCCAGGAGCAGCATGGTGAGGGGCGTCTGGCCTGCTGGCTTGGTGATCGTCGTGCAGCCCGCGGCCAGCGCCGGGGCGATCTTGCGGGCGCCCATGGCCAGCGGGAAGTTCCAGGGCGTCACGAACACGCACGGTCCGACCGGCTTCGGCACGGTGAGGATGCGATAGCCGCCTGCCGGAGCGGTGCTGTAGCGCCCTTCGACGCGCACCGCCTCCTCGGCGAACCAGCGGAAGAACTCGGCGCCGTACGCCACCTCTGCCCGGGCCTCGGCGAGCGGCTTGCCCATCTCCAGCGTGATCAGCCGGGCGATCTCCTCGGATCGCTCAATCAGTGCCCGGTACGTCGCGGTCAACAACTCTGACCGTCTCCGTGGTGGGGTCGCCGCCCACTGCCGCATTGCCGTGCTCGCCGCGTCCAGTGCCGCGAGTCCGTCCACGACGTCGGCGTCCGCCACCTCGGCGACGGTCTTGCCGGTCGCCGGGTCCTCGACGGCAAATGTGGCTCCGCTTGCGGCGTCGCGCCAGGCGTCGCCGATCCGGAGCCGCCGGTGCTCGGGGGCCAGGACGTTCATCGGGTCACTCATCGCGCCGCCTCCTGTGATCTTCTCGGTGTGTCGGCGTACCTCGGCGATCGCGCCGTGCGCGGAGGCGGGCGGTCACCCGCCCTCGTCGGGTGCCGAGCGGGTCGAACGTCGCAGTGGGCCGGTCTGCCCGGCGACACTCGGCGCGGTCGCCGGCTCGGGCCACGGCCGTCTCGGCGGTCCGTCGAGGTTCGATCGCCGCGTGCGGGCGCATGGTGCCGTCGCCGCCCGACGCGGTTACCGCCCGGCCTCGGACAGCGACAGCCCGGTGTCCGCATCGAACAGGTGCGCACGGTCCAGGTCGACAGTGACCTGCAGCTGCTCGCCCGGCGTACCGGTGACTGTGGGTCGTGCCTTGACCTTGAGGATCTCCGTCCCCACCCGGACGTCGACCACCGTCCGGTCACCGAGTGGCTCAAGCCCGTAGAGTTCCCCGGACAACGACGCGTGCCCACGTCGCTCGACGGACATATCCTCCGCGCGCAGGCCCAGCAGCAGCGGACGACCGTCCTCAGCCGTGGTCCAGCGGGGTCGCGGCAGCGTCCAGCCCTGCGCACCGATCAGTCGGTCTCCCTCGGCGTGGCAGGGGAGCAGGCTGATCGGTGGGCTCCCGACGAATCCGGCGACCCATTGGTTGGCGGGACGCTCGTACACCTCGGTCGGCGTGCCGACCTGTTGCACCTTCCCCTCCTTGAGGACCGCGACCTGGTCGGCCATGGACAGGGCCTCGACCTGGTCGTTCGTCACGTAGAGGAAGGTCGCTCCGAGGCTGCGGTGGATGCGGGTGAGTTCGGTGCGCATCTCGACGCGGAGCTTGAGGTCGAGGTTCGTCAGCGGCTCGTCCATGAGAAACGCGCGTGGGCGACGGACCAGCGCCCGGGCCAGGGCGACCCGCTGCATCTCACCGCCCGACAACTGCGCGGGACGACGCTGCAGCAGCCGTTCGATGTGCAACAGGCTCGACATCCGCTCGACGGCAGCGGCGATCTCGGCTGCCGAACAGCGGCGGGCGCGCAGCGGCGAGGCGATGTTCTCGTACGCCGTGTGTCGCGGGTAGAGGGCGTAGTTCTGGAAGACCATGGCCAGGTCCCGCTCGGCCGGAGCGTCAGCTGTCGCGTCCCTGCCGTCCAGACGCACCGACCCGGCGTCAAGCTTGTCCAGACCGGCGATCGCTCGTAGGGTCGTCGTCTTGCCTGCCCCGGAGGGCCCGAGCACGACGAAGAACGAGCCGTCCGGCACGTCAAGCGTCACCCCGTCGAGGGCCTGAACTTTGCCGAAGGACTTGCACAGCCCCTGCACTGCCACGGTTCCCATCAGGCCACCAGCTCTTCCGTGCTCACGTCGTAGACCACAGGGGTCCCCCCGGTGTGCCGCAGCCCGACACGTGCGTCAGCGGCGAAACGGACAGTCGGTGGCATCCGGACCCGGACGTCACGCTGGCCGCCGTGGTCGACCACGTAGATGATTTCGTCGCCCAGCCACTCCACCGAGACCACGCGGGCCGGAACCGAATCCTCCGCCCCTGGTTCGGTGACTTCCAGCGCCTCCGGCCGGACGCCGGCGACCAGGTGACGGTCGCGCGGCAGGCCTGGCGGTGGCGTGAGGACCAGCCCGCCCTGGCCGCGCAGCTTCCCGTCGGCCACCTCCACCTCGATCAGGTTCATCGGCGGGGAGCCGATGAATGCGGCGCAGAAGAGACTCGCCGGCCGGTCGTAGACCTCCAGCGGCGTACCGATCTGCTCGACGCGGCCCTTGTTGAGGATGGCGATGCGATGCCCGAGCGACATGGCCTCGACCTGGTCGTGGGTGACGTAGACCATCGTCGCCCCCAGTTCCCCCTGCAGGTGCTTGATCTCCGTGCGCATGTCCGCCCTCAGCTCCGCGTCCAGATTGGTGAGCGGTTCGTCCATGAGGAATGCGCGCGGTCGTCGTACCAGGGCGCGAGCCAGCGCGACGCGCTGCTGCTCCCCGCCGGACAGCTGGCGCGGTCGCCGGTCGAGCAGCGGACCGAGCCGCATCAGCCGGGCGGCCTCGGCGACCCGCTCGCGCACCTCCGCCTTGGGCAGTCCCTCGGCCCGCAGGGGGAACGCCAGGTTGTCGCGGGTTTTCAGATGCGGGTAGAGAGCGTAGAACTGGAACACCATGGCGATGTCGCGCTCGGCCGGCGGCAGGTCGTTGACAAGCGTGTCGCCGATGCGGATGTCACCTGTCGTCTGCCGCTCCAGTCCGGCTATGGCCCGCAGCGTGGTCGTCTTGCCGCAACCCGACGGGCCGAGCATCACGAAAAGCTCGCCGTCGCCGATGGACAGGTCCACGTGATCAACCGCGACCGTCCCGTCCGGGTAGCGCTTGTGCAGGGCTTTCACCTCGATGTCCGCCATCAGCGTCGCACCGCCCCGAGCGTCACACCGGCGATGAGGTGCTTGCGCACCAGGTAGGCGAAGACGAGCACAGGTAGGGCGAACACCACGGAGGCGGCGGCCACGAGACCCCAGTCCGTCGTGGTGCCACCGATGAGGCCGGCGATGGCCGGTGGAGCCGTCCGTACGTCGTCGCTGGAGGTGAGGAAGATGGCGAACACGAACTCGTTCCACGAGAAGATGAGAGCGAAGACCGCCGTCGCGGCGATGCCGGGCACGAGCAAAGGCAGGGTGTATCGCCAGAACGCCTGCAGACGGGTGTAGCCGTCGAGCATGGCGGCGTCCTCGTACTCCGCGGGCACCTCGTCGACGAACCCCTTCATCATCCAGATCGTGAACGGGACGTTGAACGCGGTGTAGATGAGGATCAGTCCGAGTTTGCTGTCTATGAGCCCGAGCTGGCGGTACATGAGGAAGATCGGGATCACCACCACCACCGGCGGCATGAAGCGGGTGGACAGGATGAAGAACAGTTGGTCCTTCTTGGCCCTCACGGCGAAGCGCGAGTAGGCCCAGGCCGCCGGGACCCCCAGCACGGTGGCCAGCAGCGTGGAGACCCCGGCGACCACCGCGGAGTTGAGGAACGCGACGGACAGGTCCGAACGGCCGCCGTCGGGAGCGACGAACACGTCCTTGAAGTGGTCCATCGTGACGGTGAAGCCGAAGAACTCGGCCGGGACGGCGTAGACGTCCCGGTTCTCCTTGATGGACGTCTCGATCATCCACAGCACCGGGAAGAGCATCACGACGGCCAGCGCGGTCAGCAGCGCGACCTCCAGCACGGACCGACCCCGGCCGCCGAAGCGGCGTGCGGGCGGCGTGCGGTCCCGGGCCGGGCCTGTGGACACGGCCTCGTCGACGGAGACGGCCATCAGCCCTCCTTGAGCTTGTTCAGGTAGCGCAGGTAGAGCTGCGTGAGAACGATGACGACGAGGACCATGAGGATCCCGTACGCCGAGGCGGTCCCGGTGTTGAAGCCCAGAAACGCCACCTTGTAGACGTGGAACGACAACGTCTCGGTGGAGACACCCGGGCCGCCGTTGGTGAGGATGTAGACGAGGTCGAACAGCCGGAAGGCCTCGATGGACCGGAACAACACGGCGATGAGCAGCAGCGGCCACACCAGCGGAAGAGTGATGGTGCGGAACCGGAACCACTCGGAGGCCCGGTCGATGGAGGCGGCCTCGTACAGGTACTTGGGCACCGCGGTGAGGCCGGCGAGGGCGATGAGCATGATGAACGGTGTCCATTGCCAGGTGTCGACCACGATCAGGGAGATCAACGCCGTTCGCTGTCGGGTGAGCCACTCCACCTGCCCCAGGCCGAGCGAGCCGAGCATGCTGTTGATCACGCCGAACTGCGCGTCGAGCATGAATCGCCAGAACAGCCCGACCACGACCGGCGACAGCATCATCGGGACCAGGAACAGGGTGGTCAGCACGCCCCGCCCGTGCGCGCGCCGGGAGATCAGGTAGGCGATGCCGAAACCGAGCACCGTCTGCAGGGTGACCGCGCCGACCACGTAGATCAACGTCGTCAAGGCCCGCTGGTGGACCTGCGCCGACGTCAGGATGGCTGTGTAGTTCGCGAACCCGATGAAACGGGCGGGCCCTCCGCGGGTGGCCGAGTAGTCGGTGAAGGACAGGTACAACGCCCACAGCAAGGGGAACACCGACATCCCGAGCAACAGCAGCAGCGCGGGGGAAATGAAGGTCACGGCGAGCACGCGGTCGCTCAGCCGGCGGGACCGACCCGGTGCAGGTGGCGGCGCGGACGCCACCTGCCCGGGGTGGTCGGTAGTCAGAGGGACGGGGTCACTCACAGCCCGCCGCCGCCCTTGCGGCTGCTGGAGTCGAGCACGCTCTGCTGCTCCTTCGCGATGTCGTTGAGCGCATCCGTGGGCGTCTTCGCACCGTTGAGTGCCGCGTTCACGTTCGTGTTCTCGATGTCGACGAGGCGTGCGTACTCCGGCACGTTCCACATGTCGCGCATCCGTGGCACCGAGTCGGTGTACACCTGGTTGAACGGCCCGGCGTTGAGGAACTCGGGCGATTCCAGGGCATCCGTACGCGACGGCACGCCACCAGCCGCGGCCCACTTCTTCTGGACATCAGCGCGCTGGAACCACTTCATGAAGTTCAGGGCCTCAGCCTGGTTCGCCTCGGGGGAGTAGGCCGACACGTGCATCCCCATACCGCCGAGCGGGACCAGGTTGGTCTTCTGGCTCGGCAGGGTGGCAAAACCCAGCTTGTCGAGGATCTGCTCCCGCGTGGTGCCGAGTGTCGACTGCTCCGGATCGAGCAGTCCACCGCTCGCGGCGATCCAGTTGAACGCGATACACGCCTTGCCCTGGGCGACCGCGGCGTTGACCTCGTCGATGAACCAGTTGCCGGATCCCCTGGCGGTCAGCGGCTTCATCTTGTTGACCAGGACGTCCATCGCCTCCTGGCCCGCAGCGTCGTTGAGGACGCCGTCGATCTTGCGCGTCTTGGAGTCCCACAGGTTGCCGCCGTAGACGCCGTTCACCGTGTTGTAGGTGACGGCCGCTGCGTCGGAGCCGTTGGCCTGGTGGAAAGCCAGGCCGCTGACGCCCGGGTTGTCCGCCTGGCACCTCTCGGCGACTGAGATCATCTCGTCCCAGGTCTGCGGTGGCTTGTCGCCGATCAGGTCCTTGCGGTAGATCATCGTCCAGGTGTCGCCGAGCAGCGGAAGTCCGTACAGGCTGGCGTTCTCGTCGCGCTTGCCGGTCTCCGCCTGGGGGAACTGGCCGTAGGCCGCGAGGAGGTACGGGTTGTAGGCATTGACATCGATGTTGCTCTTGACGAAGTCGGTGATGTCGAGGATGTTGCCGTTTGTCACGGCCTCGCCGATGTGTTGCGAGTCCAGGATCGCGATGTCGAAGTCGGTCTTGCGCGCGGCGAACTGGGTGAACATGGCGTCGTGCCAGTTCGCGTTCGGCACGGTGTTGACCTTGACCGTGGTGTTCGGTCGCTCCTTCTTGTACTCCGCGTTCGCGAAGGCTTCCAGCGCCTGGGCGGGCGGCCACTCGAACCAGATGAAGCTGAGGGTCAGCGGGTCCGTGGTGAGCTCCGGGATGGTCGCCGGCGCCTTGGGGGCGCTCGCCGCCCCGCCGCCTTCCTCGCCATCGCCGCACGCGGCCACGGTCGTGGCCATCAGCAGCATGGCCGCCGTCGCCAGCTGCACCCTTCGGCTGGGCACTGACATTCGTCGTATTCGCTGTTGATGCCGCATCTTCTCGCCTGCTTTCTGGGGTGGGGACTTCTAGAACCTCGCTATGTGCTTCGCCGAGCAGGTGCTGGGTTGTCCAGGCGTGTTGCCGGGCTGCCGCGGAGGGCCGGCGTCACGAGTGCGCCGCGATCTACTGGATCTTCGCGCCGTCGAGAAGTCCTCCGGCCCGGCTGCGGGCGGGCGGTGAACCGAGCAGGACGTCGAGCACGCTCATGGGAGCTCCAGGTGATCGAAGTAGAGCGATCGCGGGCGGCTCCGCGACGGTGCGCGATGGCGGTCATCCGCCATTTTTCCTATACGATCCGGGTGGTGCGTCAGCATGTCGCAGAGTTGTGACTGATGTCAACAGGTTCCGGAAGACGCAAAGAGAGGCCTCACGTCACGATGGACGACGAAGGAATGATCGCGCGGGGCCGTCGGGCCGTGACGGGCGGAACGCCACCGGGAAGATCTGGCGGCCGGCTTGCCGACGAGGTGTACGACACGCTGCTCGGACAGCTGATGTCGCTGCGGATCGAGCCTGGCTCCCGCGTGACCATCGACGTCCTGGCGCGCGAGCTGGGGGTCTCGCAGACGCCGATCCGAGACGCGCTGAACCGGATGGAGGCCGAGGGCCTGGTCGTGCGGGTGCCCCACGCCGGCTACCGCATTCCCCCTCAGATCACCCGTCACCGGTTCGAGGACATGCTCGAGGTCCGCCTGCTCCTCGAGCCGGCTGCGGCGCGCAGATCCGCCGAACGCGCGTCCTCGGAGCAGGTGGCCGGTCTGCGGCGAATGCTTGCGGAGATGGCGGAGCTGGAGGGCGGCAGCGGGCCCACGGCCTACGGCGCCTTCGGTCTACGCGACGCCGCCTTTCACGATCTCGTCGCGCTGAGCGCGGAGAACCAGGTCATCCGGGAAGCGCTCGCGCGCCTGCACAGTCACGTGCACCTCTTCCGGCTGCACCACGACGCCCAGGTCACTCACCTGGCCATGGCCGAGCACGAGGAGATCGTGGCCGCGATCGCCGCGCGTGACCCCGACGCCGCCGCCTACGCGATGCGTCGGCACATCCTGCGCTCCGGCGAGCGTTTCCGGCGATTGTTTGACGAAGCCAGGGACGCGAATGGCGTAGCGCTGGAGGCTTGACGGGCGGGCTGGGCCGGGGAATGCTGAGTCAATCGGATCGGATCGTATTGGATCTACCTCACCGGCCACCAGATGCGAGGAGAAGCAGGTGCCCAGAGCGCTGCTCCTGACCGGCGACGCCGCCGAGGAACTCGACACCATGTATCCCTACTACCGCGTCCAGGAGGGCGGCTGGGACGTCGACGTCTCGTCACGGACAAGGCGTGACGTGCAACTTGTCATCCACGAGTTCGACCCCAACTCCGACGCCTACGTGGAGAAGAACGGCCGGAAGCTGCCGGTCGACGTGCCCTGGGCCGAGGTCGACGTCGAGCGCTATGACGCCCTCATCATCCCCGGAGGACGCGCACCGGAGTGGATCCGGGTCGACGCCGACGTCAGGCGCATCACCGAGCACTTCTTCGCGCGCAACCTCCCCATCGCGCTTGTGTGCCACGGCGCGCAGGTACCAGCGGTGTACGGGCTGCTGAAGGGTCGGAAGACGGCGTGCTTCCCACCCATCACCGGCGACATGGAGAACGCTGGCGCGACAGTCATCGACGCCCCCGACGTCGTGGACGGCAACCTCGTCTCCTGTCGGGGCTGGCCGGACATGCCGCAGTTCGGCAAGGCGATGATGGAGGTCTTCTCGAAGTCAGTCGACCCCGCCTCGGCATGAGTACACCTTGCCCGACCCGCTGACGACACTTCGGACCGTCACCGTCGACGGCTTCCCCGTCCACGTCCTGGAGAGCGGCACCGGACCTGCGGTGCTGATGCTGCACGGCTCCGGGCCCGGCACGACCGGGTCCGGTGCCTGGGCTGTGACGGCGCAGGCGCTGGGCACGGCCTTGCACCTGGTGGCTCCTGACCAGGCGGGGTTCGGTCGTACCCCTGTCCCGGCGGGCGCCCGGGGTGGGCTCCGACTGTGGACGGAGCAGGCCGCGGGCCTGATGGATGCCCTCGGCATCGACCACTACGCCGTGGTGGGTCACTCCATGGGCGGCGCGGTGGCGCTGGCGTTGGCGGCCGCGCGCCCCCAGCAGGTCACCCGGGTGGTGGCGGTCGCGACGATGGGCGCCCCCGGAGCGCCGCTCTCCGCTGAGCTCGACGCGCTCTGGGCCGCCCCCGCCGGCCCCGTGGGGGCACGGGACATGCTGAGTCGCCTCGTCCTCGACCAGGCGCTGGTGACCGCGTCGGCAGTCGAGGCCCGGGCGGCTGCGATGCGAGCGGGGGCGGCGGCGTACGCGTCGCTGTTCCCTCCACCCAGGGCACGATGGGTCGACGATCTCACCCTCTCGGCGTCAACGCTGGCAGCGATCCGCGCGCCGGTGCTGCTCGTGCACGGCGCCGAGGACCGGGTCACCCCGCTCGAGACGGCAGCCCTGCCCCTACTCGGACACCTGGCCGATGTCCGTCTGCACGTGTTCGGTCGATGCGGGCACGTGCCGGCCATCGAGCACCCGCACGAGTTCAGGGAACTGCTGTCCTGCTTCCTCCGCCGCGACCACAGTCACTGATTTCCCGGGGCAGATCCGCAGCTCCGTGCTCGGACAGCCCAGCACGCCGATGCGCCGGCTCCCGCGCGGTCGGTGCCCGCCTCAAGCCCGGGACTGCTGCAGGAGAACCGGATGTCGAGCTGCGAACCCTCACCGCGGCCTGCCAGGCTGCTGGTGCGCGAGGCCCCGCACCGGCAGCCTCCGCGGGAACCCGAGGAGGACGAATGCGGTCAGTCGTTCCCGACTATCTGGCTGAGGTGCTTGGAGATGCCGAATCGGACACCTCCGGGGCGCAGGCGGGGTACATTCCCGAGCTCGCGACAGCTGATCCGGACCGCCTCGCAGTGGTCTTCGCCACGGTCGACGGCACGGTCCACGGTGCCGGCGACGTCGATGCCGCGTTCACGATCCAGTCGATCTCGAAGCCCTTCGTGTACGCGATGGCGCTCTCCGATCGCGGCTTCGACCGAGTACTCGCCAAGGTCGGGGTCGAGCCGTCTGGGGAGGCGTTCAACGAGATATCCCTTGAAAGCGAGACGGGCCGTCCCCGCAATCCGATGATCAACGCTGGCGCGATCACCGCTCACTCACTCGCCGGACCGGAGAACCTGAAGCCCGTCGAGCGGGTCGACCGCGTCGTTCAGGGGCTGTCGGCGTTCGCGGGCCGTCAGCTGACGGTCGATGAGACGGTGTGCGGATCCGAGATGGAGAACGCGCACCGCAACCTCGCCATCGCGCACATGCTCCGCAGCCACGACATCCTCACCGAGGATCCCCGGACCGTCGTCGACGGGTACATCCGTCAGTGCTCGGTGCTCGTGACCACCCGGGATCTGGCGATGATGGCGGCGACCCTGGCCAACAGTGGCGTGAATCCCCTCTCGAACGAGCAGGTGGTGGACGCGGCGGTGGTGCGCCAGGTCCTGAGCGTCATGGCCACCTGCGGAATGTACGACGCCGCCGGCGACTGGGCCACGCAGGTCGGCATCCCGGCGAAGAGCGGGGTGGCCGGGGGACTGATCGGTGCACTCCCTGGACAGCTCGGCATCGCCACCTTCTCGCCGCGGCTGGACCGGCACGGCAACAGCGTGCGTGGAGTGTCGCTGTTCGAGCGGTTCTCGTACGACATGGGGTTGCATGTGATGGAGGTCCCTCCCGCGGCGCGCGCGGTCGTGCGTTCCAATCGGGTACGCGGCGGTGGAGCGGACGCGACCCGGGTTCTCCGGCTGCAGGGCGGGATCCGCTTCGCGGGAGCCGAGCGGATCGTTCGCGAACTCGTGGAGAACGCGCCTGCGGAGCCCCGAGTGGTCCTCGACGTCTCGCTTGTGCACTCCATCGACGATGTGGCCCGACGGATGCTTCTGGAGGTGGCGCGTCGGCTGACGCTTGACGGTCACGAGGTCTGTCTCGTCGATCCGGAGACGATGATCCCGGATCCGGATCCCGGCGATGGCGGCCGACTCACGGTCATCGACGTGCTTGACCACGTGTGATCGCCGGCGTCCTTGAGCGCGCTGGCCGGCAGGACCGACCGATTTACCGGCCGATCCGGCGCGGGCCGCAGCGTCCGACACTCGTTGGGTGGACCCCACCGGGCGCGCCGCTGCGCCGGGCAGCCCGGCCCTGTCCTGCCGGATCCTTCGTGCGGACCGACCGACGTCCAGCTGCGAGGGACCTTCGTGTCGACCGACGAGCCCACGGCACGACCGACCACCAGGGAAGGACCCCATGACCGCGACGGGGATTGCGAAGCCCGATTTCACCTGGTTGCGCGCGATGTACATTAACTGCACCCTCAACCGTTCCCCGGGGCGTAGCCACACCCAGGGGGTGATCGACCGCAGTGTGGCGATCATGGAGGCGAACGGGGTCAGCGTGGACCAGATCCGCGCCGTCGACCATGACATCGCCACCGGCGTGCGTCCCGATATGACCGAGTACGGATGGGAAACCGACGAATGGCCAGCGCTGCTGACCCGGGTGCTGGCAGCCGACATCCTGGTCATCGCCGGACCGATCTGGCTCGGCGACAACAGTTCGGTGACCCGTCGGGTGATCGAACGGCTCTACGGCTACTCCGGCGTCCTCAACGAGCAGGGCCAGTACGCCTACTACGGGCGGGTCGGTGGCTGCCTGCTCACCGGCAACGAGGACGGTCTGAAGCACTGTGCGATGAGCATCCTCTACAGCTTGCAGCACATCGGCTTCACCGTCCCGCCGCAGGCCGATGCGGGTTGGCTCGGTGAGGTCGGCCCGGGGCCCTCCTACCTCGACGAGGGCTCCGGCGGGCCGGAGAACGACTTCACCAACCGCAACACCGCGTTCATGACCTACAACCTGCTCCACCTCGCGTCGATGATCCGTCGTGCAGGTGGATTCCCGGCCTACGGCAACCAGCGCACTGCCTGGGACGCAGGAGCTTATCCGGACGCCGCCAACCCGGAGTACCGCTGATCATCAGACAGCGCCAAGGATGTGACTGAGCATGACAAGCCCGGCAACGATGAGCTGGCCGAGCCTGCGGGTCTCGGACTGGACCGCCACCCGCGAGACCCTGCACATGTGGACCCAGATCGTGGGCAAGATCCGCATGGCCCACGCTCCGCTGCTCAACCACTGGTGGCAGGTGACCCTGTACGTGAGCCCGCGCGGGTTGACGACGTCGACGATCCCGTACGGCACGGGCGCCTTCGAGATCGAGTTCGACTTCCTCGATCATCGGCTCGACGTTCGCACCAGCAGCGGCGGCGCGCGGAGCCTCCCGCTGCGGCCGATGTCGGTCGCCGAGTTCTACTCGCGGGTCATGGCCATGCTCGACGAACTCGGGATCGAGGCACCGATCCGGCCGCGCCCCAACGAGGTCGATCCGGCGATCCCGTTCGCCGAGGACCACCAACACGCCTCCTACGACGGTGCGGCGGCCGCCCTGTTCTGGCGACAACTGTTGCAGGCGAACCGGGTGATCGGCGAGTTCCGGTCGCACTTCGTGGGCAAGGTCAGTCCGGTGCACTTCTTCTGGGGCGGGATGGACCTGGCCTGCACCCGCTTCTCCGGCCGGTCGGCCCCACCGCACCCCGGGGGCATGCCCAACTGCGGGGACTGGGTCATGGTCGAGGGGTACTCCCGGGAACTGTCCAGCTGCGGGTTCTGGCCCGGCGGCGGCGAGGAAGGCGCTTTCTACTCCTACGCCTATCCGACACCCGACGGGTTCGCCGAGCAGCAGGTCGGCCCCGAAGGCGCTTATTTCAGTACCGAGTTCCAGCAGTTCCTGCTGCCGTACGAGGCCGCCCGCGCCGCACCGGACCCGGACCGCGCGGTCGCCGAGTTCCTCCGCACCACCTACGAAGCCGCTGCGGACCGGGCGAACTGGGACCGCTCCGCG
This sequence comes from Micromonospora andamanensis, assembly GCF_016863495.1. GTDB lineage: Bacteria > Actinomycetota > Actinomycetes > Mycobacteriales > Micromonosporaceae > Micromonospora > Micromonospora andamanensis. The sequence continues at coordinate 15,903 of NZ_BOOZ01000039.1, forward strand.
CTGGAGGACGACCCGACCCGGTGGCACCAGAAAGGTGCTCGATGAGGACCAAGAGCCAACCGGTGCCCGGTAGGTCAACGGCGTACGGTCGGACCGGTCGTCGCTAGCGCAGCCGCAGATCTCCATCGAAGTCGATCCTGGCCAGCTCGGTGCGGGAGGTGATGCCCAGCTTGGGGTAGACGCTGGCCAGGTGGTGTCCGACAGTGCGTGGGCTGATCAACAGCTGCGCCGCGATCTCCCGGTTCGTCAGACGATCCGCGGCCAACTGCGCGACCCGCAGTTCCTGCGCGGTCAGCCCGGCAGCGGTCGGAGGATCGGTCCCGCGAGGTGCGGCCCGCCGGTCGGTCAGCGCCTGCTCGCGCAGCGCCCGCACCCGCAGTGGGTCCGCGCCCAGGCGCTCGAAGGTCTCCGCTGCTGCGGCGAGCTGGGTACTGGCGTCGGCCCGGCGACGCGCCCGCCGCAGCCACTCCCCGTACAGCAGCCGGGTGCGGGCGTACTCGAACGGTTGCTCCGCCGCTCCCGCGACGTCCAGGGCGGCTCGGAACGACGCCTCGGCCGCCGATCCACCCTGGGCGAGGGCCGTGAGGCGGTGGCCGGCCGTGCGGGCCCAGGTCGCACCGGTACGCTGCGCCCACTCCCGCACCATGGCGACCTGAGGCCCGACGACGTCGCCGCTGCCCACCTGCACCGCCGCTTCGACGGTGTCCGGGGCGGCGAGCAGCGCGAAGGTGCTGTGGGCGGCGTCGTGGCCGGGCTCGACGAGGCACAGCAGGTCGCTCAGCGCCTCCTGGGGACGACCGTCGAACAGCGCCGCTCGTCCACGGATCCAGTACGCCGACGCGCTGAGCGCCCGTACGCCGCGCGGCACCGAGACCCGCAGCATCCGACAGGTGTGCTCCTCGACCGCGCGATGGTCGCCGCGAGCGGCAGCCAGCAGGCCGAGGCAGCTGCGACTCTGCGTGGCGAGGTGATCCGCCCCGACCTCCTCGGCCAGTCGCAGGCCCTCGATCGCCGCCATCTCGGCGGCGTCCCACCGGCCCGCAGCGGTGTCGAGGACCGCGATCTGGGCCAGCACCAGCGCCAGCGCGGTGAGCTCGTGCCGCCGCCGCAGCTGTGCGGCCTGCACACGCAGCACGTCGAGCAGGCCACCGTCGATGCCCCAGGCCTGGACCAACGGCACGGGCGGCAGCAACTCCCACGCGGCAGTACCAAGCTGACCGACGATGTCGCCGGCCAGGTTCCGGGTCGTCGGGGTGGCCTCGCCTGTCAAGTCGTAGCAGGACCACCAGTTCTCCAGCACGGGCATCAGCCCCGATACCGCGGCGTCGGCGGCGGTGTCCACGGCCCGCACCCGTCGTAGCGCCTCCTGTTGGAGGTCGGACCGGCCGGCCGACCAGGCGGCGCGGACCGCCACCGTGCCCAGCTCCACGGCGCGGCGAATCTCGGGTACCGCGGCCATGTCACTGGTCAGGTAATGGTGGGCACGCTCGGGCATGCCGTGTGCGAATTCGAGGATCCCGCGCAGTCCGCCGCTCAGCCGGACGACGGGAAGCACACCGCTGAGGCGTTCAGCATCGTCGAGCAACTGCCGCGCCGCCTCAGCGTTGCCGGCGTGCCACGCGGCGCGGGCGGCGGCGGCCAGCCGGCGCGCGGCATCCGCTGGCGCCGGGGACAGCTCCGCGGCCCGACGCAGTGTACGAGCCGCAATCGGACCCGCACTGCGTCGCAGGCACTCCTCGGCGGCGTGCTCCAGCAGTGCGGCGACGTCCTCGTCCGGCCCGTCGGCAGCGGCTGCCAGGTGCCGAGCCCGCTCCATCGTGGCGTCCCGCGGCAGGGCCGCAGCCAGCGCCTGGTGCACAGCTTGCCGTTCCGCGAAGGGGGAACCGTCGTAGATGGCTGCCGGGATCAGCGGGTGCCGGAACTCCAGGCGGGTCCCCGAGGCATGGAGCAGGCCCGAACGCAGAGCCTCGTCCCAGGCGGACGTGTCGACGCCCCAGACGGCCCCGGCCCGGTGCACGACGTGCCTGTCGCCGCGACCCTCGGCGGCGGCCAGCAGCAGCAACGCCCGGGTCGACGGTTTCAGGGCCTCGGCCCGTGCGCAGAATGCCCGCCGCAACCGTGGGCCCACCGGCACCGGGTTCCCGGCGGGCGGAAGGGTCGCCTCGTCGTCGGTCTCCCGATCGAGGGTGGGCAGTTCGTGCAGCGCCAGCGGGTTGCCACCCGCCGCCCGCACCGTCCGATCGGCACGTGCCGCGTCGATCCCCGGCACGACAGCGGTCAGGAGCTGGCGCGCGTCCTCGTCGGCCAGACCTCCGACCCAAAGGGCCGGCAACCCCTCCCACGGCCCCGAGGCGGGATCCTCGTGCCCGGTCAGCAGCACCGCGACCGGCTCCGTCGCCAGTCGCCGGGCGACGAACCCAAGGCACAGCGCGCTCGCCTCATCGACCCACTGGGCGTCGTCCACCACGACCAGCACCTGTCGCTCCCGCGCAAGACCGGCGAGCAGCGACAGTACGGCCGCGCCGATGAGGAAGCGGTTGGCCGGGTCCCGGCTCATTCCCAACGCCCCCCGCAACGCCGCGGCCTGCGGGGTGGGGAGCGTCTCCAGCCGATCCAACACCGGCCACAGCAACTCGTGCAGCGCCGCGAACGCCAGCCCCGCCTCCATCCGAGTGCCCCGACACCGCAACACCGTCGCGTCGGACGCCGCCGCGACGGCGTACTCCAGCAGAGCGGTCTTGCCGATGCCCGGTTCACCCCACAGCACGAGCCCGGAACCAGCGCGGTCCGCCGCCCGCTCCAGCAGCCGGTTCAGCACCGCGGTCTCGGCGCGCCGTCCGAACAGTTCCATGTCCCCCTCCGCCCGACCGCGATGACACAGCCGGTCAAGGCTATAGCCCGGTCCGCCCATCGTGAGATGACCGATCTGCCGGCCGATCCGCTTCGCCCACGCTGCCGCACACTCGTTCCTGTGACCCCCCGCACCAGGTCGTACTGTCGAGGTTCCCGGCATTCCGGTTCGTCCGAGCACGGTCGCCACGACGAGCGCGTCCCCCATGACAGCGCGGCTGCGCCCGAGGCGTCAGTGACGCAGTGTCACGATCCCGGGTGACGTGGTGTCACTGTTCGTAGTCGGTGGGCACCGGATACTTGGGGCTGGCCGGGACGGCATCCACCGGACCACCGTGCCGGTCAGCCCGCAGCGGAGCTGAGACCAGATGGAGAACACATGGCATTGAACGTTAAGGATGTCCCCGAAACCAGCAGGTACGAGGCTCGGTTCGAGGGAGAGTCCACGGTTGCGGGGATCGCGCAGTACATCCGCACCAAGGAACTCATCGCGTTCGTACACACCGAAGTTTCACCGGAGTACGAGGGCAGGGGAGTGGGGGCGGCGCTGGTCCGCGCCGGCCTCGACGATGCCCGCGCCGCGCGCCTGCTGGTCCTGCCCACCTGCCCATTCTTCGCGGGCTGGATCGCCCGGCACCCCGAGTACCAGGACCTGGTGTACCAGTCCCGCAGCAGAGTCAGCGACTGAACGACATGGCGCGGCCGCGGTGGAGATCGCCGGGCGGCAGATCAGGAGTGACCGTCCTCTGGACAGGGACTCAGTGAGGCAGCCTCGCCACCCAGTCAAGCACCAGGTCGACATCCGCGCGAGTCCACCCGATTGCCGGGTCGATCGAGACGAGCAGAGTCGGCGCGGTGCGCTGATCGGCCCACTGGCGGCCCGCCGGGGTGTGGTTGTCGTCTATCCACGCCGCCGGCCGGTCACCAACGACGGCGTCGATCGCCGGCACCTTGAGCTCAGGTGCGAACGGCGCCGGGGGTAAGCGGACCACGGGCAGTGGCTTGACCCCCAGCAAGGGAAGGTAGAGCTCGTTGGCGTCCTCGCCCCAGCCGGTCGCCCACCACAACTCTCCGGCAGCCGCCAGCTCACTGATCCAGGCACCGTGGGCGACGCAGTAGCGCTCGGCACCCTCGCCCTCGAAGAGCACACGTTCCTGGTAATCGTCAGGGCAGGAGGATGCGGCAAACGGATTCAGCACCCCATCCAGGTCGAGCAGGAGGACTGGCACTGATCGATCCATGAGCTGCAGCTTATGGCCGGCCCGGCAGCCGAGCCAGTCCCCGTCAGATGACGGCGAGTGCCTCGATCTCTACCCGAAATGCCGGGTTGATGAGCCCTTTCACCTGAACCAGCGAGCTTGCTGGCGGAGCTGAATGATCCAGGTATTCGTCGCGCACCTTTCGGAATACGGCCAGGTCGTCCAGGTCGGTGAGGTAGACGGTCAACTTGACCACCCGAGCGAAGTCGGAACCGGCGGCTTTCAGGGCGACCTCCAGATTGCGGAACACCTGCCGCGTCTGCTCCTCGGGGTCGTCGATGCCGACCGCGCGGCCATGCTCGTCCATCGGAACCTGGCCTGATACTGCTACGACGGTGCCGGAAAACGACACGACGTGGCTGTAACCGTTCACCGGGGGCAGTCCGTCAGGCCGCTGAAAATGGTTCATGCGATCACCATAGGCGGGAGCGAAAAGACGCGATGGACCGAGCCGGTGGGCTCGTGGACTCGTGGGGTGGCGGCGAATTCTGTTACGTCCTGCCGAGGGTCTTGTCGTTCATCCGGCAGACCGCCAATCGGTAGCGCAGGCGGTCGCGTGCAACGACGCCAGCAATTGCAGCCGGTCGGCGTCGGGGCTGCCCGGCTCGGCGGTGAAGACGAGCATGACGGAGCCGGGGTTTCCCGGTAGGGGATAGGTGTCCCAGTCCAGGACGATGTCGCCTACCTCGGGAACCCGGAAGGTCTTGGTGCCGCTCACCGACTCGCGTACGTCGTGCTGGGCCCACAGCCGCCGGAACTGGGCGCTGCGGATGCTCAGTTCACCGACGATCGCGGCGGCGCGTGGGTGGGTGGGGTCGGTGGCGACTGCGGCGCGCATCATGCCGATGTAGTCCAGCGCCTGCCGCTCCCAGTCCGGGCAGCGACGGTCGCCGGTCAGCGCGTCGTCGAACAGCAACAGGAGCATGTTGAGCCGGTCGGTCGGGTAGGCGTCCGGGTCGCCGAGCAGCGCCTGCGCCATCGGGTTCCAGTCGAGCAGGTCGAGATGCCGGCCGAGGATGACAGCAGGAGTGTCCATCACCCGCAGCAGGCGCCGGGTGCCCTCCGGCACCCGCTCCGGATCGCGGTTCACCTGGGCGGGCAGCGACCGGCGGGCCGCGTGGGCCAGGGTGAACAGGTGCCGACGTTCCTTGTGGTCGAGGCCGAGCGCGCCGGCGAGCGCGTCCAGGACGTCGTCGGACGGGCGTACCTCCCGGCCCTGTTCGATCCGCTGGTAGTAGTCGGTGCTCAGCCCGGCCAGCAGGGCCAGCTCCTCGCGCCTCAGCCCGGTGACCTTGCGCCGGCCGCCCGGCTCCAGACCGACGTCGTGTGGACGCAGCCGACCACGCCTGGCGCGTAGGAAGTCGCCGAGTTCACGAGCGTACGGATGTGGGCTGTTCATGCCGCAAGTGTGCAGCGGCCCGGGCCACCGAAGGTAGGTCCCGCAGACCTAGGCAACCGAGTACGACTGAACCCGCCCGGATCGCTCCTACCGTCGACCGACCAGCGCACCGACATCTCCAGGAGCCGCAGATGACCGGATGGACCACCGACCAGATCCCCGACCAGGACGGTCGGGTTGCCGTCGTGACCGGCGGGAACTCGGGCCTCGGCCTGGTCACCGCCACCGAGCTGGCCAGCCACGGCGCGCACGTCGTGCTCGCCGTTCGCAACACCCTCGCCGGTGAGGAGGCCGCCCACCGGATCTGCGGCGACGTCGAGGTACGCGAGCTGGATCTGGCCTCCCTCGCCTCCGTGCGGGCCTTCGCGGCGAAGCTGGCCGGCGACCACCCGGCGATCGACCTGCTGGTCAACAACGCCGGCATGGTGCTGCTCGGCCCGCGCCGCACCTCCGCCGACGGATTCGAGCTGCACCTGGCCAGCAACATGCTTGGCCACTTCGCACTGACCGGCCTGCTGCTCGGGAACCTGGCCGCGGCGCGGGAAGCACGCGTGGTCAGTCTCAGCTCGATCACCCACAAGAACGCGCACCTGGACTTCGATGACCTGATGTTCGAACGTGACTACCGGGCAGCCGCCGCCTACGGCCGGTCCAAACTCGCCACCACGGTCTTCGGCATCGAGCTGGACCGTCGCCTGCGCGCCGCCGGAGCACCTGTCGTCAGCACGCTGGCCCACCCCGGTCTCACCCGCACCAACCTGACTCCGCGTGCCTGGGAGCACCGGGGCCGGTTCGGCAGCCTGATCGCGCGGGCCGGGCTGCTGGCGACCCAGCCGGTGGAGCAGGGCGCGCTGCCGCAGTTGCGCGCCGCGACCGAGCCCGGTGTACGGGGTGGCCAGTTCTTCGGACCGTCCGGGCTCTGGGAGACGCGGGGCAGGGTCACCGAGGCCCGGCTCAGCCGGGAGGCCACCGACCCGGCCGTCGGCAGGCGGCTGTGGGCGGCGGCCGAGGACCTGACCGGCGTCACCTACCCCTGACCTGCGACTGTCATTGGCCATGTAGCCATTCCGGATCGCCGATTCATTGGGAGCGATACCACCGGGGCGACAATCTGCACCGTCCGATCGCTACACTCCCGGACATGGTCCGGGGCCGCCCAACAGGACCCGGTGCGTTGATCAGATCGGATGGAGACGCCATTGACCCGCGACGAGGCCGCACCCCCCGGAATCGACCTCGCCGTTCCCAGCGTGGCGCGGGTCTACGACTACTTCCTGGGCGGTAAGGACAACTTCGAGGTCGACCGGAAGGTCGCCGAGCACGCCCTGCGGATCACCCCGGACGGGCCGGCCGCCGGCCAGGCGAACCGGGCCTTCCTGCGCCGGGTGATCCGGTTCCTCGTCGCCGAGGCCGGCATCGACCAGTTCCTCGACATCGGGTCGGGGCTGCCCACTCAGGGCAACGTGCACGAGGTCGCCGCCGAGCACAACCCGAGCGCCCGGGTGGTGTACGTGGACAACGACCCGATCGTCCTGACGCACGGGCGGGCCCTGCTCGCCGCGGAGGGCACGGCGACGGTGATCCAGGCCGACATCCGGCGACCGCAGGAGATCCTCGACCATCCGGACGCTCGCCGGTTCCTCGACTTCGACAGGCCGATCGGGCTGCTGCTCTTCGCGATCCTGCACCACCTCGGCGACGACGAGGCGCCGGGAGCGGTGTCGGCCGAGTTGATCGAAGCGCTGCCGTCGGGCAGTTACGTGGCGATCTCGCACTTCCGTGATCCGGGTGAGCGGGACCCGGAAGGCTCCCGTAAGGCCCGTGAGGTCGAGCGGGTCTTCAACGAGTCGCTGGGCACCGGCCGCTGGCGTACCGACGAGGAGATCCTCTCCTTCGCCGACGGGCTGACGGTGCTGGAGCCGGGGCTGGTGCCGCTGGCCGAGTGGCGTCCGGATCCGAGCTCGCCCGCGCCGAAGCAGACCGACACCTACCACACCTTCGTCGGACTACTCGCCCACAAACCGTAGACAGTGCCGGCGTAGCCGCCGATCATCGTCAGCATTCCGGTGCCGGCGGAACCGGTGCGGCCCGCGATCAGCGGAACCGGGTCAGCTCATGGCCCAGACATCGTCGTCGTCTGGGAAGACGTTGGCGGCAGCCGAGTTGCTCGGCAGGTCGGAGGAGGTCGGCGCGGCTGACTCCTCGTCGATACGATCTCGCAACGTCTGCTCGACCACGAGGCGGACGCTGTCGTCGTCGACCTCCGGGACGACGTCGTCGCCCGACTGCCACTCCAACTCCCGTTGCGCGATCCGCTCAAGCAGTTGTTTCTCCTTGTCGCGCAACTGCGTCGCGCTTTCGAAGTCCTGCGCGTCGATCATCGCCTCCTTCTCCCGGCGTACCTGAGCGCAGTGCTCGTCGAGTTCGAGCAGGTCAGGCGGGCGCGCCATCCGCGCGACCCGTACCTGGGCGCTGGCCTCGTCGATGAGGTCGACGGCGTTGGCAGGCAGGCGGCGCTCGTGGAAATACCTGTCGGCCAGCCGCACCGCCTCGGACAGCGCCGAGTCCGTGATGCTGACCCGGTGGTGCGCCTCGTAGCGGTCGCGTAGCGCGACGAGCATGTCGTAGGCGGCCCGTGGGCTCGGTGGCGCGACGGTGATCTCCTGGAGAAAGCTGATCAGGCGGGGGTCGTCGCGCATGATCCGCCGGACGGTGTCGGCCGACCCGGTGGAGATGAGCTGTATCTCCCGGCCGGCCAGCAGGGCGCGGATCGTCCCCCAGACGGTCGCCGCGTCACCGCGCGGCGTACCAAAGATGAGCTCAATGTCCTCCACGAACAACAAGGTGTCTCCGCTGGTGCCGCGCAGGGCCAGGTGGACATCTCTGAGCCGCTCCTCCATCTCACCGTGCGAGCGCGAGCCGGCCGTGAGAGCAGCCAGGTCGAGGGCGTACAGCTGCTTGTCCCTGAGAGTGTCGAGCACCTCGCCCTTGGCGATTCTCTGCGCGAGCCGTTCGACAACTGCCGACTTGCCGACACCTGGCTCGCCGATCAGCACCGGGTTGTTCTTGGCGCGGCGTGACAGTACCTGCACCACTCGCTCGACCTCCCTGTCCCGGCCGACCACCGGGTCGAGCCTGCCCTCACGAGCGGCCCGGGTCAGGTTCCGTCCGAACTGGTCGAGCACCCGGTCGGTCGGCGGGGTGGGCACGATTACGGTGACGCTCGGCGTGGCAGACTCGTTGCCGCCGGGCGTCGGGGCACCGCCCGGCCGCCCGACGAGCAGGTTGATCACCTGACGGCGAACGAGGCCGAGCTCCGCGCCGAGCTTGATGAGTACCTGGGCACCGACTCCCTGGCCCTCGCGGATCAACCCGAGCAGGATGTGCTCCGTGCCGATGTAGTTGTGGCCGAGCTGCAGCGCCTCCCGCAGCGACAGCTCCAGCACCTTCTTGGCCCGCGGCGTGAACGGGATGTGTCCCTCTGGCTCCTGCTGACCCCGGCCGATGATCTCCTCGACCTGGTGGCGGACGCCTTCCAGCGAGACTCCGAAGCTCTCCAGCGCCGTTGCCGCCACGCCCTCACCCTCATGGACCAGACCCAGCAGGATGTGTTCCGTACCCATGTAGTTGTGGTTGAGTGCCCGGGCATCTTGCTGGGCCAGGATCACGACCCGCCGTCCCCGGTCGGTGAACCGTTCGAACATCGGGGCTCCTTCGCTGGCAAAGATGCGGTCAGCTGTCGCCGGTCAACACGGCGAGGTCCCGCTCGGCCCAGGTCACGGTCGGCACGTCACCGTCCAGGCGACGGCAGGCGTGGATCAACTCGCGCAGCAACGCGACCGCCTCCGCCCGCGCGCCGAGGCACGCCAGGTTGCGGGCGAGCAAGTGCTGCGTACGCAGGGTGTCGGGGTGGGTCGGGCCGAGCACCCGACGGCGGTCCGGTAGCAGGATGCGCAGCATCGCGGCGGCCTCGGTGCGAGACCCGGCTTCGCCCAGATTCACCGCGAGGAACTGGCGGGTGCGCATCGTCTCCTCGTGGTCGCTGCCGTAGGCGCCGGACTGCTCCTCCAGCAACTCGCGCAGCAGGTGTGCGGCCTCGCGCGGGTTGCCGGTCGCGCCGACCGCATGGGCGGCCAGCCGACGGGTGCGTTGCGTGTCTGGTTCGTCGGGGCCGAGAATGCGCGCCTGCTCGGCGGCCACGGCTTGGAGATCCGCCAGCGCCGCCGGCCACCGCCCGGCCGCGGCCAGAGCCGCGGCCTCGTCGAACCGCCGGGACATCGCCGTGGCGGCCACTGTCGCGAAGGCACGGTTGCGCGAGAGCACCAGGCTCCCGGCGGTACGGGAGATGCGGCTCAGCGGGATGGGCAGGCTCTGCCGACTCAACCGCTCCCGCAGGCCACGGTAGAGGTCTCCGACAGTGATGAACTCGGACTCGCCGTTGATGCCCTCGTTGAGCACACTGAGCAGTCGCCCGGTGAAGGCGGTGTGCTCCTCGCCCGGCAGGAACAGCGCGACATTGTTCGCCTGCGCCGAGGTCAACAGGCAACAGCCCTCGATTTCGAGCTGACCCAGTAGTGCCTTGGTCGGCGCGGCGAGTTCGTCGCCGAACGCCCGTCCGGAGAAGCAGCAGTCCAGGATGATGACCTTCGCCTGGGCTGGGCTGTCCAGCACGATCCTGCGAAGAGTCTCGTACTTCAGGGACGCGAAATCCGGTTCGTCGGGATCGGTCTCGTACATCGCCAGATACAGCTCGTGCCGGGGCCCGGCCTTGATGCCATGGCCGGCGAAGTACACGAGCAGCAGATCCTTGGCCTGCTCGGCCGATGCCCGCAGCTGCCGGCCGAGGGTGGGCAGGCTCGTCTCGTCCAGCAGCACGGCACACCGCGACCTCGGCACGATGCCGAAGTCCGGGTCAGTGAGGACCGTTTCGAGGTCGGCGATGTTGCGCGTGACGTGCGGAATGGCGGGCAGCCGGTCGGCGTCGTGGTAGCGGGACGAGCCGAGCAGCACGACCGACGAACGGTCAGGATCCGGCGGGCTGGTCACCGTGCTCCCCGGCGGTCAGCTCCCGCAGCATCCGCTCGATGGCGTCGGTACGGGTGTTTCGGGCGTCCAACACGATGGTCCGGCCCCCGCCGCGCTGATGGCGGATCTCGATGCGTACCGCCCGGTTGCGGGCCCGGGAGAGCCAGACGCCGAGCGCGCCGGCCAGCACGGTGATCGCCCCTCCGGAGCCGACCGCGATCGTCAACGCCTCGACCAGTCCACCCAGCTCGCCCTGGCGTGGCGTGCGTTTGTTGAAGGAGACCAGTGGCCGCAGATCGGGCTCTGTCACGAGCCAGTCGTGCAGATCCTCGTAAAGGGGCTCGACCTCTCCGTCCGGCGTGTTCTCGTCGGCAGAAAGGGTGAGGTACATAGCACTCCAGATTCTCCACCATCAGTGCGTCGAATGCGCATCGTGCCAGGGGCGACAGCGTTGGATCACCGTACCCGCCGCATGGTGAGGCCGGCCACCGCGCTTTATCACCGGCCGATGGTGATGGTCCCGGCGGTGCTGAGGTCGGTGTCTCACACTGTTGCCTGAGCTGCAACAACGCGGCGGCCGGTTACCTCGGCTCCCGGTCACGGTCGGGTTGCCGACAAAGCTGATCCCATAACGATTCGATGCCGTCGATATTCGTGAGTCCGCACCGCATCCGCCGAATGGTCTGACCCTAACGATGCTCGTGCCGACGATGTTCATCGCATGGACTGGGGCCTACAGCGAACCAGCCGGCACGTTCGCGAGCGAGTCCGTGGTGACGAGTGTCGGTACCACGGCGCTCGCGAAGGTCCGGGAGGACGTCGCCCGGGCCGTGCAGTCCGCCCTCGACGTGGACATCGTCGTGCAGCACGTCGGCTACCGGGCGGCACTGGAAGTGGCGGATCAGGCGGACTGACTCCAGCGTCATCGTGTCCTGGGCGGCTGCTCCGCCAACTCGACGTCGGCGTGCTGCGCTGAGGCTTCGCGGAGCAGCGCGTCACCGGTCCGGTGAAGCTCGATCAGTAACGGTCTGAGGGTCTGACCGGCGGCGGTGAGCCGGTAGGCGGTGCGAGACGGAAAGCCCTTCTGGCGGCGGCACTCGATCAGATCGTCAATTGCCAGCCTGGCCAGTCTCTCGCTCAGGACCTTCGCGCTCAGCGCGGGCAACGCGGCCCGCAACTGGCCGAACGATCGGGGTCCATGCATCAGTTCCCGCAGGAGGAGCGTCGTCCATCGACCGCCGACAGCGGCGAGCGCAACCTCCACGGGGCAGGTTGACGTGGGATGTCGCTTCGTCGCCGCGCCGGGCCAAGCTGTCACCGGCGCGGCGAGGGTGGCTGCCAACCAACGGTTCCTCGACCTCGGCCTGCCCATCGACATTCGTCCCCGGCACGTCTACCTGGCCGACGACATCGCCCTGTTGATCGTCGACTGGACGATCGACGGCCAGGGTGCCGACGGGCAGCAGGTGCATCTGGCAGGCACCGCTACCGACGTGGCGCGCCGCGGACCCGACGGCTACTGGCGGTACGTCATCGACAATCCGTTCGGCACCGAGAGGTTGTATGCCCGAACGCTCGGTCGTTGCCGAAGGCAGTGCGCCGTTTCGGACGCCAGCATTCAAACAGGTCACTGCATGGCGGTGGCTGGTGGGTGGTCGAACGAGACCGGGCAGCGGAAGATGTACAGGGCGTAGCCACGGCCGATGCAGACATCGGTGGGGTTGGACGGAGCCTGCGCCGGTTCCTCCAGCGGGCGCCAACTGCCGCCCGACCCGTGCCACTCGCTGGAGTCGGCGGTGAACAACAGCGTCATCGCGGTGCCACACTCCGGGCAGTCCACCGGATGCGGGTCGGTCAGCGACCAGTTCGCGAAGCCGCCCACCTTCCAGCCCGGCGCAAGTGACAGGTCGAACTGATAGTTGACCCCGTCCTCGTCGTCGCATTCCCCCTCGGACTCCTCCTCCCAGGCAGTGATCTGGGCGTCGAGTTCCTCGGGAAGCAGTCCGCCGTACTGGTACTCGCGAATCTGCTCCGGGTACACGACGCAGGGGGTCGGCAGATAGGAGTCGTTGACGACGGGTGGTTCGCCAGCCGCGACCACGGGCCGGCTGACGTCGGCGCTGCGCCGCCAGTACAGCCGTACCCGCGGGTTGTAGCCCTCCTCGGGGTGGTCCAGCGGGCACCACAGCACCTGCAGCAGGTCGGTGCCGTCCGGGCCGGCGAAGTCGGGAACGTCCCGGCGGTACAGCTGCGCCACCGCAACCAGCGGGATCGGCTGGTTCACCAGGCTGTGCGGCTCGGAGAAGTCGAGGTCCGGCACCTGTGCCCGTTCCTCGTCGGTCAGGTCGTAGCGGGTGCCCGCCGCGTCGGCACGGGCCTGCGCCGCCGCGTAGATCTCCCGGCTGCGGCGGACCGTCGACGGCGTCTGGAGCCGGAAAATGTAGTGGGCATCCCCATCGGTGCACACCGGCCACGCCTCGTCGGCCGGCCAGAGCAGCGGGCCACCGACCGAACTGTCGGCGGTCGTCGGCGTACCCGGCCGGGGATGCAGCCGCGTGGCCGTCGCCGCGTGCTCCCGCAACGCGGGGAAGAGCTCCGTGATGTCCAGCGGCCGCGGCGGCGTGGTACGGGTCATGGCCGACGATCCTAACGATCGGATACGACCGTTCATGTGGTCCGCCGAGCCCGCGACACGCTGCTGGGGGCGAGGTCCTCGTGCGTTTGTCGTGCCCGGGTGGGAGGGTTGCTGGCGTGTACGAGGAACTGTCGTCACCACTGCCGTACGTCGTGGCGTGGCAGAGCGTCACGCCGCCGGGTGCCGGGCCGAAGCGCATCGTGCCGGACGGCTGTCTCGACATCATCTGGCGGGATGGCACGGTCTTCGTCGCTGGGCCGGACACGACCGCCCAGGTCGAGCCTGCTGTGCCGGGCAGCCGGTACGCCGCGCTGCGGTTCGGTGCGGGCACCGGGCCCGGTGTGTTGGGGGTGCCCGCCGACGAGTTTGTCGATCGGCGTGTGCCACTGGACGCGGTGTGGCCACCGGCCGACGTGCGGGCCATCGCCGAGGCCGACGATCCTGTCGCCGCGCTGACCTTCGCCGCGAACCGACGCTGGCAAGGGGCCGACCGGGTGATGGTTGCGCTGGCCGGTGCCGCCCAGGCCGGATCGTCCGTCGGGTCGGTCGCCGAGCGGTGCGGTCTGAGCTCCCGACAGTTGCAGCGGCGCTGCACCACCGCGTTCGGTTACGGGCCGAAGACGCTGCAGCGGATCCTGCGGTTGCAGCGGGCCCTTGGGTTGGCCCGGTCCGGACGGTCGTTCGCGTCGGTGGCGGCCGATGCGGGCTACGCCGACCAGTCCCACCTGGCACGTGACGTGCGGGCGATGACCGGAGTGCCGCTGAGCGCGCTACTGCGGTGACTGCGCCCAGGCGAAGAGGTCCACGACGTTGCCGTCCGGATCGCGTACCTGTGCGTAACGCTGCCCCCATGGTGCGTCCCAGGGCGCGTTCACCGAAGAGTGTCCGGCGGCCACCAGCTCGGCATGGCATCGGTCCACCTCTACTGCATCGGAGCAGAGGAAGGCCCAGCCGCCGGAGGGCGGCCCCGGCTGGTAGTCCGGATCGAAGGACCGCAACGAGGCGTGTGTGTCCCACATGAGGCGGATACCGCCCGCGACAGTCGTCTCGACGTGCGGCTCCTGCTCGGCGCCGGCGGGGAACTCCAGGCCCAGCCGTCGATAGAAGGAGAGGGACGCTGCCATGTCGGCCACCGCAAGGCCGATCGCGTTGAAGGTGGGTGCCATGACTCCGACCATACGAGCGTGCGACCGAGGACGTCTTGAACGAATCGGACACCGGCCAGCCGCCCGGGAGGTTGTGCCACCGGCGGTCGGGCGGTGATCCATTCCGGGATCAGGCGTCAGGAGACGGACGGTGGCCAGCGGTGGGAGCGCCATTCGTGCCATGTCGTGAATCCGTGCGGTGGCTCATCGACGGGTTCGCTGCCGTCGACTTCGCCTGGCGTGGGGATGTCGATGGTGGCAGCCCATTCGGCGAGTTCGTCGTCGGACATGGGCCACGTGGTGTGTGGTGCGTCGGCTTGGCGCCTGTCGCGTCGGCTGCGTTGCTCGGCTGCGGTGAGTGCGAAGTAGCGCAGTTGCACCGTCGCGTCGAGGTCTGCTGCTGCCTGCCGCAGGGCGGAGCGCTCGTCCCGGCTCCAGAGACCGAAGTCGATCACCACGTTGGTGCCGAGTTCGAGGGCGCGTAGCCCGATCTTCCCGGTGCACATGCCGTTGTCGTCGCGGCGGCGGGGTTTATCCTGGGTGGCGGCGGGTCCGGGAAGTGACTTCTCCGAAGCGCCGGCTGGGGGATGAGAGCCGGTCACGCTGGAGCCAGTTGCGTTCCCCGTTGTCCTCCCGGGCCCGCCGCCGTGATCAATCGACAGGACCGCGGTGGCGCGCGGAGGCGAAACCGAGCCAGGTGTGCCGGTTGTTGGCCCAGCACCACCCGATCTTCGGCGCTCGGCGTCGGGCGGTGCCGTCGCGTCCGGTTCCGCCGCTGATCCAGATGGCAGGGGTTCGGGCGTCGAGGGTTTTGCCCTTGGGTTTGCGGGAGCCGATGGTCATGAAGCAGTGATTGGGTTCGAGGATCTTCGGTTCCTGGAGCAGCCAGCTGATCCCCTCGTGCACGGTGAGCGGTGTTCGTCCGCGTTCGAGGATGGCAGGTAGCGCCTCGTCGGGACTCCAGTTGCGCATGTCGTCGCCGCGGTCGGGTTCGCGGACGAGATAGAGCGGGCGGTCGGGCAGGGCGACGCCGTCAATGGGTACGAACTGCTCGAGGTCGACCATGTCGTCGACGACGAAGCCGGGTTTGTCGTGACGGCGCAGCAGCGGTGCCAGTTGACGCGCGGTGGCCAGCTCGGGGTGCACGGCCAGCACGCTCTGCGGCTCGTCTGGCAGCGCGGCGACGCAGGCGGCGAGTTCTGTCGGACTGCTGCCTGTGACGTCGGCGAGTCCGGCGTCGAGCAGGCGCTGCAGTTGGTCGGTCAAGCTCATCTGCTCTCCTGGTGGGTAGTGGTACACGGACCATTCGGGGAAACCGCTCGAGCGGCGCGGACCGTGGTGCGTACGGGTGCCGCAGGTGGCGGTCCGGCCGGGTTCAGTGGCGCAGCCTGCGGTACGCGCGTGCCGACAGCGGCACGAAGACGGCGGTCAGCAGGAGCGGCCAGCCGACCGCCAGCCACACCGCCCCGTCGACAAGCGGCCCCTCGGTGACGCCTGTCGGGTTGCCGAACAGCTGACGGGCGGCGGACGCGGTCGCGGACAGCGGGTTCCAGGCCGCGAGGGCGCCGAGCCAGCCGGGCATCGTCTCGGCGGAGACGATCGCGGTGGACAGGAAGCCGATCGGCCAGACCAGCACCTGCACCGCCACCGTGGCACCCTCGCCGCGGAAGGTCAGCCCCAGGAAGATGCCGATCCACAGGACAGCGAACCGCAGTAGGAGCAGGAGCAGCACGGCAAGGGCCGCCGATGCCGGATCCCCCGAGATCCGCCAACCGATGAGCAGGCCACCGAGGATCAGGACCAGCAGTTCGACAGCCGAGTTGGCCATGTCGGCGCCGACGCGGCCCAGCGCCACCGACGCACTGCCGATCGGCATCGAGCGGAACCGGTCGGTGATGCCCTTGCGGGCGTCGTTGGCCATGGCGGTGGCGGTGGTCTCCACCCCGAACATCATGCTCAGTGCCAGCATGCCGGGCAGCAGGAAGGTGATGTAGTCGCCGCCGCCCGGGACGCTTATCGCGCCGCCGAACAGGAACCCGAAGACCAGCAGCAGCATGATCGAGAAGAGCAGGCCGAAGATGGGTGCCCACGGCTGGCGTACCCAGTGGGCCAGATCCCGCTGGGTGATGACCCAGCCGGCGCGCAGGGTGGTCATCGCGCGACCTCCTTGTCGGTCAGGGTCAGGAACACCTCGTCGAGGGTGGGGCGGCGCAGCATCAGGTCCTCCGGGGTGACGCCGAGTTCGTCCAGGGCGCGGACGATCTCGGCGATCGCGACCACGCCGGTGCCGACTTCGAAGGTGATGGTGCGGGTGTCGGTGTCGATCGCGGGCGGTGCCCCGACGGCCACCGACATCCGCTGCGCGATGGACGCCAGGGGCTCGCGCAGCGGCACCGTGACACTCACCCGGTCCCCGCCGACCTGGCGTTTGAGGGCGTCCGGCGGGCCACTGGCGATGATCCTGCCGTGGTTCATGACGGAGATCCGGTCAGCCAACTGGTCGGCCTCATCGAGGTACTGCGTGGTCAGCAGGACCGTGGTGCCGCGGCCGGAGATCTCGCGCACGGCGGTCCATACCTCGTTGCGGGCGCGGGGATCGAGGCCGGTGGTCGGTTCGTCGAGGAACAGCACCGCCGGGGTCAGGATCAGTCCGGCGGCGATGTCGAGCCGGCGGCGCATCCCGCCGCTGTAGGTCGAGACCGCCCGGTCGGCGGCGTCCGTCAGGTCGAAGGTGTCGAGCAACTGGTCGGCGCGCACCCGGGCGTCGGCGGAGTTCAGGCCGTAGAGTCGGCCGAACATCACCAGGTTCTGCCGGCCGCCGAGGATCTCGTCGACGGCGGCGTGCTGCCCGACCAGTCCGATGCGGCGTCGGACCTGGCGGGCCTGGGTGCGCACGTCGAACCCGGCGACGCTGGCGCTGCCGCCGTCCAGGTCGATAAGGGTGGCCAGCGCCATGACCGCTGTGGTCTTGCCGGCGCCGTTGGGACCGAGCAGCCCGTGGATGACACCCGCGGGCACGCTCAGGTCGAAGCCGTCCAGCGCGGGCACGTCGCCGTACCTCTTGCGTAGTCCGTCGGCCGTCAGGGTGTGGTTCGTCAACGCCGGCTCCTAACTCCGTATGCCTTACGGAAATGGTGCGTGGTACACCGTACACCTCACGGGGTAATCTCCGCACATGGAAAGTCAGGACATCGACCGCACGCTCGGGCTGCTGTGGCGGCGCACCCTCGGCACGCCGCAGGGCTCACGGGGACCGAAGCAGCGGGCCACCATCGACGAGGTGGTCCGGGCCGCGATCGCGGTGGCGGACGAGGAGGGCCTGCCGGCCTTCTCGATGCGCAAGGTCGCCGATCGGCTCGGGCTGAAGCTGATGTCCATCTACACCTACGTCCCCGGCCGCTCCGAGCTGATCGGCCTGATGGTGGACGAGGTGGCGGGTGAGCAGAAACTCCCGCCGCACGAGGGCCCGTTGCGGCAGCGGATGACCCGGGTCGCCGAGCAGTTGTGGGACGAGTTCCACAGGCATCCCTGGCTGCTTCAGGTGGAGAACAGCCGGCCGTGGATCGGTCCGAACGTCTCCGACAGGTACGAGTGGCAGCTCGCGGCCATCGAAGGTGCCGGTTTCACCGATCTCCAGATGGACCAGGTGGTCACGCTGCTGAGCGGGTTCACCGCCGGGATGGCACGGGCATCGGTGGACGCACGGCGTACGGCGGAGCGGTCCGGCATCTCCGACGCCGAATGGTGGGAGATCAACGCGCCGGTTCTCGAGCGGGTGATGCCGGCCGACGCCTACCCGATCTCCGGCCGGGTCGGGCGGGTGGCCGGCGAGGAGTACAACGCGATCGACGATCCGGAGCGCACGTTCCGGTTCGGGCTCGACCGTCTCCTGGACGGGCTGGAGCAGTTCGTCAACGGCTGACGGGCCAGGTGCCGTCGATCCGGTTGGAGTGCGATCACCGCGCCTGGCCTGTCCTGGACGGGGGGCATGCCCCCCGTCCAGGAGCTGTGTTCAGGAGGCGGTGCACACCGGGGTCAGGCCGGTGGCGGTACCGACGCCCTGGAAACCGAACTCGGTGTACTGGCCAGCATTCACCGAGCCGTTGTAGCTGACGTTGCTGAACCGCACGGTGCCGCTGGTGCCGGTGCGATTGGCATTCCAGGTGTTGGTCACCGAAGCCCCGGAGGGCAGGGTGAGCTGGACGCTCCATCCGCTGATCGGCGCACTGCCGGCGGTGACCCTGACGGTGGCGACGAAGCCGCCGGTCCAGGAGTCTAGCGAGACGGTCGCCGAGCACCCGGTGGTCGGGTTGGGCGGCGTGGTCGGCGGCGGCGGAGTGGTCGGATCGACAGGTGGCGTGGTCGGCGGGACGGTCGGCGTCACCGGCGGCGTGGTCGGCGGCGCTGTGGGGTTGCGGCCCTTGTTCAGCTCGTCGAGGACCGCGTGGTAGGCGGCCTTCTTCTGGTAGCTGCCGTTGCCGCCGGTGAACAGCAGGCCCCGTTCCGAGGAGCGCCACGACTCGCTGTCGGAAATGCCCCAGACGGTGATGCCGGTGCACTGCGCGACGTTCAGGCAGGCCCGGACGACCTTGCGGTAGTTCTCCGCCTGGCCCGTGCCGATGTCGTTGTTGCTCAGGTCGTCGTCGATGTCCAGCTCGGTGATGTGCACCTCGACGCCGAGGTCGGCGAAGCGCTGGATGTTGGCCTGGAGGTCGTTTGTGATGATGCTGTTGGGGTTGTCGTTGAAGTGCGCCTGGAACCCGACGCAGTCGATGTACTGCCGATAGTTGCGGACGATGTCGTACAGCGCGTCGGCCTTGCGGTTCGGGGTACCGCCCTGGACCGTCAGGCCGTCGACGTCGTAGTCGTTGATGCAGAGCTTGGTGGTCAGCCCGCCGGCCTGCACGACCTGCTTGGCCCGGATGAACGAGTCCCGGATGACGTCGGTGTCGCCGGCGTCGAAGAAGTCACCGTCGCCGTTGGCGTCCCGGTTCATGGTGTGCGGCCACTGGTTACGACGCCGACCGGTGTTGTTGTCCTCAAGCGCCTCGTTGACGACGTCCCAGTACGCGATCCTGCTGCCCCAGCGGTTGATGGCGTTGCCGATGAAGGTGTTTAGCGTCGCCTGGCTGGCACCCTGCAACGCGCCGGCCTGCGAGTGCCAGACCAACGTGTGGCCACGGACCAGCATGTTGTTGCTCTGGGCGTGGTTGACCAGGGTGTCCGCACCGCTGGTGTTCTGCAGCCCGCCGCTGGAGGTGGCGATCCGGTCCGGCTTCATGTCGTTCTCAGGCGTCAGTTGGCTGAACTCCTGACCGACGATCGGGTAGAGCCGGTTGGGTGAGGCGGCGACGCCGAAGAACAGCCCGGCCTTGGCGGCTGCGGCCCGCAGCGTGGTCTCGGCCGCGGCGGCCGGCGCGCTGGACTGGACCACCACGGCGCTGCCGATCAGCAACAACACCGCCGTGGGCAACGCTATTCGAGCAGCCTTTTTACGCTGCCTCAGGTCGCTGGTCACCGGACCTCCTTGATGCTTGACCTCAGCAATCGACGCACATGCATGCCCCGAAGGGTCAGTGTCGATACCGGCCAGCCGCACTGTCAACAACTTCCGGAAACGTTCCGGAAACACCGGTACGGCTTCGCAGGCTCGCACCCGTGGGGCGAAGGGACAACGAGCAGATCGTGGTGCCTCGTACGATCAGATCCTCGAAAGGGAGACCACGGGGGCGTCGATGCGGGTCGGAAAGATCAGTAGCGGGTCGGCTGCTGCTGCACTCACCCTGCTCGCGTTCGGCTGCGCGGCCCCGGGCACCCGGGCCGGCGGCCCGGAGGCGACACCGACAAGTGGGCAGCCGTCGCCCTCAGTGGTGGCGGTGCCGACCGGGCCGCAGGCGGACGCACCGCCGAACCATGGCGACAACAACAGTTGGAAGCAGCGACGCGAGCTTTCCGAAGCGGACGAGCGCACCGGGAAGAAACTCGCCGTGCGGATTCGGCCCAAGCTTGAGGCCCTTCGCGCGGCAGGGGACTTCGCGCCGGCGTCCACCCGGCGAGCACTGCTTGACCTGGGCATCAAGGCAGACGCGATCGAGGTCACCGCCATGCGAACTCCGACCGGCCAGGAGACGACCCCACCGGGTGCGGTGTACGCGGTGCACTTCGCGCAGGTGGGCTGTGTGATCGGGGACGTGCGGCCGGAACGAGTGATGGTCGAGGTGACCGCATCTGCTGCCGAGTTCGGGTGCCTGGAGCCGTTCTCGCATTGAGACCCTCCGCCCACCAGGTGCGGCGACGGACGAGCCGGACCGTACGCCCCTGTTCTCGCCTGATCGTGGACGTGTCCTGACAGGATCGGCGCATGGCGTACGTCTGGTCCGGTGTGACGATCGACTGCCTTGACCCCGAGCGGGTAGCGCGATTCTGGAGCGCCCTGCTCGGGCGCGAGCCCGGCCCGTCGCAGGAGGGCTGGGTCTACCTGGGCGAGCGAGGTGATCCGCAGCCACGGCTGGTGTTCCAGCCAGTGTCCGAGCCGCCGACGGGCAAGGTGCGGATTCACCTCGACGTCTGCGTTGACGACATCGACGAGGCCATGACGACTGTCATCAGTCTCGGTGGCCGGTCCACAGGTGAGCGGCACGACTACGAGGGCGGCGTGGTCGTGGTCATGGCCGACCCGGAGGGCCACGAGTTCTGCCTGGTCGAGTACCACGGCTGACGGCGACGCGTGCACGCGTTCTCATCCGCCATGGCGTCCGGGCCACGCCCGTCGAGGGTCAGCGTTGTTCCGGCGGTACGGAACGGGTCAAGGATCGGACCAGGCGTTGACCGTCGGACCACGCGCCGAACCCGGTCTTGGAGTCCAGGTGCCCGACCGCGCCCGCGTCGTACAGTTCCGAGCCCCAGTCTCGCGCGTACGCTTCGAACTGCTCGAATGTCGCATGGGGATCGTTGCGGCTGGCGACCAGGATCGAGCGGAGCGGCAGTGGCTCGCGGGGCACGTTGGCCGATGAAGACATCGACGGTCCCGTGTGGGTCGGGAGTCCAGTCCGGATCCAGACACGTCAGTCGCCGATGCGAAGGCCGACGCCGCCACCCGATCACATCGACCTACGTCGTGGCGGCTACGGGTGTCGATGACCATCGATAAGGACGTCTTCGGCCGTCAGGACGTCGCGCACCTGCATGAGTGCGAACCCGAGCAGGTTGAGGCCTCGCCACCGAGCCGGATCGGCGGCGGCGGGGTCGTCCCGAGTCAGCCCGATGCCCCAGATCCGGTCCACCGGGCTGGCCTCGACGAGAACCCGCTGTCCGGTAGCGAGCAGAAACGCCTGCAGTTCGGCGTGCTGTTGAAACTTGGCCAGGTTGCCGGCTACGACGATGTCGAAGCGGTGCTCGTCCCAGGTCTGTTGATCGAAGCCGGTAACCCGCCCGCCGAGCGCCTTGGCCGCGTGGGGATGCGGCGCGGCGAGTATCCGCTCGGCCGTCGCCTCGTCACCGAACAGGGTGGCCTTGCGCCACATCATGTGGTGCTCGGCGGTCGCGAAGACGATCCCGTCGACGGTGAAAGGCGACGGCCACCACTGACTGAGGCAGCCAGCGCCGACGCGGCCGTCGCACTGCGGCTGGTGCCCCCAGAAGAACAGCAGCCTGATCCGCTCTCCCCGCGCGCTCGCAGCGATCAGATCGTCAGCACGCCACACGTCAACGTCCGTCATCGGCGGCAGGGGCGTGCTCGTCGATCGGGAGGAGTTCGAAGACGGGGTGGCGATCAGCCTCGGCCACGAAGTCCTCGACAGGTGCGTCCTTGTCCGCGCTGAAGTACGGCCGGGTGGGCGTGGCGACGGCGACGTAGCGCTTGAGTACCGGTCCGGCCTCCGTCGCCGAGATCTCGCGGACGGCGTAACTGCGCCGGTCGCCGCGTCGGGCCAGGCTGACTCGTCCGGCGGCGCGGGCGTTGTGCACCCAGGACACCGCTCCGTAGGGTGCGACCAGCCATTGCCGCCCCTCGTGCTGGACCACAGTCGCCGGGTGGGTGAGCGGCCGGCCGGTCTTGCGGCCTGTGGTGGTCAGCATGTACGTGCTGGGCACCAGGCCCGCTCGGACGAACACACCGATGACGGCGTCGCCTACGCGTCGCCCCCGGCTAGCGCGGAACTGCCGGGCTCCACGAGGACTTCCTGGCCCTGGTTGGCTGGGCGTCGTGTCAGTCACCGCTATCCGCCTCTTATCGATATCCGGTTGGGTTCGGGAAACCCGTCAAGCCTGTTCGGTCCGGGCCAGCGGGTCAAGGCGAGTCAACCAACTCACCCGGGCGCTGTGCCTGCAAACCCGGCGGCACGTCCAGCGTGGCTGGTAGGGACACGTCGCCAGCATCGATGACTAGCTCCAATTTCAAGATCAACGGAAAACTTCCCGTTGGGGTAAATGGATCGGGGCGCTCGTGCGTAAACCCCGTGTGGAACGAGCACGGAAGGACTTCGCGGACTTCTATCAGCGCTTCCGAGACAACTGCCTGCGTGCCGTACTGGCTGGTACGGGCGATCGGGCGCTGGCCGAGGATCTGGTCGCTGAGGCGTTCGCGCGAGCCTGGGCCTCCTGGCCGAAGGTGAGCCAGCATCCGGCACCGGCAGCGTGGGTGGTGCGCACCGCCCTCAACATCCGGGTGTCCTGGTGGCGGCTACGCCGACGGGAGGTGGCCCTCGACGGCCACGAACGGGTGTCCCTCATCGAGGACGACCTCGACCCGAACGACGCCCTGCTGGCCGCCGTACGCCGGCTGCCGCAGCGGCAGCGCGAGGTGGTGGTGTTACGTATCTGGCTCGACCTGGACACCAGGTCCGTGGCTGCGGTGTTGGGCATCTCCGCCCAAACCGTAGCCGTCCATCTGTCCCGTGCCACCGCAACCCTGCGGGCGCAGCTCGCGCCCGCAGCCCGTTAGGAGACTCGATCATGAACGACGATGAGGTGTGGGACGCGGTGAAACAGACCCTTTCCGACGTACAGATGGATCGCCCGGTCGAGGCGATCGAGCAGCGCGGCCGAGCCCGGCGACGCAGGCGCCAGTCGCTCGGCCTGGCCGCCGGCGGTGGCGTCGCGGCCGTGGCCGCGCTCGCGCTGGCCCTGCCGATGTTCACGGGATCCGGCACGGCCCCGACCGGCCCGGACAATCAGGCCGGAGCCACTTTCCCGGCATCGGCCGGCAACACCAGGCTTGTGTCCCTGGCAGCCAACCTCACCGCGGACAACGCCTCACTGCCGGGTGACGCGTCACTGATCATTGAGAAGGTCGATGTCCGTCGGGGCACAGTCCCATCTCGGACCCGCTACCACCTGTACACCGACAGCGGCGAGTACTACTACACGGAGGCCAGGAACGAACTTCCACGGGTGATCGTTCGTGGCGAGAACCTCGGCAACGGCTTCCACACCCGTGGGGTGGCGGCGGCGCGGTACGCGGCAACCGGTGACCTCACCAAGGCCCGGGAGCAAATGATCAACTCCGTGTACGACGAGGGAAAGCCCCCTACCGGCGCCGACCAGGACCGAACGGAGATCCTTCGGCAGAAGGGGGTCGCAAGCCCGTCGCCGCTCACCGATGAGGACCGGGAGAACATCGCCGCCAACCACCTCTGGGTCACCAGTGTCGACGTGCTCTCCGCAGGGGGAGGCGACCCGAAGGTACGGGCCGGCGTGCTTCGCCTGATCTCCACCATCCCCGATGTCACAGTCGTGGATTCGACGACCGGCGGGCAGCCCACCCTCACCCTCACCGCGAGCGTGTTCGGAGACGACACCCGACACGTGCTGACCATCAACGCTCAGAACGGGGTACCCATCAGCTCCCTGATGGACGACCCGGAGACGGGGACCTCTTTTGCGGGGAGCTTCAAGGTCTCCCGCGTGACGGTGGCCGACATCAGCGCTGGCGAGTTCTGAGCATCAACCCTGCACCGTGCGCGCCGTCCGCACCAGTGGACGGCGCGCACGGACCGCGCCTGTGGACAACGCGTCGCTTGAGTGGCTGGAGTCAGGTCGGCGCGGCCCGAGTGGAAGAAACGTCCTCAGTCTCTGGTCCGGCTCTCGCTTGGAAGGGCGACCACTCGGTGAAGCACCGAGCCCTGTCCGTGATCTATCGTGCACATCGCGGCACAACGATCCGGAGAGGCGCGTCGATGGCTCGTACGCAGCTGTACCTCGTCCGCCACGGCGAACAGAATCCGGAGTCCGACCACGTCTCGAACGCAGGCCTGTCGCAGCTCGGTCGCGAGCAGGCAGACCGACTGGGCCGGCGGCTGCGTACGGTGCCTTTCTCGGCGATCCACCACAGCCCGTTGGCCCGGGCGGCCCAGACCGCCGACATCGTCGCCGGCCATCTCCCACAGGTGCCGAGACATGCCTGCCATTTCATGGCGGACCGAACGCCGGTGCCCTCCGCCGGACAACGTGGCCGATACCCGGATCGGTGGCTTTCCTGGCTCGACAACGTCCCCGACGACGAGCGTGACGAAGACGCGATCGCTCTGCGGCTCGCTGTCGAACATTTCGGTGTCACCGGCAGCGAGGACCGGCACGAACTTCTGATCACACACAACTTCGTGATCGGGTGGTTCGTCCGCCACATGCTCGACGCCCCGGTCTGGCGTTGGATTGGTCTCAACCAGGCGAACTGCGCAATCACCATCGTGCAGTGGGACTCTGCTCGGCCACCGGCCCTGGTCAGCTTCAACGACACCGGGCATCTGTAGACGGCGCGGCCTGCTGTGACCGACCGGGCCAGGCCCGACCTGCGCATCAGCACATCCGGACGTCAGCGGCCGGCACCGGTGCCGGTGCACCTTCAGCGACGCGCACGTGGTGTGGCACGACAGCGAATGGGATCTTGGGGTGGCAGTGCCAGGTAGCGTCGCGCCCGGCGGACCACACGGCGCCGCCTCATCTGGCAGCATCCGTCGGATGCGCAGACTGATGGTGCTCCTTCTCGTGATTGCTGTTGCCGGCTGCGGCGACGGTGACGCGACCCAGTCGGGAACCACCGAACAGTTCACCCAGGGCGGCGTCAGTATGGAGCCAACGGTCAAGGCCGGTCAGGTTGTCACCGCACGGCCAGTATCCGGCACATATGAGGCACGGCGCGGCGATGTCGTCCTGATCCGTTCTCCTGGCGGTCTCTGGGGTGACCGTGAGGCACCGCTACTCAAACGTGTCGTTGCGGTCGGCGGCGAAACCATCGCCTGCTGTGACACCTCGGGCAAGGTGACTGTCGACGGTGAGCCGCTGACCGAGCCGTACGTGGCTGAGGACGCGCCACTCGACGAGCCGCCGAACCCCGCCTACTGCGGGCCGCGCCGGTTCGCCCCGGTCACCGTGCCGGCCGACTCCGTCTTCCTCCTGGGCGACAGCCGCGCCCGGTCGAACGACTCCCGGTGTGCCGGGCCGGTGCCGGTGTCGTCGGTCTTCGCCGTGATTGTCGACTGACCGGCGCACATCTGACGCTCACCCGGCGCGTCGAGGGCGTACCGGGGCACGCCACCGACGCCGGGCGAGAGGGGTCATCACGACGGCGGTAAGGACAGCAGGCGATCGGGAACCGGCAGCCGACGTGCCGCGAGGACGGCCAGGCCCGCACCCGTTGCGTTCAACAGCACGTCGTCTATCGACGAGACGCGTCCGAGTGCCAGCGCGTACTGCAGGACTTCCACCGCGGTCGACATGCCTGCCGCCGCTACGACCACATGTGCGAACCGCACCTGCCACCCCATGCCCAGACCGAACCCAACCGCCGCAAACACCAGTAGATTGCCCACGATCTGGAAGAACGCGGTAAGCGGATGATCGGCGAGGATCTCCACAAGGTCGCGCAGCGGCACCAGCCGAACCTCTCGCGGTGCGTCGAGTGGGGTGAGTACCACTATCAGCCACGGCAGCGTCCAGACCGCCATGACCGCCGTGGCCAATGCCCGCCGGACCGCCAGCCCCGCCGGGACGCCGCGGTGCTGGTAAGAGGCCACGAGGTGGCGCGTGCCGACGAGGCTGGCCACGACGAGAGTCACCGCAGTCGCCACGACCGGAAGCCAACGCAGGTACCCGCCTGGGATCATCGTGGAGCATCGTAGTCCGGCGCTTGCTGACGGTGACCAGCCACGTCCCCGGGGTGGCCGGCACGCCGTCGCGAACAATCCCGCGATGCAGGCGACGACGCACCCGGCGAGGCAGGTCCGACCTACGCCAGGAGGCGGACTCCGGCGGGTCGCCCTCAGTCGTGAGGGCTGAGAAAGTCGGTGATGAGGGTAGCGAGCTCCTGTGGGCGTTCGGCGACCATCGCGTGGCTGGCGCCGGCGAGATGCCGCACCCGCAGAGACGGGTTGTCCACAGCGGCAAGCCGTTCAGCGGTGACCTTGCGATATGCCTCGTACAGGCTGTGGAACGGCTGTTGTTCAGGCAGGTCCTCGGTGGCGAGGACGAGCAGCAGCGGGCAGCGGGCGTCGCGGTAGGCGGGCATCAGGTCGAGGGAGTCCATGGCGTCCCGGAGCTGCCGGGTGAGGTCCGCGGTGGGCCGCAACCGGCTGCGGCCGTCCTCGCCGGGCACGAGGTTGCGTTCGAAGGCCGCCCCCCATTCGTCGGGTGCGGCGCCGTAGCGCTGGGCCATGGCCCGCTGCCCCGCAAGCATGGCGGCCACCTGTTCGGCGGTTAGCGGTTCGGCCAGCATCGCGGCCATCCCGTCGAAGACGGCCCGCAGCTTGGCCAGCTCGGTCTCGGCCTGCTCCGGATCCAGCCCGGCGAGCTGGTCCGGACGGTTCAGCGGCGGATTGCCGTCGAAGCTGACGGCACCGGGGCACTCCGGGTGACGCTGCGCCCAGAGGGTGGCGAGCATGCCGCCGAGGGAGACGCCGACCACCGCTGGGCAGGTGAGGCCGAGATGGTCCGTGACGGCGGCCAGGTCGGCCAGTACGTCGTCCCAGCGCCACGGGCCGTCTCCGGACCGGCCGTGACCGCGCAGGTCGACGGTGACCACCCGGTAGATCGGGCGCAGGTGCTCGGCGAGGGTGGTCATCTGGGCGAGGTTGCCGCCGGCGCCGTGGAGGAGCAGCAGCGGTTGTCCGGGTCCGCCGAAGTCGCGGATCGCGATGGGCACGGTCCGGTGGATGATGCTCTCAGGCACGTCGGGTTCCTTCCTTGAGCAGTCGGTCGCGTACGGAGGCGGAGCGCACGCCGCCTTCGGGGTGGCGGGCGAGCTTGTCACGGGAGACCAAGTCGTGGACGCCCTGGCGGGTGATGCCGAGCATGGCGCCGGCCACCGCATACGACACGGATTCGGCGCTCGGGTGGCCGACCCGTCGCGCGACGGCCTGGCCGAAAGGACTGCGCCACCAGTCGATGGGTGGGTCGAACGGTCCGTCCCCCGGATAGAGGGTGGAAATCGCGCGCATGACCACGCCCGCGGCGGCCCGGTCGTCGCCGCTGACGATCGTGGTGGCCCAGGATCGAGCCCGCTCCCGGATGACGGCGCGCAGCGGGTCGATGGCGTCGTGACCGTCGACCAGGATTTCGAGGGGGTCGAGCAGGCGGATGTCGATCAATCGGATGAGATGCTCGGTCAGTTCCTCGGGGCTTGACGCCATGCTGCCTCCTCCGCTACTTGACACCCATCGTCAAGCACTTGACGTCGAGTGTCAAGCACGATGAGCGCGCTGGGCGGTACGGTCGACCGATGCTCGGCGACAACGGCGCTACCGCTACCTGGACCGTAGGAAATCGCGACGGTGGCGCTGCGGCGGTACCGGTCACGCCAGCCCTGCTCCACAAGAAGGACGCGTCCACACCAACCACCTCGGGCCGAGGACGCCCCAGGACTTTGCCGGAGCCCTGGATACCGCCACGGCTTCTGGTCGGCGACGGACCGGTCGGGACGTCCAGGATCGGGCGCCCCAGTCGGCAGATCCGGTCGTCGCGGCACCGGGTGTAGCCGATTGCCGTCCTGCCTGGAGGCTCGCCCCATCGATCACCCACCGCCGCCTACCCGCACCGACCTCACGATCAGGTGGCGAAGGCTTGTTCAACAACTCGCCGGTGGCTGTTGCTGATCCGATCGCTCAAGGCGGGTGCGACTGCCGTCGGCGTACGCCAGCACCTCGACCGCGACGGGTGGAATGCATCGTCAACGGCGGTGAGAGACGGTCGCGAGGTACGCGGCCAGCGAGGAGTTCGGATCAATCTTCTCCACGATGAACTTCATCGGCTTCTGATCGCGGATCACGGCAGGCGGCAGGCCAGGCGCGCGGAGAACGGTGGACCGCTGGCGAGGGGCGCTCAGGAGTCGGTCACGCTCGACGGCGTCGAGGTTGAACAAATCGATCAGTTGCTGCGTGGACAGGAGGCCGTGTCGTTGCACCGATGGCCACGCGGTCGCCGACATCGTGTGGAAAACCCGCGGATGATGCCCAATCAGTTCCTCGGCGTCCATGACGGTCACCCTGCCGGACATTTGCGACCACCGGCAATCAGGAAATCGATCTCCTCCCACCACCTGGTTGACGGGTAGCCACCAGCGTTGGGGCTCCTCGACGCCACGCCTACGCCTGTCGGGAAACCGCGACGCCCATCCGGGGACGGGCATGCGCGACGGAAGCGGATGCGCGACGGATACAAGAACGGCGAACACGCCGCACGAACATCGCTGATGCCACTGGATGTGGGGTAATTCGAGGACTTAGTAGATGCTGTCCAGATTCGCCTGTTGGTCGAGGGCTACGACCACACGAGGCGCTTCATCGAGCAGTGGGCCCACGCCAACGGCGCATCGGCCGGGTGCCTGAGGTCGCGATAGCTGGGGAGGACGTCGCTTGAGGTGGACAGGATGACGGACGACGCATGGCACGGCTTGAGTGATCCGCTCGTGGTCTGCTCACGCGGCTCCGTGGTGGAGTTGGCGGCGGTGTTACCAACGTCCGGCAGGTTCGTGGTCGCCCGCCTTGACGGTACGAGGATGGCGGATGCCGGCCGTGTCTTCTACGACTTCTCGGACGCGTTGTTCTTCCCCAGCTACTTCGGCTGGAACTGGAACGCCCTGTCCGACTGCCTCCGAGATCTGCACTGGCTGCCGTCGGACGGCTACCTGGTGATCGTCGACAACGCGCCCCAGATGTTGTCGGACAGCATCCAGGACCGGCACACGCTCCTCCGTGTCCTCGCCCGGGCAGTTCGCCACTGGGCCAGCCCGCTCGGCCGACCGGAAGGGCAGGTCACCCCGTTCACGGTACTGCTGCTGGCCGACGGCGACGAAGAGGCGGTGCAACTACGGCAGGACATCACGCAGGCACTTTCCGGTGGGCGCTGAATTCCGAACCGTGACCAGCAGCAGGCTGCCGGGTACCGAACCGCGCGGTGGCGTGGACCGGATCGTCGGCCAGGCTGTCGGAGCCCGGGCTGGGGCCACGGTCACCTGATGGTCATGTGGGTGAGGGCGCGCTTGTCCGGTTTTCCACTCGCCGCCACTGGAACCCGATCGATCGACTGGATCGTCTGCGGCGCTGACGGCGCCCCCAGTGTCTCCGTCACCAGGGTTCGCAGCCGTGCGGCATCCGGTGTGTGACCAGCGGCCGGCACCACGTAGGCGTGCACCGCCTCCCCGGTGACGTCATCGGGGAGGCCGACGACGTAGGCCTCGGCAATCGTCGGGTCGGCGGCGAGGACTCGCTCGATCGGGCCGGCGTACACC
The DNA here is from genome assembly GCF_016863495.1 of Micromonospora andamanensis. Lineage (GTDB taxonomy): Bacteria > Actinomycetota > Actinomycetes > Mycobacteriales > Micromonosporaceae > Micromonospora > Micromonospora andamanensis. The sequence goes on from NZ_BOOZ01000039.1 coordinate 45,934, forward strand.
AGGTTGGCGTGCACGATGATGACGTCCCGGACCCGGCCGAGCAGGTGCAGGTAGCCGTCGTCGTCCAGCCGGGCCAGGTCACGGGTACGGACCCAGCCGTCGACGAAGACGTCGGCCGTTTCGACTGGATCATTCCAGTAGGCGGCGGCCTGCGCCGGCGTCCGTACGAAGAGTTCCCCCTCGGTCGCGGGGCGACCGTCGGCGTCGCGGATGGACAGTTCGGTCACCGCGGGTGGCCGGCCGACCGAGGCGAGCGCGGTCGGTGCGGCCAGCATCTCGGCCGGCGTCACCATCGTTATCATGCCGGTTTCGGTCTGTCCGTAGCCGTGGTAGATCACGGGGCCGAGGACGTCGAGTGCCTCGGCGAGCCGGCCCGGTGCCAGCGGGGAGCCGGAGACCAGCAGCGCCCGCAGGCTGATCAGGTCGGTCGGCGCGGTGCGCTGGTCCTGGACGAGTTGGTGCAGTTTGCCGACGGTGATCACGCTTGCTGTCGCCCGGTGCCGGTTGATCATGCCGGGGAAGCCGGGGGAGTGGTCCGCGATCAGGGTGCCACCCGCGGTCAGGGCGAGGACGGCGTACTCCAGCATCACCTGGCTGCTCAACGAACCGAAGACGAGATAGCGCTGGAGGCGGGGGGCCAGGTCGGCGATCGCCGGGGGCCAGCGGTCCGGGTACGGCACCCAGGCCGCGCTCAGCGACGCGTACGTCTGTGCGCAGCCCTTCGGGCTGCCGGTGCTGCCGCTGGTCCAGGTGATCCGCGCGACATCGCCAGGGCGCCCGGCGGCGACAAGCGTGGTTCCGGGGTGAGCTGTGGTTGCCAGTTGGGCGACGTGGGCGTCGTCGACGAGCAGCGGGTTGTCGTCGAGTTGGTGGGCGAGGTGCGCCGGGGTCAGGTCGGGGCGGATCCCGGAGACCCGGGCGCCGACCGCGAAGGCCGCGATGATCGCCGCGAAGGCCTCGGCGGTGACACCGAGGCGTAGGGCGACCCCGACGCCGGGTCCGGCCCCGGCGGCGCGCATGCCGGCGGCGATCCGGCAGACCAGCTCGGACATCTGCGCCGCGGTGACCGTGCGGTCGCCGTCGCAGAAGACCGGCCGGTCGCCCCCGGTGGCGAGCAGGTCCAGGACGGGCTGTGGCCAGATCTCAGTCGACATCGGACAGCACATCCTTGATGAAGAGGACGAGTGGCTGGTGGTGTACGACGGGAAGATCCTGCTCCGGGCCGGCCTCCAACACCAGATGGTCACGGCCGTTGCGCTCCAGCAGGGCGGCGAGCTGGAGCCCAGCCGGTCCGGCTCCGATGATCGGGTAGTCGAGCGTCATGCGACGCAACGTAATGACCTGATCTCAAAGCGTTCTGAGATTCCGTCTCTAGGGTGCGTTCGCATGACGAGAGAGGTAGATCTCGCGGTCCCGCTGCGGATCGCCGACCTGACCGCCGCTCGCGACCCGGTCACGGTCCTGGTCGGACCGGAGGTCCGGGAACGGGTCGCGACCGCCCGCGCGTTCCTGTCCGACGTGCTCGGCGACGACCGCGCGGTGTACGGCGCCACCACCGGCTTCGGCGCCCTGGTGGGGTATCCGGGACGGGCCGAGCTGCGCGACCAGGCCGACAACACGCTCGCTCACCTCGGCGCGGGTCAGGGTCCGGACCTCGGACCGGAGGTGGTCCGCGCGACCATGCTGATCCGGGCCTGGTCGCTGGCCCGGGGTGCCTCGGGGGTGTCTCCGCACGTCATCGACGCCCTCACGGCGATGCTCGCGACCACGTTCGTCCCCGCGGTGCCCCGGCTGGGGTCGGTCGGGGCCAGCGGTGACCTGATCCCGCTCGGTGCGGCCGCCCAGGCCTTACGCGGCCGTGGGTACGCCTATCTCGACGGGGTACGGCTGCCCGCGGCCGAGGCGTTGGAGAAGGCGGGACTCGAACCGCTGCCACTGGACGGTCGGGATGCCCTGGCGCTTGTCAACGGCACGTCGCTGACCACCGCGGCGGCGGCGCTGGCGCTGGACTCGGTACGCGCATCGCACCGGGCCGTCCAGGTGCTCACCTGCCTGCTCGCCGATCTGCTCGGCAGCGACCCGCAGTTTCTCGACGTCCGGCTCCTGCGGGCGTACGGCCATCCGGGCGCGGTCGCCGTGGGCGCGTACATGCGCCGGGTCAGCGCCGGGCTGGTGCCGTCCGGCAAGCGCCCGCTCCAGGAGCCGTACAGCATCCGCTGTGCGCCGCAGCTGCTGGGCGCGGCCGAGGACGCCCTGCGCTACGTCGACTCCGTGGTCCGGTCCGACCTCGAAGGCGTCAGCGACAACCCGTTGTTCTTTCCGGACGAGGACCTCGTCGTGCACGGCGGCAACTTCTTCGGGCAGCCCGCCGCGTTCGCCGCGGACCTGCTGTCGATGGTCGTGGCGCAGGTCGGCAATCTCGCCGAACGTCAACTCGACCTGCTCGTGGATCCCAACCGCACCGGCGGCCTGCCACCGATGCTGGCCGCCGGACCGGGACAGCAGCACGGGCTGCAGGGCGTGCAACTGGCGTCGACCGCGCTGATCGCCGAGATCCGGCGCGACGCCGTACCGGCGAGCATGCAGAGCCTGCCGACGAACCTGCACAACCAGGATGTCATCCCGCTGGGCACCCAGGCCGCCCTGCGGGTGCTGGACCAGGCCCGGCTGCTGCACCTGCTCGTCGGGTCGCTCGCGGTGGGGCTGCGCCAGGCCGCGTACGTCGGTGCGCGTGCGCCGACCGCGCCGGGCTGCGCCGAGGTACTGGCCGCGGTGGCCGCAGCCGTACCGCCGGTCGACCCGGACCGGCCATTGGACGGTGACGTACGGCGCGCCGCCGATGTCATCGCGACTGTCGACGTTTTTCCGAACACTCTTTCGTGAGGTGGCCGCTGTGACGCTTGACTACCTGATCATCGGGGCCGGGCCGGCCGGCCTGCAACTCGCCGCGCTGCTGGAGGCCGACGGCAAGCGCGACTATCTGGTGCTGGAGGGCGCGGACATCCCGGGGGCGTTCTTCGCCCGCTATCCCCGCCACAGGCAACTGATCTCCATCAACAAGCCGCACACCGGCTCGGACGATCCTGAGGTGAACCTGCGGTTGGACTGGAACTCGCTGCTCAGCGACGATCCGGCGCTGCGGTTCACCGGATACACCGAGCGGTACTTCCCGGACGCCGAGGTGATGGTCCGCTACCTGGCGGACTTCGCCGCGAAGACGGGGGCGAAGGTCCGGTACAACTCCCGGGTGACGTCGGTCGGCAAGGTCGACGGGATCTTCGAGGTCCAGGCCGGGCAGACCTTCCGGGCGCGGCGGCTGATCGTCGCCACCGGTGTGTCCCGGCCGTACACCCCGCAGATCCCGGGCCTGGAACTCGCGGAACAGTACGCGGACATGTCTGTCGACCCGCGTGACTACCTCGACCAGAAGGTGCTGATCATCGGCAAGGGCAACTCCGCGTTCGAGACCGCCGACAACCTGATGGAGACCACCACGCTCATCCATCTCGCCGGACCGAGTTCGATCCGGATGGCCTGGCGGACCCATTACGTGGGGCATCTGCGCGCGGTCAACAACAACTTTCTGGACACCTACCAACTGAAGTCGGCGAACGCGATCCTGGACGGCGAGATCCGACGTATCGAGCGCGACGGCACCGGGTTCACTGTCACGTTCGCGTTCTCCCGCGCGGACGAGGTGACCAAGGAGCTCTGGTACGACCGGGTGCTCGCCTGCACCGGCTTCGCCTTCGACGCGTCGATCTTCGACGACAGCTGCCGTCCGGAACTCGCGATCAGGGACCGTTTCCCGGCCCAGACCCCGCAGTGGGAGTCGGTGAACGTGTCCGACCTGTACTTCGCCGGCACGATCTCCCAGGAACGCGACTTCAAACGCTCGACGAGTGGCTTCATCCACGGCTTCCGGTACGGGGTACGGGCCCTGCACAAGATCCTTGAGCGACGGTACTACGACACCCCGTGGCCGTCGGAGAAGCTGGACGCCACCGCGGAGTCGATCGCCGACGCCATCGTCGCCAGGGTCAACCGCACCTCCGCCCTGTGGCAGCAGTTCGGCTTCCTCGGCGACGTGGTCACCGTGGCCGGCCCGGACGTGCGCTACCACTACGAGGTACCTGTCGAGTACTTCGCCCAGACCGGCCTGCGCACCGCCGACCACGACTACCGGCACGCCTTTGTCGTGACCCTGGAGTACGGCCCCGAGCACGACCAGGTGGATCCCTTCGACGTCACGGTCAGCCGGGTGGCCCAGAACGTCGTCGGTCAGGCCCACGCCGCCGCCTACCTGCACCCGGTCGTCCGCTACCACCGGGCGGGGCAGGTCGTCGCCACCCACCACCTGGCGGAGAACCTGGAGAACCAGTGGGACCGGCCGGACGTCCACGTCGCGCCGCTTACCGCGTTCCTCGGCCGGTGCCTGAGCGGTGTCGAGGGCTGACATGCTCGCGCTGGACGGCACGGGACTGAACCTGGCCGACGTGGCCGACGGCGCGCGGCGTCGCCTGGACCCGGTGCACTGGGACTTCTTCGCCGGCGGGGCCGGCGACGAGCGGACGTTGCGGGCCAACGAGGAGGCTTTCACCAGGCACCGGATCCTGCCCCGGATCCTGCGCGGCGCGCAGGTACGCGACCTACGGATCTCGCTTCTCGGCTGTCGACTCGCCATGCCGGTGCTGATCGCGCCTACCGCGTTCCACCGGCTGGCCCACCCCGAGGGCGAGGTGGCCACCGCCCACGCCGCCGCCGAGGCCGGCACCATCATGGTGGTCAGCATGGCGGCCACCCGCCCACTCGAGGAGATCGCCGCCGTCGGCGGCCCGCTCTGGTTTCAGCTCTATCCACAGTCGGATCTCGGGTTCACCTCGGCTCTGGTCCGCCGGGCCGAGGCCGCCGGCTGCCGTGCCCTGGTCGTCACTGTCGACTCGCCCGTGTTCGGTAGGCGGGAACGCGACCTGCGGCACCGCTTCGTCGATCTGCCGCCCGGACTGCTCTGCGAGAACATGCGCGACCCGAGCGGCCGGGTCCGCGACATCGAGATGGACGCTGGGCTGGACTGGCCGCGGATCGGCTGGCTTCGGGAGTTGACGACGCTGCCGATCCTGCTCAAGGGAGTCCTGCACCCGGCTGACGCCCGGCTGGCCGTCGCGCACGGCGTCGACGGCGTGGTGGTCTCCAACCACGGGGGCCGGCAACTCGACGGTGCGGTCGCCACCCTGGACGCGTTGCCCGGGATCGTGGCGGCCGTCGACGGCCGGCTGCCGGTGCTGCTCGACGGCGGCATCCGCCGAGGAACCGACGTCCTGGTGGCGCTGGCGCTCGGGGCGACCGCGGTGCTTGTCGGGCGTCCGGTGCTCTGGGGACTCGCGGTGGGCGGCGTCGCCGGGGTACGGCACGTGCTCGACCTGCTGCGGGACGACCTCGACCGGGCGCTGGCGCTGGCCGGCGTCGCCGGACCGGGCGAGCTCAGCGGCGACCTCGTCGCCAAGGTGGCAGGCGGATGAGCACCCTGACCGTGCTGGCCGTCCTGGCGGTGGGTGGCGCGGCCTGGACCGTCCCGTACTGGCTGCCGCCAGCCGTCGTCCGGCTCCGGGAGTGGGTCTTCGCCAGAGTCAACGGCGTCGAGGGCGTTCCGGTGCCGGGTCCCACCGTCGGCATCGAGCACTTCGAGCGGGTGTACGCGGACCCGGCGGCTGACGGACGCAGCCGGGGGGCCGGGTTGTCGGACCTGTTCTGGTACTGGCTGGCACCCGGTCCGCACATGCACCAGGAACATCTGGAGCCCGGTGAGCGCTACCGGACGGTGGCCGCCACGACCAGGCGGGTACTGGCGATCAGGCGAGAGCGCGCGGACGCGCTCGCGACCGCCGCCACCCGACGCGTGCTCGACGAGTTGCCGACCGATCGGATCAGCCACGTCCGGCTGCGCGACCTGATGATGCCGGTGTGGGCCGAGGTCTTCCACGAGGTGGTGTTCGACGAGGTGGGCACGCCCGCGGCCCGGGCGTTGATCGTCGCCAACGCCGACGACGTGGTCAGCGCGCTGAAGTGCACAGGTCTGCGGCACATGGATCGGCGCGACCGGCTGACCGGATACCTGCGCGACCGGATCGAGGCGGGAACGTGTCCGGTGACGCTGCCGCCGCCGTTCTCCGCCCAGGAAACGGCGTGGTACCTGCAGGGCGCCTTCTTCAACACGGCGATCGTGCAGATGTCCGAGGCGATGGCACACGTGCTGCTGGCGCTCGCCACGCGTCCCGAACTGCAGCGTGGTCTCGACGATGACGACGCGCTGGACCGGGTCGTCGACGAGACGCTGCGGGTGTACCCGCTCTTCGGTATCGCGCACCGGATCACGTCGGCGCCGATCACGCTGCCCACCGGGGTGTCCCTCCCGGCCGGGTCGGTGCTGCTGTTCAACTATCCGGCGTTCCACCGCGGGGGAGCCGCCGGCGACGGCCGGTTCGCTCCGGACCGGTGGCGCTGGCTCGCGCGCGCCGACGCGCACTTCATCCCGTTCGGTGTGCCCGCGAACCGGGCCTGCCCGGCCCGCGGTGTCGCCCCGGTGATGATGCGCGCCGCGACCCGTGAGGTGCTGCGGAGTTACGTGCTGACCTCCTCGGTGGCACATACCCGGTCGCTGCCCAGCCGAGGTCCGGCGTACCTGACGCCTGCCGGTCTCACCGGTCCGGGACGGCTACGGCTGGCCGCGATGCGGCAGCGGGACCGGTGGGCCGAGGTTGGCCGCAGTGTCCGGCAACTGGTGTTCGGCACCTGGATGGTCGTCGACGCCCGCCGGAAGCGGTTGTGTACCAACTACTTCGAGAAGGCGGTCCGATGACCCCAACGGAACTGGCGCCACGGTTCTTCATCGCGGTCACGGTGATCCTGATCTTCTGCAAAGGGGTCGCCTGGTTGCTCGGCAAGGCGGGCCAACCCGCAGTGGTCAGCGAGATGCTCGCGGGCGTGCTGCTCGGCCCGTCGCTGCTCGGGCTCTTCCTGCCGGAGGTGCAGAGCGCCCTGTTCCCGGCCCCCCTGCTGCCGGTCCTGTACGTCGTGGGTCAGGTCGGGCTGGTGCTGTTCATGTTCCAGGCCGGGTACGCGTTCAGTGCCCATCGGGTCACCGGGCTCGCCGGCACCGCCGGAGTTGTCTCGCTGGCCGGGGTCACCGCGCCGCTGCTGCTGGGGGTGCTGCTGGTGCTGGTGACCGCCGGCGCCGTGCCGATCAGGGCCGACGGGACGTCACTCGGGGTCTCGGCCGCGTTCGTCGGGGTCGCCCTGGCCATCACCGCGTTCCCGATGCTCGCCCGGATCATCACCGAGAAAGGGCATGCCGGCACAAGGCACGGCACGCTGTCCCTGGCCAGTGGCGCGATCGACGACATGGTCGCCTGGATCATGCTCGCCGTCGTCCTGGCCTTCGCCTCCGGTCGGGCCGGTCCGGCGATCGTCACCGCGGGCGGAGCGGTGGTCTTCGGACTGGTGCTCTGGCTCGGTGGACGGGGGGTCACCACCGCGCTGATGACCCACCGTGGTCTCAACGACCGGGCCCGGCTGCTCGGCACGGTCGCGCTGCTCTTCCTGGTCGCCTGGTACACCGACGAGATCGGGCTGTACGCGGTCTTCGGCGCGTTCGCGGTCGGTGTGGTGATGCCCCGTACGGAGAACACCGACAAGGTGGTGGACACCCTCACCCCGGTCGCCGCGACGCTCTTCCTGCCGTTGTTCTTCACCTACTCGGGCCTGCGTACGGAGTTCGGACTGCTCGGTTCCCCGCCTGTGCTGTTCTTCGCGCTGGCCTGCGTGACGGCGGCGATTGCCGGCAAGTTCGGTGCCTGCTGGGCGGCGGCCCGGCTGCGCGGCGAGCCGTCGGGTGTCGCGCTGCGGGTCGGAGCGCTGATGAACGCCCGTGGCCTGATGCAGCTCATCGCGCTGAACGTCGGGCTGGAGGCGGGCATCGTCAACCCGTCCCTGTTCACCGTGCTGGTGCTTGTCGCGCTTGTCACCACGCTGATGACGACGCCGACGCTGAGCTGGATCGAGCGCCGGGAGGCTCGACGGCCCGGTACCGAACGCACTCCCGCACTTGTGGTTTCAAATAATTGAAGAGACAAATAACGCTGCTTCCATCGGCCCTGATCTATGAGATTGTGGAACGCATGCGGGGTGGAAGATCGAACCGGCTGCTGCTGGTCGAGGACGACGCGGACCTGGCGGAGTTACTCACCGAGACGCTGGGCCAGGAAGGCTACCTCGTCGACCGGGCCGCCGACGGCCAGCGCGGACTGCATCTCGGGCTGACCCGTTCGTACGACGTGATGGTCATCGACCGGGTGCTGCCGGCACTCGACGGCCTCGACCTGGTCACCCGGCTACGCGCCCGGGCGGTCCCGGCCCGGACCCTGATGCTCACCGCGCTCGGCGCGGTCGACGACCGGATCGCCGGGCTCGACGCGGGCGCCGACGACTACCTGGTCAAGCCCTTCGACCTCGACGAACTGAGCGCCAGGGTCCGGGCGCTGTGCCGGCGCGCGTCCGAGTCGACAGACGTGCTACGCATCGGTGCCGGGCTGCTCGACCTGGCGCCGCGCGACGCGGTACTGGCCGACGGCACCCGGGTGGCGCTGTCCGCCCGCGAGTTCGAGCTGCTGCGGGTGCTGGCGGCCCGGCCGAACACCGTACATCCACGGGCCGTGCTGCGCCGCAGGGTCTTCGAAGAGGCCACCGCGGCATCTATTGTGGACACCTACGTCTACTACCTTCGACGAAAACTCGGACGTGCCGTGGTACGCACCGTGCACGGGCTCGGCTACCGTCTCGGAACACTCTGATGGAGGCGGCCGAGAAGGCGATCGTCCGACGGACCCGACTTCGGATCGGCCTGTTCGTCGGCCTGACCATCGGGGCACTGCTGCTGCTGGCCGGCAGCATCTCCTACGCGGTCCTGGTCCGCAGCCAGGAGGCGCAGATCCAGCGCGAGCTGAAGTGGGGCACCGAACACGGCACGATCGCCGGCCCGCCAGCCTGCAGTTGGATCTTCCAGTACGACGGCACCACAGTGCGTACCGGCACCAACCCGCCGCCACCGGGTTTCCCGTTGCGCGACGCCCTGGACACCGTGGCAGCCACCCGGACCACCGAGATCACCACCGTCGCGCGCAACGGCACGACCTACCACGTGCGCACCGAGGCCCGCGGCGACGCCATGGTCCAGGCGGTGTTCGACGCCCGTTTCCAGCTGTCCGACCGCCGGCACCTCCTGCTCGCGTTCAGCCTCGCGGCGGCGGTCGGGCTCCTCGCCGCCATGCTGACAGGGGTGCTCGTCGGCCGTCGAGCCGTCGCACCACTCGCGGAGGCCCTGACCCGACAGCGCCGCTTCGTCGCGGACGCCAGCCACGAACTGCGCACCCCGATCGCCCAGGTGCACACCCGAGCCCAGTTGATCGCCCGGCGGGCGCGCCACGATGGCGCCGTCACCAACCTCGACGACCTGGAACGACTGATCGGCACCACCCGCCGACTCGGCGAGATCGTCGACGACCTGCTGCTCTCGGCGCGGCTGGCCGCCGCTCCCGCCGACCGGGCACCGGATCCGCCTGTCGAACTCACCTCGCTGATCGGGTCGACTGTCGCCGCCGAGACCGAACGCGCCGCCGAGCGCCAGGTCAGCCTCACCCTGGTCATCCCCGACGACCCACTGCCGGTGCCGGGTGTCGAGTCGGCGCTGCGCCGGGTCGTTGGCGAGCTGCTCGCGAACGCGCTGGCCCACACCCCCGCAGGCGGCCGGATCGACGTGACACTGCGGGCCGTCGACAACTGCGCCGAGCTCGTGATCGCCGACACCGGGGAGGGGTTCGACCAGGCGGACGCCCGACGGATCTTCGACCGGTTCCACCGCGGCCCGGGCTCCGGAGACCGCCGCTTCGGCCTGGGACTCGCCCTGCTCCAGGAGGTCGTCACGAGCCACCACGGCACGATCACGGCCGAGGGCCATCCGGCCCGGGGAGCCCGCTTCACGGTACGCCTTCCCACGACGCGATCGCCGATCACCACGACCAGAGCCGCGCGGCTCAGGAACCGTCGGACACGCCCGCTCGGAGCCGGTACGAAATCATGATCCACCTGCTGTGTCCGGGTGGACGCCACCCGGGCTGCTGGCCGGTGGTGAGTGCCGGCGCCTGAGCCGGTCACTCGCCGGCGCGCAGCACCTCGCTCAGCCGGTCCCGTCGCCGCAGCGCCGACTCGACGGGTACGACCGCGCCGGCCGCCGCCAGTAGCGCCACGCTCACCAGGCCGAGCAGCCCCCACGGCAGGACCGTCGCCGGGTCGGCGGCCTGACCGGTGAGCAGCCGCAGTTCGAGCGGGCCGAGGGTCAGGCGGGCGAGCAGGGCACCGAGCAGCGGGCCGAAGATCGCGGCGACCACGACCGGCGGCAGCAGCTCTCCGGCGGCGACCCAGCGGGCGTCGCGTGGCCGCAGACCGAGGGTCCGCAGCCGGGTCAGGGTCTGCCACCGCTCCGGGGCGCCCGCCGCGGCGGCGAGCGCGAGGCCGAGCAACCCCAGCGCCAGCAACACCGAGGCGGCCGTCCACGCCAGCCGCAGGATCCCCGCGGTCAGCGGAGCTGCTCGCTGCGCCCGCTGCACGTCCGCGCGCACCACCACGTCGGCGGCGACCCCGCTGTCCGACACGGCCCGGGCCGCGCCGGGGCCGGTCACCCAGACGGTATTGGGAACGGCCGACAGGCCAGCCTCGGCGAGGGCCGCGGCGTCGACGATGACGACGTCGTCGGCACCGCCGACGGAGGGGGCGGTACCGACCGCGACGAGACGGATCGCCGGGGCGTCGTCCCGGGCCAGCTGCAACCGCGTACCGGCCCGCAGGTCGCCGTGGCTCGATCGGACCAGCGCGGGCACGTCCCCGGGACCTGGCGCGCTGAGCCGGCCCAGTGCCGGCGCGTCGGGCAACGGGGTGGCGGCCAGCAGGCCCTGGAACGCGGCGGCGTCCACGATGACCAGACGTGGGGTGAGCAGTGTCGATTCGGCGAACACGCGCGCCGAGTCGGTCACCTGCGCGACAACTACCTGCCCCACGCCGGGTGCGGCGGCGATGCGCTCGGCGAGTGCGGGCGTCGCGGCCTCGGCGTCGGCGCCGACGTCGAGGCGGGCGTCGGCGCCGACGGTGTGCCACGCGCCGTCGGCCAGGCCCCGGGCGACGGTGCCGCCGACGACAAGCGCGAACGAGGCGAGCGCCGTGGCACCGACAAGCGCCAGCAACGGCAGCGCGCGCCCGGCCGTGGTGGCCGCCCGGGCGGCACCGAACACCGCCAGCGGGCGGCGCGAGCGCAGCGCCTGTCGGAGCGCGAACCGAATTCCGACGGGTAGCAACCGCAGCACGACGAGCGCACCGGCGAGCACGCCCACCGCGACGGCGCTGATCGGGAGGACCAGGTCGCCGGTCAGCTCAGCGGCACCGCCGTCGGCGACGGGCAGGAGCCCGCGCTCATGCAGGGTGACGAAGGCGGCGACTGCGGCGAGCAGCACCGCGACCTCCACCGCGGCGCGGCGCAGCTGGCCGGTGGCCAGGATCCAGCGCCGGGCGCCCGGGTTGGCGGGCTGACGCCGGTCGCGGCTGGCGCGGGCGGCGGCGAGGATGCCCAGTGTCGGCCCTGCCACGGCACCGGCCAGGACCACCGGAACGGCCCACGTCCAGGAGACGCCCGGCGCGACCGCGCGGGCGAGCGCGAGCCCTGCGGCGGCGGCCGACAGGGACACCACAGCGGACTCGATGATCAGTTCCGCACCGACGTCAGGCAGTGCCGCGCCACGCTGTCGGGCAGCGCTCAGCGCCGGGGTACGACGGCGCACCAACAGCTCGGCGGCGAGCAGCAGGACCAGTACCGTGGCCGCCAGGATCCCGGCGAGCAGGACCGCGGCCTGTGCGGAAGCGGCGCTGACCTGGGTACGGGCGTCGCGCAGGACGGCGTCGAGCTGCGACTCCCACCGCAGGGAATCGTCCCGGACGCCTGACGGGCCGGAGGTCGCCTTGAGCTTGACCACCTGGCTGACGAGCGGCGCGGTGGCGGCCCAGGTGAGCGCGTCGGGTTCGGGGGCGAAGTGGACGGTGCGCCGCAGTTGGTCGTCGTCGAAGGCGAGTCGGGCGTCCGGCAGCGACTCGCGCGACAGCAGGCCGGCGTACCTGGTGGTGCCCACGCCGTCGGCGCCGGGCACGGGGCGCAGCAGCGCCGGGGCGAGTTGCCAGGCGGGGTCGGCGCTGTCCGCGGGCCGGTAGATCCCGCTGATCCGGATGTCCTTGTCGCGGCCCTGGCCGTCCCTGGCCGGGATGCGGTCGCCGGGGCCGAGGTCGAGTGCGGCGGCGTCCGCCTCGGAGAGGCCGACCTGTACCGGCCAGGGCGGTCCGTTGTAGGGGATCTCGATGGATCGTCCGGGCACGGCGGGGCCGGGCGCGCTGCCGGCGATCCAGGTCACGTCCGGGCCGCCACGGTCACCGGCCAGGTAGATGAGCTGGACGGTACGCGGCTCGGTGCCGCCGGTGATGCTGAGGCTGGGGCCGTTGACGACGGCGATGGGCGGGCGTAGCGCGGCGTCGAGTTCCGGTCCGAGGGCGTATGTCGCCCGGGCCCGGAAGTCGTCGATGTCCTCGGGGAGGCGGGGGATCCGGATCCGCCCGCCGGTGGGGCCGTCGTCGCGCTCCCAGTTGGCGTGTACGAGGACGTTCGGGTCGTGGCCGGCGCGGCGGACCGTGTCCTGGACGGCGTTGTCAGCGGCGGTACGCAGCAGCGCCGGTACGGCACCGGCGAGCAGCGCGACGGCTGCGATGACGGCGGCGGTGAGCAGCAGTGGACCGGCGTCGGCGCGGCCACGGCCGCGGATGCTGGGCCAGTGCGGCACCGGCCACCGGCGGGTCAGCCACCGGTTCACGGCGCCACCCGCAGGTGCGCGGCGTCGGCCCGGCGGACCTGGACGAGGACCACCACGGCGACCGCCAGCAGGCACCCGGCCAGCAGGACGGCGAGCAGCGCGGCCTCGGCCGGCCACGGCCAGTGTGCCTGGACCGCCGGGACCGGCGCGGCACCGGTGGCGGAGCGTACGAGCAGGGGAGCGACCAAACGGGTGGCGAGCGCGCCGACGCCCGCGCCCGCCACGAGCAGGGGCAGCAGCACGCCGGCGTGCTGGCCGAGCAGCACGGCCCGGATGCCGCGCCGGGACATCCCCAGGCCGCGCAGCCGCGCCACCTCGACGGCACGCGCCTGGAGATCGCAGGTCACATGCAGCACGACACCGGCGAGCAGCAGCAGGGCCGCGGCCGGGACGATGAGCCGCAGCGCGGCCGGCAGCCCGGCCTGCAGCGGGCCGCCGGTGAGGCGGGCGGTCTCCGCCTCGCGGGTCGTGACCGTGCCCAGATGCAGGGCGGTGGCCCGCTCGGCGGCAGCGGGACCGGCTGGGTGGCCGACCCACCAGGCGTCGACCGGGAACGTCAGGTCGCCGGTGACGGCGCGTGCGCGGGACAGCATGTCGACGTCGGCCAGGACGGCGACGGCGCCGGGCGCGGACGGCACGGTCGGCACGACCTCGGTGACGACGATCGGGACGGGCGTGGCACCGACCGTGACGCTGAACCGGCTGCCGGTGTCGGCACCGACCTCGTTGGCGAAGCGGGCGGAGACGGCCACCGGCACCGGGCCGGGGTCCGGGAAGGCGGTGGCGACGAGGCTGGGGGCGTCGTAGGCCAGGCTGCCGAGGTCGACCGAGGCCGCCATCCGCAGCGCGGTCCCCGCCGGGGTGGCGGAGAGCCCCACTGTCGGGTCGCGCACCGTGCTCGGGACCGGCGACACGGACGTGGCGGTCCAGTCCGTCCCGTCAGCCGATCCGGCGGGCGGCACGGTGAGGGTGACGGCTACGGCGGTACGGCCGCCGACCCCGGCGGCGGCATCCGTCCCGGCCTCGACCGGCAGGGACACCGCGACAAGGCGCAGGCCGTCGGCGGTCGCGCACTCGGGCAGCCGGTGCTCCCGGCCGTCGAGCGGCACGGCGGGACCGGTGCAGGGCACGCGCAGGCCGGCAGCGTCCTGTAGCAGCAGCCGGGGCGTCACGGCCAGCTCGGTGTCGCCGGTCGCGGTGCCGCTCAGGACGAGCGGGGCGCCAGCCGCAACGGTGAGGCCGGCGACGCGGGTCGGCGGGGCGAGCGCCGCTGCCACGTCCGTCCAGGTGCGGTCGCTGTCGAGCCGGCCGCGGAGCAGCGCGTCGGCGCGGGTGGTGTCGACGGCGACCAGACGCGGCGCGTCACCGGCGGTGCCGAGCCACTGACCGACGGCCGTACCACGGTCGAGGGCCGGACTCACCGCTCCCGCCGTGGCCGCGCCGACGACCGCGCCGTCTCCGGCCACCGGCTCCGTGCCGAGGGTGAGCGCCAGGTCGGTGCCGACGGACAGCGCGGCCTGGTCGCGTTGCGACTGGTGCCAGGTGGTGTCGAAGGCGAGGCCGAAGGTTCCGGCCGCGCAGGCCAGCCCGACGAGCAGCCCGGCGGCAACCGCCTGGGACCGGCGGGCGGCCTCGGAGACCGCCAGCGGCAGCGCCAGCCCACGGGCGCGGTACGCCAACCGGTCGGCACCGCGCAGGGCGGGCAGCACCACCCGGAGCGTCAGGGCGGCACCAGCGGTGAGCAGCAGCGCCGGCGCGAGCACCCGAACCGGGTCGGCGCGTGGGCTGGCGGCGGCGGGCTGCGCGGACAACTGCCACCAAGCGGCGGCGGCGAACACCGCGAGCAGCAGGTCGGCGCCGGATCGGGTCAGCAGTTCGCGGCGGGTACGCCGGTCACCGGCCGCCGGGTCGGACCGGATCGTCAGGACGGTGAGTACGGCGGCGAGTACCAGCGCGCCGCCGGCGACCGCGAGCACCTGGGCACCGGTGATGGCCGGCCGCACGGTCAGGCCGGCGTCGTCCAGCGGCGGCAGATGGGTCAGGCCGGCGTGCAGCACCGACGAGGCAGGTATCGCCAGCACGGCGGCGACGGCGGCGACGAGCCCGGCATCGAGTGTCGCGGTCGCGGCGAGTTGACGGCGACTGGCGCCGAGGGCGGACCGCAGGGCCGTCTCGTCGGCGCGGATGCCCGCGGTCAGCCGGCCGGCGAGGACCAGTGCCGTCGCGGCCAGCACACCGCCGAGGACGGCGATGGCGAGCACGACGGCGGCGGTGACGTGTCGTTGGTCGTCGGCGGACCGCAGGGTAAGCGGCAGGTCGGAGGCGACCCGGGCGAGCCGGACGCGGTCGCCGAGGGTGCCGGCCAGCCGGCGGTCGGCACTGCGGACCGAATCGGCCACTGTCTCCAGGTCGCGGCGGTTGGCGTCGGACAGGTCCGGCCGGGCGGTGATCTCCATCCGGTCCACTGTGGCGCCGGTGGTGACCAGGTCGGCGAGGTCGACGAGGAACGGGCCGTAGGCGTTGACCGGCTGCCGGAAGCGGCCGTCCTGGTACCCGGTGGCGGAGCCGGCCGCGGCCAGCGGGTCCCGGTCCCAGCCGCGCCCCGGCATCGGACGTACCACACCGACGACTGTCACGTCGATGGCCGGGACGGGCGCGTGGGCCAGCTCGGCACCGAGGCGTACCCGACGACCGGGATCGAGTCCGAGCAGCTGGGCGGTGGACTCCAGCACCACGGCGTCACCGCTGTCGCGTGGCCAGCGCCCGGTGACCAGCTCGGCCCGGGACGGCAGGTCGTCCAGCCCCGACAGGTACGCCTGGGCCGGGACGGTGGTGCCGGGGGCGAGCGTGGGTGGCAGCGCCCGCAACACTGTCGACGCCCGCGCGGTGGTCGTCACCGGGAACGGTGCGAGCGCGGCGGCCACCACGGCCCGGGTGTCGGCGGCGACGGACCGGGTGTCCCCGCCCTCGACGGTGCCGGTGTAGACGGTCACGTCGACGGCGGCGGGCGCGGCGCGGGCCATGGCGACCTCCAGCGCCCGCTCGGCGGTGCGGGTACTCAGCAGGGCGCAGGTGCCCAGCAGGGTCGCGCCGACCATGACGACCCCGATGAGGGCGGCCAGCAACGGCCACTGCGCGCGGGCACGCCGGCTGACCAGCCTCAGCATCGACGCGTCACCTGACGTCCGGCGTGGGCTCGTCCGGTCGCCCGGCTGCCTCTTCGTCGAGGTGCCCGTCGTGGATGCGGATCACCCGGTCGGCCAACGCCATCATCACCGGATCGTGCGTGGCCACCAGCGCGGTGACGCCTTCGGATTCGACCACCCCACGGAGCAGAGCCATCACCGACAGGCCCGTCTCGGCGTCCAGCTGCCCGGTCGGCTCGTCGGCGATCAGCAGCCGGGGCGAGGCGGCCAGCGCGCGGGCGATCGCCACCCGCTGCTGCTGGCCGCCGGACAGCTCGGCCGGCCGCTGCCGGGCGTGGTCGGCCAGGCCGACCAGCTCCAGCAGCAACTCGACCCGCCGCTCACGTTCGGCCGGAGCGACGCGGGCCAGCCGCAGTGGGGCGGCGACGTTCTCCGCGGCCGACAGCACCGGGATCAACCCGAAGCTCTGGAAGACGTACGACACCTTCTCGCGCCGCAGCCGGGACAGTCCGTCCTCGTCGAGCGTCGTCACCTCGGTGCCGTCGACGTGCACGCTGCCGGCGTCCGGGCGATCCAGACCACCGACGGTGTTGAGCAGGGTGGTCTTGCCCGAGCCGGACCGGCCGACGAGCGCCACCATGGAACCGGCGGCCACGTCTAACGACACGCCGCGCAGGGCGTGTACGACAGTCGGCCCGGTACGGAAGCGCCTGTGCACGCCGCGCACGCTCAGCAGCGGCCCGCTGCTCACTCGCCGCCTCCCGAGTCGGGGCGGATGGTGACGTGGTCGGGTTCCAGGGCCAGCCGGACCCGTCGGGTCAGCGCCAGCGCCTGGCGGAAGTCGCGGGGCACCTGTACCCGCCCGGCCCGGTCCATCACGGCGTACTCCTCGGCGATCATGTGCGTGTCGCCCTCCGCGTCGACTGTGGCGCGACGCAGCACCTCACTGCTGGTGCGCCCGTCCCGGATCGCGACGGTCCGTTCGACCTGGCCGCTGACCTGCGGGTCGTGGGTCACCACGACAACTGTGACGCCGTAGCGCCGGTTGACGTCCCGCAGCACGCCGAAGACCTCCGCGGAGGTGGCGGCGTCCAGTTCGCCGGTCGGCTCGTCGGCGAGCAGAACCCGCGGCTGGTTGGCCAGCGCCACGGCGATCGCGACCCGCATCTGCTGCCCTCCGGAGAGTTGCCCGGGTCGCCGGTCGGCGCAGTCGGCGACACCGAGGCTGTCCAGCAGCTCGGCCGCGCGCTCCCGACGCTCCCGCTTCGCGGTACGGGCCGCCGTCATCGGCAGATCCACCATCTCCCGAGCGGTCAGGTAAGGGATCAGGTTGCTCGCCGTCTGCTGCCGGACGAACCCGACGGTGTGCCGCCGGTAGTCGACCCGGTCCGCGCGTGACATCGCCAGCAGATTCCACCTGTCGACCCGGACCCGCCCGGCGGTGGGAGCGTCGATGCCGGCCAGGATGGAGAGCAGCGTCGACTTGCCCGACCCGGAGGCGCCGACGACGGCGACCAGCTCACCGCGGTCCACGGCCAGATCAAGTCCCTGCAGGGCCTGCACCTCGATCGAACCGGTCTGGTAGATCCGCACCAGGTTCTCGCAGACGATGAGCGCGTCCCGGCCGAACTCGGGTGCCCGCGCGGACGGCTGCGGCAGAGACAGCGGTGTGCTGGACATTCCTTCCCCCGTCCGGGTCGTGCCGACGCCGAGCCTCGGTTGCCCGGGCTGACCCAGATGAAGCAGTCTCGCAATCGGCGGCTCCGTTGACCATGCCCCTGGGCAGCTTTTCTCCGTTTCCGGACGAGGATCCGTCTGGGAGATCGGCAACCTGCTGGTGACGGCCCGGACGGCCGCGTGGTCGGTGGTGACCTTGCTGCGCTGCGGCGGCTGGTACGGCAGACTCAGCGGATCGTGCGCTACGAGCCCAGCGGGTCCGTGGCGGCGCAGGCCGGCGAGCGGTGGGTGGAGGTGTGACGTGCGGATCGCGTTGTTCGTGACGTGTCTGGCGGACACCCTGTTTCCGGAGGCGGCGAAGGCTACGGTGCGGCTGCTGGAGCGGTTGGGTCATGAGGTGGCCTTCCCGCCGGGGCAGACGTGTTGTGGGCAGATGCACGTGAACACCGGTTACCAGGAGCAGGCGGTGCCGTTGGTGCGTCGGCATGTGCGGGTGTTCGATCCGTATGACGTGATCGTCGCGCCGTCGGGGTCGTGTGTCGGTTCGGTGCGGCATCAGCACGCGATGGTGGCGCGGCGCGCCGGTGACGTCCGGCTGGCGGCGCGGGCGGAGTCGGTGGCGGGGCGAACGTACGAGTTGTCCGAGTTGCTGGTGGATGTGCTCGGGGTGACCGACGTGGGGGCGTTCTTCCCGCACCGGGTGACGTATCACCCGACGTGTCATTCGCTGCGGATGCTGCGGGTTGGCGACCGGCCGGTGCGGCTGCTGCGGGCGGTACGGGGTCTGGATCTGGTGGAGTTGCCGGCGGCGGAACAGTGTTGCGGTTTCGGGGGGACATTCGCGGTGAAGAACGCGGACACCTCGACGGCGATGTTGGCCGACAAGATGCGTCACGTGATGTCCACGGGTGCGGAGGTCTGCACGGCTGGGGATGCGTCGTGTCTGATGCACATCGGTGGCGGGCTGTCGCGGATGCGGGCCGGGGTGCGTACGGTGCACCTGGCAGAGATCCTGGCCTCGACCGAGCAGGACGTCGTTACCGACGGGCGGGGTGGGCTGGTGGTGGGGTCGTGAGGCGGACCTTCCTCGGCATGCCGACGACCGCCCCGGCTGGTGTCGGGCAGCTACGGGGTGCGGAGTCGTTTCCGGCTGCCGCCCGGCGTGCGCTTGGCGACGCGCAGTTGCGCCGCAATCTCGGGCACGCCACGGCGACCATCCGGGCGAAGTCGGGTGCGGTGATCGGTGAGGTGCCGGACTGGGAGCGGTTGCGCGCGGCCGGCTCGGCGATCAAGGCCGATGTGCTGGCCCGGTTGCCGGAGCTGCTGGAGCAGCTTGAGCAGCGGGTGAGCGCGGCCGGGGGAGTGGTGCACTGGGCCGCCGACGCCATCGAGGCGAACGCGATAGTCGTCGACCTGGTCCGCGCCACCGGCAGTGACCGGGTGATCAAGGTCAAGTCGATGGTGACGCAGGAGATCGGCCTCAACGAGGCCCTTGAAGGGGCCGGGATCGCGCCGGTGGAGACGGACCTGGCCGAACTGATCGTGCAGCTCGGCGAGGACCGGCCGAGTCACATCCTGGTACCGGCGATCCACCGCAACCGCGCCGAGATCCGGGAGATCTTCCTGCGGGCGATGCCGGGGGTGGATCCGGGATTGACCGACGAGCCGGCGGTCCTCGCCGCGGCGGCGCGTCGCTTTCTGCGGCAGACGTTCCTGTCCACGTCCGTGGCGGTGTCCGGGGCGAACTTCGCGGTGGCGGAGACCGGCACCCTGGCGGTGGTGGAGTCCGAGGGCAACGGCCGAATGTGTCTGACCCTGCCGCGCACGTTGATCACCGTGATGGGCGTGGAGAAGGTGGTGCCGACCTGGCGGGACCTGGAGGTGTTCCTGCAACTGCTGCCCCGTGCCTCGACCGGGGAGCGGATGAACCCGTACACCTCGATGTGGACCGGCATCACCCCGGGCGACGGGCCGCAGGAGTTCCACCTGGTGCTGCTGGACAACGGTCGCAGCGCGGTGCTCGCCGACGAGGTGGGCCGGCAGGCGCTGCACTGCATCCGCTGCTCGGCGTGCCTGAACGTCTGCCCGGTCTACGAGCGCACCGGCGGGCACGCGTACGGGTCGGTGTATCCGGGGCCGATCGGTGCGGTGCTGTCGCCGCAGCTGACCGGGGTGGTCGACAACGCCTCGCTGCCGTACGCCTCGTCGCTCTGCGGGGCCTGCTACGACGCCTGCCCCGTGAAGATCGACATCCCGGAGTTGCTTGTGCACCTGCGGGATCAGGCCCCGCACCCGCGCGCTGAGTCGGCGGTGATGGCCGCCGCCGCGTACGCCATGGACCACCCGGCGCTGTTCGCGGCGGCGCAGCGCGCGACGCGGCTGAGCCGGCTCACCGGCCGGCGCGGTCGGGGCCTGCCGCCGCCGTTGTCCGGCTGGACCGCCGGCCGTGACCTGCCGGATCCGCCGGCGCAGACCTTTCGGCAGTGGTGGGCGCAGCGGTGAACGCCCGGGAGACGATCCTCGCCCGGCTCCGCGCCGCCCTCGACCCCGCGCCGGCCCCGGTGACGGTGCCACGCGACTACCTACGTGACGGCCAGGTCGACCTCGACCTGCTTGTCGACCGGCTGACCGACTACCGCGCCCACGTACACCAGGTCGCTGAGCCGGCCGTCGCCGACACCATTGCCGGCATCCTGCCGGTCGGCGCGCGCGTCGTGGTACCGCCGGGGCTGCCGCCGGCCTGGCTGCCGGCGACCGTGACCGTCCGAGCCGACGACGGCCACGACAACAGCGAGATCACCGCCGTCGATGGCGTGATCACCGCTGCTGCCGTCGCCATCGCCGACACCGGCACGGTCGTGCTCGACGGTTCACCAGACCAGGGCCGCCGCGTGCTCAGCCTGCTGCCGGACCTGCACATCTGCGTGGTCCGCGCCGCCCAGGTCGTGGCCAACGTGCCCCAGGCACTCACCCGGCTCAACCCGCACCGACCGCTTACCTGGATCAGCGGCCCGTCGGCCACAAGCGACATCGAACTCAATCGGGTCGAGGGCGTACACGGCCCCCGCACCCTGCACATCATCCTGCTGCCCTGACCGGGCGGCCGATGCCGACACCGGGCCCACGGCATCGGGGGCGGTCGGCGCCCCTCGCCCGGCGGCAACCACCTCCGGCGCTTTCTGCCGGATCAGCCGGGCGCGCCCGGCCATCCCCCGAACCCGGGCCGGCTTGACGGCCGCCACCGGAGAACGGTCAGGACGACACCCGCTCCCGCATCGCGGACTCCATCCGGTCGGCGATGGTGGTGACGGCCGACAACCCGGCCAGCTCGCGTTGCAGCACTTGCGCCCGGTTGCGGTACGACGGGTCGGTGAGCACCTTGTCGACGGCCTTGCGGATCGCCGCCGGCTTCGGGGATCCGTTGCGCAGGTTGATTCCCGTCCCTGACCAGGACACGAGGGCGGCGCTGTCCTGGTTGCCCTCACTGTCGCCACCGACGACCATCGGCACTCCGTGCGTCAGCGCGAAGTGGATCCCGCCGTACCCGCCGTTCGTGATCATGACGTCGACCTTCGGCAGCAGGTGTGCGTACGGAATGAACTCCGCGACCCGCGCGTTTGTCGGGACGCTCGACGGCAGCGCTTTCCCTCCGGTGGTGGCCACGGTGACGACGTCCGCGTCGGCGAGCGCCTGCAACGCCGGAACGATGAGCCGCGAGAAGTCGTTGTTGTCGATCGTCCCCTGGGTCACCAGCACGACGGGCTTCCTGCCGTCCAGGTCTGCCCACCAGGACGGTGGCTCGAACGTCTCGGGGGGCGACGGAAGGATGGGGCCGACGAAGCTCACCACTCCGGGTGGGAGATCATGGCGCGGGAACTCGAACGACTCACAGGTGAGCTGCAGAATCGCGTCGGTGAGCAGGGACCCGTTCATGAAGTACACGGGTAGCTCCACACCGGCGGCCTCGCGGAGCCGATCGGCGAACACGCGATGACACGGCGCGAAGAGCACCTTCCGGACCAGCGCGTTCAGCACCGCGTCGCGTACCCGCCCGACGGGGTGGGCCATCGGTTGCAGTCCGAGCCCGATTGGCGGGGTGTCCCGGCTGGCCACGTACATCGGTACCACGCCCGCGGTGTACACCGCCGGCCGCTGCGCCTTCGGCTGCAACGCCAGCGGCAGCACCCCGCAGAACGCCGAGTCCACGAGTATCGCGTCGACCGTGCCCGGAGCCAGCAGGTTCTGCACGGCTCGATACTGGTGCGGCATCGAGTTGGCGAACAGATTGTCAATGTCGAAGCGCAGCTTCGAAACGCCCTTCTTCGTGGTGCGTTCCGGGAAGGCCGCGTCGAGATCCTGAGCGTCGAAGTCGCATTCCTGCGGCAGTGACACGTGTTCCAGTCCGGCTGCGGTGACCCGCTCAGAGAATCGACTGCCGGTGAGTACCTGTACGCGATGACCGCGGCGACGGAGTTCGGTTGCGACGGGCAGTAGTGGTGCCAGGTGCCCGATGATCGGCGAGCTGCCTACGACGAAATGGCCCATGGTCTCAAGATGCCCAACTCTAAAGGGGTCCGATGGTGGCGGAGGCCGGATGGGGGCGTTTCAGTGCACTATGAACCGCCGCCGATCCGCCTTGCGTCAATTCTGCTGCAGGTGCGGAGATGTCGGTTTCCTGATAGCAGTACGTCAATTCCCACTCGACCCTCCCGGGGGCGCCCGACTGAATCCTTGGGTCGTGGACAACGTATGCCGGACAATATCAGACGTGTACGAAAACTTGAAGGCGGCGAGTGGGCGCCGGCGCTGAAAGGGCAGTATTTCCAATCAGTCTAATTTGTGATCGTAGGCTGGCTGGGATCTGCTGACGGCGTCGAGCCGGGACAACTCGACGCCGTCAGGGGGCGGGAGTCATCGGAACCTCGTCCGGCGACGTGGTCGAACGCTGTCGTGCCAGCATCCTCGGCACCACGATCGCCAGCACCAGCATGATCACCGCGGCCGTCACCGCAGCGATCGAGAAGCCGAACGCGAAGGCGGTCCGCGCGTTGTCGAGGAGCGCCGTACCGATCTCCGCAGGTAGCTCCCCGGCCAGCTGCGCCGCACCCGCGAGGGTCTGCCGTGCCGCGTCGGCGACCTCCGTCGGCACCCCCGACGGCACGTCCACCGAGGCGCGGTAGATGGCCGTGCCGACGGAGCCCAGCACCGCGATCCCGAGGGCACCCCCCAGCTCGGACCCGGTCTCGGAGATCGCCGACGCCGCTCCGGCGCGGCTGGCCGGGGCGGACGACACCATCGATTCGGTCGCCAGGGTGAGCACGATGGTGGCGCCGAGGCCCAGCAGCATCCCGCCGACCAGCAGGATCCAGACCCCGTCGGCCGCCCGACTGAAGGCGACGATGATCAGCGACAACGCCGAGATCATGAACCCGATGGCCAGCGAGCGCGCGAGACCGACCGTCTTGAGCAGCTTCGGCGCGGTCGTGGCACCGATGGCGGCGGTGAACGTCATGGGCAGGAGCCAGAGTGCGGCAACCAGCGGACCCATACCCAGCACCAGCTGCAGATACCACGCGAAGAAGAGGTTCGGCCCCATCAGCGCGAGCATCCCCACGGTCACGGCGACCAGGCCCGCGAGGAATATCGGATTACGCAAGAGCCCGGTGTCCACCAGGGGGGCGGCCGTCCGCCGCTGTTGCAGTACGAAGGCGATCCCCAGCCCGAGCCCGAGCAGCAACGCCACGATGCTCGACTGATCCAGACCGATGATCTCGGCGCTGTGCTTCATGGCGTAGACGACCGACAGGATGGTCCCCAGCAGCAGGAGAGCCCCGACGATGTCGAACCGCGAGTTCACGGGACTGGCGTACTCGGGTACCAGCGGTCGCGCGAGGATCAGCAGCGCGGCGATGACCGGCACATTGATCAGGAACACCGAGCCCCAGCTGAAGAAGTCCAGCAACACCCCACCGACAACTGGGCCCAGCGCCCCACCGCCGGCGAACGCGGCGGTCCAGATCCCGATCGCCCGGGTGCGCTCACCGGGGTCGTCGAAGATGTTGCGGATCAACGCCAGGGTGGACGGCATCAGCGTGGCGCCACCGACGCCCATGGCGGCGCGGGCCCCGATCAGCACCTCGGTCGTGGGCGCGAACGCGGCGACAGTCGAGGCCACACCGAACAGCGTCGCACCGATCAGCAGCAGCCGGCGTCGCCCGATCCGGTCTCCCACGTTGCCCATCACGATCAGCAGGCTGGCCAGGACGAAGGCGTAACTGTCCAGAATCCAGAGCATCTGGCTGCTGCTCGGCTCGAGATCCCTGCTGATCGTGGGAATGGCCAGATAGAGCACGGACAGGTCCATAGACACGAGCACGACCGGCAGGACCAGAACCGTCAGGGCGATCCAGCGAACTGCGCCCCCCTGCCGCGGCGTGTCTTGCATGCCCTGGGCTCCTCTCACGCATCGACGATCGCATGTTAGATCAGTGTTTCAATCTACCGCAACGGGCCGTACCGTTGGGGCGAACACGGTCCTGCGCGGACCCGGTCCCGGGTGCGGTGGTGACCCGCTCAGGTGAGCGGCCTCGTCGGCGCTCGCCACCGACTGGGCGCGGCGCGATCCAGGTGGCGGAGTTCGGCGGGCCCGGACACGCCCCCCGGTCGAGGTCGGCCCCGGCTTCCAGCCTTTCGCCGAACCAATAACATGGCTGCTCACCGTAAGCAAGGGTCGTGTGATGTCGAAGAGCCCCAGGCGCACCTACCGAACAGGACTGTCGCGCGAGATCGTCGTCGATGCCGCCGTGGCGCTCACCGTCGAGCGCGGGCTGGACGGTTGGAGCATGCGCGACCTGACCGCCTACCTGGACACCTCGCTGTCGGTGATCTATCACCACGTCGGTGACAAGGAGCGGGTGTGCGCGTCCGTCGTCGACCGGATCTACGCCGGGATGAACCTGGCTGTCGACGAATCCGACTGGCGCACCCTGCTGCATGACGTGCTGACGCTGATGATCGACCACTTGGCGCGCTATCCCGGCGTCGCCAGCTGGCTGCTGCGCAACGGTCCGCAGACCGAGCTGCTGCTACCCCTGCTCGACGTCGGCGTGACCCGGATGCTTGAGGCCGGGTGGGGCGACGAGGCCGCCATCGCCTACTCCTTCGCGTTCAACACCTGCCTGGGCGCGATCGCGCTCGGTGACCTGGACGTGAGCGATCCCGATTCGGGTCTGGTCGGCCTGGGACGCATGCTGGAATCGCATCCGTCGACCGGTTCCGGTGCTGCTCAGATGCAGTGGATGGTCGCGCGTTTCACAGGCGACGTCGCCGACCGGGCGGCGGCGCGGCAGGAGTACTGCCGGTACACGCTGGACCGGATCCTGGACGGGCTGGAGGCGCGGTTGAGTGAGATCGTGAGCGCCGGTTCGGCGCCGCGCTGACCCTCCGCGGACGCCTGCGGACCCCGTCGGCCATCCTCCGTGGACGCGTGCGGATTGTCCGCGGGCGTCCGGGTCGGCTGTCGGGATGCCGGGCGGCGGGAGGCCGGTCGGCTGCTGGCTCGACCTCTTGGCCGATCGTGACGGCCACCGTAAGATTTGGATCGATGTGCCGCATTGTCGCGTTGCGGATTCGCTTACCGTCGAACGCTATCTGGCGTCGAATCTTTCACGACAGGCGCAGGACTCCAGCAGCTGACAGATCAGGGTGGGCCGTGCGTTCTCGAACAACTGCCGGAAACAGGAGCGGGTGACCTATGGGGATCGCAGCGATCGATTCCTATCCTATCCCGGGATCGGATGATCTGCCTGAGAACACAGTGCCCTGGAGGGTGGATCCCACGCGCTCTGCGCTGCTGATCCACGACATGCAGCGCTATTTCCTCGATCCGTTCGGGGGGTGGAAGCAGTCGGTCATCGAGCGCGTCGCGGTCCTGCGCAAGAATTGCGAGGCGGCGGGCATCCCGGTGATCTTCTCGGTACAGCCGGCGCACCAGGACCGCGCAGAGCGGGGACTGCTCTTCGATTTCTGGGGCTCCGGCCCTGACGCGCGGGTCGACATACCGACCGAACTGGACCACAGCGGCGCCGCAGTCGTGGTCAAACGTCGGTACAGCGCCTTTCACCGGACGGGTCTGCTGGATCTGCTCGCCGAGCAGCGCCGTGACCAGATCCTGGTCTGCGGCGTGTACGCACACATCGGTTGCCTGGCGACGATCATCGACGCGTTCATGAATGACATCCAGGCCTTCGCGGTAGCCGACGCGATGGCCGACTTCTCGCTGCGGCATCACATGACCGCCCTGGAACATGTGGCCACCCGCTGCGGCGTCGTGACCACCGTGGACGACGTTCGACAGGCGCTGGAGCAGCAGGAATGACCGGACCGGAAGCAGCGTCGGCCGGAGCAGCGCTGCCCGGAGTCGCCGGCCGGGTCGCGGTGGTGACCGGGGCGGCCCGCGGCATCGGCGCGGCCGTGGCCGCGGCGCTCAGCGCGGAAGGGGCGGTGGTGGCGGCGCTGGACCGGGACGCGTCCGCGCTCCGGGAGGCCGCCGAGCGGCTGCGCGCCACAGGTGGACGGGTGCGCCCCTATCCGGTGGACGTGGCCGACGAGGACACGGTGGAGCGAGTCTGCGCGCACGCCGAAGCCGAACTCGGCCCGGTCGACGTGTTGGTGAACGTGGCAGGCGTGCTGCGAATGGGCGAGGTCACCGAGATGTCCGGCGCCGACTGGGCGGCCACCCTGGCGACCAACACCACGGGTGTGTTCCACATGTGTCGGTTCGCGGCGCGGACCATGCGTCGGCGGCGCCGCGGTGTGATCGTGACCGTCGGCTCCAACGCGAGCGAGATCCCGCGCATCGGAATGGCGGCGTACGCGGCGTCCAAGGCCGCGACGACCCAGTTCACCAAGTGCCTCGGCCTCGAACTCGCCCGCCACAACGTCCGCTGCAACGTGGTGTCACCCGGCTCGACCGACACGCAGATGCAGCGCGCCCTGTGGCAGGGGCAGGACGGGAGTGCGAAGGTCGTCGCCGGTGACCTGGAGTCGTTCCGTCCCGGGATCCCGCTGGGCCGGATCGCCGAGCCGGAGGACGTGGCACGGCTGGTCGTGTTCCTCGTCTCGGACCACGCGCGGCACATCACCATGCAGAACATCTATGTCGACGGTGGCGCCTCGCTGCGCTGACGGCGAGCCGCGAGAGACACGAGCCGAGAGAGCGCACAATGACGACGAGCACGTCCTTCACGCCCTGGCCGCCCGCTTTCGCGTCGAGGTACCGTGCCGCCGGACTCTGGACCGGCGTCACGTTCGGCCGACTCCTGACCGAATCCGCCCACCGGCACGGCAGCCGAGCGGCAGTGGTCGACGCCAGCGGTAGCTGGACGTACGAACGCCTCGACCGCGAGGCGCACCGCCTCGCCGGTGGTCTGCACCGGCTCGGCATCGGCCGGGGTGACCGGGTGGTCGTCCAGCTGCCGAACGTCGGCGAATTCGTGGTGCTCTGCTTCGCGCTCTTCCGGATCGGCGCCGTCCCGGTGCTGGCGCAGCCGAGTCATCGCGAGCACGAGATCGTGCAGCTGTGCACGCAGAGCGACGCCGTGGCGTACGTGGTCCCGGACCGTCATCTCGGTTTCGATTTCGGACCCCTGATCGAGCGCGTCCGTAGCAGGTGCGTCAGCGTGCGACACGTCGTCGTGCACGGAAGCAGCGGTGGGTTTCCCACTGTCGCGGACCTTCTCGACGAGCCGGTGCCACTTGCCGATCCGGATCCGGCGGACGTCGCCCTGCTACAGCTCTCCGGCGGGTCCACGTCAGCGCCGAAGCTGATTCCGCGGACCCACGACGACTACGCCTACAGCGTGCGGGCCAGTCTCGAGGTGTGTCCGCTCGGTGTCGACGACAGGTACCTGACGGTGTTGCCGGTGGCCCACAACTTTCCGCTCAGCTCCCCGGGGATACTCGGCGCCCTCTCCGTCGGCGCCACCGTCGTGATGTCACCCAGCCCGAGCGTGGCTGACACGTTCGCGTTGATCGAACAGCACCGGGTGACGGTCACCGCCGTCGTGCCCCCGATCGCCCGGGTCTGGCTGGAGGCCGCGGCCACCACCGCGTACGACCTGTCCAGCCTGCGGGTGCTGCAGGTGGGCGGCGCACGCCTGAAGCCGGCGCTCGCGGCGCAGGTGCGTCCGGTGCTGGGCTGCCAGCTCCAGCAGGTGTACGGGATGGCCGAGGGCCTGGTGAACTACACCCGCCTCGACGATCCCGAGGACGTCGTCGTCGGGACGCAGGGCCGGCCGATGTCGCCATTGGACGAGATCCGGATCGTCGACGAGAACGACCGGGAGGTGTCCGTCGGCGAACCGGGCGAGTTGTTGACCCGGGGGCCGTACACCATCCGCGGGTACTTCCGCGCCACCGAGCAGAACGCCCGGTCGTTCACCTCGGACGGCTACTACCGCACCGGCGACATCGTGCGCCTGCTGCCATCCGGGAACCTGGTCGTGGTCGACCGGGTGAAGGACGTGGTGAACCGGGGCGGTGAGAAGGTGCCCAGCGAGGAGGTGGAGGAGCAGTTAAGCCGGCACCCGGGCGTGCGGGACGTCGCGATAGTGGGTCAGCCGGACGACGACCTGGGGGAACGGGTGTGCGCGTTCGTCGTGCCGACCGCCGAACCGCCCCGCATCCGTGAGCTCAAGAGGTTCCTACGCGACGCCGGACTGGCCGCGTACAAGATCCCCGAGCGTTACGTCTTCGTGCAGTCCCTGCCGCTCACCGCCATCGGCAAGGTCAGCAAGAAGTCGTTGCGGGCACGCCTCGTCGAGCCCGCGCCGCTGCCCGGATGACCCGGGTCCGCCCACCGGCTGTCCGAACCGGCCGTCCGAACGGTAGAGTGCGAATTGGAACAGCGATCCAATGGACCGTGGGGGCGCCGTGAGCACAGCGGTTGAGGATCCGGTGGCGACCCGACAGGCGCCACCGGAGCAGGCGGAGAAGTCGGGTGGGTTGGGCGTCGTGCTCACCCCGGTGCGCGGGCAGCTCGTGGTGGCCGCCGTGCTCCAGCTGATCGGCGCGGTGGCCGGGCTCGCGCCGTACATCGCGGTGGTGGAGATCGCCCGTGACTTCCTCGGTGCCGCCGTGGTGGACCGCGACGCGGTGTGGCTCTGTGTGGTGGTGGCGGCGGTCGGCTTCGTGGTCCGCACGATCTGCGCCACGACCGCGTACACCATCAGTCATGTCGCCGACGCCGACGTCGGTCTGAAGATCCGGCGCGACACGGCCAGACGGTTGAGCCGGGTGCCCCTGGGCTGGTTCACCGAACGCAGCTCCGGCCAGGTGAAGCGGGTGCTCGCCGATGACGTCGCGGCCGTCCACCACGCGGTCGCGCACGTGGTGAACGACCTGGTGGCCGCCGTGGTGACCCCGCTCATCGCGCTGGGCTACCTGTTCTGGCTCGACTGGAGGCTGGCGCTGCTCTGCCTCGGTCCGCTCGTGGTGTGGTTCGGCCTCGTGGCGTACATGATGCGCGACGAGGGCGAGCGGACCGCGCGCTGGAGTGCCGAGCTCGACAAGGTCAACGCCGCCGTCGTCGAATTCGTCGACGGGATCGCTGTGGTGAAGGCCTTCGGCCAGGCCGGACGGGCCCAGGACCGGTATCGCCGTGCCGGCGACGACCTGGCGCGCTTCCTCAGCGAGTGGGCCGGCGGGATGCGTCACCTCGACTCACTCGCCTCCATGATCATCTCGCCGCCGGTGATGCTGCTCGTGGCGCTCGCCGGTGGCGTGTGGCTCGACGCCGATCCCGCCGAGCTTGTCGCGTTCGTGATGCTGGCGGTCGGGTTGGGGGCGCCGGTGCTGGCGCTCGGCTTCGGGGCACAGGCGATGCAGGTGGCGACCGATGCCGCGAGCCGGGTGGCGAAACTGCTGGCGGCCCCCGAACTGCCGGGCGCCGCCGAGCCGCGCCGGCCGGCCGGCGCCCGCGTCGAACTCGACGGCGTGCGCTTCTCCTACGACGGACGGACCTTCGTGCTCGACGGCATCGACCTCGTGCTCGAGCCCGGCACCGTCACCGCGCTCGTCGGTTCGTCCGGCTCCGGCAAGTCGACGCTGGCTCGGCTGCTCCCGCGGTTCTGGGACGTCGACGAAGGCGCCATCCGGATCGGCGGCGTGGACGTCCGGGACGTGTCCGAGCAGGATCTGTACCGCCAGATCGGATTCGTCTTCCAGGAGACGTCGATGCTGCGTACCAGCATCGGTGACAACATCGCCCTCGGCCGCCCCGACGCCACCCGCGCGGAGATCGAGGCGGCGGCCCGTGCGGCGCAGATCCACGACCGCATCATGTCGCTACCCCGCGGTTACGACAGCGTGGTGGGTGAGGACGCCCAACTGTCCGGCGGCGAGGCGCAACGGGTCACGATCGCGCGTGCGATCCTGGCCGACACCCCTGTCCTGGTACTCGACGAGGCGACGGCCTTCGCCGACCCGGAGTCTGAGGCGGCGGTGCAGGACGCGCTGTCGAGTCTGGTGTCCGGCCGCACGCTGCTGGTGATCGCGCACCGGCTGCACACGATCCGCAGCGCCGACCGCATCGTGGTCCTCGCCGGTGGCCGGGTCGTCGAATCCGGCAGTCACGACGACCTGATCGCGTCCGGTGGCGAGTACGCCCGGATGTGGGCGACCCAGACGGCGGCATCGGAGGAGCCGGCATGATCCGCAAGTTGTTCCGCATCGTCGACCACGCGGACCGGCCACGGTTCATCCGATGGATCGTGCTGCTTGTCGCCTTCTCCGTGTTGCAGGGCGTCTGTGTCCTGGCCGTGGTTCCCGTGCTGCGGCCACTGCTCGACGGTGACCGTGACGCGGCGGTGCCGTGGCTGGTCGTGCTCGCCGCGGTCACGGCCGCGACCTGTGTCCTGTTCTACGCGCAGGCGTTGCACGGTCAACAGATCGCCGACGACCTGCTGCTCGGCATGCATCGCCGAATCGGGGACCATCTGGCCCGGCTGCCCCTGAGCTGGTTCGGCACCGACCGCCGTGGTCGCCTCACGCACTCCATGTCCCAGGGCACCGCGAACATCATCGGCGTACCCGCTCATCTCATGCAGCCTGTGATCAGCGCCTCGGTCACCCCGGCCGTGGTGGCACTCGGCATGTTCGTTTTCGACTGGCGGCTCGCGACGGCGCTGTTCGTCGCCGGGCTGGTACTGCTCGCGACGCACCAGTGGGCTCAGGCCGCCATCGCCCGCAGCTTCGGCACGATCGACAGTGCCGCTGTCGAATCGGCGAGCCGGGTCGTGGAGTTCGCGCAGCGCCAGCCGGTGCTACGGGCGTTCGGCCGGACCGGGGAGAACAACAGGCTGCTCGACGACGCCCTGGTCGGGCAGCGCCGGGCGTACGGGGAGATGAGCCGCAACGCGGTGATCGCTCTGATCGCCTTCTCCACCGCGGTGCAGGCCGCCTTCGTCGCCCTGATCGCCGTCGGCGTGACGCTGGCGCTCGGTGGCTCGCTGGACGCGGCCGAGCTGATCGTGCTGCTCGTCCTCGTGACCCGCTTCATCGGCCCACTCATCGAGGTGGTGGACCATGCGGCCGCGCTGCGGATGGCGTCGGAGGACATCGACCGGATCGACGAGGTGCTCGCCGTCCGACCGCTGCCCGAGGGCAGCGTGGACCGACTGTCCGAACCGGGCGAGGTGCGCTTCGACAACGTCTCCTTCGGTTACGACGATCGTCAGGTGCTGCGGGACGTCAGCTTCGCGGCGCGGCCGGGCACCCTCACCGCGATCGTCGGACCCTCGGGCTCCGGGAAGACGACGGTGCTGCGGCTGGCGGCGCGGTTCTGGGAGGTCGACGCCGGTGCGGTCCGGGTCGGCGGCGTGGACGTGCGCGAGCTGACGACCGCGGCGCTGGCCGACCAGCTCGCCATGGTGTTCCAGGACGTGTACCTCTTCGACGGCACCATCGAGGCCAACATCCGGCTCGGGCGGCCGGACGCCACGGCCGAGGAGATCCACGAGGCGGCCCGGCTCGCCCGCGTCGACGAGATCGTCAACCGGCTGCCGGACGGGTGGGACACCCGCGTCGGGGAGGGCGGCGTCAGCCTCTCCGGTGGCGAACGCCAACGGGTCTCGATCGCGCGGGCACTCGTCAAGCAGGCGCCGATCGTGCTGCTCGACGAGGCCACCGCGGCCCTCGACCCGGGCGGCGAGGCGGCGGTCACCGCCGCCCTCCGCATGCTTGCCGAACGGCGGACACTTGTCGTCGTCGCGCACCGGCTGCACACAGTGGCGGCGGCAGACCAGATTCTCGTGCTCGACGGCGGCCGGATCACCCAGCGCGGTACGCACGCCGAGCTGATCGACCAACCCGGTCGCTACCAGGACTTCTGGCGGGAACGGGAACGGGCCAAAGGCTGGCGCTTGACGGTCTGAGAGCAGGGCCTAGCTGCCCTGGGCTGGAACGAGGAAGCGAACCACGCTGTCGAGCTTCTCGCAGGTCTCCTCGAACTCACGGTCCGGATCGGACTGTCCGATGATCCCCGCCCCGGCCTGCAGCCACGTCGCCCCGTTCTGCCGGTAGACCCCGCGGAGCACAAGCGCCGCGTCCATGGTGCCGTCATGCCCGATGGTGAGGACGGAACCGGCGTAGAGCTGCCGCGGACCGTCCTCGTTCTCCCGGATGCAGCGGAAGGCTGCCTTCTTCGGTACACCCGAGGCCGTGACCGCGGGGAACACCGCCCCGAAGGCGTCCCACGTGCCGTGACCGGGTGCGAGTTGACCTGTGATCCGGGAGCTCAGGTGCTGGACCGACCCGCGCTCGTGCACCGCCATGAACTCCGCGACAGTGACCGAATCCTTCGCGCAGACGCGGCTGAGGTCGTCGATCACCGCCTTCACGGAGATTGCGTGCTCGTACACCTCCTTGGGATCCCGGAGCAGGTTTGCCCGTAGCCGTTGGTTGTGTTCGTCGTCGTCGGCCGCGAGCGCGCGCGTACCGGCCAGCGCGTGGGTCGTCGCCCAACCGTCCGCGGTCACGTCCAGCACGCTGTGCGGGCTGAACCCCGTCGCCTCGATGCCACCGAGCCGCAGCAGGAAGGATCTCGCCGGCGTATTGCCCCGACGGCCCGCGAGGTAGGTGCCGACGAGGTCGATGTCGTCGTGGACCGGAATCTTCCGGGACAGGATGACCTTCTCCAGGGAGCCGTCCCTGATCGCGCGGATCACGCGATCGACCCGCCGCCGGTACTCGGCGACGCCCCGCTCGCGGACCCGGATCGGCTCGGCCGGCCGGCCGAAGCTCCGGTTCCGGCCGAACAGTGCCGCCTCCACCGCCTCCGTCGCGACCGGGTCCATTGAGGAGATGTGGGCGTGCCCGTCGCGTAGCCGGACGCTGATCCGCGGAATGGTCAGGTGAAGCACCCGTTGCTCGTGCGTCATCGCGCCGCGGGTCGCGGACGGAAGTTCGAACGCGGCCCACCCGTACGCCCGCCACTGCGGGACGCCGGCGCCGTCAAGCAGCTCCTGGACCCGGGCCAACGGGGCCTGGCTCCACGGGAACTCGACCGGATCCGGACCGTGTCGCCGGATCCCGCTCCGGTCGGCGACGACCTCGGCCAGCGCGCCACCGGCGAACGTCCACTGCGCGCCGTTCTCGTAGACGACGAAGTCGTCGTGGGTCCACGCCGAGGCCAGCCGCGCGACCGACGACAGCGGGTCGTCCGGCAGCGGAATCGTCAGTTGCTGGTAGGCGGCCGACAACACGGTGTCCCCTCATCTGCTGCGCCCGGTGCTGCTGTCCCAGTGATCACCCGTGATCGCCCAGCGCGCCTGAGTGACGACGCTCATCGACAATGCCACAGGCCGTCACCGGGTCGATCAGGGCTTGAAAGAACTCTTTCGCCGACCGCCCACGGCCTCGTTGTAACACTTCAGAATGTGAACGGGTTGGCCGGCGGGACGGCTCAGTCGTCGCTCGACGCAGCGCTCGGCGGTGGTCGGGTGCGGCCGAGAGCTGGGCTGGCACTCACACCGACGGCCCGGGCCGGCCACATCGTGCGGACCACGTTCGAGCTCGCAAGACATGAGGATCCCTGGCGGACCGATTGACCGGGCGGCCGGGTTTCCTGACGGGGGAGACCATGGAAACAGTCACGAACCCGCATAGCCGAAGTTCTCCAACAGCGGACCAGACGTACGAGATTTCGATTTCGCGGTTGTTACCGGGGGACTCGCCGCGCACCGCGCAGAGCACCGCGCACATCCAGGCGCTCGCCGCGGTCCAGGTTCCGTTGCCGCCGATCATCGTGCACCGGGCGTCGATGCGGGTCATCGACGGTGTCCACCGGCTCGTCGCCGCCCAGCTGCGCGGCGACGAGACCATCGAGGTCACGTTCTTCGACGGCGACGAGCGGGACGCCTTCGTACTCGCCGTCCGCCTGAACAGCGCCCACGGTCTGCCCCTGACGCTC
This sequence comes from Micromonospora andamanensis, assembly GCF_016863495.1. Classification (GTDB taxonomy): domain Bacteria; phylum Actinomycetota; class Actinomycetes; order Mycobacteriales; family Micromonosporaceae; genus Micromonospora; species Micromonospora andamanensis. The sequence goes on from NZ_BOOZ01000039.1 coordinate 80,178, forward strand.
GCCGACCGGAAAGCGGCGGCGCAGCGCGTCATCGGCTACCACCCGGACTGGTCCGATCGTTCGATAGCGGCAGTGGTCGGCATCTCCGACAAGACTGTGGCCGCACTGCGCAGGCGGTCGGATGCGGCCCCGCCGTTCGAGCGGCTCGGCCGCGACGGGCACTACCACCCGCGCGATCGGGTCGACGGACGGCTGCGGGCAAGCGAGTTGCTGGCTCAGAATCCGCATGCGTCGATAAGCGAGGTCGCCCGTGCAGCGGGTATCTCCGCGACCACCGCGAAGGATGTACGGGGACGGATGCGGCGGGGCGAGAACCCCGTACCGAACCGGCATCACGCCCGGGTGGCCGCTGTCCGCCGGGCCGCCCGGGCGGAACGGCCAACTGTCGACCGCAGTGCCGTGGTGCAGCGCCTGCGGTCAGATCCGTCGCTCAGGTACTCCGAGACCGGCCGCACCCTGCTGCGCCGGCTGAACGGACCGGGCGCCGACCCCGCGGAGTGGGAACTGCTCGCCCGCAACATCCCTGGACATTGCATCCAGGCCATCGCCGAACTCGCCCGGATGTGCGCGGAGGACTGGCAGCGCTTCGCCGCTGTGGTGGACAGCCGCAGCGCGACCATCCGCTGACGCGCTGACGACTTCTGCCTAATGGGGGAACTGTATGAATTCCGAAGCGCCCAGGCCCGTCGGCGCCGACGTTGCCGTCGAATCGGCTCTTCCGAGCAGCCAGGACGACATCGTGCTGCTGGTGGCCGCGCTGCTCGATGAGGATCCGCAGGACATCGATCCGGACGAGAACCTGATCGAGTGCGGCATCGACTCGATAGGTGTGATGCGGATCGTCGACTCGTGGAGCCGTCAGGGGGTGGCCGTCCGCTACGCGGAGCTCTTCGAGCGACCCACAGTCGCCGAATGGTGGCTGCTGCTGTCCGAACGCATCTCCGAGATCCGGAACCCGGGCGACGGTGTCGAGGTCGACATCTCGGCGCCGTTCGAACTGAGCCCCATCCAGCACGCCTACTGGGTGGGACGCGGTGACGACCAGCCGCTGGGTGGCATCGGCTGCCACGTGTACCTCGAGGTGGACGGTGCCGGCGTCGATCTCGACCGGCTGGACCAGGCGGTGCGCGCGGTGGCGCAGCGCCACCCGATGCTGCGGATGCGGGCGCTCGGTGACGGTACCCAGCAGATCGGGGACCGGCCGACGTGGCCGGGCCTGCGCGTGCACGACCTCCGCGAGTCGACGGTCGTCGCAGCCGACCTGGCCGCGATCCGGGAGACGCTGTCGCACCGCAGGTTGGCGGTCGAGCGGGGCGAGGTCTTCGACGTACAGCTGTCGCTGCTCCCCAGCGGAGCGACCCGGCTGCACATCGAACTGGACCTCCTCGTCGCCGACGTACTGAGCTTCAACGTCTTCCTCAACGATCTCGCGCTTGCCTACCGGGACGGCCCGGCAGCACTGCGCCCACAGTCGTACTCGTACCCCGCCTACTGCGCGGACCTGGCAACCCTGCGCGCGCACGAGGTCGACGGCGACCGGCGGTACTGGACCGAGCGTCTCGCCGAACTGCCCGCCGCCCCGCAGCTTCCCCTGGCCGTCGAGCCCGAACTGGTCGGACGGCCGACCTTCCGGCGCATCGCCAGGTGGATCGAGCCGACCAGATACCGGCGGCTGGTCGAGCGGGCGCGCGCGGAACAGGTGACGGTCGCGATGACGCTTGCCACCATCTTCGCCGAGGTGCTCGGCCGGTGGAGCGGCATGTCCCGGCTGCTGCTCAACGTCCCGGTCTTCGACCGTCGGACGCTGCACCCCGATGTCCCCGAACTGATCGCCGACTTCACAAACCTCGTCCTACTCGAGGTGGACCTCGGCGCCGCCGACCTCGTCGAGCGGGTGCGGAGCACCCAGCGCCGCTTCCAGACCGACATCTCCCACATCGCGTACTCCGGAGTGGAGGTGCTGCGCGACCTGGCGCGCCGCGGCGACCACGCCGGCGCGCCTGTGGTGTTCGCCGCCAACCTGAGCAGCGGCGACCTGCTCAGCACCGAGTTCCGGGAGTCCTTCGGCGAGCTCGGCTTCATGATTTCGCAGACCCCGCAGGTCTGGCTGGACCACCAGCTGATGGAGATGGACGGCGGCCTGTACCTCAACTGGGACTACGTCGACGGCCTGTGCGCCGAGGGAGTCGTGCCCGCCATGTTCGAGGCGTACCTCGACGTGGTGGACCGACTGATCAACGACGGTTGGGATGCGGCGGCGCACATCCCGTTGCCCGAGGACCAGGCCGCGGTGCGGTCCGCGATCGGCACTCCCACCCGGG
>NZ_BOOZ01000040.1 GCF_016863495.1 Micromonospora andamanensis
GATGTCCTGAGATTTCGTGGTTTCGCTCCCATGTGAGGCACCGCCCGCGCCGCACTGCCCCGATTGTCCCGGCCAGGCTGCGCGCCATGGGTGGATGGATGTCTACGGCTGTTGAAGTGCCGCAGCCAGGATCAACTCGCCGACCTCCTCCGGTGCTTCCAGCATGGGTAGGTGTCCGACGCCGGCGAGCACCTCGATCCGCGCCTGGGGCACCGCTTCGTACTGACGTACCGATGTCGGATCCCAACGGGGGTCGGCGGACCCGAAGATCACCAACACCGGCACCTCAAGCCCGGCGAGCCGCTCAGGCAGCGTCCGTTGGCGGAGATACGAGGTGTGCTGTTGGAGAACCCGTCGCGTGGTGCGGTAGCCCGTCGCCCGCAGCCCGGCGACGACGTCGTCCGGAACGGCCACCGGGCGGGCGCAGGTCGCGACAACCGCCCGGCGGACCATCGCGTCGGAGCGGACCGCCCACAGCAGCGGGCCGAGCGGCGGAGCCAGCAGGGCTCGGAGCAGGACCGGTTGGGGTGACACCGCATCAAGGCTCGGGCCGCTGCTGATCAGCGTGAGCATGCGCACCAGGTCGGGCCGGCCGGTAGCGAGCGCCGTGGCGACGTAGCCTCCGCTGGAGTGCGCGGCGACGCTCGCGTTCCGGATGCCGAGGCCGTCGAGGGCTGCTGCCACCCGGTCGGCCTGCGCGGGAACCTCGTAGGACGACGCGGGCGGGGACTGCCCGTGGCCCGGCAGATCGATCCGGATCACGTGGTGGTCACCGGCGAGCGCCGGCACGACCGGACCCCAGAATGCGTTCGTGGCGCCCGATCCATGGATCAGAACCAGCGGTGGCGCGTGTCGCGGACCGTCACGGACGACATACATCTCACTCATACCCAAGACAACGCATATCGGCCAAAACAGATGTTCGTACGAATATCCGCCTGTCTCCGCCTTCCATTCCCCGCCCTCGCCGGTGCCCGGTCAGGCGGCCGGTCGCCAGGTAGAACCGCGCCGGGGATCTGTGGACCTCGCTCCGTCTACCGGACCGTCTGGACCGCGCCTCGCCTCGGCATGGTCGACAGGGCTCAGACAGCGCGGCGGTACTGGTCGGGCCAGCGGGCCGGTACGCCGAGCGTGCGGGCGGCCTGGTGCGGCCAGTAGGGGTTGCGCAGCAACTCGCGGCCGAGGAGGACGGCGTCGGCTTGACCGGTGGCCAGGATCGTCGCCGCCTGGTGGGGATCGGTGATCTCACCTACCGCGGCCACTGGCAGGTCGGTCTCGGCGCGGACCCTGGCGGCGAATGGCACCTGATAGCCGGGGCCGGTGTGGACCTTGGCGTTCGCTGCGTTGCCGCCGCTGGAGGTGTCGAGCAGGTCGACGCCGTGGGCGAGCAGTTCCTTGGCGAAGCGCACGGTGTCGTCGAGGGTCCAGCCGCGGTCCTCGGGCAGCCAGTCGGTGGCCGAGATGCGGAAGAACACCGGCAGGTCGTCGGGCCAGGCAGCGCGCACGGCGTCGACCACCTCCAACGGGAAGCGGATGCGGTTCTCGAACGTGCCGCCGTAGCCGTCGGTGCGATGATTACTGTGCGGGGACAGGAACTGGCCGATCAGATAGCCATGTGCGCCGTGGACCTCGACGACCTGGAAGCCCGCACGGAGTGCACGCTGGGCTGCCGTCGCGAAGTCGTCGACGATGCGCCGGATCTCGGTCGTCGTCAGCTCATCCGGCATCGGGTGGCCCTCGGTGAACGGCACTGGGCTGGGCGCCAGCGGCTGCCAGCCGCCGTTGACGCGGTCGACCGGCCCGCCGCCGCGCCACGGCCGGTCGGTCGACGCCTTGCGGCCGGCGTGCGCGAGTTGGATTGCCGGCACGGTGCCCTGTTCGGACAGGAACTCGGTGATCCGCGCAAGCTCCTTCTCCTGGCGTTCGTTCCACAGCCCGAGGTCGGCTGGGCTGATGCGGCCCTCGGGAGAGACCGCCGTCGCCTCGACGAGGATGAGACCCGCGCCGCCGACCGCCCGGGCGGCGAGGTGAGCGAAGTGCCAGTCGTTGGCGACGCCGGCCGCAGGGCCGTCCGGCGCGGCCGAGTACTGGCACATGGGTGCCATCCAGATCCGGTTGGGGATCATCAGTGATCGCAGCGTCAGGGGTTCGAAGAGCACGGCGCACCTCATGTTCTGGTCTTTACTACGGCAATCATCGTACTACGACGTTCGTCGTAGTACGACGGGCATCGTAGTATGGGATGGAGGAGGCACTGATGAGGGTTCTGGACCATCCAGCCGTCGAGGACATCCGGCTGGAGTCGGTGTTACACGCACTCGCCGATCCACGGCGACTGGAGGTGGTGTGCTTCCTGGCCAACTCGGATGTGGAGGTGCCCTGCTCGGAGATTGATCTGGCGGTCAGCAAGTCCACTGGCACCCACCACTACCGGGTGCTTCGCGAGGCCGGAGTCATCAGCCAGGTCTACCGAGGCACCGCGAAGTTGAACTCGCTACGCCGCGCCGACCTCGACGCACTCTTTCCCGGCCTGCTCGAGCGCGTCATCGCCGCAGCTACCAAGCAGTCCCGGACGTGAACGCCACGCAATCGTTGACGAGGACCAGGCGGCCGAAACCTGCGTCACCATGGCGACCAGCCCCGACGTTTCGAATTATCGGGAATCTTTTTCATCAAGGAGTTGTCGACGGTAGGGTCCAGCAACTGACGAGAGGAGCACTCCGTGGTCACGTCGGACCTGGTGACATCGTGGGACGCGATGATGGGTCGCTACCAGCCCGGCCGCGCCGACATGCTGCGGACGGCAGCGGCGACGGCGGAGGCCGCGCTGGGTGACGCCCCGGCCACGGTCCTCGACCTCGGCGGCGGACCCGGCACCACCGCGCGAGATCTGCTCGACATGTGGCCGGCGGCGCAGGTGACCGTCGCCGATCTGGATCCGGTGCTGCTGGCCCTCGCCGCCGCGACGCTGCCACCGTCGGCGACTGTCAGATCCGTCGACCTGCGCACGCCGGACTGGAACACGACACTCGGCGGCCCGTATGACCTCGTGCTCGTCGTCATGACCCTGCACTACCTGCCCGGCGACCGCGTCCGCGACGTATACGCCGACATCGCTTCGCTGCTGCGCCCACGCGGGCTGCTGCTGCACGCCGACGTGCTCGACGACGTGTCCGACACCATCGACACGGTCGACGACGGCACATGGACCCGATGGTGGGACCGGGCCCTCGCCGAGCCGGCGCTCGCCGACGCCGCCACCGCCCGGGCCACGGCCCTGCACGACGTGACGTCGGCGGAGTTCACCGCCTCGACAGCGTGGCATCGCGCAGCGCTCACCGCCGCCGGATACCGCGAGGTGTCCGTACCGTGGCGGCGCGGCCGGCACGGCCTGCTCGCCGCGACCCGCTGATCCGGCAGGACTGTGCGGGGCGCGTACCGCGGCGCGGACGGCAGTCGACGAGGGTTTCGGACGGACGGCGGGTCAGCCGATCAGGATGCCGAGGCCAGCGAGCAGGGCGGCGCCGCCGAGGACGCCCAGCACCACCCAGCGGCGGCGCACCGGATGGCGACGCCCGTAGGACAGAGCCGCCAGGGTGAACAGCACACCGGGTACGCCCCACACCGCCCAGGCTGCCGCGAAGTTGAACCAGCCGGTCGCGCTCATGTCGCTGATGCCCTTGTCGATCGGCGCCATCGCACCAGTGAGGATCAGCCCTTTGACCACGGTCTCGGCGATCGGATACGCGAGTTGCACCGCCGCGGCCCCCCAGAGCCCGGCGAGCAGCATCCACGCAGGCACGACGCGACCCCAGGGATACACCGACGCGATGGCCATCGCGATCGTGACCAGCCGCAGCAGGATGGCCAGCAGCACCACCGCGCTGTCCTCGCCGGCACCGCCCCGCGCCACGTCCCACACCAGCGCAGTTGAGGCGATCAGACAGAACAATGACACGTACACGGCAGCGGCGACGGCGGGCCACCGCCGAACAGCCGGCCGGTGCCGGGCGACATGGGTCGACATGGGAAACCTCCAGGCGGGATCAGCTCACGCAATTTATGACGAGGCGTACGCCGTTCCGGCCCGATCACGCGTCGTTCACGGTCGCCATCAGCAGACGACCGGCAGTCTCCGACGGTAGCTCCGACCGCCTACGGCGTAGCGACAGATCGGCGTCACGGCCGCAGGTGGCGCTCGGCCCGCCAGCCAGGTCCGCCACATCAACGGCAGAACGTCGACGTGACGCTGAGCCGTCACAGGCGTCACCTAGCCTGCGCGCGTGACCGAACTCCCCCGCCTCGTCGCCGCGCTGCCGCCCGATCTGCTGCCGCCCGGCCGCCTCGTCGCCCCGTTCGAACAGCTCGACACACCCGCGTACTGGCTCAGCGACGGCCCCGCCGCCGCGGAAACCTGGTCGATGCTCTATGCCCGCCGTTCGGAGACCGGCCTGTACCCGCTCCTGCTCACGGGCACCGGCCGAGACGCCACCCGCCCCTGGGCCGACGGCGAGGTCTGGCCCGCACACAACTCGGCACCCGGGGCGCACGACCCGGCAGCGCTGCTCGCCGAATGGTGGGCCCGGCACGCTCCGGACGACGACAGCGACACGAGGACCGCACCGTACGGTCGCGTCTGGCCCGGCCGTGCCGGCTCCCCGACAGACCACCCGCACGGCACGGTGGGCGACCCCGACGCCGAGGCGACAAGTCTCGCGCGCCAACTCGTCGACGACACCAAGCGCCTCGGGCTCGTAGCCGCGTCCCGCGGCGCGGACACACTCGCTACCACCGGGTGGGCCGGACCCGCGAACCACACAGGCGACAGCGGCGAGATCGCCGCTGTCGTGCGTTCCTGGGAGGACCGCTTCGACGTACGCGTCGTCGAGGTCGGCTTCGACACCCTGTATCTCAGCGTCGCCGCCCCGCCGACCACCCACGAGCACGCGCTGCATGTCGCGGCCGAACATTTCGCGTTCTGCCCGGACATCATCCTGCAGGGCGTCGGCTCCCTGCAGGCGTACGCCAAGCACCTCGTCGGGGCTCGCACCTGGGCCTTCTGGTGGGACTGACCAGACCTCGCCCAGGCTCAGCGCCATCGAACTGCGCGAACGTTATCTCGACGGTCGCGACGCCCGTCGAGACCACGTACCGCGCGATGATCGGCTGGGCGGATCCACCGCGATCGTCCTCTCGCCGACTGCACGCGCGCGCAGCTCGAGTCCGTCCTCACCCCCCGCACCGCACCGTGCCAGGAGATCCGTGATCTGATCTCTGGATGTTGAGATAAGATCATGAACTCGGCCAATCGCGCCCGTGGCGTCGTTGTCAGATGTTGACGGGTTTGGTGGAGAACCGGGCCGTGCGTGGGTCGCGTTCGTTGCCGAATCTGCGGGTGAGGATGTCGTAGAGTTCCGGGCGGCGGCCGGCGAGCCAACGTCGGCCGGTGGACAGGGGGACCATCCCGAGGTCCAGCTCGGCGAGGACCATCTCGTCGGCGGCTGCCCAGGTCTCGGCGACGATCCGACCGTAGGGGTCGAGCACCATGGCATTGCCGGTGCGTATCTCGTCGTCGTCGCGGCCGACTCCGTTGCTGAAGATCACGAACGTGCCGTTGTCGTGGGCGCGTGCCGGCAGCCAGCGCATCAGCCAGGCTCGTCCATTGGGGCCGCGGAACTCCCGCTCGATTGCTGCGGGGTCGGTGTGCCGGTTTTCCCAGAGGGCCAGGGGGACCGGGTGCATGCCGTGAGGGCTGCGGGATGCGGTCCCGCCGGTCTGATGCGGCGCGATCAGTACCGAGGCGCCGGCCAGGGCACAGGCGCGGACGTTTTCGACGAGGTTGTTGTCCCAGCAGATCAGGATCGCCATGCGTGCACCCCATGGCGTGTCAAACACGGTGTAGCTATCGCCGCTGCTGATGGCCTGGTGCTCGAACGCGTGCAGCTTGCGGTGGACGTGCACGGCCCCGTCGGGCAGACACACGGCGTAGGAGTTGAAGAGTTCTCCGTCAGCGCTTTCCAGGAATCCGGCGCCAACCCCGATGCCGTGCTGTTTCGCGAGCGAACGCACCGCGCTCACCGACGGCCCACCCACAGGTTCGGCCAGTGCCTGCAACGTATCCGCGCTATGTCGGCGCATGTGCCAGTAGCCGACCAGGCACATCTCCGGGCACACCACGAGCTGGGCCCCGGCGGCCGCACCATGACGCGCGAAGTGCGCGACGCGCTCCAGGTTGTACTGCTTGTCGTCTGCACGGTGCTCGAACTGCACCGTTGCGATCTTCAGAACTTCTGCCATGGCTTTATCCCAGACCACCCACCATCCATTCGTCCAATGAATCTTTGGCTGAGTGGCATAAGGTATAGGAATGAATCCAGGGTTACGGGCCTTCGTCGCAGTGGCCGACCATCGAGGCTTCGGCCCAGCCGCGCACAGCCTGGCGATCACCCAGCCCGCATTGACCAAACGCATCCAGGCCCTGGAACGCGAAACGGGCCTCAGTTTGTTCACCCGTGGCCGGCATGGCGCCACACTCACCGAGTTCGGTGCCATGCTGCTGCCCCAGGCACGTGAGTTGGTCGCAGCGGCTGACGAGTTCACACGTAGGGCCCATCGCCTCTCTCGCTGTGAAGAGGGTCGGCTCGCCCTCGGGTTTGGGCTCTCCACCATCGACCTCGCTCCACTCGCGGTCGCTGCGTTCCGGCGGTCGTATCCCAGGGTCGAGATCAGCCTGGAGGATCTGCCGTCCTCGGTTCAGATCGATCGGATTCGCACAGGTGAGCTGCACGCAGGATTCCTCCGACTACCCGTGGGAGACAACCTCCAGCAGCGCGTGCTCCGCGTCGATCAGCTCGCTATCGCCAGCACCGACCCAGTCCCGAACGACATCATCGGCTGGCTCGGCGAGCAGCCGCTGGTCCGGCTGGCCCACGCCAAGGGATCCGGCCTGGCCGCGCAGATCGACCGGTTGTGCGCGGCCTGGCACATCCGTCCTGGCACTCTGCACGAAACCCACGACCTACAGACCGTGCTCGCGCTCGTCGCCGCCGGCGCCGGCCCCGCACTGGTCCCCGCCACCGCCGCCCACATCGCCCCGCCCACCGTCACCTTTACCCGGCTCGACGACCCGGCCGCCGTCTGGAACGTCGGTATCGCCTGGCAACCCGCCCAACCCACCGGCCTCATCGCCAATTTCCTGGCCGTCCTAACCCATCAAGCATCCTGACTCCCTGCCTGGCCATATCGGGGCGCTGCGAAGACCCGGTCGAGCTGAGCCGGGGCTGGGTCCAGGTTGGCCCAGGACGGCGCCCACGATTTTGAGTTTCCGTGCCGCCCACGATGACGGCGGCCGCAGAGACTGCACGGACGCTGGAGAATACGGTCGCCGGGTCGGGACGTGGGGCGGCTACGAATGCAGCTACATGCCGCATGACAACCAGTCCAAGCCGTGGCGGCTGTACGCACACTACAACTGATCACTGCGGCTGACGAAGCCGGGCGGGCGGAACCAGGGAGTGGTTCCGCCCGCCCACCATTTCACAGTGAGCTCGGTACGGCTGCGCGAATCAGATTTCGCCAGGATGCGTGTGACGTGCTTCTTGACTGTCGAGACCCCGACCATTAACTCGTGAGCTATCTGTTCGTTGGTTCTCCCAGCCACCACGAGCGCCGCGACCTGCAACTCGCGAGCACTAAGGTGCCATTCTGTGCGGACAGAACCGAGGACCGCGGCGGAGTCTTTCTGGTGCCTGATTGGGCACCGATTGCAGGGTCGCACGGTCTCGTCAACTGACAACTCAATCCACTCCAGAGGTTTGCCTGGTTGGTGTCGGTCTATCCGCGACCCTAGGGTCGCGTGCCTTCACCGTTGCGTCACTCTGGCCACAAGCCAGCACCAGGTTGACCACCTCCGGCACGATGATGCCGTCGGAGCCGTCACCGCCTGGCGGCACGGCAGATGAGCCAGAGCCAGCACCGTCTGCCTTCCAGATTCGCGGCGCCGCCACCGGGCTCGGCGCTACGTGCGACGCCCGCGAGCCGCGAAGCCGCCACCGGCCCGAACACCCCCTTCACCCCTCAAGCTGATGAGCGTCCGGCCCGTTCTGACCATGTAGCCGAGGCGGCCGTGGCCGGCCGACATCAGTCGATGTCTGCCGGCCACGCCCCTCACGTGTCAGTTACGGCCTAGGTCAGAGATCGAATCGCCAGTGCTCCCGCTTGGATGCGAAGTCCCTGGCGCGACCGAGTTGGTTCTGCACGCCAGCACGACCGCCCGTGCGATAAATCTTCGATAATGCCCATCCTCCGATACCGAGTCCTTTTCTGGCAGCCGCCACGCCACCTTGAGCTGCCGATTTCAACGTCCAGCCAACCACCTTCTCATCGGTGATCTCCTCGCCGATGAGATGTGCGGCGCCAACGTGCGCCGTACCACCGACGAGCATCCCAGCGGCCGCACCGACAACGACGAGACAACCGATTCCTGCCGTCAAGCCGCAGACTGCTGCGCTAGCAGCCCCCGCGGCGATCGTGGTGGCGATGTCGACCACCTTGTGCACGATCCCCGAGTTGCGGCACCAGAAGCTGGCTTCACACTCGGCTGCCTCGCGTGCCTTCTGGGCCTGCTGTTCATCCGCTTCGTGCCGTGCCGTGTCCTCTCGCCCCTGGGCGGCGCCGACCTCCCGGTACGCCTGGTCGCGCATGACTTCGTTCTCGTCCCAGGACCGGCCGTGCTGGCCGAACGCGGCCCGACCGGCCTTCTTCTTCGCCTTCACCGCGTGGAAGTGGCAGCTGTCGCACTGCGGCGCCCACTTCCAGCTCCGCATCTGCCGCTTCTTGTACAGCTTGTACATCTTCTTGCTGTACGAGGTGCCCGGCGCCTTGGCGGCGGTGTGCTTCTTGCCCTTCTTGTTGGCGCTGGGGCCGCGGTGTCCGCCGCAGTCGCCGTCGGGGCAGCTGAACCGCAGCCCGTCGGGGTCACTCATGGTGGCGGGGTTGTTGTTGGAGTACGCGTAGGCGTTCATCTGCTGCGGATCTGCCGGGTCGATGATCGGATCCACCGAGATGAACCGGCCGAGCAGCGGGTCGTACTCCCGGGCGCCCAGGCGCACCAGACCTGTGCCCAGGTTGGTGAACCCACCGACGAAGCCCCGGTCCCCCGCCGGCCACGCCGGGTTGGCGCCCCGCGCGTTGCCGAACGGGTCGGTTCGCCGTGGCGTCACCTCCAACGTGCCGGAGTGGATCGCCACCGTGTTGGTGCCGTGGCGGTCGGCCACCGTCCAGGTGAGGCCACTCGCGGTACGCACGCCGATCCCGTCGTAGACACGGGTGCCCCGCTTGCTGCCGGTGGCGGTGTCGACGGTGACCTCGCCGCTGGCCAGGAACAGGGTGACCTTGCCGGGGTCACGACGGATCAGCACTTCGCCGTCCGCGTCGTACCGGTACTCGGTCCGCTGCGCGCCGCTGGCGATGGACGCCAGCCGTCCCTCGTCGTCCCAGGCCAGGGTCTGGGTGCCGGAAGGTCCGGGTCGACTGGTCATGTTGCCGGTCGCGTCGTAGCCGTAGGTCGCCGTCGTGGACCCGGTGACCACGGAGGTCACCGCGTGCGGACGGACCACTCCGTCCCCGGGCGTCGGGTAGGCGTAGGTGCTCGTCGAGTCCGCCGCGCCGCCGACACCGTGGCGGACAACCTGCTTCCGGTTGCCGATAGCGTCGTAGGAGTAGCTGTGCCAGTACGGCGCCGGGCCGCCAACCGTTCCGGTCGAAGGCGCCACGGTGCAGTCCTGCTCGGCCGTCCACGCCCGGGTCATCCGGCGCAGCTGGTCGTAGTCGAAGCACTGCCGGTCCTGCTCGTGGCCGATCGTCCGGTCGGTGATGGCCCGCACGTTCCCGACGTGGTCGTACTGGTACGTCAGGTCGTTGGCGAACGGACTCTCGGGCTTGTCCCGTTCGACGAGGGTCTTGGTCAGTCGGCGGGTGTCCTCCTCGTAGTACGGCGTGAAGGCCAGCCGCTTGCCCACCCGCTCTTCCATCTCGACCTGCGCGACCTCACCCAACTCGTTGTACTCGGTCTTGCCGACGTAGGTTGTCCAGCCCTTGACCGTGTCGCGCTGCCCGAGGTTGGTGTAGGTGAAGTTGAGGGTCTCGCCCCAGAGGTCGCCGCCGAGCATCGGCAGGATGACCTTCTTGATGCTGCCGTCGTGCATGTACTCGTACGACGTCTTGTAGGTGCCCTTGACCTCGGTCTCCGTGGCCGGGATGACTGTCTCGTCACCGGTGGGCCGGCCGGCCGCGTCGTAGCCGGTCACCTGGCGGGTGTAGGCGTTCCCGTCGACGTAGCGCGTCGACGACGTCGGCAGGCCCTTGCCACCCGTCAGGGTGTCGTAGACCCGCTTGGTGAGCAGCGTGCCGGTGGCCGAGCCGAGCCGCGTCTCAGTGAGACGACCGAGGGCGTCGTAGGACGAGGCCGTCGTCTTCCCTCGCGCGTCAGTGATCGTGAGCAGCTGCCCGGCGTTGTCGTACGTCATCGTCGAGTCGCCCTTGTCGGGATCCTCGGCGCTGACGGTGCGCCCCAGGACGTCGTAGCTGTAGCGCCACACGTTGCCGGCGGCGTCGGTGACCGACGCGAGCGCGTCCCCCGGGGTGTAGCTGTAGCGGGTGGTGTTCCCGGCCCCGGACGGCGGCCCCGACTGCGGGCGCGTCGCGTACTGCACGAGCTTGACGGTGCGACCCCGCGCGTCGACGTGGGTCGTTGTCGCGGTGCCACCGTCGGGTGGGACGACGCTTGTGTGGTCGCCGCCGTGGTAGGTCCTGGTCCGCCAGCGTTCGGTGTTGCGGACCAGGTGGATGGAGTCGGTCTCCCGTCCGGCGCCGTCGTAGACCGTCACCGTGGCCGAGGGAACCGCGCCGGCGTCGGGCACGACGAGTGTCGTGCCCGGGCCGGCGTCGCCGTTGTGGTAGGCGGCGTTGGTACGGGCCACCAGACCACGGGAGTCGTACCAGGTGTCGGTGATGATCCGACCGCCCACCGGGCTGGGCGCCTGCGTCTGTCGGGGTCGGAGCAGACCGTCGAGAAGCTGATAGGCGGTGACGTAGTTGCCGTTGGCCGCCAGCGATTCGGTACGGACCCAGCTCGGGCCACCAGCGTTGCGGATCTCGTAGCCGTACTTGATGCTCGCCGGGTCCGTCGTGAGGCGGCCCGGCTGCCACACCTCGACGATCCGGCCGAGCGGGTCGTACTTGACGGTGCTGCTGCGCCCGTTGGCGTCGGTCGTCTTGACCACCGCACCCCACGCCGGCTCTGTGTCGGTGGTGACGGTGTGACCGAGGGGATCGGTGGCCTTGGTGCGTGTGGTCAGGCCGCGGGTCTCCGTGTAGGCGGTCTTGCTCGTCCTGTCGAGCGAGTCGGTGGTCTCGGTGACCCGGCCGTACATGTCGTACGTGGAGGTCGCCGTGGTCAGCCAGGTCGGCTCGCCGCCGGTGTAGCCGGACACCACCTCGGTCTTCGCGAGATTACCCGCGCCGTCGTACGTGGCTTGCTCGTCGGCGATGGCGTCCGCCGGGAGGGTCGGCGTACGGTCGCAGTCGACCGCGACGGTGGTGGTCTGCTTCGGCAGGTCCATCATCCATTGGTCAACACGCTGCTCGTACGTAGTCTTGGTGCACCGCTCGTCGCCGCTGACCGCCGTGTCGCCGTGGTCGTCGACCTCGATCGCATTGCCGTAATGGTCGTGCGTGGTGTCGACCCGGGTGCTCCGGTAGGTGCCGCTGGACAGCCGGGTACGGGTGACCGTCCGGGAGTTCTCCACCTGATAGGCGGTGAACGGGCCCTGGGTGGCGACACTGCGCTTCCACGGGGTGTGGATCTCGCCTTCGACCTCGGAGCCGCCGTCACCGTTGTAGGTGATCTCCTCGCGGAGGAAGCCCGCGAGAGGTTCGGCGTCCACCATCACGGTGCCGGTCGAGTCCTCGACGCTTTGGCCGTTCATGCCCCGGAAGTACTGGTAGCGGGTCAGGGACCGCTGCCCGGCGGGGTCGCCCTTGCGCACCTCGACCTTCTGGTAGCCGCGCCACTCGTTCCAGGTCTGCTTGGCGGTGGGCACCAACGGGTCGACGTTCTTCGCCCAGGCCGCGCCACCAAGGTAGGTGTAGCTGGTGACGATGTCCTCGGATCCGCCCCCGGTACCCCCGAGGACGTGGTCGTCCTCGACGGTCTGCGTGACGACGTACTTGTGGAACCAGTCGTCGGTGGGGTCAGCCTCCTCTGGCGCTGTCCAGGTGACCGGGAAACACCGTTTGGTGTTGCCGGCCGGCACCGTGGTGCCACACTCCCGCTCCGAGTAGCTCACGTCGGTCTTGCCGCCGGACTCGGCGAGGATGCTGGTGACCCGCAGCTTGTTCAACGCGGGCAAACCGTCGGTGGCGCTGTTGACGCGGTTCGGATAGAACGTGCCGACGAACCGCACCGGTGGCAGCGGTGCCTCGCTACCCCGTGCCCCGGTGTGTCGGATCTGGGTCAACCACAGTGCCGCGCTGGTGCCGTCGCCCGGGTCCGGGTAGCTGTGGTCGGCGTTCCAACGGTCCACCGGCACGTAGTCGCCGGTGGTCGGGAGGATCCTGGTGGTCACGGTGGTCAGCCGCTTACTCGACCAGAAGGTCGGGGAGTACTTCCCGGTGCACGGCGCGGCCGTGCACTCCTGTTCCCACGGCACGTCCGGCCAGGCGGGCTTGTTGGTCTTGGCACAGTTCGAGGAGCCGGGTACGCAGCGGTCGGCCACGCTGAACAGCACCTGGGCGGGCGCCTCGGCGTAGGCGTTGGTGTCGCGCAGGCCGTACTCGATCCGCTCGAGCCAGCCACCGCGTACGTAGTCCACGACAGTTCGACCGAGGTTGGCGCCGTACTTGTTCGACTCCGTGGCGTAGTAGTAGCTCATGGCGTTACCGTTCGGGTCGACCACGTAGTCGAGGTTCCACCGGTACGCCTGCTTGTCCTTCTTGGACGCGGCAAAGTTCCCGGCGACGTATCCGGTACCGGCCGGGTCGGACGCCTCGTTCGCGTACACCGGCACGGTCCACACCGAACGCGTCTCCTGCTTACCCGACGCCCAACCGGGCAGCCGGTTGAGCCCGAAGTGATACCGGGTGCCGTCGGTGGCCGTCAGCACCCACCGCTCGCCGTCGTCGTCGCCGTTGACCGCACCCGTCAGGCGCTGGATCCGGGTGCCGTCGTCGTCCATCAACCGCCAGTTGTCGCCGTCAGCGTCCAGGGACACCAGCCGACCCGAACGGCTCCCGAAGGACAACGTGGCGTTCTGCGTCTCCCAGCACAGGTCGCCGGTCTTCTCAGTGTTGTTCGCACCAGAGCCCATGTCGTCGGCACAGGCCTTGTACGACCGTTCGACGAACGCCTCTCCGAGGTTCCAGCCCTCCCCCAGCCACGAGGGCTGGTTGTTGCGGGCCGCCACCCGACCGTCGACCGCCTGCGAGTTGTAGGACGCGGCGATCTCAGGTGTGAGGCCACCCGGCACGGGCGGCACCCGCATCGGGTAGGTCCAGGCGAAGGCACCCGACGACGTCGACACCTGCCACCTGCCCTCGGGAGACAGCGACGTCGCCGTGTAGTCGCCCGCGGAACCCGCGGGCGCCGCCATCAACGCGTACGTCGCGTCCGTACCCGACACGGTCACCTGGGCCGAGACCCGACCGGCCGTCACATCGTTGCGCACCCCCGTCGGGTCGGCCGCGCCGTCCAGCGGCACGAGCCGCAGCCGGCTCGCCCAGTCACCGCCGAACGCGTGCCGGAACGACGAATAGTCCACCGAGACCTTCACCGGGGCGGCCTCGGCCCGGCCGTCGGCGCGGCGCACGGCGAGCACGAGCCCGTCCACACCGGCCTTGGCGGTCGCTGCGCGATCCCGAACGGCCACTCGTACCCGTTGCGGTGCCGTACCCACAGCGGTGGACCGCTTGGTGGCTCCGGCGCTGACCGCTGCGGCGGCGGCTACCGGAAGCGTGCCGGCCGCCGCAGCGCGGGTCGTGAGGTTCACCTCCGCGGTTCCAGCCGGAGGCCACGTCACGTCCGGGTCACCGGTGAGTGCGCGCGGTGACGACGGCGCGGCGGTCCGGCCGGCCACCGGCCGCACCGGCACGCTGCGGACATTCTGCGGCGTGCTCCACTGCACCGGTGCCGGCCCGTCCGTGCCGTCGATGGGTTCGCGTGCCTGAACGGGCGTGACGACGGTCAGCGCCATCACTGCGCCCATGGCGGCGGCGAGACTTCGCCGCCATCGGGATGTGCTCATGTGCGTCCTCGTCAATGGTTCGAAGGGTGGGCCGGGGCGGCGTCGAGTCGACGCCGCCCCGGTGAGGGAAGTCGTGCTCAGAGCGAGGCGATCGTGTATCCGAGGAACGCGACGAAGTCCTCGCCGTCGCAGCCCGGATTGTCTGCCTCGAAGACGTCCCCGGCCGTCGTGCGGCAGCGGAACAGACCACCGAGTTCCGTCACACCCTGCGGCGGGGTCTCCGGGTGCCAGAGGCTTGCGGACTGGGTCACCACAGTCGCGCCCTCGCAGGCGGGGTCGGTGGAGCTGAACGTGTCCTCCCCGGATCGGCAGGTCATCAGCGGCACCGTCCCCGCTCCGCCGTTCAGGGAGACCAGGCCGAGCTTCTGCTGCGGCCGGTAGTCGGCAGGCAGGCCATGCGCCGCGGCGGCGCGGTCGGGCGGCGTCGACGGCCGCTGGCTGCCGACGAGGTTGCCGTAGGCGAGGGCGTGGCCGAGGAAGCCCTCATACACCCGGCCCTCGCAGGTCGAACTCCTGGAGGCGAAGTGCGTTCCAGTCGGCGACTGCTTGCACCTGTGGACCGGCACGGTCGGGATCCCGTCCGGAACTGTGGCGTACAGCCCGCCGAGCGCACCGAGCCGGGTGTACCCCTCGCAGTCCTCCATAAGCGACAGGAAGTAATTCACGTGCGCCCGGCAGGAGTACAGCGTCCGGGTGCCCTCCGTCCCCGCTGGCGTCAACGTGCCCAGGGACCACTCGAAGCGGTGATCCGCGGCGACGGGGCGGGTGGTGACCACGTGATGGCCCGCCGGACTCCAGTACCGCGACAACTGACCGCCGTGTGGCGTCTGCTTCACCGAGGCGGGATCGGTGAACTCGGCGCGGATCTGGTCACCGGTGAGCGCCCCGGACCACACCTGGACATTGTCGATCGCACCCTTCCACGGGTCCTTGACACCGCCGTTGTACTTGGCCCTACCGATCTCCATCGGCCCGTTCGCGTGCCATGCGGGCAGGGTGTAGGGCTCCGTAGCGACGAGTTCGCCGTCCTTGTACAGGCGGATCTGCTGGGCCGCGGCGTCGTACACACCGGCCAGGTGCAGCCAGTTCGACTGGCCCTGGCTGGCCGGCGTGGACGCGATGGTCCGCGCCGCGTTGTGCTCGTCCTTGTGGAACAGCATGAACGACCAACCCTTGTCAGGCCGGTACTGGAGGTTCAATCCGCTGGCGAACTCACCGTGCTGGCTCACCACGGTCCTCGTGGTGCTGTACGAATCGACGTCCGGCTTGACCCACGCGGCGACGGTGAAGCTGCTGTCGGTCCGCACCACCTGACCGGTCGTCGTCAACGCGCCGGAGCCGCTGCCGTCGAAGTCGACAGCTCCGGCGCCGACCCGGCCGGTCACCTGTGACGTGCCGGGCCCGAAGGTACCGACGTGATGCCGGCCGGCGACATCGACCGATGTGGCTCCCAATCGGTCGTCGAGCGGAAAGTGCGCCTGCGCCACGGCGGGCAGGTTAGCCAGATCCCGAACCTCCTCAGGTGCCAGGAGCCGGTCGTAGACGCGCACGTCATCCAGCGTGCCCGGCCACGGGTCGACCCTGGCACTGTTCCACTGGGACCGGCCCAGGGTCAGCGGACCCTCAGCCCGCCACGCCGGGATCGTCCTGGTCAACGATCCCGCCAACCGGCCGTTGACGTACAGCAACTGCCGCATGGCTGCGGCGTCATGCACCGCCACCAGATGGGTCCAGGCACCGGTCCGCGCCGGCCGGTCCGACCGCACCCGGTAGTGCGATGTCCCACCGCCATTGACGTTCGCGCTGGGCATCGCGAAGGCCCACTCGCCCTCCGGCGTGGCCTGAAGCTGGAACGCCGCCGTGGCACCGCCGTCGAGCGACACCGCGGCCGGGAATCCACCCAACCGGTCCAGCCGCACCCACGCCGCGACCGCGAAGGTCTTCGACGTGTCGATCGGCGCCGTTCCGGAGGTCGTCACCGACGCGTCAAGGGTGCCGTTCATCCACAGGCCGGTGCCGTGACGTCCTTCGCGCCAGGTAGCCGGGCCGAGGGTCACCGTGCCGTGCCGTCCGCCACCGGAGTCGTCACGTGCAGCCGTTTCGGTGTGCCCCTGCAGACGCCAGTGGCCGGTCGGCGGGGTGCCCGCGCCGACGAAGAAGTGGTAGATCCTCGGCGGAGAGACGTTGCCGGCCCGGTCGACCGCCCGGACGTACAGGTCCGTACTCATGTCGTCGTTCGGGGTGATCTGGGCGACCGCCTTACCGTCCGCGCCGGCCTGGACGTAGGTGGGCGCCTGGTCGTGCAGGTGGTAGCGGTAACCGGCCACGTCGCTGTCGCCGGCGGCGGGGGTCAGGGTGAAGGCGCCGGTCTGTCCGACGCCACCGCTGGCCTGGCAGTCGGGGCCGTCGCACTCGCGGTAGGTGGTCGAGGTGACCGTGGGCGTGTTGGGTGCGGTGCGGTCGATGACCACGTGGCACCACGGCGAGGTCCAGTTCGAAATGAGTGAACTGTCCTTGGCGCGGGCCCGGACCGCCAGCTTCGCCCCGTCTGCAGCGGCGGCTGAGGCGACGTCCGCGGTGAACGTCGAGCCTGAGGACTTCATCACTGTCGTCGCCCCGCCGATGCGGGTGCCGGAGTAGTTCGCCCACTCGAACTCCACCTGCACTGACCCGGCGTCCGGGTCACTGCCCGTGGCGGTCAGCCTGGGTCCGCGGGGGCCCTTGAGCGGGTCGTTGTCGATCCGCGGGTTGACATGGGGCTCGTTCGGGGACTGCTTGCAGCCCTTGCCCTCCACCGACAGCGCCGACGGCACGTTCGGGCGCGAGTTGTAGCTGACCACCAGAGTCGGGTTCGTGTCGAACTTCTTCCACGAGTACTCGTCGGTGCCCGTGGCCCGAAGGGCGATCGCCACCGTGCCACCATGACTGTCCAGGCCCTTGGTCACCGCCGCCTTGGCACCGAACCCGAGCCACCGGGGGTTACACGAGGACGAGGTGCCGTAGAACGACGCAACATGGGCTCCCAGACGCACCTTGCTGGACAGCCAGTACGGCTGGTTGTTCCAGGTCGTCGCCGAACTCACCGGGTTCGTGCCCCATGCCTCCACCTCCCGCGGCGCGTCGCATCTCGGTGAGTACCGACCGAAGACGTTGAACTCGGCACCAAGAATCTCTTTGCCCGCCAACGCCGACGCATTGAACTGGAAGTACGACATGGCAGTACCGACGTCCCTGCACGTCGAGTCGTACGAGATCGGACAGGGACCGACCTTGGCGATGTTGTCGCCATCGCCGTTCCAGTACGACTGGGTCGCCTTGGCGGTGGTCACCAACGCCCAGCCGGTCCGTCCGACACTGACGTCGGGGTCGACATACACCGGGAATCGCGTCCGCTCGTCGGTGAGCAGGCCCGGGTCCGGGGTGATCGCAAGACGCCCGTTGCCGTGCGTGACGCGGCCAAGTGCGCGTCGTGGCTGCGGCCCGGAGGAGTCCCAGACCAGGGGTGCGCCCATGCTGAACAGTGGCTTCCCAGTGGTGTCGTTCGCCGCGACGTTGCCGTGCTCGTCTGCCTGGATCTTGGTGCCCTTCGCGGTCAGGCCGAACGCCAGCCTGGCGACGCGAGGGTCCCGGGCCGCCGCTCGGTTCTTGACCACGAAGACCTTGGAGAAGCCACGCGAGGTGGCCTTGAGACGTAGGTCCACGCCCGGAAGCACGTCGGTGTAGGTGGCGGTGTCCGCAACCAGAGTCGGCGCGGGCAACGGCGTCGGCCAGGTCAGCGCCAGTTGGGCCGAACCGTCCGCGAGTCGGACCACCGGACCCTCACCACCACCGCTGAACGACACGTCCACGCTCGCCGCGGCGGGCATGACCCGTCCGTCGGATGCCGCTTTGAGGGTGGTGTCGACAGCCGTCCACTCTCCGCCGCGCCGAACGCGCACGGGTTCGAGATGCAGCTTCGCGCTGAACGACCCGTCCGGGTTCGCGTACACGTCGCCGAACTCGTCACGCTGCGCGCTCACCTCGACCGGTTGGCCTGACCGTCGGGCCTCCTGCGTCGCGCGGACAGCCGAGCCAGGCGGGGCCGGCACCTCGACAGCTGGTTTCGCCTGCTGTTGCAAGGGGGAAGAACCGGCCGCGGCAGGAGCGCCCAGTCCGGTTACCACCATCCCGCTGATCAGCAGGCCAGTCACGACCTGACGTCTCACGATGACCTCGTCCCTGGGCTTCGCCGTCGGATCTCGTCGTCCGAAGTGACGCGGCGACATGCGCCCGGGTGATCGTCGGCGCCAGGAGAAGCCTGCTCAAGAAAATCGTGGACGCTTCGAGAAACTCAGAAAGCTCGACCAGGATCTTTCAGGTCTTGAGGGTGACAACCGTGCGTTCGTCGCGGCCCGGATTGCGGGGTGGGCACAGGTGGACAGTGCTCATGGATGAACCGTTCGATGATTCTAGAAATTGATCTCCCCAGGAAGAATCGGTCGCCACTTGAACTGCGCCTGCAGCCAAGAGGGAGACAGCCGGAAAGGTCAACGTGAGACGGCCAACTTTTCCTGTGTCGGAACCGCTTCGCCAGTCTCCAGTCTCGTCCCACATCAGCACACCAAGAAGGGATCGACATGCGATCTGTGAGAGCGATGGCAGGGCGAACAGCTGCCGTCGCTGCCGTTCTCGGGCTGGGTCTGGCAACCGCCGGCCCTGCCGCGGCTGACGAGGCTGGCACCTGGCGTGCGTACGGCAACACCAACCCGATCACCTCCAGCTCCGCCTCGTGGCACTGCGGTCAGAGCGTAACGGTCGTCTCCGGTGTGTCCGCTCAGCCCTGCATGATCAGGGGGGCCACTCTGATCTCCGTGCAGGGGGCGGTGATCGTGCGCAACAACCGATCAAGCCTCTACAACGCGAGCGCGAGTGTCCATTTGCGAGCCACTGAGGACCCGCGGGGCAGTTGGGTCTGATCGTCATCGGGAGTTGCGGTGAACTCCTGGTCGGTGCGCTTCACCCGGACCTTTCCCACCAGGGCCCGCTGAGCGCGATGGGATACCTCAACAGTAGCTGGCTCAGTAGGTCGCCGTACGCCTGAGCTCGACCCTCAACCTCCGAGAGTCCTGCAGGCATCCCCGGCCGCTCACGGAAGCAGCCATTAGTCGATGATCTTCTTGATTAATGAGAGCGTCAATGGCCAAGGGCCACTTTCTGGTGACCGGTAAAGTGCTTTTATAGCAATCCCTTCGCGGATGCGGCGGTTACGTGGTCGCGGGTGCGAGGGTCGAGGCCCATGCGGACCGACGCGACAGTGCAGGGCGGCGTCAGTCGCCGCCGCGGTTGAGGCGGTAGCGCCGCCGTCGGACGTACGCCCACGTGACCGAGAGCAGAAGCGGGGGCCACAGCACGACGGGGGCGTAACAGGCGATCATAAACAGGGACCATCCCGAATCCAGCCGCCCGGCGAACCCGTTGACACTGGGCCAGTTGAGGATGCTGAGGACCACGGCGGCGAGCACCGACAGTGCCCCGCCCACCGCAAGCGTGACCACGAACGGGACCGGGACCCGCCTCCCCCCACGGCCGGCACGCGGAGCGGAACCCGCTCACCCCACCGGTACACAAGTCCGAGTGTCAGGGAGGCGGCGGCCAGCGTGGCAAGACTCAACATGAAGACGTAGAAGGTGCCGTAGCCGGGGATTCGCAGCAGTCGAAGCTGCTCCTCAGTCCACCCGAGCGGCACCCCGACACCCAGCGCCATCCGCCACAACGATGACGGGAGCACGCACGCCACACTCCCCCACGCTGCCGCGACGGCCCACCGGGGCGTACCGGGCACCGGGCGCAACCGTCGTCGGTTCATCTCGTCCGTCTCTCCGTTCCCAGGTCAGGCGGCGGCCGACAGGTCCAGGACGTGGAACCCGTCGCCGTGATCGTTCAGAAACATGCGGCTACCGTGGCTCGTCAGTACGGTCCAGTCCAGCGGCCGTCCGGCCCGGTCGACGACCCGCACGCGGTCTTCGCGGCGGACCCGACCGTTGACCAGAACAGCCCGGTACAGAAGGTCAGCTCGTCCCTCCGGACGCTCCGCGCCGGCCAACAGCAGGCGACTCCCGTCGAACGCGACGGCGTGGACGTCGTGCAGCGGACTGTCATACCGCTCGGGGACACCGTTCCCGGAAGCAGGTCAGGCCGGTCGGCCACGAGTACGACCAGGTGGCGTCCCGGGTGGCATTGACCACCGCCTCGTGGCACGCGACATCGAAGCCCCACAACCGGGTACCGTCAGCAGCCCACCGCACCGGGCCGGAACCCTGCAGGCTGTTCCACCCCGCCTCGCCGTGGGCAGTCCAGATCCCACCCTCGTCGTCAACGGTCAACGCCTCGATTGGGCAACATGTTTCCGTTCGGACCGGCCACGATCCCCGCGCAAGAGTCGGTTCCGTCGTCGTCAGGAGCCCGACAGCACCCCCGGCCGTCGCCGTAACGCCCAGGATCACCTCCCCCGGCCGCCATCGGCGCCGGCGCGGCCAGCCGAACGGCCGTCATGCTCCTCATGGCGATCCGCCCCCGCTCAGACCGCCTTGAGCGCCATCGCCGTACCCACCAGGCGCGTCACGGGTACGGACAGCGACGCCGAGGACGTCGTCAGGCCAACGGCCACGGCACGCACGAGCGGGGAGAGGCGGTAACGGTACTGGCCCTCCTGTCCCAGCAGATTGATGGCGACCAGCCGGTCGAGGGGGCTACGGACGACCGTGGGCGGTACGGCTGCGAGTTCGGCCGCCGCGGTCAACGAGAACTCCTCCCCGGCATCGGTCGCCAGTCGCCGCAGAAGTATCAGGCTCTGCGCGTCGAGCGACCGCGTGGACCACGACAGCACCGTACGGAAATTGACGAGATTGGCGTCGAAGTCGGCCGGAGCCTCCAGCCGTTCCTCGTCCTCGATAAGGTCCCGTAGCAGGTGGGGCAGGGACACGTGGGGTAGGCGGGCTACCTTCTCCGCTACGATCCGCAGAGCCAGCGGCGTTCGGTCGCACAGCTCCACGAGCCGTCGGACCTCCTGCGAACCGGGGTCGATCCTGCCGCCGACCACCGCCCCGATGAGGGCACACGCGTCGCCCGGGCTGAGCCGTGGCACGGTAACCCGCCTGACAGCATGCCGGGTCGCCAAGCCCCTCAACTGGTTACGGCTGGTGACAATCGTCAGGCAACTGGCGCCGGGGAGCAGAGCGCGCACCTGGTCCGAGCTCGCGGCGTTGTCGAGCACGACCAGCATCCGCAGCCCGCTGGTGCGCAACCGAAACATCGCAGCCCGCGCCAACGAAGAATCCGGGATCTGCTCCACAGGCGTCCCCAGGCTCTGCAGCAGAAGACCTAGCGCGTCGACCGGCTCCAGTGGGGCCGTGGGACCGAATCCCGCCAGGTCGACGTAGAGGTGTCCGTCGGGAAACCGATGGGCGTTCAGTGTCGACCAACGCAGTGCCAGAGCGCTTTTGCCCATGCCCGCAGGCCCGTCAATGACCACGGTGCGCGGCGCCGCTGGCGCCCCGGAATCAACGTCGCGTACGAACTCGTCGATCGCGGCCAACTCGCGGTCTCGACCAGCGAACTGCGGATCGTCGGTCGGCAGGCTGGACGGAACAGTGGGAGGTCCGTGGACGGTGACGGTCGTCCGTGGGGACAGCAACTCGTGCTGCCCGCGGCCGGTGAGAATCTCCTGGTGGATCTTCCGAAGGTCGACGCCGGGGTCGATGCCGAGGCCGTCCGCGAGCCGGTGAGACACCGTGTGGTAGGTCTCCAGGGCCTCGGCCTGCCGTCCCTGCCGGTGCAGCGCCGCCATCAGCAGCGCCCAGAAGCGCTCACGCAGCGGAAACTCTGCGGTCAACGCGCGCAGCTCCGCCACCAGACCATCGAAGTGGTCCACGAGCAGATCCACCTCCAGCCGCCGTTCCACGGCGCGCAGGCGTCGTTCGGTAAGAGCCAGGACGTCGTACTCCTGGATGACTCCTGAGGGAACGTCGGCACAGGCAGGGCCGCGCCACAGCTGCAACGCCCGACGCAGCAGTTCAGCCTCCCGCTCCAGATCCGTCGTCGCGGCCGCCTCGTCCAGGAGACGCCGGAAGACGGTCAGGTCGAGATCATCCGGCTCCACCCGCATGAGATAGCCCGCAGGAGTCGTGACGACCGAGTCGTTCCACGGCAGCTCGCGTCGGAGCCGAACGACGTTCGTCTGCAGAGCGCGGCGAGGTGAGGCCGGAGCGTCGCCGTTCCACACGCGGTCGGTCAACTGAGTCACGCTCATCTGCTCATTGGGATGGAGCAGTAACGCCGCGAGTAGCGTCCGCACCTTCTCCGAAGGTATCGAACG
This sequence comes from Micromonospora andamanensis, assembly GCF_016863495.1. Lineage (GTDB taxonomy): Bacteria > Actinomycetota > Actinomycetes > Mycobacteriales > Micromonosporaceae > Micromonospora > Micromonospora andamanensis. The sequence continues at coordinate 22,654 of NZ_BOOZ01000040.1, forward strand.
CATCCAGCCGTCCCGCATCGTCGCGACCGGCCCGAGCACCAGGTAACGCATGCCTTCTCCTACCAGGCTGCACCCGGCAGGGCAGTGGTTGGAAGCCGGGTCGGGCAACGGTATGAATCAGGTGTACGAACGTGCAAAGACTTTCGAAACTCTCGAAGTGTGTAACGATCTTCGCGCCACTCGAATACCCGATTTAGTCCTTATGCCCCTTTCGGGGCTACCCACGGATGTCACGGCAACCCCACTGATCTCCGGTCCATGGCCGCTGGATCCCCGCCGATGTCGTAACCGCGGGCCTGCAGCGAAAACAGGTGGCTGTAGCGGCCGCCATAGGCCATCAGCTCGGCGTGAGTGCCCTGCTCGACGATGCGTCCGTCAGCGAGGATCACGATGAGATCCGCCTCCCGAACCGTGCTGAGGCGGTGGGAGACGAGCAGGTTCGTCCGGCCGGCGCGCAACCCTCGGAGGTCATGGTGCACCTGGTGCTCCGCCTCAGCGTCGAGGCCGGAGCTGGGTTCGTCGAGGATCATCAGATCGGCATTGGCGCGCATGAGCGCCCGGGCCACAGCCACCCGCTGCCACTGGCCGCCCGACAGCAGCACACCGCGCTCGGGCGTGTCGGAAGCCGAGAAGAACGTACGGGTCAGGGGGGTGTCGTAGTCGCGAGGCAGCGACCGTAGCTTGTTGTCGACGCCGGCGCGTGCGGCGGCCCAGCGGATGGCGGCTCGGTCGTCGACACGGCGGAGGTCACCGAGGCCGACGTTCTCGGCCGCAGTCATGTCGTACCTCACGAAATCCTGGAACACCACACCGATCCGCTGGCGCAACTCGCTTGCGGGAACGGTCCTGATGTCGACGCCGTCCCAGGTGATCGCTCCGTGGTCCGGGTCGTACAGCCGGCACAAGAGTTTGATCAACGTACTCTTGCCGGCGCCGTTGAGCCCGACAACGGCCAGCGAACGACCAGCCGGGATGCGGAGGTTCACACCCCGTAGCACCCACGGGTGATCCGGGTCGTAGCGGAACCACACGTCGTGGAACTCGATGCCTCGGCGCAGCCTGGGAAGCTGTGCCGACGTGATCGGTGCGGCCAGATCGTCCGGCAGGTCCGTCACCGCCCGCAGGTGCCCGAACAGCAGCAGTCCCTGATATGTGCGGGAGACGGCGAAGACAAGACCGAACAGTGCGCTCTGGGCTCCGGTCACCGCAGCGATGAACGCGGGTACGGCGCCTACGCTGATCCGGCCGGTGCCTGCGGCATGCACGGCCCAGACCAGTCCCCCACCCGCGACGACCCCACCGAGCAACGACAGCAGTGTCTGGACGCGCAACTGGCGTCGGTCCACGCCGCGCTGGCTGGCGTGCACGGCACTCAACTCGGCGAGCATGCGCCGCTTGAGGAATGGTCCGGTCCCCAGGAGACGGACCTCCATGGCGGCGTCCGCCTCGCTGATGAGGGACGAGTAGAAGAACTGCCGCCGTCCGGTCGACGTGATCTCTTCCATGGCCCGCGTCTCGTCGCGGGAGAGGGCCACCTGCGCGTACAGGATGGGCACCGCCGCGACGAGAACCACAACCGCCATGACCGGTGCCAGAACGGCCAGCGTCGCAAGGACTGTGACGACAGTCGTGACGTCCCTCGCGATGGCCACGACGCCCGTCGCCACCGGACCTACCGATCTGGTCGTGGCTTGTCCGGCCAACTCGATCCGGTCGAGCATCTGTGGATCCTCGAACCGGGCCAGGCCACTGAAACCGTTGACCTTCTCGTACAGGCGGTCGGTCAGCAGCCGGGTACACCGGCGGCCGAACTCCGCCTCCACGTACTGAGACAGGTGGGGCAGTGTGGCCGCAGCCACGCTAGCGGTCGCCAGGCCCGCCGCAGCGATGACCAGCCTCGGTGCCTCTTCTCCGGCGACCAGGCCGTCGACGAGCAGGAGCGTGAGCCAGGCGATGGCCGCCGGAACCAGGCCACTGACGAGCGCGACTACGCACATCACTGCCAGGTGCCACGGTCCGGCCTGCCAGGCAGACCGCAACACGGTGCCAAGCCCGCCGGCTCCTGTCCCGAGGCACCTCACCGGCGGCATCGGTCAGTGCTGCATCTCGAGGGGCAGCGGCGGGTCGAACGCCGTGGCGACCCGGCCCTGCTCGTCCGTGCGTACCAGGGTCGGGAAGCTGCGCACCATAAGCGCCGTGGACAGGCCGTCTGATCCTGACTCCACAGTGATGTGAGGCGTGCCGGTCAGCAGCTCGAGCAGCTCGGCGCGCTCATTCTGGGTCGCGTGGTCGGTGACGACCACAGCGAGCCGGTCCGGTTCGTCGTGGTCGGCGAACCCCCGTGCCGCATCGCGGCACGGTGCGCAGGTCGCGGAGAAGAACCCGATCAGCCAGGGACGGCCGCGCAGCTGCTCCGCATCCAGCTCGACGCCGTCGAGGGTGGTCACGTCGACCTCGGGCAGATCCCGACCCAACAGCTCCAACGCCGAAGGCGGGGAGGCGGGCTGGGCCGTCGTCAGCTGCTCGCCGTACTCGCGCAGTCGGCGCAGTGCGGCGAACGTGACGGCGAGGTCGGCGACCACCAGGACAGCGAGCACGACAACGGCAACGGTGAGGATGGTCATGGGACTACTTTCGCGAGGATGGCCGTAGCACGTCGACGACGTCGTCGAGGTGCGCTATCGCCAGTGCTGTGGGGACGGCGACAAGTGCGGCGACCGCGACCCCGGCTGGGTCAACCGGGCCAGCCGTCGTCGCTACGGCCGCCGCCGCCAGCAGGAGCACGACGAAGATCAGAACCACGTTACGGACAACGTGACGGTGCCCTACCGGAACCTGCGACTGGCCGAAGCAGTGACAGGCCACCTGGTCAGCTCGGCGGCGGGCGCGGACCAGCGCAACGGTGAAACAGGTGAGTAGGGCACCGGCGAGGACGAAGCCGGCCACCGGCCCGACGGGTGCGAGCGCCAAGGCGACGATCGTCGCCTCCGCGCCGACCGTCGCGAGCGCGAGCGGGCGCGCCCATCGGGGACGGACCGCGAGCAGGCCAGCAGTGGCAGCGACGAATCGTCGGAACTGGGCGGCGCTGCGCACCTTACCGAACAGGGAGAGCAGGAAGATCCCAGCCACCAGCAACCGTCCGCCGACGATGAGGTAACTCATCGTCGCGGGCCGCCGCCGAGGCGCCGCACGACGACCCCCACCAGGCCGGCTGCCGGGTACGGGCCCCATCGACGCGAATCGGAGCCGACCTCGAGGTCGTCACTGAGGACGGCCACCGTGCCGGCTGGCAGCCGCAGGCCATCGCATCGGACCCCGTCAGGGACGACGTCACCCGCAACCGCCACCAGCCGTTTCACCTGCAGACCATCGTCGGCGGCCCGCCACAGACCGGCGCCGAGCGACACCTGGGCGGAGGGTGGCCGGAGGACCACCACGTCGCCCCGTTCGACGCCGTCCGCACCGCGACGGCGCACCAGCACCAGGTCGCCGTCGTGCAGGGTCGGCCGCATACTGGGCCCCTGGACCGCGACGACGAGCCACCGTCGCCGCAGCCACAGGGCGCCGATCACCACGACGGTGGCCGTACCGCCAATGATCAGCGCGAACATCGACCCTCCCGTCAGCGGGGGCAGTTCGACGGATGCATGCTGTACCAGCCGGAGCACCGCTCCTGGGCACCAACGGTGCAGCAGGTCTGGTAGGCCGCGACCCGAGACGTGCAGTAGTAGGTCTTGTAGCAGTTGCCAGCCTTGGCCTGCACGGTTGGGATGATCATGTTGAGCAGACGGTCTCCGACACCACGGACCGTCAGGACAGCATTCTTCACCGGTTGCGATTCCCTTCCTCGCCGGCCGCCCCGGGCTGTCCAGGGCAGTCGGCCCCAAGCTTCACAGCGCGGGACGACAGGCCGGCGTCCCCGCCGCTTCACGTCGGCGTCGCCGCAGTCGGCACGTCGGGCGCTCGAGCAGCACAACTGCCCGTCGCCCACGTCGGGTCAGCCCGAAGCTAAGGTGGCCCCGTGTCTGCGGCGGCAGACCGATGTGATGGGTCGACCACCCGACGGCGACCGCGATTCCGGTAACAAGTCCTGTGGAGGTGTGCGTGCCTGTTGAAACCGAACGCAAGTACCTGGTGGCCAGCATGGACTGGCGCGCCGAGGTGACGCGAAGCAGCAGGTTACGCCAGGGTTACCTGTCCACCGATCTGGATCGGATAGTGCGCGTACGGCTTGTCGACGACGAGACCGCCTTCCTGACGATCAAGGGCCGGCGAAGGGGCGACAGCCGGCCGGAGTTCGAGTACCAGATCCCCGCAGAAGACGCCGTGCAGATGCTCGACCACCTCTGTCAACGACCGTTGATCGAAAAGGAGCGCTACTTCCTGGACAGGAGCCCGGGGGTCTGGACCGTCGACGTTTTCTCCGGCGACAACGACGGCCTGCTCCTGGCCGAGGTCGAGTTCGATACTGGCGCCACGCCTCCGACACCACCAGGGTGGGCCGGCACGGATGTCACTGAGGACGACCGGTACACGAACTCGTCCTTGCAGGAGTCACCCTTCCGCTCCTGGTAGCTCCCCGAGGGCCTGGCAAAGTCGCGCTGGTGTCTGATCGGGCCTGGATGGCCTCGGGTGCGCCCAGGGCACTCCGCTCCTACGAGCGGCGTCATCCGAGGGAGCGCCCGGGTCGCACTGCCCATCGCCTTGCCGCTCCGGCGAGCCATTACACCCCGCGTCGGTCAGGCGATCCGATGACCCACGCGAATGCTCCGCTGAGCATCGAGGGACGGCGGCTACTCATCAAGGGCTGCCAAACTCGAGTGCATTCGGCCGTACTGGCCTGCAGTGACTGTGCGCTGAGGCCAGCACGTCGCTTTCCTGTCACCCGCTCCCGCCGTCGCTTGATACGATCGCCCGACTGATTGACGGAGGGCATTTCGGTCATTCCATCTTCCAACACGGTGGGAGGGTTGATGGCTGCTTGCACCGAATACCTCGCGCGGCGCCTTGACTCAGGTCAACACCGCCGCACGGCGCAGCGTGAATGTGATAATTGTCGGCACCCGGAACGGATGGAACTCAGAAGAACTCGACCGCCTTCCCATCCTTTCGCCGCATCCGACTATCTGCCAGCCCTGCCCGAGAGCGGCATCGACGTACTCGGCAAAGGTGAAGCACGGATGGCGGACGGTGAGATGGCGTGCGCACTGCAGGCGGAACTCCGCGTCTTCCTTTACGGAGTAGTCTCGACTCGGCTTGAGCATCAATCCCGTGATCGGGTGAGCGTCCTTCAGGTAGAAGGTCCCACCAGGTCGGGTCACCCGGGCCACCTCGGCAAATGTGGCGGCCAGATCTGCGGAGTAGTGGATTGCGTATCGACTGTAGACGAAATCGAAGCTGGCATCATCGGCGGGGATGGCCTGCATGTCGGCGGCAACGGTACGGCAGACCGGCGGCAGCGGGCCGGCTTGGGCAAGCATGTCCGGCGACAGGTCAATACCCAGGGCATCCTCGATGTCGGGGAAGCGGTTGACCGCGGCCGCGAGGTGGGTGGCATCCCCGCAGCCGATATCCAGGATGCGGCGGTGTCGCACAGACAACCCGGCGACGTCCACCAGTTCACCAACGAATGCGGGACCGCTTAACTCCTCCTGCACCCTGCGGTGATATTCCTCAGCATAAGTCGCGTAGCTCATGACGATGATAATACTCGCCTGCCCCCTTATTGGGGAGAGCGAAACATGTCTTACAGGGAAGGCGGTTGATAATGCCAATCACCAACGACGACCGGCGACCGGCGAATTTCGGAGCACTCCTGCGTTCCTTGCGGCTGCAGACGCGGTTCACGCAAGAGGACCTCGCTGAGAAATCAACGCTGAGCGTCCGAGCGATCGTCGACCTGGAATGCGGACGGGTGGTGCGGCCACGCCAGAGGACCGTCGAACTTCTGGCGGGTGCGCTGGGCCTCAATGCCGCCCAACAGGCCGCCTTCGCCGAGATGGCGAGCCGCGACTACTGGACCAACCGGTTGTATCGGGAATGTGCAACGCAGAGCAATCTGAAACTGCCCCATGAGTCGTGATCCGAAGTCAAGGTGTGTTCAGCATCGAGCGCAACCAGAGCGTCAAGCATGCCGCCAGAACACCGAAGACGATCAGGATCGACCACGCCACCAGCGCACCGAACGTTGCCGCACCTCCCAGCACGAGGAGCGGGCCGGCAACGGTACCGACGTTCCAGACGACAGAGCTCAGGCCATTGACCCGTCCGATGAGCTCGGGCGGTACGACCTTCGCCAGTAGTGGGTGGAAAGCCGTCGCGTACGCGGTTTCGGCGAAGGCGAACACCACGCCGAACGCCAGCAGCAGTCCGGCGGCACCCACGCCGTCCATAGTTGTTGCCGCGGCGCCGATCGAGAACGCGATGACCCAGGTGGCTGCCGCGTAGACGAGTGTGCCGGCGTCACTCACTCGCTTGAAGAGCGTCAGCGCCGGCATCTGGAGAAGTACGACGGCGACGGTGTTCACCACCGCGAGGGCGCCCACCACCCCCAGGTCGAGCCCCATGAAGTCGTGCACCACCACGGGAATCGACGTGTCAAGCTGCACGAAGCAGAACGTCACAAGCAATGCCTGGACGGCGAGGATGAGCAGGACCGGGCGGGAAGCCAACAATGTCCGGTACCCGCCCCGCCGCTCGTGCTTCACCCGGGGCGCGGGTGGCGGCCCCGTCAGGCCGTACACCACCAGCCCGAACTGTACGAACGTCAGCGCCTTCAGCAGGAACAGTGTCCGGAACGCCAATGGTCCGTCCCAGTTGGCCAGCACTGCTGTGCCCACCACCGCGCCCGCACCGAGGCCCAGGTTCATGGTCAGGTACCTCAGCGCGAACGCGCGTCGATGTTGGTCGCTGCGCACCATGGTGAGCACCATCGGCATCAGCGCGGAGAAGTACAGCCCACCGCCGAGCCCGGTTATCGCCGCGTTGACAAGCAGGCCGCCGATACCGGTGAGCATTGCAAGCCAGACGTTGGCGGCGGTCAGCACAACTGCCGCCGCGAGCAGATTCGTTCTGGCGCCGACTGAATCGGTGAGGCGACCCCCCAGCAGTGCGGCGACAAGCGTCGTCGCCGCAGTCACCGCGTAGTACCCCGCGAGCGAGCCCACACCCAGGTTCAGCTGCGTGGTGATGTAGATGGGAACAAACGGCATCGCCAGGCCGGTACCGAACTGCGTGACCATCTGGGACAGGGTGAATCGACGGAACTCTGGAGACAGTGGCTCCTCATCGGTACGACGGAGGCCCAGCACGGCCCGCACATCGGTCACCGGAAACCCTTTCGTCTCAGCTGTACCCGGTCCGTCGGGAGCGGCCCGGCGCCGCGGTCGTACCCGCGGCGCCGGGGATCGACGTCAGAGCCGGTGCGCCCGGTACGTCGCGTTGATCTCGATGGTCATCGCCATGCTTCTCACCTCCTCTTACTCGACGCTTGATCCACCATGACGGCGCCGTAGCCGTGCAGCCCCTCCACGGCCGCCGTCAGGGCGCTCTGGGTGACGGTCCCGAACCCAGGCTCGTGCAGGACCAGATCACGAAGGCTCTCAGCGAGATCCCCGCCGTTGAGGTGCCGCCAGGCGCGCAACATGCCCTCGCTTACCTCGGCACCTCGGTGCGGTCCGGCAAGCGCGATGCCGTCGGCGAAGCGCAGGGGGCTGTACGCCGGGTGCCGCCGCGGGCCCGACGTGCGTTGCTCCGGCGGCGGCGGAAACCGATCGACCCGGTTCTCCCACCCGTCGAGGAGGCTCCAGGCGAGCAGGTGAGAGCCCGCGAGCAGGCGCCGCTCGACGAGGCTTCGCGCCCAGCCGTTGGGTATCGCCACCGCCACTGGCGCCTGGGTGAGAAACCACAGTTCCGGGACCAGGTGCCTGGTGGCCGGTGTCCGTGCCAGGCGGCGAAACAGGAACTTGGGCCCGTGATAGACATCGTCGGCGGCGGCGAGAGCCGCTTCGGCGGCGTGCTGGAGAGCGCTGTGTGAGGCGGACAGGGCGGTGTACCAGTCGCCGGTGTCGGCGGCACCGAAAGCATCCTCGGCGGCGACCGCGAAGTCGCAGGCGTTGCGGGACATGATGATCTGCCGAACCACCTGCCGGTCCGGGATCAACGCGACCAACTCCGGGTCGGCACCCGCCATGCGCAGGCCGGTGGCCAGCCGAACCAGTCGCTTCAGTTGTGATTCGGCGAGGAACAGCTGGCTGCGGTCCGACGAGGTGGCCCGGAAACTGGCAGCCACGGCACCAAGCTCGGCCAGGTCCTTGCGCTCCATCGCTTCGATGTGCACGGGCGGCCCGTCACGGTCATCCAGCACCGTGGACGGCGGTGGATCGAGGTACACCACGTAGAGATCGATGTCCGAAAGACTGTGGCCGAGCCCGGCCGCGAGGCTGCCACCCAGGAGCGCCAATCCGATGCGGGAGTGCCGGGCCTGTTCGGCGAGTACCTCGCGGGCGGCCGTCATCTGCGCGGCTGAGAATCGCACATCGGGCGCCTGGAGCTGGCTGTGTTCGGCCACTGCATCCACTGCGCTGGTCAAAGGGTTCACCTCGAGCTCAGCCGAGTCGGGCGAGCACGGTGCGGGCGGCGTGGGCGACGTCCTCGGGTGGGCATGGCTGCCGCTCGACCACATGCGTAGGCGTGTCCAGCGGGCCGAGATTGCGCTCCATGGTCCCGGGCACCTTCTGCACGTAGGCGACGGTGACCAGGTCGCCCTGGCTGGTGTTGATGGTCGTGTGGTACTGACCGGCGGGGATGTGATAGACGTGCCCGGCAGTGACCTTCTCGACAGAGTCGATGCGGGCACGCACCTCTTCGCTTGTGGCGCGCAGCTCGCCCCGTTGACGGTCTCCGACGATTTCGAAGACCCGGTAGGGACCAAGAGGTCCGTCCGCGTCGGTTTTGATCATCTGGTTCTCGAGGCTGCCACAGTGCACGTAGCTGGTGAGGTTCCAGGTGTGCATGTGATACGGGGATGTGGTGATGTCCTCGGGGGTTCCGCCGTCGAGCCACAGGTGCAGGCGGAGCATGCCGGAGTCGTCCTTGAGCATGGGCACGTAGATGAAGCCGAGTGGGTGATAGATGGCGCCCAACCCGTGCTGAGCAGTGGTGAGAGCGTGCAGGAACGAGGTTGTCAGCGTCCCGAGCTGGTCGATGTCCTGGTGCTTGAGAATGAGATCCCGGATTTGTTCAGTTGCTGTGGTCACTGCTTCGTCGCCTCCCAACGTGGCTGATGGACGCTGACCGGTCTCACGCCAACGGCGCGCGGTAAACAAGAACGTCGACGGCTCGGCTGTCTGCCGCACGATGCAGAACCGGATTCATCTCGACGACATCGAGGTCACCCGCCAGGTCCATCGCCATGGCAGACAGGTTGGCCAGGACGAGGTGCAGGCGCTCGGCCCCGGCCTCCCCCAAGGCGACACCGCCGATACGCCGGTACGCATCGACAAGCCTGGCGGCGATGCCGGGTGACACCGGGGCGGGGGCCATGCTGACCCGGTTCGCCGCCTCGGCATCGGCACCACCGGTGCCGATGAACACCACCGGCCCCGTCTCGATGTCGACCCGGGCCCCCATGATCAGTTCGGCTGCGGGATCCGCCGATTTCTGCACGACGACCTCGGCATCGGGCAGGTCGAGGCGGACTCGAACGTCGACGAGCTGATCGAACGCGGCCCGGACGGCGTCCGCGTCGGCGAGGCCGAGCCGAACCGCGCCAGCGCGCCCCCGGTGAGCGAGGTCGACGTGGCTCAGCTTCATCGCGACCGGATAGCCCAGGACGTAACGGGCGAGGTGGGTGGCGTACTCGGCTGTCGGTGCCCCGTACTCAGGAGCATGGGGGATGTCGTACATCGCCAAGAGTCGCCACGCCTGCTGCCCCGGGACTGCGCCACCCGGCGCAGCCGAGCGGAGCAGGGCAGCCGCCTCGGCCGCCCGGTCCCGATTCGGCTGCCAGGCATCGAGTGCGGCTTGTCGCTCAACCATGATGTCCCGGTCGCGCAGCAGCACCGTACGCAGGCCGGCAACCAGCACGTCGATGGATGGCTCTACCGGGATTCCCGCAGCTTTCAGGTCCGGCGACTCGTCGGCCGTCCGCCCTTCGGCAGACCAGACCGACACCGGGATTCCGGCGGACGCCACCTCGATGAGGGCCGCCCGGACCGGGCCGAGAATCTCGTCCGGGCCAGCCTGCGCACCGTATACCAGCGCTCCGATGCGCGAGTCGGCCGCAAGCGCGCGGATAGCTGCCCGGTTGTGCTGTTCGTCGTGCAGCCCAAGGTCAACCGGGTTGAGGTGGGCGGCACCCCCGACTGCCGCCCGGATCCGTTCGGCGATCTCCGGTTCAACTGTCGGCACCGCCAACCCAGCCGCAGTCAGCCGGTCGGCCAGGAGCGCGGCGATCCCGCCGGAGCCGGACACCACACCAAGCGCCGGCATCGCGCCGGAATGGCTGCGCAGCAGGGCGGGAAGGCTGGTGAGCTCGTCGACGCTACCGGCAACGAACACACCTTCGGCTTCGCACAGCGCCCGGAACGCGGCGTGCGAGCCGACCAGCCCACCGGTGTGGTGCCGTACCGTCTCCTTGCCGACTGCTGAAGATCCCGCCTTGAGAACCACTACGTGCTTACCGGCGGCAACGGCCGTTCGGACGCCCGACAGGAAGGAATCGCGATCACGCAGCCCTTCCAGATACACCAGAACGGTCTCGGTCCCGGCGTCGTCCGCCACATGCCTCAGGAAGTCTCCGATCGAGACGTCGATCGCCTCACCTATCGAGCAGGACAACCGCAGGCCCATCCCGTTCCGGCGCAGACGGGCAACCAGTGAGCTGATCAGCGCCCCGCTCTGCGAGACCACCGACACCGGCCCGGGGAGCAACTCGGGTAGCGCGGCGAACGGTGCGGCCGTACAGGGGATGCGCTGCTCGACGACGCAGATGCCGTTGCTGTTCGGCCCGAGTACCGCCACCTTCGACTGCGTGACGAAGTCACGGATCCAGTCACGAGTGTCCTGGTCGACCCCGCCGAACACGACCGCTGCCCCGACGCCGAGCCGGTCGGCCTCAGCCAGCACGTCAGGCACTGTTGAGCTGCCGCTCATCACCAGTGCCAGGTCGGGTACCTCCGGCAGGTCGGCCAGCGAGCGGTGGCAGGGGATGCCGGCGATTTCCCGATGACGGGTGGAGACCGGCCAGGCGCGTACCGGCGACGCGTGCAGCAGCAGGTTGTGCAGCGGCCAGCTGGCTACCCGCTCAGCCTCCAGCGGCTCGCATCCGACAAGCGCTACCGACTCCGGTCGGAAGAGCTTGCTGAGGTCTCGGGGGCCGTCCATGGATCCACAATCGACCCTGCGGCCCGACGATCCCAGGCACGATCACCGGCGATATGATCCGCAGTTTGGGGCGAGAATCCGCAGTACCCGCGCTGGCCTGCCGAACGGCAGGACCTCCAGCGTCAGCCGCGGACGAGCGACCGGCTGATCGCGTGCAGCTTCTGTTCCGTCTCGCTGCCGGGCTCGGCGTGAAACAAGATCAGCAACTGGTCGTCGTCCTCGGCGGTACGCAGCACCGTGTCCCGTAGCTGCAGCAGGCCGAAGCGTGGGTGATCGAGCTGCACAATGCCGAGAGACTGCTCGCGGACCGGGTGCGCGTCCCACAATCGCGCGAAATCCGCGCTCACCGCCAGCAGATCCGTCACGACGCCGCGAATCTGCGGGTCGTCCGGGTAGTGCGCCTGCGACGCGCGAAGCCGGCCCACAATGTCCAGCGCCATCGTCTCCCAGTCCACGAAGCGTGGCCGGTGTGCCACGTCGAGAAACAGCTGCCGCGCCCAGTTCACCGCACCCGGATCGGCCCACGGGGCGTCGAAGGGCAGATGATCGGCGAACACCGCGTGGGCCAGGTAATTCCACCCGAGCACGTTCATGGATCGGCCGAGTACCCCCACCGGTGTCTCCCAGATGGTCCGGAGCAGGTGCTGGAGGTTCTCGGCGAGCGCCTCGGGGCCGTCGGCGGCGTGCTTCGGCGACTCCGCGCGTGACAGGCGGTGCATCTGTGCGCGGTCCTCCTCGTCAAGGCTCAGAGCGTTCGCGATGGCGTCCAGGACGGTCGGCGACGCCGTGACGGCGCCTTGCTCGATCCTCGTGTAATACGACACGCTCACAACCGGCGAGCAGTGTAAGAGCGACCAGGTGTCATCTCGGCGTCATGGAGTGGCCGGACCTGCGGTGACAGCCCCGACCACCCCTACGCCGTCACCTTCGCGTGACCGAAAGTGTTCGCATCTGCAGCACCGCGAACAACCCGACCACGGCGGCCTGCGCGACGAGCCAGATTCGGCCCACGGCCGTGAACTCGCCCGGCCCAGCGGCCGCCACCGCGAGCGAACCCGCAACCCAGGCGACGTTCACCGCGACGATGCCCCATCCCATGCCCGGACCAGCGGCGCGGTTCCGGGCGTACCAACCAACAAGCGCCGCGAAGACGACCAGGAAGAGGCCCGCGCCACGCTGCAGTGACGCGGAGGCCCCGAAAAGGTCGGCGAGCACGCTGGCGCCAGCGAGGTACATGACGCCGTTCGCACCGGTGACCAGAGCATCCAACAGGAACCACTTCCTACCTCCGCGCTCACGCGCGTCGGCCCGAACGGTCCGGGACAGGCGAGTCGTGGTCATCGGGTGGCCTCCCTCTGCTCACGAGCTGGCAGGTCGGAGAAGAATCCACTGATCCGACACAGCCGGCCATCCGATGCGACCAAGCCGTAGTCGACGCCTGCGAGAGCGACCTCACCCCCGGGGCCACGCAGCTCCCAACCAACCCGGAAGGTGTCGTGGTGCAGATCCACTTCCGTGGTGCGTACGAAGGCGTGGCCGGGGTAGTGCTGCTGCATCGTCGCCATCAGCGTACTGATGCCGGCGTGGCCGCGTCCGTCCAACGGAGGGTCCACGAGCGCACCGTCGTCGACCCAGCAGCCGGCAATCATCTCCAGGCGCCGGACCGGGTCCGGCTCACTCCAGGCACTGAGGTACGTGTCCACCACCCGGGTAAGTCTCGTGTCCCCGCCACGAACGGCGGCGTTGGTTGTCATCCTTGGTCCCTTCGTCAGCGTCGGCATCTGCCGGACAGAGCGAGCCTGACCCAGGGCGTGGGCGTTAACCAGACCAGGATCTGGATACCCACGCGTGTCCACCCGACCGCAGGAATCAGGACATCGCCCCGGCGAGAGGCCCATCGCTCGGTAGATCACCCACCCGGAGCATGGGCCGTATGGCGGTGGGCGGGCGTCGCGCGTCACCAGCGTCAGCGCACGGCTCCGACCGGCATCGCGGGCTCGATGGTCGGAGATGCCGAGGCTGAGCAGGTCAGACGCGCCAAGCCGTTGGCTTCGGGTTTCCTCGAATCAATGGTGCCGGGCCAGGACCGACGCCGATGCTCGACCCCGACGTGACCGGACTCGAAGGAGATCTCTGTGAAGCGCTGGGCTGCCCTGGCCTGCGGCCTTGTCGTGGGTGTCGTGTCCATCGGGGTTGCGCCCGACGAGGCGCGCGCCGACGACGACACGTGGTACGACAGGTATGTGGCAATGGACGCCGCAGTCGGTGACACCTATTACCGCTCGGCGGACGGTGCGCAACTGGCGTGGAACGAGAGCTACGTGCTTGACAGCTACGTCGACGTGTACGGACTCAGCCGCGACCGGCGTTGGCTGGACAAGGCCGTCACCCATATCGACGGGATGATCGCCGACGCCGACGACGCCGACGGTGATGGGTATCGAGGCTGGCAGACAGCCCGCTACTCACCCGTGGAGATCGACAACGGCGGGATGGAGACCGGCGCTCAGGGCGACAGCACCCTGCCGGCGGACTGGCTACGGTTTCAGACCACAAGCGCGAACGCGTTCCGCACCACTGACCGCCGCGCCGGCGCGTACGCCGCACGCATCGACTCCGACGGGCAACTGTGGCGCAAGCTGTACCAGCCGGTCAACACCTACCACCCGAACACTGTCTACCAACTGAGGTTCTGGTCGCGGACCAACGGATCGGCGGCGGGTGGCCAGGCGTACCTGTACGACGCCACCGCAAAGCAGGTGCTATGCAGCACCGACGTGACCGCCACGGTGTGGACGTACCACAGCCTTGACTGCCGGACCCCATCGGTGGCGGGCCACACGCTCCAGGTCTGGATCGGGCACAGGGACTACCGCGTCGCGGGCGGTCAGGCGTACTTCGACGACGTGGCGCTCAGCGGCAGGTTCCCGTATCTGGTGCACGACGGAATGATCGGGTCGTCGATCGCGCGGTTCGCGCGGCTCGTCGAGCAGACACCCGAGTTGCACGAGTCCTACCGGGCGAAGGCCGTCAGCTACCGGACGTTCCTCGAAAGCGAGGTGGTGCCACGGTGGGAGTCCAGCTCCTACATCGGCAACACCTGGTACGCCCTCACCTCGACAACCGGCACCTACAAGCAGTCACTGAAGATCGACGCCTTCTCGCACAAGCGCAACTGGTCGATCCTGCCTTACAACCAGTCACTGGCCTTCAGCAACATGCTGCTGATCCTGCATGAGATCAACGGCAACGCGGCCTACCTGGACAGGGCTCGCCTGAACGGCCAGTACTTCAAGAACGCCCTGACGCTCAGCGGCGACGCCTACACCTGGCCCTACTCGTACAGCTCGGCCCAGCCCGAGGACGTCTCGCACGCCAACATCGACGTCGGCGCGGCCCGCGAGCTCCACCGCCGCGGCATCGTCTTCACCCCCACCGACATGCAGCGGTTCACCAACACGCTGACGAACAGGTTGTGGAACGGGTCGCTCACGGCACCGAAGGTCCGCAAGTTCGTCGACGGCACCGGCGACGACAGCTTCAGCAAATACCTCGTCGAATGGACCGAGTACGCCCAGTGGGCGAAGGCCATCGCTCCGATCGTGTCCGAGCAGTACCGCCACTCCACCGTCAACCACGGCTACGACATGTTGGCACTGGCACGGATCATGAAGTGGGATCGGACGAAGCTCGTCAACCAGGGATTCGAGCTGGCAACCAGCTTCGACACCACCCAGCCGGCGCAATGGACCCGCGCGGGGTCGACCGCGACCACCGCCTTCCGGGACAGCGCCAACACGCACACCGGCCAGTACGGTCT
This sequence comes from Micromonospora andamanensis, assembly GCF_016863495.1. GTDB lineage: Bacteria > Actinomycetota > Actinomycetes > Mycobacteriales > Micromonosporaceae > Micromonospora > Micromonospora andamanensis. The sequence continues at coordinate 37,859 of NZ_BOOZ01000040.1, forward strand.
GACCATCCGGTCCACGGGTGGAGCACCACAAGGCGTCTTCCAGAGCTGGGAAGGTTGGTCGCCGGCCACGTCCTACACGTTGACGTTCAGCGGCCGAAGCAGCGGTGGCGCGGCGGGCGGACGGGTGGTCGTGACGAACGTGACCACCGGCGCCGTGTTGGCGGCCCTGACCTTCACCGACCAGGACTGGACCGGTCACACCCTGACGTTCCAGTCGCCAGATACGGCGACGCAGACCGTGCGCGTCTCCATCGGCAACGCCGATCCGACCGTGGCCGGAGCCGCCCACGTGGACGACATCAGGATCCGCGTCACCGGGGAGCCTTGGTGACCGACCCGACACATCCGTGTGCCGCCGCAGCCAAGTCGTGCGGCGATCAACCCTCAGAGAGGATCCACACCATGCTGACCAGCTTCTACCCGGTGCTCGGCTCGCACGACGTCGCAGCCGCCAGGGACTTCTACACCCGGCACTTCGGGTTCGAGGTCACCTTCGAAGCCGACTGGTACGTCAGTCTGCGACGCACCGACGCCCCGCAGTACGAACTCGCGCTGCTCGACTTCACCCACCCCACGGTGCCCGCGGCCTACCGCAAACCGGTGCAGGGAATGCTGCTCAACTTCGAAGTCGATGACGTGGACGCCGAGCACCAACGGTTGGTCGGCGAGGCCGGACTGACCGAGGAACTCACGCTGCGCAGCGAGGAGTTCGGGCAGCGGCACTTCATCGTCGCCGCCCCCGACGGTGTGCTCATCGACGTCATCACCAACATCCCGCCCGCCGGTGACTACGTCGAGCAGTTCGCTCCCGGCATCGCCGAACAGCCGTCGTCCTGACCCACAAACCGCCGACCCCCGCGCATCGCGGCAGCACGGACAAGACGTGGTCGGGGGCGAGCGTCACGTACTGGTGCGCACCGACTTCCTCGCACACGCGGTCGAGCCTCGCCTCGATGCGCAACGCCGCATCGGGGCGGAGCCCGCGACGTGATGGCGGCACGTCGAGTCCACGAGCCCCGCTGCCATCCGTGACGCACGGCGAGGCCAGTCTGTTCGCCGCATTCGAGCCGGTTACGGCCAAGGTCATCGGGCAACTGCACCGCCGGCACCGCGATCAGGAGTTCCTGAAGGTCCTGAAGGTCATCGCCCCCCGCCAAGGCGGATCTGGACCTGGTGCTGGGCAACTGCGCCACCCACAGGACCCGGCCGTGTACCGATGGCTGGTGGCGCATCCCCCGCTTCCTCCTGCACTTCACCCCGGCATCGGCGTCCTGGCTCAACCTCGTCGAGCGCTGGTTCGCCGAACCGACCAAGCGCAGGCTCCGCCGATCCAGCCACCGCAGCCGCGCCGACCTTGCATTCGACGCACGAACCTGGATCGAAGCATGGAACACCCACCCAAGACCGTTCGTCTGGACCAGAACCGCAGACGAGGTCCTCAACAGCCTCGCCGGGGTTTCGCGGGCCAGGATGTGCCGAGAATGCGATTGGTGATCCGGGGCAGGGCCCGGGTGAGCGCCGAGGGCTGCGGAGATCTGCTTACCAGGGACACAGTCACCTGGCCGGGCATTGGCGAGGGCACGAGGCGGTCCCCGCGGGCGGCGTACCAGCGGGCTACGAGTTCGGGTACCAGGGCGGGGCAACGGTGGTGGCGGGCTATCCGCAGGGTGGCCTCTGTGGTGGCCCCTGGACATGGGAGGGCGCCGAGCGCGGACAGTCGCTCATGCAGTAGCTCCCCCGCCAGGTCGATCGTGCTGTAGAGGACCATCTGCTCGGCGAAGGGCCGGGATCCCTCGGCCAGATCCGCGGCGCCCTTGGGAAGCATGATTACCAAGGGTGACTGGCCGATAACAGTGCGCTGCAAGCCGCGAGGGACGACGGTCTGCTGGGCGATCGTGATGATGGCGGCGTCGAGAGTGCCCTCGTGCACCTGCTGCAGCAGAACCGGCCCGTGATCGATTTCCGGCCGTACGCTGACGCTGTCCAGCTCGATCTCCAGAGCGGTGAACACCATCGGGCTCAGTGCCTGGATGGTGCCCACTGCCAGCGTGGGAGTGTCGACGGCAGCAAGGACCTGGTCCGGTAGGGCATCCAGGTCGGACAGCAGCCGGGCGGCGTGGCGGGCCAGCTCCCTGCCGGCCGGGGTCGCCCGGGCTCCAGTGGTGTCGCGGTCGAACAGTTTCGTGCTCAGGCGGCGTTCCAGGGCGAGCAAGCGACGGCTGGCTGAGGGCTGGGCGATGAGTAGTTCTTTGGCCGCTGCGCCCACAGATCCATGCCGGGCCACGGCCTCCACCAGTTGCAGGTCGACGACCGTCAGGCGTGAGGTCATGCCCTCAGCGTATGAGCATGTCGAATGAGCCGCCATCTACCGGGCAGACAGGTGCTTCCTGAGGATCGAGGCATGCGCCGACCGCTGCTGATCCTGACCGCCATCACGTTCCTGACCTGCATTGCTACCCGCATGAGCGCCGTGGCCCTTCCTCTGATGGCGCTGAGCGAGACGGGTCAGGCGTGGGCGACCGGCCTAGTGGGTGGCGTGGCCGGCCTGCCGCTGCTGACCGTCGGCTGGTGGGGCCGCACCCTGCGCGACCGACTCACCTGCGGCCGCGACCTGGCCGTGGTGACCCTGCTCCAGGCCGTAGGGCTCGCGGTCCTGCCGGTGGCCGCGCTGATGGGACAGCTTGACGCGCTCGCACTGTGCGCCTCCGGGCTGGTCACCGGGTTGGCCGGTGCGTTGTTGGCCCCGGCCCAGCGGGCTCTGGTTTCCGACTTCGCCGACGCCGATGCCCATGGGAGCGGAAGGTCGTCGGCGGCACGGTGGTTGGCTTGGCAGGACCTTGCCCAGCGGGTCTCAATGATCTTTGCGCCTCCGGCCGGGGCCTGGCTCGTGGTCACCTGGGGTGCCGAGCAGCTCCTGTGGTGCGAGGCCGCCGTCGTCCTTGCTGGGGCTGCCGCCATGCTCGCCGTTCCCGGCGCAAGCACACCGCCGACAGCGGCACCGCGGTCAGGTGCACGGATCGACGGCGCCGCTGAGCGTGACGCCAGCAGCCCCGCAGTGTCTGCGACGGCCGTGCTGCGTGCCCGCCCGCAGGTAGCGGCCGGGATCCTCATGGCCGGCGTCGGTGGAATCTGCTGGTTTGGGTTCACCCTGGGCCTGGCCGTCCTCGGCGTCGAACTCGGCATGCCTGGCGCGCTGGTCGCCGCAGGCATGAGCGGGTACGGCACCGCCTCCGTGGCCACCTCGTTCCTGGCCCCCGTGGTTATCAACCACGTGCCCCGGATGGCCACGATGGCCCTGTCCTGGGCGGTGCTCGGCGCCGCCTTCGTCGCCCTCTCGGTGGCCGCGCCGAATCTAGTCCTGGTCACGGTGGTATCCGCCGTGGGCGGGGCGGCGATGCCATGGGGCATCGCAGCGCTCAACGCACTGATCAGCGAGCAGACCACAGGAATCGAGCGCCGCGTGGCATTCACGGCCGAGACCGTCATGCACTCCGGTGGAATCTCCCTGGGGCTGTTGGTCGGCGGCGCGGTCATCGGCTGGGCAGGAGCGGGCCCCGTCCTAGCCGCCACGGGCGCTGTACAGGTACTCGCTGCCGCCGCAGGACTCCTGCTGGGACGCAGGGCATTCTCCCGGGAGCACCAACGGACGCGGGAAGGCGTGGATGACGCTGCACGAACGACCGCACAGGTGGATCGCGGACGGGTCTTGGGCTGGACCGAGACAGGCGTTACGCAGGCGCGGCACCTCGACAAACGTGACCACGTCGCTCACCGGCTGCGAGGGGGCTCTCCGGTGCCTCGTAGCGGGTCGAGGAGATGACTACCTTATCGACTGCGTCCAGCCACTGGGCGAAGGTCCGGTCGCGCAGGTCGGCATTCTCGTCCTGAGCGACCGCAGGCCAGAATCCGCCGAAACCCTCGTAGTTCTTCCGGCCGAGCAAAGCCGTCGTGGCGGCGCCGCTCACCCGAACCATGTGGGCGCGAGAACCATCCGTGATGGCGTGGGAACGATCCAGCCCATGTCGTAGTCGCCGCCTGCCAGCAAGTACCATGAGCCATGACCACCCCTTACTGGGTCCGGCCTGAGCCGCCGTACTATGTTGCCGTTTTCACGATCACGCCAAGCGGAACCGATCCCGAGGGCTACGCCGAGATGAACCAGCGGATGGTGACGCTCGCTGAGGTTCAGCCCGGCTACCTCGGCCGGGAATCAGCGGTCCTGCCGGACGGCAGTGATCTGATTGTCATTTACTACGCCGACGCCGAATCGATCCACGCCTGGAAACGGAACCCCGAGCACGTGATCGCACAGCATCTCGGCCGGCAGAAGTGGCTGGCGCGTTACCGGGTTGAGGTCGCGAGTGTTGAGCGTGCCTACGAGTTCTGCGCGAGCTCCGATGCAGGTGCGGCACCAAGGGACCACGACTCTACGTTAGTACGCGGTCAAGGCGGCCCATCCACCCAAGGTCAGGTACGTAGCGCCAGCGATCCAACCCAACCAGTTCGCCGATGATCCCGATTGTCGCGAGAGGCTGCGCCGATGCAGCCGGGCACCGACCATCGCGTATCCAACGTCCATGGCGAGAGCCACGACGAAGAACCCGGCACCCAGGACCACCAGGTGCAGACGCGTCGCCGTAGCACTCAGGTCGGGCGGCACGAACTGCGGTAGGAACGCCACGAAGAACAACGTGACCTTCGGGTTGAGTAGGTTGACCAGCACGCCGTGACGGAAGGTATGGGACAGCCGGGGCGGTGGCCGGTCGACGCTGGTCGTCGTGCCCCGACGCAAGCGAAGCAGTGCCTGCACACCGAGGTACAGCAGGTAACCGGCGCCGAGCAGGCGTACGGCGGTGGCCGCGGCCGGCGATGCCGTGATCAGGGTAGCGCCGCCGAGGGCCGCGACCGCTAAGGGGGCCGGGCCCCGTCGGCCCGGCAGCCCTTATCCTTCGCCCGGTCCCGGAGCTCCGCGATCCGGCCATGGGTGACGGTGCCGGCGTGGAGTGCTCGGGTATCGGCAAGTCGGCGACTCATCGGTGATTTTGCGCAATCGAACTGTTCGTCGCGGGCGCGCGGCGCGCGAATGTCTGCAGATACTCGTCGATCTCAGCCACCACGGTGGTCTTGTCTGCCGCGTCGAGGAACGAGTACCGCACGGCCTGTCGGGCCAGTTCGGCGACGCCTCCCTCGTCGAGGTCGAGCAGCTCGGCGGCCACCTGGTACTCATTGTTCAGGGTGGTGGAGAACATGGGCGGGTCGTCGGAGTTGACCGTGACCGGCACACCGGCGGCCACCAACTGCGGCAGCGGATGCTCGGCCAGCGAGGGCACCGACCGGGTACAGGCGTTGGAGGTCGGGCATACCTCCAACGCGATGTCGTGCTCGCGCAGATAAGCCATCAACTCAGGGTCACGGGCTGCGGCGATGCCGTGGCCGATGCGTTCCGCGCCGAGATGGCGTACCGCATCCCACACGGCCTGCGGACCGGTTGACTCACCGGCGTGCGGAACGCTGCGCAGTCCGGCTGCCCGGGCGGCGGCGAAGTGCCCGGCGTACCGGGCGCGGGGGATGCCGGCCTCAGGACCCCAGCCCGAAGCTGACCAGCCCGTCCGGGCGCTGCTTGAGGGCCACCTCCAAGGTGACGTCGGCACCGGTCATCGTGGGCTCGCCCGGGATGTCGAAGCACCAGCGCAGCTTGATGCCGTGGTCGCGGTCGGCCCGCAGGCGGGCGTCCTCCACCGCCTCGCAGTACGCCTCGGCTGGGATACCGCGCACGATCGAGGAGTACGGGGTCAGCGTCAGCTCGGCGTACCGCACCGACTGTGCGGCCAGGCCGGCGCCGATGTCGTAGGTGAGCGTGGCTACGTCCTCGGCGTCGCGGATCAGGTCCACCACCGACAGGTACACCTCGATGAAGTGCGCGAAGTCAGTGAAGGTGAAGTACTCGGCCAGCAGTGCCGGGTCGGCCGGCACCGCAGTGGTCCCGGCGTGCCGTTCGGCCAGCCGAGCAACAGTCTGCGGCGTTGCTGAGCCGACGTGGTGGACGTGCAGTTCCACCTTTGGCAGGCAGGCGATGAAGTCAGTCAGGTCCGTTGCCATGAGCACAACCCTCACAGTGCGGGTGGATCCGCCGGAGGGCCGGTAGCCTCCCGACGGGAGGCGCCCTTGGAGCAATGACGGGGCCGAGCGTGGCGGATAGTCATCCGTCGCAGCGCCTCTCGACCGCATCGGCACGCTAGCAGGACCGCTCCGCGACGACAAGGCGACGATCGCCCTTAGCGGAGCGAGATCGAATGCGGCTTCGCGGTCGAGGAACTGCATGACGGACATCAGGTGAGGGTGGGGGCGCTCACGCTGATGGCCGGCGGTAGTAGCTATCGACAACCCGAGCTACACCGTTCGTTGAAGATTCAGGACCACGGCGGTCCGCACGGGATCCGAACTGTCGAGGTCAAGGCCATGTTCAACGACCCATCCCGCCGACGCGGGGGGTTCGCGAGAAGATTGTCGATTTCAGCCCAGCTCACAAAGGAGGCAAGGAGATCCATCCCCTTGCCTTCTCCAACATATAGCACACCGGGGGGCTTGTGGCAAGACCCCGGTTATGACGCAGAATCGTTGGCCGTCGCCGCTACCTGCCGAAATGAAGGTACGAAGCATATACGGAGTTGTCGATTAATGGGGGGGCGCAGTGACCGCGCAGGCAGGGATGGGACGGGCAATGCGGGTACGGGCACTCGGGCGCAAGCGCGAGGTGTACGCCTCATCCGACTGGATGAGGCCGGTCCATTGCATGAGAGGCGTCAGAAATGACGACATTCCCAACAAGAGATCGATAGATATGGAGCGCCGGTGACTCGATCAGCCAGTGCAATGCAACAGGGTACGACTGTCCCGGAGGTATCACGATGACCGAGCAATACGTGTTGGATCTTCAGAAAATTGAGGAAGTGCAGGTCGCGGTCGTTGGTGGCAAGGGCGCGCACCTGGGCGGGCTATCGCGGATCGGAGGCGTCCGGGTGCCGGCTGGCTTCTGCGTGACCACGGACGCCTTCCGGCGGGTCATGGCGGAAGCGCCGTCAATCGACGACCAGCTCGATCAGCTGTCGCGTCTGGACCCGGACGACCGGGAGGGGATCCGCATCCTCAGCGCGGAGATCCGCCAAACCATCGAAGGGATCGCCGTCCCGGGCGATGTGTCGGCGGCGATCACCGACGCGCTCGCGCAGCTCGGCGAACAGGTCGCCTACGCCGTCCGATCCAGCGCGACGGCCGAGGACTTGCCGACGGCATCCTTCGCCGGCCAGCAGGACACGTACCTCAACATCGTGGGGCCGTCGGCGATCCTGCGGCACGTCAGCCGGTGCTGGGCGTCGCTGTATACCGAGCGGGCAGTGACGTACCGCCAGCGCAACGGTATCGACCACCGCACGGTCCACATGGCCGTGGTCGTGCAACAGATGGTCTTCCCGGATGCGGCCGGCATCCTGTTCACGGCCGACCCCATCACGGGCAACCGGAGAATCGCCACCGTGGACGCCGGCTTCGGCCTCGGCGAGGCGCTGGTCTCCGGTCTGGTGAACCCGGACGTCTTCAGGGTGTGCGGCGACAAGATCGTCACGAAGTCGATCGCCGCCAAGCAGCGTGCCGTGTATGCACTGGACATCGGCGGTACGCAGGAAGTGGCGGTCGACCCGCGGCGGCAGGATCAGCCGGCCTTGACAGATGCGCAGGTCGTACGGCTCGTACAGTTGGGCCGCCGGATCGAGACGTACTTTGGCCGCCCGCAGGACATTGAATGGTGCCTGATCGACGATGACTTCCAGATCATCCAGAGCCGGCCGATCACCACGCTGTTCCCCATCCCCGCAGCCGAGGACGCGGAGAACCACGTCTACGTCTCAGTCGGCCACCAACAGATGATGACCGACCCCATGAAGCCCTTGGGACTCTCCGTGTGGCAGCTGACTGCCATGGCACCCATGCATGAGGCCGGAGGGCGGCTGTTCGTCGACGTCACCCATGGCCTCGCCTCGCCCGTAAGCCGCGCCGGCCTCCTCGAGGTGATGGGGCGGGGCGACCCGCTGGTGAGGGACGCCCTGGAGACCATTCTCGACCGCGGCGACTTCGTCCCGTCGCTCCCAGCCGCAGGTCCCGCCGGGCCGCCAGCCGGCGGCGGTGCCGCCCCGATCGAGACCGACCCGGCCATCGTCACCGACCTGATCAATCGCAACGAGGCGTCCATCGCCGCCCTACGGCGCGAGATCCGCACGAAGACCGGACCGGCGCTGTTCGACTTCCTGCTTGAGGCATTCGAGGAGCACAAGCGAATCCTCAGTGATCCGGTGAGCATGCAGGCCATCATGGCGGGGATGGAGGCCACCTGGTGGCTCAACGACCAGCTGCAGGAGTGGCTGGGCGAGAGGAACGCGGCCGACACGCTCACACTGTCCGCCCCCAACAACATCACCTCGGAGATGGGACTGGCGCTGCTCGACGTCGCCGATGCGATCCGTCCCCACCCAGAGGTGCTGGCGTTCCTGAACGGCGTAGAGGGCCAGCATTTTCTGGACGAGCTGCCGAAACTCCCCGGCGGGACTGAGGCGCGCGCCGCCATCGAGGCGTACCTCGACCGATACGGCATGCGCTGCGTCGGCGAGATCGACATCACGAGGCCGCGCTGGAGCGAACGCCCCATCACGCTCGTGCCGCTGATCCTCGACAACGTCAAAAACTTCGAGCCGGGCGCCGCCGAGCGGCGCTTCGCGCGAGGGCTTCAAGAGGCGCAGAAGAAGGAACAGGAGGTCCTCGCGCGCCTGCGAGCCCTGCCTGACGGGCCGCAGAAAGCCGCCGAGGCCAAGCGGATGATCGACCGGGTCCGGACCTTCATCGGGTACCGGGAGTACCCGAAGTACGGCATCGTCAGCCGTTACTTCGTCTACAAACAGGCCTTGCTGCAGGAAGCCGAGCGTCTCGTGCGGGCCAATGTGCTTACCGAGAAGGAAGACATCTTCTACCTCACATTCGAGGAGCTGCACGACGTCGCCCGCTCGAACAAGGTGGACAACCAGCTCATCCAGCGGCGCAAGGACGCGTTCCGGTCGTACCAGGCGCTCACACCTCCCCGGGTACTCACGTCCGACGGCGAGGCGGTCGCCGGGGCGTACCGGCGCGACGACGCACCGGCCGGCGCCCTGGTCGGCCTGCCGGTCTCGGCCGGGACTATTGAGGGAAGAGCCCGCGTCGTCCTCGACATCGCGGACGCCGATCTCGAGGCCGGTGACATCCTGGTCACGATCTTCACCGATCCGAGCTGGTCGCCCGTGTTCGTCGCGGTCGCAGGTCTGGTGACGGAGGTGGGCGGCCTGATGACCCATGGCGCAGTGATTGCCCGGGAATACGGTTTGCCCGCCGTCGTCGGCGTAGCGGATGCCACCCGGCTTATCCGGAACGGCCAGCGGATCCGCGTACACGGCACCGACGGGTACGTCGAGATCCTGCCTTAACCGAGAACACCGAAAACGCATCAGTTCGCTTCCGGCCAGCCCTCCAGATGTACCTGGTGAAGCTGGCGTTGTCGCTGGTCGTGAGCTGTCGTGGCGGGCATGGCTGACCCAGACGTCGAGGTGTTGGCCGGCGTTGCGGTGGCGGACCAGTCCGGCTGAGCCGCCGGCGAGGGTTGGCGACCGTGCCGAGGTCGGAGGAGCGGCTGCGGCGTCGGCCAGGTTGGTGCGGGTCGTCGTCGGTCAGCTTGTGTCCGGGTCGCGTAGTGATCCGCCGCCAATGGACCGGACGGGTACCGGATGGGGTCGACTCCGGTTCGTGGCAAGCAGGTTCAGCAGTACATTCCGGCCTGCCTGGTATCCGCAGGCCAGGATGCCTGCGGGCAGGCCAGCTGTCGGTGGATGCCGTCAGCTGGCCTGCCGTAAGGAAGGGCGGAACCGCCAGGCTGGTCGTACTGCCCGGCGGCCTGAAGCATTTTCGCTCCAGGCCGCCGCCGACCGACCGTCAGGCCGTGCGGGCGCCAGCCCGCAGGCGTTCGATGGTCAGGTCGAGAACGGCCTCGAGGTGATCGATCCTCCCGGTGGAGAGCAGCAGCAGTACGCCGCCCTGAATGCCGGCCAGCAGCGCCGCCGCGGCGCGGTCGGCGTCCACCTCGGCGGCGATGTCCCCGGTCGACTGCATGTGCCGGATGCCCTCGGTGATCGCCGCCTGCCAGCGCCACATGAGCCCGGTCACGAGCGCCTGGGCGCCCGGCGCGCGCCGGCCGGTCTGACCGAGCAGACCGTTGAGCGGGCACTTCACTCCCTGCGCGAGGTAGCGCTCGATGAGCCGGTCGCGCCACGCCAGCCAGGCCGGCCAGGAGGTCAGGTTGCTGAGCATCGGCTCCTGGTCGATGAGGACCTGGTCGGCCTCGTGCTGGGCCACCGCGAGCAGCAACTCCTCCTTGCCGTCGGGAAAGTAGTGGAAAAGTTGACCCTTGCTGGTGCCGGTGCGGGCCATCACGTCCTCAAGGCGTACCTCATCGACGCCGCGCTCCCGAATTTCGGCGGCCGCGCCGACGACGATCCGCGCCCGGGTCGCCTCGCCCTTGCGGGTAAACGCCCGTGTCATGGCACCTCCTGATCTGCATCTGCGGGTACAACCCTAGCTCAGGTTTGGACTTGCAGGTCCATTTTTAGCGAGCAAAGGTCAGGGACACGCGGCCCGCACCGGGCCGACACCATGATCGGGAGGACGCAACGATGAACCACTACTACCTGCTCGGGCGGTCCGGTCTGCGAGTCAGTCGGCTGGCGCTGGGCACCATGAACTTCGGCGTCGACGGCTTCCATGCCGCGTACGGCAAGACCGAGGAGGAGGCCGAGCCGATCTTCCGGCGATACCTGGAGGCGGGCGGGAATCTCATCGACACGGCGGACTTCTACACCGCCGGGGAGAGCGAGAAGATCCTCGGCCGCCTCATCGACCGGGCCGGCGTCCGCGAACGGCTCGTGCTCACCAGCAAGTTCACCAACAGTGTCGACCCGAGCGACCCCAACGCCAGCGGCAACGGCCGCAAGCACATCATGCGGGCCGTGGAGGCGTCGCTGAGTCGGCTCGGCACTGACTACATCGACCTGTACCTGCTGCACACCTGGGACCGGATCACCCCGGTCGAGGAGGTCGTGCACACCCTCGACGACCTGGTGCGCTCCGGCAAGATCCGGTACGCCGGCCTCTCCGACGTGCCCGCCTGGTACGCGGCCCGCGCGCAGAGCTACGCCGAGGCGCATGGCCTGGCCCCGATGATCAACCTGCAGCTCCCCTACTCCCTGGTCGTCCGGGGCATCGAGGCGGAGTACGTGGCGATGGCCCAGACCGTCGGCATCGGGCTGACCGCGTGGAGCCCGATCGGTGGCGGCCTGCTCAGCGGCAAGTACCGGCGCACCGGCGACGGCCTGAGCGGGACCGGCCGGTTGACCAATCCCGAGGCCGGAGGTCGCGCGGTCAGCCCCAGCGAATGGCAGGTCATCGAGGCCCTGGAGAGCGTGGCCGCCGAGCTGGGTCGCAGCATGGCCCAGGTCGCGATCAACTGGGTCGCCACCCAGCCAGCCGTCGCCTCGGTGATCATCGGGGCGAGCAACGCCGAGCAGGTCGGCAGCAACTTCGAGGCGCTCGACTTCGAGATCCCCGCCGACGCCCGTCGCCGCCTCGACGAGGCCAGCGCCCCGATCCTCGGAATGCCGTACGGCATGTTCACCCCGCAGTACCAGTCCTGGGTGGTGAACCCCGGCCTCGGCGTCGGCGACAAGCCGGCCGGCTACGCCCCGCCGGTGTTCAACGGCGCCGCCCAACCCACCAAGTGAAGGAACCTGACATGACACAGAGCAACGACACCCTTGTTCGTGAGTCGTCGAGGCGTTCAACACCAAGGACGCGGTCCTGGACGTGTGGCGCGGCGTCTTCGGCACGTTCGCGGAGATCCAGTTCGCGACCGTGCACCAGGCGGTCGACGGCGACATCGTGATCGCCGAGCAGGTCCACGGCCTCGGGCTGCCGGGTCGGCCGGTGGCGCCGGTCATGAACATGGCGATCTACGAAATCCGCGACGACGAGATGCACGAGTAAGGCGGACCGGAGGTGCTCCGTTACGAGGAGGCCCCAATTCCCGTCTCCGGGCCCGGCGAGGTCCTGATCAGGGCCGCCGGCACGTCGTTCAACCCGGCGGACGCCATCATCCGGGCCGGAGTCCTGCACCGCTCTCATCCTGTCCGGATGCCGCACATCCCTGGCACAGACGTCGCCAACGAGCATCCCGGTCGCCGGGCTCACCGCCTGGCAAGGCATCCACGACCAGAATCGGGTAGGGGTTCGGTCAGCGCATCCTCGTCAACGGCGCGGGCGGTGGCGTCGACCGTCTGACCGAGCCGGTCGACGCGGTGATCAACACAGCACCCATAGACGGTTCCGGCCTGAACCGGCTCGTCACCCTCATCGAGCCGGAGGGTCAACTGGTCTCCATCACCTCGTCCGCGTCATCGGACCGCCACCACGCGGTACGCGTGACGGTCATGACCGTCCGCTGGGATCCCACCCAGCTCGACGCGATCGCTCGCGGGGTGGATGCGGACCAGATCTCGCCGGTGCGATGCCTGGACAGCTACCAAGCGAGTCTCCTGCGGTGGGAGCTGGCTTGACACATGCCAGCCGCTGAGCATTTTCGGCGACGGTTGGAGCGTCCTCAGGCGCGAGGGGGTCGGTGTGCTTGGCGCGGCGGTGTGCTGCCAGCAGCAGGCCACAAGCGGCCAGAAGAATCACATCTTGTCCGACCCCGGGCCCGGCGATCACGGTGCCGACCAGAACCCAGGCAGCCATCGACCATGCGAGAAACTGCGGAGGCGTGATCCCGCGGCGATTCAGCCACAGCACTGTGAGGCCGATCAGGATGAGCGGTGGGCCAAAGCTGTTCACGGTGAGCCAGTACGCGCTCATGGCGGGGCTCATGTTTGCGAGTTCCTCACCCCACATCTCCCCGCCGAACCACGTCCCGGCGTGGCGAGCAGCGCCCTCCGCCGCCAAGCCGCCGAGGGTGTGCGCGGCTCCGTAGAACACGATGAGCCCGCCTGCCCACTTGACCATCTGAATTCTCCACTCGATTGCGGAGCCGCACGACGCGGCTCGTTGCGGCTGTGACTTCGCGGGATACCGCTATCCCGGGCCGCGGGTCAGGCGGGGCTAGTGGTGGTGCCCGCGCCGGCTCCGGTGTACCTGTCCCGGTTCAGCCAGGCGCGTTCCCATTTCCGGGTCATGGCCGGGTAGACGATCAGGTACCGGAACGGCTTGATCGCGGCCATGTACAGCCGTCCGAACAGGCCGTTGGGCTTGACCAGGGCAGCCATCCGCAGTTCGTACTCACCGTCGTTGTTCGGGACCCAGCCCAGGTGGCAGATGTCGTGGACGGTCCTGTTGGCCAGCTCGATGGCGCACTCGTCACGTAGCTCGTACACCATGGTGAACGGGGTGTTCGAGACCGGCTCCCCGGCCGCGTCCTGGCGCAGGTCCGGCGGCAGCCGGTCGCAGAGCGACTCGACCCGCCCCTTGACGCCCTCGTCGGGTCGGTCCCAGCCGAACACGGCGCCAAGCTTCCAGCGCACGGCGAACAGGAACCGGACCACCGCCGGGTTCTCGTTGAGCCCGCCGGCCGCCCGCAGTGCGGCCAACATCGCGGGAAAGTCGTCCGGCCCGGCGCCCGGTGTGCGGTACGCCCACACATCCTCGATCCGGAAGTCGGGCGTGATCTCGTGGATCCGCCACGGGCGGGCGGTGTGCTCAGCGTCGGGGAGCCTCATCGGAACCACAGGCCTCAGTCAGCGTGACCGGCGAAGAGAGAACCAGGGCGGCTGTGCCACTGTGACGGCTTTGCCGACCGACTCCTCGGCAGGTTCAGAAGGTGGATGGTCGCAGGTCCTGAAACCAAATGACATAGCTTCAACCCCTCCTGTTGTACGCTACCGTATAAGGCGAAGCTACACCGGCTTTTCGCAGTTACACAACCGGACGACGAGAGTGAGGTCAGTTACACCGTGGGTGCGTTGCGTACACCGCGCCAGAAGTGGATCGAGGAGGGACTGCGGGCGCTGTCCAAGGGTGGCGTGGATGCGGTGCGCGTCGAGGTCCTCGCCAAGGCGCTCGGCGTGACCAAGGGCGGGTTCTACGGCTACTTCGCCGACCGCGAGCAACTGCTGACCGAAATGCTGGACACTTGGGAACGCGAGAGCGTCGACAACGTCCTGAGTCGAATCGAGCAGGAGGGCGGTGACGCCCTGGACAAGGTTCGGCTGGCTGGCCAGCTCACCTTCTCCAGCGACCGCGTGCTCCCTATCGACCTGGCGATCCGCGACTGGGCCCGCCGCGACCAGGACGTCGCCGAACGCCTGAGCCGCGTGGACAACCGACGCATGCAGCTGTTACGCGAGGCAATCAGCAGTTTCTGCGCTGATCCCGACGAGGTCGAGGCCCGCTGCCTGCTCGCGTTCTGCTTGGCGATCGGCAGGCATTTCCTGGCCGCCGAACATCCTGACCGCACCCGTGACCAGGTCGTCGCTCGAGCCGCAGATCTCATCCTCAGCTCCCGCCCGGCAGCTGGTGGACCTGGTGCGCGTCGTGCTTGATGAACCTCGACGGGTCGGGAGAACCTCGGTCATTCACGGAACTCCCCTGGTCGATGATCTTCTTGTCTAGGTTCTGACTCGCCGCACACCGGATCCGTGGAACCTGGGCACAAGCTCCGTGGCGGCTCGGCGACGTGCTCATGCTTGGCATCCGGCGCACCCTCGCGACAGACGGGCCGCAGCCGGCCCACATCGTCGACCATGATCGACACCGACTTCATCGCCCGTTCGCAGGAGGCCGGGTCAAGTCGCCAGGCGAGCTCTCAGTGTGGCGCTGATCTGCATCAACGCAGTTCGCTGTTCCGCGCTGAGCACGCTCGCGAAATGCCTCCACACGGTGGCCTCGAGCTGCGCCTCAGCCCGCTTGAGGGCTTGCCGGCCGGCGGCGGTGAGCTCGACGTCGTCGCCTCTACCGTCGAGCTCACACGGCACGCGTGCGATGAGATCACGGCGCTCCATTCGGCCGAGTTGGCGAGACAGACGGCTGCGCGACCAACGCATCCGGTCGGCGAGGGCGGCAACGCGGACGCAGTGGGCCGTGCGTGCCGACGGAGCGCGATCGGGGACGAGTGGCACCAGCCAGGTGTCGAGTTCGGGTGTCGCGCCGCGGTCAGAGAGCGCGTCGACGGCCGCAAGGACGTCAACGTCTGGCATCGACAGCTCCACGGCAGCCTCAAGGTCGCGAGCCACCCGGGCGTCGAGGAGCAGCCGCATCTCCCGGTAGGCAGCCCATGCCTGCTGATCTGCCGCAGCCAACTTCTTGATGGTGGTCACACCGCGCAGTCTAGCGTGACCTTGTTGACGTGTAACCAAGTCGCGGGTACGTTGCACCATGTTTGGTTACATGTAAGCGACTGGAGCTCGTCATGGGTGGACAGAAGGCACGAGCCAAGGGTCTGGAGCGACGTACGACAGCCGCTTCGGCACGGCTGCCGGCCAGGAACGGCACCGGCGACGGGCCACGGTCGCGATCCCGGTGGAAGGCAGCGGCGCTCGCGGTCGGCACGCACACCTTTGGCGGTACGCAGTGACAACCGCCGTCCTCCTTGCCCTCGCG
Organism: Micromonospora andamanensis; assembly: GCF_016863495.1. Classification (GTDB taxonomy): domain Bacteria; phylum Actinomycetota; class Actinomycetes; order Mycobacteriales; family Micromonosporaceae; genus Micromonospora; species Micromonospora andamanensis. The sequence continues at coordinate 53,570 of NZ_BOOZ01000040.1, forward strand.
TCGGCGGTGAGCTGGGGCATCTCCGACCTTCTCGGCGGGGTGCGCAGCCGCAGGCTGGGGGTGGCGTCAGTGCTCCTCGTCTCCCAGGTGGCCGCGCTGGTCTTGCTTACCGGAAACGTGGCGGTACTGGGGGCACGTCCACCGGAGCCGGTTCACCTGATGGCCGCGGTTGGTGCCGGGCTCAGCGAGGTGGTGGGCGTCGCTGCCCTCTACCGAGGCCTGGCCACCTACAGAGCAAGCGTGGTGGCACCTGTCGCGGCCTGCGCGCCGGTTGTCCCAATAGCTGTCGGTGTGGCGCTGGGAGAGGTACCAGGTCCGTTCCGGTTCGCGGGGTTGGCCCTCGTCGTCATCGGGATCGTCCTGGCCGCGCACCAGCGGCGAGCAACGGGTGGCGGCGGCACCGGCACCGCTGTGGCGCACGGGGCGGTGGCCGCAGCCGGGTTCGGTGCCTTCTTCGTCTTCATGGACCTCGCCGGAGAGGGCGGGATCCCGTGGGCGCTTGTGGTGTCGCGGTTCACCGCGGTCATCGGGATACTCGCGTTCGTACTGGCAGTCCGGGCACGGATCGAGGTGCCGTGGCGAGCGGTACCGAGCCTGGTACTGATCGGAGCACTCATAATCGTGGCCGACGCCGCCTATACCGCCGCAACACATCTGGGCCATCTGAGCGTCGTGGCGGTGCTCAGTGCGTTTCACCCAGTGGTGACCATCGCACTGGCCGCAGCGGTGCTACGGGAGCGCATCGACCACATTCAACGGATAGGCGTCGCCGCATCACTTGTCGGAATCCTCGCCGTGACCGTCTGACACCTGCGCGACTGCGGACTCGGACGGCAGGCTCACGGAGATCGGGGATCTCCGTGAGGCAGCCTGGTTCCTGCCGAATCTGTTTGTCGTCGCAGACGACTACCGATTAGGCAGGACGATCTCGAGGGGTTCGGCGGCGGGCTGGCTGTCAGCGGTCAGGAGGTGTACGGAGAGGTTGACCTTGGGGTTGCGGGCGGGCGTGGTGAACACCGCGTATCGAGGGCCGCCAGGCCGGTCCGGCAGGGGTTGCGTGCGGACGTCGCGGGTAGCGCGTGCGTCTTCGGCCACGCGCAGAGTGGTGACCGTCGGGTGGACGGCGATCAGGGTGATCCAGTCTCCATCCTGATCCTTGCCCCCGAGCCGTTGGGAAAGCTTGCCGACGCGGCCCGGATCGGTCAGCCACTGCGACTCCTCGCTGACGTAGCACCCGGAACCGGGCGCCCCGTCCTTCGGAGCCTCACCGTAGGCAACGCTGGCAGTGTTCCACTCTTTGCCGACGATGTTGTTGCTCTCCATCACCAGCTCGGCCCCACCGAAGGTGTTTCCGCAGGCATCCCTGTGGAATGACGGGACAAGCCAGTAGCGCTCGTCATCCGCTGAGCCAGTGACGAAGGCGTCTCGGGGTGGGATCTGGTCGACGTCGCCGGGACCGATGGCGAGGGCGGAGAACGCCGCCACTGGCACGACGGCCGCTGCCAGGCCGATCGCCAGCCCGCGCCTGCGCCAGCCCCGTCGGGTGCCCACTACCGTTGCGGGCTGCGCCGGAACGTGCTGCGGTGCCTCATGGACGGGAGCGACGTCGGTGATCGTTGCCGCGACCGCGTTCAGCGTCCCGCGCAGCCGGGCGGCGAGAGCGGGATCGACCAGAAGGTCGAGGTCCTCGTTGCTCATGGGTTGAGTGCCTTCCGTAGATGTTCCAGGGCACGTTTCAGGTCGGACCGGACCGTCGCCGGCGGACGTGCCATCACCGCCGCGATCTCGACAAGCGTGAGGTCCTCGTAGAAGCGCAGGATCACCACAGTGCGCTGAACCAGCGACAACCTCTGGATCTCAGCCCACGTCTCATCGACCTCGGGCGGATACGTCACCGGCTCCGGTACAGGGAGCGTGCGTTCCCTCGCGGCGCGACGGTGGTGATCCGCCGCCTGGTTGACGATCGTCCGCCTCAGGTACGCCAACGGCTGCTCGATGCGATCCCAACGCGGCATCGCTGAGGCGAACGCGATCTGAACAAGATCCTCGCTGTGCTCCCGCGAGCCGGTCAGCAGATACGCCAACCGCAACAATCCCACGCGGTGGTCCTGATAGACCCGCACCAGCTCAGGCGGGTCTGTCGTCGTTTCCATCACACCTGTACGTCGCCCCCACAATCTGAAACGTGGCAGCTGGCGGTCAAAAAGAATGAACCGACCGAGGCCACAGCCCATGCTGGTGTGGACGAGACGACCAGCCGACGGGCCAGCATCCGGGACGGCCATGGGCGTCCGCTTCATCAGGAAGGCGCAGACAGCGGCCTGGGCGTACTGCGGTGGCATCAGCTGACAGGGACACCGACGCAGGTCCAGCACCGAACCGTGTCATCAACTGTCGCGTGCCCCAGCATGACGATCGACCCAGCGGTCTCGATGAAGGAGATCCGGCTCGGCATCGCCGAAGTGTCCATTCGGTGCGGGTCCGGGCTTGGCAGCCAGGCCGCACGCCGACAGCCGGGGAGTCGAACAAGCCGGTCCGCTGCCGCACGGATGCGGCACCGGACCCGCCTGCCGACTATCCGGTTGTCCGATTCAGTTACTTGCCGAGCAGGCCGACGAAGGACCCGAAGGCTGCCGCTGCGCGTGCCTGGAGCCGATTGGCCAGTGGTGAGCGGTCACGGCAACAGTCAGCATGACACCGAACCGACTCCCGACATATCTCTGGGCGTGCCCGGACCCCCTGCCGGACGGCCCCTTTCTTACACCGCCTACCCGGACATGACGTCGGGCGTACGGACGTCAAGGGCAGGTGCCTACCACGGAGGCGCCCTTCAACGCGCCCGTCCCGGTGCCGGTCCAATACCCGAGGTGTCGCCACTGGTAGGCCTCGACGCAAACGTGCTGGGAGCTGCGGCCATAGTAGTCGATCTTGACTTTCTTGCCCTGGTAGCTGCAGTTGTGGTACCGGTGCGAGACGTTCCCGGCGGAGTCCGTCTGGTTGTAGAAGCCGCAGGGCGGCGCCGCGCTGGCGACCGACGGGGCAAGGGCCAGACTGCCTGCCGTCACGGCGCCGATCAGTAGGGCCCGAACGATGTTCTTGCGCATGTACACCTCAAAATCGTCGTCGGCACGGTCCCACTCGGCACCGCACGTACGACGCTAGGCAGGCGCAGCCGCAGGACTGTTTCGTATCGCTGCCAGCGCGACGTCATCGCAGCCACGGATCAGCCGGGGTCGACACGGATCGACCCCGGCTCAAGATCAGGTTCAGGCGTGTTTCGTGAGCCGGTCAGCGCCCTCGCCCAGGCTGCGGCTCAGCTCAGGCGTCCTCTGCGCGGAGGTTGTGCAGGTCCGCGAGACCGGCGAGAACGGTGTCCCAGGTGTGCTCGGGGAAAAGTTCGTGTCCGGTGCCGGGCAGCGTGATGAAGCGCGCGCCTGAGATCTCGTAACTGAGCGCCTCGCCGTGCGCGGGTGGGAAGAACGGGTCGTCGCCGCCGTGGAACACGACCGTCGGGATGTGGATCGTGGACAGGCGGTCGCGCCACGGCTCGCCGGCGTCGATGAGGAACGGGTTGGTGATCTGTGCGGCGATGTCGCGGGCGTGCTCGTACAGCCGGGTGGCCAGCGCCCGGGTGGCGGTCTCGTCGAAGGGGCGGCTGGCGGCGGCGAAGGGACGCTCGGCGGCGACCAGGTAGTCGATCACCTGGGTGCGGTCGGACCAGTCCGGCTCGACCGGCTCTGCGGTGAAGAGGGCGCTGATCTCCTCGGTTGGGCCGGGTAGGTCGGGGTTGTCGTGGCCGGGGCCGCCGGGGGTGGAGGCGTGCAGTGCGAGTGACGCCACGCGGTCGGGGTGGTCGATCGCGAGGAGCTGGGCTGTCGCGGCTCCCTGCGACATGGCGAGAACGTGCGCGCTTCGCACGCCGAGCGCGTCCAGTGTCGCGGCGGCGTCGGAAACCAGGTCGCGCAGGGCGTAGTCGGGCTTGCCTGGCGGGTAGGTGGTGGAGACGCCGGCGTCGCGGCTGTCCAGCCGGATCACGAATCGTCCGCCGGCGGCCAGGCGGGCGCAGAATCGCTCATCCCAGGCGGCACTTGAGTGGCCGGCGCCGTGCAGGAGCAGCACTGCCGGATGTGCCGGGTTGCCGTCGGTCCGTACTCCGAGGTCGACGCCGTTCACGTGGATGGTCTGCATCTTGTCCTCCAGTCGCTTACATGTAAGCGAAACCGTACCGGCAGCTTCGCTTACATGTCAACGAGTTGGTAGGTTGGAGTTCATGCAGGAAGAGCCGTGGCAGTTGGCCTGGACCACCTATCGCGCATTGCGCCTGACACTCGACGCCAAGGTCGCGCACGACCTCGAGGCAGAAACCGGACTCTCGATGGCCGACTTCGAGGTGCTCGCCGAGACCGACGGGGTGTTGCGCGACCCGGCGGAGCATTGCGTACGGGTCAACGCGCTCGCCGTACGTATGCGATGGTCCACCAGCCGACTCTCCCGTCAGCTCGGCCGGATGCAGCAGCGAGGCTTGATCACACGGGAGGCCTGCGAGCTGGACGGACGCGGCGACGATGTCGTACTCACAAAGGCTGGCCGCCGGGCAATCGACAAGGCCATGCAGGTACACGCAGCGCTGGTACGCACCCGCTTCGCCGACCTCCTCAGTGACGATCAGGTCGCGACCTTCGCCAACCTCTGCGGACTTCTCCTGGACCGCTCGGCAGCAAGCGGCGACGCGCGGCACAGAACCGCGCGGAAGGGCGTCGCCCCTGGTCAAAGAAGCAGCCCCTGATGCCTGGGTAGGAAAGGCTCCATCGACGGCCACCCGCCGGGGGACCCAGTTCCCTGCCGCGTAATCGGCTTGCGGCTGCTCGACACACATGGCGAGCAGCCGCAAGCCGCTCGGCGCGACCCTTCACCTGTGGGTGCAGGATCAGAGAACCTCAGCGTGCACCCGTTACCGCTTGGGTCGAGCGGCCCGCCTGTTCCAGGCGAGCAGTCCGAACGCCGGCCCGGCGAGCAGGGAGTACGTGCCAGGGCGGTCCGGGGCGAACAGGCGGGGATCGGCAGCGGCCACCAGCAAGGCCGCTTGCATGGTGAACAGCACGCAGGCGAACCACGCCACGGCGACCAGCAGGCGCCGTGGGCGGTGTCGCCCGTCGGCGCGAGCGAGCACGAAGGCGGCGACGGCCAGCCCAGCGGCGACCGCGCTGACGATGACGCCGCCGATGAGGTACTGCGGCCAGGTCGCGTCCGCCTGGGTGAAGAAGCCGACCGTGTAAACGGTCAGATGGGCAATTGCCAGTCCGCTGGCGGAGCCGCCAGCCACGTATCCGGCCCAGTGAGTCGTGTCATTCATGGGTTGTCCTTTACGGTCGGCCGGTTGCCCGGCGTTGGTGGTAGGCGTACGTTGCGGCGCCGAGCGCGACACCCCAGATCGCCCAGAGCGGTGCGGCCAGCCACGCACCCCAGTTGGGCAGGGAGGCCGAGGGGGTGGCCGGTGTCAGCCCGATCGTCATCGCCACAAGTCCCCGGGACAGGGACAATCCGGCGGCCGTGAGCAGGGCGGCGACGATTGTGGCCGGCACCACAGCCAACGCAGGTGGCACCCGGCGGCCGGCCAGCCTGGGCAGCCAGCGAGGGAAGGTCTCGCCCCAGGGCCGCACGAGTCCGACGGTCAGCAGCGCGCCGCCGGTAGCGAGTCCGGCGATGATGGCCTCGGTGATCCTCGCTCCGGTGACGGTATATGGGGCGAGGAACTCCTCGGTCGCGCCGATCGGCAGGCCAAGGGCCCATGCGCAGCGGATCGCCGCGTAGGCGAGTGGGGCGCCGATCGCGAGGGTGACAGCCGTCGCGGACCAGCGAGGTGGCGCCGGTTCCGCACGTGCGGGCCGGGCGGCCCGGGCGGCTATGACGGTGAGTAATGCACCAGCGACACACAGCGCCTGATTCATCACCGGCCAGCGAAGGCCAGTGGTGTTGCCGGTCAAGAGCTGGAACACGGTGAGCAGCAGTCGCGCGTCGGGCACGATCAGCATCGTCAACACGGCCGCGCCCCACGCCAGCCGGGTGACCTGCCGGAGCGGTCGACCCTTGAGCCGGGCCATGGCCAGATGGACCGCAGCGGCGGCGAAGCTGAACGCGGCGATGATCGGCGCGATCCGGTCGGAGTCGACACCGACCAGAAGGGCACCGGCCTGCGCCGCCGGCCGGCGTTCGCCGTACGGCCAACCCGGCCCGCCAGCACTCCACCAGGCTGCGAGTAGGCCGTAGGACAGCCACCAGCCAGCTGCCAAGGCCGCCAACCGGGGGCCGAGGTTCTTCGAAATCGCCATGATTCGACGATGCGGCCTGGCGCATCGGCGGCGGCAGGTGCCGATCGGCACCAACCACGGCCAGTAACGGTCAACAGCGTGCGCTCGGCACGGGTCGGGTCAGGGCCGGCTGTCCTAGTGTTGAGCACATGCAAAGAACCGACAGGTCAGGCGCATGACGGTCAGCGGACCCCTGCAGGGTGCCGCGGCCCCGGTAATGGCGGTGCTTGCCTTTGCCGCAGCCATCGCGTGGTGGCGCGTCAGACCTTGGCCGGTTCAGTGGCCGACCGCTGCGCTGGGCGCACTGTCACTCATCGTCACCGCGCTGTACCTACCCCACGGCGACGGTGGGAGTTACGCCAGCGCCTGGGGTCTACTGGAGGCCGCTGGCCTGCTCGTGCTGATCGTCCTGCTGGTGCGCCGGGCACGGCCGCTCGTCGCGGCGGTGGTGGGCACCCTGACCGGCGCTGCGGTGGCGGCCCTGCTGCTACGCGTCCTGCCGTCCCCGGTCACCACCGACGACCTGATGATGTGCTCGTTCTGGGCGCTGATCGCCGCCGCGGCGGCAGTAGCCGGCCGTTACCTGCGCGCGCAGGACGCAGCACGAATACGTGCAGCGCGCCAGGCCGAGCGGGAACAGCAGTTGGCGCTCGCTGCCGACCTGCACGACTTCGTCGCCCATGAGGTCACCGCCATGCTCTTCCAGGCTCAGGCGGCGAAGCTGCTCGCCGGCAGCGACCCCAGCCATGCCCTGACCGCGCTCGACCGGATCGAGAAAGCAGGCCAACGCGCGCTCGCCAGCCTCGATCGGAGCGTGCACGCGCTGCGGCAGACCGGTGCTCCGCAGTACGGGTTGACCGACCTTCACGAACTCGCGCGGCAGTACTCCGCCGTCGGTCCGGCACCGGTGCACGTGCACGTCGCGGCCGCAGCCGAAGCATGCTCCGGGGATGTCGCCGAGCTCGCCTACCGCATCGTCGTCGAGGCATTGACAAATGTCCGCCGGCACGCGCCCGACGCCACCGCAGTGACCGTCGACATCCAGCCCGCCGCCGACGACGCCGCACTGCGCGTCACGGTCATCAACGACACCTCGCTGGGCACGGCTCACGGAGCGCCGACGAGGCGGTCCGACCCGACTGCCCCCGGTGGCACTGGTATCGCCCGGCTCGCCGAGCGAGTCGGCGCACGAGGCGGCACACTCACCGCCGGACCCACAGAACGACACAGTTGGCGTCTGACCGCCGTCCTTCCCGCCGGTAGGGCGGTCACGTGAGCATCCGCGTCCTGATCGCCGACGACCAGGAGGACCTGCGCAACGGGTACCGGATGGTGATCGACGCGCAGCCGGACATGACAGTGATCGGCGAGGCGTCGGACGGTCGCGCCGCCGTGGACCTCGCCCGCCGGTTGCGACCCGACGTGGTCCTCGCCGACATCCGGATGCCGAAGATGGACGGCCTCGATGTCACACGCATCCTGGCCGGAGCGGACGCCGATCCGAAGTTCCGTGTCGTGGTGGTCACCACCTTCGACCTCGACGAGTACGTTCACGCCGCGCTGCGCAACGGTGCCTGCGGATTCCTGCTCAAGCGCTCCGGACCCACGCTGCTGATCGAGGCGATCCGGGCGGCAGTCGACGGCAACACCCTGATCAGTCCGCAGATCACCGTCCGTCTGCTTCGTCACCTCACCCGGAGCGTCGGAACCGGGTCCAGCACACCGCTCACCGACCGCGAAACGCTGGTAGCTGATCTGGTCGCTCAGGGGCTGACCAATGCTGACATCGCCGCTGAGCTGCACCTCGCTGCGGGCACCGTCAAGAACGTTGTCGCTGTCATCAGCCGAAAGCTCGATGTCCGCAACAGGGTCGGCATCGCGCTCTGGGTCTGGGACAACCGACGCCCTGCACGGTAATCTCGACTCGCCGGCACGGTGACCGTGTTGATACCACCACCTGGTCGCCAACCTGGTGTCGTGGCAGCCACTGGGGTCTGGCTCGCTAACGGCTTCCACCGGGTGCGCGACCGACAGTTGGACCACGTACCGCTTAGCGGCGCGGCCGAGGACCTGTCACAGCGGATCGACGCACAGCGTTGTCGGAGGTTGTGGGTATACCAGGGCGCGGGGCCGGTCCAAGGCGTTGGCGGAGTTAGCCCGTGCCTCGTCACCGCAGACAGCGCGGTTCGCGACGCCTTCGCTGACGGCGGTGATCCGATACGTGGCTGAATCGTCGCAATGGACCTTTGTCGCCCGGCCGGTGGGGAAGTCAATCTGTTGGCGGAAGCAGTCGCCGGCGACGGCATTCAACATGAGGCAGTACATGTGGTTCGATGACCGGCTATACGGCAGGTCGAAGCTCCCGTAGCTGCTGGCGCATCCCTCGAGGGAGTCGGCCACGATCGCAACGCGGTAGGCCGCTTGGGGCGCGGAGCAGTCCACCTGCCGGAAGGAACTGGTCTTCGCACCCTCGCCGGTCGCCTCGAGGCAATCACCCACCCGTACCTGGTCATCGGCGGAGGCGCAGCCTACGGCTACGGCAGCAGCGGCAGTGATCAGGCCGCCGGCAAGTGCAGCCAGGAGCAGGCGCCTGATGGCACGTGTCCGACCAGGACCGGTGGCCGGCGCCGCACCGTCTCCGGACGATCGACAGACCACCGCGACCTCTACTCCACCTCCAGGCACACTTCTCCCCAGCAACATCGCAACCCACGGCCTCTGCCGCTGACCACGTCTCCGCCCTTACTGTCGTCGACTTTCCCGCAGCAGCCTGCCTCGATCCCCCGTCGTGGTACCGCCCCAGATGCCGTCAACCTCTCGGAGAGGCTGGCGGAGGGCCCACTCTCTACAGGGGTCCAGCAGAAGGCAGGTGGAACAGATCGCCTTCGCCCGGGTGATCTGGCGTTTCGCCCCGACTCCCGAGCGTGAGGCTGAGGGAAAGAAAAGGTCGGTGTCATGGCCCCGGCACGCCGGCGTATGCGTGGCGGTGTCGAGCCAGGTGGGCCACTCGCCCAATCCGGTATAGGTAACTGCCATTGCGGTTCTTTCTCGTTGCGTGGTGGACCGGCGGGCCGACGAACTGCGCGCTGCGACCTGGCATGGCCCCGGAGAGACTCAGCCGTCGCTGGGGGTGAGCGGGAGGGTGACCCCGCTGCCTGCCAGGTCGACAGTGACCTGGGTGCCGGTTGGGTATCGGAGGGTGTGCTCGTAGTCGGTTGCCATCACCACCACGGCAATCCGGTGTCCAGCCTTGAAGACGTGGTCACTGGGCTCCAGGTCCCATCGGTAGACGTTGCTGGTTGACGGGTCGACGGGAGTGGTTGTCCGGTCCGAGATGCGGTTACGGACGTCCTGCCAGCCTCTGCTCACCACGTGATACGGCGTTAGCCCACTCTGGTAGGCCCAGCGCGAGCGGCAGCCGCTGTCACCGTCGAGGCTGGGTCCGAAACACCAGCTTTCGGCCGTCGGGGCGAAACCCGTGACCCGCGTGTCAGGCCCGAGGTCGATCAGATAGCCGGTGAGGTACGGCGCCGCGCCGGACAGCCGTGCGCGTACCTGGATCTTGGGGGTACCCGACAGGTGCTGGTCGGTGGCCAGGGGCGGCGAGACGTAGAGCAGACGGCTGTCGTCTCCGCCGGAAAGGTCGCCGAGCTTGTCCGCAGTCGGTCGTTTCGAGGCATCCACGAAGCCCTGCGACCCGGAGCCGGCCCCCTCGCGCGACAGCACGCCCGGCTGCCCGGTGCCGTCTCCAGCCTTGAGTGACATCCGCACCGGCTTCGCGTCCGGCGCCGGCCAGGTCGACTGCGTGCGCCAGACACCCGGCGCGGTTTCCACATCCACCGCGGGTCGCTCGGTGACTCCGTTGTCGATGCCGTACAGCCAGTGGTCGTACCAGGCATGGACCTCGTCCAGCCAGCGCTGCTCCGCGACGTACAACGGGTCATCGTGGCCCGCCTGCATGATCCACGCCTTGCGCGGAATGCGGTGGCGACCAAGCGCCGCCCACTGGTCGGCGAAGTGTTTCGGGGTGACCGACTGGTCGCGCAGCCCGGCGATGAGGAAGGTGGGCGGAAACGCCCGAACGTCGCCCAACGAGTTACGGGCCGCCCAGAACTCGTTGTAGTCGCCAGTCTGGCGATCCATGTCCTGGCTCATCCGGCGGATCTCAGCCTCACACGCGGCGGGATCGCGGCGGCTCACGATCACCTTCGCGGTCATGTCGATGTCGTCACCGGGGAACGTCGGGGAGTGCACCACACCGCCGTTGCGGCGGACCGTGTCGTACCAGTTCGCCACGCCTTGAATGGACACAATGGTCCGCAGCCCCGGAACGCCTGTCGCCGCGGCCATGATCGGCAGGCTGCCTTCGTGGGACTTGCCGGTCATCGCCACGTCACCGGTAGACCAGTCGGCAGTGACCTCACGGCCGTCCTCGGCGTACCCCTTGATGCGTCCTGCCAGGAAGTCGACAACAGCCTTCATACTGCGCTTGTCGTCGGCGTTGCCTATCACCGGGCAGCCGCTGGACGCCCAAGTGCCCAGTGCGGCGACCTTGACCACGGCATAGCCACGCGGGACGAAGTAGTTGTCGTTGTAGACATGTCCCTCAGTCCAGCCCGGCCACGGGCCGGTCGGTGGCTGCCACGACGCCAACTGCGGCTCGTCCACCACATCGTCAGGGTGCCACTGCAGATCCGGGTTGTCCCAGCCGCCACCGTAGTAGGGGCTGGCCTGCACGATCGACGCCACCTTGAGGCCCTGCTCGGTCGGCCTCGGACGGGTGATCCGCATCGCGATCCGGTCGGACTCGCCGTCACCGTCAGTGTCGACAGGTACGTCGATGTACACCACCTCCCGGACCGCGTCGGCGTAGTCGAACACCGGCTGGGTCCGGCCGTCCCGGATCGACAACCCGGAAGACACCACCGTCTCCGAGGCTGCGGCAACGTCAGTCAGGCTCAGTAGTACGGCGGCAGCTCCACACATGACAACTCGCGAAAGATGACTCACGTCAACCACAGCGCTCCCCCGACGTTTACGACTGTCGATTTTCGGGACTTTTCTTGACGATCGGGCGCCTCGACAACGGCCCGAGGCGGGTGTCGAGGCGAAGTGCGTACCTCCCGAGTTCGGCATTCACGAATCGACGCCCGACCGAACACCGCTGCCGAGGTAGGACCCATCGACCACAGCGTGCGACGGCACTCTCCAGTCGATCACTCGATCCTCCTCCGCGTACCGGCCCCGTCCATCCTGGCCGCCCGCGCCTTCATCACGCCTTCATCCTGGCTTCGGCGGCCGTCGGCCTACAGTCGTGCCCCACACGGTCCGCCACCGCGACTCATCAGCGCCGCTCCTCTCCAAGGCCCTGACCACCTCGTGGCCACACGACGTGGTATCGGACGCGGGGCGCAAGACGCCTACTCGGCGCTCAGCCCGGGCAACGCCAGCGCGGTAACAGCCGCCACCTTACGACGTAGCCGATCGACGTCGACTGGAACCGCACCGTGAGTAAGTTCGTCAAGCACCAACCCGTCGATGAGCGCAACGATGAGTTCGGCGCGCTCTTTGTCACCGGTGATGATCGCGGCGAAGGCGACGAAATCGATGGTTACGGCATCGACGGTCTCAGCCATCAGCTGCCTGCTCGGCGGATCCAACTCCAGCAGCAGGCGCGCCCGGCTTCGGGCGCGAGCCGGACCGAGCCAGTGCCTCAAGGTTCTGGTGGTGCCGTCAATCAGGGCATCGGCCTCCATCTCGGACGACAGCGGCCCGACACTGAACCGCTCTATGTCAGCCCTGTCGAGTTCGGCTATGCGTTGCAGGACCGCCGCCAGCAGAGCGCGCCGGGTCGAAAAGTGGTAGCTGCAGGTCCCGGGCGGTAGTCCGGCCTTCTGGTCAACCGCCCGATGCGTGAGGCCACGCAGGCCGTCCTCGCCGATGGCGTCGATGGCAGCGTCGGCAAGCAGCGTCTTGCGATCCTGGTCACTTCTCTCCACGAGGCGATACTACAGATGTAGCATCTACTACATCTGTAGCGTCGAGCTTGGGAGGCACCGTGCGCAGCTCCTTCTACCGGACGGGCGCGTGGTTCTGGATCATCACGGGCCTTGGACACACCGCTGGCGACATCGCGATGCGCATCTCGCCGTCAGATGCCGACCGCGAGTTCGACGCCACCCTGCGCGAACACGTGTTCAGCCTGATGGGGACGCACACCAGCCACTACGACCTGTTCATGGGCTTCAGCCTGGCGATGGGGCTGGCAACGGCGCTTGCCGGCCTGCTGTTTCTCATGTTGGAACGCTTTGCGGCAGAGCCTAGGCAAGTACGTGCAGCCGCGATCGTGGGCCTAGGCACATCATCCGGAATGCTCGCGCTTTCGATAGCTGTGTTTCCGCTGCCGCCCATCGTCTTCTTCACGATCGCCAGCGTGGCCTTTGCGGTAGCAGTCTTCTCGGGCAGAGTTTCGACCAGCCCAGCCCACCGACTCAACGCTGACACCCACAACTAGTGCCTTGACCACGAACGTTGGCCGGGTTGGTTAGGCGGCTCTGGCGGTGGCGGGGTGTCCCCAGCGGTGCTGGCGTTCGCTGCGCACACGTGCGCGTTCACGGCGTTGGGCGGCAAGGACGTCCGGGTGGCGGGCGTTGGCGTTGCGCCAGCGCAGGTAGGCGTGCAGATGCCGGCCCAGAGCGACGTGGTTCGGATGGTCGGATCCGGCGATCACGAAGGTCCGTAGCGGGCCGAAGTGCGCCTCGATCGGGTTGGCCCAGGAGGCATACGTCGGGGTGAAGCACAGCTCGACCTTGTTCCGGGCCGCCCACTGGCGGATCGTGAAGCCCTTGTGCGCGGACAGGTTGTCCAGGATGACGTAAATGGGGGCGCCGTCCGGGCGGGCAGCCCGGATCGACTTCAACGCGGCCAGGGTGTTGCCCGCGGACTTCTGATGCCGGACGACGCCCCACATGGTGTCGTCACCGACGCTGTAGCAGCCGTGGAACTGCCGTACCCCGTGCCACTTGTGGTAGTTCGCCGGCAGCCGGGCCGGGTGGCCCTTGGGCTGCCAGCCGGAGCCGGCCTGCGGACGGATCGTCAGCGGTCCGAACTCGTCGAACGCGAACACCCGCTGCGGAAAGTGCTGGGTGACGTGCTCGATACGGGCCAGCTTCGCTTCCCGCTGCGGGTCGTTCGATTCCTTCCAGGTCTTCGTGCGCTGGAACGTGACCTCGTGTTTGCGCAGCATCTGCCGCAGACGTTCGCGGCCCACCACAACGACCCGGTCCGGGTTGCCGGCGAGATACTCGGTGAGTTTGCGGATACTCCACCTGGTGAACGGGCGCCCGAGTTTCATCGGGCGGGTATTAGCCGTCGCGACGATGAACGCTTCATCGTCATCACTGATCTGGCGGGGACGGCCACCCGCCCACTGAGGGTCCAGGCTGGGCATGCCCATCTCGTTGAACCGGTGGATCACCTGCCGCACGGAGTCCTCGTCGGCCTGCACCAGCCGGGCGATGGCCGGCACCGTGTTCCCACCCGCCGAGGCAAGAACGATCATGGCCCGACGCAGCCGGACCACCGACCCGGTACCGCGCCGCACGAGGCGTTGCAGCCGTTGACCTTCTTGATCACTTAATCGGCGTACTCGAACTGGTTCTGCCACCCGCACAGCCTCAACCGCACTCATCGCCACCATGCGGACCCGGCCCGGTGTGTCACCCAACCCGGTCAACGTTTGTGGTCAAGGCACTAGCCCGTTCCCGGCTGCCGGCCCACCCCGTGTTGATGACGGGGTGGGCCGGCGCGGTCTCGAATCGGCCGCTACTTCACTCCCGCGCGACCGTGTTCATTCAGACGTCGGTACATTCAGCACCAGCATCGACCAGCTGGTCAGATACGGATGCCCCGATGCAGGGCCACGACGCCGCCGCTGAGGTTGCGCCACGCCACCTTGCGCCACCCATTGTTCTGGATACGCGCCGCCAGTCCTTTCTGGTCCGGCCACGCCCGGATAGACTCGGCTAGATAGACGTAGGCGTCGGGGTTACTCGCAACCCCTCTGGCAACTTTCGGCAGCGCACGCATGAGGTAGCCGATATAGGCGGTGCGGAACGGCACCCAGACCGGGTGGCTGAATTCGCACACGAGGAGCCGCCCACCTGGCTTGGTAACCCGGGCCATTTCCCTCAATGCGGCATCCGAATCAGCGATGTTACGCAGAGCCAAGGAGATCGTCGCGGCGTCGAAGGTCTCGTCGGCGAACGGCAGCTTGAGCGCGTCGCCGCCCAGCAGTGGCACCTCCGGACGTTTTGCCTGCCCGACCCGCAACATGCCGATCGACAGATCGACGCCCACGACGTAGGCACCGGACTTGGCCAGGTCGGCAGTTGACACACCGGTGCCGGCGCCCAGGTCGAGGACCCGCTCGCCCGGGTTCAGCCCGAGCGCCCTGCGGGTTTCGCGCCGCCAGAACCGGTCCTGACCCATTGAGATGATCGTGTTGGTGAGGTCGTAACGCTTGGCCACTCCATCAAACATCGCCGCGATCTGTTGCGGCTCCTTGTCCAGCGATGCAGTTGTCACGGGATCGACTCTACCAAAAGACTATTCACTGGCCCGGACGGGCCTACAATGATCCGACGCAAGGTTTCATCCGGGCCGGATTACCCTCGAATCGCCACTTCTGGTCGATATTCCGCCGCCGGCCTTCGGTAGATCTGGAGACATACCGCCGCCCCGACGGGCGGGTCCGGGCTGTCGGCCACCGACTCTCCAACATTGGCGGCAGGGGCCGCGGGGATATGCCCCGGTTGTGCCCGCACCAGCAAATAGTCTCGGCCGCAGAGTGGCCCGGCTTCCTGCGAGTCGGGGCGGCGTTCTGTTCAGCTATGGCGGCCCATTCAACGGGACGACGGCCGGGTGAGTCGAGGTTCCGACGTCAGGGACCGGCGGCCGGCTGACGGTCGGTGGGTCAACCGATCCGCTGGCTCAGGGACACGATGATCCCTTCGGGTCCGCGCACGTACGCCATGCGCCACTGATCCTCGTACTGACCCACACCGCCGACCAGGCCGTACCCGTCCGCGGCCAGACGGTCAAGGGCCGTTTGCAGGTCGTCGACCTCGAAGGCGACGTTGCGTAGTCCCAGTTCGGTCGACATCGCCGTCGGCGACCCGGGCTCGTGGTCTGGCCAGACGAAGCTCGACAACTCCAAGCCGGTGCCTCCACCGGGTGGACGCAGCATGACGATCTCACTGCGGGAGTCGGGGATGCCGATGACCGTGTCGACGAACTCGCCCTCCATGAACATCCGACCCTCGACCACAAAGCCCAGGCCGACGAAGAACGCCGTCGCCTTGTCGAGGTCGGCGACGGTGATGCCGACATGGTCGAACCGCTTTACTTGTGACATGATCTGCTCTCCGTGTTTCTGGCTTTCGGCCTGAACTAGACCGTTTGTTGGGCACTGCCGCTTCAGGTCTGGTAGCGCAGGAACACCACGCCGTTGTGGAATGAACTGGCTTCGAGCAGTTTGAGCTCTCGCCGGTCCTCGAATACTTGGGTGCCTTTGTCGCGTGACGCCGGGCAGACCAGCATCCGCACTTCGTCGACAACACCAGCGTGCAGCAGAGTGTGCATGAGCTGCAGGCTCCCCCACAGCCAGATGTCCTTGCCGCTC
>NZ_BOOZ01000041.1 GCF_016863495.1 Micromonospora andamanensis
CCCTCTAAGTCACTTTCGCCCCGATTCGTCACTGCCACAACTGCATGATCGCGGGGATGGTGGGGGGTCAGGGGTGGGTGAGGGTTTTGGCGAGGAGTTCGGCGATCTGGGCGGTGTTGAGGGCGGCGCCCTTACGGAGGTTGTCGCCGGTGACGAAGAAGTCGAGGGCCCGGGGGTCGTCGACGGCGCGGCGGATCCGACCGACCCAGGAGGGATCGGTGCCCACCGCGTCGATGGGCATCGGGAACTCGCCGGCCGCCGGATCGTCGACCACGATCACGCCGGGCGCGTTGCGCAGCACGCCACGGGCACCATCGGCGTCGATCTCGGTGGCGAAGACGGCGTGCACCGCGACCGAGTGGCCGGTCACCACCGGCACCCGTACGCAGGTGGCGGAGACCTTGAGGTCAGGCAACCCGAGGATCTTGCGCGACTCGTTGCGCATCTTCATCTCCTCGGACGACCAGCCACCGTCGGCGAGCGAGCCCGCCCAGGGGACCACGTTGAGCGCCAGCGGCGCGGGGAACGGGCCGAGGTCGTCGCCGACCGCCTGCCGCACGTCACCGGTACGAGAGCCGAGCAGCCGGTCGCCGGCGACCTTGGCCAACTGGTCGTGCAGCGCGTCCGCACCGCCCTGACCAGCGCCGGAGACCGCCTGGTACGACGCGAGCACCAGTTCCCGCAGGCCGTACTGACGGTGCAGCGGGGCGACCGCGACGATCATCGCGAGAGTGGTGCAGTTCGCGTTGGCGACGATGCCCCTGGGGCGGTTGCGCAACTGCTCCGGATTGATCTCGGGCACCACCAGGGGCACGTCGGGATCCATCCGGAAGGCTCCGGAGTTGTCCACCACGATGGCGCCGCGACTGACCGCGATGGGGGCCCAGTGGGCGGCGACCTCATCCGGCACGTCGAACATCGCCACGTCGACGCCGTCGAGCGCCTCCTCGGTGAGGACCTGCACCGTGAGTTCCTCGCCCCGGCAGCGGACCTTGCGTCCGGCGGATCGTTCGGAGGCCAGCAGCCGGATCTCGCCCCACACGTTGCGCCGCCCGGTGAGCAGCTCACACATCACCGTGCCGACGGCCCCCGTCGCCCCGACCACGGCCAGGGTGGGCAGCCCGGCCACGCGCGCTACCGCCCCGTCCCCGCGTACACCACGGCTTCGGTGTCGCCGCCCAGGTCGAACGCTTCGTGGATGGCCCGCACCGCCGCGTCGAGGTCGGTGTCCCGGCAGACCACCGAGACCCGGATCTCCGAGGTGGAGATCATCTCGATGTTCACCCCGGCCTGACCCAGCGCGGCGAAGAAGCCGGCGGCCACGCCGGGGTGCGACCGCATCCCCGCACCGATCAGCGAGACCTTGCCGACGTGGTCGTCGTAGAGCAGGCCCTTGAAGTTGACCGTCTCCTGGATCTTGCTCAGGGCGGCCATCGCGGTCGGACCGTCGGTCTTCGGCAGGGTGAAGGAGATGTCCGTGCGGCCGGTGCCCTCGGTGGAGACGTTCTGCACGATCATGTCAATGTTGATCTCGGCGCTCGCGACGGTGTCGAAGATGCTCGCGGCGGCACCAGGTTCGTCCGGCACCCCGACGATGGTGATCTTGGCCTCGCTGCGGTCGTGGGCGACCCCGGTGATCAGTGCCTGCTCCACTGAGAGCTCCTCCATTGATCCGGTGACCATGGTGCCGGTGTTTGTCGAGTATGACGAGCGGACATGGATCGGCAGCCCGGCCCGCCGGGCGTACTCCACGCTACGCAGATGCAGCACCTTGGCCCCGCAGGCGGCCAGCTCCAGCATCTCCTCGTAGGTGATCTGCCTGATGTGCCGGGCGTTCGGCACGATCCGCGGGTCGGCGGTGAACACGCCGTCCACGTCGGTGTAGATCTCGCAGACGTCCGCGCGCAGCGCCGCGGCCAGCGCCACGGCTGTGGTGTCCGAGCCACCCCGGCCGAGGGTGGTGACGTCCTTGGTGTCCTGCGACACGCCCTGGAAGCCGGCGACGATAACCACCGCACCCTCGTCCAGGGCGCCCTTGAGGCGACCCGGGGTGACGTCGATGATCCGCGCTCGGCCGTGCACCGACGTGGTGATCACGCCGGCCTGGGAACCGGTGAACGAGCGGGCTTCGTAGCCCAGGTTGTGGATCGCCATGGCGAGCAGCGCCATGGAGATCCGTTCGCCGGCGGTGAGGAGCATGTCCAGCTCCCGCCCGGGCGGCAACGGGCTCACCTGGTTGGCCAGGTCGAGCAGTTCATCTGTGGTGTCGCCCATCGCGGAGACCACCACGACCACGTCGTCGCCGGCCTTGCGGGCCGCGACGATGCGCTCCGCCACCCGCTTGATCCGCTCGGCGTTGGCGACGGAGGACCCGCCGTACTTCTGCACCACGAGTGCCACGACGGCGCACTCCCTCCCGGTTGCCCTGAGCGTGCCGACGCCGCCGGCACCGGGGCCGGCGGCGCGGGTCGGACGACCTCAGGGTATCGGGCGGCTCTGACCGCCGGGTCAGGTGATCCCACGATCCGGCCCCCGGGCACGGCCGCAGTGGCCTGCGACACGCCGGAAACGCCAGCCTTTCCGGGGCTGTCCCGAACCCTGCCCAACACCCAGAATGACCGGGTGCCCGCCGCCCATCATCCGACCCGCCGTCTGACCGTCCCGCTGGCGCTCGCCGTGCCCGCGCTGCTCGCCGCCTGCTCGCCCGATCCGCCCACCGATCCCGCACCGCCGCCGACCGCCGCGCCACGTCCGGCCGGTCCGGACGCCGCCCGGGACGAGTTGGCCGCTGTCGCGGCCGCCGCCCAGGACCGTCACCTGGTCGCCAGATACACGTTGCGGGTGGACGGGGCCGCCGACCGCCTGATCGTCTTCACCAGCGCGAACGACGGCAGCTGGCGGGTGGATGTGCCGGGCGGTGCGCTCGGCGGCACCGCAGACATCACCCTGGCCGCCACCGCTGACGGGTTGTTCCAGTGCGGGCTGCCGTCGGCCACCCGACCGGAACCGGCGACCTGCGTACGACTCGGCGAGCGGGACGACACGCTGCCCCGCCGGCTGGATCCCCGGGTGCAGCACCCGTTCACCGACTGGCTGGACGTGCTGACCGACCGACGCGCCCCGCTGTCGGTGTCGCCGGCCATGGCACCTGCCGAGGCGACAGGCGACTGCTACTCGGTGGAGACCACCGCTGCGTCGATCAACCCACCACTTGACGTCGGAATCTACTGCTTCGACGCGGACGGCACCTCGACAGCGGTACGGGCGGCGTTCGGCACCCTGACGCTTGCCGCCCCGCCCGAGCCGGCCCCGGACACGGTGCACCTGCCCGGACCGGTGGTCGAGGGTGAGCCGCTGGGCATGGAGGCACCGCCGGTGGACCCGTCCACCTCGGCCGACACCGATCCGACCGACCCGGACCTGTACGCGGGAACGCCCTGAGACTGATCCCGTTACGGGTGTTTTCGACCACATTCGTCCACCCTCGTTCGGGGGTCAAAACGCCCATACGGGACGCTCTACGCATGACCGACCTCACTCCGCTGCTCGCCTTCCGCTGGAGTCCCCGCTCCTTCGACCCGATCGCGGAGTTGACCCCGGCCGAGGTGACGACCCTGCTGGAGGCGGCACGCTGGGCACCGTCGGTCGACAACCGGCAGCCCTGGCGGTTCGCCGTCGGGCACCGCGAGGACGAGACCTTCAAGCGGATCCTGGTCAACCTGCCGGCCACCGAACAGCGATGGGCCGGGCGGGCCAGCGTCCTGCTGCTCGCCGCGTACCACGCCACCGGCAACCCGTTCGCGGCGTACGACCTGGGTCAGGCGGTGGCCCACCTGACCGTGCAGGCCACCGCGCTGGGGCTGCACGTGCGCCAGGTGGCCGATCTCGACCGGGTCGGCCTGGTCGCCGACCTCGATCTACCCGCCGACGTGCGACCGTACGTGGTGACGGCGGTCGGCCAACTCGGCGACCCGTTCAGCCTCCCGGCCGACCTGTTGGTCCACGAGACGTCGCTACGGCACCGCCGGCCACTTGCCGAACTGCTTCTGAGCTGCTCGAACAGCTCGACCTGAGGGCACATCTGCGAGCCTCGTCCCAAATTCCGGACGAGCCTTCCCAGACCTGACTCCCATCACGTAGTGTCACTCTGTCATGTGGCAGGCGCACCTTCTCCTTGGTCGCCGCGACGGGGCCTGACGGCCGGCACCTCGTCGCGGAGTCGAACCGCGCCGCCAGCATTCCCGGACAGTCCTCGGCCTCGCTGCCGACCTCCATCGCTGACGTCACATGACCACGGGAGAACTCCGCCATGGCTCACCCAGCCGGCACCACCGACATCGACTCCGATCCGTTCGCGCGCCAGCGTCCGAGCCGGATGCCGTACGCCCGCTACCAGCCGTACCGGCAACAGTTCCGGATCGACCTGCCCGACCGCACCTGGCCGACCCGACACGTCGAGGCGGCCCCGCGCTGGTGCGCTGTCGACCTGCGGGACGGTAACCAGGCGCTCATCGACCCGATGTCACCCGAGCGCAAGCGCCGGATGTTCCAACTGCTGGTGCAGATGGGTTACAAGGAGATCGAGGTCGGCTTCCCGTCGGCCAGCCAGACCGACTACGACTTCGTCCGACAGCTGATCGAGCAGGATCTGATCCCCGAGGACGTCACAATCCAGGTGCTGACCCAGTGCCGGGAGCACCTGATCGACCGCACCTTCGAGTCGCTGCGCGGGGCCCGCCGGGCGATCGTGCACTTCTACAACTCGACCTCCACCCTGCAACGTCGGGTGGTGTTCGGGCTGGACCGCGACGGCATCACCGACATCGCCACAAGCGGTGCCCGGCTCTGCCAGAAGTACGCCGAGATCCACACCCCGGACACCGAGATCTTCTACGAGTACTCGCCGGAGTCCTACACCGGCACGGAGCTGGAGTACGCGCTGGAGGTGTGCGCGAAGGTCATCGAGGTGGTCGACCCCACCCCGGACCGCAAGCTGATCATCAACCTGCCGGCCACCGTCGAGATGGCCATGCCCAACGTGTACGCCGACTCGATCGAGTGGATGCACCGGCACCTGCCCGGCCGCGACAGCCTGGTGCTCAGCCTGCACCCGCACAACGACAGGGGCACCGGGGTGGCCGCCGCCGAGCTGGGTCTGCTGGCCGGCGCCGACCGGATCGAGGGCTGCCTGTTCGGCAACGGCGAGCGCACCGGCAACGTCGACCTGGTCACCCTGGGGCTCAACCTGTTCTCCCAGGGCATCGACCCGATGATCGACTTCTCCGACATCGACGAGATCAAGCGGGCCGTCGAGTACTGCAACCAGTTGCCTGTGCACGAGCGCCACCCGTACGCCGGCGACCTGGTCTACACCGCCTTCTCCGGCTCCCACCAGGACGCCATCAACAAGGGGTTCACCGCGTTGGAGGCCGACGCGGCGGCGGCCGGGGTGCCCGTCGACGAGTTCACCTGGGCGGTGCCGTACCTGCCGATCGACCCGAAGGACCTGGGCCGCAGCTACGAGGCGGTGATCCGGGTCAACTCGCAGTCCGGCAAGGGCGGCGTCGCGTACATCATGAAGACCGAGCACCAGCTCGACCTGCCCCGCCGGCTCCAGATCGAGTTCTCCGGCGTGGTCCAGCAGGTGACCGACCACGACGGCGGTGAGGTCGACCCGACCACCATGTGGCAGATCTTCGCCGGTCAGTACCTGCTCGACCACCAGCGCGACCCGTCGGTGGCCCTGTCCGAGTACGCGATAGGCACCGCCGACGGAAAGGTCGAGATCACCGCACAGGTCCACACCGGCGGCGAGTCCCGTTCGATCACCGCGATCGGCAACGGTCCGATCGACGCGTACGTCAACGCGCTCGGTTCGGCCGGGGTGAGCGTACGCGTGCTCGACTACCACGAGCACGCGCTCTCCTCCGGCGGTGACGCGCAGGCCGCCGCGTATGTCGAGTGCGAGGTGCAGGGGCGCACGGTCTGGGGTGTCGGGATGGACGCCAACATCGTCACCGCCTCCGTCAAGGCGGTCACCAGCGCCGTCAACCGCGCCCGCGGCTGAGCCGACAGGCAGGGCCCCGCACCGGTGCGGGGCCCTCCGTCATCTCGGTGTGGAGACCGGCAGCGAGTGGCAGGGCTGGGCCGGCGGCGGCCGACGGGCCGGGCGGCGTACCAGCAGGGCGGCGGTGACTGCCCCGGCCAGCAGCAGACCGGCGCACCAGAGCAGCGCGCCACGGTAGGCGGCGGTGAGTTCGGCGGGTTGTTCGTACCCGGTGCCGGTGAGCCCGACAAGCAACGGCAGGGCAGCCACCGCGAGCAGCCCACCGACCCGCGAGGCGGCGTTGTTGAAGCCGCTGGCCACGCCCGCGAATCGGTCCTCGACGGCGGCCAGCACCGAGGCGGTCAGCGGCGCCACGACAAGGGTCAGCCCGGCCCCGAAGATCGCCACCCCGGGCAGCACCTGCCGCCAGTACGACGCCCCCGGCTCGACCTCGCGCAGCATCAGCAGCCCGACGGCGGCCAGCACCGGTCCGACGGTCAGCGGCAACCGGGGCCCGATCCTCGTCGACAGCGCACCGGTGAGCGGCGAGCCGACCAGCAGCAGCAGCGTCATCGGCAGCAACGCGAGGCCGGTGAGCAGGGCCGACCAGCCGATCACGTTCTGCAGGTACACGGCGATGAAGAAGGTGAATCCGCCGAGGGCTGCGTAGACCAGCACGGTGAAGAAGTTCAACACCGAGAACAACCGGCTGCCGAACAGGCCGGTGGGCAGCATCGCGGTGTCCCCACGACGCCGCTCCAGGAACACGAACGCCACTGCGGCGGCCACCCCGATCAGGGCCGCCGCCACCACCGCCGGCGAGTGCAGACCCCGACCGGGCGCGTCGACGAGCGCGTACGTGACACCGGCCAGGGCGAGTGCGCCGAGCAGCGCACCGGCCACGTCGAACTGACGGGCGCCCCGTTTCCGGGACGCGTTCTCGTCCCGGCTCTCCGGAACCCAGCGGAGCGTCGCCAGCACGACGAGCACCGCCAGTGGCACGTTCAGGAAGAAGATCCACCGCCAGGAGAGCGCGTCGATCAGCCAGCCGCCGATGAACGGACCGAGCGCGGTGGAGACGCCGGACAGCCCCGACCAGGCGCCGATCGTCTTCGCCCGGTCGTCGGGATGGAAGCTCGCCTGGAGCAACGCCAGCGAGCCCGGGGTGAGCAGGGCACCCCCGGCACCCTGGAGGAACCGCGCCGCCACCAGCCAGTCGGTACGCAGCGCCAGCCCGCAGAGGATGGAGGCCGCGGTGAACCAGACGACGCCGAGCAGGAATATCCGTCGACGTCCGAAGCGGTCACCGAGCGCCCCACCGAGCAGGACGAACGCGGCAAGTGTCAACAGGTAGCCGTTGATGGTCCACTGGAGACCCGACACCGACGCGTCGAGTTCGGCACCGAGGCGGGGCAGCGCCACGTTGACCACGGTGCTGTCCAGGAAGACCATGCCGGAGGCCAGCACGGCGGCGGCCAGGGTGCCCCGGCCGGCGCTGCTGCGCAGGCGGAGAGCGGACGAGGGTTCGGCCATGGTTACCAATCTGCCGTGCGCCATCCGTCAGACACCACGAAACGCCGAAACCCTGGCCGGGTACTGTGCGGGATCGCCGGAAGCCCGCAAGCTGGAGAGGTGTCGTCTGTGCGTACCAGATCAGGATCGCGCGCCCTGGGGGCGCTGGCGCTCGTCGCGGCGCTGACCCTCGGCGCGGCCGGCTGCGTCCCGCTTGAGGAGGAGCCGGTCACGCCGCCGAGCGGCGGCGGCAATATCAACCAGATGCTCTCCGAGCTGACCGTCGCCGAAGCGGGATCGATGCGCGGCTACAGCCGCAACCGCTTCTCGCACTGGCGCAAGACCGGCCAGAACTGCGATGTCCGGGACACCGTGCTGGAACGCGACGGCAAGGACATCGAGCACTCCGGCTGCAACGTGGTCGGTGGGCGGTGGGAGAGCGTCTACGACGGACGTACCTTCACCGACCCCTCCGACGTGGACATCGACCACATGGTCCCGCTCGCCAACGCCTGGCGCTCCGGTGCCGACGAATGGGACGACTCGAAGCGCAGCGACTTCGCCAACGACCTCGACCGACCGCAGCTGTTCGCGGTTTCCGCGTCCTCCAACCGGGCAAAGGGTGACCAGGACCCGTCCCAGTGGAAGCCATCAAACCGGTCATACTGGTGTCAATATGCCGGGGACTGGGTGGCGGTTAAGCACCACTGGCAGCTGACGGTGACAAGTGCCGAGCAGGCCGAGCTGGCCGACATGTTGGAGGGCTGCACATGGGAGAGCAAGCCGTAACCGGCGCCGACGGTGCCCCGGCGCCGGAACGCGCGCCGGACCCCGGCGGCGAGGACGCGGCGGCCGCCACCGGCAGCCCCGGCCCGGCCACCGCCGGGATGACCGCCGACGGTGCCGCGGCGGGCGCGGTGGAGGTGCCCGGTGCGGGGATGACCGCCGACGCCGGTGGTGCCACCGGCCCGCAGAGCCGGACCACGGACATCGTGCCCGGCCCGGGCGGGGTGATGACCGACGAGGTCGGCGTGGTCACCGGGGAGCTGACCCTGCGCACCGACCTCGCCGACGGGCGGGTCAGCCTGCATGTGCAGTACAAGGACGCCGACGAGTGGTACGCGGTCACCGGCGGCAGCGCGCCGTTGGCCGACGCCGCCGGCCTGGACGCGGTGCACGGCATCGCCGTCGGCCTGCTGCACCGCCCGGAAGGCTGATCGCGCTGTCGCGGACCTGGTCCGGGCCCCGCGTCAGCCGGGGCCCGGATTCAGACGAACGAGCCGGGCTCGTTGGGGGCGGAGACGACTGACGGCTCCTCGCCCTCGCCCGCCGGCCGGACGATCTCCACGCCTACCTTGTGCGGACGCAGCTCACCGCTGGCGATCTGCTCGGCCCAGTGGCAGGCGACCCGGCTGCCGCCGATCTCCCGCAGCTCCGGCCGCTCGTCGGCGCAGCGGGTCGGCTGCGCCCACGGGCACCGGGTGTGGAAGCGGCAGCCCGACGGCGGGTTGGCCGGCGAAGGTAGGTCACCGGCGAGCAGGATCCGCTCCCGGCGGTCCTCCACGTCGGGGTCCGGCACCGGCACCGCCGACATCAGCGCCCGGGTGTACGGGTGCAGCGGTTCGGTGTAGAGCCTGTCGCTCGGCGCTTCCTCGACAAGCGCGCCCAGATACATCACGCCTACGGTGTCGGAGATGTGCCGGACCACCGCGAGGTCGTGCGCGATCACCAGGTAGGTCAGGCCGAGGTCGTCCTGGAGTTCGTCGAGCAGGTTGACCACCTGGGCCTGGATCGACACGTCAAGCGCGGAGACCGGCTCGTCGGCGACGATCAGTTCCGGTCCGAGCACCAGCGCGCGGGCGATACCGATGCGCTGGCGCTGGCCGCCGGAGAACTCGTGCGGATAGCGGGACAGCGCCCAGCGCGGCAGCCCGACCTTGTCCAGCGTCTCAGCGATGATCTTCCGCCGGCCGTCCCGGTCCCCGCCGATGCCGTGCGTCTGGAGACCCTCGGTGAGGATCGACTCGACGTTCTGCCGGGGATCGAGGCTGGACATCGGGTCCTGGAAGATCATCTGCATGCGTCGCCGCATCGTGCGCAGCTTGCCGGGTGCCAGCGTGGTCAGCTCGACCCCGTCGAAGCTGACCTCACCCGAGGTCGGCGGGTTGAGTTGGAGCAGCGCCCGCCCGAGCGTGGACTTGCCGCAGCCCGACTCGCCGACCAGGCCGTACGTCCGGCCGCGCGCGATGCGCAGGTCGACACCGTCGACCGCCTTGACGTGGCCGACCGTGCGGTCGAACAGCACTCCCCGCTTGATCGGGAAGTGCACCTTCAGATCCCGTACCTCGACGAGGATGTCCTCTCCGGTCACGGCGTCTCCTCCTCGCTGGGTGCGGCGGCCAGGCCCGGCACGGCCGGCGGGTCGTCCGGCACCGCCTGCGCGGGCACCGAACCCGGCGTGGCCTGCCCCGGTACCACCTCCCGGACCTCCTCGCCCGGCGTCAGACCCGGCACCGGGGCCGGGTTGACGCAACGGTAGCTGCGGGCGTCGTGGGCCAGCACCAGCTCCGGCGGCTCGCCGACGCAGGCGTCCACCCGCCGGGTACAGCGCGGAGCGAAGGCGCAGCCGTCCGGCCAGGGCAGCAGGTCACGGACCGAGCCCGGGATCGGGTTGAGCCGTTCGCCGCGCCCCGCGTCCAGGCGCGGCACCGAACCGAGCAACCCCACGGTGTACGGGTGCCGGGGCTGACGGAACAGCGGACGCCGCCGGGCGGTCTCCACCACCCGACCGCCGTAGAGCACGTTTATGGTGTCGCACATGCCGGCCACCACGCCCAGGTCGTGCGTGATCATCACGAGCGCGGTGTCGGAGTCCCGGACCAGTTCCTTCAGCAGCTCCAGGATCTGTGCCTGGATGGTGACGTCCAGCGCTGTCGTCGGCTCGTCGGCGATGAGCAGCCGGGGCTGGCAGGCCACCGCCATGGCGATCAGGGCACGCTGACGCATCCCGCCGGAGAGCTGGTGCGGGTACTCCTTCAGCCGCCGCTTCGGGTCGGGGATGCCGACCCGGTCCAGCAGCTGCGCCGCCTCCTTCGCCGCCGCCTCCCCTCGCATCCCACGGTGCCGGGTCAACACCTCGGTCACCTGAATGCCGATCGGCACCACCGGGTTCAGCGACGACAGCGGATCCTGGAAGATCATCGCGATGTCCCGACCCCGGATGTCCCGCCGCGACCGATCGTCGAGCTGCAGCAGGTCGGTGCCGTCGAAGACGGCCTTGCCGGAGACCTGAAGGCCGGGCTGCTTGGGCAGCAGGCCCATGATCGCCAGTGAGGTCACCGACTTGCCGCAGCCGGACTCGCCGACCAGGCCGACCACCTCACCCGCGTCGACGGAGAAGGAGACCCCGTCGACGGCCCGCACGGTCCGCTGACCGCGCCGGGCGAAGCTGACGGAAAGATCTTCGACATCAAGCAGTGCCATGCCGCACCGCCCTTTCGTTCACGGCCCCGGAAGTCGCGTACGCACTGATCATGCTCGGCACACCTACTTCCGCAGCTTCGGGTCGAGGGCCTCACGCATCGCCTCACCGAGCAGGGTGAACCCCAGCGCGGTGATGATGATGGCGACCGCCGGGTAGATGGCCAGCGCCGGCCGGATACCGAGCCACTGCTGCGCGTCGGCGAGCATCACGCCCCACTCGGGGGTGGCCGAGTCCGGGTTGCCGAGTCCGAGGAAGGACAGCGCGGCGGCCTCGATGATCGCGGTGGCCAGCGTCAGGGTGGCCTGCACGATGACCGGAGCGAGCGAGTTCGGCAGCACGTGAGCCAGCGCGATCTTGGATTTGCGGACGCCGAGCGAGGTGGCGGCCAACACGTAGTCGCTGTTGGACTGGGCGATCATCGAGCCGCGCAGCAGCCGGGCGAAGACCGGCACCGAGACCATGCCGACCGCGATCATCACGGTGGTCAGGCTCGGCCCGAGCAGCGCGGCGATGCTCACCGCGAGCAGCAGGCTGGGCATCGCCAGCAGCATGTCGATGAAGCGCATCAGGACGGTGTCCACCCAGCGGCCCCACCGGCCGCCGAGGCCGGCGGCGGCACCGGCGACGCCACCGATGAACGCGCCGACGGCCAGACCGATGAGGGTGGCGACCACGCCGACCAGCAGGGTCTGCCGGGCTCCGACGATCATCCGGCTGAAGACGTCCCGGCCCTGGTGGTCGTAGCCGAGCCAGTGCTCGGCCGAGTGCCCGGGGATCAGGCCCTGCCCCACCTTGACGACGCCCTCGCGGATGCCCATCGTGTCGGTCGGCCCGTACGGCACGAAGAACGGGCCGACGACTGCCACCAGCACGAAGATGGCCAGGATGACCGCGCCGACGATGGCCGCCGGGTTGCGCCGCAGCCGGCGGAAGGCGTCCTGCCAGAGGCTGACTCCTCGCTCCTCCTCGCGGGCGGCGAGTTCGGCGAGCCTGTCGATCTTCTCTCGTTTCTTCCCGCTGATGATCGTCATCGGACCCTCACCCTCGGGTCGATCAGGCTGTAGGAGAGGTCCACGATCAGGTTCACCAGCACGTAGACCACCGCGATGATCATGATGAAGCCCATCAGGACGGGATAGTCGCGCTGGTTGATGGCATCGGCGAGGAAGGCGCCGATGCCGCTGAACGCGAAGACGGTCTCGGTGAGCACCGCGCCGGAGAGCAGGCCACCGGTGAGCAGACCGATCGATGTGGCGACCGGAAGCATGGCGTTACGCAGCACGTGCCGGCGACGGACCACATTCTCGGTCAGGCCCTTGGCCTCGGCGGTGCGGACGAAGTCCTCGTTGAGCACCTCCAGCACACTCGCCCTGGTGATCCGGACGATGATCGCCAACGGGATGCTGGCCAGCGCCAGGCCGGGCAGCACGAGATGCATGAGCGCGTCGGCGGCGGCGTCCCACTCCCGGGTCATCAGCCCGTCGAGCACGAAGAAGTTGGTGATCCGGGTGGCGCTGATGGTCGGGTCCTGCCGGCCGCTGGACGGGAACCAGCCCAGGTTCTCCGAGAAGACCGCCTTGAGGATGTACGCCAGGAAGAAGACCGGGATGCAGATGCCGATAAGCGAGCCGCCGACGGAGGCGTGGTCGAGGAACCGGCCGCGCCGGCGGGCGGCCAGGTAGCCCAGGGGGATGCCGATGCCGATCGCGATCACCATCGCGGTGATCGTCAGCTCGACGGTACCCGGGAAGCGTTGCAGGAACTCCGTCGTCACCTCGCGCTTGGTCGAGATGGACGTGCCCAGATCCAGGCGGATCATCCGCCGGACGAACCGGCCGTACTGGATCAGGATCGGCTCGTCGAGACCGAGATTGCGGCGGATCGCGGCGCGCATCTCGGGTGTGCCCCGCTCGCCCAGAATGGCGGTCTCAGGGCCTCCGGGCAGCCGCCGGAGCCAGATGAACAACAGGATGGAGAGCCCGAACAGCGTGGGTATCAACTGAAGCAGGCGTCTGACGATGAACCGGAACACGGCGGCCTCGAAAGGGGGGCAGGGATCACGGGCGGGCGCTGTGGGTCACAGCGCCCGCCCGCGGTCAGTGCGTCAGATCAGGACTTGAACTCAGCGGTGGCGAACCGCTCGTCGGTGAGCGGGCTCGCCTTGACCCCGGTCACGTCCTTGCCGAACACGATTGCCGGCGGCGAGTGTGAGATCGGCACACCGGGCAGGAAGTTCATGATGTCGGCGTTCAGTTCCTTGTAGAGCGCCACCTTGGCCGCCTGGTCCGGGGTGGTGTCCGCCTGCCGGAACTTGTCGAACAGGGCCTTGTTGTTGAAGCCCCACTCGTCCTTCTGCCTGTCGAAGAACGTGCCGATGAAGTTGTAGCCGTCACCGTAGTCACCGGTCCACCCGAGGAAGTGCAGGTCGTGCGCGGTGCCCGAGGTGGTGGCGTTGAGGTAGTCCGGGCTCCACTTCAGCGGGATCGGTTCGATCTTGATCCCGGCCGCCTGGAGGTCCGCCGAGACCAGCTCGAACAGGTCCTTCGGGTTCGGCATGTAGGGCCGGGTGACCTCGGTCGGGTAGTGGAACCGCAGGGTCAGGTCCGACGCGCCGGCCTCGGCCAGCAGCGACTTCGCCTTCTCGACGTCGTACTCGTACTTGGTGACGTCGCCGTTCCAGCCCTCGACCGTGTCCGGGAAGAAGTTCACCGCGACCTGGGCGCCCGGGGGCAGCTTCGAGTCGACAAGTGCCTGACGGTTGATGGCGTGCGCGAGCGCCTGCCGGACCTTCAGGTCGGCCAGCTTCGGGTTCCCCTTCTGGTTGATGGCCAGGTAGAGGATGTTGAAGGCCGGGCGGGTCAGGACGTTGAAGCCCTCGCCCTTGAGCGGCTCGACGTCGGCCGGGCCGACCAGGTCGTAGCCCTGGATGCCACCGGAACGCAGCTCCTGCTTACGCGCGTTCTCGTCCGAGATGGTCTTGAAGATCAGGCTCTTGAGCTTGGCCTTGTCGCCCCAGTAGTCCTCGTTCCGCTCCAGGGTGAGCGTCTTGTTCGCGACGTCCCAGGTCTTGAACTTGAACGGGCCGGTACCGGTCGGGTGCTCGGTCGCGTACGCCGGGTACTTGATGTCGTCCGCGCTACCCGAGACGTTGCTGGCGTCGTACTCCTGGAGCGCCTTCGGGCTGTGCATGGAGAAGGACGGCAGCATCAGGGCGGCCGGGATCTTGCTGGAGACCCGGCTGAAGGTCAGCGCCACGGTGGTGGGGTCGGTCGCGGAGCAGGACTTGAAGAGGCTCTCACCGAGGGTGTCGTCCTCGTTGGCGGCGAAGCCGCCCATGACGTCCTGCCAGTACGCGGTCACGTCCGGGCTCTGCATGAGGCCCTTGGCGTTGTACCAGCGGTCGAAGTTGACGCAGACGGCCTCGGCGTTGAAGTCGGTGCCGTCGTGGAACTTCACGCCGGAGCGCAGCTTGAACGTCCAGGTGGTGCCTGCGGCGTCCGGCTCCCAGGACTCGGCGAGGCCGGGGCTGACCTTGGTGCCGCCCTCCTCCGGGCGGACCAGCGTCTCGAACACCTGGCGGGCCACGCGCAGCGACTCACCGTCGCTGGCGAAGCTGGGGTCGAGCACCTTCGGGTCTCCGGCGACGCCGAAGACCAGGGTGTCCTTGCTACTACCGCTGGAACCTTCGCGGTCGCTCTCGGCACAGCCTGCTACCGCGAGGGCCGCGGCCGCCACGGCCGCGATAGCGACCTTCGGCCTGGATGCACGCATGGTGCTTCACCTCGTCCTTGGGGGTACGGACAACGTGGTGACAGGGTCACCGATGGGCGTGACCTTAGCTCCCGTTCGGACCGGCGGGAAACGGCGCGGGAAGCTCTTGGTACCGGATCGTGTCCTTACTGCCTGGCCCGAATGACACGGGCCAGCAGGCGCACGGACAAAACGTCTCAATAGCCCCATACAATCGATATCATTCTGTTACATCGATTGAGCGGCCACCTAACGCCGGTGTCATACCGCCGACAGGTGCCCGGTCACGGTGTGGGCGGCGTCGGACAGGAGGGCAGACGCACCAGGTCGAAGCCCGCGTCAGGTGTGCCGAGCGCCCGGAAATCGAGTCGGTGGCAGAGTTGCAGCAATCCGCTCGGCCATGGGCCGTAGGCCTCGGTCGACTCGACGACAAGCGACAGTTCCGGCTCCCGGCGGACCTCCCGGACATCCACCCCCAGCTCGGCGGCCAGGGTGCGCAACCTGTCGTCCGACGTCCTGGCCCCGGCGTCGACCACCGCCTCGGCGTAGCTGCCAGCCCGTCGGTCGAGTTCCGCCGCAGCCGCCGTCTCGCCACGATCGCTCGCCTCGCGGAACTGACGCACCTTGCCCGCGAAACACCACCAACCGGCAAGCACGGCAAGCACCAGCAGGGCAGCCAGCACCGACGGTGCCAACGGCCGGTTGTCCCGTTCCTGCCGCACCTCGATCTCCCTCATGCCGGCGGTAACCGGTGGGGCCGGCCGCTGACGACCGGCCCCACCCGACCTGGGTCAGTTGTAGCCGACGGCGGGCAGTCGAGCGGTCACCGCATTGGCGTACGTCACGTTGCCGGTGTCCTTCGGGTGGAACGAGGCTCGGCTGATGCAGGTGTTCAGCCCGCCCGTGATCCATCCGACGCACGTGGCGTAATCGTCACCTTCGATCATCCGGAAGTCGCCCCCGCCCGCCGGGCCGGCCACCACCGAGTTGATGTCGTCGGGCACCAGGATGTCGTGGCTGGTGTCGTACTTGCGGCAGGTGCCGTGATCCAGCATCCCCTCCACCATGTCGGTGAACTGGACCCGGCGACCCGCGGCGCGGGCCTGGTCCACCATCTGCCGCTGCCCGTCGCGCATGTGCAGGGCGAGCCGGTTGACCATGCTCATCTCGCCACTGCTGTACCGGCCGAAGACACACTGGTCCTGGTGGTAGTCGGCGAACAGCCGGGGATAGCCGACCAACATGATCGTGGCATTCGGTGCCCGGGCCGTGACCGCGTCGATGAGCTGCCGCACCTGGCTCTGTGAGTTGTCGATCCGCTGACGAACAGTCGTCTCGTAGCTGGCGGTGTCACAGGCTTCGATCGCGCAGTGGGTCATCGTGCCGGAGAAGTTGGCATCGTTGCCGCCCGCCGAGAGCAGCACCAGTGTGGTGTTGTTGTCTAGCGCTCCCGATTCGATCTGCGACATCTCCCGGAACTGCCCCTCGGCCTGCTCGTGGTAGTCACCGATCGGCTGTGCCGGAGCCTGCCAGTGGCTCGGCGTCGCCGTACCACGCATCTTCGCCGCAGTGGCACCCGAACAGCTGACGAACTGGAAGTCGACGTTCGGGTCGTGCGCCGCCACCCGGTCCTTGATCGAGCTGGACGATCCGGGGAGCCGGGTCAGCATCTGCCACGACCTGTCGGTCCGTCGGCAGGCGTTCCAGGACTCGCTGCCGTAGTTGTTGTCCGTCTCGCCGTAGTAGCCGCCAGCGCCCTCACCCGAGCCGTACGAGTCACCCATGGCCACCACGAAGTGCCGGGGCTTCGCGGCCAGCGGCACGAACGCCACCGCGTCCCAGGCCACGTCCTCCACGCCCTTGCCGTCCTCGGTGATGTTCGTCAACTCGACGTACTGCGCCGCCTGGTTGGAGAACTGGTAGGTGCCCAGCTTCACCCACCGGTGCTGCTCGGTCCGGGTCGGGATGTACCGGGTCTTCACCCCCTGCCCGGTGTTGATCGTGTACTTCGCCTGCTGGGTGTGCGCCCCGTGATCCGGTAGGTGCACCATCACCGTGGCCCAGCCGTTCAACCGGTTGGTTGTCGCCCATCGGCCGGTGACCTTGTGCGGGGAGTTCTCGGACGCCTGGCTGTGCGCGAACCAGAAGTGGCCACCGAAACCACCGCCGATCTGGTGGGTGTCCACCTTGCCGGGGTAGATGGTCGTGCCGTTCGGCCCTGGTCGCCCCTGGTAGGTAAAGGAGAACTTGCCGACCCGGGTGTGGTTGCGGGCGCAACCCTGCGGACCGAGTGCGCTGGCACTGTCGATGTCGTCGATGACCAGGGCGTTGTCCGGCAGACCGGCCCGGCCGCACTGCGAGTCGTAGATGGCCGTCGCGTACGGGCGTGGTTCGACAGTGGTGTACCGCCTGGTCTCCAGGCCACAGTTGATGGCGCAGTCTGTCCAGGTCACCGGCCCGTTCCACCAGCACTTGAGGTCGTCCCGGGTGCACGGGCCGGCCGGCTCACCCGGGTGGCCGCCCGGCACCTGGGAGGTGGCCGGGTCGCAGGCGTTGCGCGCGGGTACGCAGAAGGTGAACCGGGTCGGCTGCGCCACGAACTTGTTGCGCTCCAGGGCTGTGGAGTACGTCGGGGAGTAGTTGCCCGTCGAGTAGTTGTAGCGGCGCAGCGAGGTGTAGGCGAAGCCCATCACCCGCTCCGGGTACGACCAGTGGTTGGGGTGCTTGGCGTTGTCGTACCCGATGTCGTCGTCGATCGGCGGGTTGGCGGTCGGCACGTCGAGCGGCGCGGTGAGGAACATCTGCCGGTCCGGCGGGAAGTTCGGGTTGCTCGGATTGTTCGCCCAGCCCACGCCCCACGGCTGCGACCCGTCCTGCGGGTAGAAGCCGGTGTTGTACGCCCAGATGGCGAACCACCAGTTCTCGATGTACTGCGGGTCGCCGTTGTTGGCGATCAGGCCGGCGTTGCGGGTGGTGTTCCACTTGTCCTGAAGGATGCGCAGCCCGGCGGCGGCGTTCGTGGCGTAGTCCAGAGCCACGGCCCGCTGCTTGGTGTAGTCCCACTGCACACCTGTGATCCACTGGTCGGTGTCGGACCGCTTCATCCCGGTGGTCACCTGCCCGACGCCGT
Source organism: Micromonospora andamanensis (assembly GCF_016863495.1). Taxonomy (GTDB): domain Bacteria; phylum Actinomycetota; class Actinomycetes; order Mycobacteriales; family Micromonosporaceae; genus Micromonospora; species Micromonospora andamanensis. The sequence goes on from NZ_BOOZ01000041.1 coordinate 17,923, forward strand.
AGCCACAGTCGGTGTGCGCCCAGTTGATCTTCGTGACGTCGGGGCTCATCAGGTCCAGTCCGTAGAAGCCGAGACTTGTCAGCGGGTTGCCGGCGAGCCCGTCCACCGCATGCCAACTGGCCTGGAGCAGGTTCGACTCCTGAGCCAGGATGCCGAGGAAGACCTGGGCCGGCACGTAGCCACCACCCGACAGGGGCAGCGAGGGAAACATTCCCTGCGGCGCGTACGCCGGCAACCCGTTGTTGGACCAGTTGGCCGGCCGCTGGAAGGTCAACTGACCACGAACCGCGAGGTTGGCGGCCCACTCCATCTGCTCCCGGCTGGGCTGGTAGACCTGGATGTTCTCGTCGTTGCGGGGTACGGCGCAGGACCGGTCCGGATCCCAGGGCACCGTCGCCGGATCCGGATCGGCCGCCGAGGTCCGGGCGCCCGTGCCACCATCGGAACCGCCAGCCGCAGCCGTGCGCTCCCGGCCCGCCCGGCGCAGCGTCGGTGCCACGCTGAACGCCACATCCGACCCGTCGGCGAGCTGCGCCGAGATCGCCACCCGGTCCGGTCGGCCGTCACCTGCCCCACCGTCCGGCCCGGCGGCCTCGGTGCCGGTACGAACCCGCGTGACCACCAGGTCGCCGCTCCGCGACACGTCGCTGTCCGGCAGCGCGTCGACAGACCGCCACCGGGTCGGCAGCGACCGGCCAGCGAGCCGGGCACCACTGCGGCCACCCACCACGAAAACCCGACCGTCCGCGCCGGGCCGCAGCTTGACCGTGCCCAGCGGTGCCGAGGCCACAGTCGTCAACTCACCTCCCGCGTACCGGACCAGGTCGGTGGTGTCGGCCCGCGCCACCTGGAATGCGACGTCGCCGGCACCGTCGGGAAGCAACCGGAAGGGGGTGCCGGCGGTACGGGCACGGGTGGTGAGCCGGCCCTGCCGGTCGAGGCTCACCAACTCGTCGCCCTTCGCGGCGACAATCGTCTGCCCCACCGGAATGGCGGAGGTGACCTGGCCGGGGGTGATCACCTGACGGCCACTGCCGATCCGACGGGTGTCCAGCGTGGTCAGGACCGTCCGCGCGTCAGCGCCCGCCTCCGGGGTGGCCGGTAGCTCCAGTCGGGTCAGCACCACGCTTTCCCCGCTGCCGCAGCCGGGATTGTGGTACGCGAGCGAGTAGCGTTCCGGCAGCTTGCTGACCCGGCCCGTCTCCAGGTTCACCACTGCCGCGAACGCCCCCGCGTTGGAGAGCGTCTCCCGGTTGGTGAACTGCCTGGGCGCGTAGACCGCTACCGCCGTGCGGCCCGACCCGGTGAGACACGCCTGGCCCACCCACTGGTCGGTCGCCACACCCGGCTCCGCAAGCGTCGTCACGGTCCGCCACTGGTATGCCGCATCGGCGTCCGCTACCAGAATGTGCAACCCGGTCTCGTCGGCCGAGGTGGTCATCACGCGATCGGCCGAACGCCGCCAGGACTTCCCGAGCCGTCGGTCGGGATCCAACACCCGGTCCGGCGCGAGCGGTGCCGCCTGCGGCGGTCGGGGCGGCGCGGGATCAGGAACCGCTGTGGACGGCGCGGCTGACGCCGCGCTGCTGGCCGGTGCCAACGGCACAAGCACCGCCAACGCCAGTAACGAGGTAAGGAAACGACGCACGGGGACCTCCGTGGATCCGGACGGGGACGTCCAGATTCACGGAGGTCATCATCGGCGCGTCATCTTCGGCCCACCGGCACCGAGGTCACGGCCCGCCCTGGCGGACCGTCACACGGCCCGGCGGCCCTCGAAGGCCCGGCCCAGGGTGATCTCGTCGGCATACTCCAGGTCGCCGCCCACCGGCAGCCCGCTGGCCAGCCGGGTCACCGCGATCCCCATCGGCTTCACCATCAGCGCGAGATAGGTAGCTGTCGCCTCGCCCTCGGTGTTCGGATCGGTGGCCAGGATCAGCTCACGGATCGCGCCGCCGCCGAGACGCGTCATCAGCTCGCGGATGCGCAGATTGTCCGGCCCGATGCCCTCCAGCGGATTTATCGCACCGCCGAGGACGTGGTACCGACCGCGGAACTCACCGGTCCGCTCGATCGCCACCACGTCCTTCGGCTCCTCGACCACGCAGATCACCTCGTCGGTACGGCGCGGGTCGCGGCAGATCCGGCACGTGTCGGACTCGGCGACGTTGTAGCAGCTGGTGCAGAACCGCACCAGCTCCTTGACCTTGCGCAGCGCACCGGCCAGCCGGTTGACGTCGGCCGGGTCGGCGGACAGCACATGGAAGGCGATCCGCTGGGCACTCTTGGGCCCCACACCCGGCAGCCGCCCCAGCTCGTCGATCAGATCCTGGATGGCGCCCTCGTACATCTGCGGGCTCAGAACCCGGGCAGGCCGAGGCCGCCCATCCCGCCCGCGACCGGGCCCATCTTCTGCTCGGTCAGCTCGCGGGCCGCCTCGGTGGCGTTGTGCAGCGCGGCGACGACCAGATCCTCAAGGGTCTCCACGTCGTCCGGGTCGACGGCCTTCGGGTCGATCTTGATGCTCTTCACCTCGCCGGAACCGGCGACGACAGCGGTCACCAGACCACCGCCGGCAGTGCCTGTCACCTCGGCCTCGGCCAGCTCGGCCTGCGCCTTGGCGATCTGCTGCTGCATCTTCTGCGCCTGCTTCAGCATCTGCTGCATGTTCGGCTGTCCACCAGGCCGCACGATGACTCCCTCAACTCGCCTACCCTGCCGCCGCCCACCCTAACGCCCCCCACCGACCCACCCCCCGCGCCGCACCCCACCCCCTCCCGCGCCCCTCCCCTCCGGGTGGGGTGGGGTGGGTTAGTCGCTGAGCTTTTCGACGGTGCCGAAGGCGTCGCGGAGCAGGCGGACGGCCTGTTCCTCGCTCGACTCGCGGGCGGTCTTCTCGTCGATGACCTCGTCGAGTGGTTCGTCACCCGGGTCAAAGCCCTCGTAGGCGGGAGTGGCGGGCGGCTGCGCACCGCCGGGACGTCCCGCGCCACCGCGCAACGGGCCGTCGAAATCCGGGTCGTACGGCGGCTCACCGGCGAACTCCACGTCCGCGGTCTGCCGGCCCGCCTGACCGGTACGCGGACCCCGGCCGGCCGCCGCCGCCCGAGCCGCCGCGATCGCACTGCTCACCGGCGCGCCGCCGGGGCGACCGGATCTGCCGTTGCCGTTCGTCGCAGCCGTCTGCCGGGGCGCGACGTTCACCGCTGCCCCACCCGAAGCGGCGCTCGTCGCCCCACCCGAGGCGCTGCCCGTCGCGCCACCCGGCGCAGAGCCCGCCCCGCCCGACGCAGTGCCCGCTCCACCCGAGGCGGCGTTCACCGCCGCACCCGAGGTGGCGCTCGTCGCCCCACCCGAAGCGGTGCTCGTCGGGCCACCCGGGGTGGTGCTCGCCGCCGGGCCCGGGGCGGCGGCAGACGAGCCGTGCTGCGGGCTCGCACCGCGGCCCGCCGGGGCGCCGGGCGCGGTTGGTCCGTCCGCCGAGGTGTGCGACGCAGCAGTCCGAGGTGCGCTGGACGGGTCCGCCCCGGCCTCGGCGGAGGAGCCGCCCGGGCGGGCCGGCTCCGGCCACTCGTCGTCGGACGTGCCGTTGACGACGGCCGAGGCCGAGGCACTACCGCCAGGGCGGGCCGGCTCCGGCCACTCGTCGTCATCGGTCACGGTGGCAGCCGCGTCACCCGGCCGGTAGGTGTCGGAGGTGGCAGCCGGCCGCCCGGTGTCGGAGGTGCCACCGGAGCGGCCTCGGTCGGCTTCCGGTGTCGGTGCTCCCGGACCGGCGACGCCCGGTGGGAGGGCGGGGCCGGCAGCGGGTGCGCCACGGGCCGAGCCGGGCGACGCTCCGCTCCGCTCGCCGGCCACCTCGCAGCGGATCTGCCAGCGCCCACCCAACTCCTCGTAGAGCGCGTCGGTGAGCACCTGCGCGTGGTCGGACATCATCCGGGCCAGCACCGCCGACTTCACGGTCAGCACGAGGGTGTCCCCGTCGAGGTCACGGACCACCGCGTCGCGCATCAGCGCGGCGATCCGCTTGTTGCTCCGGTTGACCTTGCCAACCACTTCCGGCCAGACCCGGCGCACCGCTACCGCGTCCAGTACGCCGGGGCTCACCGCGCCGGGGCGGGGCGGCTCCGGGGTTGCCGGATCGGGCATGACTGCCGACTGTGGCACGGGTCGTCGGGGCGTGGCCGCACCGTTTGTCGCACCGTCCTGAGTGCCGTCCGACCACACCGGACGACCGTCACCGGGGCCGGTGGCCGGGCCGTCAGCCGTCCCGTTCATGCGGCGACCGGCGTCGACCCCAGCACCGGCTGCGGTACCGCCCGTACCCGACCCGGCCGTCGAGGTCACCCCGTCACGACCGGCGTTCTGAGTCGTGCCGTCGGGGCCGGCCGACGGCGACCCGACCCGACCGACACCCGACGTCGCACCGCCATGACCGACGTTCTCGGTCACGCCGTCGGGACCGGCCGACGCGTGGTGGCCAGCGGAATGACCGTTGCCGCGTTCGACCGACGGGGACGCGTTGCCGCGACTGGACGGCGGGACGACGCTCGACGAGGTGGCGGTAGCCGGCGCGGCAGCGCCGGTCCCGGCCCGGTTCGCGGCGGCAGCCGCGGGCGCGGCGGCAGGCTGGGTGCGTACCGCCGAGGGGTTGGTGGCGGGTGCGGAGCCGGCGGTGGCCGGCGGCGCGTCGGTGCCGGCCAGGGTGAGCCGTCGCTCCATGCGTTCGAGGCGCTGGAGCAGGCCGCCGGTGGCGTCGTCGACCCCCGGCAGCAGCATCCGGGCACAGATCAGCTCCAGCAGCAGCCGGGGCGCGGTGGTGCCGCGCATCTCCACCAGGCCGTCGTGCACGATGTCGGCGCAGCGGGACAGGGTGCCGGGCCCGAGCTGCTGGGCCTGGGCGGCCATCCGCTCGATCTGGTCGTCCGGACCGTCGATGAGACCCTTGGTCACCGCGTCGGGGACCTGCTGGAGCACGATCAGATCGCGGAGCCGTTCCAGCAGGTCGGCTGCGAACCGGCGGGGGTCGTGCCCGGCCTCGGCGACCCGGTCGACCGTGGCGTACGCGGCGGCGCCGTCCCCGGCGGCGAGGGCGTCGCACATCTCGTCGATGAGCGCCGCGTCGGTGACGCCGAGCAGTGCGGCGGCCCTGGCGTAGGTCACCCCGTCGGGGCCGGCACCGGCGATGAGCTGGTCGAGTACGGAGAGACTGTCCCGGGCGCTGCCGCCGCCGGCCCGCACGACGAGCGGGAACACCGCCGGTTCGACAGGCACCCCCTCGGCCTGGGTGAGCTGCTCCAGGTACGGCCGGAGCACCTTCGGCGGGATCAGCCGGAACGGGTAGTGGTGGGTCCGCGACTTGATGGTGCCGAGGACCTTCTCCGGCTCGGTGGTGGCGAAGATGAACTTGACGTACTCCGGGGGCTCCTCGACCAGCTTGAGCAACGCGTTGAAGCCGGCCGACGAGACCATGTGCGCCTCGTCGATGACGTAGATCTTGAAGCGGCTGTTGGCCGGCGCGAAGAACGCCTTCTCCCGCAGCTCACGGGCGTCGTCCACGCCACCGTGGCTGGCCGCGTCGATCTCGATGACGTCGATCGAGCCGGCCCCGTCCCCGGACAGTGACCGGCACGAGTCGCAGGTGCCGCAGGGTTCCGGGGTGGGCCCGTGTTCGCAGTTGAGCGAGCGGGCCAGGATGCGGGCGCTCGAGGTCTTGCCGCAGCCGCGCGGGCCGGAGAAGAGGTACGCGTGGTTGAGCCGCCCGCTGCGCAGCGCCTGCGACAACGGCTCGGTGACGTGCTCCTGCCCGATGACCTCGGCGAAGGTACGCGGCCGGTACTTGCGGTAGAGCGCCAGTGCCACGGCGTCCCGCCTCCTCTCGACCGAGCCATTCTGCGCCGCCCCGCCCCGCCTGACCACCCACCCCGCCGGGCCGCCCCGGGTGGCCCGCCCGGATCGCGGCATGTCGGGCCGTTGGGGCGATCCACTCGGGCCCCGCCGCACCACTGTCCGGCCCACTCGGCGTGCGGGCCCGCCGTCTGGCCCGCTGTCTGGCGGGCCGCCGGCTTGCGGGCCGTAGGTGATCCACTCCGGTTGCGGCATCTTGCGGTCTCCACCGGCCGGGAAACCCCCAGATGCCGCAACTGGAGAACGCCGGGGCGCGCCGGAGGGCGCCGGAGACAGAAAGGCCCCCCGTGCACCCGGCAGAGCTCGCTTATCCTTGCTGCCTTCCGGCCCTGGGGAGGTTCACGAGATACCGCCGCACGGGAGGTGCCCCCAGCCTACCCGACCGACGGTGGATCTTCAGGGGGTGGTGGGGTGGGAAGCTCGGCGCGGACCTGTATCCTGGCTCGCGGAGGATTCGCCTAGAGGCCTAGGGCGCACGCTTGGAAAGCGTGTTGGGTTAACACCCTCACGAGTTCGAATCTCGTATCCTCCGCTCACCTGAGCAGTACGAAGGGTCGGCCCCGACGGGCCGACCCTTCGTCGTCTCCACACCCCCGACCGAACTCACCCCAGCACACACCTGTCGATCGATCATGAAGTTGTTGTCACGCCACGCCGGCATCGATGGCAACAAGTTCATGATCGACGCAGCGGGACGGTGGGCGGCGAGAGGTGGGAGGTAGGGGGAACGGTCGGTTGACGGTATATATCGGTGGACGTACTGTAGGGGCATGCAGGAACCTACCTTTCTGATCCTCACCGCGTTGGCTGCGCAGCCGTTGCACGGGTACGGCGTCATCCGGGCGGTCGACGAGCTGTCGGCGGGCGAGGTCAACCTGCGGCCGGGCACCCTCTACGGGGCGCTGGACCGGCTGGCCGAGCAAGGGCTGGTCACCGTCGACCGGGAGGAGGCCGTCGAGGGACGACTGCGCCGCTACTACCGACTCAGTGATGCCGGGGCCGCCGCGTTGCAGGCACAGGTCGAGCGACTACGCCGACACGCCGCCGCCGCAGAGGTCCAGCTGGGCAAGCGCCTGGGTGGTGCGCTGAGCTTCGGCCTGGTGAGCGCCCCGACCGCAGGCGAGGTGACCGGATGACCGCCGCCTGGCCGGCACCCGACCCCACCACCGCCGCCCGGCCGGCACCCGACCTCGAGGCCGCTGCCTGGCCGACCGCCGACAACCGGCTGGAGCGTGGTTATCGCGCGCTGCTGCTCGCCTACCCGCGTCGGCACCGGCGGCGGCACGGCACCGAGGTGGTGACCACGTTGCTGGAGATGGCGGAGCCGGGCCAGCGCCGCCCTCGGGCCGGCGCGGCCCTGCACCTGATCGGCAGCGGTCTGCGGCTGCGGTTCCGGCTGCCCGCCCGCCGGCCGTTCATGGCCCTCGCGGCGCTGCTCACCGCGCTGACCGTGGGTGGCTTCGGTGCCGCCGCCGGCTCGTGGCTGGGTGCTCAGACCTTCGCCGACCTGCCCGACGAGGCCGGCATGGCCAGACTCACCCAGCAGGCCGGCGGAGACGAGACCCTTCACTCCTACTACTCGTCGTCGCCGTGGACCACCCAGACGACCCATTCATCCAGCCAGGTCAACGGCGCATGGGACGCTGAGCAAGTCCGCCAACGGCTCACCGCCGGCGGTTGGTCGCTCTCCGACTCCACCCCGCTCACCGGGATGTCGGGCACCGTCGATGACACTGGCTCGCTCGTCGAGATTCCGCTGAGCGGCACGCGATTCACAGCCGAGTCGGCCGGCCTGATCATCACCGTGATGGGCTGGGACCCGGCAGCAAACAGCTCCGTCGACATCCGCAGTCATGTCTCGATCCTCGCGATGCCGGATCGTACCGCCGCGTTCCTACCCCTGGTCGTCGTCGGCACCGCCGTCGGGCTGCTCGCCGGCTGGCTGATCGCGGCGGCCGTCGCGTACCGGATGGCGGCAGCGTCGCCCGGACGCCGTCCCGCCGCCGTCACGCTCTGGGGCGGGGCCCTGGTGGCGCTGGCCCTACCGGCTGTCGCTCTCTACGGCAACGTGATGCGGGTGCTCCGGGATGGCAACGCCGAAGGCGGCCCGCCGCTGACCGTGCACAGTGCCTTCACGCCCGGCGAGTACTACCCGTTCGGCCCGCAGTGGCTGGTGCTCGGGCTCACCGTCGCCGGGCTCGTGGTCGCCGTCGCCGCGATCCTCACCGCCCGTCCGGGCGAGCAACCACCACAGCCCCGCGTCGTACCGGGCTGACGCGCGACAACGGGGGCAGGGGCCGTTCCGACCGGGAGCGGCCCCTGGTCATGCGCCGGGCCCGTCCCGGTCCGACACCCTTGGCGGTACGCGGACAGCCTCCTCATCCCCGCACACGCGCCCAGGACACGAAGCGGTCGAACAGCCCGACCGCCGAGGTCGGGTCACCCAGTTCCGCGCTGGCCTGCGCGTACAGCGTCGCGAGGTGCACAAGCAGCGCGGCCCGATCCTCCCGGTACTCGCCGAGCAGCCGGAGCTTCGCCGCGCTGCACGGCCACCTGACGCCGCAGTTCCGACAGCGCCACGTCGGGCGGGACGGCACATGTTCCGGGCGACGGCGACTCATCGGCGAGCCACCCCGACCGGACTGCCCCCGACAGCACCACGCGGCGCAGCGTCGCCACCTCGATCGACGGCCAGCGGCTGATGCACAGTGCGCTCCGACACGGGTCACCTCCTTCAGTTCTCGGCCCGGACAGCAACCCCTGCCTCCGCTGGTTCGTCGGGGCTGAACCGTCTGTGCTCTCAGCTCGACAGGCGGCGCAGGAGCATCTACCTCCTCCCTCGCCGGCCCTCGACTGCCGCGACGTCCGAACCCGCCCACCGACGCCGAGCCCGCCCACCGACGCCGAGCCGGCTCGGTAGCCCCGAGCCCGGCCGCCATCCCGACGCCACCGACAGACCCGACGCCCGGCGCCACCGTCAGGCACGACGCCGCCGGCACGTGGTGGATGGGGGCCGCCGTGGTTGCTCGCCCGGCGGCGGCCCCCCGATGTCACGACCGCCGGGTCAAGGGGGATGAACCTCCACCGGCCGCACCATCGATACCCCAACTTGCCGTAGGTAACGGGACAACTACATGGCGTGTGGGTATGGTCGGCGGATATTCGAGACGTCCGATGGGAGACGGCCATGAACGACGCGCTGCGGGTGGCGCTGCGGGACACCGGGCACACGATCGAGTCGCTTGCGGAACGCGTCGGCGTCGACCCGAAGACGGTGAGCCGGTGGCTCCTCGAAGATCGGATCCCGCATGCCCGGCACCGGCTCACGGCGGCAGATGCGCTCCAGAAGAATGTCTCGGACATTTGGCCGGACATTTCGAGACGTCGCGCCCTTGTCTGGTTCCGCCCCTGGCAGGAGATCGAGCGCGAGGCGACCACGCTGCGGTCCTTCGAATCCATGGTCGTTCCGGGCCTGCTCCAGACCGAGGCGTACGCCCGCGCGGTGCTCACCGGCGGCGGCCTGATCCCCCGCAGCGAGGTGGCGCGGCTTGTCGACCACCGGATGTCCCGCCAGTTGATCCTGCAACGCGAGGAGCCGCCGCTGCTCACCGCGGTGCTGGACGAGGCGGTGCTGCGCCGGCCGGTGGGCGGCCCGGCCACCATGCGCGAGCAACTGCTGTCGCTCGTCGAGGCGTCCACCCAACCGCACATCCGGGTGCATGTGGTGCCGTCCACTGTGGGCGAATACGCTGGGCTGAACGGCCCGTTCGTGCTTGCGACCGCGCCCGATCACCGCATCGCCGGCTACCTCGACAACCAGTTGCAGGGGCAGGTGGTGAGCGAGCAGGCCGAGATCGCGGCGATACTTGCCGCCTGGGAGAACGTGCGCGGCGAGACACTCTCGCACTGGCAGTCGGTCGACCTGATCAGGGAGGTGGCGGAGTCATGGCAGTGAACGACAACCCGGCGCTGGCCGGCGCCCGGTGGCGCACAAGCAGCCGCAGCAGCGGCAACGGCGGCAACTGCGTCGAGGTCGCCGACAACCTGCCCCACGTGGTGGGCGTACGCGACTCGAAGAACCCGAGCGGCCCGGCACTGATCTTCAGCCCGGCCGCCTGGCGCGCTTTCCTCGCCACCGTCGACAAGCCCTGATCCGTCGTACACATGTTCTATCCACAGGCTGTGGACGGCTGGTGAGTTACCAGCTCAGCGCGGTAGTCGCGGACGCCGAGCTGCTGCGCGAGGAGACCCGCGAGCTGGATCACGCCGTCCTCGGCCAGTTACGGCAGGACTTCGCGTTGCTGCCGGTCACGCCACAGCTCGCGCTTGAGCTGACCGGCACCCCGCCCGACTACACGGCCGACGAACCCGGCCCGGAGCAACCGTTCACCCTGGTCCTCTCCCCCACGCTCACCGAATTCCTGGCCCGCTGGTCGCGACGAGGCCCGGTGGCGTACGTCGAGGCGGAGTTCGCCGGCGGGACCGGGCACCAGGCGGCGGCGGTCTGGCTGAACGGCGCCCTCGCCTGGGGCCCGCGCTTCGACGCGGCGCTCGACGGTCCGCGCCTGGACTGGCCGATAAACGGGGCGCTCGTCGAGCTGGGCGTGGAGCCGGGCCGGTGGATCGACCCCTTCGCCGAGCTGGGATTACACGTCGAGCGGAGCACCGAAGGGTGGCTCGCGCATGGCCGGCGAGGGCTCAGCGTTGACTACTGGGACGAATTAGCCGACGAATGGGAGGCCCGGCAATAACCTCATCGCCCCCGTCACGTTGGGGACTGGGGGATTCTGATGAAAATGCGACAATTCGGCTTCATCGCCGCACTGCTTCTGGCTGCCTCGGCATCGGGTAGCGGAGTCATGCCACCGGACACCATCGCCGTCCGCGAGCCCGTCGCGTCGGTGAGCGTCGTCGATCTCGACGGAGTGGCCGATGTGGACTTCGGCGACTCGGAAAGCGAGCTGACCCGGCGCGGCATTCTGCGTACCGACGTGGACGCCTGCGGCCCGACGCTTGCCGGGCACGACGAGATCAGCCCGATCTTCATCGAGGATCGACTGGTGCTGCTCTGGGCCGGCGACCCGGTCCGCACCCCGGAGGGCATCGCGGCCGGCTCGCCCATCGCCGAGGTCCAGGCGAGCTATCCGACGGTACGCGACCTGCACGCTCCACAGGGGACGTATCGATTCGACGGCCTGCTCGCCCGGGACGGCGACCGCGCGTACCTGTTCCTGCACGACGGCCAGACGGTGCGGAAGATCATCGCCGGGTACGCCGACTGGGCGCACCGCCTCTTCGTCGAGGGCCACGCTCCCTGTTGAGCCGTGTCACCACTTGACCGGCAGCTCCACCGGGCCCAGGATGGCGTGCCCCTGCTTCCACCGCACCTCGTTCGGCGCCACGGCCAGCCGCAACGCCGGCAGTTCCCGCAGCAGCAGCGTCAACGCGACCCGGACCTCCAACGCACCCAGGTGCGCGCCGACGCAGTAGTGCGGGCCGTAACCGAAGGAGAGGTGGGGGTTCGGGTCCCGGCCGAAGTCCATCCGTTCCGGGTCCGCGAAGACCCGAGGATCCCGATTCGCGGCGTCGTGTGACGGGATCACGATGTCACCCTCGGCCAGCCGCGCACCGCTGGGCAGCGTCACATCAGCCATCACCCGCCGGGGCATCTCGTCGCCGTTGGAGGTCGAGTGCAGTCGCTCCAACTCGGTGACCGCCCCGTCGACCTGCTCCGGATGCTCCAGCAGGTAGTCCCACGCGTGGTCATGCCCGGCGTACGGGCGGCTGCGCAGCAGGTACACGAATGTCGAGATGGAGCTGGCCGTGGTCTCCCACCCGCCGACGAGCAGCGACAGGGGAAGTTTGACCTGAACGTCCACCGGCTGCTCCGCCGCCGCCGTGGCGATCCGGGTCATCAGGTCGTCGCGGGGACAGCCCCGCCGCCCGTCCAACTGCTGCCACAGGTAGCCGCCCATCTCCTCGGCGGACCGGGCGGCCTCGGCTCGGGTGAGGTCGGCGGTGCCCATGAACATGTCGCCCCAGCGGCGGAACTGCGCCCGGTCCGGTTCCGGCAGGCCGAGCAGATCGGAGATCACGTTCAGCGCGAACGGTACGGCGAAGTCGCCGACCAGATCCGCCGAGCCGCCCCGGGCGGCCAAGACGGCGAGCTGCGCCTCGGCCGCCGCGCACACCGTGTCGCTCAGTCCGGACACGGCTGGCTTGGTGAAGCTGTCCTTCACCGTGCCCCGGACAGCGGCGTGCTCCGCCCCGTCCATGCCGAGCATCGTCCCGGACACGTCGACCTGGTCGGCGTGGGCGGCAGCGGCCCGGGAGAACAGGTCCTGTCGCCGGAGCACCTCCCGGACGTCGTCGTACCGGCAAATCAGCAGCGCCGGCAGCCACTCCCCGCCAACCTGCCGGACCACCGGCAGGATGCCGGAATCCGAGGCAGCGAGATGCGCGTAGTAGGGGTGCTTGTCCGGGCCGGGCGTCCGGTCGATGCCATCAGCATCGACGTTCAACGGGTGCCGTACCGGACCATCCTCGACCGCCACCATGCGATTACCATGGCACGACTTCCCAACGAAGGCAATCGATCACTTTGAGTAACCCATGCTCGGGTATCCCACCTCAAGGTCAGAGACCGCCGGTCTGCGGAGTGGCGAGCCGGCGGCCGTACCACTTGGGCCAGACGAAGTCGGTACGCATGCTCAGGCCGCTCCACGAGGTGGACTGCGGAACAAGGCCACCAGAGCCGCCGTGGAACAGGGCCACCGATCCGGACCCGAACCCGGCCGAGTCACCGGAGACCTCCTCGCCGGGCGACGTCACCACCGCGTCCAGCGGACCGGTGCCGTTGAGGTTGAGGATCGCCACCGCGCCACCGAAGCGGTCGTTGCGCTCGGCACCGCCCGGCACGACCGCGTGGTCCTGGTCGAAGCCCTGCGAACCGGTGCCGGTCAGCCCCGAGGCAGAACCCTTCAGCAGCGCGACGGTGCCTGCCTCAGTCTTCGTGCCGATCGCCTCACCTGGCGCGCCCACGAGCACGTCCGCCCGTCCGTCCCCGGTCACGTCGCCCACCGCGAGCGTCGCACCGAACTGGTCACCGGCCTCCGGCGACCCCGGGACCCCCGCCGTACGCTGCGAGAAGAGCTTCACCGAACCACCGGACAGCCCTGTCGAGTTACCGGGGAAGACCGCGACCATGCCCTCGTTGCCGTTCGGGCTCTGCGCGTACGGCGCTCCGGCGATCACCTCGCCCGACCCGTCGCCGTTGACATCACCGATCGCGAGCGCCATGCCCAGGTCCCACACGTAGCTGTCGCTGCGGCCGGTCGCCGCGCGTAGCGCCGCCCCGGTGACCGAGGTGGCCCCGCTGAGCTTCACCCCGCTCGCCGTGCCCCACATCAGCGTGAGCATGCCGCTGCCCGTCGGCGAACTGCTCTGATTCTCCTGCGGCGCACCGATGACCAGGTCGGCGTACTTGTTGCTGTTGACCTTCCCGATCGCGAGGGTCCACCCGAAGTGGTCACCGCGCTCTGCCGAGCCGGGCACCGCCGCCTGGTCCTGGTGCAACTGCTGCGCACCGGTCCCGCTCAGGCCACCGACGCCGCCGTACAGCACGGTCACCGCGCCGGCCTCGGTGATGGTGCCGATCGCCTCGCCGTACGCCCCGATCGCCAGGTCGTCCCGGCCGTCGCCGTTGAGGTCACCGGCGGCCAGCGCCGAGCCGAACCAGTCTCCCTTCTCCGAGTCACCAGGCACGCCTGGCGAACTCTGGCTGAAGTGCTTCGCCGAGCCGATCGCCAGACCGGTGCTGCTGCCCGGCACCACCCACACTCCGCCAGCGTGCACCTTCGCGGTGGGGTCGTACTCGGCCAGGTCACCCATTGCCAGGTCGTCGTAGCCGTCCCCGTTGAAGTCCCCGGCGGCGAGAACCTCGCCGAAGCGCAACTCGCCGCCGCCCGACGAGATCAAGCTCGTGTAGTAGTCGACGTGCGGTGCCGAGGAGTAGCGCACCACGACCAGGCCGGCCGGCGACTCGGGCCGGGTGTACTCGAACGGGTCGGCAGAGGCCGCGATGTCGTCGACGCCGTCACCGTCGAAGTCGGACCGGGTGGCCCCAGTCCCCTTGACCGGGGTGACCGCCTTCGCCACCCGGTGAACCTGAAGGGTGACCCCCTCCCGGGTCACGGACCGGACCTCGTCCGCCGCCCCGGCCGGCGCACCCACCGCCAGGCTGGCCGCCACCGCCACTACCGACACTCCGGCAACTCTGCGCCGCATGGAAAAACCCCGTTCTTCTGTTCGTGCTGCTCGTCTGTGATCTGGGGGCGGGCGCGTTCAGTAGAGAACGCCGCCGCTCTGCGGGCCGGCGATCCGCATTCCGTACCGTCGCGGCCAGAGCCGGTCGGTGCGCAGCGACAGGCCGCTCCACGAACCGGCCTGCGCGACAAGCCCTGCCGATGAGCCGTGGAACCGCGAGATCGTGCCGGACGGGTAGCCGGCCAGGTCGCCCGCCACCTCTTCCCCATTCGATGCGACGACCGCGTCAAGCGGGCCGGTGCCGTTGAGGTTGAGGATCGCCACCGAGTTACCGAACGCGTCGTTGCGCTCCGCGCCGCCGGGGACGACCGAATGGTCCTGGTCGAAGCCCTGTGCCCCGGTGCCGGTCAGCCCGGAAGCGGAACCCTTCAGCAGTACGATCGTGCCCGCCGCCGCCTTCGTACCGATCGCCTCACCTGGCGCGCCGACGAGCACGTCCGCCCGACCGTCGCCGGTGACGTCACCGACAGCGAGTGCACCGCCGAAGTTGTCCTCCTGCTCAGGGGTCCCCGGCACCCCCGCCGTACGCTGGTTGATAATCTTCGCGGCGTCCCGGGACAGGCCACCGCTGCGGCCGGTGAAAACGGCGATCAGACCACCCCTGATGCCCGGCGTCTGGGCGCCGGGCGCACCTGCGACCACCTCACCGAGGCCGTCGCCGTTGACGTCGCCGATCGCCAGCGTCTCGCCGAGATACCAGGCCACGGTGTTCTCGTCGCCGGTCTTCGGATAGACAGCAGCCCCGGTGACCGAGGTGGCCCCGCTGAGCTTCACCCCGCTGGCCGCCCCCCACATCAGGGTCACCATGCCGGTGCCGTCCCAGGACTGGCCGTCATTCTCCTGCGGCGCGCCGATGACCAGATCGGCGTACCTGTCGTTGTTCACCTTTCCGATGGCGAGGGTCCGGCCGAAGTGGTCACCGCGTTCGGCGGAACCCGGCACCGCCGCCTGGTCCTGGTGCAGCTGCTGCGCACCGGCGGTGGTCACACCACCAACGCTGCCGTAGAGGACGGTGACCGCGCCCGCATCCTCGACGCTGCCGATCGCCTCCCGGAACGCGCCGATCGCCAGGTCGTCGCGCCCGTCGCCGTTGATGTCACCTGCCGCGAGCGCCGAACCGAACCAGTCGAAATCCTCGGCCCCACCCGGAACGCCCGGGGAACTCTGATTGACGTGCTGCACCGAGTCGACCACCAGGCCGGTGCGGCTGCCCGGGATGACCCAGACCCCGCCGGCCCGGGTCTTGTTGCCCGGGTCGACCTCGTCCATGTCGCCGATCGCCAGGTCGTCGTAGCCGTCGCCGTTGAAGTCACCGGCCACCAACGCCATGCCGAAAGTGTGGGCGCCACCATCGGGCGGAAGCACCCCGGCGAAGTAGTCGACCTGCGGCGCGGACGAGTAGCGCACCACGACCACGCCTGTCGGATGGTGCGGCAGGTTGAAGTCGCCCGGGTCACCCGTGGCCGCGATGTCGTCGACACCGTCACCGTCGAAGTCCGAACGGGTGGCACCCGTCCCCTTCACCGCGGTGGTGGCCTTCGCCACCCGGTGGTACTGAAGGGTGACGCCCTCCCGAGCGAGGGTCCGGAACTCGTCCGCCGCCTGCGCTGGGGCGCTCACCGCCAAGCCGGCCGCCACCGCCAGTACCGACACCCCGGCCACCCTTCGCCGCATCGCGTTCCTCACCATCTTGAGCCGCACGCTGACTATCGGGCCGCGAGGCACTTGCCGTAGCTCATGAGGACCAGACGATCGGTGTTCATCGACCGTCCATTCCAGGAGGTGGACTGCGGGACGAGTCCACCGGAGGCCCCGTGGAACCGGGACACCGTCCCAGACCCGTAGCCTGCCGGATCACCTGTCACCTCTTCACCCGGTGATCCGACCACGGCGTCCAGCGGACCGGTTCCGTTGAGGTTGAGGATCGCCACCGAGGCACCGAACGCGTCGTTACGCTCCGCCCCGCCCGGAACCACCGAGTGGTCCTGGTCGAAACCCTGAGCGCCGCTGCCGGTCAGCCCCGACGACGTTCCCTTGAGCAGCGCGATCGTGCCCGCCTCGGCCTTCGTACCGATTGCCTCGCCGGGCGCGCCGACCAGCACGTCCGCCCGACCGTCACCTGTCACGTCACCCACCGCGAGCGTTGCGCCGAACCGGTCCTCGTCCTCCTGGCTGCCCGGCACGCCCGGCGTGGCCTGCGTGAACACCTTCACGGCGCTGCCGGAGAGACCACCGGTGCTACGGCCGGTGAAGACCGCGACCAGACCGGCGTTGATGTGAGGGCCCGGGCCCTGGGCACTAGGTGCTCCGGCGACAACCTCGCCCAGGCCGTCTCCGTTGACATCACCGACCGCGAGCGACCTGCCCAGATACCAGGCGACGGTGAACCGATGGCCGGTCGCGTGGTGGATCGCGGCACCGGTGACCGAGGTGGCGCCGCTGAGCTTCACCCCGCTCGCCGATCCCCACATCAGGGTGACCATCCCGCTGCCGGCCGCGCCCGAACCGTCGTTCTCGTGCGGCGCGCCGATGACCAGGTCGGCGTACCTGTTGTTGTTGACCTTCCCGATCGCCAACGCCATCCCGAAGTGATCGCGGTGCTCAGCCGAGCCGGGCACCGCAGCCTGGTCCTGATGCAGTTGCTGGGCACCGCTGCTGGTCAGGCCGTCGATCCCGCCGTAGAGGACGGTGACCGCACCCGCCTCCACCACCTTGCCTATCGACTCCTTGTGGGCACCGACGGCCAGGTCGTCGCGGCCGTCGCCGTTGATGTCACCAGCCGCCAGGGACGCGCCGAACTCGTCGTAGTTCTCCGAGTCGCCGGGCACCCCAGGCGAGCCCTGACCGAAGTGTTTGGTCGAGTCGACCACCAGCCCGGCACGGCTGCCCGGGACGACCCAGACACCACCGCCCCGGGCCTTGTTCGCCTGGTCGATCTCACCGCTGTCGCCGATCGCCAGGTCGTCGAAGCCGTCACCGTTAAAGTCACCGGTCGCCAGGGCCACACCGAAGTTGGACGAGATATTGTTCGTCATCGAGCCCGCAAGGTAGTCCACCTGGGGCGCGGACGAATAGTGGACCACCACCACACCGCTCGGGTAGTGGGGCACCTGGCTGTAGTTGAGCGTATCGGTACTCACCGCGATGTCGTCGACACCGTCCCCGTCGAAGTCGGATCGGGTCGCACCCGTCCCCCTCATCGGGGTGACCGCCTTCGCCACCCGCTGGAACTGCATCACGAGACCGTCCCGGGTGATGATCCGGTACTCGCTCGCCGCCTGCGCCGGTGCAGTCACCGCCAGCCCGGCCAACACCGTCAGAACACTGAGCCCGGCAAGCTTCCGCCGCATCGAAATCCTCGCATCCCCGTAGTCGCTCCCACATCCTAGGGATACGTAGATCAATAACCATGTCCGGTCGGCCAGACCTGGCAACCTCTACGGCCGGACCTGGTGCGGTGCCCGAGTGGGACCGAGGGCGGTCCGGGTCGGGGGTTCGCGGCGTGAGCCACAATCGGTGGCTGCGTTCTGAGATCGGAACGCGGAACGCCCGGCCGGTCCTCGCGGACGTACCGGGCGTTCTCGCTGTTCATGAGCGGTGGCGGCGGGATTTGAACCCGCGGAGGGCGTAAACCCTCACACGCTTTCGAGGCGTGCTCCTTAGGCCACTCGGACACGCCACCGCCGACGAGGGTACAGGACCACAGGTTCCGACACCGAACCGGTCCCGGCCGGGTTGGCCTGGCAGGATCTCTGCCATGAGTACGCACATCGGCGCGAAGCCGGGCGAGATCGCCGAGCAGGTCCTGATGCCGGGTGACCCCCTGCGGGCCAAGTGGATCGCGGAGACGTACCTCGAGGGCGCGAACTGCTACTCGACGGTGCGGGGCATGTTGGGCTTCACCGGCCGCTGGAACGGCGTGGAGGTTTCCGTACAGGGCTCCGGGATGGGCATGCCCTCGGCTTCGATCTACGCCCACGAGTTGGTGAACGAGTACGGCGTGAAGTCGCTGATCCGGGTCGGCTCGTGCGGCGCGTTGACCGAGGACCTCCAGCTGCGCGACGTGATCGCGGCGATCGGGTCGTCCACCGACTCGAACATGAACCGGATGCGTTTCGACGGGCTCATCGACTACGCCCCGGTGGCCGACTTCGGGTTGCTGCGTACCTCGGTGGAGGTGGCCGAGCGGCGCGGCATCGCCATGCGGGTCGGGCCGATCCTGGCTGCGGACGCCTTCTACACCGACCGGCCGGACCTGTACGACAGCCTCGCGGAGTACGGCGTGCTGGCGGTGGAGATGGAGTCCGCGGCGCTGTACACGATCGCGGCCCGGTTCAAGGCGCGTGCGCTGACCCTGCTGACGGTGAGCGACCACATCAAGACCGGCGAGAAGACCACCTCCCAGGAGCGGGAGCAGACCTTCGGCCAGATGGTCGAGATCGCCCTGGACACCATCGTCGCCTGAGCCGAGCGAGCCGACGTCCCGCCACCCCCGTGCGGTGGCGGGACGCTCTCATGTCGGCCGCCGGTGACAACCGTCACCGCAGAAATATATCCGACCGGTCGTTCTTATTTAGTAGTCTCACCGCATGAACGTCGACGGTCGGCTCGCCCGGGGCCAGCGCACCCGCACCGCGGTGCTGGACGCCGCCGTCGGCCTGGCCTCCGCCAGCGGCCTCGACGGGCTCTCCCTCGGCCATCTCGCCGAGTCGCTCGGGGTCAGCAAGTCCGGCCTGTTCGCGCACTGGCGCTCCAAGGAGGAGTTGCAGCTCGCCACCATCGACCGGGCCGTCGCCCAGTGGCAGGAGCTGATCATCGCTCCGGCGCTGCGCACCTCCCGGGGCGTACGCCGGATCCACGCCCTGCACGAGGCCCGGATCGAGTTCTACGCCGGCCGGGTGCTGCCCGGCGGCTGCTTCTTCGCCACCACGGAGTTCGAGTTCAACGCCCGGCCCGGCGCGGTCCGCGACCGCCTCGCCGAGGTCTTCGCCGCCTGGACCGCGTTCCTGGAGCGGCTCGTCACCGAAGCGGTCGAGCTTGGTGAATTGCCCCCCACCACGGATGTCGCGCTGCTGGCGTACGAGATCGACGCGTACGGCATCGCCGCCGCCATGCGTTCCCGCCTGCTCGACCCGGAGGTCACCTACCGGCACGCCCGCCTCGGCGTGCTGAACCTCCTACGGGCGCTCTGCCCGGATCCCGCCCTGCTACCGGAAGGCCCCGCATGAGTCACGCAGTCGCCGAACAGCCGGCCGTCGAGTACGGCCACGTCGAGCAGGCCATGGTCCACTTCGACGACCTCGACGCCCTGGGCATCCTGCACAACGCCCGGTACGCACTGCTGCTGGAGCGGGCGCTCACCGCGTACTGGTCCGACCGTGGGGTCGCCTACCAGGCCGGACGGGCCAGCACGCCCGACGTGTTCCACGCGGTACGCGAGTTCACCATCAGCTACCTCGCGCCGGTCACCGGCACCGGCCCGATCGCCGTGCACTTCTGGCTGGAGCAGCTCGGCACCAGCAGTGCCAGGTACGCCTTCCGTTTCCACTCACTCGACGGCAGCACGACGTACGCGCAAGGACACCGCGCGGTCGTCCGGCTCGACCCGGCAACCCTGCGGCCGGCCCCGTGGACCGACACCGCCCGGGCGGTAGCCACCACGCTGCTGCGCTCCTGACCCCTGGGCGTCAGCGGAAGAATGCCCGCAGAACTGCTGCGTTCTCGGCTTCCAGGATGCCGCCATACACCTCGGGGCGGTGGTTGAGCCGGCGGTCACGCAGCACGTCCCAGAGCGAACCGGCGGCACCGGTCTTGGGTTCCCAGGCGCCGAAGACCACTGTCGAGACCCGGGCCAGCACCAGCGCCCCGGCGCACATCGTGCAGGGTTCGAGGGTCACCACGAGGGTGCAGCCGTCCAGCCGCCAGCGGCCCAGCCGCTGGGCCGCCCGGCGCAACGCGAGCACCTCGGCGTGCGCGGTCGGGTCGCCGGTCAGCTCCCGCTCGTTGCGACCGGTCGCCAGCTCGCTGCCGTCCGGCCCGTAGAGCACCGCGCCCACCGGCACGTCGCCGGACTGGCCGGGCTCGGCGACGGTGTCACCGCCCGCCGAGGCGACCGAGCCGGCAGCACCAGCCGGCGACGCCACGTCCCCGACCTCGACCGCCGGGCCGGTCACCGCGACTTCGAGGGCGCGGCGCATCCAGAGTTCGTGGCGCTGTCGGCGGCCGGTACCTGTCGGGTCGGCCAGGCCCTCGTCGGCCCCCGGCCCGTGGCGGCCCACCGAACCGGGGGTGATCTGCCCTGGCCGGACCGTCTCCAGCGCCGGATCGGTCACGTCGAAGGGCTCAGACCTCACGCAGTTCCTCGACGTCGTCGACGCAGCCCAGCACCTGGCAGATCTCGGCAGTGACGTCGGCCGGCATCATCCCCTCGTGGGCGCAGAGGCCGAGCAGACGCTGCGCGGGGATGCCCAGGTCGGTCAGGAGGTCCGCTTCGCCGACCGGGTCCGCCTCCGGGTCGACGGCGGGTTGCTCGTTGTCGTCGCCGCCGCTGGTGACGGCCGGACGCACCTCTTCGGTGTCGTCGAGCCCGGTCACCGACGTCTTCAGGTCACCGACAAGCAGCGAACCCAGCCGGGATTCCTCCGCGTACGCCGAGTCCGAGCCGAAGACCCGCAGGTCCTCGCCCTCGTCGAGGCGCAGGATGACCAGGTACGTGTCGTCCGCCTCGACGAACAGCAGCGACAGGTCCGCGTCCGGGGCGATGTCGCGGAGCCGTTCGGCGACCTCGTCGACGTCGGCGGCACCCCGCAGGTTCAGTTCGGCGGCGGTCCAACCGCCCTTCTCACGTACGACGGCCGCAGCGAAGTACGACACGGTTCCCCCAAGTTGCCTCGGCACAGCACTCGCCGATCCGTTACGCGTGCACGTTAGCCGGTCGGGTCGGCAGGCGACCGGTCAACGCCCCGAAGGGCCGGTCATTCCTGGGGAAAGGTTCTCCTGGCCGCTCAGCCGGCAAGGCGTCGGCGAGTGGCGATCAGCTGGCGGAGCCGTTCGGTGCGAGCACGCTGTGGCCGTTCGCGTTCGCGTACCGCGCGCGCGTCCGCCAACTGCGCCAGGAGCTGAAGGCGGCGGCGGCTGCGATCAGGGTCCAGCCGCGGAGTGGTCCAGGCCATACCGGGAGAGTGCCGAGTTACGGCCATCCAGTCAAGACGGGTTTCGGTGTCCGCCCGACGACGCACCGCAGTCACCGTCGACGGGGTTCACCAGAGCGGCCAGTCACCGCTGCTCACCCAGCGGGTGGCGACCGCCGCGGCGACGATGCTCCACCCTCCGGCGGTGACTATCGCGATGCCCGCGGCCACCCCGCGGTCGCCGTACCTGACAAGCGCCAGGGCCGCGATCCAGGCCAGCGCGCCGGCCAGCAGCGTCCACCAGACGTACCCGACGAGACTCCCGCCGAGCAGGCCGAAGAGGACCAGCCAGAAGAGGGTGCCTACCGCTCCCGCCGCGACCCCGGCACCGCCGACCGGGTGCGGCTCCCGGTAGGTGGGGCGCGGTGGCCGCCCGGAGGGAAAGAGGCCGGACGGGTTGTACGGCAACACCGGTACCACTCCTCCACACGCACGGACGCTGTGCCCATCACCGTATCGAGTCTGTCAGGATGGCCGGATGGTTCCGCTGACGATGGGACGCCGGCGCGGGTACGCCGTGTTGCTGCTCGTGCCGCTGCTCGCGGCGGGCGGCTGCGGTGCGCCCGGCGCGCCGACGGACGCCGGCCCGCCCGTCGTGGCCAGCCCGACCGCCGTTACCAGCCCGACGGCCACGGACAGCCCGACCGCTGCGGCGACCACCGGCGAGCCCACCGCGACCAGCGCGGCGCCCGACCTCACGGACCAGCCGGCGGCGACACCGCGCAAGGGCCTGCCCCACGTCTTTCCGGTACGCGCCAGGAAGGTGGCGTACCACCCGACCCACTCGGCGTACCCGGGGACGGACATCTTCGCCGACTGCGGTGAGCCGGTCGTCGCGGTCACCGACGGCACGGTCGGCGAGGTCAGCCGCCGTGACCGGTACAAGAAGAGTGGTCCGCAGGGGCCGTACAACGGCGGCCTTTCCGTGTCGGTCATCGGTGATGACGGGGTGCGCTACTACGGCTCGCACCTGACCGAGATCGCCGAGGACATCGACGCGGGGGTGCGGGTACGCGCCGGTCAGCGGCTCGGCACCGTGGGCCGGACGGGCAACGCCAACAACGTCTGCCATCTGCACTTCGGCATCTCTCCGCCGTGCCCGGGCGAGGACGGCTGGTGGATCCGCCGGGGTGTGGTCTGGCCCGCGCCGTATCTCGACTCGTGGCGAAAGGGCGGCAACCGGGAGCCGGCGGCCGAGGTGGCCGCGTGGCATCGCAAGCACGGCTGCCCGACGAAGCCGCCCGCGCGCTGATACCGCGTCATCCGCGTTTCATCAGTCCGAAACATTGACGCAGGTCTCGCCGTGAACTACCGTCCGGCATAGTGAGAGAGCGCTCTCTCCGGTAACTAAATTCACAATACCGACGAAGCGTGCGCCGACCGGCGCGGCCGGGCCGGCACGCGTTGGAGGAAAGATGAGACCTCCCGTCCCACGCCGCCCTCACCATCGGATCCTCGCCGCCACCGCCGCCGCGACCCTCGTCCTCGGCGGGCTGGCCGTCATCGCCAGCTCCGCCGCGCAGGCCGCGCCGGTCGGCGCCGGCAGCTACACCACCACACCCGTCGGCCCGCTCCCCGGCGGCTGCGGGAACCTGACCACAAACCCCCGGCAGTTCGCCACGAACGCCGCCCCGCCGGGACCGGTACCCACGAACGACTGGTGGTCCTCGCTGCTGTGGAAGCGCCTGAACTGCGCCTTCAGCGAGCCGTTGCACGCGCATCCGGTGTCCTACCAACCCGTCACCGACGGGCTGGGCTTCTCCGCCACCTCGACCCCCACGATCACCGGCACCGCCACCGGAGTCGGCGAGTTCAAGTACCCGTACGTCGAGGACATCCGGGTCGGCGTGGCCGGGCTGGCCGCCCCCAACGTGCTGGCGGACGACTGGACGGACTGGACTGTCACCCCGTACTGGAGCGACGGGGCACGGACGATGCGCGCCACAATCGGCCACGGGTTGCCGCTTGCGTACTTCCGCACCAGCGGTGGCGACGCGGTGATCAACGCGACGGGTGGCAGCCCCACGGTCTGGTCCAACAGCGGAAGCACGATCGGTTTCACCGTCCGTGGCCACGACTACGTGGCGTACGCGCCGACCGGCGCGACCTGGACCGTCAGCGGCAGCCGGATCAGCTCCAGCCTCGCCGGACGCGGCTACTTCAGCGTCGCGCTGCTGCCGGCCACCGGCGGCGGCACCGCCCGCACCCAGCTCGCCGGCAGCTACGGCCAGTACGCGCACGCCCACGTCACCGGCACCCGGGTCAGCTACAGCTACAACGCGGCGACCAGCCGGGTGGAGACCCGCTACGCCTTCACCACCACACCCCGCGAGGGCACCGAGACCCGGACCGTGGTCAGCCTCTACCCGCACCAGTGGCGGGCGCTGGCCGGCGTCACGCCGATCACGCCGACCTACCCGTCCGCCCGAGGGCGGATGAAGGTGGTCACCGGCGTCGGCGAGTTCCGCACCTCGATGCGGTTCAACGGCGTGCTGCCCGAGCTGCCCGCCGTCGCCACCGGGGCCGGCGCCGACCTGACCACGCTGCGGCAGCAGTTGACGGCGGTGCGGAGCAACCCGATGGACCAGCGCGGCGGCGACACCTACTGGACCGGCAAGGGACTCGGCCGGGCGGCCCGCATCGCCGAGATCGCCGACCTGGTCGGGGACACCGAGACCCGTACCTCGGCGCTGAACGCCATCCGCTCCACCCTCAACGACTGGCTCACCGCATCGTCCGGCGAGACCGAGCGCCTCTTCTACTACGACCAGCGGTGGGGCACGCTCATCGGCTACCCCGCCTCGTACGGTTCCGACCAGGAGCTCAACGACCACCACTTCCACTACGGCTACTACATCGCCGCCGCCGCGACGCTTGCCAAGTTCGACCCGAACTGGGCCCGGCAGGACCAGTACGGCGGCATGATCGACCTGCTCATCCGGGACGCCAACAACTACGACAGGTCGGACACCCGCTTCCCGTACCTGCGCGACTTCGACATCTACGCCGGGCACGACTGGGCCTCCGGGCACGGCGCGTTCGCCAGCGGCAACAACCAGGAGTCGTCGTCGGAGGGGATGAACTTCGCCAACGCCCTGATCCAGTGGGGGCAGGCCACCGGCAACACCGCGGTACGCGACGCCGGCATCTTCCTCTACACCACCCAGGCAGCGGCGATTCACGAGTACTGGTTCGACGTCACCGGGGAGAACTTCCCCGCCGAGTTCGGGCACTCCAACGTGGGCATGGTGTGGGGTGACGGCGGCGCGTACGCCACCTGGTTCAGCGCAGAGCCGGAGATGATCCAGGGCATCAACCTGCTGCCGAACACCGGCGGCCACCTCTACCTGGGCCAGCACCCGGACTACAACTCGGTCAAGTACGCCGAACTGGTCCGCAACAACGGCGGCGAGCCGACCGTGTGGCAGGACATCCACTGGCAGTTCCTCGCCCTGGGCGACGCCGACGCGGCCCTGGCCAAGCTGCGGGCCAACCCCGGTTACACCCCCGAGGAGGGGGAGAGCCGGGCGCACACCTTCCACTGGATCCGTAACCTGGCCGCCCTCGGCCGGGTCGACACCGGAATCACCGCCGACCACCCGCTGGCCGCCGTGTTCAACCGCAACGGCGCCCGGACCTACGTGGCCAGCAACATCTCCGGTTCGCCGCTGACCGTACGGTTCTCCGACGGCACCCAGCTGACCGTGGCGGCCGGGCGCACCACCACAGGTGGAGCGCACACCTGGAGCGGCGGCAGCGCCGGTGGGGGTACGCCCCCGAGCCCGACGCCGACGCCGACGTCCACCCCGACGCCGACGCCCACGCCGACTCCCACCCCGACGCCTACCGACCCGCCGTCCAGCTCACCCGTGCGCTATCTGCTGTCCGGGGGTGGTCTGGGTGCCTCCGGCACCGCCGGCACGACCACGGTGAGCAGCGCCGGTGGCGCGAACCACGACGGCACGCCGCGCAACCCGGTGGTCTTCACCGCTACCGGGCTCAACCTCAACCACAACGGCGGGCAGACCGCGTTCGACCTCTTCCTGGACGCCGGCACGGCGGTCGGCAACGGGGTGCAGGCCCGTGTCTCGTACGACCTGACCGGTGACGGCAGCTGGGAGCGGGTCGAAACGTACCGCTACTTCGCCACCGACCCGGTGTCGGGCTGGGAGCACTACACCCAGGGCGCCGGGCTGCACTCCAGCAGCGGCGCACTCGGCAACCTGCGTGGCGGCACCGTCCGGGTGGAGGTGTGGTCGGCCATCGGCAACAACCCCACAACCCTCGGTGTCGGTGACCGCTCACTTGTGCGGCTGCCGTACGCCTGATCCCGCACCTGATCCGCCCCGCGCCGCCGGTCGTACCCCGACCGGCGGCGCGGCCGCGTAGGTTGCACTGCATGACCGAGCGAGACCCCATCGCCGACCTGCGCCGGATCGCCTTCCTGCTGGAGCGGGCGAACGAGGCCACCTACCGGGTACGCGCCTTCCGTTCGGCGGCCAAGGCGCTCGCCGCGCTGCCGGTCAAGGAGGTGGCTGAGCGGGCCCGCGCCGGCAGGCTCACCGAGCTGGCCGGAGTCGGTGACGTCACCGCCCGCTGCGTGGCCGAGTCGGTGGCCGGTGAGGAACCGGTCTACCTGCGCCGGCTGGTCGCCACCGAGGGCACCGACCTGGACGCCGAGGCCACAGCCCTGCGTACCGCCCTGCGCGGCGACTGCCACACCCACTCGGACTGGTCCGACGGCGGGTCGCCGATCGAGGAGATGGCGCTGGCCGCCGTCGAGCTGGGCCACGAGTATCTGGTGCTCACCGACCACTCGCCCCGGTTGAAGGTGGCCCGGGGACTGACCGCCGATCGGTTGCGTAGCCAGCTCGAACAGGTGGCCCGGCTCAACGAGGCGTTGCCGGAGGGGTTCCGCATCCTCACCGGCATCGAGGTGGACATCCTCGCCGACGGTTCGCTCGACCAGGACGAGGAGTTGCTGGCCCGGCTGGACGTGGTGGTCGGGTCGGTGCACAGCGGCCTGAACGACGACCGGGCGAAGATGACCCGCCGGATGCTGGCCGCCGTCGCCAACCCGCACCTGGACATCCTGGGCCACTGCACCGGTCGGATGGTCTCGTCCCGGCCGGCCGGGGTGACCGGTCCGGGCGACCGGGGGCACCGCGCCCGGACCCGGGCCGAGAGCGACTTCGACGCCGACGCCGTCTTCGCCGCCTGCGTGGAGAACGACACCGCCGTGGAGATCAATTCGCGCCCGGAGCGGCAGGACCCGCCGAAGCGGTTGATCCGGCGGGCGCTGGAGGCTGGTTGCCGGTTCGCCATCAACACCGACGCGCACGCCCCGGGCCAGTTGGACTGGCAGCGCTTCGGCTGCGAGCGGGCCGCCCTGTGCGGAGTCCCCGCCGACCGCGTGATCAACACGTGGACGGCTGACGAACTGGTCGCCTGGACCCGCGGCTGACCGCCTGGCCGCCCGCGTTCGGTCAGCGGGTGGCGGGCTCGACGACGGGTGCCGTTGGCGTGCCCACGCCCGCCGCCACCCGGCGACGCCGGCCGAGCAGGCCCTGCGACACGGCGACGCCGATCAGCACGATCAGCGCGCCGACCGGCTGGTGCCAGGTCAGTCGCTCGCCGAGCACGACCGCACCGATCAACACCGCGAACACCGGAATCAGGTACGTCACGGTGGAGGCGGTGGTCGCTCCCACGATCCGGATGTTCCGTAGGTGGATCACGAAGGCGAGCCCGGTGCCGAGCGCGCCCAACGCCAGCACGGCCGCGAGCACCCGCGGCGACAGCGCGGTCGGCAGCGGCGGCGCACCGGCCACCACAGGTGCCACGATGGCGAGCTGGACCGCGGCGACGATCAGTTGTGCCGCCGACAGGGACAGCCCGGACAGGGTGCTGCCGGCGATGAACTTCTTCTGGTACGGGATGGCCAGGCCGTAACAGGCGGCGGCACCGAAGCACATCAGCTGGCCGACGAAGTGTGCACCGCCGATGCCCTGCCACACGCCGAGCACCACCATCACCCCGGCGAAGCCGAGCGCCAACCCGACGGCACCGCGTGCGGTCAGCCGCTCGGTGCGGAACACAAGCACCGCCAGCGGTAGCACGACAAGCGGAGTGGTCGCGTTCCAGATGCCCGCGAGCATCGACTCGACCCGCTGCTCGCCGTAACCGAACAGGGTGAACGGCAGCGCCACCCCGAAAGCGGCGATCACCGTCAGGTGACCCCAGACCCGCGGATCGCGGGGCAACCGGTCCCGCAGCACGGTGAGGACCACAAGCAGGGTCAGCGCGCCGGAGCCGACCCGGTAGAGGGTGAGGTGCAGCGGGTGCAGCTCGGCCACCCCGACCTTGATGAAGAGAAAGCTGGAGCCCCAGATCGCGGCGAGGGCGATGAAGCCGGGCAGCCAGCTCCGCAGCGCCGGTCGGTCAGGGGTGAAGTCGCCTGTCACCCCTGACACTCTGCCCCCGGGGTCCGACATTGTCCTGCGGTTTTCGGCCGTCGTGTCGCGCGCCACAGAAACCACATACATTTGTAGGGCGTTGACCGACCGAGGAGGTGTAACACCATGGCGATGCCGATCCGCTTCGACCCGCTCGTCGATCTCGACGGCATGTGGACGACCCAGTTCGCCGACCGCTACCTCCCGTTGCCTGAGCTACCCGATGCGCGGTACGAGTGCATCGACGGAAGGTTGGTCATGACGCCCGCTGAGGTCGGCACGAACAGCTACGGCGAGATCGAACTCGCCCATCTACTGAAAGCCGCCGCCAGAGCTCACGGCTTCTACGTCTTCGGTCAGGTGAACCTGACCTTCTCCGCGCAGCGGTGGATCCAGCCGGACATCACAGTGCTGCACGCGTTGCCGAAGACGGACGAGGAGGATCGCTGGATCCCCGCCCACCTCTGCACCATGGCCGTGGAGTTCGTCTCCCCCGGCAGCCGCCGGCAGGACTTCGTCGACAAGCCGAGGCGCTGCGCGGAGGGAGGGGTGCCCTACTTCATGCGGGTGGAGATCTCGCGCCGGCTGCGGCACGCCGCGGTGGAGCTGTTCACCCTCGGCAAGCTCGGCAGGTACGACACGCTCGCCAAGGCGGTGAGCGGTGACCGGCTCCGCGCCGACGAGCCGTTCCCGATCGACTTCGACCCGGCCGACCTGCTGCCCTGACCGGTTCGGCGGCACCATCCGGGCGTCCGCCTCGCGTAGGGTGCGCAGCGTGGGAAGAATCGACGATCTCGCGAACCGCTACGTCGCCGACTGGGCCGTACTGAGCCCGACCGGTGCCACCTACGTTGGCATCGCCGGCCACGACGACAAGTTCGACGACCTGTCCCCCGACGGGTACGCCGCACGCGCTGACCTGACCCGACGCACCCTTGCCGAGCTGGACACCATCGACCCGGCGACGGAGGCCGAACGCACCGCGCGGGAGGCGATGCAGGAACGCCTGGGCCTCGAACTGGACAGGTACGACGCCGGCGAGACGGCCAGTGAGGTAAGCGTCATCACCAGCGGGCTGCACGAGATCCGGATGGTCTTCGACCTGATGCCCACCGAGGGGGAGCAGGCCCGGGCCAACCTGGCCGCCCGGCTGAACCTCTTCGCGAGTGCGTTGGAGGACTACAAGACCACGTTGCGGGAGGCGGCTGCGGCCGGACGGATCAGCTCACGCGCACAGCTGATCGAGGTGGCCAAGCAGTGCGACACCTGGGTCGATCCGGACGGTGACAACGTCTTCCACGGGCTCGTCGAGCGGCTGGGCGAGGATGGCTCCCTCGGCTCCGAACTGCGTCGCGGTGCGGCGTCGGCCACTGCGGCCACCGCCGAGTTCGGGCAGTTCCTGCGTACCGAACTCGCCCCGCACGGGCGGGAGAAGCAGGCCGCCGGGCGGGAGCGCTACGAGCTGGCCTCCCAGTACTTCCTCGGGGCCCGGATCGACCTCGACGAGACGTACGCCTGGGGCTTCACGGAGCTGGCCCGGCTGGAGGCCGACATGCGGACGGTGGCCGCGCAGATCGCCGGTCCGAGCGCCACCATCGACGAGGCCGTGACGGCGTTGGACGCCGACCCGGCCCGCACCATCCGAGGTCGGGACGCGTTCCGCGACTGGATGCAGGAGCTCGCCGATCAGGCGATAAGCGACCTCAACGGCACCCACTTCGACATCCCCGAGCAGGTCCGGCGCATCGAGTGCATGATCGCGCCGACAAGCGACGGCTCCATCTACTACACCGGCCCGAGTGAGGACTTCGCCCGGCCCGGTCGGATGTGGTGGGCGGTGCCGCAGGGTCTCACCGACTTCTCCACCTGGCGCGAGGTGACCACCGTCTACCACGAGGGGGTCCCCGGGCATCACCTCCAGATCGGCCAGACCGCCGTCCGGGCCGAGTTGCTCAACCGCTGGCAGCGGCTGCTCTGCTGGGTGTCCGGGCACGGCGAGGGTTGGGCGTTGTACGCCGAGCGGCTGATGGAGGAACTGGGTTATCTGGACGACCCGGGCAACCGACTCGGGATGCTCGACGGCCAGGCGCTGCGGGCGGCCCGCGTGATCGTGGACATCGGCATGCATCTGGAGCTGGAGATTCCCAAGGACAACCCGTTCGACTTCCACCCGGGTGAGCGGTGGACCCCGGAACTGGGCTGGGAGTTCCTGCGGGCGCACTGCCGGGTACCTGACGAGATGCTGCGCTTCGAACTCAACCGCTACCTGGGCTGGCCGGGGCAGGCGCCGTCGTACAAGGTGGGCGAGCGGATCTGGCTACAGGCGCGGGAGGACGCGAAGGCCCGCAAGGGCGCGGACTTCGACCTGCGGGAGTTCCACCGCCAGGCGCTCGACCTGGGTGCGCTCGGCCTCGACCCGCTCCGCCGGGCCCTGGCCCGACTCTGACACCGCGGGGCGGGCCTTGACAGGCCCGCCCCGCGACGTCAGTTCCGGTGTTACTGCTTCTCCGACTCGCCCTGCGCCGACCGCTGGCTCGGCACGGTGGACTCCTCGGACTTCCAGTTGGTCGTGGCGGGCGGGATCTCGTCGGTCAACGGTCCGCCCTCCCGCGCGTCGTCCCGCACCGGCGGCTGGTCGACCCGGGTCGGTGCCGGGTCCGCGGCGGCGGCGTGCCGGGGCTCGGTACGCGGGGTGCGGCTACGCGAGACCAGCAGCCCGACGAGGATCAGCACCAGGCCCAGCACGGCGATGCCGAGCGGCGCGAACACACCGAGGATGGTGAGCTGGCCCCGGCTCTCCTCGGCCCGCTCCACGGAGGACGCCACGGTCTCCTCGTTGTAGGAGAAGTCGGCGTCCAGCAGCGTCACCGGCGCGCCCGTGTTCGGCACGAGCACCTTCTTCTGCTGCTCCCGGACCTTGAGGTAGGAGCCGGTGACCGGGTCCACCCAGACCGTACGGGTGTTGCTGTAGACGACGTCGCCGGACGTCGAGCCCGGAGCGAGCGCACCGAGCAGCAGCGCGACCCGGTCGGTGGCCAGCGGCAGCTTCTCGTCGGTGATGACCTGCTCGTAGCGGTACGCCTCGATGCCGTTGATGTCCTCGGTGCCCTGGAACTCAGCCATCCGGGTCTGCCGCAGATCCCTGTCGAAGACCTCGTAGTTGCCCTGCGCCGAGTTGAACGGGAACTTGTAGACCTGGCCGGCGAACGAGATCTTCTCCGGCGTACCGCTCTCGTCGAGGAACTGCTCGTTCCACTCGACGGCCGCCGCGGAGACCCGGTCCAGCGCCAACTCGGCGCCGTACGCGCTGACCAGCGCCTTGGTGTCGGTCCGCTCGACGGTCTGGCCGACCCGCCAGACCACCGCGTCTCCGGCGAGGTCGCCGCTGAGCGCCGCGGTCTTGGCGCGCTCCGGGGTGACCTGGATGGTCGACCTCAGGTCCGTCTGCGTAACGATGTCGACCGCGCCGTTGGTGATCTGTAGGAACGTCGCGCCCTTCGCCTCGGCCACCGATGTCGCCGGCTCCAGGTCGTAGGGCAGCTTGGTCATCGCGGGCTTGACGACGAACACCAGCCCGGCGGCCAGCGCCAGGAGCAGTACGCCGCCGCCGAACAGCACGGCACCCACGGCGCGGTGCTTCATGTTTCCTCCCTGAGGAGCTCAATATCGTCGATTTCAATAAGTGAGATGGCCGCGAGGTTACTACCTAGTCACATAGCCACGCGACCCCCGGTCAGCTCTGATTTCTCCACCGCACCGGGCTGCCGCTCCCCGGCCCGACGCAGTACGAGCACGAAGTTCCACGCCGCCACCTCCCGGATGCCCGGCACCCGGATCACCCAGCGGGCCCACCACGGGTGATAGCGCGGCAACGCGTCAAGCACCTCGACGTCCCGGTTGCCCCGAGCCCAGCGCAGCGTGTCGGAGATCGAGACCGGGAAGAGCGTCTCCCGGTAGCGGTTCTTCGGCGGCCGTCCCGTCCGTCGTTCGTAGCGACGGCGGGCCCGGTTGCCGCCGAGGTAGTGCCAGGGCGCCGTCTCGTGGCCACCCCAGGGCGACAGCCACGGGGTGTACGAGACGAAGATCAGCCCGCCGGGCCGGGTCACCCGCACCATCTCGTCGAGCATCAGGGGTGGCTCGGCGACGTGTTCGACGACGTTCGACGAGAACGCCACGTCCACGCTGCCGCTGCGGACCGGTAGTGCCGTGCCGCTGCCCCGCAGCATGCCCGACACCGACTCACCGGCCGCGGAGAAGTCCCCGACGTCCGGATCCAGCCCGATGTAGCGGGCGCCGGCCGCTCGGAAGGCGGTCGCGAAGTACCCGGGGCCGCCGCCCACGTCGAGCACCGTACGGCCGGCCAGCCCGATGTAGCCGGAGACCTGACGTACCGAGTCGGTGGCCAGCAGTCCGTAGAAGTGGTCGGGGTCGGTCTGCTCCACCAGGAACGCCCGGAACAGGGCCACCGACCGGGTCAGCGAGGCGAAGCGGCGTCGCTCCGCCCGCCGCGTACGGTCGTCCGCTGCCGTCACCGCGTCACCGCCCCGTCCTCGTCCCTGCCCGCAGCCGCGTCCGGCGGCTCACCGGACGTGCCCGGCGTCACATCATGCGCGATGATCTCCCCGGGGCGTACACCGGGGACCGGAACAACCGCGGCGACCACCGCGCCGATCGCGACCAGCATCGCCGCCTGCACCCACGACCGGTACGCCCAGTCCTGTCCGTGGCCCTGCAACCGACCGGCCACGGCGGTCACGGTGGCCACTGTCAGCCCGCCGAGCACCACCACCGGCAGGGCCCGCACCGCCAGCTGCCGCAGCAGCATCGCGGCCAGCACGATGGCCACCGGGAGCACCCCGCCCAACGCGGCGAGCAGGACCACAAGCAGCGCACCGATCGCCCAGGCCGGGGCCTCCGCCGCGATGGCGTCCGCTTCGTCCCCGGTCGTCGTCCGGCGGCGCACCGGCCAGACCGCCAGGATCAGCACGCCGACCACGGCCACCGCGCCGGCCGCCAGCCCGCCCCGGTACGCCCGGTCCGGGGCGAAGACGAGCCGGACCTCACCGCCGGAGCCGGCCGGCAGCACCCACGCTTGCTGCCATCCGTCCACCCGGGAACGGGTGAGCGCCGCTCCGTCGAGAGTGGCCGTCCAGCCGGCGTTGGCATTCTCCGGCACCACGAGCAACGCCTGCTCACCTGCGGCGACCCGCACCGTCCGGTCGGTAGCCGCCCAGTCGAGCACCGTCACCTCCCGATGCCGGGGTGCCAGGTTCGCATCGCCGTCCGGCCGCAGGGTCGCGTCCTGTACGACGAAACCCTCCGACGGCGAGGTGGCCAGCCGGTGCCCGCCCGCCGGCAGGTCCAGCACCGCACCGTCCTCGCCACAGACCCGGACCGGCACCGGTCGCCCGGCCAGCACGTCCGCGAGGCTGGCGGTGACCGAGGTGTCGTACCGGAAACCGTCGAGTTCGACTGCCGGCCCGTCACCGCAGCGTTCCACCACCCGGGTGTCGGTGTCGATCGGCTTCAGCAGGCTCGCCAGCGCCGGGATCTCCACCTCCGCGATGCCCGCCGTGGCGGGCCAGCCGTTGCCCCGCAGATCGGCCAACCGGTGCTCGGTCTCCCGCACCACGATCTCGATCCGGTCGGTGCGCAGCGCCGGGAAGCGGACGGTCCCGTCGGCCTCGACCGGCACCCGTACCTCGCGATCCGGTGTGTGGATCTCCACCTGCCGGGGGAGCGAGCCGATCGGCAACTGGCTGCCCCGCAGGCGCAACCTGTCGATGCGACGCTCGCCGGACCAGCGCAGCTTGAGGGTGGGCCGCAGATCCTCGGTACCGGCCAACCAGGCCGTGTCCGGATCACCGTCGATCGCCGCGTACGCGGCCACGGCCGGGTCACCGCTCAGCCGCGACGACGACGTCGCCCTCACCTTCGTACCGGAGAACGTCAGCTCACCGCCCGGACGCGGCAGCGCCGACAGCTCCATCCGGTACGTGCCGGCGGCCGGATTGCGGAACAGCCGGTCCAGGCCCAGCGGTTCCTCACCGACCCGGGCCAGGAAACGGTCGCACCTGATCACCGTGCCCTCCGGCCGGCCGGACGCCCCGCCGGAGCCGCCACCGGGCAGCGGGTCGGTGCCTGTCCGCTGGGCCGGGTAGCACGCTGGCCGGTCCGCCGGTCCACGGCTGAACGCCCAACTGACAGGCGTCGACAGCCCGTCCGGCAGATCCGTCGGGGCCCGCAGCGCGCGCCGCGGCTCACTGTCCGGGATGGACAGATCGTGGATGCCGACCCCACCGTCGAGACGACCGCCGGCCACCGCCAGCACAGTCACCCGGATCCGGCTGGTGGGGCCCGGCAACGTGTAGTACGAGTGCCCGCCGAGCGTGGCGGCCACGTCGTGGTCCACCGAACCCCGATCGGTGGTGAGTCGGAACCGGGCCACCGGCCAGCCCACCGCCAGATCGCTGACGAACGCGAGTCGTACGCTGTCCACCTGGCGTGGGGTGTCCAGATCCACCTGGAGCCACTGCCCGACCGGTCCGGCCAGGGGCGCCGAGCGCCAGGCGGTGCCGTACTCCCCGTCGACGGCGGCGAACGGCAGGTGCGAGGGGTCGGCCGGGCCGAGACTGTCCACGAAGCTCACGGCCGAGGACGCCGTCACCGCACGGATACCCTGGTAGGTCGCGGTCGTCTGGTGCTGTTCCCCGGCGAAGGGCAGCACGTCGAGGGCGACGCGGCCCTGCCGTCCCGCCTCGTTCGCGGTCAACGTCTGGGAGAGGTTGTCCCGCACCCGACCGATGTCGCGCTCCCGGCGACGCAGACCGTCCGTGACGATCCACCGATCGCCGACGACATCGGCCGGGGAGTCGTCCCGATCCCCGGTGAGCACCACCGGCCGGTCCCGTTCCACAACCCCCTGTTCCAGCAGGGGAAGCAGCGACTCCGGACCACCGCTGACCGTTGGCACGTCGGCGGTCAGCACCGCCGAAGCGGCCGGCACCGGCCGCTGCACCTCGTACACCTCGATTGCCGGCGGGGAACCCGCGCCGTCGTCCACCGGGCTGCCGAGGGTCCGGGACAGCGCCTCGGTGGTGCCGAAGGTGGCCACCCGCGCGATGCCTGGCGAGTCGGCAAGTGCCCGGCGCAGCACCGCCACCGGCGGCGCGTCCACCTGGGTCCGGTCGATGTCGTTACGCAGGAGCAGGTTCCGGAAACCGGAGCGGGCGAGCAGGTCGGCAAGGCCGGCCGAGCCCCGGCCGCTGGCCAGCACCTCTTCGACGGTGTCCATCATCCGGGTGTTGCCCGCCGAACCGAGCGGCACCTGGTGGCGGACCGCCCACGGCGCTCCGGCTAGCGCCTGCAACGGCTCGTCGACTGTGCGTCCCCAGTCGTACTGCCCGAAGCCGGAGCCGGGCACCACCAGGGTGCGGGCCAGCGCGTCACGGTCGGCCAGCCAGGTCGCCGCCGATCGCCAGTGCGACGGCAGGTCGGACCAACCCGGGCCGGGACGGAGCAGGCCCAGCCAGGCCGGTGCGGCAGCCCCCAGCACGAGCAGCAGCACCGGTACGAAGACCAGCGGACGCAGCCGGATCCCGGGCCGGCGGCGGGCCACGGCGTTGTGCATCCGGGTGGCCACCGCGTCGACGCCGTGCGCGAAGCCGAGCATCAGCGGCAGCCGCAGCACCGGATCGAGCTTGTGCACGTTGCGGAACGGCGCCAACGGCCCGTCCAGCAGATCGCGGACCAGCCCGGAGACCGGGCTGTCCACAGCTCCGACGTAGCCGATGGTGAGCAGGGTCAGCCCGGTGAGGAACCCGGCCACCAGGAAACGCCGCTGGGGCAGCAGGTTGCCGGCCAGCCCGGCCAGCCCGATCAACGCCACCACCGCGGTGAGCGCCATCAGCACCGGGTGGTCGATCAGCAGCCAGCCCGCCGGCCACCACGGTTCGCCCTGCACGATGTACGCGACCCACTGGTTGGTGCCGCGTACCGCCTGGAACAGGGAGGCCACTGCGGTGGTCGTGGTGGACGACTCGATGTAGTCGAGGAAGGGCAGGCTGTACTGGCCGAGCAGCAGCAGCGGCACGATCCACCACAGGCAGACCCCGATGACGCAGACACACCACCAGCCGACCAGGCGCAGGTGCTGCGCGTCCCACCGTCGGGTGAGCATCCAGACGCCGGGCAGCAGCAGCGCCATCAGCACCACCGCCGCGTTGATCCCGCCCATGCCGAGCACGGCCAGGGCGGAGAGCGCGGCGGCTCGGCGTGGGGAACCGATCCGGCGTACGGTCACCAGCGGCAACAGCACCCAGGGCAGCATCGAGGCGGCAAGCGTCTCCGAGGAGAGCGCGCCGACCTCGGTGAGGATGCGCGGGGCCAGCGCGTAGCCGAGCGCCGCCGCGTACCGCGTCGGTTCGGTGCCGATGTCCAGCGCCCGGGCCAGCCGCAGCAGCCCGTAGAAGGCCGCGGCCAGCAGCAGTGCTGTCCAGAGCCGCTGCGTGATCCACGGCGGTACCGCCAGCCACTGCCCGGCGGCGAAGAACGGCCCCATCGGGAACAGGTAGCCGTACGCCTGGTTCTGCAACTCGCCCGAGGTGGCTTCCGGGTTCCACAGGTGCAGCGCCCGGGCCATGAAATGGATCGGGTTCGCGGCCAGGTCGAGTTTGGTGTCGAAGGTGACCTGGCCGGGCCGCTGGCCGAAGGCGATCGCGGTGAGCAGCAGCAGGGACAGCACGGTGCCGGGTGAGCGGCGCAGCCGCGCCGGCAGCCCTCTCATCGACGACACTCCGGCGGCAGGCAGCTCAGGTCGGCGAGCGCCGAGAAGAAGATGCGCCGCATCCCGCCCGGCTGCTCGGTGACGAATACCCGCCCGCCGGTGACCTTCGTGATGGCCTTCAGCTCCTCCGGGTCGATGTCCGCGCCGAGACCGATGAAGATGATCGGCAAGGGGCGGCGTGGTTCCTGCAACCGCTTGAGTTCGGCCAGGAAGTCGGCCCGCCCGACGGTGTCCTCGTCCTCGTTGCGCCCGTCGGTCATCACGAGCACCAGGTTGATCCGGCCCGGGGTCCAGTTGCGGCGCGCGTCGCGGTACGCGGCAAGCGTGCTGTCGTACAGCCCGGTGCCGCCCTGCGGCTTGACCCGGACCTCAGCCAGGGCCTCGGTCAGCTGTTTGCGCTGGCTGCCCAGCGGGCGCACCGGCAGGATCTCGCGGTGGTCCCGGTCACCGTCGACCTTCGTGGAGAAGACCCAGATGCCGAGTTCGCTGTTGTCCAGCAGCAGCGCCGCGCCCTCCCGGGCGGCCCGCACCGTGGCGTCGAGTCGGGTGCCACCGGCCGGCACCGGCGCGGCCATCGAGCCGGAGATGTCCAGCAGGGTGAGGATCCGGGCGCTGCGCTGCACGCCGCTCCACCCGGTCAACACGTCGCTGACCCTCTCCTCGGCGGGCAGTGGCACCGGCTGGCGTTCCTCGGCCCGCAGTCGATCGTCAGCCGGCATGGCCGGCGGGAAACCGGCCGAGGTCCGGAACCCGTAGCCGGCGAACACCTCCCGGGCCTCGCCGGTCAGCAACTTGTCGAGGAAGGCACCACCGGCGTCACGGGCCCGGCCCTGCGCGCCGGGTAGCACCACGTACGGCAGGTCGAGCCAGGGCACGTCGACCTCCGGGTACGCGGCGACCAGCTTTCCGGTGGCCGCCAACGCGTTGTGTTCCAGCACCGCCTGTTCACTGGCCGCGACGACACTTGCCCGGCCCGGCAGGTCCCGGTTCGGGGTCAACGAGCTGGCTTCCTCGGCCGGGCTGAAGGTCCGCTCGGCGAGCCGACGCAACGTGGCCGCCACTGTCGCCGCCGAGTCCCGGTTGTCGTCGGCAAGTGCCCGGGCGCCGAGCAGGGCACCGACCCCGGCCGGGTCGGCCGCCGGGTCGGGCAGCCCGACCTGGACGGTTCTCGCGCGGGCACCCAGGAGCGAAGCCCAGTTCAGCGGCTTGTCCGGCCAACCGGATCGACGCGCGACGCGCTCGTTGACGGCCAGCACCACAGGGGTGCTCGCCACCGACGTGCCCTGGCCGGGCACCTCGAACGCGCCGGCGGCGCGGGCCCGGCGCAGCCAGAACGTCGACTCCGGCAGCCACGCGTCCCCGACGTCGACGCCGTCGGCGAGTTCCCGGGCGACCGCCGCAGACGGTCGGGCCTGCACCTCGACGGAGACGCACGGCTGGCTTCCGGCGTTGGCTCGGGCCACCCGGTCCAGCGCCGGTGCGATCACCGGAGCGGCCACCACTCGGAGGCGGACCTGTTCGACGCAGGTCGGGGTGCCCCGGTCGGCCCGGATGTACGCGACCGCCGCCCAGCCGGCCAGCAGCAGCACCAGGGCGGCACTGAGCAGCACCACCGGTGAGCGGCGGGCGAGGGCGCGCGTCGGCGCGGGACGGTCGGCAACCACCGCCGCCTCACCTCCTCGTCACGCCTGCGGGCGATCTCCCACCGCAGGTCACAACACCTGCCGCGACGAGATCGGTAAGCAGACACCGGGCATCGCACGCGGTTGCGCTGCACACCCTGCCAAGGTTTCCGCCCGTCGGCAAACCCCCCGTCGACGACCCGTTACCGGATCGTCGCCGCCGGATCTGCCCATTGCGCAGCCGGGCCGCACCGCCCTAGGGTGGCGCGATCGTGCTCACTTACTCACCGGTAGGAGCAGCGTGGACAACTCCGGCACCTCCTCCCGCCACGTCCTGTTCCTCAACTGGCGAGACACCACAAACCCCGAGGGTGGCGGCTCCGAGGTCTACATCGAGCGGATCGCCGCCGAACTGGTCACCTTCGGTCACCAGGTGACTCTGCTCTGTGCCGCCCATGGCAACGCCGGGCCGGCCGGGACCACCGAGTCCGGCGTACGCGTGCTGCGTCGCGGCTCCCGGATGACCGTGTACCTCCGGGCGGCGCTGATCTGCCTCGCCGGTCGGTTCGGGTTCGGCGCGCTCAGCCGGCGAGGTCTCGGCCGGCCGGACCTGATCATCGACGTCTGCAACGGGGTGCCGTTCTTCGCTCCGCTCTACGCCGGGCGGCCGGTCATCGCGCTGGTACACCACGTACACCGGGAGCAGTGGCCTGTGGTGTTCGGGCCCTGGATGTGCCGGCTGGGCTGGTGGATCGAGTCCTGGCTCGCGGTGCGGCTCTACCGGCGGTGCCGCTACGTCACCGTCTCCGAGGCCAGTCGCGCCGAACTGGCGACCCTCGGCGTCGACGCCGAGCGGATCGACGTGGTGCCCAACGGCACCCCGCCGGTGACCGGCCCGGCACTGCCCCGTACCGACAACCCGTCGCTGCTGGTGCTGGGGCGCCTGGTTCCCCACAAACGGGTCGAGATCGCCCTGCGTACCGTCGCCGAACTGGCCGACGAACTGCCCGACCTGGAGCTGGTGGTCGCCGGCCAGGGCTGGTGGGAGGAGCCGCTGCGTGAACGCTGCGCCGCCCTCGGGATCACCGACCGGGTGCGGTTCACCGGCTTCGTCAGCGAGGAGGAGAAGCACGCCCTGCTCAGCTCCGCCTGGCTCGCCCTCACCCCGTCACTCAAGGAGGGCTGGGGTCTGACCATCGTGGAGGCCGCCGCCCGCAGCACCCCGACCGTGGCCTTCAGGTACGCGGGTGGGGTCGCCGAGGCGATGGTCGACACGGAGACCGGCCTGCTCGTCGACGACGAGCAGGAGTTCACGGCGGTCGTCCGGGAACTGCTCGCCGACGATGTCCGGCGCAAGGCGATGGGCGAGGCGGCGCTGGCCCATGCGGCGCGCTACACCTGGACGGCGACAGGTGCCCGGTTCGCCCAGCTGGTCACCGCGGCGACCGCCCGCTGACCGACGGATCCCGCCGGCTGGTCGTCGGCGCTGATGCTGTCGGTTCTGGACACGACGAAAGGCGCCCGCGTGCTGCGGGCGCCTTTCCGCTGTTCGAGGTCAGCGCGTGCCGTACAGCGGGGCCTCGGTCTGCTCACTCACCTTGGAGTTGGCGGCCTCCTTGGCGGACGGGCTGAGCACGTTCGCCAGACCGACGCTGCCGAGCATGCCGAGCACGACACCGAGTACCCCGACGGCGACGAACGCGGGCAGGTTCCTCATCCACCTTCTCCTTCCGCGGGACTCGCGTGCCGGGACGCTACCACGCGGTAGCACCATCGCGCAGTGCCCGAAAAACCGAGAACCAGCACCACCGTTCCGGCCAACAGATGGGCCAGACCCACCGGACCGGGACGGCTCGGCTCGGGAGCCGCACGCCAGGCCGGATTCTCGTACAACGACAGCTCGTCACCGGCGTACACCGGGCGCAGTCCGGCCAGCGTCGCCGGATCCGGCGACGGGCCGGCGGCGCGCTGCACCAGCACCCAGCGGGGCCCGGCCGCCGCCACCGGCTCGCCGGCCGCGAGCAGCTCACGCAGCCGGGCCGCGCGGGGGTCCTCCCCGGCGACAGCGGTGCCGTCGACCCGCAGCGTGTCGTCGATCAGGACCGGGACGCCGAGGTAACGAGGCGCCGGGTCGATCACGACCCGGCCACCGTTCCACGCGTAACTCTGGTACTCCTGGAACGGCAGCGACACCACCTCGCCGGGCCGCTCGTCGACCAGCCGCGCCACAGTCGCCCAGTCCGCCGGCCACGCCACCGGCCGTAGTCGTCCCACCCCGCCGACGGCGAGGTCGGGCATCACCGCCAGCGGCAGCAACGCCGCCCCGGCCAGCAGCACCCGCCCGGTGGCCAGGTCGAACCGGGCCGCCAGGTGTGCGGCCAGTCGCTCCGCGCCGACCGCCCCGGCGATCACCACCAGCAGCACGTACGGCACCAGCAGCTTCTGCCCGTCGCGGAGCAGCCCGGCACCGGGCACCGCGGCGACCAACCAGCCCAGCAGGCTCGCCCCACCGGGCAGCACCCCGAGTGCGGCACCAAGCCACGAGGCGACCGCCAGCAGGCCGAGCCGACCGGCGACCGGTGCCGACCAGCGGCGCCACAGCACCGGCACGCCGCACCCGGCGACCGCCAGCACCAGCAGCGTCGCCAGTGGTATCAGCCATCCGCTCCGGGAGGCCGGGGTGGCCTGCCCGTTCCAGATACCGCCGGTGCCGGCGAGCGCCACCAGCGGACCCGCCCAGTTCTCCGCTCGGGCGGCGAAGACCGTCACACCGGCCGGGTCGGACCGGCCGGTCCCGGCGCTGACGAACCCGGCCACCAGCCACGGCGCGTTCAACAGCACGACCGTACCCACCCCGGTCAGCGCCGCCCGGGCCGCCCCCGGGTACCGGCCGACCAGCAGCACGGTGACGACCACCAGGGCGAGCAACCCGCCGGTCGGGGTGATCGCGGACGCCGCCGCCGCCAGCAACAGCCGGCGCAGCGCACCCCGCTCCGCGCCACGCACCCCGATCGCGGCGCGCACCAGCCAGGGCAACGCGGCGTACGCGACAAGCAGCCCCCACTGCCCGATCAGCAACCGCTCGGCCAGGTACGGCGTCCACGCGTACCCGAGCGCGGCCACCACCCGCACCCCCACCCGCCCGGTCGGCACCAGCCGCGCGGCACCCAGCGCGGCCAGGTAGAGGATCGCCACAAGTACCAGCCGTTGCAGCAGCCATCCGGGGAGCAACTGGTTGGCCAGCGCCACCACGGCGTCCTGCGGAACGGCCCGGGGCAGGGCCGTGGCCGGGGCGATCATCTCCCAGCTCAACGTCGACCTGGGCACGAAGACCATGTCGTA
The DNA here is from genome assembly GCF_016863495.1 of Micromonospora andamanensis. GTDB lineage: Bacteria > Actinomycetota > Actinomycetes > Mycobacteriales > Micromonosporaceae > Micromonospora > Micromonospora andamanensis. The sequence continues at coordinate 59,549 of NZ_BOOZ01000041.1, forward strand.
GCGCAGCACGTACCCGGGAAGGGCCAGCGGCGCGAGCACCACCGCCGTCACGGCGGCAGCCACCGCGTGCGGCACCAGCCGTTCCCGCATCCGTCGACCTCACCACTGCCGGTGCGCGGCGACCGACCGCGCTGGTGGCGGCCACTGTACGCGGCCGGCAGCGGCCCGACCCTGTCACCACCGAACCATCCGTTGACCTGATGGGATGGCCGACGGCTGGTGTGGCAGTCTTCCCGCCATGGCATCGAACCCTTCTCAACCTCCCCTTACGGTCGACCGGGCCGCGGGGTCGGACCCGGTGCGTTCGGTTCAGGTTGATCAGGGTTCGTCGACAGACACGGACCGCACGGCCGCACCGGATCGCGTCGGCGGTGGGCTGGGCGGGGACCGGATCCGGACGGCGGCGCTCGCCATCGTCGCGCTCAGCGTGCTGTGGCGTGCCCAGGTGGCCTCCGGCGGCTTCCTGGCGGCCGACGACTACGTGATGATCACGCAGGCGGCGGAGTCGAACCTGACCGTCGAACACCTGCTCGCCCTCTACAACAACCACCTCATGCCCGGTGGTCGGTTGCTCACCTGGCTGATCACCGAACACATCGGCATGGCCTACTGGCCGTACGTGCTGCTGATGGCGATCGGGCAGGCGATCCTCGGCATCACCTTCTTCCGGCTGCTGCGTCGACTGCTGCAACCGTCCTGGCTGCTGCTCCTGCCGCTCGGCGCGCTGATGTTCAGCCCGCTGACCCTGGAGGCCACCTCCTGGTGGGCGGTCGGGGTCAACATGCTGCCGATGCAGATCGCCATGGTGCTCGCGGTGGGCGCGCAGGTCAGCTATGTGCAGACCCGACGCAAACGGCACCTGGTCACGCTGGCCCTCTCCGTACTGCTCGGCCTCGTCTTCTTCGAGAAGGCGATCCTGGTCGTGGCGCTCGTCTTCCTGCTCACCGCCGCCCTCTACGCCGAAGGCGGCTTCTTCCGCACCATCTGGACCACCATCCGCCGCTGGTGGGCGTCCTGGTTGGTGCTGACCGTCCTGTCGCTCGGCTTCCTCGCCGCCTACCTGGGCAACTCGGAGTCTTCCCTGCGACCGCCGGCATCGGCCGGTGAGGTGTTCTCCTTCCTCACCCAGATGCTCGGGTCCACTGTGGTGCCGGGCCTGGTGGGCGGGCCATGGCAGTGGCTGGGCGCAGGCGACGGCGCCCCGGTCGCGGCACCACCGGAACTCGGCACCTGGGTGGCCTGGACGATCTTCGTGGCCCTGGTCGTGGCGACCGTACGCCGACGCCGACGCGCCGGACGCGCCTGGCTGCTGCTCGGGTCGTACCTGGTCCTGGTGGCCGCGATGCTTGCCGCGACCCGGCTCGGTTCGACCTTCAGTGGGGTCGCCGGCGGCGTTCCCCGTTACGTGAGTGACGTCGTCGTGGTGGCCGCCATCTGTCTCGGCGTCGCCGTGGTCGGGCTGGCCCGGCCCTCCCGGGTCCCCGGCGCGACCGAGCCACCCGCCGTCGATCCTCCGCGAGCGACACCCGTGGCCCTCCCGGAACCGGGAGACGGCCGGGCCCCGGACAGCGGCGTCCCGCAGGCCGTGGCCGCACCGAGCGCCGCAGCACCGCAGGCCGGCCCGACCGCGCCGCCGGAAGGCCCGGTTGCATCGTCGGCCGGCGCGACCGCGCCGGTGCTGGCCGAGTCGGTCCGGACCGGACGGCCCACGCGAGTGGTGGCCCGGCTCGGCGTCATCCACGCCGAAGCCCCGGTCGACCCCGAGCCGGACCCGGCGTCGACGACCGCGCCGGACGTGACCCCGCCGACGGCATCGGCCGCCGACTCCGGGCCGAACACCGAGGCCGGTGCCGTCCGCGCCGCTGATCCGGTCGTCGCGCCGCACCCCAGCAGCCCTCCGGATGCCGGTCACTCCTCGACCGCCGGCCCACCGCCACGCGACGCCGACGATCGACCGACCGGGCCGGACCGGCGACCGCCGGCCGCCGCCCCGTCCGACCCGCTCGGGCCTCCTCCCCCCGGGCTGCTCGGCCCACTGCCCGAGCGCTACCGGGAGGCAGTGAACGTGATGCTCGCCCTGATGCTCGTCGCCGTCTGCCTGGGCACGGTGTGGACGACGTCCCGGTACAGCGACGAGTGGGCGGTCAAGTCGAGCCGGTCGTACATCGACACCGTTCGGATCGAGATGGCCAGCGCGCCGCCCGACACTGTGTTCTTCGACGCTCCGGTCCCGGACAACGTCGTACCGAGCCTGTCCTGGCCGTACAACCTGCAGTCCCGCTTCTTCCGCGCCTTCGGCACCCGACCCACGTACGTGGACGAGGCCGACCACGTCTCGGTGCTGGACTCCCTCGGCCGGATCCAGGTGGCCACGATCGTCGGTAGCACGATCCAGCCGGGACCGCAGGAAGGCTGCGGCTACCTGATCGCCAGCGGGCAGACGGTACGGATGCCGCTCAACGAACCCCGGGACGACTGGCACTGGGTGGCCCGCATCGGCTACCTCAGCTCGGCGGACGGCACAGCCACCCTGCGGTTCGGCACCGGCACCGCCGAGTTCCCCGTCAAGAAGGGCCTCAACCAGCGCTTCTTCCGCATCGTCGGCGGCGGGGACGCGGTAGAGCTGACGGTGGCCGGCAGCGACGTGTCGCTCTGCACCAACGAGATCGCGATCGGCAACCCGGCGCCCAAGCCCGAGTAGACCCGAGCCGGTCGGCGGCGGGGCGAGCCGCGTCCCGCCGCCCGCCGGTCACCCGGGCCCGGACAGCCCGGTCACTCGGGCCGGAACAGCACCGAGTTGACATACCGGGGGCGGGGCCACACGACCCGGCGCGCGAAGCCCTGACCCACCCGGGCGATCGCCGCACGTTGATGCCCGCCGAGGTCGAAGTCGGCCAACGGCACCCACGTCCGATCCGGCAGCACGTACCCGCGATAGCCCCAGCCGGTCAGCAGGTCCAGCAGCGGTTCCACCGGCTGGATCCGCTCCTCGACCTCGATCAGCAGCACCGGTCGGTCCCGCCGGACGGTCCGCTCCGCACCACGCAGGGCGGGCAGCTCGTGACCCTCGATGTCGAGCTTGATGAAACGCACGTCGGTCAGGCCGAGCGAGTCCAGCGTGATCCTTCGGACGGAGACCGCAGGACCCTGGGCCGCGTCCTCCAGGGAGGAGGTGCCGACGATAGCCCCACCCTCCGGCAGGTAGAGGGTGGCCCTGCCCTCGTGGTCGGAGACCGCCGCCTCGACCACCTCGACCTGCGGGAAGGCCGCTCGGAGCTGCCCTGCCAGCGCGGTGGTCGGCTCCACCGCAACCACCCGGTCGGCCCGGCGGAGCAGTCGGGCCGTCCACGGCCCGTACCAGGCGCCCACGTCGACAGCGGTGCCGCCGGCCGGAACGAAATCGGTGAGCCGGGCAAGTTCCGGCTCCACCCGTGGGTACGCGCGGCGGATCGCGCCCGCCAGCAGTCGGGCGGGCAGCAGCGCCGCCAGTCCGGAGGTCGCGGCGGGGGCCAGCTTCGTCGACGCCATGGGGCAGCACACTAGACGTTTCCCGGCCCGCTGGGCAGGGGCCACCGGTGCGGGGCTGTCGGGACTGTCGAGCTGCCGGTACCGTCTTCCGGTCGGGCCGCCGTCCCGACCGGATCGCGGCCCGAAGACGCCGGGTCGTCCGCGCGGACGACCGACACGACGCGGAGTGGCATGGCCCAGACCACGAGCAGGGACGTCGCGCGGTTGCGGCTCGGCGCAGCCGGCGCTGCGGTCACCGTCGCCACCGTGCTGACGAACGCACTGGCCTACGTCGTCCCGATGCTCGGTGCGCGCCGGCTCAGCGCCGCCGAGCTGGGCGCGCTGGCGGCGGTGCTCGCGTTGGCCGCTATCGCGGCGGTACCCGGCTTCGGTCTGCAGATCGCGGTGGCCGCCCACCGGGCCCGGAGTGGCGCTCATGGCACCGGCCGCCTCGGGTTGCGGACCGCAGCCGTCACGGCCGGGGTCACCCTCGCGGCGGCGCCAGCGCTGACGGTCGCCCTGCGGCTGCCACTGGCGCTGACGCTGCTGCTCGCGGCCACCACGTTCGCCACCGTGCTCAGCGGCCGGTGGCTCGGCGAGCTTCAGGGGGACCAGCGGTTCCTGCGCCTCGCCGCGGCGATGGTCGTGGTCGCCGTCGGCCGCTACGGCGGGCTGGTCGTCGGGCTGCTGCTCGGCCAGGGACCGGAGCTGTGCCTGCTGCTGGCCACCCTGACCGGCCTGCTCGCGCTGCCACTGCTGGCCCGTCTCGCCAGCCCGGCCGGGTATTTACGGCCCGCCGACCCGGCCACGTCCGGGCCGACCGCCGACGACCCGGCCGAGACGTCCGCTGCCCCGATCACCGGCACCGCCCTGGGGGCGAGGCAGGTGATGACAGCGTGCGGCGCGACGCTGGCGATGCTCACCATCTCGTACGCGGACCTGATCCTCGCCCGTCAACTCCTACCGACGGACGCCTCAGGTGCTTACGCCGTCGGCGCGGTGCTCACCAAGGGTGCGCTCTGGGCTCCTCAGGTCGTCACGCTGCTGGTGCTGCCCCGGTTGGCCCAGGGCGACAGGCGTGCCCGACTGGTGGCGCTGGCGCTGATCCTGGCCTGCGGCGTGGTCCTGGTGGTCGGCTCGGCGATCGGCGGCGAGCTGGCCTTCCGGCTCGTCGGTGGCGCCGACTACCTGCACCTGGCCGGGACGGCTCCGATGTTCGCGGCCGTCGGCGCGCTCTACGCGGTGGTGTTCATGCTGGTGAACGACCGGGTGGCGACCGGCGCCCGATGGCCGGCCGCCCCGCTGTGGCTGGCGACCGCCGGGTTGGCGGCCGGAGCCACGTTGCTCGCACCACGCACGGTGACCGGGGTGCTCATCTGTTCGTTGACCGCCGCCGCCCTGGCGGCCGTGGTGATGGCCTGGCTGGTGTTCGGTCGCGACGACGCTGACCCGCGAGGCACCCGGCCGTCACCATGAGTGACATTTCCGGAGGTGCGACACGCCGAACGGGCACAACCGGCGATCCGGACCGGCTCGGGCTCCCCGACGGAGGTCTGGTTGGCTACCGTTGTTCTCTCCCGGAGTGGGGATCCCCGGTTCCGCATGCGGTATGTCGCTAAGAGGTAGTTGTGACGCTGTACGGCGAAGAACGTCCACCGCCGGCCGATGAGCGGCCGACGGTGCAGGTGACGGCGGTCAGTTGGCCGATCGAGGAGCCGGTGCGTCCGGCCCCCACCCCGCCGGACGGCGACCGACCCCGGTCCCGCCGGTTCCGACTGCTGCTCGCATCCGGCGTGGCTACCGCGGTGCTCGGCTCGGTAGGTGCGGTGGCGGTCTGGGCGTACGCGGGTGACGTGCCCCGCGGCACCAGCGTGCTCGGCACCGAGCTCGGCGGACGCAGCCGGACGGACGCGGCGCGGGAGCTGCGGCAGCATCTGGACCGCCGCGCGACCGAGCTTCAGGCCCCCATCCAGGTACGCGTCGGCGAGCGGACGGCAGAGATCAATCCCGCCGAGGTCGGGCTGACCGTCGACGTGGACGCCACAGTGGCAGCCGCCGCGGCGACAAACGCCCACGCCGTGGACCGCCTCGTTGGCTCGCGGGAGATCGAGCCGGTGGTCTCGGTCGACGTGCCGAAGTTGGAGGCCGCGCTGAAGAAGCTCGTCGGCGACCAGGGCCGGAAGATGACCATGCCGGCGATCACCTTCTCCGGCACCAAGCCGAAGGTGCGTTACCCGAAGCCCGCCCTCACCATCGACCCGGAGCACTCCGCCGACGCCGTCAAGCAGGGCTGGTTGAGCGGGCAGCCGGTGACCGTCCCGTTGGTGGAGAACCACCCGGCCACCACCGCCGAGGAGGTCGACAGGTTGGTCGCCGAGCTGGCCGAACCGGCCGTGGCGGCACCCGTCAAACTGACCACCGAGCGCGGTTCGGTCACCATCCCGCCGACCGCCATCGCGAAGGGCCTCCGTTTCAAGGCCGACAAGTCCGGAAAGCTCACGCCCAGCGTGGACGTCAAAAAGCTGCGCTCCGCACTCGGAGACAAGCTCGGCACGGTCGAGGTGGCGCCCAAGGACGCGACGATGACCATCTCCGGTGGCAAGCCGAAGGTGGTCGACGGGCGGGCCGGCAAGCAGGTCGACACCAGCAATCTCGGTGCCGACCTGCTCACCGTCCTGCCACGCGGCGAGGACCGTACGATCTCCGCCGAGCTGAAGCCGGTCGAGCCGAAGCTCACCGCGGCGAAGCTCCGTGACCTGGGGATCAAGGAGAAGGTCTCCTCCTTCACCACAAACTTCACTGGCGGGCTCTCGTCGCCGCGTAGTCAGAACATCGTGACGATCGCCAACGACGTGAAGGGGACAGTGGTCCTGCCGGGCGAGACGTTCTCGCTCAACGGTCACACCGGCGAACGCGGCTACGCGCAGGGCTACCGTGACGCGCCGGTGATTCTCGACGGCAAGCTGGTGCCGGGGGTCGGCGGTGGCACCTCGCAGTTCACCACGACCCTCTTCAACGCCTCCTACTACGCCGGCCTGGAGGACGTCGAGCACAAGCCGCACTCGTACTACTTCAGCCGGTACCCGGCGGTCATCGAGTCGACAATCTTCTGGCCCAACCTCGACTTCAAGTTCCGCAACAACACCGACTACGGCGTCCTGATCGACACCTCCTACACCGGCAGTTCGGTGACGGTGTCGATGTGGAGCACGAAGATCTGGGACAGCGTGAAGACCGAGTACGGTCCCCGGCGGAACATCACCTCACCGAAGACCGTCTACCTCGAACCCGGGCCGACCTGCATTCCTGCCAGCGGCAGCCAGGGCTTCACCCAGGACGCGTTCCGGGTCATCAAGAAGGACGGGAAGGTCGTCAAGCGGGAGAAGTTCAGCTGGACCTACAGCGCGGAGCCACGCTTCATCTGCGCCAAGAAACCCGCCTGACGCCCCACCGGCTCCGTCACGGCCCCGCCAGCCTCGCGCCGGCGGGGCCGCTTCCTTCAGGTACCCCCGCAGCGCTGCCCTGTTGCCCGGCTCGCCTAGTCCCGGGGTCCTACCGCGCCCGCTCCCGCTACATTCACGCCCTGAGACACAACCAGAGGCCCGCGCCGGACCCGTCCCCCGACCCTCACAGGGCCCAGGCATGGCGCGGGCCCCGAGGCCGTGGCGGGCCCTGACCGTGGTGCGGGTCCCAGGCTGTGGTGCGGGTCCCAGGCTGTGGCGGGTCCTGGGATGCCGCATCTCAGGTGATCCTCCGCCCAGGAGACCGTGACATACCGAAAGTCGGGGCTGTTCACCGCTACAGAATCTCAGCGTGCCTCAATTTGGGGGCATCATCGAGTGGACGCTGCGGTGTCTCCAGGGACCGGGGCGGTTCCGGTGGGTGGAAAAGAATTCAGGGCCGCCCCGTTTGGGGT
>NZ_BOOZ01000042.1 GCF_016863495.1 Micromonospora andamanensis
TTAGCCTGTGACCGTCGAGCTGCGGCAGCTGCGTTACTTCGTTGCCGTGGCCGAGCACCTCAGCTTCAGCCGCGCCGCGGAACACCTGAACCTGGCTCAACAGTCGATGTCGCAGCAGATCAGAGCCCTCGAACGCGGTCTCGGTGTGCGCCTGTTCGACCGCGATACCCGGGGCACCCGGCTGACCGCCGCCGGGCAGGTGTTCCTGCCCGAGGCACGTGCCGTCCTCGCCCGCTTCGACACCGCCGTCGTCGTGGTGCAGCGCGCTGACCGCGCTGAGGTGGGCCGCCTCAACCTGGCATTTCTCACCTCGACTGCGAACTACATGTTGCCGCCGGTTGTGCGAGCCATGCGTGAGCGATTCCCCGGCCTGGAACTGAAGACCTACACCGTGCCGATCGATGAACTCGTTGCCGGCCTGCGTACCGGCCGTTTCGACGCCGCGTTCACCCGCCCGCCCCTGGTCAGCGACCTGGCGACTCGAGCGCTGGCTGTCGAGCCGGTCTGCGCGGTGCTACCCACCGGCCACCCACTCGCCACCCGCGACGTACTGCGACTGTCCGACCTCGCCACCGAAAAATGGGTGCTCACGCCGCGTGAGTCGTGGCCGCCCTGGCATGCCAAGTACGACCAGGACTTCGCCGCCGCCGGATTCACCCCCAAGGTCGTCCAACGCGCCGCCGGCGTACCGAATCTGCTCGGCCTCGTCGCCGCAGGCGTCGGAGTCACCCGCCTCACCCGCTCAGCCCGCAGCATCCGACGTACCGGGGTCGTGTTCGTGCCCCTGGCCGACGACCACGCCGAAACCGTCGTCGCATGGATGCCTACCCGTCAAGGACCGGCACTGCGGAACCTCCTCGATGTCACCGCCACCCTGACGGGAACCGCCGACCTCACATCCGAGGGCTGAGCATCGGAGTCGCGCATGCCGCAGATAGGGCCGACGCCTCTCTGGCCCGATGTCTGGGCACAGAGAGGCGTCGTTGGTGCGGCAGGACCCGGAGAGCATCGGCCGGGTGTGACGCCAGGCTCTCCGTGCGCTGCGCTAGTAACCGTAGATCATCTTGTAGGCCACCTCGGGCAGGAACTGCCCGGCGCTGGATCCGCCGCCGACTCCGCAGTTGCCGTCGGACTCCCCCGGCGTCTTGAGCCACAGCAGCATCTCCCCGCCGCCGCCCATCCGGCTGGGTGTGCCGATCCTGCGGCCGCCGGGGTTGCACCATTGACCGTTGGAGCCGTTGCCGTTGCGGCTGGTGTCGATCACGTACGGCTTGCTGTATCCGAATCTCTGTAGCGCGGAGGCGACCTGATTGCCGTAGTTGGTGTTCTCGCCGGTGGTGAAGTAATTCGAGACGTTCAGCGCGAAGCCGCGTGCGTTGCGCACGCCGGCCATGTTGAGCCGCTGCGCCATCGTCTGGGCGTCGACCCAGCGGGGATTGCCGGCGTCGATGTAGACCCAGGTGTTGGCCGCCCTGGACCGGAACTGGCCGACGGCGCGGGAGAGCATACCCACCCGGTCATTGATCTGCGCCTGGCTCATGCAGTTGAAGTCGCCCAGGGAGTCCGGTTCGAGAACCACCACGGCAGGACGGCTGCCGATGGCGGAGGCGAAGGAGGCGATCCATGAGTCGTAGGCGGCGACGCTGCCGGCGCCGCCACCGGAGTGGCCGCCGCACGCGTCCCGGCCGGGAAGGTTGTAGGCCACCAGCAGCGGAAGCTTGTCAACAGCATCTGCGGCTCCCACATAGCTCCCGACCGCGCTCCCGATGTCGCCGCTCCAGTTGCCGAACCATCTGGCCATCGGCTTCTGCGCGATCTCGGTACGGATGGCGGCGGCGCGTCCGTCGCCCGGATTTGCGGCCGCCCACCTGGCTGGACTCGAGTTCGGGTCGACGTAGAAGCCGCTGGTCTGGCTGACCGGATCCGCGTGCGCAGCTGGTGCCCCGAGCAGGATCGCGGGAACCGCCAACGCCAGAGCGGCGGCAACTCCCCAGGGGCGGGTGAAGCGTTTCATGTGCAGATCTCCTCTGAGTGAGACTGGAAGCGCTTCCAGCGATGTCTGTCCATGCGTTAACGTCCGATGTTCAGCAAATATCAGGCAGATGTCAAGAGAGGCCCTCCCCACGGCAAGATCGAAATCAGGAACCACTGGGACCGCTTCCAGTCTGATGACGACGGTGAGCCACCTCGACGCCGTCGATGCCGGCCGATACGATCCGGTAAGCGATGGCGGCACCGGCGGCGGTAGCGGCTGCCCGACGTCGGACAGGAAGGACTCGGCATCGCGATGGCAGCGCAGCGGCCCCGGCGGCAACCGACCCTCGACGAGGTGGCCGAACGCGCCGGCGTGTCACGTTCCGCCGCGTCCCGGGTGATCAACAAGGCGCCGCATGTCAGCCGCGCCACGCGCGACGCCGTGGAGCGCGCCATCAAGGAGATGGGCTATCTACCCAACCGCACCGCCCGTGCCCTGGCCACCCAACAGACGGGGATCGTCGCGCTCGCGGTCTCCCATGACGATCCCGAGCTTTTCGCCGACCCGTTCTTTGCCCAGGTCATCGTCGGCGTGTCCGCAGCGCTCGAGGAGACCGACCTTCACCTGCTGCTGTGCCTGGCCAGTTCCGTGCGGGGCCGGTCCCGGCTGACCAACCTTCTGCAGACGCGCGGCGTCGACGGCATCATGCTGATGGCCCTGCACGGCGACGATCCGCTGACTCACATCGTGCGTCGGGCCGGTCTACCCGCGGTGTACGGCGGACGGCCACTGAATTTCGAGCCACAGTGGTACGTCGACTCCGACAACCTCGGCGGCGCGCGACTCGCCACCGAACACCTCATCGGCCTCGGCCGGACCCGGATCGTCACCATTACCGGCCCCATGTCCACCGACGTCGGCCGCGCTCGCCACCGCGGCTACCGCGAGGCGATGATCATGGCCGGGCTGGTCCCGTACGCGACGGCAGAAGGCGACTTCACCGAGGCCGGGGGTGCCGCAGCGATGAAATCACTGCTTGACAGCCACCCCGACCTCGACGCCATCTTCGCCGCCAGCGACGACACGGCAGCGGGCGCCCTACGCGTCCTCATCGATGCCGGCCGGTCCGTGCCAGCCGACGTGGCAGTCGTGGGCTTCGACGACCTCGGCAAAGCCGAACGAACCGATCCGCCGTTGACCACCGTTCACCAGTCTGTCCAAGCCCTGGGTAGAGAAATGACCCGGATGCTCGTCGGCCTCATCGCGGGACACGAACCCTCGTCCGTCATCCTGCCCACGAAGTTGGTGCTACGCGACTCTGCATGATCCGACCACAGGGCGGTGTGACTCCTGATCAAGGAGCCGGACGTCATTGGTCCAGGCTGGTGAGGCATCCGTCTCGCATGTGGACGGCCCGGTCGCACCGTGCGGCGATGTCGGTGTCGTGGGTGGCCATGATGAGTGTGGTGCCGTACTCGTCGCGCAGGCTCAGCAGCAGGTCCACGATGGCGGTGCCAGTGTGACTGTCGAGGTTGCCGGTGGGTTCGTCGGCCAGCAACAGGGCCGGTCGGTTGACGAGCGCGCGGGCGATGGCGACCCGCTGTTGCTGCCCGCCGGAGAGCCGCGACGGCAGGGCGGCCGTCCGGTCGGCAAGCCCGACCATCGCCAGCAGTTCACGTGCGCGGGCGGCCTTGTCGAAATCGGTACGGAACGGAATCAGCGGCGCCATGACGTTGTCCAGGGCGGTGAGCGTGGGCAGCAGGTGGAACCGTTGGAACACGAACCCGATCTGTCGCCGGTACGCCGCCAACGCCCGGCCGGACAAGCCGGTCACCTGCTGGCCGCAAACGTCGATGCGGCCCCCGTCGCTGCGCTCGATGGCACCGATCAGGTGCAGGAGCGTCGACTTGCCGGAGCCACTCGGGCCGGTCAACGCGACAGCGGTACCGGCGGCGATCGAGAGACTGACATCGTTGACCGCCACCAGCGGTGCGCCGCCGGGAAGTGGGAAAGTCTTCCGCACGCCCGCGAGGCACACCAGCGGCGCGGCGACCGTGGTCGGCGCCCCGGCTGACGTCCGTTCCATCGGAGCTACTCCTTTGCCGCTCACCCCTCGGCAAGCAGTTGGGCGGTGGGCAGTCGGCGAAGCATGGCGATCGGCACCACCACCGACACGGCAGAGACGGCGACGCCGGATACCAGGGCAGCCACGGAACACCAGACGATCGGGGCGGTCATGCCCCCGGCGAAGGCCGCGGCCCCGCCGAGCCCGGCAGCGGCGCCGAGCGTACCGCCGATGACGCCCATGCCGATGGCCTCGACGACGACCAGGCGGTTCAGCATGCCATCGCTCCAGCCGACGGCGCCGAACAGAGCGAACTCGGCGGCGCGTTCGGAGATGTTGAGATAGAGCACGTCGGCGACGGACACGAGGCCCAGCACGATGGTGACCGCCACGGCGATGTAGTCGACGGTGCGGGCTTGCAGGGTGACGGCGTCGCCGAGCAGGGTGCCGGAGACCGCGCCACGGAAAGCGAACGTGATCGCCAGCAGCATGGTCAACGCGGCGACGCCGATCATCAGGCTTGTCGCGCCGAGGGCGGTTCGACCGGGGGTGCGGGCAAGGTTGGCCAGCGCGAGGGTCGCCAGCCGGCGCGGGGCCTGCCGACGTGCGGCGACACCCAGCACCGCAGGCCGGATGACCTCACCCGGATCGGGACGGGCGGCCCGCCAGGCCGGCCAGCCACCGGCAAGCAGGGCGAGGGCCACTGCCACGGGGATGGCGAGCAGTGTGTGGCTCCATGGGATGTTCAGCCCGAGGGCGAATGCGAACCCGAGCGCGAGCGCGTTACCCACCAGACCTGCGGCGAGACCGATGCCGGCGATCTCGGTGAACATCAGTTGGAGGAGGTGGCGCCGGTTCCATCCGAGGCAGGTAAGGATGCCGAATTCGATACGTCTGGCGCGGATGGCGGCGGTGTTGGCGTTGAGTACGGCCAGTGCACACACCGCGAGGACCAGTACGGACAGCAGCACGCTCTTGCGGTCGGCCGCGCGGACGAGCACGGCGGCGACGCCCTTCTGTACCCATGGTTCGGCCACGGCGAGGTCGGGACGACCGAAGTTGCCGGCTGGGTAGTGCACAGTCATCGCGGTGGGCGAGGATCCCAGCGTGATGTCGACCTGTAGGCCGGTTCGTTGCGCGATCTCCTCCGCGATGACCCGTACCCGTTCCCGGGAGATCAGGTCGACACCTACATCTCCGGCAAGCCGGACCCGAACCACGCTTATCGGCGCGGAGGTGTTGAGCTGGTATTCGGGGTAGGCGGGCTCGGTGGAATAGGCGCCGGGGTCGAAGATCGCTGGTAGCGCCGCCATGGTGGTGAGCATCAGCGGTGGTTGGCTCAGCAGGCCTGTGACGTTCGCATTCGGGGCCAGTCGCTGGCCGCCCAACGCCTGCCGAGACGCTTCGTCGGCGCCCTCGGCGCCCGGGTTGAAGTACGTGTCCATGGGCACCGCCGACAACGCGCTGCCCAGTGAGATCTTGGCCGGGTCAAAGGTGCCCACCGCGCCCATCGCGGCATCAGGCATGTTGATGCCCCCGGCCTGGGGGGCGTACTCGCGGGACATGTTGCGGTGGATGGCGACGCCACCGCGGACGCTGGTGTCGGCGAACTCCATCGGAACGTGACGCGAGGAACCGCCGTCGGCGGCGCCCTTGCCCCAGATCTTCAGATCGTACGGCGCCGGTCGGGCGCTGAGGCCGTCCTCGACCTGCACCGTACTCGGTGTCCCGACGGTCCAGAACGAGTGGAGCCACATGGTGTTGGCCGTTGCCATGTCGTACTCGATGCCCAACTGTCCGGGGCGCAGCATCCGGTCGACGATGTCCCGGTAGGGTTCGTCAATCGCTATGGACCTCTGTGCGACCGGCGAGCCGGACTCAGTTCCCAGGTCCGCGCGGAGGCGCTGGTCGTCCGAGCCGGTGCGGACCAGTTCAGTCGCGCCCGGGTTCAGCCGCTGCACGTCGATGCTGAGCGCCCCGTCGATCTGGGGCCGGTCCGCGATCAGGATTGGCAGCTTCGAGTAGGGATACAGCATTCCGTCCAGGCGATGCGACGTCGGCCTTTCCGCAGAGGTGAAGTAACGGCCGCTGGTGACTGCCTGGTCCAGGCCCGCCAACGCCGCCTCGGAGTCCGGGTCGACCGCGGCCATCAGGAACGGGACCGTCCACACCAGCGTGACGGCCGGGCGCATCGCCTTCCCCTCCCGATCCGTCGATCCCGCGTGGCCGATGCAGGTCAACGACGACCGGGCGCGTAGATCCGTCGGTTGGAGCCAGTCCCCCTCGTCGACAGAAGGCGCTGCCGGGCAGATCTTCACCCGTTGACCGTCGGCATCGACCTCCTCCGGCGGCGGCAGCCCACCGCCGCTTTCCAGTTCGCTGTTCGGCACCACATCCAGCCGGTTACGCGTCACGTACAGGTATGCCGGTCCGTCCGGGATCTGGCTCAACCCCGCGTCTGTCACCCATGTCGGCTGCACCCGTAGAACCTGCCGCTCCACGGTCGGGTCCAGCTGATCCGCCAGATCGACAGTGATCGGTACAGTCCGCATCACATAGCCGATCATGGCAACCGGCGCCGCGACCGACACGCCCCGCACCGCCTGGATCTGCCGCCACTGGCCGACGGTGATCCCGCCGCGCATTCCTGCCAGTTGACCCGACTGGACCAGATTGCGCTGCCGCTCCGGCGGCAGCACCGCATCCTTGGGCCGCACCAGAAGGTCGTACACCGGACGGTAGTTGGCTGCGACAGTGCCCACAGTGTCCAGACGGGAGGTCACCGCCGCTCCGGTGAGCAGCGTGAAACCCGCAACCGCGACGGCGATCATCGACAGCAGGGCCAACGCCCGGCGCAGCCGTACCCGCCACTGCGACAGGACCATCCCCCGCACTACGTCACCATCCGGCCACGCCCGGGGTCATGAAGTGCCTCCAAGAGGTACCGCCGGCCGGACAGCGATGTCCGGCCGGCGGCAGCGGGTCAACGATCAGCAGCAGCCAAGCGTGTTGACGGATGGCGGATCGCAACGATCCGCGGTGTTGACGTGACAGCGAACCCGCGATCCGACCGCTCATTGTAGTAGCAGTAGCAGCAAAAGGGCCTCGTACCCAACGCGGATGCGTTGACAGATGGTGCACGCGGACTCCTTCGCCTTGGTAGCAATGCGGCCGGTACTCCTGCCATGCCTGTCGCTTCGCGCAGAGCGCGGCGTCGACGAGGGCGGCGCGGTCGGCGGCGACAGAGCCGTCCGTGATGCCTGCCGCGGATACCTTCCTCACCGACCCCGGGCGCATAGGTGTCGCGCAGACCTATCCGCTCGATGACCCAGGTGTTGACCAGCTCGCGATCGTCACTCTGCACGGCAAGCAGCCAGGTTGGCCATGACGGCGTGCTCGCGGGTGGCATGCGCTGCGGCGCAGTCCGGGTGCACGTCGCTATGAATTCTGCTGTGGTGCGAACACTCCCGAGATGAGGAGCGTGACCAGGTGGCGTGCGTTGTAGCGCGGGTCGCTGCCGGCGCCGATGCAGAGGTTGCCGATGCCGCGCATGAGTTCGTAGGCGTCGACTTGAGGGGCACCCGTCCCGCTGGAGTTGGCGGCGTCCAGTAGCTGTTGGCAGACGGGAACGAGGCGGTCGACGAAGGACGTGTGCAGCGCTTCGTAACCATCCCGGTCCTGCAGCGCTGCTGCGAGTCCGTGCTTGGTGACGAGGAAATCCACAAACAAGTTCGCCCATGCGATCAATGCGTCGCGTGGCGTGGCGCTCTGCGCGAGCAGGGCCGGACCGGCTTCGGCGCAGGCTTCGACCTGGTGGCGGTAGACGGCGACGACCAGGTCGGCCCGGGTCGGGAAGCGGCGATAGAGGGTCCCCATCCCCACTCCCGCTGCGGCGGCGATGTCGCGGACAGGCACCTCGATCCCGGAGGCGACGAAGAGACGGGCCGCGGCGTCGATTACGGCCTGCTCGTTGCGGCGGGCGTCAGCGCGGCGCGGCCGCGCCGTGCCCTGTTGGTTCGTGCCGCCCGTCACACCCACCCACCTTGTTAAGCGGAGCAATGTTCCGTATGTTGAATTGGAGCCGCGTTCCACTTAATCATGCCAGGCTCAGGACGCCACCCACAACGCCACTGGCGGTCGTCTCGAATCTTGCGGCCTGGCCATCCGGATCAGGGAGAAGGCCATGCAATATCGAAGCTTGGGTCACACCGGTGTCCAAGTCAGCTCCCTCGCGCTGGGGGCGATGAACTTCGGCCGGATAGGCCGCACCACCCAGGAGGAGGTGACCGCGATCGTCGAGGCCGCCCTCACGGCCGGAATCAATCTCATCGACACCGCCGACGCCTACAGCGGCGGCCAGTCTGAGGAGATGGTCGGCAAGGCCATCGCAGGCCGCCGCGAGGACATCGTGCTGGCCACGAAGGTCGCCCTGCCGATGGGCGACAACCCCAACGCCCGGGGCAGCTCGCGCCGCTGGCTGGTCACCGAGCTGGACAACAGCCTGCGCCGGCTCGGCGTCGACCACGTCGACCTCTACCAGATCCACCGCTGGGACCCGGCCACCAGCGACGAGGAGACCCTGTCCGCGCTGACCGACCTGCAGCGGGCGGGCAAGATCCGCTACTTCGGCTCCTCGACCTTCCCCGCCTACCGCATCGTCGAGGCGCAGTGGGCCGCCCGCACTCACCATCTGGGGCGCTACGTCACCGAACAGCCCGCCTATTCCATCCTGCAGCGCGGCGTCGAATCCCACATCCTGCCGGTGACCGAGCAGTACGGGCTCGGCGTGCTGGTGTGGAGCCCGCTCGCCTCCGGTTGGCTCTCCGGAGCGGTGCGCCAGGGCAAGGAGGTGACGACGAGCCGCTCCACGATGATGCCCACGCGCTTCGACACCGCGGTCCCGGCCAACCGCGCCAAGCTTGAGGCGGTCGAGCAGCTGGCCAAGGTGGCCGATGAGGCGGGTCTTACGATGATCCAGCTCGCGCTGGGCTTCGTGACCGCCCATCCCGCCGTCACCGCCGCCTTGATCGGTCCTCGCACGCTGGAACACCTCGACTCCCAGCTCGCCGCGGCGGACACGATCCTGTCCGCTGACGTCCTCGACGCGGTCGACGCCATCGTCGCCCCCGGCGTCGACCTCGCTCCCGCGGAGAAGAACGACACTCCGCCCGCCCTGCTCGACGCGTCCCTACGCCGCCGACCGGCCGCCTGAGCCGCGGAGCCACCCACCAAGCCGGTGCCGGACGCGCCGCGACGGGCGAACGTCCCGCAACGGCTCGGGCTCGCCGCGCATGTTCTGACCTACGACCCGGCAAGAACAGAAAGCAGCCCCGTATGACGCCCATCTCGATCAACGGCTCGTCGACCCGCTCGGCGGTCGTGGTATCCGTCAGTCCCCTTGTCCTGCCCGCGCCGGGGCGACCGGTCGAGCTGCAGGTGCGGGTGACGGCACCGGCCACCGGTAACCACCTGCCGTTACTGCTGCTGTCGCACGGGCAGGGACCGTCGAACAACCTGTCCTCGCTCAACGGTTACGCCCCGCTCGTCCAGCACCTCGCCGCACGGGGTTTCGTCGTCGTGCAACCGACACACCTGAGTTCGGCCACCCTGAAAGGGCACCCGAGCCTTAAGAACCATCCGGAAATGCCGTTGTTCTGGCGTGAACGCGCACTGGACATGACACGCATCCTGGACGCCCTCGCCGTCCTGGAAGCCGCCGTTCCGGCGATTGCCGGCCGGGTCGACCACCGCAAAGTGGCGGTCGTCGGGCACTCCATGGGCGGGCACACGGCCAGCCTGCTGCTCGGTGCCCGGCTCAACGACCCGAACACCGGTGACACGGTGGACGTTCGCGACGCGCGTATCACCACAGGTGCCCTGCTCGCCGCTCCGGGCCGCGGAGGCGAGGCGCTCAGCGCCACGGCCACCCGGCACTATCCCTTCCTGCTGACCACCGACTTCTCCACCATGACCGCCCCCGCCCTCGTGGTGGCCGGCGACAACGACCCTTCACCACACCTCACCGTGCTCGGCTCGCCATGGCACACCGACCCGTACCGGCTCGCACCGGCACCCAAGACCCTCCTCACCGTCCACGGCGCAGAGCACATGCTCGGGGGAATTTCGGGGTTCGACGCCGCCGAGACCTCCGACGAGAACCCGGCACGCGTCGAAGCGGTGGCCCACCTCACCGGCGCGTACCTGCGGGCGCAGCTGATCCCGGGCGACCCCACCTGGCGGGAGGCTCAGAACGCGCTGCTGTCCAGCGCCAACCCGATAGGAAAGCTTGTGAGCAAATAGCGGGTCGGCCGAACGCTCGTGACCCGTCATGCATGGTCATGCTGCTGCGTCGCAGAAGAGCACCTCGGGATAGGCCTCGTTCGGTGCGGCGAGCAGGGGCCGAGGCCGGTGGCGCAGATGCTGGTCCAGGAACGCCGCCACGTACTCGCGGGTGACCAGCATCTGTCGGTCCGCTGGGATCACGCCCGGGTCCATGCCGAGTTGAGCGCCGAGGATTGGTCGGTCGGTGAATGAGAGATGCCCGCTGCCGGTGACAGTGAGCCACCGCTTCCAGCCGGTCAGCCCAGGCCAGTCACGCAGCCAGCTCGCATCGGTTGGCCGATCCGAGCCGATCAGGAGGAACGGCTTGGTCACTGCGCCTGCTGGGATCGGCAGGAAGAGGGTGCCGTCCAGGTTGACGGCAGCGTCGATCCGCCGATCGGCGCGAAGCGCATGGGTGGCGCTGGCGCCGCCGATGGAGTGCCCGACCATACCGATGCGCGTCGGATCGATGAATCGAGCGCCTTGCCACGCCGGACGTGGCCCGGTGAGTCGGTCCAGGAGGAAAGCCACATCGGCCGCCCGTCCCTCGATCAGCCGGGCAGCAGTGTCCGGCACCGACAGCTCACAGGCGAGACAGTCGGCGACCCGGCCGTCAGGGAACTCCACCCCCCACGCCTCGTACGGGTGATCCACACCAGCCACCACGTATCCCCGGCTGGCCAGGTCCTCGGCTAGTCCTGTCAGCGATTCCCGGCTGAGACTGAACCCCGGTGAGAGGACCACCAATGGCCAACCGCGAGCCACCGGCCGGACCGGTACATCGCGGCGAGCGCTGGTGCGTACGGTGGCGAGCAGGTCCGGCGGGAGCGGTAGCCCCTCGGCGGCGATGATTCGGGCGGAAACCGCTGCAGTGGTGTAGGGTGCCCGCGCGCCCGGTGCGGCCACCGCCGGGTACCACAGCGATACCATCAGCTCTCGACGCGACTCGGGCCGCCAAGGGTCGGACCGTGCGGCGTCGGTCAGATGCAGCCAGGTGGTACCGACCGGGTAAGCGCCAGTAGGCGTTGGAAGATGCAGCGCCGGTGGCGCCGGAGGCTGGGCCGCGACCGGGGCGCCGGGCAGCAGCGCCGCCAACAGCGCCCAAACCAGCAACAAGGCTCGTCCGCTGACCACCGCTGAAGCGGGTAGTACGGACGGCCTCGACACCGGTGCCACATCGAAGCGATCTGACGACCTGACGAACCTGTTCATATTGCCCCCTGAGGCTTCCGTTGTGCAGAGGGACGGTAGGCGCCAGTCGAGAGCCGCACCGCACCCAAAAGGCCCGCGGGTGCACTGACTTTCGTAATGTCCCGATCGCAAGATCCCGCTCCGGTGTGCCGGCGCGGTGCCGTCCCAGTCAAGAGACGACGACACGCCACCGGCCAGAGGGCACCGCATTGTTGTGGCCGAGATGGTGGTCCGGCCCCGGGACGTGCTGCTCATGCGCTTCCGGCCGACACTGATGGACGACCTGCTCGCGGTGTCGACGGCGAATAACCGGGCCGGGCTCAGGCCGGTACTGCTGAAGGACTACGTGCAGTGACCGACCGGCGGTGGACCTGACGAAAGTCAAGGTCGGATGATGCCGTTTGGGGGCGGTGCAGCAGGGGCCACACGCCTAGCGTCAGCGCATGATCACATTACGTGGGTTGACGAAACGGTTCGGGGCGACCGTCGCGGTCGACGCGCTTACCGTCGACATCGCGCCCGGCCGGGTCACCGGGTTCCTCGGCCCCAACGGCGCCGGCAAGTCCACCACCATGCGGATGATCCTCGGGCTGGACCGCCCCAGTGCCGGGCAGGCCCTGGTCGGTGGGCGTGCGTACCGGGAGTTGCGTCGGCCGCTGCATGAGGTGGGGGCGCTGCTCGACGCCCGGGCCATCCACCCGACCCGGTCCGGCCGGGCGCACCTGCTGGCCATGGCCCGCAGCAACGGCATCCCCACCCGGCGGGTGGACGAGGTGCTGGACACCGTGGGGTTGGACGCGCGGGCCGCCCGCAAGCCGGGTCGGACGCTGTCTCTCGGCATGGGTCAGCGGCTCGGTATCGCCGGCGCGTTGCTCGGCGACCCGCCGGTGCTGATGTTCGACGAGCCGGTGAACGGCCTTGACCCGGACGGGGTGCGGTGGGTGCGGCAGCTCATGCGCTCGTTGGCCGACCAGGGACGGACGGTCTTCGTCTCCAGTCACCTGATGAGCGAGATGCAGCTCACCGCCGACCAGCTTGTGGTGATAGGTCGAGGGCGACTGCTCGCCGACGCGCCGATCGCCGAGGTCATCGCCGGAAGCGCAGTCGCGGTCCGGGTCCGCAGCCCGCACCCGGACGGGCTCGCCGCCCTCGCCGCGCGCCTCACCGCTGCCGGGGCGGACGTGCAGGCCGCCGACCGGAACGAGATGACCGTGACCGGCACCACCGCCGACCGCGTCGGGGACCTGGCACACGAGCTGGGGGTACGACTGCACGAGCTGAGCCCGCACAGCGCGTCGCTGGAGCAGGCGTTCATGGAGCTGACCGCCGACAGCCTCGAGTACGCGGGCGGACCGACCAAAGGAGGGGTCCGATGAACATCGACACCACTCCCACCGCCCGGCCCGCCCTCCTGCGTAGTGCGGTGGCCGCCGAGTGGACCAAGCTGTCCTCGGTACGCACCACCTGGTGGACGGCGCTCGCCGGGCTAGTGGTGATGGCCGGCACCGCCGCGCAAGTGGCGATCTACGCGCTCGTCGCCAACACCAACGACGATCCGGCCGACGATCGGGGAATTGTCACCGTCGGCAGCGTGCTGATCGACTCGGTCGAGCTGACCCAGTACGTGGTGTTGGCGCTCGGCCTGCTGGCGATCACCGCCGAGTTCACCGGTGGCACCATCCGGACCACGCTGCAGTGCACCCCGTCCCGTGGTCGCGTACTGCTGGCCAAGGCCGCCGTCGCCGGCGCGGTCACCTTCGCCCTCGGTCTGGTGCTAGGCGGCGTCGGCGCCCTGGTGGCCCGGCTGGTGCTCGGCGAGTGGAGCAGCTCCCCGGTTGCCGGCACGATCGGCGACATCGTGGCGGTGGCGGCCTACCTGACGCTTGTCGGTGTGCTCGCCCTGGGCCTCGGCGCCGCCCTGCGCGGCGCGGTGCTCACGATCACCGTCCTGCTCGCCACCCTGATGATCGTGCCGCTGTCCCTCCAGGAGCCGGACATCGACGTGCTGAACCGGATCGCCGACGTGTTCCCCGGCGTGGCCGGAGCGCACTTCCTGGCCGGCGACACCGAGCCGTACCCCCGCCTGGTCGGGCTGCTCCTGCTCGCCGCGTGGGCCGGTACCGCGCTCCTGCTGGGCCGGGCCGCGCTACGCCGTCGCGACGCCTGACGGCGGCGGCTGAGCGGGGGCCTACCACCCCGCTCAGCCGTCGACCAGCCCCGCCTCGTACCCGAGGATCGCCGCCTGCACCCGGTTGCGCACGTCGAGGCGGGTGAAGATGCTGGTCAGGTAGCTCTTGACGGTGCCCTCGACCAGGTGCAGCCGGCGGGCGATCTCAGCGTTGGACAGCCCCGCCCCGACCAGGGCCAGCACCTCCCGTTCCCGCTCGGTCAGACCGGCCGTACGGTCCCGGGCGGCAGGCCGGCGGGCCAACCGGCCAGCGCCCAGCTCGATCACCCGGCGGGCCACCTGCGGCGACAGGTACGCGCCACCGTCGGCGACGGCGTGCACGCCCGCGATCAACTCACGCGGGTCACCGGCCTTGAGCAGGAACCCGTTGGCGCCGTGCCCGAGCGCTCGGGCCACGTGATCGTCCTCGCCGAACGTGGTCAGCATGATCGTCGCGGTGTCCGGGACGACCCGGCGGATCTCGGCAGCGGCGGCCAGCCCGTCCAGCCGCGGCATCCGGATGTCCAGCAGCGCGACCCGAGGTCGGTACGCGCGGACCAGCTCCACCGCCGTGTGCCCGTCGCCGGCCTCGCCGACCACCTCGATGTCGGAATCGCTGGTGAGGATGGCCCGGACACCGGCACGGATCATCGCTTCGTCGTCGGCCACGACAACCCGGACCGGAACCGTTGCGGTCGTGTCGGTGTTCACTACGCGATCCACTCCTTGCTGACCAGCCGGCCATCGGTGAAACACAGCCGCCAGGTCGGCTGCGCCAGGGGGAAGTTGCCGTCGGTGTAGTACTCGCAGTCCGCCCGGTCGATCGGGGTGGGGCGGTCAAGCTTCCGCCGGGGTAGCCCGGTCAGCTCCGAACGGGCCGTGCCGACGCGCATCTGGTCGAAGGTGGCCCGGTCCAGCACCGTCCCTGCGGTCGCCACCGGGTAGTAGACGAGGCAGAGCACGAGGGCGAAGCCAGCCGGCGCCGTGAGCGCCACCAGGAGGCTGCGGCGAACCCGTCGGCGGGCGTCGTGCAGCCGCCGCTCGGCGTCCACCGGCAGCTCCGCCGGACCGGGCTGGTCGCCGCTCTCGACCGCCTCCACCGGTGGCGCGGTCGCCGGCAACGCCGCCCGTACGACGAAGCCGCCCTCGGTGAGAGGGCCGGCGTGCAGCGTTCCACCGGAGAGACGGACCCGTTCGGCGAGGGCGAGCAGCCCGCTGCCCTGCGACGGTGGAGCGGGCAGCGGCCCCGCCGGCGCAGCGTCGTTGACGACGGCGACCTCGACCCGGTCACCGTCACGGGTCAGGCGCACCTCGACCGGGGCCCCTGGTGCGTACCGGGCGGCGTTGGTCAGCGCCTCACGGACGATCCGGTGGGCCGCGTGGCTGGTCATCGTCGGCAGATCCGCGACCGCCGGGGCAGCCTCCATCCGTACCGCCATGCCGGCTTCCCGGGCACCCTCGACCAGGTCGGCGACGCTCTCCCCGCTCGGACGCACCGACGCCGCCCCCTCCTCCCGGAGCACCCCGATGATCTCGTGCAGGCGCTCGGTGGCGGCGGAGACACTGGCCCGCAGCTCCCCCGCCGCGGCCCGATGGCTGTCGTCGAGGTCGGCGGCGACCTCCAGCGCGGCGGCCCGCATCGCGATCAGGCTGAGGTCGTGACCGAGGGAGTCGTGCATCTCCCCGGCGATGCGGGCCCGCTCCCGCAGCCGGATCCGCTCGGCGGCGCCGCGCTCCTCGCGGGTCAGAGCCTCCACGTGCCGCCGACCGGCGTCGGCCAACTCCTGCTGCTGACGCCGGTACCGCCCGACCAACCAGGGAAACACCGCGGCGAAGAGAAGTACCGAGGCGAGTAGGAACCAGGTGGCCGGCCCGGCGCCGAGCACGCCCAGGTTGAGCACGGTGCCCCCCGCCGCGATCAGCGCGAAGACCCCGGCCGCCGGGACCGCGGAGGCGCTCCGCCGCCCGGCGAGATAACTGAAGACCGGGATGGCGAACACGAAGTTGCCATCGACGACCGACCCGAGCACCACCAGTACGAGGGCCGCCAACGGTGCCCGCCGACGCGTCAGCAGCACCGCCACACCGAGCAGCACCAGCTTGCCGACGACCAGCGGCAACGCGTACTCCGAATAGGGCGGGCTGAAACCGGCGAAGCCGATCGGGGCGGCCACCACCGCCCAGAGCAACAGGTCCCACAGCAAGCGACGCCGCCGGTCCAACCACCCGGGCGGCGACGAGTCGACGATCCGCACGGCGGTCACGCTACCTATGTCCGACCTGGGCGGACACCGACGAAAGTCAGATACTCAGCCGCTCGCCGATCTGGTCGGCCAGGTGCAGGACCACGCCGGCCGGCAGAGCGGAGTTGCTCGGCCGGCGCTTCCGCTGGCCACGACCGCCTCCTGCTGAGCTCATCGTTGGCGACGGTTCAGGTGACGAGGTGGGCGTGGGCGATCAGCCATCCCAGGTCGAAGGCGGCACGCAGTGCCTGGAAATTCCGCTGCAGGAACGCGACCGGTTCTGCCCGTTCGGGGGGTCGTAGTTGCAGTACGGGCGCTGGTGTGCGGGCAGAGCCCGTTCAGAAGCCGTTCCACGTCCGCGATCAGCTGGGAGCGGTTGCGCCAGGTGGGCGAACTCCTCCGTTGCCTGACAGCGGTTGACAGCCCTTCATGCCCCGGTTGTGCTGGATCTGTTCCCGATGATCTCCGATTGGGCCCCTTCCCGCATCGCCTCCTAGTTCGGATCGGTAGGCATAGTCGGCGGTGGGTTCACCGCGACGGTCGGCGGCGAGTCAGCGGAGACGGTAGGCGGTGGATTCACCGGGCTGGTTGTAGCGGGCGCCGGTGTTGAAGGCAGGGGCGTCGGTGGACCGCCGATAGGGACACGGCTGCCCTGGTTGGGGTCGATCTCTTCGTAACGTGGTTGCCGGCAGTCCGCCCACGTCGCGGCTTGCCTAGTGCCCTGACCAACAACGTTCACGGTGTTGGATGACACGCCGTCCGGCGTGCCGGAAGCGCGGCGTGGGTGGTTCAGGCTGTGCTGGTGGCAGAACCCGTTCGCGTGCGGCGGCTCAGTGACCAAGAGGGTCAGCAGCTGTTGAGGATCACTCGTAGAGGTACCGGCTCGCCGATCCGGTTACGGCGGGCCATGGTCGTGCTCGCCTCGGTCGGTGGGAACACGGTGCCGGCGATCGCTCGTCTCGTGCAGGCTGATGAGGACACGATCCGGCAGGTCATCCACCGGTTCAACGAGATGGGGATGGCCAGCCTGGACCCTCAGTGGGCGGGTGGCCGTCCCCGCCAGATCAGTAGCGACGAGGAACAGTTCATCGTCGAGACGGCCAACACCCGCCCTGAAGCGTTGGGGCGGCCGTTCATCCGTTGGAGCATCCGCAAGCTCGCCGACCACCTGCGCGTTCACTCCACCCGCCGGATCCGTATCGGGCGGGAACGGCTGCGGCAGCTCCTGCACCGGCACCAGATCAGCTTCCAGCAGACCAAGACGTGGAAGGAGTCCACCGACCCTGACCGGGACGTCAAGCTCGCCCGGATCGAGTACGTGAGCATCCACTTCCCGCAGAGGGTGTTCGCGTTCGACGAGTTCGCGCCCTTGGTGATCAGCCCTCAGGCCGGCGCCGGGTGGGCGCCCGCCGGCCATCCGCACCGGCTGCCTGCGAACTACCACAAGCTGCACGGCGTCCGGCAGTTCCACGGCTGCTACAGCGTCGGCGACGACCAACTGTGGGGCGTCGTGCGGCGCCGCAAGAGCGCCGCGAACACCCTCGCCGCCATGAAGTCGATCCGCGCCGCCCGGCCGGACGGCGCGCCGATCTACATCATCCTGGACAACCTGTCCGCGCACAAAGGCCTCAAGATCCGCAGGTGGGCGGCCTGGAACAAGGTCGAGCTCTGCTTCACCCCGACCTACGCCTCCTGGGCCAACCCGATCGAAGCCCAGTTCGGGCCGCTACGCACCTTCGTCATCGCCGGCTCCAACCACCCCAACCACCCCGTGCTGACCCGGCGGCTGCAGGCCTACCTGCGCTGGCGCAACGCCAACGCCCGCCACCCCGACGTCCTGGCCGCCCAACGGCGCGAACGCGCCCGGATCCGCAGCGAACGACAACGACGCTGGGGCCAACCCGCCGCACGCGCAGCCTGACCCCAACACCCTGAACGTTCGTGGTCAGGGCACTAGCACCGAGGCCCAGCTGCGGCAGCCGTTCGACAAGCTCGCCTGTCACGGTGCGTTCTGGTGGTGATCAGCCGGCCTCGATCGGCGCCCTGCCGGTCGCGGTGGCTCGGGCTTGCGGGCATCATATGGCCCACCTGCCCGGCCTGGCCATACGCCGCATCGCGGACCTGCACCCCGGTGCGGCGAAGACCGACGCCCGTGACGCCTACGTCATCCCTGATGCCGCCCGTGGCCTGCCCCACACGCTGCGGCGGGTCGACGTCGGCGACGAGACCCTGGCCGAACTGGAGGTCGTGGTCGGCTTCGATGTAAGGATCCCGGCAGGGCTGACTGCGCGTGCCGGACGGCTGGCGCCCCGGTCGGGCGGACGACGGTAGACAGTACCCAGGTGGGTCAGCGCAGGACCGGCCTGACCGTCGAAGCCCCGGCGGGGCCTCACCTGCTGACGCTGGGCGAGACGGGAGAACACAGCGGCCCGGCGCCTCCGGATGAGGGCGCCGGGCCGGGCGCGTGTCAGCCGTTCCACACCGTCATCGAGTAGATGTGGTCGTTGAGCCGGTCGCCGACGTAGGACCGGCTGCCGGTGTACCTCTCGGTGTAACCTGAGTACTGCGTGTTGTAGAAGCCGCGGACCTGATTGCAGGCACCGTGGGTCACGAACGAGCTGACGAACTTCCCACCCTGGTAGTCCCAGGTCAGGCTGCTGAAACCGTAGCCCGCAGCATCGCAGGTGCCGGCCTCACCCGAGAGCTGTCGCGACTTGCCCCCGTATCCGGCGTGCTCGTAGAAGGTGACCAGCGGCGTCAGCGCCATCGTGCCGACGTGGCTGAGGTCTGCTGGATCGTCGCTGCACTTCTGTGCGACGACATCCGATTCGGTCTGACCGGGCTTGAGCCTGTCGAGGACGATCACGCAGTGGTCGCCCGAGTCGTCGACAGGATCCGCCGCCGCCACGCCCGGCAGCCCGGCGAGCATTCCCGCAGCCAACGCGACCGTGGCGGCGCCCCGCAGGACCGAACGGCCCCGTCGTCCCGAGTCTTTCATCGATCGAATTGCCATGCGATGCCTCTCTGCAGGAACACTCCGCGGGCGGGTTCAGCGTTCTTCGGCCCCGTCGCCCGTTTTGACCTCTCCAACGTAGGCGGCAGGGCATTCACACCGCCTTCGTGCCGCCCTCACCTCACATCCGCCCGCCAGCGGGCGACCGACGGGCCAACGTCGCGCCAGGCGATCGGTGCCGCGCGCCAACCGGCGCGCGGGGACGGCTCACGTCTACGGCCGAGAAGTCGCGGCCTCCGTACACGCCGCAGGCAGCAATGAGCCGTCGTCGTCGTGGTCAAGTGGGCCGCAGGCAGTAGGAGCGTGTCGCTGCTCGGCGACAGCGGTGCGAAGCCAGCCTGGACGGCGCCCCACGTGCGGGCCGGCGAATTGACGGCCCACGACACCAGCCCGCGAGTAGTGAACCGCACCCTGAGCACACGTTGACTTTGACGCCACGTCAACCTCTACCGTTCATTTCACACCGACGAGTTAGAGGGTGGATCGGCGTGGACTGGATGATTCAGGACGTTGCGCGCATGGCCGGAACAACCAGTCGCACGCTGCGTCACTACGACGACATCGGTCTGTTGCGGCCGAGCCGAATCGGCCGCAATGGGTACCGGTACTACGACCAGGAGGCATTGCTGCGCCTGCAGCGGATTCTGCTGTTGCGGGAGCTCAACCTAGGGCTGCCCGCGATTGCCGAAGTCCTCGACGGGGGCCGGCAGGACAGGGTCGGAGCGCTACATAGCCATCTGAAACTGCTCGAGCACGAACGCGAGCGGATCACACGACAGATCGAGTCGGTGAAGATGACCCTACGAAAGACGAAAAGAGGCGAACCCCTCATGCCTGAGGAGATGTTCGGCGGCTTCGACCACACCGAGCACGAGCAGGAAGTCACCGAACGCTGGGGCCGCGAGGCCTACGCCAAGGGCGACCACTGGTGGCGCTCACTCAGCGCGGCTGAAAAGAAAGCGTTCCAGAAGCGCCAGATCGAGATCGGGCAGGACTTCGGCGCGGCACACCGCGCCGGGGCAGCAGCCGACAGCGACCAGGTGCAGGCGATCACCCAGCGGTTGTACGACTGGCTGTCGGGTGGATCGACGACGCCGACCAAGGAGTACTTCATCGGGCTCGGCGAGTTGTACGTGTCCGACCCGCGCTACACGGCGGCGTACGACACCACCGAGAACGGCACCGGCACCGCCGCGCTGGTCCGCGATGCGATGAAGGTTTACGCCGAGCGCAACCTGTAACGGGTGAGCGGGGCTGCAGACCCGCTCACCACCGAGTGACTCGCTATCGGCAGCCGGCCTGGCCGGGCGGGCAGGAAACGCCCCGGGCAGATGCGAGGCAGAAACGCATTCAACGGCTCTCCAAGCGGTCACCGAACAAGGTCTGGGCGACTGTGATGGAGATTAGTTCGGCGGACAGCTTCGGTGACCACCCAAATCGTCGAGGCGACCGGGGCGGGGTTGCAGGTCCATCGGCCGAACTCGTCGACACAGAGCACCCACCCGTCGACGGGTGGGTGGTCGCAGAGATCCAGGATGCGGCGCATCTTGGCCGTGAGGTCGGGGTCGCTCCTGGCCTTCCACGTCTTCGTGGCCCGCCACATCACCCCACGTTCGTGCAGGATCCGTCGGATGGTCTCGATGCTGATCGCCGAGACGTAACCCAGCGGCGATGAGGTTGGTCGCGCAGCTTGGCCAGTGACCAGCAGGCAAACGGCCGGGCGAGGAAACGGGTGGCGCACCAGGCGACGACGCAGATCCAGTCACGGGTCTGCTCATCGATCCGTCTCGGTGCGCCCCCGCTCCACTCGGAGACAGCGCCTCGACCCCCCGCTCGTTGACCACATCCCGCATGTAGTCCTCGCTGGTCTGAGCAGGTGAGCAATGTCGGGCGCCGACTTCCCCTGAGCGCACATCAGCGCCAGTGCTCCATAGACCTTGGCCAGCAGGGTCGTCGTTGACCACTGGGCGCAGCCCGGTCATGCGGGTGCTGACCATCGCGATGGAGTGGGTGCCGGTGCATCAGCCATACGGCCCTGTCCGGTGACGAACGTGTCACCAGCAGCCTCTACCAGGCCAGAAACGGTTCAGGAACACGTCCATCGGACGGCGCGTAGGGCCTCCTCTTCATCCGTTGCATAACCAGCGATCGTCCGACCATTGTCGCTGATCTCGGTTGCCAAGTCGGACCCGTATTCGCCTAGGGCCGCGAGGCCGGGCAGCTCGACATACCGTGACCCGGCCCAGAGCAGCGCCCTCTGCTCGAACGCGGAACCAACAAGCCATCCTGAAGCATTTGCGCCGGCCAAATAATCGAACCTGGGAAAAGTCTGCGGCTCATCCGTCAATCGCCAACGCGCTTGCTGCCAGGTGCCGTCCTCAGACAACGCGCGGCCAGTGATCCATCCTCCGCGAATAGTGAACGCAGCACTCTGTTCTGCGGCACCCGGTAGCGGCGGCAGCACGGCAATCTCGCCATCAGGCGTCCAGACGTGAGCCCGTTCAGCCCCATCGACATCACCATGAAAGCCGACGATAGTGCCGTCCTCGTCGATGTCGTGCGCCTGGGCCCAGGTGGCCCCCTTGGGCATCGGCAGTAGCACAGCCACGCCGTTGCCGGTTCCAATGGCGGGCCACTTGACGGGCTGCCGGTCCGCCGTCTCTCCCACCACGTCGCCACGTTCGTTGATCCCGTTAGCCGTCCCCGAGGCGACCCCGGGCAGAGCGCCCAGTCGACCATCGCGAATGATCCACGGCGTTAGCGGTTCCCAGGTCTGCTCGTCGTAGCTCGAAGCCACAGCGACTCCGGCTGCATTCATATCTCTGATCGACTGATCAATGCCAGGAATGTCTACCGCAGTCGGCTCTCCACGGTCCCACACCACAGGCACCCGACGATAGCCGCTATCCTCAGGATAACCACGACCGGCGATATAGCGGCCACTCGGATCGGCCGCAGTCACTATGCTCATTTCCCAGTTTTTGTCAATCTCCTGGAGCCGTTCGACCTGGCAGAACGGCAGTGGACCCTGCGCGCTCGTCTCTGCCGTCGCACCGTCCGGCGCGAACAACGTGGAAGCGCCCGCTAGGAGCAATACGATACCAATCCTCATTTAACTCTCATTCAGGCTTAATTGCGTTAATCGGTCAAACTTAAGATCAAGCTGCCAAGTCGCCCCTCACCATCACCAACATCAGTGAGTAGCCCCCGACCGGATCTATTGACGCGCCGTAAGGGGCACAGGTTGGGATCAGCGCGCCGTCGGAGTCGGAAGCTGTTCTCCAGGCATCCTCGGG
>NZ_BOOZ01000043.1 GCF_016863495.1 Micromonospora andamanensis
CGTCGGGCTCGGCGTTGGGACGATGTTCGCAGGCTGGGACGGTCGATCGTTATCGTTTCCACGATCGGCAAACGCGAACGGAACGCCGATCAGAACGGCGGCCAGCACTCCCGCCGCACTCGCCGCCACGGTGCTCCGGCGGCGATTACGTGCCCGCCGCTCCGCCTTGCTTAATGGGTCCTGCACAGTCGGTGCCTCCTCGGCTATTTCAGAGAGGGTGGAGCGGAGTAGGTGGTCGAACGGGTCGCTCATCGCCGCAGCTCCAGGGGTTCCATGTTCGGCAGAAGTTGACGCAGGCGGGTGATCGCCCGGTGGGTGCGGCTGCGAACTGTCCCAACCGAGCAGCCCAATAGGTAGGCGACCCGGGCTTCTGGCAGATCCTCGTAGTAGCGAAGGACCACTACGGTTCGCTGCCTTGGCGGTAACTGCCACAGCGCGGCCCGTAACGCCAGCCGTAGATCCGCGTCCGCGCTCGAATCTCTAACCCCAGAATCGCTGGTCCCGATCGGCACCTCCCGCCGACGACGTAACCGCCGCCACCAGCTGACCTGCTCTCGGTACATAACCGCCCGCAGGTACCCCTCCGGATCGGAGTGGCGAATACTTCCCCACCTCGGGATCGTCTTCGCCAACGCTGACTGGAGTAGGTCCTCGGCATCGCCGAGATCGCCGGTCAGCAGGTAGGCAACCCGCATCAATGCCGGCGCACGGCTCGCCACGAACTCAGCCAGCCGCGCCCGTTCGTCTTCGTCCACCCAACCCCCAGGTCTCCTCGTTCACCCTTTACAGACGCTCGACGACCGGCTCGCTATCCCAACAATCGACGGCCGGTAGGAGAAAGCGTTCCTGACCCAATGTTGGGCAGCGTGGTCCAGAAGATTGCCGACCAGAGGCTCATCTCGCCCCGGCTGGCAGCGAAGGCGGCGAGCGGCAGGATGATCTCGCCGGGATGCGGTGGGAAGGGGTTCTCCAGGGCCACCGCCAGGCCCTTCTTCCGGGCACTGAGCATGTCCATCAGATCGGTCGCCTCGCCTACTCGGCGATCCCCCTCAGCGAGACGGGTACGACGGCCTACGGAAACCTATCAACGAGCCCTCTCCAACCTGATGGTGCAGGTCAGTAACGTGGAGGAGGCCGGTAGCCGGGCGAGGTGAGGCTCCTGGTAGGACAAGTATCGACCAAGAAAGAGCCCCTCCCGGGCGCCTCGTCGCTGTCCTACCCTGCCTCGATCCCGTCGTCCACTCGATCCTTGAACCACGTCGCCGACCTGATCCGTCTGCTCACCCGGCCCGGTCGGCGGGCGCCGGCCGGCGGGCACCGCCTGCCGCCACAGCGCCGGCACCAGCGTCGCCGCCACTTCGGCCGATTGCAGCGGCTTCTGCGAGACCCGCCGCAGCAGCAGCTCGGCCAGCCGGCGCAGCGCGTGCAGCAGCGCCGTCATGGCCGGAGTCGGGTCCGATGAAGCCTCGGCCAGCAGCTCGACGAGCAGGCGGGCCACGCCGTAGCGGGCGGCGATGTTCGCCCGCACCGCCGTATCGTCGCCATCGCCGTCAGGCAGCGGATGCCCCGGCGAAGCGGCCACCTGCTCTCGCGGATCGACCCGCTCGGCCGCCGCCCATGCCACGGACACGTCGACCCGCCCGGCCTGAGCCGACCAGCAGGTGGAACAGTTGAGCCACGTCCGCAGCCTGGTCAATCGTCGCGGTGTCCGGCACCGCCCGTGCTGCAGAGCAGCTCGAAACTGCCGGTGGCCTTGACCAAACCGTTGACCTGGATGTCAACGAGATGCTCGCCCGGGTAGTAACGGCGGGTGGCGATCTCCCGCATAGGGTGGGCCTTCTCGATGGACCGCCGCTCCCCCGCAGCCAGGTCGACTCTGGCCAGCTTGAAGACCTTGGGGATGCTGCGCCCGCCGCTGCGGACGTGGTGCACCACGTAGTCGAGCGTGACGCTGTGCGGCCGGTCGTCGGTGTTCTCGACGTCGAGCCGGAGCATGACCTTGTCGCCAATCCGCACCGACGCGGGCGAGCACCGCAGGGCGACGACCTCGACGTGCTCGCCGCCCGTCGCACCGAGAAGAGTCAGTGCCTCCTGGTTGCCCTTCTTGACCAGCGTGCGCAATCCGTGCCGGACGATCCAGTTGGTCTGCGGGGTGGGGCTCTCCCGGAGCCAGCGCCGCACGGTGTCCAGGGCGATCGCCGGGGAGTCCCTGGTGATGTCGTTCACGTTGTTGGCGACGGACTTGCGAACGTATTCCGAGGGATCGCTGCGCAGCGGTTCCAGGATCTTCAGCACCGGCTGTGGGTCCTCGACGAAGCGGGTGAGTGTCCGCGCCCAGGGCAGGCGGGGACGAGTGCCCTCGCTGGCCAACCGACGCACGTTGGGGCTTGAGTCGACGCTCCAGGCCGAGATCCGTTTCATCGTTGTGTCGTAGTGCTGATCGATGAAGGGGCGGATCGCGTACTCGCCCGTGTGACGCTTCGTAATCTCCGTCAAGGCATCCAACGATGCGTCCGGATCGTCCAGGCCGTACTCCTCGACGAACCGGGCTACCGGCATGAGGTACCAACTTGTGTTGAACATGCCTTCGCCCTCACCAAGCTCATCACCGAGGATCGACACCAGCACCTCGACCGCGTCGACGTACCGGGCGGGCAGCCGGCTGCGCAGCCCCTCGGCCAGGACCAAGACCCGATCCTTGAGTTCCTTACCTGGGATTCGCCGGTCAACCTCGTCGGCGTAGCCGTCGACATTGAACGTCGGCAGAACGGTTCGGATCTGCCCGCCGAGGAGCCGGGCCGCCTCGCCGGTGAAGTGACGCTTCAATCCATACTCGCCGGACATCACACTCGAAGCCTAGGTGCTCGGTCTGTTGGCTACTGCTGTGCCGCGTTCAAATCCCCCGCCGACATCAGTCGGTGGCCTGCGGCCGACTTCTACCGAAGTCCACGGGTGAGGATGCTGATGCCGATCTGGTGTCAGCTTGCGCCGTTGATCTGGGCACGCATGGCGGCAGCCGTCGAGGACGCGTCGTAGGCTGGCCCCACACCCGCGACGATCACCGCATCAGCCTCGATGTTGCCGGTGCGCAACGGCAGGATCGCCTGGTACGCGGCCGAGTCGTACCACGAGTGAGCACTGTCGGTGTCGGGAAACTCGATGACAACAACCGCACCTGGCCACGTTCCTTCGAGGACGTCGAGCGCCCCGCCGTGCACCAGGAATCGGCCGTTGAAGGGGTCCAGCGTCGCCTGAATCCGCTCGAGGTACTCGAACACCTCGTCGTTCGCAGTCGGCGTCCTGAGGTGGGCGATGGCATAACCAGCCATTTCTGGTCCAATCGTACGTTGTGGTAATCGCCGTCGTCAGGCTGGCGGCGGCGAGCGACGCTAACCTGACCCGCCTTCAGCCTGACGACAGGCGTGCTTCACCGTCGCTTCCGCTCGACACGGGTCGCAATCGCGAGCCGCTCCGACCGGGACCTCACCGTTCTGGTGATCGCGCTGCGACACGTTCCTACAGGGTAGGGATACTGATGCCGATCATGCGCGCACCGGTCTCGGTGCGCGGACGGTGCCGGCTACCTGGCGCGAACACAACGTAGCTGCCCGGACCCAAGCGACGACCGCAGTCGATGAACTCGCCCGACACCACGTAGTAGCGCTCCTCGCCCTCGTGGACATCCACCTCCGGCCACTCGGCTCCCGGAGCGAAGTCGTACAACCAGCCCCGTGCCCACTCGGTCGCGGGAAGGCGTCGTCGGACGATGCCGGGCACGACCTCGACAGGGTCAACCTCGTCGACCTGCAGAATCTGTACATCACCGTTCTCGTTTGCCATGCGGGTAATGCTCGTGGTGCCCTCTCTCACCGCCAATTGTCAGGATTGACATCATCGGGTACTTTCCTGCCATGGTGGTTCACCGGGTCGTCGCTCTCGTCCTACCGCCGCAGGCCACGTTCGAGCTTGCCTGCGCCGCCGAGGTGTTCGGCGTACAGCGGCCAGGACTGCCCATGCACTACCAGTTCGAGGTGTGTGCCGAGCAACCAGGCAATGTGCCGACCATCGCCGGGTACGAGATGGCGGTCACCCGGGGGCTGCAGGCACTCGACACGGCCGACACGGTGGTGCTCCCCGGCTGGCAAGGCCGCCAGCAACCAGCCCCACCGACCGTCGTTGACGCGCTGCGGCGGGCACACGGGCGCGGCGCGCGCCTTGTCGCGATCTGTTCCGGTGCTTTCCTGCTCGCGGAGACCGGGCTGCTCGATCAGCGTAGGGCCACCACGCACTGGCGGATGGCCGCCGAATTCAGCGCCCGCTTCCCGGACGTCGAGGTCGACACCGACATCCTGTACATCGACCTTGGCGATGTCGCGACAAGCGCGGGCACGGCTGCCGGGATCGACCTCTGCCTGCATCTGGTACGCCGGGACCACGGTGCCGCCCATGCCGCCCAGGTCGCCAGACACATGGTTATGCCGCCGCATCGTGAGGGCGGTCAGCTGCAGTACGCCGCCGCGCCCTCGCCCGTACATGCGCCGGCATCGTTGGCACCGGTTCTCGACTGGGCCGCGGAGAGGCTGCACGAGCCGCTCAGTGTCAGCGACCTCGCCGCCAGGGCGAACGTCTCCCCACGCACCCTCGCCCGCCGATTCACCGAACAGCTCGGCGTCGGACCCGGACAATGGTTACTTCACCGGCGCATCACGGCGGCGCGAGCGATGCTTGAGGAAACGGACCTCACTGTCGAGACGATCGCGACCAGAGTCGGACTGTCCTCGGCAGCCAACCTCCGCCGGCGATTCCGAACCCTGGTGAACACCACGCCGGCCGGCTACCGCCGCTCATTCGGCCGCAGCGGAGACGAGTGACACGGTCGCCGCGGCCGGACCGTGTGGCACCTCGTGGCCGCCGAGCTGGACGGCGCAGCGGGCCAACCTGAGCCGAGCATGAGCCGACCAAGTCGGTACAGCTCCCAGGAGCGTCGTCAGCGCTATCGCAACCGCGGATACGGTAGTCCGTTCAGGAGGACATGGGTCGGTGTCCGTGCGGGCCCCACGACGGACAACGCAGATCGGGTGGAGTCCGGGTCGGGCGCCCACGGGATGTGTTTGAGTGCGCCGGTCGCAGCAGGGGATGCGACGTACAGACGGCCGCCAAGGTGCGCGTACTCCACGCTTGTGACGCCGTCGGTGGCGCGCAACCCGTTCGGTTCGGCGGTGATCGTCAGCGCCCGGCCTGCCAGCCGGCCGTAGGTGCCCGCCACGGCGGCCGGGTCCACATCGGCGGAGTCCGACGTACCGGTTATTTCCTCGTCGCGCTGCCAGGACCGCTCGCCCGCGCCGAGCAGATGAAGGAGTTGGTCGAAGCACTCCTGCCTTCGCGGCCGCAACGTCGGATCCTCACCGCGGTTGTCCAGCCACGCTGCTCCGATTCCGAGGTCGGGTATCAGCTGCAGCTTGCTCCAGTTGCCGTCGTAGTGGCCTTCATGGCCGACACTCAGCACGTCGCCGTACCGGGGGCCGGACGCTATGGCGACACCGTAGCCACGCTCGATGTCCAGACCCACATCAACGCACGGCTCGTGCAGGTGCCCGGCGGCGGTGGCGGTGAGCAGGGGCCGGCCACGGTTGCCCCGGTCACCGCGCAGGTGGACGACGCCGAGACGAGCGAGGTCCTCGGCGCAGCTGAACACTCCGGCACTGGGCGCCGTCATGAGGTTGGCGTCAAATCTGCGGCGTACGACCAGGTTACCCGAGGACGTCCTGACGTGCTGCTGGCACAGCGGAAACGTCATGGCGACGAACGGATCCAGCGTGGTGCGGTGCATGCCGGCCGGCTCGAACAACAGCTCGCGCATCGCTTGAACGAACGGTTTCCGCACGATGCGCTGGAGGACGTAACCCGCGACCACGATGCCAAGTTCGCTGTACCCGAAGACCTCACCGGGCTCGGCGAATCGCGGTGCCCCGAGACAGGCGCCGAGTACGTACTGCTCCAGCGGGTCGCGTCGCGTCGCCTCGGACAGCAACGGCACAGGTCCGCGGACGAAGCCCGCGGAGTGGCTCAGCAGATGCCGCATCGTGGTGTCCGCGAAACGGTCGCGCCCCGCGACGTTCGGCAGGTGACGGACGATCGGTTCGTCGAGGTCGGCCTGTCCCCTCGCTGCGAGCACGCCGACGGCGGTCCCGGTCATCACCTTCGACAGGCTGTGCACAACGCCTACCGTCCTGGGCGTCATGGCAATGTCCGGGCTCTCCAGCGAACTCACTCCCCGCGCCGCCCGGGCCGTCACCCCTTTCGAGGTGAAGAGGCTCACCGCGACACCGGGGACGTCGACAGACCGAAGAAACTCGTCGAGGATCGCGTCCACGTCACGCTGGTCCACACAGCGGTGTGGATCGTCTGTCATGCCGGAGCCCCCTGGTCTAGGTCGTGGTGGATGGTGCGGTCGACAGCCACCGCTGCCTACCGCTCCCGCTCGGTGCCCGCTTCGACAGTCATCAGGTACGTCCGCTCCAGCCAGTCAACGTATGCCGTGTTGTCGAAGCGTGCTGCGCGGAGCAGTCCTTGCCGCACGAGCGCCGCCCGCAGGGAGGGATCCGACAGAACGCGTCTGGCGGCGGACTCCAGCGCATCCGGGTCACCGGGGGGCACCATCAGTCCGGTCTCGCCGTCGACCACCGTCTCCTGCATCCCGCCCGACCGGGAGACCACAAGCGGTATGCCGCACGCCATCGCTTCCAGCGGCACCAGGCCGAGCGGCTCCGCGTCGATAGTCGGGTACCAGATCAGATCGGCCGCCCGGTACGCGTCGGCGATGCGCTGCCGATCGAAGCTTGTGAAGCGGACCGCCTGCGCTACTCCCAGGTCCTCGGCGATGGTCACCAGTTCCCGCCGAAACGCGGCTACGTCCTGCGGGTCGTCAACGATGTCCTCGGAGGCGCAGAGCACAAGTGTGCCGCCGAAATCATTGTGCAACCTGGCGAACGCCCGCACTCCGCATTCCACGCCCTTCCACCGCAGCAGGCGCGCCGGATGGAAGATGACCGGCCGTTCAAGCTGCTCAAGGCGCTCGTCGCGCGGCCCGTTCGGCCGGAAGCTGTCCATGTCGATACCGAGCCAGCGGGTGACCGCCGGGCGTCCGGTCGGGAGGGCGTCCCGCAGGTGACCGCTGACGAACACCACGAGCGCCCACGGCCAGTCGAGCACCTCCGGGTACAGGTACTCCCCGACCCGGTCGTGCACGCCGTTCACGACCGGCACCTCGGCAAGGTCCAGACAGGCGCGGGCCAGCTCGGGTCCGAAGTGATGCGCGTTGTGGACATGGACGATGTCGGGCTTGAAGTCGGCGAACTCCCCTGCCAGGCATGACCGGATCTCCGCGAGCAGGCGGGTGTCGGGTGGGGCGTTGCCCGGCAGGTTCTCCCTGGCCCGCAGGATCGACCGAGCGGACAGAGCCAGGTGCCGGTGGACGGGCACCGATCCGAGCGTCGGCACATCCTCACCACCGGCCAGGACGAGCACCTGGTGACCGCGGGACGACAACTGGTGGCAGATGTCCCACACATGACTCTCGGTGCCACCGAAGGTCGGCGGATAGGCATGCGTGATCATGAGGATGCGCACGGTTATTCCCCTCCGTTACCAACTGTGAAATCGACAAGCGCCGGACTGACTTTCGTGAGCAGGTAGTAGCTCTTGGCAACGCCGAGGAAGGCGTTCATCGACTCGAAGCCACGGTCCAGCGCGGCGATTTCCACGTCGTCCGGGTCGACCTTCCAGTGCCGGGCGAACCACCCCGCCACCCGCTCGGGGGCGAGGGTGGCGCTGTCCCGGTTGGCGATCCGGAGTCGAGCTTCGATCTGCGAGGTCGCCCGGGCGATCCGGACGGCGCGGGTCCAGGCCGTGGTGTCTCGCAGCACCGTGATAGCGCCCGTCTTGTGGGCGATGCCGGGCTTCACGCGGAACGCCCTGGGGACGAAGATGGCGAGGAGTTCCTCCGTGGATCTCGTCGCACGCTCGGCTTCGGTCGTCCAACGCGCGAGAAACGTGAAGTCGCCCTGGTCCGGCCGATCGGAGTAGTACCCGCGGTGCCGCCCGTGCTCGACGGCGATCTGCGCTGGGCTCAGCTCGGCGCGGTGGACGGCGCATCCGAGCGCGCACTCCTGCGCGATGAACCGATAGACCAGGTCGCGGTGGAACTCCGGATAGTCGTGGGCGAACAACTGACAGATGTTGACGAGCGAGACGGCCCTCAGCATCGGCAGGGTGCCGTCGGGTGACTCACCACGCGACGCCAACTCCAGATTCGCGGTGAACGACGTGCGGTGCAGGGCGGGCCGCGGCGGGTCCACCGGAGGGTCGTCAGCTGCCAACCGCTCCAGCAGCCGTAGGGCGTCCAGTCTCTTGACGTCCACCGTGTTGGTCTGGCAGTACCGCCCGATCTTCTGTGCCTGACCGGCGGGGAGATCCAATGCTTCGGCCAGCTCGACGAGCGTTCGATAATGGCGCCGGGCATAGGGCATCGCGGCCAGCGCGTCGGCCAGGTCGTCGGCGTGGACCTGCTCGATGATCCCGTCGCGGACGGCTGCCGCGATCGTGGCACGGAGGTTCACCAGCGGTTGCGAGAACGCCGGGTAGCCCGCCTCGGCAGGGCCGTGGAGCAGCGCCACCTCGTCGTCGCCGACGAGGCGGCCGGAGCGGTAGTCGGCGTAGACCTCGCCGATGCCTTCCATGCCGTACGGGTACATCTCCGCGGCCCGCAATGCACCCATGCTGCTCGCGCCCATGACGCGGACACCCTCCGCGAGCGCAGCGAAGATCTCCTTGTGGCGCACTGCGGCGGTGTGGTGGAAATAGCCGTCGACGATCCCCACTACGTCGTCCGCGGTGAGCGGCACCCGGAACAGGTCACCGGCGGCGATGGGCGGCAGCACCTGAACGGTGCCGTCAAGATGATCACGAACGTCCGGCAGGCTCGGTCCGATGAACAGGTAACGCATACAGCACCTCAATGAGAGAGAACGTCGTACCTCAGACCAGGACAGACAACGTGCACGACCGGCACTCCCAGGTCGGGGCGCGTGTGATTGACGTACATCGGCTCTCGACTCGTGGCCGCCACCACGCGGTCGGCGGTGATCCGCAGGTCCGTGGCGAGGTTCGGTTCCCGGACCGTACCGATCCGGGTGTAGTCGAGGCCGTCGGTGGGTGTGTCAAACTCTGCGGGTCGCTCCCGGCCAGCCTTGGCGGCCCGGGCATAGTCCAAGGGCTTGATGTCGTCCCGAGCGCCGGCGATGACAGTTGCACGCGATTGCGCCGCCTCGGTCAGAGCTCGGCACAAGGCAACATCGCGGTCGAGATGACAGCCGGTGCCGCCGAACGGCAGCAGCAGATTGTCGCTCCAGATCCGGGCCCGAAACACCGGCAGCCCCACCGGGCTCGGCACGACCGTGACGGACACGGACACGCCGGCTCGGCTCATGGTGTCCAGCAGCGAGACAGCCGGTCCGGTCACCGTGTCGAGGTCGACAACCTGCAAGGGCTGCGGCTCGGTGTGCCGACGCGCGAGGGCGTCCCGCTCAATCACCTCGTACAGTCCGTGCAGCAGGGCCTCGGTGAGATTGTTTCCACTTGCCAGGCCGTTCGTGGTGGTGTCGAAACGCGGCACGATCCATCGATCGCCGACGACGCCGTCCATGTTCAGCAACTCGGTCGGCAGCCAGGTCGACACTCCGGTGCGGATGACTGTCGCGGACGACCACTCCAGCGTGCAGTCCTGGTTGACGGTGCTCTTGTACCCGAGATTGAGCTCATCGACCTGGTAGCCGATCTCGCCAGCGAGCTGGCGCGGTGAGGCGGTACGGTGTCCGGCCGGCATCTGCTCGGCATGCCAGAGCTCGATCGACTCCATGGCCGCAGACACCTTCGCCAGGTCGGGAGTCAGTCCCTTGCCCTGGGAGACACACAGGGATCGCGAGTCCGGCCGGATCGCCTGGTAGACCGGGATCCCGATCTCGTCCAGCCAGGTGACGTCAGCGAGCCGGGTGATGCCGACCTCGGCGAACATGGGCTCGATCCAGCGCAGCGTCTCGTCCGGCTGGCGGACGCGATGCGTACCGTCGACGCACGCCTTGAGCTCTTCCACAGGTGAGTTCACAGTGACAGTAACCTCCGTTCTGACGGGGTTGAACGAGCGGGAATCAGATCAGCTCGGGCCCATATCGGCTGAGCCAGTCGTTCATGGTCACGATCCGCTCCAACTCGAGCCGCTCGTGCTGCATACTTGCCTGTCCTACCGGGCGGGTGAGGGCTTCGCGTGCCGCTGCCAGGTCGAGCAGCGGGCGTACCGGGGCGTTCCGGTCAGCGACGATGGCGGCGAACCGACGCCGGATCGCGCGCTCGTACCCGGGATCCTGCGTCGCCGGATACGGGACCTTCACCCGCTGCGCCACCACGTCTGGCAGCAGATCGGCCACTGCGGAGCGCAGCAGGCTCTTCTCCCGCCCATCATGGGTCTTCAGCGCCCACGGCGCATTGAACACGTAGTCGACGAGTCGGTGGTCGCAGAACGGCACCCGCACCTCCACGCCGACCGCCATGCTGATCCTGTCCTTGCGATCGAGCATCTCCGGCAGCATGCGGGTCAGGAACATGGACGACACCTCGCGCATCCGACGCTCCGCCGGGCTGTCGGACGACAGCCGGGGCACCTCCGCGAGGGCCTCCTCGTACTGCTGTCTGATGGTGGGGAGCACGACCCCCCACATGAAGGTCGGGTCGAGCACAGAACCTCCGCGCTGCGGCGTCCAGTCGATGAGCCGCGCGAACCACGGGAAGGTGTCGGCCCCAATCGCCTCAGGGGTGTGGAACCACAGGTATCCGCCGAAGAGTTCGTCGGCGGCCTCACCGGACAACGCGACTGTGGCCCCCTGACGAACCCGGTCGAGCAGCAGGTAGAGCGAGTTGTCGAGGTCGCCCCAGGCAGGCAGGTCGCGGGCCCGCAGGACGGCGTCGAAGACCTCCTGGGCAGCCAGTTGTTCGGCGCTCAACTCGACAGTGCTGTGCTGCGCGCCGAGGTGTCCGGCCATCAGTGCGGCGATCGGCGCGTCAGCACTCGTCCGGACCGGATCGGGCACGAACCCGGCCGGCGCGGTGAAGTCCAGCGCGTACGAGCGGACCGGCGTGTCAAGTGTTCTGGCCGCCAAGGCGGTGATGGCGCTGGAGTCGAGCCCTCCGGACAGCAACGTACACAATGGGACATCGGCGACCACCTGGCGGTCGACGATGTCTTCGAGCAGGCTGCGGACCGTGCTGACCGTCGTGCCGAGGTCATCGGAATGGTCGTGTGCGTCCAACCCCCAGTACCGGCGCTCGGTGCAGCCTGAACGGGACACCTTCACGAGGTGGCCCGGCCGTACCTCGCGCAGTCCACGCAGCGGCGCGTATCCGGGGCTGCGCAGGTTCGTCAGAAGCCCGGCGAGGCCCTCCGGGGTGACTCGCGCGGAGAACTCCCGGTGGGCCAGGATCGCCTTCGGTTCCGATCCGAACAGGACGCCTCCGGGAAGCGGGGCGTAGTACAACGGCTTGACGCCCAGTCGATCGCGTACCAGGAGCAGCTCTTCGGTGCGGGCGTCCCAGATGGCGATCGCGTACATGCCGTTGAGCCGGCTGACGAAGTCGACGTCCCACTGCAGGTAGGCGTGCAGCATCACCTCGGTGTCGCTGCGGGTGTCGAACGTGTGCCCGGCGAGCTCCAGCTCGTGACGCAGCTCCCGGTAGTTGTAGATCTCGCCGTTGTAGGTTGCCACCGCGACGGTGCGGCCGTTGGACATCGCCGACATCGGCTGCGCCCCACCGTCGGGGTCGATGACGGCGAGCCGGCGATGCCCGAGTGCCACGTGCGTGTCGGCCCACAGGCCCTCACCGTCCGGGCCGCGGGCGGCAAGGGTGCGGGTCATCGCAAGCAACGTGTCGCGCTCGGCCGTCAGGTCGCTTCGGTAACTCACCCATCCGGCGATCCCGCACATCTACCGCGGTCCTCTCGTCGAGCGGTACCACGCGAAGAGCTGATCGAGCTCCCGGACGGCCTTCGCCTCGAACAGGTCGATCGCCATCGGCGTCACACCGAGAACGTTCGACAGGCCGATCGCCTCTCCTGATGCACGTCTCACGCGGGGCGGGCGATGGTCGGTCAGGTGCCGTCGCATCAGATTCTCACCGGTCCGATCATGAACTCGCCGACGGGCGATTCGACGTACGGCTTGATGCCGGTGGCGGTCGCGAAGGCGATCGCATCTCCGGTGCCGAGTGCACATCCGGCGAGACCCATGGCGGTCGTCGCCAGGTACAGGGCGTTGTAGGCGACGCCGACGTTCTTCAGCGTCGCCGCGTAGGCCATGCCTTCGTACTTCCAACTCAATCGAGCGAACCGGGACGCGAGGACGAGAACCACAGGCGGTTCCGCGGTGGCGGCGGCGCTGTGCTGCGCCGACCCGAGAATCATGGACAGCGTCTGCGGGTCGGTCGTCACTTCCGTCAAGGTGTGCTGCAACGGGTCGAAATGGAAGAGGCCTCGTCCAACCTGGGTGACCCGCCCGGCGGCGACGTACACCTCGAGATCGTGTGCAGCCCCCGCGCTGGGCAGCGGTCGCATCGACACTTCGTAGCTGTGTGGATCGGCAGGATCGCGGGCTACCAGGTGACGGACTCGGAAGACCCGGTAGAGCAACTCGCCCAGGTCCTCGACATTCAGCGGCTGGTCGGCCCACTCCCGACTGGAGGTGCGCCGCTCCATCGCCACCGACACGGGCATGTCGGTACGAGCCAGCCGGTGCGGGTCCGGACGCGGTAGCGGGATCCGCTCGCCTGGCCATGGCGGACGCAACGCGGGAAGCGGCGGGACCACGCTCGCGTGTCGGAAGGTCGCACCCACCGGCAGCGGGCTGAGCCCACGTCGACTGTGATTGTGGAGGAGAACGTCGTGCGGATCTCGTGTCGCCAGCGCCGGCTCGCGGTCCTCGGGCAACAACCCGTCCTCATCGACCGGGGCGATGATGCCGCCTGCCGCCATCAACCGGAGGCAGGCCCGAAGGACCGACGCGGCTTTCGGCCAGACGGAGCCGACCACGTCCGTCTCCTCGGCCGGCTCGTGCAGCGCCGTGATGACCGCGCCGAGTTCGGCTGAGTGGATCCGGAGGCAGGCCGAGGCCACCAGGCTCTCCGCCCACAGTTCACGGTCCATGCGGCGAATGATGGCGAACCGGGAGAGGCGATAGCGCGTCGCCGAGTCATGCAGCTCGAGGCCGAAGCCGCCCAGGCTGCTGTTCGAGACAAGTTCGCACACGATCTGGCCGGCATCGTGGACCGCGACGGCGAGTGCGCCGCGGGCATACAGTCGGCCGACCTCCAGAACGAGCCGATCGATGTCGGCCTCGGAATACGGGCCGCGAGCCGCGCGTACCAGGTCCCCGATTGAGATCCAACCTGTGGCGCTGCCCGTGTCCAGCGCAAGGAGCGCTGCACGCACGCCGACGTCGAGGCGTTTCATCGTCACTGTCGAGCGCTTCAATGCGAAGGTCACCGTGTCGTCCGACCGCGCCGAGGCGCCCAGCGGGTACTGCGGCCGGATGACGAGGTGGTCCTGCCAACTGTCGGTCACCAGAGCACCGCCGAGCCTGCTGCATCGCCGAGCGAGCCGGGGGCTGCTATCCCCACGGCGGCGAAGCTTCGGTACGCGCTTCGCCACCCCCTGCCGTCTGGTACCAGCGCGGTGGACGGCAGGTCCGCGAAGACCATCGCGTCGAACCCGCGCTCGCGGGCCGTACGGTGCAGTTCCTGCGCGGCTCGGGCCTGAGCCATCACGCAGGTGTCAATGCCGGCCCGTCCCTGTTCGGCGAGCGTGCGACCGATGTCGGTGGTGAAGACGACAAGCGCGTCGAGATCCAGGCCGCGCTCACGTAATGCGTCATCGACCTCGGTACCGGCCAGACGAGCGGCATCCAATCGGCCGTCAGACCACCGGTAGCACTCGGCATCAATGCCGCCGGTGCCCCGCCAGCGGACGAGCACCTCGCCCCCGTCGCCGGTACCGGTCGCGAGCATGGCGGCCAGGTCTGCCAGGTCTACCGCGCGACGGGTACGCCGTGCACGTCGGGATGGGCGCGGCACCGGCAGGTCCGGCCGTAACGGCACGTCGACGACGGCGGTGACACGGTCCCGGCCGGGGTCGAGCCCGAACGCGTGCATCACATCGCCCGGCAGCGATCGTTCCAGGCGCGACCGAACGCTGAAACCATGTCCTGCCAGTGCGCTCCGCAGGGTGCCGAGGGCGTATCCGGTGTCCTGGTGCACGGTCAGGAACGCCCTGCTGCCGAAGATCATCTCGGCTCTGTTGAGCGTGGCCGCGACGATGACGGTCAACCGACCGTCCGGCAGCGGGAAGCGCTGCGGCAACGTCGCGGTCGGGATCGGCCGCACCATGCCTCGCCGCCGATCCAGCAGGTACGCGGCGTAGGCACCTGAGTCGTCGCGGTGACACAGGAAGACGTTGAGCAGATCGGCACCAGCCACCGACAGCCATCCGCTCCGAGCCACCGACAGTGGTGCGAACACGTCGGTGACGACGCCAAAG
Source organism: Micromonospora andamanensis (assembly GCF_016863495.1). GTDB lineage: Bacteria > Actinomycetota > Actinomycetes > Mycobacteriales > Micromonosporaceae > Micromonospora > Micromonospora andamanensis. The sequence goes on from NZ_BOOZ01000043.1 coordinate 14,636, forward strand.
GCTCCGGTTCGCTCCGGGATGCGAAGGGTGAGCGACGGCACTGAGTAGACATTGATGGTGCTGTTCGCACTGGACGCCTGCACAGCCCGCAGCGGCGGAGACCAGTTCTCCTTCACCGGCACGTCGACGGTCTGGAGCGTCTGGTATGCCCCGACCGCGTCCGCCGGCAACCCGTCTGGGATCCCGCACTGGGTGCAGGTCGGATCCCGGAAGATCGCCTTGAAGGTCTGGTCAGTGCCGCCGCCGCGTACCTCGATTGCGCCGCCGCTGGTGCGGCAGTACCCCATGCCGGCCAGCCACCGGACCACCTCACCGGCGGCGACGGCGAGACCCACCTCGAACGACGCGGCATCGCTCACGCCTGCCGATGACTCGATGTCGCCCGCGCGGCACGGACGACAGCAGTGCGAACACCGCCCGCCGGGCACGTTGCACAGCGGCCCCACAAGCATTCCGTTGCTTGTCGGTGTGACGAACAACGTCGGCACCACGCTGCCCACTCCGTCGTCCGGTGGGGTCGGGCCGCCCCGGACGAGCAGCACTCGACCGCTCACGTCGGGAGGAAGATCGTCGAGGGTCGTGACACCGCAGTCCTTCAACAATGCGGCCATGGCGCGGCGAAACCCAGCGTCGCCGTGGAGGCAGACCGTGGCTTCCGCCAGGCGGTGCAGTGCTGTTGCTGCGGCCTGCACGCCGAGTGTGCGTTCGAGGTAGCGGACCATCTGTCGGGAGGCACCGGTGTTCGTGGGGGCCGCGTGCGTCAGCACCCCCGTCCGGACCAGCGGCGCGACCCACGCATCGATCGCTTCGACGGGTTGGCCGAGGATCACCGCCGCCTCGTCGAGCGAATGACCGCTGCGGATCAGGTCGACCACACCCAGGATCTCGGCCTGCCTGGTCGGCCGCTTCAGTCGCAGGGTCGCGGGGCCGCCTACGACGTCGATGCCGGCCGCGTGCGGCCGGAGCCCAAGTCCTTCCACGTACCGGGGATTCCGTGTCATCGCGACGCTCCGGCCGACCAGGTGAGCAGCGACGGACCAGGCGGGGCCGGGGTGGCGCAGTGCGGGCATCCGTTGACCGGAACAACGGGCAGGGTACGGACGGTGAGCAGTGCGGTGTCGACCATGGTGACCTCGTTCCGAGGTACCACTGGATCGGTCGCCAGGCGCTCCAGGCCGCTGATCACAAGCGCCACCACAATGGCGAGGACATAGGGCGGGAAGCCGTCGACGCTGACGGCGGGTAACGCCCCGACCGGAGGCTCATGTGATGGCGTCGCGGTGCCGTGCTGGCGGGCCCGCATACGGAAGCAGTGGCCACACGCCGACGTACCGGGGATGTCCCATGGCCCGATCCGGATGTCCGGGTGCTTCTGCGCAACCTCGAGCAACGGCCTCCCGCTGCGGTGCCAGCGTGCCCGGAAACCCGAGGGAGCCGGGTCGTCATGATCCGCCACGAGGATGCCGACCGATGGGCCAGTGGGCGCCGAATCCGCGCCGTGGTCGACGTCCGGGCCGGCGGCAGCAGCAGGCGCCACGGACACGGCATACCCGCTTCTGCCCAGCGCGGGTACGAGCCTCATGGCCAACGCGTCGGCGAAGGCCCCGCTCACGGCAAGGTACGCCGAGGTGGACGTGTCCACCGCCCTCCGGTGCGTCATCACAGGTGTCACTCGCTCTCGCGGTCGATCGGGTCAGGAGATCGGCAGTGGCCATCGATTGAGGTCACGTTGACGTGGCACGCGTCCGGTGGCCGGGTGCGGATGCCTGAGCCGGTTGTGGCCGCGGTACTGCATCTGCGGTGCAAGCGACGCCGGCTGCAGGGCCGGTACCTGCACCTGCACCACCGTGTACCCGGCCGCGGCCACCTCGGGCGGCGTCACGTCGGTGGCGTACGCCGTCATACCTCGCTGACGAAGCACATTGAGCACCTGCGCCAACTCCGCCTCCGGCGACCCGACCTGGCGACCCGGCGGAATGCTCGTGTCCCGTTCTCCGGCACCGTCGAGCAGGAACGAGAACGCCCGCCGACGTGACGCCCTGGCCATGTTCGCGGCACCGGCCATCGGATCGGCGAAGTCGCGGTACCGGCGCGGGATGCGGATCCGCCCCGACAGTGGGGCGATCAGAACCGTCGCCTCCAGGACCGCCTTCAACGCGGTACCGGGTACGTCGAACCCGGCCGCGGCGCCCATCACCTGGGACACCCGCCGGTCGTTCGGCGACTCGACGACACACAGCACCGACGGAACGGCAACGTCGGTCGTCGCGTCGAACAGGTGCACCGTGATGTGACGGTCGCGGAACCAGGACACGATCTCCGCCACATCGGTGGAGACCGCTGCGGGATCCAGCCTCGGCAGCGGAAGCCGCCGCAGCCAGGCCACCGAGATGCTGTCCCGTTCGATCACCTCGTACAGGCCGCCCAGCAGCGCCTGCGCGGGGGTGCGGTGGATCGCGCAGCCCGTGGACATGGACAACCAGAACCGTTCAGCAGGCATCACCGGTGGGCACATCCGCGCCATCATCAACGGGATCAGCCGATGCTCCTCGTTGGTCAGCTCGACGGCTTCGGTCCAGCGGATCACCGCATCCGGATCCGGCAGGACCACCGGGCAGTCCGGCCGGCGCAACTCAGCTGCCGAGCAGCGAGCGACCTCGTCGAGCGACAGGGCGCGGCTGCCGAGTTCCCGCGCGGTCGCGGTGATGATCGGTGCCGGCCGCGAGTACAGGCCCGCGTAGCGTTCGACCGCCTCACATATCGCGATCCGCCGCGCCAGCTCAGGATCCCGGTACGTGCGGCCTGCGCCGTCGCTGAACTCCGGCACAGAGGCACCCCGTAACCACCCGACGTCCCCGATCGAGCAGATGTAGACGGACACATCGGGAGGCAGCCAGCCTCGCGTGTCCAGTGACCGCGGCTTGGCGGCGATCCCGTAGGCGCCGACCAGGTCTTCGATCGGCCACCGGTCCGCTGGTGCCGGTTGCTGCACGGTCACTCCCTCTGTGGATCCTGAACGGGCTCCGACTCGAACGGCGTTATGTGCAGACGACGCGCCCAATCCCGGGCAGGGCTGTCACATCTGCGGTCCAATCAATGAATCACGCGAGCGGGCTGCCTCCAACTGCATCCCCCCTTTCGCGTCCGGCCGTTCCACCACCGCTGGGCGCGACACCGCCGTGGGAGACTCTTGCACGGTGCGCCTTCGCCAGTGCTTCACGTGAGTTTCAGCCATTGCAGGCACCAACCTCATAACTCGGCCAGGGGAAGTTGCAGGTTTGCGCGGATGGCCCGACCAACCTTCCCGAACAAATCATTGTTCGCGGTGCCCACGCTGGATACTCGAAAGGCGACGACGGTATTCGACAAGGGATCGCACAATCCGGCCACGACGCAACGAGAAGATATCGTTCCTGGATGTCCGAAGCTGCCGGGATCCCAGGCGGTTCCGAGCCCGCCAGCGCCACCCGACAGATAGAATCCCAAGCCGAAAGGACGCCTCTCGTCGCCATGCCAGAACCGGAGGCCGCCGTGGTCTGTGATCATCTGGCGCATCGTCGTGGTACGCAGAATCCCGTCATGGGACAGACATCCCCCGAGGTGCTCATAGAGGCGTCCGAGATCACCGAGTGTCGCCGATCCGCCGTACGCGGGGTTGAGCCGTGTGGCGCGTGCGACCTCATCCGCATTCTGGATGGCGACCCATTCGCCCTCCACCGAACGGCGATGGAATGGCTTGGCCGGCTCACCGGGGTCAAGAAGGTATGTTCTCGTCAAGTCGAGTGGCTTGAGAACCGTCTCCGCTACAACGTCGGTCAGCGGGAGGGAATACACCTGCTGCAACACCCAGCCGAGCAGGTGCCAACCCTGAGCGATATTGTAGACGGAGTGCGCCTCCCAGAAGCCGTCCGGGAACTGGGACTTGAATACAGCGGCGAGGTAGTCGTCGAACGAAAGGTCATACACCTGCGGCCCGAGATAATTGGGCAGTCGACTCGAATGCGTGAGCAGTTCGCGAACTGAAATGGCAGCGACCTTGGGGGCCGCCCCAGCCGGCGCCCACCTGGCCAACGTATCGTCAAGGCTGAGCAGACCGTCCTCCGCCGCACGGACGACACACACCGCAGTCAGCGGCTTCGTCGCGCACAGCATCTCGCAGACATCCTCGGCTCGTGACCGAATACCTGGCACCACGTCGCCGAATCCGACGTCGGCCAGGATGTCGTCGCGATGGCTGACGTACAGATGACCGCCGAGGATTCGTCCCTCGTGGATGGACCGCTCGAGGATGTCCGCGACCCCGTGCAGCGACTCGCTGATCCTCACGACATTCCCCGGGCGGCGTTACGACGGACGCGGGAAAAACGGGTGCGCGGCAACCCACCGGCCGACCAGGTACCTGCCGATGCACGCACGACGTCACCCGGCGACATCATCGCGCTTGTTCAACGCGCCACCGAAGACGGCCGCCGCCAACTCGCGGACGTTGTCCGCCTCGAAGAGTGTCATCGCGTTCAGAGAAACACCGAACCGCACGGTCAGCGCCGCACTCAGCTCCGCCAGGACGAGTGAGTCGGCGCCGACCATGGGCAAGCTGTCCGTCATGCTCAACCTGCGGATCGGCAGCAACTCCACGATCAGCTCACTGAGCACCCGCTCCTCCTCGGTAGCGGGTGGATCGAGGCTGAAGACCCGTCCCGGATTCTCCGCAGCCTGCTCGCCGATCGCGATGCACGCCGCATCGTCAAGCGCGCCCGTTCGTGCGCATCGAGGCACGGTGCCCACCACGACGACAGACACATTCGCGTGGTCCTCGTCGACCTCGTCTAGCACGAGGTCCCGCGCCCAGGGGCCGTAGACGAGGCCCTGCCGCTCCAGAAGCACGTAGAGACGGCCGTCCGGTGAACGGACAGCCGCGACATCGTTGATCTCGGCACGCTCCCGGAGTCGATGCCCAGCCCCACCGAGGTCGACTACCTGCCACATAGCGAGTCCTTTTCTTTGCCGAGGGTTGTCTGACGGACCAGCTCCGACAACGCGACCCGATCGAGCTTGCCGGTATCGCCACGCGGAAGCGCGGCGGTGAACACGTACCGTGACGGCACTTGGGCGGGAGCCATTCGTTGGGTGGCCCAGCGGCGTACCTCGTCGGCTGTGGGAGCAGTGACTGCGGGAACAACTACCGCAACGACCCGCGCGCCCAAGACGCCGTCGGGTTGGGCGCACACCGCGACATCGACAATCTGCGGGTGCTCGATCAGTTCGGCTTCCACATCCCCAGGGCTGACCGTCACCCCGGCTACGTTGATGACGGCCAACTGCCGAGGTGCGAGGTACAGGTAACCAGCCTGGTCGAGGTGGCCGACATCGCCCAGGGTGGCGAAGCCATCAGGTCCGAAGCGGAGGCGAGCAGCCGCACCCAGATACGTCTCGTGATGACGCACACCTGTGCGCATGTGCACCTCGCCGACGGCGCCGGGGCCGAGGGTCCTGCCGTTGTCATCCACAATGCGCAGGAGGGTGAAGAACCCCCGGCCGACAGTGCCGGGTCGTTCCTCCCACTCGTCGCCGCGAGCCATCGTCATGCCGATACCCTCGCTGGCGCCGTACATCTCGAAGACCTTCCGGTCGCCAAGCGCCGCGTGGAACCGTCGCTTGACCCGACCCGGGCACCGATCGGCCAGGTGTACCAGGTGGGGCAGCCGTTTCCAGCCTTCCGGACCGCTTCCGCTCATCAGCAGGGAGGTCATGTGATAGGGGGTCATCTGCACCCAGTCGACGGCCTGTTCCTCGATCAGGGACCCGAATGTCGATGCGTCGAACGGGTGTGCCACCACAATGGTGTTACCGGCCACCAAACCTTCGACGAAGGGTGTCAGCCCGGCTGCGTGGTAGAGCGGACTGCAGACGATCTGCCGCTGGCCAGCGCTCCATCCCGTGTGCAGGAAGGGTCGGGCCACAGCGGGCCGGACCGGGGCAGCCCGAATGAGGTGATCGATGACCAGTTTGGGCCGCCCGGTGGAACCACCCGAGGCCAGCAGGACGGCGTGCGGCGCCAAGGCAACATGCGGCGGCTTCATGCCCCTCGGTCGCTGCAGACCGGGCCATGACGACGTCAAGGCCTGCCCCGCCACGGGGATGTATCCGCTGTCACGAATGCGGGACAGTTGTGCGTCCTGCAACGCGGCGGGTAGACGGGCATTGAGTACCGCAGCCGGCGCGCTCACCCGCATGGCGGCAACGAGTGCCACGATCTCGGCCACGTCGTGGTCCACAAGCGTGGCGACCTGACAATACGGACTGCCCGCTGCGGATGAGATCCGGTCGGCCACCCGCCCAGTTGCCTCATCCAACTCGGCCCAGGACATCGACACGGTGCTGCGACGGTTGACGACCACGAGCGCCTGCCGCTTCCCGTACCGGCGGGCGTGCTGCCGGATCCGCGCGTCGAGCTGGTCGACTGTCACGGCAGCACCGTGGCGACGTACGACGCAGCCACGAGGTTCTTCATCGGCCGCGTATCGACTGATGCCGGCTCTGCCATCGCCACTCCCTTCGACTTGACATCGAGGCGCCCGTGGCGAGCGGTCCCGCCGCCCGCCCGCCACGGGTTCCCCCGCACCTCGGGCAATGCGCTACATCTCGGCCGGAGACGTCACGTAGGCGATCGGGTCGCCGACCTGCTCGGTGGGGCTGTACCCGAACGTGCAGACGCTAGATCCGCAGGTGCTCACCGAGCCAGAAGATCCTCCAGCGACGATCTCGTCCGGGCTGAGGCTGAACTCCTCCTCAAAAATCGAGTCAAGCTGCGGCCCACCGTCCAGGGCGATGAACTCGACAGCCTCATCGGCGACGAGATGGTTGGGCGTTGGCGACATTCGTCCACCTCTCACGTTCGTCGTTCATTGCCGACCGCAGGGAATGCGCGGCCACGTTGCAGCCTGCCAGCACGCGCCTTCGTTGCAGCTTCACGCTGACGGCTGACCTCGTTGAATGGACGACGGAGGGACGGTGGTGGTCAGTGTCGACAGCGCTCATCCCGCACGGTGATGATCGAGCGAGAGGACTCGCCAAAGCGGAACCACCGGGCGAAGGACGCTGCATTGACGTCGACCCGAAGCAGTGCTGACGCTCGCCTGACGCTGGGCATTGCGATCATGGCAGCGAACGTTCCGGCTCACGATCGCGTCGACGGTGTCACACGTCGGCGGTGCGTCACGCCGGAGGCGACCGGAGGGGGGTCGCAGCAGCTATGGTCAAGCCAGCATCGATACACAGTCAGGTGAGCTTCGGGCGCTTGGACGATCTCCGCATCGATGTGAAGATCATGCCAATGGCGAGCGTGTTGTCCCTGTTGGGAGACGCCGCTGGCCGGCCGCAGGGAGTTCCACCGTTCCTACGGTCGGCGGTACGGTCCAACCTTCCCTACGAGGCGACCCGCCTGCTCACCCCGATGTTCGGACCTTCGGCGTCGAGCATTCCCCATTGCCTGACACCCTCCGTCGCGTTGTGTGACGTGGACTTCGAGAGTCACCTCAACCAGATCGCGACGGCCGCCCACGAGCGGCTCACCGAGCAGGTCACGGAGCTCTACGGTGAAACGACCCCCGATCACTGGGGTTGGGCCCTGCGGCGCCCGGGCCGATGGGTGGACGCCTACGTAGCGATGCTGCGGTCGGTGTGGGAGGTTTTCCATCCGCACTGGCAGCGCGCGCAGCCGCTGCTGGACCGGGAGATCGTCCGGGTGGGAACTGCATCGGTGCGGGGCGCGCTCGACGCTGTTCTCGCCGACATCAATCCACGCTGGCGTTTCCGCGACGAGTCCCTGTTGATCCCCGACCGCCACCCGGCGCACTTCGCCCTCGACGGTAGGCGGCTGGTGCTGACTCCGACCGTGTCGGGCGTCGGGGCCTCGATTTTCGATCCCGACATGGCGGACATGCTGTGGCTGGGTTATCCGGTACCGAACCTCTGGAGGACCTGGCAGGAACAACGGCCCGGACGCAGGCAGGACCCCCTCGCTCTGGTGCTCGGCCCCATGCGGGCCACCCTGCTACGTCACGCCGGCTCGGGGCTGAGCATGAGCCAACTTGCCTGCCTGCTGCACTGCGCACCCAGCGTCGTCACCTACCACTGCACCTCACTTGTCGACGCAGGTCTGCTATACCGCGAGCGTCGGGGCCGTCAGACGCACGTCCGTCGCACCGAGCGCGGCGACGCCCTGCTGGACCTCCTCTCGGGTGCCTAGGTCCCGCCACTCAGGCTCGCCCAGCCCGATGAGCCACGCCGAGGCACCTCGAAGTGTGGCGGCGACTAGCGGACGACAACGCTGCGGCGCTGCTCGAGCCGGTTGACGCGCCGTTCGATGCCGTCCGTCTGCTGCTCCGCGCCCCCCCAGGTGCCGCCTCAGCTCGCCATCGTCGAGACCACGCGGCGTTCACCCACTACGACAGTACGTGTCTCAGCGGTGAAGCCGTCCAGGAGCTTTGATGAAGCCTGTCCACCTTAGACTCAATGTGCTTTGAGCCTGTCTCATGAGGACATTCGCGGCCGCGTGCGGCTCCTAGCGCTGTCAGGGTGGCTCGCTCCCCCCGTCGGGCCACCCTGACCACGACCCTTCGTCCGCCTCCGGGTAGAAGTCGGTGACGCGAGTGCCACACCCACGCTCCTCCAGTTGTTGAGCGACGCGATCACGTCACATCCGCATCCCAGGGCCCGGGCGGTGCCGTCGGACGGCCCACAGCAGTCCGCCGGGCGGCGAGGTGGTCGGTGACGTAGCGGGCATCCCGGCCGACCCCGCCGACCAGGGAGGAGGCGAAGCCGGACTGGAAGGGCAGTCCGACGAAGTACAAGCCGGGGCAGCCTGCGACCACGCCACGATGCTGCACCGGACGCCCGTCGTTGAACACCGGGATGCGGATCCAGTGGTAGTCGGGCCGATAGCCGGTACACCACACCACTGCCGCAACGTCGACCTTTCGGCCATCGGCCAGCAGGGCCCGTCCGCCGTCCGCGTCGATGACCCGGGCTACGCGTACGACGCCGGCCGTGGCAAGGTCCTCCGGCCGGGTCCGAACCAGCGGGCTACCCCGGCCGGTCGACCGATAGGCGATACGGCGGCCGATGGCGTTGTCTACCGTGAGCAGCCGGTTCAACAGACGGTAGCGCAGGCCACCGAGCGGCACCGGCAAACGTCCGGTGTCGGCCCCGGCCAGCACTACACGACGGGTGGGAGCGAGGTCCAGCGCGATCTCCGCGCCCGAGTTTCCGGCGCCGACGACCAGGATCTGCCCGTCGGGCAACTGATCGGGGTTTCGGTAATCGCTGGAGTGCAACTGCGGGACGTCCAACCGTCCAGCGTACGACGGTCGGTGGGGAATCATCGTCGGCCCGGTGGCGACCACCACATGGTCAGCCTCCAAGTCGCCGCCGTCCGCTCGAATCGTGAACCGGGTACCGTCCCGCTTCAGTTCACGAACCCGGCGATCGTGCCGGACCGGCAGCGCGAACCGATTGGCGTACTCGACCAGGTAGTCAGCCATCTCGTCTTTGCTGGGGTAGTGGTCGGGACGAGCCGGGAACCGGAGACCGGGTAGGTGGTTGAAACGGGCGGGGGTGAACAGGCGCAGTGAGTCCCAACGGCGACGCCAGGTCCAGCCGACCTCCTCACCGGCGTCGAGGACGACGAAGTCGGCCCCGAGCCGACGCAGGTACTGACCCGCCGCCAAGCCGGCCTGCCCGCCACCGATGATCACCGCACCGAAACGTCCCGACATCGAATGTGTCCCTTTCCGTTGCATACGACGAGACGTTGGCACTTCCTGCCGACTTGAAGTCAAATAGAGCGATGCCGTTGATGTCCATCGGTCAGACCGCAGCCGCGCTCGGCCTCACCACGTCGACCCTGCGCTACTACGACGAGCGGGGGCTTGTCCCGCCGGCCGAACGGCGAGGTGGGCACCGTATGTACGGGACCGAGCAGTTGCGCCGCGCAGCGCTGGTCCAGCTCATGCACGGGTTGGGTATCCCACTGAGCACCGCAGGCGTACTGCTGGACGCTCCGGAGGAGACATGGCGCACGGTGGTTCGCGACCGGATCGCCGAGGTCGACGACCTCATCGCGCGGGCCCAAGCGGCGAGATGCCTACTCGGTCACGCCCTCGAGTGTCCGAGCCCTCGGCCCGCGCAGCGGTGTCCGGAACTGATCCATGCACTCGATGAACTGATCGCTGGGACACCCGCGAACCAATTCGCCGCCGCTGACACGTGTGGTTGCGGGTCACCTCGTGCCCGCCGCGACGGCCACGCCCGGTCCGACGTCTCGAACGACGGTCCGAGAACCCTCTGGCACTCCTGACGACGGGATGCTGGCGTCGACGGGAGTGTCGCGGTCCGGGTACAGACCCGGGCCCGGCCAACGGACCACTGTTACTCGACGGCCGCCTTCGAGATCCACGAGGTACGGCGAGGACGACCGGGAATATCCGCGCGCCCGGTGGACCACAGCAGTCCGCGGACCGGATCGTCTCCTGGAACATCAGGAAAGAGACGGGAAAGCACAGCCGCGCACAGATCTTCCGGCGGATGCCAGGTGATCCCGAGCCCTGCGGTGATGTCGAACGTGTGCATCAGGGTCTCGTTCACCCCCAGCGCGGCGAAGCCGCTCGGGTCGGTCGGCCCCCAATGCCAGGCACGTGCCGAAGGCTCGGATGCGGCCAACACGGTGCTCAACAGTCGGCCGGACGCCGTGACTATGCGCAGTAGGTCTCCAGCAGACGCATCGTCACGAACCTTGAGGTCGAACGGCAGGTAGGCGTCGTCTGGTCGAGCAGCAACCTGCCCGGCGTATGCCAGCAGGTCATGGGCTACGTGCGCTGCCGTCGTCCAGCAACTCCAATCCAGTGTGCCGGCTCGGTTCCGCCAGTCCGCTGACTCGTATGGCGTCAGGACGCGCACCATCTCAGTCACCGCTCGCTGGACATCCTGACCACCCATCGAGTGCATACAGGTAAGCCCCTTTCAGAGCCGATCGGGTCGTCACACCTCCTGCGGGACCGAACACAGCTCGTGTTCGCTGAGTGCGGTTCCCCGACGCTACCGGGTACAGCCGTTCAAGCCGATGCCGCGATCGTCGCTTGCCTTCAGGCAGACACCGTTCTCGTTGACGTTGTTCGTGGCCTGGATGACATCGCCCGCGTCCGACGTGCTGTTGACCCAGCCGTACCGACCCCGCTTGATGACGTTGTCGATCAGCTTCGTGCGCGTTCCGGCGCCGAGATAGAAGGTGAAACCGCCGCCGACAAGCAGGTTGTCCCGCAGCGTGACACTCTGGTTGCCGCCGTTGGCGTCCTGCAGGAACACGGCGGCGTTCAAAGCGTCCTTGCCGCACACCTGCCGCCAGGCACCCATGTTGATGTGGTTGTTCAGCAGGGTCAACCTGTCCACCCCGCGCACCTGCATACCGTCGGCGTGCGCGTCACAAGCAGGCGAGGGCGAGTGGAGGTAGCTGTTGGCGATGGTCACATCGGCCACGCGTATCCCGTCGCGGTCAGAAGTGATGTGAATCCCGTCCGCACCGAAGTCGTGGATGTTGGTGTGGCGGATAGTCACCTTCTGGCTGCTGGAGATGGCGACACCGCCCCTGATCGTGCAACTGTCGATCGTCACGCCCGAGGCGAGGGCAAGTGTCACTCCCCCGGTGATCTCACAGTTCCGCAACGTCACGTTCTTGCCGGTGAAGGTGTACGAGCCCGCCAGGCGAAAGCCGTCGATAACCCGGTTGGACGAACTGTCGTAGGTGGGACCGGTCCAGGCTCTGAGGTCGACCCCGGCCCGGTAGCCGGTGTTGCTACTGTTCGGACGCCCTGCCGTGGACTGCGGCGGCTCCGGATCTGGGCTGGTCGACCGTGGCGCGGGAGATGGGGTCACCGACGGTGAACCCGTTGGTTGGGGCGTGCGGGTCGACGTCGTCGATGGTGAATGGCTGGGAGAGTCGAGGACCGGCACCTCGGTACCGCCGACCTCGACAGCCGACCCCGCCGCACTCGAACCGACGGTGCCGTCCACACCGATGCCCAGTGTCGAATCCCCGGTCATGCCCGACACGAGAAGGTAGCCTCCTGCCGCCACCGACAAGACGGCGGTGATCGCGGCAGTTCGTCGTCCGAACTGGACCCGGCGCTCAGCCATGAAAACGTCCTTCACAAGGTGCCCGCCCCTACCGCCGACGGCAGTTTCGCCGCAAGCCCCGGCGTCCGGCCTCGTTGCGCCACCGTCGCTGTCGGAGACCCGCCCCGGACGGGACGGGTCTCCGCAGCAGCCCTCACAGCTTGCCTCGCCACCAGAAAGGGGTCATCGATCATCCCTTCCGCGATGCGACCTTCTGCGCCAGGCTTGCAGTGCCCGGTTACACATCAGCTTCGTGTCGCCTACCCGGCAGCGACCCCGTCGCTCGTAGGCCTGGCGAACTGGTGGCCAGCCAGGCTTAGGTCAGCGAATCGGTAGCACCACCTCGGTGACCCAGACGTCCGGGGCGGGCCAGCTCGCCGGGTCGGGCTGCCTGCGCAGGTCGATCCACTGGTACTCCTCCCACGCCGCGCCCACCTCAGTCAGGTCGTCGCGCCGGACAGCCCCCTGCAACGCCCCATAAGCTTCGTTCAGGCGGTCGTGGGAGCCCTCGTGCGTCGCGACGAGTGACCGGCCACCTGGAAGTGTGCCGGCCGTCACCCCTCCGATCGTCGGGCTGGCCGGCGGCGCGGTCACCGGCACTCCGACCTCCATGTCAGTGTCGTCGCCGAAGGTGTGGTATCGCACGTAGGGCGCACCGGCCGGGTCGATGTCCGACTGCCGCAGTGCCGACCACAACGCGGTGAGTGCCTCACCTTGCGCGGACATCAGCCGGTCGACGGGCACCACCGTGCGGACCAGCATCACGGGCTGCTCAGGGCGTTGTTCAATTCTCGTCGTAGTCACGTTCGGTTCCTCTCCTCAGTTGGTTGTTTTGTTCCCGATGGCCGCTCGCCGGCTCAGGTAGTGGTGCCGCTGTTGTTGCGGAAGCCGTTCAATCGCGTAGCGCAACGCGGTGCGCGGCATGGTGGCGGCGTAGGTGTCCAGAAAGGCCAGTAGTTGCTCCGGCGCGCGATTGCCGGCCTCGCGCACCCAACCCCCGACAGCCTTCTGGACCAGGTCCGCCGTGTCATGGGCGAGGATCTCGGCGATGGCGAAGGTGTCGTCGACCTCACCGTGTCGGATGAAGTGGTACGTCGCGACGATCGACGTACGGCGCGGCCATTGACTGGCAGATCGCGCCATGGCGTACAAAGGATCGCGTGGCTTGTCGATGAGGTGCCCGCCGACGACCGACGGCGCGGCCCGGTCGACGAGGTCCCAGTTGTCGATGCGGTCGTGGCGGCGCACGTACAGCTCGAACAGCGCCGCGCGGACGGTGGGCGACGTGCGGCGGCTGCGGGCCTGCCAGTCCATGATGCTGACCGCGCCGACGCGCAGTGCGTGCGCCTGTTGCTCGAGCAGCGCTTCCACCTCGCTGACCGGCATGGCGACGAACCGCTTAGCCAGCGCGAAGATATCCCGCATGGGCGGGTCACCGCCGAGCTGATTGAACTGCTCGACGAAGGCGTCGGCCGACGCAGGACCGCTCGAGCCGCTCATCGTGACCTGTCCAGCGGGAACACCAGGCGCGTTACCCGGGTGCCCTCGAGGATCTGCGGATCGTGTGCCCAGACCGGTCCGGGCACCTTCTCGAACCACCTGACCCCGGTGCCGAGCAGCACCGGCACGAGGTTGACGTGCAGCTCGTCGAGCAGGCCGAGCCGCAGGCACTGCTGGGTGATCGAGGCACTGGCGACTCCTACCAGCCGATCACCGGCCGCCTGTCGCGCAGCGGCCACAGCAGCCTCCACCCCGTCGTGCACGAACACAAACGGAGCGTCGGGGGCCAGCCAGTCCGGGGCGGCCCGGTGCGTGACCACGAAGACCGGGACGCCCATCGGGTGACGGCCGCCCCAGCCGTTTGTCAGATCGAACAGCCGGCGGCCCACCACGAGGGCACCGACGTCGTTCAGCGCCTGGCGCAGGCGATCTGCGCTCGGGACGGACGTAGGAAAAGTGATGTTTGGATGCGCGGTGGCCGTTTCCACGTCGCCGTTGCCGTACCATTCGAATAGTTCATCGACGCCATCGGCGGCATCGGCGATGAACCCGTCGATCGACATCGACATGTCGGCGATTACCTTCGTCATCGCTCACCCCTCGGTCAGGCCGGTCGCGATCACCGGCGGCACGTTGGAGCCTGGTACGGGGCGGGCGACGAAACATCAGCCACCTGGCCATGACCAGGGGTTAAGGGCTGGCCAGGTGGCCCGGGCGCACACCGGCAGTTGCATACTGGTCCAATGCCCGAACCGGCCGACGCCTGGGCACCGCAGAACGCGACCGACCGTTTCGGCGCCGTGGCGGTCGCCTCCACCATTGAACCCACCGTGGCAGGCAGGGCCGCGCAAGATGGGACCGCGGCTGTTTGGCCGGCCGGGTTGCCGATGATCGTGAACGCCACCGGAGGTTCGGCCGCCGTCGCTTGGTTCCCGACGTTCGGCGAGGCATTCGACGCACTCCTACCGCTGGCCGACGCACTTCCCTCCGAGGCCGCACCCGGCATCGGGCTAGACGTCACGGTGCACCTTGAGCAAGGGAAGCCGCTACCACGACGGGCGACTCGGATCAGCACGATGGCCGCAAGTGGGCAAGTGTTGGTGTCGGCCGCGGCCGCCCCGTTCGTGCGCGCGGCGCTGCCGGCCGGGTGGCTGCTGCGCGATCTGGGCGTGCGCCAACCGCTCGATCTCGGCGACGCTGAGCGCGTCTTCGACCTGGTTCGGGAGGGGTGCGAGTCAACGCGGCGGTTGAACGCGCTGGATCCGCAGACGACGGTCCTACCGACGTTCCGGACCAGCTTCGTCGGGCGTGCGGAGGAGCTGCGTGAATTGACAGGTCTGCTGGTGCGTGACCGGCTGGTCAGCGTCATCGGCACCGGCGGTGTCGGCAAGACCCGCCTCGCCGCCCGCGCGGCGGCGGACATCGCCGGACTGTGGCCCGACGGCGTGCGGTGGGTCGACCTGAGCGCACAGCCGTCGACCTCGGTGGCCGCTGCGGTCGCCGCCACGGTCGGGGTGCGCGTACTCGTCGCAGAGCACCCGATCCGATCGCTCACTGCCTGGCTGCGCCCACGGCGCATGCTGCTGGTGCTCGACAACTGCGAGCATGTGCTCGAGCCGGTCGCCGACCTGGTCGCCGCCGTCCTGTCCGCGTGTCCGGAAGCCGCCGTACTGACCACCAGCCGGGAGCGGCTGGGCCTTGCCAACGAAACGGTCTGGACTGTGCCGGCGATGTCACCTGCCGACGGCACCGCGTTGTTCGCCGAGCGGGCTCGCACTGTCCACGCGGCCTTCGCGGCCGACCACGCACAAGCAGCGAGCATCCGCCGCCTTTGCTCACGCCTGGACGGACTGCCGCTGGCCATCGAGCTCGCCGCCACGTGGGTGCGGTCGACCTCGCCGGAGCAGATCGAGGCTGCGCTCGACGACCGGTTCGGACTGCTCGTGCGCAGCCCCCGCGGCGTCGCCGGCCGGCACCAGACTCTGCTGGCCTCTATCGACTGGAGCTACGACCGGCTCAGCGCCGACGAACAGCGCGCGCTGCGCCGGATGGCGGTGTTCGCTGCCACCTTCGACTCGGCCGCGGCGGGCGCGGTGTGCGTGCCATCCGATGAGACATCCGGCATAGAGCACCTCCTGCACAGCCTCGTCGACAAGTCGCTCGTGATCGCGGAGACGGGTCCGGGCGCCGGCCGGTACCGGCTCGCTGAAACCATGCGCGGCTATGCCCACCGGCAGCTACTCGCAGCGGGCGAGTACGCGGAGACCGCCCGCTGTCACCTCGCCTACTTCCTCCGCTGCGCCCAGCGGGCGTCGCCGCTGCTGGATCGGGACAAAGACACATGGCGGGCGCAGATCGGCACGGATCACGACGAGTACCGAGCCGCGCTGGCGTGGGGGCTCGAGCAGGACAATCCGGCGCCGGCCGTTCGCCTGGCGGCCGAGTTGGGCTGGTGGTGGCATCTCACCGCGCACGGCACCGAGGGCGCGCGGTTTCTGCGTCGCGCGCTGGACCGGTGCCCGGCCGACGACCGCCAGCTCCTCGCTCGACTGCTCACCGCCGCCGCGCTCGTCGCGGACACCAACAACCCGGTCGACGCGGAGGCGCAGCTTGCGGCGCGCAGCCTCGCGATCGCCGATGAGCTCGCCGACCCCGGGTTGCGCAGCCTACCGGCACTCCTGCTCGCGGTCGGCACCATGTACGACGATCTCGACGTCGCACTCGAGCTCGCCATGGCGGCCGAGGATGCCGGAATGGCCGCCGGTGACGGCTTTGTCGTGGACGGCTCGCGTGCTTTACAGGGCATCATTCATCACCTGCGGAGCCGCCATGCCACGGCGCGTACGCTGCTGCGGACGGCGATCGACCGCCTCGGCGCCCGCGGTGATCGCGGGGTCGCGGCGACCGCGATGGGCGTCCTCGCCGCCGACCTCGCCCAGACTGGCGAGTTGACCGAGGCACGCCTGCTCGCCGAGGCAGCCGTCACCGTGGCGGCGCCGCTGCTCGACCACCACCGAGTCGGCTCGTCCCGCGCGGTGCTCGCGGTGATCCGCGGACTGTCCGGCGATGTCGAGGGCGGGCTCACCCTGTTGGAGCCCGTCCGTGGCCTGCTCGACGGCACCGCACCCGCCACGTTCGTGCCCTGGCTGGCCGGTGCGCTCGGTGGGCTGCATCTCAGGCGGGGTGACATCGCTCCGGCAGTGCGGTGGCTGGAGGCGGCTGGGGCCGCACCGGATGCTCGGCACACCCACCTCACAACCCCGACGCTGCCGCAACGGGCGGCAGCGCTGCGGATGGCCGGCCGCATCACTGAAGCCCGTTACTTCGCCGAGCAGGCGTACGCGTCGGCGCAGCGGCTCGACATTCCGGCGACGCTCGCCGACAGTCTGGAGCAGTTGGCGTGGCTCGCCGTGGACACGGACGCCGAGGCGGCCACGGACCGTCATCATGAGGCGCTCGCGATCCGCCTCCGGTGCGGGCTGCGCCCAGCATGTCTTGACAGCCTCGACGGGCTCGCCCATGTCGCCGTCCGGCGTGGGCGCCATGACGTGGCCGCCCAGCTCTCCGCCGCAGGGACCGCTCTGCGCCGCGACCTCGGCCACCCCCGCTCGGCGGAGCTGCAAACCGTTCACGAACGGGACCGGGCGGTCCTGCACGAGCGCCTCGGCGCCCTGGTCTTCGACGACCTGACGGCAGTGGGCGAGCGTATGCCGTTCGACGTTGTCATGGAGTTCGCGAGGCGTGGTCGCGGTCGACGCGACCGGCCGGACGCCGGCTGGGACAGCCTGACACCGACGGAACTGCGGGTCGTTGAGTTGGCCGTCAAGGGCTTGAACAACCCGCAGATCGCCGGTCAGCTGTTCGTGAGCCGCAGCACTGTCAAGGCGCATCTGGCGCACGTCTACGCCAAGTTGGACATCGCGAACCGGACTGAACTGGCGGCTTTGGCAGCACGTCACGAGACCGCGCCTCCTCCGGCACCCGGCGAAGGGCGCCGTCAGTGAAGGCCAGGGAGAGCCTGACGCCGCCATGTCGGGCAGCCGGCGATGAACGTGTCGAACGTCGCAAGGGCGTCGTCAGTGGCCTTCACCTGGACATGTTCATCGGCTGATGAGTTCCTGCGGTGAGGGTTTCGTCAGGCGAATGGTTCGTTACGACGCCGGGACGGCATAGATTCGAGGTCCGAGTCGAGGCTACGGGAGTTGGGTGTGAGGGACGCGATGCGGATCGGCGATCTTGCGGCCCGGACCGGCGTGAGTGCCCGGTCGATCCGGTACTACGAAGAGCAAGGACTGCTCGTTTCCACGCGTACGGCGAGCGGCCAGCGGATCTTCTCGGAGGCGGCGGTGCAGCGGGTGCGGCTGATCCAGCGGCTGTTCGACGCGGGCCTGAGTAGTAGGCGCATGTATGAGCTGCTGCCCTGCATGACCAATCCGGACATCCGCACCTCGTGGTTGACCGACCGCCTTGGCGAGGAGCGTGATCGCATCGTCGCGGAGATGGCGCAGCTCGCCCGGACGGTGTCGGCGCTGGAGGACATCATCGACGACATGGCTGTTGACGAGCAGCCGCAGGTATCGGGCGCAGGCGCCGCAGCCTGATCTGACTGTGCCAGCGGCTTGCCCCTGACACTGGTGTCAACTCCTACGGTGAGGGCATGACAGCCAACCTCACCGCTCGCCCGGCTGGCAGTATCGCACTGGCGCCGCTGCTGAAGCCTGTCACGTTCGCCGGTATGTCGTTGAGTTCGCGGTTTGCCATGGCGCCGATGACTCGGTTCCGCTCACCGGGTGGGGTGCCGGCGCCCGAGGTCGCCGCGTACTACCGCCGCCGCGCCGAGCACGGCGTCGGGCTCATCGTCACCGAGGGAGTCTGGGTCGACCATCCGAGCGCAGGCCACGAGGACACGGTGCCGCGGATGACCGCGGGTGCCGCCGAGGCAAGCTGGCGGCGTGTGGTCGACGACGTGCACGCCGTGGGCGGCCGGATCGCGGCGCAGCTGTGGCACCTCGGCAGCTTGCGAGAGCCGATTGACGGGCTCGCTGCGTGGACGCCGTCTGGGGTGCGTGAGTCGGGCCGCCCGGCAAGCCACGCGATGACCGCCGCCGACATTGACGAGTTGCTCGATGCGTACGCTCAGGCGGCACGGGTGGCGGCCCGGGCCGGGTTTGACGCGATCGAGATTCACGCCGCTCACGGTTACCTACTGGACGAGTTCCTGTGGCCGTTCACCAACCGGCGCACCGACGCGTTCGGCGGCTCGCCGGCTCGGCGCGCAGCGTTCCCGGCTGCGGTCGTGCGCGCCGTTCGTGCGGAATTCCCGGCGAGCCGGCCAGTGATAGTGCGGTTCTCCCAGTTCAAGGAACGGCGGTTCGACGCCCGAATCGCGGAGACCCCTGCCGAGCTGGACCAGATCCTGACCGCGCTCGTCGAGGCTGGCGCGAGTGCGCTGCACGCGTCTCAGCGGCGATTCTGGGAGCCGGCATTCCCCGACTCTGAACTGAACCTTGCCGGTTGGGCGAAGCAGCTCACCGGACTGCCGACGATCACGGTGGGCTCGGTCGGATTGACCCGTGATTTCCTCCGGCCCGGCGGCCCCGAGTCGATCTCCGGCCTGGTCCAGCGGGCGACGGCCGGCGAGTTCGACCTCGTTGCGCTCGGCCGGATTCTGCTGGGCAACCCCGACTGGGTTACCAACGCTGCCGCCGGCCGGCTCGACGACATCGTCGAGTACCGCAAGTCCCACGAAGATACCTACTACTGAGCCTCGATCTCCGTCGTGGCCGTTGTCGGCCAGCGCGTTCGGCCTCGGTGGACGCGGTAACGGGGCCTGGCGGCAACCGCCATGCGATCACCCCACCAGAAAGCTTGATTGCCTCAGGCATTGCGCCTAGCATGATACTTGATTGAGTAAAGCATTTAAGGAGACCCGATGACAGCCGCACTGACGAAGGCGCGCGAGTGGCACCTGGTGCGCCGTCCGCGCACCAACGCGTCCCCTGACGATTTCGCCCTGATCGAGACCGACGTACCGGAGCCCGGTCCCGGCCAGGTGGTGGTGCGCAACACGCACCTGTCGGTGGACCCGTACATGCGCGGACGGATGGACGACAGGCCGTCCTACATTCCGCCGTTCCCGCTCGACGCACCGCTGGAGGGTTCGGCGGTCGGCGTGGTCGTCGAGTCCCGTACGCCGCAACTCGCGGCCGGTCAGGTGGTGGAGCATTTCGCCGGCCTGCGTGAGGTCACCGTGGCCGACGCGGCGGCCGTCTCCCCGATCGACGTCGACGGGCTGCCCGCCGAGGCATTCCTGGGCCCCCTCGGCCCCACCGGGTTGAGCGCCTGGATCGGCATCAGCGAGTTGACTGCGGTGCAGCCCGGCGACACGGTGTTCGTCACCGGTGCGGCCGGCGCGGTCGGCAGCATCGCCGGGCAGATCGCCCGGCTGCGGGGCGCGGGCCGGGTGATCGGCAGCGCCGGGTCGGCCGCGAAGGTTGACTACCTGCGCGGGACGTACGACGTCGCCTTCGACTACCACGACGGCGACGTGCGCGAACACCTGGAACAAGCTGCGCCCGACGGCATCGACGTGGTGTTTGACAACGTCGGCGGTGTCCAGTTGGAGGCTGCGATCAGTAACCTCAGGGTCGGCGCACGGATCGCACTCTGCGGCATGGTGAGCCAGTACGACGGCCGCGAGCCGTACGGGGTGCGCAACCTCTTCGATCTGGTGACGAAGCGTGTGACGACCTACGGCTTCCTGGTCACCGACCATCTGCACCGGATGCCGGACTTCCGCGCCGAGATGACCCGGTGGCTGCGCGACGGCGACGTCACCTACCACCAGACGGTCCTCGACGGCATCGAGCGGGTGCCCGAGGCCCTGCTCTCCCTGCTCTCCAGCGGGGCGCCCATCACCGGTAAGGCAGTGGTGCGGCCATGAGGATCCTCGTGACCGGCGCCCGTGGCAAGACCGGCGGAGAGGTGGTGACCCGGCTGAGCAACGTCCCCGGCGTCACCGTCCGGAAGGGCTCGTCCCGGCCCGGCGCGGAAACCCCGTTCGACTGGGCCGACCCGACCACGTGGCCCGAAGCGGTCAAGGACGCCGACGCCGTCTACCTGATGCGACCCGACCTGCCCGACGCCCCGGACCTCGTCGCGAATCTGGTCGACCTCGCAGCCGACGCGCACGTAGCGCTCCTGTCAGAGCGGGGAGCGCGGCCAACCATCTGGTGCACGTGGCCACAGCCGCTGGGCGAACAGGACGGCTGCGGTCACCCAGACGGTGGGTTTGCCTGCGGCTCGTTTGCTCTTATGGCGTGGTGAGGTTCTCGGCGGCTGGTGCGGAGAGGATGGACAGGACCGTGGCGGCGACGACCTGCGTGGCCTGCGTGGCGTCCAGGCGGCCGGCGCGGTTCTCTTGCGCGGCACCGTTCAGTATGTAGTGCATCGAGCTGACCAGCCAGCTCAGGGGCAGGTCGGTGCGGAACACGCCTTGTTCTTGACCGCGCCGTATCAGGCCCTCGACGCGTTCGGCCGCGTCGGAGTGCAAGTCCTGCAGCCGGCCAGCGGGCAACACTGACTGCGCCGCGGTGAGCAACGCTGCCGATTCGGCGACCAGTTGCCAGCTGGATGCCAGCAGGCGAGCCATCGCCTTACGTGCGTCGCCGCCGAGATCCACGTCGGCGAGGACCTTGTCGCCGGCCTCGAGGGCGTCGACCAGGGCGCGTTCAACCAGTTCCGACCTGGTGCGGAAGTGGCCGTAGAGAGTCATCCGGCCCACGCCCGCGGCCTTGGCGATGTCGTCGACTGTCGCGTCGGGATTGCGGCTGAGGCTCACCCGGGCAGCGGTAACGATGCGGGCGATGCTGCGCTCGGCATCGGCGCGCCGCCGTGGTGTCGGCGTCTCGGCAGAAACCATGCCCCCAGATTAGCTCGTACGGGAATGTACAGGTTAGCCTTCACCGTTGTAAGTCGTACCCAGTCATACGAGTTATTGGTTGAGGAAGGCTGACCATGACCACACATGAGACGCGTACGAGCGCGCCGTCGGCGCCACATCCGCAACGCTGGCGCATCCTGGGCTTCCTCGGCGTCGCCCAGCTGATGCTGATCCTGGACGTCACAGTGGTCGCCATCGCGCTGCCGCACATGGAAACCGATCTGGAGCTGAGCCGCGCCGCGCTGACGTGGACGGTCAGCGCATACACCCTGACCTTTGGCGGGCTGATGCTTCTCGGTGGTCGCATCGCCGACCTGATAGGCGGTAAGAAGGGGGTCCTGGCCGGCCTACTGATCTTCACCGCGGCATCACTGGCAACCGGCCTCTCCGGTTCCGCCGAGGTCCTGATCACTGGCCGCGTCGCCCAGGGCATCGGGGCGGCCCTGCTGTCACCCGCGGCGTTGTCGCTGGTGGTCACCTTGTTCGATGGCGAGGAACGCAGCAGAGCCCTGGGCGTATGGTCGGCGCTCGGCGGCGGCGGTGCCGCGCTCGGCGTCCTGCTGGGTGGGTTGATCACCGCCGGGCCGGGCTGGCCGTGGGTGTTCTTCATCAACGTGCCCGTCGGGCTGGTGATCATCGCCACGCTCGCCGGCACACTGCCCAGCAGCCGCAGCACCGCGACGGGCGGGCGCCTGGACCTGTTGGGCGCCTTGCTGGTCACCGGTTCCTCCGGCGCCGTCATCTACGCGCTGATCCGCGCCGGAGACCACGGCTGGTTGACCGCCGCCACCGGCTGGCTGCTCCTGACCGCTGTGATCGGCTACATCGCGTTCGTCGCCTGGCAGAAGCGCGCCGCCTCGCCCCTGATGAATGCCGCCCTGCTGGCGCGCCGGCCGGTCACCACCGGCACGTTCCTCATCCTCATGGCCACCGCTCTGATGGTCGCGGTGTTCTTCCTCGGCACGTTCTACTTCCAGCAGGCTCGCGGCTACGGAGCCCTGCACACCGGTCTGTTGTTCCTGCCGATTGCGGTGGCCACCATGCTGGGTGCGAACCTCACCGGCCGCGTCATCGGCCGGCTCGGTGCCCGCCAGCTTGCCGTCGCCGGGTTGGTCGTCGCTGCGGCCGGCATGGCCGTGCCGGCGCTGTCGATGAATCCGACCGCCATCACCACCGGCGTCGCGATCGCCGCGGCGGGTACCGGGGCGCTGTTCGTCGTCGCGTCCGCCACGGCGTTGGGCCAGGTTGCGCCGCACGAGGCCGGCATCGCGTCCGGCATCGTCAGCACCTTCCACGAGTTCGGCGCGTCCATCGGCGCCGCGGTCGTCTCCAGCGTCGCCGCCGCCAGCCTGATCGGCGACACCCTGACCGGCTTCCGTGACGGCTTCCTCACCGCCGCGATTGCCGCCGGTGTTGCCGCCGGCATCGCCGCGGTTGTCACGCCGGGCCGCTCGGCGCGCTGACACCCCAGCGAAAGCCGGCGACCGGGCGCCTCGCAGCACGCCAAGCAGCCGTGCGGCCCGCTCGCGTACCGACCCCGGGGGCCACGAGCGCCCGGGGTCGGGCAGCTGCAAACACTGCCCACGCCGCAGCAGTCAGTTCGCAGGACGCGCCACCGAAGCTGTCCGCCCGGGCGCGGGTGTTCGCCACCGGCCAGGGCCGCAAGGGACTCGTCGCTTCCACCGGCACCACCCTGACGAGCCTGCACGGCATCGGACCCTCCGGCGGCGCCCGGCTGCTGGTCGAGGTCGGCGACATCACCCGATTCCCGAACCGGGCCCCTTTCGCCTCCTGGGACGGCACCGCCCCGTCGACGCCTCCTCTGGCAACCTCCTCCCACCGCTGGCGTGAAAGGTTGGGAGCCGAGGGGGTGTGTTCCTCGCCGTCACCCTGGCGGTCCTTCGGGCCGTGGTGGTCGCCGAGCGCTCGACGCGGCTGCGTAGCATCGGACCGGTCAACGGCTCCGAGTCGCGATCTCTTACCGCCCGGTGGTGCCGTCGATGAGCTCTCTCAGAATGTCGGCGTGGCCGGCATGCCGGACGGTCTCGCTCGTCATGTGGGCGAGCACCCAGCGAAGCGTACGAGGCGCGTCGCCGACGGGCTGTGCGGTGAGCACGGTGGGGCCGGCGGCTGCAATGAGGTGGGCGTCGCTGTCGGCGATCGCAGCCCGGTAGTCGGCGATGACCTGGTCTGGGGACCGGTCTGGTGCGACCACCATGTCGAAGTCGACGTCGGCGTAGCGCGGGTCGCCGGCGAACGTGTAGCCGAACCAATACAGTTCGGCGTGGGTCAGGTGCTGGACCAGCCCCAGCAGTGTGGTGTCGGAGACGACCAGGCGGCGCCGCAGCTGCTCCTCGTTCAAGCCGGCGACCTTCTTGAGCACGCATGATCGAGCGAAGGACAAGAAGGCGAGGGCGGTGTCGAGCTCGCCGTCGTCGTTGGGTGGCACGGCTTCGCGTTGGGATTCGAGCATGCCCCGATCTTACGATCTTGTTATCCCGAAAAGGCAGGGACGTCGTCCCGCGTGAAGTGGTCTTCACCGCTGATCACGCAGCAGCCGAATATCTCGCCGAGGACGCTCCGCCGCTGCTCAGTCAGCGGATTCGCGAACACCACCACCCGAACCTGCTCCGCCTGACACGCATCGGCCTCCGCATAACCCGGGGCGTTCATTCGACAAATCTGTAACTGTTGGGACTTCCGCCGGTGCCGCTCGTAGCCTGCCACCAGGTAACGGTGCGTCGCTGGCATGCGGGTGCCCCGCGGGGGTGGCAGGTCAGCATAGCTGGAGCCCCGTAAGGGGACACAAACGAGGCCGAGGCGATTCATGGCGGGTGTTCCACAGGCTGACACGGAGAAGGCGCGTCCTTCCCGGGCGTCACTACCTCCGTTCGCCTTCGCGCCGGTGGCCGTGGCGGCTGCCGTGGTAGCGGTCGCGCTGATGGCGACGGCGTCCAGGTACGGCTACCACCGTGACGAGTTGTACTTCCGCGTCCTGGGCTTCCACCCGTCGTGGGGCTATGTCGATCAACCTCCTGGCACGCCACTGCTCGCCCGCGCGTCCGTGCAGATCTTCGGCGACTCGCTGTGGGGTCTGCGCGTACCGGCGATGCTGGCGACCGTCGGCGTGGCGGTACTGCTCGCCCTGGTGGCCCGTGAGGTCGGTGCCGGCAGGTGGGGACAAGGGTTGGCCGCCGTCGGTGCCGCTGGCACGTTCCCGCTGGTGTTCGGGCACGTCCTGCTCACGGCCACCGTCGACATGGTGGCGTGGGTGCTGGTCCTGCTGTTCGCGATGCGGGCCCTGCTGCGGCAGGAGCCTCGCTGGTGGCTCGCCGTGGGCGCGGTGGTCGGAGTCTCGCTGTGGTTCAAGCTGCTGGTCGTCCTGCTGCTGGCCGTGCTTGCGGTCGCGCTGCTTCTCGTCGGGCCACGGTCGGCACTGGCCTCCCGATGGCTCTGGGCCGGTGCCCTGTTGGCGTTGGCGCTCGGTTCACCGATGGTCGCCTACCAGGTGGTCAACGATTTCCCGCAGCTCACCATGGCCCAGGCCCTGCAGGAGAACAAGGGTGAGGAGGCGCGCATCCTCCTGGTGCCGTTTCAGCTCAGTCTCGTCGGCCTCACGCTGGTGCCTATCTTCATCGCCGGCATGGTGGCGCTGGTGCGCCGTCCGGCCCTGCGACCGGTGCGCGCGCTCGCTGTCGGCTACGGGATTCTGCTGGTGGTCATGTTCCTGCTGGCCGCTCAGCCGTACTACAGCCTCGGTCTCTTCCTGACGATCTACGCGGTTGGTGCGGCACGGGCGGAGATGTGGTCCGGCACGGTGCCACGTCGCGTCGCGCTGGCGGCGGCGGTCGTCGTCAACGTCGTCGCCGCGGTGGCGTTCGCACTGCCGGTGTTCTCCATCGCAGCGCAGGCCCAACTCGGCATCACCGAGATCAACCAGGCGACCAGGGACCAGATCGGCTGGCCCGAGTACACGCGTCAGGTCACCGACGTCGTGACGGCTCTACCGCCCCAGCAAAGGGCGAGCGCCGTCGTCATCACAAGCAACTACGGCGAGTACGGAGCCCTGCACCGCTACGGTTCCGGCCTGTCGACGGCCCGCCTCTACAGCGGACACAACGAGCTGCACCGCCTGGGTAGCCCGCCGGAGAGGGCCAGGGTGGCCGTTCTGGTGGGTTTCGGCGAGGACGGGAGCACTGTCCGGCAGTGGTTCGCCTCCTGTGAGGTCGCCGAGCACCTGGATCACGGCCTGGGCGTGGGCAACGAGGAGCAGGGCCGTCCGATCACCGTCTGCCGGGACCCGCGGGAGTCGTGGGCGGTGCTATGGCCCCGGTTCCAGCACTACAGCTGACGGCGGGATGACCGATCCGGCGGCGTCGATGGTGACCCAATCGGTGGACGTCTGGTCGTCACGCAGGCCGTGGAGCACGGCATCCGTCAGCATCCTGAGGTCGTTCCTCGACCGCCCCGGGTCCGGCTCGACCAGATGTTGCAGGATGAGGCCGTCGAGGATCGCCGCGAGCCGTCGGCACAGAGCCATCAGCATGCGCTGGTCCGGAAGGTCGTCGACCTTCGTCATGAACCGTATCTGATCTTCGATGATCTGCACGTAGCTCCGGTACTGTCGGGCTCCGGCGTCGTCACTCGCGTTGCGTAGGAAGTGCAGGGTGAGTTCGTACTGCGAGGTTTGCAGTTCCTCGTTCGCTTCGACAAGTCGCCAGATGCCGGCGACGCATGTCCGGACCGCAGCGTCGAGTGGTAGTCCCTGGGGAAGCTCTCGTGACAACTCGTTTCGCGTCACCGTGAGGCTGTGCTGCAGGACAGCTCTGAGCAGGGAGTCGACCCCGTCGAACGCGTAGTGCAGGCTCGCCAGCGACGCTCCTGCCTCTGCCGTGACCGCACGGGTCGTCAGGCCCCGAAGCCCACCCCGGGCGAGGATCGTCGTCGCGGCCCGTACCAGCTGCTCACGACGTGCCGCGCTCGTCATCCGCTCGACCACCGGCTGTCCGCTCCCTCTGTCCGTCTTCGTTGCCACATCAACCTCGAAGCGCGAGTTAAGCACACGGGGATGCATCCATGTGTCGTCACCTCGCCAAAACATGGTCATTGACTCAGACGAACGGCAAACCTACGCTGGGGCCTCCACCAGCGAGAAGGGCCGCCATGGAGCCCGCAGCGTCGTCAGAGATGGAGCGCCACCAGGACACCAGTGACACGATTCGGGGCGACACAGGAGGCCACCGGAGATGACCGGAACAGCGACGG
>NZ_BOOZ01000044.1 GCF_016863495.1 Micromonospora andamanensis
GTCGGGGTGGTTCTCGCCGAGCGTGGCCTCCTGTTGCTGGAGGACCCTCTTCTTGAGGTCGTGGGCTTGGTCGTACTTGCCCATCGCGTGCAGGGTGACCGCGAGGGCGTGCCCGGTAGCCAGGGTGTCGGTGTGGCTCTCGCCGAGGGTGGTCTGGCGTCGCTGCGCGACGTCCCGGTACCGATCCGCGGCTTCGGCGTATTCGCCGAGCGCGTACAGGGTGGTGGCGAGATTGTGTCCGGAGGCGAGGGTGTCGGGGTGGTTCTCGCCGAGCGTGGCCTCCCGTTGTCGGAGGACCTTCCTCTCAAGGTCGTGGACCTGGTCGTACTTGCCCATCACGTACAGGGTGACCGCGAGGGAGTACCCGGTGGCCAGGGTGTCGGGGTGGTTCTCGCCGAGCGCGGCGTGGCGCTGTTGGAAGACCTTCCTTTTGAGGTCGTGGGCCTGGCTGTGATCGCCCATCGCGTGGAGGGTGCGGGCAAGTTCGTGTGCGCTGCGTAGGGTGTCGGGGTGGTTTTCGCCGAGGACGGCCCGGCGTATCCGTAGCACATCCTCGCCGACCTTGAGGGCTTGGGCGTACTCACCCAAGTGCCGAAGATTGTCCGCGAGTTCGTGTGCGCTGCGTAGGGTGTCGGGGTGATTCTCGCCGAGGGCGGCCCGCCTCTGTTGCAGGATCTCCTTGTGCAGGTCCGCGGCTTCGGCATATTTGCCCATCTCGTGCAGCGCGGTCGCCATGACGTGCGTGGACTGAAAGGTGATCCGGTGATTTTCGCCGAAGTGTTCCTTGACTGAATCCAAGGTTGTCTGTAGCGCCTGCTGGGCGTCGGTAATAAGGCCAATGTCGCTGGCGATTTTCTCACGAGCAATTCGCAGGTTGACAGCTGACGGGATCATCGGCCCCACCAGAGTCTCCGTGAGCTGAATCGCGCGGTCGGCGGCCTCCAGGGCTTTCGCGCGCTGCCCGGCTCGGGCGTACACCTGGCTGGCCACGATACTCACGGACAGCGTTATCGCATCCCTTTCGTCGTCTGGTATCGGTGCCGCTGATAATGACGTCATCAACTGCTCGGTCAGATCCAGAGCCTCAGGCAGCCGGCCGAGGTGGAGCAGACTCATGGCGAGGGCCGCCATCATCCTCATCCTCCCGAGCTGGCTACCCTTTGATGCCGCCGTCGACAACGCCCGCTCAAGGAGCGAGCGTGCCAGCTCGGGTCGACCTTGGCTAATGGCCAGTTCGGCGACGAGAGGGAGGTAAAAAGACAGCACTTCCTGGCTGTCCGGCCCGAGTGCCTGCTCGGCGAGAGACAAGGCCCGTCGGGCCTCGTCGAAGGCGGCCTGCACGTTTCCTAGACCGCTCAGATAGAGAGCACACAGGGAATGTAGCGATGCTGCGGACTCCGGTGCGGCCGAATCCGCTCGATCATCTGCCCCAAGCACGAGTGCGTGCGGCAACAGTTCCTCACCCTGTCGCCAGAGCTCGTGGGTGTCGAACATGTCCATAAAGGCTTGCAGGACCATGTCCATGGCTTGCCGGAGTCGTACGCCGAGGATCTCTTCGGTCATCGACGCTTTGATGTGTGATTGCAGGAGACGGTGCAGTTGTATCGCACCTCCGCTGCGTTGAGCCAGCGAGTAGCGCCGGATGGCGCCGATAGCGCGATTCAGGGCGACCTCGTCGTCGGCGACCGCCCGGAGCGGCTCTTCGAATTCCTCGGCGTAGTCGCTGATAAGGTGCAGGGGAAACGGTTCCGGGGCCAGCAGGGATATCATTTCGAGAATGGCAAGAGCAGGCGGGTCTTCGTCTCTTAGGCGCTCAAGCGACAGATCCCAGACGGTGCTCACCCGCGCATCGGTGCCCAACACCTCGCCTTCGGCGAGCATGTCACCCGGCCGCTCTCTGAGCATGCGGCGGTAATCTTCGACTGGCAGGCCAACAATTTCGATGTAGGCGGCAGCTTGTTCCAACGCGAGCGGAAGGTCCCCGAGTTCCTCGGCGAGTCGCTCGGCCTGCTCCCTTGTCATAGACGTGATCCGCTGGCTCAGCAACGCCACCGACTCTTCGCGGCGCATCACGTGAATCTCGAGTCGCTCACCGACCGCCCCGAAGCTCGGGTTACGGGAGGTCACGATCACGTGCCCGCCCTCAAGCGCAAGTTGGTCGTGAAGGTTTTTGGCTGACTGCGCGTTGTCGAATATGAGTAGCCATCGACCGCGTGCGGTGAGGGCTGCGGCGAGGTCGGACGGTCCGGAGCGATGGGTTATCCCCAGTTTGCTCGCCAGCAGCGCCAGTTGGGCCTTCGTCACTGCGGCCTGCTCGGCCGGAACCCACCACACGACGTCATACTCATCGCGAAATCGGTGCGCGTACTCGATCGCGATCTGGGTCTTGCCGATACCGCCCATCCCGTACAGCGCGTGCAGCACAACCGCGTTGGCAGTCGTAAGCCGCCGGCGTAGCTCGGCCAGGCTTTCCTCTCGGCCGGTGAAACGCGGGTTCTTCGGCGGCATGTTCCATACTTGCTTTCTGGGAGAACCACCGCTGGCCTCGGCAGAATTATCGGGATCGGCGGGGGCTATCTCGTGTAGCCCGGTGACGTCGAGTGGCAGCCCGATCAATGCGTGAAGCTGGCCCAGAGCCGCAGGGTCGAGCACCTCGTACCAGCGGTCCACTCGGGTTGCCGACAGCGTTCCCAGCCCATCGGAGCGGTGATGTTCGCAGACCAGCCCGAGTAGACTGCCGTTGCTGAAAACGGCCGCACCTGACATGCCCTCCCATGGGGAAACCGCCGGGTCGGGATCACGCTCCGGCTCGGAGGTGATGATCGCCAACGTCCCTTCACGACGGTGCGAGAGTGCCGCGATCTCTCCGATCATGTGGAAGGAGTCGCGGTACTGCTGGGGCCGGCCGTCTGGCAGTCGCCGAATGCGGTCCTCTCGCAGCTTGGAGCGGGGGAAGCCCACCGCGCTGCAGGTCAGCGTGTGATCCACGTCAGCCACGAGACCGAACGCGAGAGGTGCGACCGGACCTGTGTCGGGCTCGGGCACGAGGGCCAGAACGGCCAGATCCACTTCCGGGTTCACCCAGGCCACTGCTGCGTCCGCGACCCATTCATCGGGTCGGTCGGCGGAGAACCGTACTTGTAGGCTCGCGGCGTCCTTCACCACGTGCGCGGCCGTGATGACATGACCGGGCGACGACCGGTAGCCCGATCCCCGGCGTCCTTGCCCAGTTCCCTGGATTTTGACGATGACCTCGGCAACTCGACCGATATCGACACTGGCGCATGGGGTTCTCGGCATAGTCACCCCTTAGCGCTCTCGTTCGGCCTCTTGCCCAGAGACGTATGGTGGCAGGCCGGAACTACCCACATGTGGTTTCAAGGTCAGCTTCACGGTCTGGACGGACGACCTGGCCACCGTCCCCTCGCCGCCGAGTTCCAGCACCCAGAAGCGCGCTTTGGCTGCGGCGTTGGCCGTCTTCTCGACCCCGACAGACACTTCGATCTCGATCGGACCCAGCTCGAACCGCAGGCCCTCCTCGGGGGCCGCAGCAACCGCGGTCTCCAATTCACGGCGCAGCTCACGAACGAAATCTGCCAGCTCGATCACGGACGGCTTTCTCCCAACTGGTCCAGGCAGCGATTCGAAACGCTCGGCGATCGTCGCACGGTGGTGAGTTCACCCAGTCTCGCCAATGAGACTGCCGAAGGCACCCACCAATTGGGCCGGTGCGGTGGCCCGCTCGGCCTTGTTCTATCGACCATCGAGCCGTTTTGTGTGTGGGGCTACCAACGTCGAGGAGCGGGCCGATCATCGCCGATGGCGGAGACGAATGCGGACCAGGTTCCGGGGGTGAAGGTCAGGGCAGGCCCACCCCGATCCTTGGAGTCGCGGACGGCGACGAGGCCGGGGAGGTTGGTGGCGACCTCGACGCAGGCGCCGCCGTTGTCGCCGCTGCGGGTGCTCTTGCGCCAGACGGCGCCGGTCAGGTCAGTCATGCCGGATCTCCCCGATGAGCCTTTTGATCATGTCCTTCGATTCTGCCTCGCCGAGGGCGAGCGCATCCAGTCCCCGCCAGACCCGTTCGTATGCCGCCAGTTCATCAGGCTTGTCGAGGTAGAGCGCGCCGGTCAACGACTCGCTGTAGACGACCGACGGCTCCGGTGCGGTCCGACCACCCTTGGTGGGAGGGAAGTCGAGGATGACGAAGGATCCGGCGACTGCGCCGGGCTGAGGCCCGGCTGCCAGTGGTAGCACCCGGACCGACAGGTTCGGCAGCTCGGACAGCTTGAGCAGCTGGTCGAGCTGACCGCCCATGACCGCAGGGCCACCCACGCCGCGTCGGAGCACCGCCTCGGACAGCACCGCCTCAAGCCGGGGAGCCGCCGGCAGGCGTCGGACGAGCAGGCTCTGCCGCTGGAGCCGAACCTGGACGGCTCGCTCCCGATCCTCCTCACTCAGCCGCCCGCCGAGGCGGTAGAGCGCGTGTGCGTACTCCTTGGTCTGGAGGATCCCGGGGATCAGTGATTCGTCATAGCCGCGCAGCCGCGAAGCGGCGGATTCCAGGCCGACGTACAGCTCGAACCAGCTCGGCACGGCATCGCCGTAAGCGTGCCACCAGCCCTTGGACTTCGTCTCGACGGCGAGGCCGCGCATCGCCTCGGTCATCTCCGGCGACACCCCGTACAGCTCGCACATCGCCTTGACGTCGAGCACCCGGACGGAGCCCATGCCGCATTCGAGCCGCCAGATCTTCTGCCGGCTGTATTCCAGGGCCTCGGCGGCGGCGTCGAGCGTCACGCCCGCTTCGTTGCGGAACTGGCGCAGGAGCCGGCCGAGCTGCCGTCGCGGCACTGTCGATCCGATGTCTTCGGCCATTGGCACACTCCCTGGTTCCGGCTCGCAACACTGCGTCACCTGCTGCTGTAACGCTTATCGGTTCCGAGAAAGAAAGTCAATGCATAAGCACGAAATCTTGCTGTGGAACGTTGCTAATCCACTGCGGAGCGTTCCAGGATGGTCACAGCGCGGCGGCTGGCCGATTCCCCCCGGACGGCCGCCGCGTTCCGATCGCAGCCCCGCCCACCATGGAAAGGCGGCGACATGTCGACCTATCGCTCCACTGCGTATTCCGGTCTGTTGCCCTGGCAGGTGCGCGGGCACCGGTTCCGCCGCGTCTGGCTCGGACGTCGCGGTCTGGCTCCCGACGAGGTGTATGCGTTCCTCGATCGGGTCGCCGGTGAGTTGGCCACCGTCCAGCAGGCGCTCGCCGAGAGTCACCGAGAGACCGCCCGCGTCAAGGCGGCGCTGCGTGACTGGCAGTCCGCGCGGGCCCGCGCCCGGGACAGTGACCGATGAGCCGCCGCTGTGGCAACAGAACGGCGGTCGTCCTCTCCGGCCACGGGGCAGGGGCGGGGCATGGGTAGGCGGTGGAAGTGGTTCTTGCGGCCGGGGCCGGTCGCGCTGGACCTGACCGGGCAGGCCGTGCCGGACGGGGACGTGCCGGGGCGGTTCCGGCGGGTGTCGGTCGAGCATCTCGTACCAGAGCTGCGGGTGACCTCGCGGTGCGACGGTGCGCTCGTCTACGAGCGGCCCGAGGAACGGCCGGCGCTGTTCGAGGTGCACTGGCGAAGCCCCGCCGAGGATCCGCGTACCAGGAAGTGCCCGGACTGCCGGGTCGACGGCACCTGTCCCCGGGCGGACTGGGCCGACTCGATCATCGTGCGCTGCCTGCGGACGTACTGGCGATGAACGTCTTCGACCTGTCGCCCGCGCAGATCCGCAACCGGCTGATCCTGCGGGCACGACGGGCAGCGCTGGCCGCTGGGACCGGACGCCTGCCGCCGGCCCGCCCGCCTAATCGCGCCGGGGCGGCGGCGGTTGCCCGGGTTTCGGTCGTCCTGTGTGTGTCCGTCGCCCCCGGGGACGTGGTCCAGTTCGCCGAGTCCGACTACCGGTACGCGGACGGTCCGCTCCGGCTCCGGATCGTCCGGGTCCGGCCGGACCTCAGCGAGTGGTACGACGGCGAATGGGTGTGGCTCGAAGGCGTCGAGATCGGCCCGGACGATCAGGATGGTGCGTTCCGGCCGGTGCTGGCCCGGGTCGCCGCGCTGCGAGCGGAGGGGTAAAAGGTGAGTGTTGGCGCGCGCGCACCTGACACGTTCCCCGTCGGGTCAGCGGGACTGTGCAAAGCCTGGCAACCTTGCTGGGCGCTGATCGCCCCGGGAGGACTCGCCATGACCGAAGCCATGAAGGACGCTGTCGACGACGCCGGGGACGACGCCGCCCGGGAGGTTGTCGAGCATGAGCGGGCCGAGCTGCGGGAGTTCATCAAGGGGCTGAGCCCGGACGATATCAAGTCGGGCGGCTGGTTCACCAAGCTCATCGCTCAGGGCCTGCGCTCCTACACGGAGAGGGTCGACTGGCAGTACTTCCAGGAGCGGTATAAGGGCGTACCCGCTGATGCCATGGTGGATCAGCGGATCAAGATGGCGGCGCGATATGCCGCGCTCGAAGGTGGGCTCTCCGCCGGGGCCTACTCGGCGGCTATCGTCGCCACCCTCGGGAGCTTTGGTGGTGCCTCGCCGGCGACTGTCCCGGCCGCCGTTGCGACCTTCATGGTGGACGTCGCGTACACCACCCGGCTCCAGCTCCGCCTGGCCTACGACGTCGCCGTCCTCTACCAAGTCCCGCTAGACCTGTCCGACCTCGATGACATGTGGAAGCTCATCCGGGTGGCCTTCACGATCAAGAGCGGGGAAATGGTCCGCGAAGGCATGGTCAAGGCGGTCCCGGTCGTAGTGCGGCCGCTGATCAAGCGCTTCTACTCCGGGGCGGTGCTGAACGCCGCGAAGAGCCTCCCCGTCGTCGGAAAGTTCCTCCTGCAACGCAACGTCATCAAGATCGGTATCCCTGTGGTCGGCGTTCCACTTGCGGTGGTGTTGAACCGCTATACGACGCTGCTCGCGGGCCGACACGCGCGAGCCGTCTTTCGAAACGAGGCGCGGGTGATCGAACTCGCCGAGAGGCTGAGCAGGCGGAGTCAGCACCCCGAGTTGATGCTGTGGGTCGCGTGGCTCGTCATCACGGCGGACCACAGAATTGCGGACGACGAGACGCTGTTGATGCGGCATTTGGTGAGGCTGGTCCGGGATCAGCATCAGGTGGTCGATAGGCAGCTCGAGCACGTTGTCGATATCGACCCCGCCGAGGTATGGCGACGCCTGGACGCCGAGCCAGGAGACCTAAGTGACGTCCTCGACGCGGCCGACCTCGTGGTCACTGTGGATGGTGCCGCCAACACGCTCGAGAAGGCAGTCATCTCCGAGCTTCGAGATCGCTGCCGCCGAGTCTGACCCGCTGAGCCGGAATCCCGACGGGGTCCATCAACCGAGCATCTCCATCACGACCGTGTCGATTTCGGGAGTGGCAGGGTGTCGCGCGAGTTCGGCTCGGACCTGGCGGCGCAAGGCCACGAAGTTCGTGCCCTCGGACAGGTGCAGCCCGGCGACAGTCTCAGACTGCTGCTGACCGAGTTCCGCGAGCTGTCTGTGCAGAACGTTCCCGTCGTCGTACCGGGGGATGGGTAGTTTCCACACGTGTTTGTCGATGTGCCGTTCGTCCTTGCCATAGGACATCAGGGGACGGGCGAGCGTGGTGAGAGCTGGGCTGTTCAGGACCGCGCTGAGATAGTGACCTTCCGCCCGGCTGTCGATCGCGCAGTAGTAGAGCGCGTGCTCGATGATCGCGGCTGGGTCATCGACGATGGCGGCGGCGACGTGCATCCCGGAGGCGGAGTAGGCCAAGCGGAGAGGCGGTGCGGGAAGCTGCGCGGTCAGCTTGCGTCGGAAATCGAGTTGCTCACCCAGCGTCAGGCGCGCGCTACTGCGATGCGCCTCCCAGGTGGCTTCCGCCTTCCGCCACCATTCGGCCAGACCGAAGTAGTAGTCGAGTCGAGAGCCCGGCCCAGTCATCAGCGTGGAACCGTCGAGCGGCAGCACCGCCTTCTTCGCAGGCAGGATCCGGTACGGCAGCAGCGTCTCGCCGAGCAGCACGGGCCGGATGAACTCGCTCTCCACGACGCCTTCGAGGGCGGGTAGATCCTTCCACGGGGGATTCTCCATGTTGCTGCGCGCAGAACGTACGACGTGGCGGCCGGCACCGAGCCCAAGCCGTCCGCCAGTATCAGTTTCGACGAAGAACAAGATCTTGGGGAAGATCGTCGCGCCGTTGCGCACGTGTGGCTTGTACGGTGACTCGGCGAGGAACGCCCCCGCGAGGGGGACGCGTTCCCGATGGATGGATGCCGCCGCCTGCTTCCACCTCCTGGCATCAGCGCCGAGGCGTCCCGTCCACCGTTCGGTGACCGATGGAAGACCACGAGGGCTGTGTGTGGCTGCCTTGTTGCCGAAGACGACACTGGCGCCCCTCGGGAAGGGGTGGGGACGCAGGCGGCGCAGGTCCCAGGAGTCGGTGAAGGAAACCGCCGTCGGCTCGACCTCGTCCTTGTACCAGCCACTGCGGAACCCCTCGAAGTGCTCGCGGTCGAGCACGGCGTTGGGCAGGACGAAGGCGAACGCGCCACCGTCGCGGAGGTACAGCTGGACGGCCCTGGCGACGAAGAGGGCGGAGAGGTCCTGCTGCGTCGCGAACTGGTTTCCACGCCACAGCCCGCGATCACGGGAGAGTTTCTTGAACATCGCCTGCATTCCGGGAGGCATGTGGCGGTAGGCGAGCCACGGCGGGTTGCCGATCAGAACGTCCACCCGATTGTCGTCCATCGCGAGCCAGACGGGCCTGGCCAGGTTGCGCAAGTAGTAGCTCCAGATATGATCGCGTCCCTCGTCGTGCAGCCGGCACATCGCCTCGAAGGTGCCGTGAATCATCGGCTGGTCGTTCGGCTCGATCTTCATGTGGTGAAAGAACGCCGCCAGTGACGGTGGGTTGTCCGAATCTCGCGGTTTTGCCGCGATACTGGCGAGCCTCGCCACGATCTGGTCGAAGCGGCTCGGTTCGTCGAGCAGGCGTTTCGGGAAGCGGAGCCACTCCTCGACCTCGCTGGCGTTGTAGCCGGCACTGATCCGTACGTGCTCCTCGGTGAAGAGGTCGCGGCGTTCCCGCCACTGCATGCTGTCGCCGAGATAGACCGGGATGGTGATGGCACCCCGCTGGTCGGTCAGCCGTTGGTGGCCGATGGCGAGCAGGTAGGTCACGCGCGCGAGCGCCACGGCGACGGGGTGCAGGTCAACGCCGACCACATGATGGGTGAGCTGCGTCAGCGCGGCGTCCAGCGGCACGGCCGCCGTCTCGGCGGCGGCAAGATACCGGCGTACGGCGTGGAAGAGGAAGGTGCCGGAGCCGCAGGCGGGGTCCAGCACCCGTTGCCGCAGCGGATCGGTGGCGACAGTGTCGACGAGATGCTCCGCGAGCCAGTCGGGGGTGTAGTACTCGCCCATACGCTTGCGCGTCTCGGTCCCGATCATCGACTCGTAGAGCACCTTGAGGATGTCGTGGTCGGCCCGCAGCCAGTCGAACCGGGCCAGTCGCCGGGTGAGTCCCTGGATGAACTCGCGACCACCGGGGACCTCGGTGGTCCAGCCGAAGAAGTCGTGCTCGACGACGCCCAGGATGCGGGCCTGGTCGAACCGTTGCCCAGTGATGAGGTCCTGCGGCTGCAACTCCAGGGCGTCGATGCCGACGACGAGGTGCGCGATGATGTACGCGCTGTTCATCAGCAGGGTGTGCTCGACGAACAGATCCGGGTCGTCGACGAACTGGGTGCCCAGGGCGCTGTCCAACAGCTCCGCCCACAGCTTCCGCTTCAGCTTCACGGTCGGCAGCTGCTCGTGCTCCGCGTAGAGCGCGGCGAGCGCGGCGCGATCCAGCTTGTGCGAGGTGCTCTGCGCGCCGAGGCGGCGAGCCACTTCGGCGGGAGCCGGCCGGACCCGATGGCTCGTCGCCAGCACGCCTTCCAGCCAGTAGAAGAGGGACAAGCCGTTCGGGCGGGTGGCGGCGACCGTGTGGGTGTCAATCAGGGTCAGCGCATCGCCGGCCAGCTGGTACGCACGCCAGGCGGCACCGTCGGTGAGGATGCCGACGTATCGCTGGCCGCTCTCCAGACTCCGCGACCGAATGTAGCTGCCCAGTTGTCGCTCCGCCTCCAACAGCGAGCGCCCGCTTTGTAGCCGTCGCTTGACCTCGATGATGGTGTAGCCGACTTCGATGTCGATGCGTCGGCCGCCGCCAGCCGGGGCCTCAAGGTTGACCTCGTCGAGGTTCGCCTCGGAGAGCCCGAAGTCGGCGGCCAGCAGAAGCTGGCGGATGTCGGCCTGCAGGGTTGCCTCACTACGGGCGGCACGCCGGTCGGAGATCCGCGCCAGCAGCGACTGCAGTGACGGGGGAAAGCCGTCGGGCGCGCGTACCTGGGGCCGGGAAGATGCGAGGCGGCTCTGGCTTCCGTCTGGCGTACCGTCCGAGCAGGCCATACACCAGTGTGGAGATTGCGGCTCGGTGAATCCAAGAGGAAAGTGAATCACTGTCGGATAGAGGACAGTCACTTAAGGTAATCAGTCGAGCGGCCGGGATCCCGATTGCGTTGGGCATGCCGGCTCCGATGGAGGGGGAGTTGCTGATACGGGGCAGGTCGTGCAAAGTCCGCCTGCCGTTCGTGTCGGCCGCTGTCCGACTTGGCGTCGCGCGTTCGGCCAATGTGCCCTCGTCGGGTGTCAGGAAGCCGTACGCAAGGAACGAACATTGGTTAACTTCGATGCATACTGGACCTTGGTCCGTCGCGTCCAGGTAACCCTGCACTACCGTCGGGACATGGTCTCGCGTCGATCGATTCTTGGGGCGGTGCCACTCGCCGCCGTCGCCCTTACCGCCACCCCAGGTCACGCCCGGCTCAACGGGTCGTCCACCTCGACCGACCCGGAACGCGTACCGCCCGACCCGGCCACGATGCAGGCTGCCGCGGCAGCGGTACGCGGCTTCACCGCCGACCTCTACCGCACGATCGCGTCGAGCCATGCCGGCGGCAACGTGGTGTGTGCGCCGTACTCGGTCCAACTGGCGCTTGCGATGGCCCGGGCGGGTGCCGGATCGACCACTGCGGACGAGATGGATGCCGTGCTGCACGCGCCGCATCCACGGCCCGGCGCGCTCGACAGCGGGCTGAACACCGTCGACCAGTCGCTCGCCGCGCGGTTCCAGGATGGCGACGGAGTGCGGCAGCCCCGGGTGACCACGGCCAACGCCGTGTGGACCCGCCTCGATCTGGGCCTGCGGTCCGGGTTCCGGGACACTCTGGCCGGCTACTACGGCGCGGTCGCGCACCCGGTGGACTTCCGTGGTGCGCCGGAAGCGGCCCGTCAGGAGATCAACACCTGGGTGTCCGATCGGACCAACGCGAAGATCCCGGAGCTGTTGGCCCCGGACTCGGTGCGCCCCGACACCAGCCTGATGCTCACCAACACGGCCTACCTCAAGGCGGCCTGGTACTACCCCTTCCGGGCGTCGGCCACCCTGGAGGAACCGTTCACCAGGGACGACGGCACGGTCGTCCAGGTGCCGATGATGCGCGGCCCGTTCGACCGGATGGGGCACGTCCTGGGCGACGGTTGGCGGGCTGTCGACGTGCCGCTCGCGGGTGACGGGCTGGCCATGGCCATTGTCATGCCGACCCGCGACAACCTCACCGCGGTCGAGGCGAACGTCGACGGGGCGTGGCTTGGCGCGTTGTTCGCCGGCTTCCAGTTCACCGACATTCAACTGCGGATGCCCCGGTGGACGTTCCGCCTGCCGGCCCAGTTGGGCGGCGCGCTGAGCGGGCTCGGGATGCCCACGGCGTTCACGCCGTACGCCGACTTCACCGGCATGAGCACCACCGACCCGGCGCTGTGCATCGACGACGTGGTGCACGAGACGTTCATCGGGGTGGACGAGAAGGGTGTCGAGGCGGCGGCCGCGTCGGCAGTCATCATCCGGCCACCGTCGATCCCGCAGGGCCCGCAGTTCTTCGTGAACCGGCCGTTCCTGTACGTCATCCATGACCGGGTCACCGGCGTGCCGCTGTTCCTCGGCCGGGTTCACGACCCGCTGGTCACCGGCTGACCTGCTCAGTAGCCGACGGTGAAGTGGCGGTCCCCGCCGGGCCGCTCCACCTCGTCGACGGCGGCGACGGCCAGGTCCTCCGCCGAGATCCGGGACGAGCCGTCCGGGGCCACCATGAGGGTGGCCCCGCCGCGTCGGTATCCGCCGGTCCGCACGCCGGGTTCGAGGAGAGCGGGTGGGCTCAGGTAGACCCAGTCGGCGGCATGGGTCCGACAGACGTCAAGTTGGGCGGCGCTCGCGGCGGCGATGTCGCGTACCGCTGGTGGCACGTACCGGGGATCGTCGAGCACCAGCCCACCCGACGGACTCAGCAGCGGCGCGGATCCGCCTACCAGCAGGATGCGGATCCCGGTCGCGGCGGCGGCGTCGAGCAGGGCATGGGTGGTCGCGGTGACGGTGTTTTCCGCGCCTGGCGCGGGACGGGTGGCGCCCACGATCGCGTCGGCGTCGGCGAACAGGTTCTTCATCTGGTTGGCGTCCATGGCGTCGCCCCGTGCGGCGATCACCGCGGGTGGCAGGGTGGCCGGTGGTTGGCTGCGGAAGACGGCTGTGACGTGGTGCCCTCGGTTGAGGGCTTCGCGGAGGACGCGCGAGCCGACCATGCCGGTGGCTCCGACGACAGTGATCCTCATTTGTTGATCCTTTCCTTGGTGAGTCTGGTGGTGGCCTTGGCTCGCGTCGGGCTGACCTGGCCTGCGACGATCGCGGCGAGGCAGAGGACGAAGCCGGCCGCCTGGACCGGGGTGAGCAACTCGTCGAGCAGCACCGCACCCAGCAGGGCCGCCACCATCGGCGAGAGCAGGGTGAGCACCGCGACGGAGGTGACCGGCAGCGTGGCGATGCCACGGAACCACAGGATGTAGGCGAGCAGGCCGCCGGGCAGGCCGAGCCAGAGGTAGCCGAGCGCGGCGCTGGCGTCGACGGCCGGCGGCGCCCCCTCGAACAGCAACGTCACAGGCAGGAGGAACAGACCGCCGGCCGCGAGTTGCCAGCCGGCGTACGCCGTGGGGCCTACGCCCTCGGGTCGCCCCCATCGCTTGGTGAGTGTCACCCCGACCGCCATCGCCCCGGCGCCGCCGAGACCGGCCAGTAGTCCGATCACGTGGACGTCGGCGTCGGGGCCGATGACCAGCAGCCCGACCCCGGCGACGCCGACGATTCCCCAGGCGAAGCTCCAGGCCGACGGGCGCTGGTGCAGCAGGGCGACGGCCAGGATCGCCACGGCCAGTGGTTGCACCGCGCCGAGCGTGGCGGCCACCCCTCCGGGAAGCCGTTCGGCGGCGACGAACAGCAGCGGCAGGAACACACCGATGTTGAGTACGCCAAGCACCGCCGCCTTGAGCCACCACGTGCCGCGTGGCAGCGTCCGGCCGATCGCCAATGCGGCCAGGCCCGCCGGCAGTGCCCGGATCAGCCCGGCGAAGAGCGGATGGCCGGCCGGCAGCAGTTCGGTGGTGACCACATACGTCGTGCCCCACACGGCCGGTGCGAAGGCGGTCGTGGCGGTGGCGGCGAGGCGACCCGCGGCCGGAGGTGGCACCAGGTTCGTCACGCGAATCAGGATCGACGCCCCGCATCCATGAGTCCAACACATCCTTGTCAGCCCATCAATCGTGATTCACGATTGATGGATGGAGCTTCAACAGCTGCGGTACGTGGTGGCCGTCGCCGAGACACGGAACTTCACCCGTGCCGCCGAGCGCTGCCTGGTCGTCCAGTCCGCGCTCAGCCATCAGATCGCCCGCCTGGAACGGGAACTCGGCGCCCGCCTCTTCGACCGGACGAGCCGCCGGGTGCGGATGACCCCGGCCGGTGAGGCGTTCCTTCCGGCGGCCCGTCAGTGCCTGGACGCGGCCGAGCGGGCCGCCGCCGAGGTCGCCTCGGCGGTCGGGGAGGTCCGGGGCCGACTCACCGTCGGCATGATCCCGACCGTCGCGGCTGTCGACATCCCGGCCGCGCTTGACGCCTTTCACAAGCGGTATCCGCACGTCCGCATCCGGTTGCGCGTCGGTGGCAGCGAACAGCTCATCGACCAGGTCAAGGAGGGCGCTGTCGACATCGGATTTCTCGGACTTCCGGTGACCGCCCGGCCCGAAGGGGTGGTCGCCAGGCGGTTGGCGTACGACCGGTTGGTGGCCGTGGTCGCCCCCGAACATCCGCTTGCCGGTCAGGCCGAGGTCGACCTCGCCCGGCTGTCCACCGAGGCGTTCGTGGACCTGCCGGCGGGTACGGCGGGGCGGGCCCAGTCCGACCAGGCGTTCGCCGCAGCCGGAGTGCACCGCGAGGTCGCCTTCGAGGTGAGCACCGTCGACTCGATGATGACCCGCCTCGTCCGGCGGCAGCTCGGCATCGCCCTGCTGCCGTCGAACTACGCGCCGCACCTGCCGGGTGTGGTCACCATTGCGGTGCGGGACGCTCCGGCCCGGATCGAGCACCTCATCTGGAACCGGAGCACGCTGACCCCCGCGGCGACGGCGTTCCTCACCGAACTGGACATCTCAGTCTCCGACGATGGAAGCGGTGGTGACAGGTGAGGCGGCTCGCGCCGCCGTGACCGGCTGCCGGCACGGCGTTCAGATCGTGAGGGGGCGGTCCCGGCGCGCGTCGGCCAGCACCTCCGCCCACCAGCGCAGTTCGGCCAGGCTCGCGGTCAGACCCCGGGCGACCTCCGCGTCCGGTGTGTAGCGGCCCTGGTCGTCCAGGCACGTCCAGGGTGCCCGCAGACCCAGGGCGCGGCGGGTGGTCACCACGCTGAGTTCGGCGAGCACCCCGCGCAGATGCTCGATCGCCGCGTACCCACCGTGCACGCCGTAGGCCACGATCGTCGCGGGCTTGACGCGCCACTCGCCGTAGTGCCAGTCGATCAGGCGTTTCAGTGAGGCGGGGTAGCTGTGGTTGTACTCCGGCGTGACGAACACGAACGCGTCGGCTGCGGCGATCCGGTCGGCGACCTCGCTCTTCGGCCCGCCGCCGGGATAGAGGAGGCTGTCGTCGGGCAGCTCGACCTGGGCAACATCGATCAGGTCGAGCTGCGCGGGGTCGAGTGCGGCGGCCACCCACTGGGCGATCGTCGGGCCCATCCGGTCCTTGCGGACGCTGCCCGAGATCACGGCCACGCGCCGGCCGGCGGGGGAGAGGCTGCTGCGGTGGTCTGTCGAAATGCTCATGTCCGAGACCGTGCAGGTTCAACATATGTTGAAGTCAAGTCCCGGTGTGCCTACCCTGCGTTCATGACAGTGCTCACGGGTCCGCCTCGGACGTTCAGCGTCAGTGAGGTCGCCGTCGACAGCGGCGTCGCGCCGTCCGCCGTCCGGTTTTACGACACCCACGGGGTGATCAACG
Source organism: Micromonospora andamanensis (assembly GCF_016863495.1). Classification (GTDB taxonomy): domain Bacteria; phylum Actinomycetota; class Actinomycetes; order Mycobacteriales; family Micromonosporaceae; genus Micromonospora; species Micromonospora andamanensis. The sequence goes on from NZ_BOOZ01000044.1 coordinate 15,451, forward strand.
CGGTACGCACCGCCGGCAACCAACGTCGCTTCGACAGTTCCGCAGCGTGCCGGATCCAGGTCGCCAAACTCGCCCAGCGGGCCGGCCTGAGTGTCCGCGAGATCGCCGCGCTCTTCGCCGACCTGTCGGCCGACCCGACGCCCGACGAGTGGGCGGATGTCGCCCGTCGGCTGGTGACCGAGGTCGAGGAGCGGGTCCGCGACCTCAAGGCGCAGCTCGCGGCGATGGAGTCGGGCACCCGGCTGTGCGAAATCGGGCGGGACGATCCCGCGCGGTGATCGTTCCGCGAAGGTGGCAGTCGTCGCGGACTTGACTTCACCATATGTTCAACCCCGATCGTCGGGTGCATGAGTGATTCCCGTTCGTCCGCCCGTACGCTTGCCGCCCTGGTCGAGACGGCCACCATCGTCGGCCTCGGCACCAGTACCCGGGAGGCCACCGAGACCTTCCGGCTGGTCGAGGAGGCCACGCACGCGCTGATCCGGCGCGGTTTCCGGGTCGTCGCGCTGCTGGACAACCAGCGGGTCGGCGACCTCTACGACAGGTACGTCCGGGGCGAGGACATCGACCTGGACGCGGCGTTCAGCCAGGCGTGGGGTCCGTGGCGGACGGTCGAGATGCGCGACGCGCTCGTCCGGCTGCGCCGGCACAACGAGCGTCACCCCGACGATCCGGTACGCCTGATCGCCGTCAACGGGCGCCGCACGCTGCCGGCCGACTACGACCGGGTCGTGGCGCTGCTCGCTCCGTCGGACCCGGCGGCCGCGACGCGGATCGGCGAGATGTTCGCCGTCATCCGTACCGCCCACGACAACGGTGAGCATGTCCAACGCCTGCGTGGCACCCACCCGGGCGTGCCCTTCGTCGACCTCGCCCGCACCGCCCACGACCTGGCCGCCGAGCTGCCCGACAGCCCGGGGCGTGACGAGGCGCTACAGCTGATCGAGGGGATCGTCGACTTCCACGCGCACGCCCTCGGTGCCGGCTACGACGCGGCAGCGGAGGAGCGTGCGGCGGCCGAGCGACTCCTCGATCACCAGCGGCGCACCGGCGACCGGGTGGTGTTCTGGGAGGGCAGCGCCCACGTCGCGGCGCACGGCGACACGATGACAGGCGCACACCTCCGGGCGGCCCTCGGCCAGGAGTACGCGGCCGTCCACCTCACCTTCGGCCACGGCCGGATCCCCGCGACGGACATCCCACGCCCCGTCCCGTCGTCACTGGAGGCGGTGCTGCTCCACGAACCCGGTGAACAGATCATCGACCTGCGCTCGGCCCCCGCGTACCTCGCCGACCGGATCGACAGGCCGTGCCGGACCCGGCTGATCTCCGGTCTCTACCGGGCCGACCACGACGCGGACCACTACTACGACCTGCCCACACTGGCCAGCAGTTTCGACGTGCTCGCCTTTGTCCCCACGGTCGCCCCGATCCATCCGCTGCCGCAGTAGGGCGACAACGGCCCGCGCATCGAGTGTCGTCGGACGTCATACAAATTATGTTTAAGTTCCTCTATGCTTCCGGAAGTCGCACCAGACCTCCACCACCACCCCCGGAGGAATCCATCATGATCGTTTTGAGAGGTCGCCGTCATCGTCCCCGACGGCTGGCGGCCATCGGCGCGTCAGCTCTCATCCTGGCGGGCGGGGCCATCCTGGCCCCGCAGGTCCAGGTCGCGGTCGCCGCACCGGGCGCGGTGATCGCCGAGGCCATCGTCCCCGGCCAGAGCGCCGTGATCACCGGTGTGGCGTCGGGACGGTGCCTGGAGGTGCCGAACGCGAGCACCACCAACGGCATCCAGACCCAACTGTGGGACTGCTCCGGCGCAGCCCACCAGACCTGGACCTACACCTCCGGACGGCAACTCCAGGTGTACGGCACCAAATGCCTGGACGCCAACGGCGCCGGCACCAGCAACGGCACCCAGGTGATCATCTGGGACTGCCACGGTGGCACCAACCAGCAGTGGAACGTCAACGCCAACGGCACCATCACCGGCGTGCAGTCCGGGCTCTGCCTGGACGCCAACAACGCCGGCACCGGCAACGGCACGAAGATGATCCTCTGGTCCTGCCACGGCGGCACCAACCAGCAGTGGACCTCGCCGGCGCCCCCGCCGACGAGCCCGCCACCCACCCCGCCGGCCGGGTCGCTGCCCTGTGACATCTACGCGGCCGGCGGTACGGCGTGCGTGGCGGCGCACAGCACGACCCGGGCGCTGTACTCCGCGTACCGGGGTAACCTCTACCAGGTGCGGCGCTCGTCGGACAACACGACCCGCGACATCGGTCTGTTGACCACCGGCGGCACCGCCAACGCGGCCACGCAGGACTCGTTCTGCGCCGGCACGCAGTGCGTGATCACGGTGATCTACGACCAGTCCGGCCGGGGCAACGACCTGTGGTACCAAGGCTCCACAGTCGTCCCGGGCTCGCCGCAGAGCCGCCCCGCGATCGCCACCACCGAGTCGCTGACCGTCGGGGGCAGCAAGGCGTACTCGCTGTACATCAACCCAGGCAACAGCTACTGGCGGGACGGTCACCTGACCGGCGTGCCGACCGGCAGCGCACCCGAGGGCATGTACATGGTGACGAGTGGTACCCACGTCAACAACGGCTGCTGTTTCGACTACGGCAACAGCGAGACCACCCGCAAGGCCGACGCGGCCGGCGCGATGGACGCGATCAACTTCAGCACCCAGTGCTGGTTCGGCGGGTGCTCCGGTACCGGCCCGTGGGTGCAGGCGGACCTGGAGTGGGGCCTGTTCCCCGGCGGCAGCCAGTCGTGGAACCCGAACCAGCGCTCCTTCCCGCACAAGTTCGTCACCGCCACCCTGAAGAACAACGGCACCACCCGCTTCGCCATCAAGGGCAGCAACGCCCAGTCCGGCAGCCTCTACACGCTCTACGAAGGACCCCTGCCGCCCGGCTACAGCCCGATGAAGAAGCAGGGCGCGATCGTCCTGGGCAGCGGTGGGGACTGCTGCAAGCCCGACGGCGGGGCCAACCTCAGCGCCGGCACCTTCTACGAGGGCGCCATGGTCGCCGGCTATCCCTCCGACGCCACCGAGAACGCCGTGCACGCCAACATCATCGCCGCCGGCTACCGCTGACGTTCTCCCGCCACTCGCGTGGATCACCTGCCGAAACCGGGCCGGTGATCCACGCGTAACAACAGGGATCCGTCGATGAAACCCACCGCTGAGATCGTCGGGCATCGATCTTGAGCGGGAGGTGGCGGTGACGATACCGACGACACGGCGACAGTTCCTCCAGGCCGTCGGGGTGTCCGGCGGGGCGGGTGTGCTCTACGGGACGATGGGCGCCCTCGGCCTGGCGCCCGCCGCGCAGGCGGCCCCACCGTTCCGGGCGCCGAACCGGTCCGACTTCACCCTCACCGGACGGTCGGCGAAGTCCGTACTGGTGCTCGGGGCCGGCATCGCCGGCCTGGCCACCGCGTACGAGCTGGGCAAGGCGGGCTACCGGGTGCGGCTGTTGGAGGCGCGCGACCGGCCCGGCGGGCGCAACTGGACGGTGCGGGGCGGCACCACCGAGACCGACCTGGACGGGCGCACCCAGCGGGCCCGCTTCGCCGACAGCCAGTACCTCAACGCCGGACCGGCCCGCATCGCCCAGCACATGGTGACCCTCGACTACTGCCGGGAACTCGGCGTGCCGATCGAGATCTTCGGCAACCAGAACGCCGACGCCTACTACGTCAACGAGAACGCCGGAGCGCTGTCCGGCCGGCCGATCCGGCACCGCGAGGCGAAGGCGGACGTCTACGGGTACGTCTCCGAACTGCTCGCCAAGGCCACCGACCAGGGTGCGCTCGACACCTACCTGACCGGCGAGGACAAGGAGCGGCTGCTGGAGTTCCTGCGCGGCTTCGGCGCGATCGGCGGCCGGGTGGCCGACGACCCGGCGGCCAGCTGGCGGTACGCGGGCACCAACCGGCGCGGCTACCTGGTGGAGCCGGGCGCCGGCTTCGAGGCGGGCACCCCGAAACTCACCCCGTACCCGCTGACGGACGTGCTGGCCAGCGGCATCGGCAGGTACTTCTCCTTCGAGTTCGGCTACGACCAGGCGATGCTGATGTTCCAGCCGGTCGGCGGGATGGACCGCATCGCGTACGCCCTCGAAGCGGCGGTGGGCCGCCGCCTCGTCACCTACGGCGCCGCGGTGCGGTCGATCTCCAACACCGGCGCCGGCGTCGAAGTGGTCTACGACGGGCCGGGTGGCCGGACGCGTACCGCAACCGCCGACTTCTGCGTGTGCACCATCCCACCGCAGGTGCTGGCGAAGATTCCGGCCAATCTCACCCAACCGGTCCGGGACGCGTTGGCCTACCCGGTCCCGAACGCCACCGGCAAGATCGGACTGCAGTACCGGCGACGGTGGTGGGAGCAGGACGAGAACATCTACTCCGGCATCACCAACACCAACCTGGACCTCGCCACCGTCTGGTACCCCTCCTACGGCTACCACGGCGCGAAGGGCGTGGTGGTCGGCTACTACAACTTCGGCGCCAACGCCCAGGCGTACGCGGCGCTGACACCCGCCGAGCGGGAGGCCCGCGCCGTCGCCCAGGGCGTGAAGATCCACGGCGAGGCGTACCGCACGGAACTGGAGACGTCGTTCTCGGTGGCCTGGGAACGCACCCGCTACTCCGAGGGCGGCTGGGTGTCCTGGCCGTCGCGGAGCAACGGTCAGTACGGTCGGCTGCTGGAGCCGGACGGCCGGGTCTACTTCGCCGGTGACCACCTCAGTCACTACATCGCCTGGCAGGCCGGGGCGTTCGAGTCGGCCCGCAAGGTCGTTACCGACCTGCACGCCCGGGTCATGTCGAGCTGAACTCCGACAGCTCGACCTCGGTGAAACGGCGTCACCTGCGAAAAGTGCCTGGCCGACGGGCACGTCGCAGGCCCTGGTGATCGACTTTGTCCAATAGCATGGCGCGCATGGTCGTAGTCCGGTGGCTGGTGCGATGACCCAGCCGGCCCCCGGTGCGGCCCGTCCCGCCGCGTGGTGGCTGCGGGTCGTCTTCGGGGTGATCGGCCTGGTCGCCTCGGTGCTCGGCTACATCGGACTGGAACGCCTGTCGCGGGTACGGCCCGACGCCATCGCGGACCGGTACGACATCCTCTACTACGACCTGCAACTGTTCTTCCTCAGCGCCGAACTCTTCGAGGAGCCGGGCCCCTATCCCTGGCAGTTGCAGGTGGCCCGGTTCATGGCTCCACTGTTCACCCTGCTGGCGGTGGCCGAGGCCGGTCGGCTGCTGCTGGCCGCGGAGATCCGGCGGCGGCGGGCCCGCCGGGCCAGTGGCCACGCCGTCGTCTGCGGCGACTCGCAGTTCGCGCACATGCTGGCCGACCGGCTGCACGCCGACGGCGGCCGGGTGGTCGTCGTCCGCTCCGAAGCGTTCGGGCCCCTGGAGTACCGGCGACGCCGCTACCTCGGCGTGGTCGGCGACCCGACGAACGAGGAGGTGCTGCGGGGTGCCGGCCTGCCCCGGGCACACACCGTCTACGCCTGTACCGACGACGACGACCGCAACCACGCCATCGCCAACACCGCCAACCGGCTGATCCAGGACCGGCGGCACCCGCCCCGGGTGTACGTGCAGGTCCACGACCCGGAGATGTGCCTGTCGTTGCAGGCCCGGCGGCTCGGTGCCGCCGGGTCCAGCCGGCTGCGGTTGGACTACTTCCACGTGGACGACATCGCCGCCCGGGCGCTGCACCGGCACCATCCGTTGCCGTCGGCGCCGGACCGGCCGACGACAGTGCTCATCGCCGGTGACGGCAGCTTCCGCCGGGCCTTGCTGGTGGAGACCGCCCGGCACTGGCGGGCGTACCAGGCCGACCAGGGTGGGCCCGACCGCCGGCTGCGGGTGGACGTGGTGGCACCGGACGCCCGCGCCGAACTCGCCCTGGCCACCTCCCGCTATCCGTTCCTGAACGACGTCTGCCGGCTCGCCGGGTACGACCGCGACATCGACGGGCTGATCGGGTTGGACCAGTTCGCCCCCGGCAGCTACGACCGCATCTACATCTGCGCCACCGACGAGATCAGCGGCCTGCGCTTCGCGCTGGACACCCCGGCGCTCTGGCGCGGGGCGCGCAGCATCGTCTTCGTGCCGGTCTACCGGCAGGCGGCGCTCGCCGCCGCGTTCCACGGCGACGCCCGCCACGACCTGCTCGACGAGGTGCACGGCAAGCTGCGGCTGTACCCGGTGCTGACGCAGGCCTGCGACGCCCGGCTGATCGCCGAGGACCTCACCGAACGACTCGCCCAGCAGATCCACAGGCGGTACCTGCACGCCCAGCAGCGGGCCGGCGTGCGCCTCGGCGACGCGCCGGCCATGGTGCCCTGGTCCCGGCTGCCGGAGTCGCTGCGCCGCGCCAACCGCAGCCACGTCCAGGACATCGCCGCCAAACTGCTGAACCTGGGCTGCGTGGTGGCTCCCCGGCAGGGCGGTGCCGGTGACGCCTCGGCCGCCGGCCGGGCCATCGACGACCGGATCGAGCAACTGGCCCGGCTGGAACACGAGCGGTGGTGCCGGGAGCGGCGCTCCGAGGGGTGGACGTACGGTGAGCCGCGCGACGACGTCCGGCGCCGGCATCATCTGCTGCGACCGTGGGACGAGCTGCCACCGGCAGCGAAGGAACAGAACCGGGAGGAGATCCGGGCCTTGCCCGATGTGCTGTCCGACAGCGGATTCGAGTTGATCCGGTTGAGTCCCGCGGTACCCGTCCAGCGGGAGGGAGCGGCCGATGCCGCCTGAACGGGAACCGGTCCGGGTCGGGGTCACCGGGCACATCAACCTGACCCCGGCCACCGAACGGCTGGTCGCCGAGGCGATTCGGATCGAACTGCGCCGGATCAGCGACCGGCCGGTGCACGGGGTCACCTGCCTGGCGGCGGGTACCGACCAGATCTTCGCCCGCGCGGTGCTGGACGGCGGCGGCACGTACGAGGTGATCCTGCCGGCCCCCGACTACCGGGACACCATCGCCCCGGCTGCCCGGGGCACCTTCGACGAGCTGCTGGCCAGCGCCACCCGGGTCCTGCACACCGGCCACCGCATCTCCGGCACCGCCGCCTACGTGGCCGCCAACCGGGAACTGCTGCTGCGGGTGCAGCAGCTGCTGGCGGTCTGGGACGGCAAGCCGGGCTGCCACGACGCGTCGACCGACCGGACCGTCGGCTGGGCCCGCGAGCGGGGCATCCCCACCACAGTCATCTGGCCCGCCGACGCGCGGCGGACTCGCTAGTCCCGAGCTGTCCGACGCCCTACCCGGCCACCGACAGCCAGAAGACGCCGTGACCGGCGACGCCGAGGTCGTACTCGCCCGAGTCCGGCACCCGCGGGAACTCAGCTCCGCCCATCAGCTCCCGTGGCCGGCGACCGACGTGTGAGGCCAGGTCGAGCGTCGTGGTCTGCGGGTAGCGGGAGAAGTTGAACAGGCAGAGCACCTCGTCGCCGGACTCACCGCGCAGGAACGCCAGCACGGCCGGGTTGGTGGAGCGGACGATCCGGCAGCCGGGTCGGGAGAACGCCGGCCAGGCGTGCCGGGTCTCGATCAGCTTCTCGACCACGTGCAGCAGCGACGACCGCGAGCGGAGCTGGTTCTCCACGTTCACCGCCATGTAGCCGTAGATCGACTCGTGGATCGGGGGAGCCGGCAGGTTCTCCGGCTGGGCCACCGAGAAGCCGCCGTTGCGGTCCGGCGCCCACTGCATCGGCGTGTTGAACGCCAGATGGCCCGGTAGCGCCAGGTTCTCGCCCATGCCGATCTCGTCGCCGTAGTACAGCACCGGCACGCCGGGCATCGACAGCAGCAGGGCGAAGGCGAGTTCCAGCTGCCCCCGGTCGTCGTTGAGCAGGGTCGCCGTGCGGCGCCGGATCCCTGTCGCGCCCCGCATCCGGGCCAGCGGCGCGTACGCGTGCAGCAGGTCGTCGCGTTCCCGTTCGTGCAGCAGACCCAGCGACATCTCATCGCCGTTGCGCAGGAACACCGCCCAGTGCCGGTCGGCCGGCTGGTCGCCCATCTGCGCCAGCACCCGGGACACCGGCCGGTGTGCCTCCCGCCGCATGGCCAGCAGCAGGCTCGGCATCAGCGAGGCGTACATCACCAGATGGCACTCGGGGTGCTCGGCGGTGCCGAAGTAGGCGCCGGCCCCCTCCGGCCAGTCCTCGCTCCAGGCGATCAGGATCCGGCCCGGGTACGTCGCATCCAACCAGGACCGCAGCTCGCGTAGGTAGCCGTGGGTCTCGTCGAGCCCTTTGCTGGAGGTGCCGCTGCGCTCGAACAGGTACGGGACGGTGAGCAGGCGTAGCCCGTCGACGCCCTGGCGGAGCCAGAAGGCCATCACGTCGCGCATCGCCGCGCGTACCTCGGGCGCGTCGTAGTTCAGGTCCGGCTCGGACCGGCTGTAACGGTGCCAGTAGTACTGGCGGCGGCGGGTGTCGTAGGTCCACCCCGCGCCGTGGCTGCCGAGTGGGTCGTCGGCCTCGGCGTAGCCCTCGCCGCTGTCGCTCCAGACGTAGAAGTCGCCGTACGGTCCGGTCGGGTCGCTGCGGGAGGCCTGGAACCACTTGTGCTTGTCGCTGGTGTGGTTGAGGACCAGGTCCAGCACCACCCGCAGCCCCTGCCGGTGGGCCAGGCTGAGCAACTCCAGCAGGTGCGACGGCGCGCCGAGGCCCTCGTCGATCGCCTCGAAGTCGGCCGCCGCCCGACCGTCCACAGGCGACGGGGCCGCCATGATCGGGTTGAGCAGCAGGCAGTCGACCCCGAGGCGGCGCAGGTAGTCCAGCTTCTCGGTGACACCCCGCAGGTCACCGTGGCCGTCACCGTCGGAGTCGTAGAAGAACCGGACGTTCACCTCGTAGAAGGTGCTGCCGGCCGCCCAGCCCGGCTCGCCCAGCGGTTCCGGTGGCCCGGGATCCTCGGTCACCTCGGCCCGGGTCACCCGCAGCCGGCCCGAGAGGGCCTGCCGGGCGCGCTCGGCCACCCGCTCCGCCGGATCCCGCTCCAGGCTCTCCAGCGTCTCGAAGGCGGCGACCAGCTGTTCCCGGCTGCGCTGGTGGCCGTACGCCCAGTTGCTCAGCTCGTCCACGGCCAGCACCCGTGCTGCCGCCAGCCGGCTGCGGGTGAGCGCCAGCAGCTCCTCCGGGATCAACTCGGGCCGACGCGGCGCGTTGCTGAGGATGAGGTCCCCGACCCCGGCGGCGCGCATCTGGGGTGTCTGCCGGCGTTCCCGATCGACCATACGCACGGCCGCGTACTCGAACGCCTCCCGCACGCTGATGATCCCGTTGCCGTCCCGGTCGGCGCCGCCGGTGCGCAGTCCTTCCAGGAACGGACCGGAGAACGCCGACGGCAGCGCGTGCTGCTTGTGGCCGTCACCCTCGTGGGCCAGCTCGGTCGCCCCGGCGGAGACCACGACGATCCGACTGCGGTCGCCGCGCTGTTTGAGGTCGCCGAAGGCGCCCGCGTGGCAGCAGTCGAGGATCAGCACCAGTTCACCGGCGCGGCACTCGTCGACCCAGTGGCGGAACTCGTCGGTGGGCACCGAGGTGGGTGGGAGCCGGTCCGGGTCGGTGTCGGTGGCGGTGAGGTAGAGCCGGTGATCGTGGTGCAGCCGCCCGTGGCCGGAGTAGTAGACGAGCAGGAAGTCGTGCCGATCGGCGCTTGTCAGAAAGTCGTAGAGGGTGAGCTGGAGGCGGTGCGAGTCGGCGTCCAGGAGATCGCGTACGTCGTCGAAGGCGCCGAGCGTCGGATCCCGCAGCAGCCGGGCCCAGGCCTTCAGGTCGCTGGCGGGGGAGTCGAGGGCGGGCAGCGCCTCGTTTGCGTAGCTGCCCACCCCGACCAGCAGCGCCCGCTTCACGGTGAACCTGCCCGGTCAGTCACCGTCGACCTTCTCGGGTACGGCCGCCGTACCCTGCCGGGGCACCGACACCGACTTGATCAGCTCGGCCAGGGTCTTCTCCGACACGTCCCGGACGTCGATCTCGGTGCCGTCGGGGAGGGTCATGCGTAGCCGCTTGCCCTTGTTGCGGTCCTGAAAGCGCTTGATGACCTCGGCCAGGTGCCGGATGTCCGCCGCCGCCCGCTTGACCGTGGGCACGGTGAACACGGCGAGGGCGATCACCCCGAAGATGTAGCTCGCGGTGTCCCGGGTGCCCGGCGCGGCCTCCGCGGTCAACTCGTTGGCCTCGACACCCGGAAGCTGGTTCAGGTGGTCCTTGAGGTGGCGTGCCTGCTCGGCCAGTTCCTCGTCGCTGACCGGCCCGTCCGACGCGACCTGCAAGATCAATCCATCGATCATGATCCCATCGTGGTCGGTGGCACTACGCGGTGCAAGGGCCGCCACGGCGGGATACGGGTCAGGGCCGGATGTGACGGGCATCCGACAGAAGCTGTGTGATTCTGACAGGCGCCGGTTGCTGTCCGTTTCGCTGATGCCAATTCGTCGTACCTGGGGAGTAGACCGACCAGGACCGATCCATGTAGGTGCCGGGGGCCGTCGAGCCGGCCCGCCGGCCCGACGAGGGCGAGAGGAACCAATATGAGTGGTGTACGCGTGCTGGTAGGGACGCGAAAAGGCGCGTTCATCCTGACCGCCGACGGCAGGCGCGACAACTGGACTGTCGACGGGCCGCACTTCGGTGGCTGGGAGATCTACCACCTCACCGGGTCGCCGGCCGCCCCGGACCGGCTCTACGCCTCCCAGTCCGGCGGCTGGTTCGGGCAGCTGATCCAGCGCTCCGACGACGGCGGGCGGACCTGGACCACAGTCGACAACGACTTCGCCTACGCAGGTGACGTCGGCGACCACCTCTGGTACGACGGAACGCCGCGGCCGTGGGAGTTCAAACGCATCTGGCACCTCGAACCGTCCCGCGACGACCCGGACACCGTCTACGCGGGCGCTGAGGACGCGGCGCTCTACGTGTCGAACGACGGCGGCGGCAAGTGGACCGAGCTGACCGCCCTGCGCACCCACCCGAGCGGGCCGTCCTGGCAACCCGGGGCCGGTGGCCTGTGCCTGCACACGATCATCCTGGACCCGGTCCACCAGGGTCGGATCTACACAGCCATCTCGGCGGCCGGCGCGTTCCGCAGCGACGACGGCGGCACCAGCTGGCTGCCGATCAACAAGGGGCTGCGTTCGGGCGAGATTCCCGACCAGGACTCCGAGGTCGGCCACTGCGTGCACCACATCACCCAGCACCCGTCGCGCCCGGACACCCTGTTCATGCAGAAGCACTGGGACGTCATGCGCAGCGACGACGCCGGGGCGAACTGGCGCGAGGTGAGCGGCAACCTGCCGTCCGACTTCGGCTTCCCGATCGCGGTGCACGCCCACGAGCCGGAGACCATCTACGTGGTGCCGATCAAGAGCGACTCCGAGCACTACCCGCCGGAGGGCAAGCTGCGCGTCTACCGCAGCCGGACCGGCGGGGACGAGTGGGAGCCGTTGACCGACGGGCTGCCGCAGGCGGACTGCTACGTCAACGTCCTGCGCGACGCGATGGCCGTCGACACGCTCGACCCCTGCGGCATCTACTTCGGCACCTCCGGTGGCCAGGTCTACCGCTCCGCCGACGGCGGCGACAGCTGGGCGCCGATCGTCCGGGACCTGCCGCCCGTGCTTTCGGTGGAAGTCCAGGTCCTGCCGTGATCCGGGTCGTCCTCCCGGCTCACCTGAAGACCCTCGCCGGGGTGACCGGTGAGGTGCGTGTCGAGGTGGCCGGCCCCGGGCCGGCCACCCAGCGCCTGGTGCTCGACGCCATCGAGGCCCGCTACCCGATGCTGCTCGGCACCATCCGGGACCGGCACAGCGGCACGCGCCGCGCCTTCGTCCGCTTCTACGCCTGCGAGGAGGACCTGTCCAACAGCTCACCCGACACGCCCCTGCCCGACCGGGTCGCTGCGGGCGAGGAGCCGTTCATCGTCCTCGGCGCGATGGCCGGGGGATAGCGCGGCGCCGGGCGGTGGGCGCGGTCAGACGCCGCGGGCGAACAGCGCCAGACGCACCCGGTTGGGGCTGTCCGTCTTGGTCATCAGGCTGGTGATGTGGGACTTGACGGTGGTGACACCGATGTGGAGCCGCTCGGCGATTTCACCGTTGGACAGCCCGTCGGCGACCAGGTCCAGCACCTGCTGCTCCCGGGCGGTCAGCCCGGCGACCGGCGACGGCGTCCCGGTCCGGGCGTGCACCGCGCGGTCCACCAACCGCCGCAGCACCTCCTGGCTGAACGGGCTGTCGCCGGCCGCGGCGCGGCGCACCCCGTCCAGCAGATCCGTCGGCGGTGCGTCCTTGAGCAGGAACCCGCAGGCACCGGCCGTCAACGCCGGGTAGAGGTGGTCGTCGTCGCCGAACGTGGTGAGCACCAGGACGCGGGCACCGGGCCGGTCGGCGAGGATCCGGGTGGTCGCGGAGATCCCGTCGACGCCCGGCATGCGCAGGTCCATCACCACGACGTCGGGCACCAGCCGGGCGGCGAGCGCGATGGCGTCGCGGCCGTTGTCGGCCTCACCCACGACCTCGATGTCGGGCTGAGCCTCGCAGAGCATGCGCAGACCGGCCCGGATGAGCTGCTGGTCGTCGACCAGCAGCACCCGGATCACGCGCGCTCCGTCGCCCGGTGGAGGGCGGGCAGCACGGTGGCGACCCGCCACCCCGTGCCGGTCGGGCCGGCGGTCAACCGGCCGCCGAGCACCTCCACCCGTTCCCGCATGCCGGTGATGCCGTGACCACCGCCGGCCGGCACGGTGACCGGCAGCCAGCCACGCCCGTCGTCGGTCACCTCCCAGTGGACCGCGCCGTTGACCACGCTCACCGACAGGTGCGCCACCGCGTCCGCACCGGCGTGCTTTGCCACGTTCGTCAGCGCCTCCTGGCTGAGCCGCAGCACCGCGAGGCCGCGTACCGCGTCGAGGGTCCCGACCGCCGGGTCGATGTCGGCGACCACCGTGACACCCGCCTGACGGGCCCGGTCCACCGCGCCGCCGAGCGCGGCCGGCAGCGCGGACGGTTCGATGGCGGTCAGCGCGGCGTCGCCGCGTACGCCGTCGGGGTCACGCAGCACCGCGACCAGCCGGCGCAGGTCGGCGAGGGCGGCGGTGCCGGTGCCGTGCACGTCGTCGAAGACCGCGCTCACCCGGGGGTCCAGGTCGGTCAGGACGTGCCGGGCCACCCCGACCCGCAGCACCATCGACGCGACGTGGTGCGCGACCACGTCGTGCAACTCCCGGGCGATGGCGCTGCGTTCGTCGGCGCGCGCGGCCCGACCCTCCGACTCGCGTCGCCGTTGCTCCTCCTCGGCCCGCCGCCGCGACTGCTGACCGAGTTCCCGGGTGGTCCGGATGACAAGTCCGAGCAGCAGCGGTACACCGACCTCCGGGAGCAGCCCGAACACACCGGAGAGCAGCCGCGGCAGCGGATCACCTATCGAGTCGGTCAGGTCGACAATGGCCAGCAGCCCCGCCGCCAGCCAGATGGTCCGCCCTCGGCGGGCGACCATCGTCAGTTCGAGCAGCGCCCAGCTGGCCCCCACCTGGTTGATCGTGAAGTCGTCGACCAGCCAGATCGCCACCGCCAGCAGTATCGTCTGTGCCAGCAGGTTGACATGTGGCCGGTGGTGCAGCGACAACCCGGCCGCGAAGGCGAGCACCGCGAGGATCAACTGGGTGTTCGTCGGCGCGACCTGGGCGCCGACGAACAGATAGCCCAGGCCCGACAGGATGAGCAGCACCATCCGCGCGAGGCTGTCGCGCGCGTCGAACAGCCGCCCCAACCAGCCCACGGCCTCAGCCTAGGCGCTGCTCGTCGAGGCCAGAAGTGGCCGACGGGCCGGCCCATCTGGTGCGAACGACCAGATAGGCCGCCAGGCCGAGCGGACCCAGCAGGATCGTCAGGAGCAGCACCGGCGCCATCACCAGCGACGGGACCACCCGTTCCCGGCTGTCGAGCCAGGCCCAACGACCGACGAACAGGTCGAAGGCGATCATGTGTGCCCAGGCCGCCGCCGCGCCGTCGGCACCGCCGAGCAACTCCCGTACGCCGTCCAGGGTGGGGTCCACCACTGCCGGCAGGACCTCACCGAACGCCGGAACCACCAGGATCGCGTAGATCACCACGACCGGCATCACGATCAGCGGCGACCGGATGATCCGCTGGGTGACCGTCCAGTTCGGCAGCAGGATCATCAGCGCCCAGAAGGGTGCCGCCACCGCGAAGGTAAGCGTGAACAACGTGGCGCTCACGCGGTCACCTCCGCCCGCGCGTCACCCTCGACCCCGTCGTCGTGCGGTCCCGCTGACCGCGCCACCCCCGGCCCCGCCGAACGCTGCTCACCCGAACCCGACCGGTGCTGCTCACCCGGAGCCGACTGGTGTTCGGCTCCGGCTGTCGGCACCCTACGTGCTGCCAGCACGCCGCCGGCAGCGGCGACGGTCACGATCGCCAGCCCCGCGACGGCGGCCAGGGTGAGCGTGTCCGGGCGCAGCAACGGCTGCCCGCGCAGCGCCTGCCAGGTCAGCAGCACCGTCGAAGCGCCGTAGCTGACACCCACCACGAGCAGCAGCCGCGCCCGCGTACGCGCGTCCAGCCAGCCACCGGCGAACCGGCTGAGCAGCAACGCCAGGATCGGCAGCACCTGCATCCCGTGCAGCCCGACGAAGTGCCCGATCCGCAGGTCTCCACCTGTCGTGCTCCAGCCGACAAGCGGCAGCCCCGGCCCACCGTCGGCCACGCCGACACTGTGCGCCCCGGCGATGCCCTCCATGACGGGAGCCTGATCCGGCAGCGTCATCGGCACCGCCACCAGCATGCCGAGCGCGGCCAGCGCGAGCCCCAGACCGATCGCGTACCGGCCGGCCCGGTCGGCGATCGGCTGGCGCAGCACCGCGACGCCGATGACGACGTGCGCGACGAACAACACCATGATCGCTGCACCCATCAGCTGCCACAGTACGGCGTTGAACGGGGTGGTCTCGTTGTAGTGGCTGGTGGTGCCGCGTACCACCTGCCCGACGATGATGCTCATCTCCACCACACCCATGGCTACCACCACGGTGACCGCCCACTCCGCGATCCGGCTGCGACGACGCAGCAGGGAGAGCAGCCAGACCAGGGTGCCGCCGTACAGCACGAAGGACACCGAGAACTTGAACGGCTTGAGCCAGATCGGCGCGCCGGTCAGGACCCGCTGGTCGGCGACGATGCCGACCGCGCAGACGACGGCCAGCACCGCCATCGCCGCCACGAAGACCATCAGGGGGCGGTGCCAGTACGCCCGCCGCGACAGGTTGTCAGTCATGCCTGTAGATGCTTGTCGGCGTACGGCCGGCCGTCGCCCGACCTCGGGCCCCGATCGCGGCCGGTGGTGGGTGGCCGTCTCCTCCCTGGGTAGGAGACCGGCAACGGCCCCTGTGAGCAGGGCCCTACGCCTCTGTCGGTGGCGCGGGGGCGGTGGCAGCCTGGCGGGGTGAGGAGGCGACGATGACCACCCTGAAGAAGACGACGCACTGGACGGTCGGCGACGTGATGACCCGCGACGTCCTGTCGGTGCGGCCCGACACCTCGTACCGCGAGGTGGTCGACGAGCTGCGGCCCTCGCGTGACTGACGAGCGACTCCGGCATTCCGACGCGGCGGAGTACCCGGCCCGGCAGGTGGCGGGCCGGGGGCCCGGCTGGTACCGGGGCGACGTCCACCTGCACACGGTGCTCTCCGCAGGCGGTGAACTCTCCCCAGGGCAGCTAGCCGCCGCCGCCCGGGAGATCGGGCTGCACTTCGTCGCCACCACCGAGCACAACACCTCGGCCGGGCACGGTGACTGGAGCCGGTACGCGGGCGACGACCTGCTGGTGATCCTCGGTCAGGAGGTCACCACCCACACCGGGCACTGGCTCGCCCTCGGCCTGGAACCCGGACACCAGGTCGAGTGGCGGTACGGCGTGCGCGACGATGCCATCGAGCACCGGTTGGCCCAGGTACGCGCATCAGGCGGGCTCTGCGTGGCCGCGCACCCGTACGCGCCGTACGAGTCCGGGACCCTGGCCTACCCGTACCGGTGCTTCGACGCGGTGGAGGTGTGGAACGGACAGTGGCGCTCGGACCTGCCGTGGAACGCCGACAACGAGGCGGCGCTGGCCGAGTGGGGGCGCAACCTCGGCCACGACATCCATCAGGGACGGTGGTGGCCGGCGGTCGGCAACAGCGACGCCCACCTCGCAGGTCAGCTCGGCACACCGCACACGGTGGTCCACGCCGAGGAGTTGAGCGTCGACGCGGTCCTCGCCGGCCTGCGCGCCGGCCGGAGCTGGATCGCCGGCTCCACCGCCGTCGACCTGGTGCTCACCGCCGCGACAGGTGGCCGCGCTGTCGGCGTCGGTGAGCGCCTGGACTCCGGCGGCGAGCCGATCGAGGTGCGGGTGCGGGTGGCCGGGGTGCCGTCCGGCACCGTCAGCCTGCACACCGAACGCGGCACCGTGCTCCGCGAGCGACTGCCCGGGGACGGCGCGGGCACGATCCGTTGGCGCACCACGGCGCGGGACGGCGGCTTCGTCCGGGCCGAGGTGCGCCATCCGGACCGGCAGATGGCGGCCCTGACCAACCCCGTGATCCTGACCTGACCGGTGTCAGGTGGCGCGGCGTCGCCGACGCCGGGCAGCGCGACCCGGTCACATCCAGGGTCCGGCCGGGGTCGAGGGAGTGAGGGGTTCAGGGGAAGGGGAGTGGCGATGCGGGAGCCCGCCTGGTTGGCCGATCGGTTCGAGCAGCAGCGGCCGTACCTGCATGCGGTGGCCTACCGGATGCTCGGGTCGCTCGGCGAGGCGGAGGACGCGGTGCAGGAGACGTGGCTCCGGCTGTCCCGCGCCGACTCCGACGAGGTGGACAATCTCGCCGCCTGGCTGACCACTGTCGTCGCTCGGGTGTGCCTGAACATCCTGCGTACCCGGCAGCGGCGGCGCGAGGAGCCGTTGGACATCCGGGTACCCGACCCGGTGATCACGCCCGCCGGACCCGACGACCCCGAGCACGCCGCCGTGCTCGCCGATTCGGTGGGACTGGCGCTGCTTGTGGTGCTCGACACGCTGAGCCCCGCCGAACGCCTGGCGTTCGTGCTGCACGACATGTTCGGGGTGCCCTTCGACGAGATCGCCTCGATGATCGACAGGACGCCGGTGACCACCCGACAGTTGGCCAGCCGGGCCCGCCGGCGGGTACGCGGCCAGGCGCCGCCGGCCGACACCGACCTGGCCCGTCAGCGCGTGGTCGTCAGCGCGTTCCTCGCCGCCGCCCGCGACGGCGACATCGACGGGCTCGTCGCCGTGTTGCATCCGGACGTGGTGCTGCGGTCCGACGGCGGCGCCACCCGCACCCGCCACACCACCGTGATCACCAGCGCGCGGGCGGTGGCCGCCCAGGCCACGACCTTCGGCCGGTTCTCGCCGTTCGCCCGCCACGCGGTGATCAACGGCGCTGCCGGGGTGGTGGTCATGGCGTCGGGTCGCCCGTTGTCGGTGATGGCGTTCGGTGTCCGCGACGGGCGTATCGCCGAGATCGATGTGCTCGCCGACCCGGATCGCCTGGCCACCTTCGACCTCTCCGCCTTCACGTGATCGCCGACCGGCACCCGACAGGCTGAGGTGTCCGTCCGGCACGGCGCTCCGACGGCCCGGCGCCTCGACCGGCCGGGTCGGGGCGCAGCCGTGCGCTGCGCCCGCGGCGGATCAGCGCGGCGCGGCGTACGCCAGTGGCGCGCGGATGTCGTCCCAGGTGCCGGTGAGCGTGGCGACGGCCGGGGCGGCGGTGGATCCGGGGCGGCGGATCACCCCCAGCTCGACGGCGTCGGTGACGATGAGCGTCGGGTCGCCGTCGACCACCTGACGCACCGCCCCGACCGGGGGCGCGTCGGCGGCGGGGGTGTCGCTTGTGATGTCCATGCTGGGTGGGCGCACCTCCCGCCGGCCGTCGACCTCGAAGTATTCCTCGGCCTGAGCGGTGCCGGCCAGGATCGTGGCGGCCAGGGCAGCCGCGTACACCGGGTCACCCACCGCGTCGTAGACCCAGCGGCGGCCCAGTACCGAGTGCTCGGTGGTGCCGACCAGCCACTCGTCGGCACCGTCCAAGGGTGCCCCACGGTAGGTCAGCGGCACCTGGTGCACCGGCCCGTCACCGCCCCGGACCAGGAGCGTCTCGATGCCCACCTGGCCGGCCGGATCGTCGAACCGGTACGCGGCCACGCGCGTCACGTCGCCGCCGCCCGCGTACCAGTCGCGGGTCGGCAGCCAGGTCGCCAACAGGTCCAGCTTGGCGGGACGGATGTCTGCTCGGTGCAACAACGCCATGTGCCGCATCGTACGCACATCGGGACCAGACGGCCGCCCACGGGCCGGCTGGAAAACGGTGGCGTCGGCGCTCGGACCGGGCGCAGACTCGGCCGATGACGGACCAGCTCCGGGAGCTCACCGAACTCGTCGGGGCGGTGCTCGGCGACCGGCTCGTCGGCGCCTACCTGCACGGCTCGGCCGTGTTCGGTGGACTGCGGCCCGCCAGCGACATCGACGTGCTCGTCGTCGCGGCCGGCAGCCTGACCGACCGGGAGCGGCGGCGGCTGCTGGACGGCCTGCTGGCCACCTCCGGTGCGGTGCACCGGGCCCGTCCGGTCGAGTTGACAGTTGTCGTCGGCACCGAGGTGCGGCCGTGGCGCTTCCCGCCCACTGTGGACTTCCAGTACGGCGAGTGGCTACGCGAGGCGTACCTGTCCGGTGTGGTTCCGCAACCGGAGACGATGGCGGACCTGGCGCTGTTGGCCACGGCGGCCCGTGCCGGCGATCACCCTTTGGTCGGACCGCCTCCGGCGCGGGTGCTGGCGCCGGTGCCCCGAGCCGATGTGGTGCGGGCGAGCTTGGCCGGCGTACCGGGACTGCTGGACGACCTCGACGGTGACACCCGCAACGTGCTGCTCACCCTCGCCCGCGTCTGGTTCACCGTGGCCACCGGGCAGATCCGTGCTAAGGACGCCGCAGCCGACTGGGCCCTGGCCCGCCTGCCTCCGGAACACCGGCCGGTCCTGGCCCACGCCCGCCAGTTGTACCTGGACTGCCGCTACGAGCAGGAACGCTGGAGCGAGACCCTGCTGGCCCAGGTCCGCCCACACGTCGACGAGGTGCTGCGCCACCTCGAACGGGCCGTGCGCCCCGGTGAGGCGGTGGCTCGCGGGTGATCGGGAGAACCTGACAGCGGGCAGGTGTGCGGGCGTGCTCGGCGGGTAGGCGCCGGCTTTCGACGAGGGAGCCGAGATGGCCGACGAGGCGCCGGACTACTTCCAGCCCGAGGGTGGCATGGTCCTCACCCACCTGCTGATCGTGCGTGACGTCAACCGCTCCCGGGAGTTCTACCGGGGAGTCCTGGGCGCGACTGTGGTGCGCGAGCTCAAT
Organism: Micromonospora andamanensis; assembly: GCF_016863495.1. Classification (GTDB taxonomy): domain Bacteria; phylum Actinomycetota; class Actinomycetes; order Mycobacteriales; family Micromonosporaceae; genus Micromonospora; species Micromonospora andamanensis. The sequence continues at coordinate 34,915 of NZ_BOOZ01000044.1, forward strand.
CCGGCCGTCCTGCGCCTGCACAACAGTTACATCGTGCTCAACGACGAGGGTGGCCCCACCGACGACAAGCCGACCGTACGAGCCCAGGCCCCAACGGACTCGAACACCCTCAGCGGCGCGATCAACATTCGGGTGACCGACGTGCACGCGGTCTACGAGCAGTGGCGGGCCCGTGGCGGGGAGTTCCTGACCGAACCGAAGGACCATGCTGCGGAGATCCGCTGCTATCTGCGGGATCCGGACGGATACCTGATCGAGGTCGGCCAGGCCACCGGGATCCTCGCCGAACAGGCCCGAATCGCCGATCCGGGCCGAACTGCCGCCTGACCACCGACATCTCCGCGTCGTCCTGACCCACTCCACTCCACCCCGCCGGCCCGCTTCGCTGATCATGCAATTGCGGCACCTGGAATGGGAAGAATGTCCAGATTCTCAGGTGCCACAACTGCATGATCGACGAGGTTGGGCGTGAGGGTGGGAGGGTGGGAGGGTGGGGTGGGGGTCAGGCGGGGTGTGGCTCTGGGGTGCGCTCCTGCTCCCACATCGAGGCCATCTCGTCGAACGCGTGCTCCATGATCTGCTTCATCGCCTGGCGGGCGCCGTCGCCGTCCCGGCGCTGGATCGACTGGGCGACGTCGGCGTGCAGTTGCAACGCCTGCTCGTGCGGGTGGTGGGGCATGAGGTGGTAGTGGTGGCGGCCGGTGAGCACCTCCGCCACCAGGTCCTGGAGCTTGACGAACATCTCGTTGCCCGAGGCGCGTAGCACCCGGCGGTGGAACTCGATGTCCAGGCTGAGGAAGCGCTCCTCGTCGCCGGCCTTGCCCGCGGCCCACATCTTGGCGGCCAGGCCGACCAGTTCGCTCGCCTCGTCGTGGTCGACCCGGTGCGCGGCGAGCCAGGCGGCGTGGGGTTCGACCGCGGTACGCAGCTCGGTGATCGAGCGGAGCTGGGCGATGCGCCCGGCCGAGGCGAGCCGCCAGCGGATCACCTGCGGGTCGAAGACGTTCCAGGCGCCGGCCGCGCGGATCATGACGCCGACCCGCCGTCGGGTCTCGATGAACCCCATCGACGCGAGCACCCGGAGCACCTCGCGGATCACCGAACGGGACACCGCGTAGCGCTCGACCAGGTCGTCGATGTTGAGCACCGCCCCGGGCGGGATTTCCCCGCCGCAGATGGCGGTGCCGAGGTGATCGAGGACGCGTCCGTGCAGCCCGGCCTCGACAGGGGCGGTCTGGGCGGGCGCGGCCCCCGGGGAGGTCAGATCCACGGCTCGGATCATATCAGTTGGGTCTACCACTTGTTTAAGTCTGCTTTTTCGGCCTAGCATCCGGACGTTAAGCGGATGTAAACGGCCGAGGTCGCGCTCGTCCCCCCGATGCGCCGACCAGGACAGAAGGAGAGACGGACGTGGGACGTCGATCAGTGATTGGGACATCTCTGGCGGTGGTGGCCGCAATGACCCTGTCCGCCTGCGGCGGCGGTGAGGACAGCGGGGCCTCGGACACGGTGCGGGTGACGCTCGTCAACCACGTCTGGACCGAGAACATCCGGAAGGCGCTGCCGGAGTTCGAGCAGGCGACCGGGCTCAAGGTCGAGGTCACCCAGCTCGGCGAGGACCAGCTCTCGGACCAGTACAACGTCAAGCTCAACGCGGGCTCCCGCGACATCGACGTGATGATGTACCGGCCGTTGCAGGAAGGTCAGCTGTTCGCCAAGAACAAGTACCTCGCCGACCTGACGGACAAGGCCAAGGAGAGCGCCGACTTCGGCCTGGACGACTTCCAGGAGACGCCGCTGGGTGCGACCACCTACGAGGACAAGGTGGTAGGCATTCCGATCATCACCGAACAGCAGGTCCTCTACTACCGCAAGGACCTGCTGGAGAAGTCCGGCTTCGCCGCGCCGCCGCAGACGCTCGACGAGCTGAAGGCTCAGGCGGCCAAGATCGAGGCGGACAACCCGGGTGTCGCCGGCTTCGTGTCGCGGACCGGCAAGGCCGCCGCGGTCACCCAGTTCTCCAGCTTCCTCTACAGCTTCGGTGGCGACTTCGTCGACGCGTCCGGCAAGGCCGCCGTCAACAGCGACGCCGCCAAGCAGGCGTACGCCTACTACGGCGGGCTGCTGCGCGAGCACGGCCCGGCCAACATCAGCACCGACATGAGCTGGTCCGAGGCGATGGCCATCTTCACGCAGGGGCAGGCCGCCTTCTACACCGAGGCGAACTCGCTCTACAAGAACGCCACCGACCCGGCCAAGTCGAAGGTCTCCGAGACCGTCGGATTCGCGCCGTTCCCCGCCGGGCCGGCCGGTTCCAAGCCGTACAACATCCCCTCCTGGGGTCTGGCCGTCAACGAGGCCTCGGAAAACCAGAGCAACGCCTGGAAGTTCATCGAGTGGGCCGCCGGCAAGGAGCAGACGCTGGCGCAGCAGAAGGCCGGCGTGCCGGGTGCCCGTACCTCCGTCTGGGAGAACCCGGAAGGCATCGCGACCTACCCGAAGGACATGGCTGACGCGATCACGGTGAGCCTGGCCAACGGCGTGGGTCACGACCGGCCGGTGGTCGAGCGGGTGGCGCAGGCCCGGGAGATCGTCGGGCAGCCGATCGTCGACGCGATCACCGGCCAGGACGCGGCTGCCGCGGCCGACGCCGCGAACGAGGGATTCCAGAAGTTCCTGGACGACGAGGCCCGCTGAGCCCGAGCGCGGGGGTGACGGGGCCGACCGCCCCGCCACCCCCGCCCGGCTCTGTCCACCACGGAGATCCGATGCCAGCAGTCACCGCCCCCGAGAGGGCGCCCCGCGGCGCCTCCGTCATGCCCGACACGCCCGGCTGGGCGCGTTGGGCCAACGACCATCGCAAGTGGCTCTTCGCGGCCCCGGCCATGGCCTTCGTCGCCGCGCTGATCATTTTCCCGCTCGCCTGGACGGGCTATCTCAGCCTCACCGACTCGGCGGGTTCCGTCCGCGCCGAGTCGGAGTTCATCGGCTTCGGCAACTACGTCGAGGTGCTCACCGACACCGACCGGTTCTGGCCGGCGGTGGCGCGTACCGGGGCGTTCACCGGTGTCGCGTTGTTCTTCGAAGTGGTCCTGGGCATGGCTGTCGCGCTGCTGCTGTGGCGGCCGTTCCGGGGCGAGAAGTGGGTCCGGGTCGCCATCCTGTTGCCGCTTGTCGCCACCCCGGTCGCGGTCGGCATGATGTGGCGGCTCATCTTCGACCCGAACATCGGCCTGGCCAACCAGGCGCTGGGCTGGGTCGGCATCGGCCCGCAGCCGTGGCTCGCCGGACAGCACACCGCGTTGCCGACCACCATCTTCATCGACATCTGGCAGTGGACGCCGATGGTCGTGCTGATCCTGCTCGCCGGCCTGACCTCGCTTTCCGACGAGCCGCAGGAGGCCGCGATGATCGACGGCGCCAGCGCCTGGCAGCGCTTCCGGCACGTCACCCTGCCGCTGCTGATGCCCACCGTGATCGTGGCGATCCTGCTGCGCGGCATTGACGCGCTGAAGACCTTCGACATCCTGTACGCGACAAAGGGCCGGGGCGGCGGATCGTTCCACGAGGTGGAGACGCTGAACGTGTACGCCTACGGCCTGAGCTTCGACTACAACGAGTACGGCCTGTCCTCGACGGTGCTGATTCTGTTCTTCCTGATCATCATCGGTTCGATGTGGGCGCTCACCGCACGTCGGAAGGGGGCCGGACGATGAAGCCACGCACCGGGTTCAAGGTGTTCCGCACCATCGCGCTCACCGTCGTGGTGCTCTCCCTGGTGGCACCGCTGATCTGGATGGTCGCCGCCTCGTTCAAGACCAACGTCGACATCTACGACTCCGCCAAGGCGCTGGTCTTCACGCCGACCCTGGACAACTACGGCACGGTGCTGCAACAGGCCAACTACGTGCAGTTCATCGTGAACAGCCTCTGGGTGGCCTTCGCGGCGACCGCGTTGTCGTTGCTGCTCGGCGTGCCGGCGGCGTACTCGATGAGTCGGTTCAACATGCGCAAGTCGGCGCTGGTGGTGCTCATGGCCCGGGTGATTCCCGGCGTCTCGCTGCTGGTGCCCTGGTACTACGTCTTCTCGAATCTGCGCATGGTCGGCGGCTTCAGCGTGCTGATCCTGAGCCACATGTTCGTCTCGCTGCCGCTGATCGTCTACATCATGATGGGCTTCTTCGACGGCCTGCCGGAGGAGTTGGAGGAGGCGGCGCTCGTCGACGGCCTCACCCACATCGGCGCCTTCCGGCGGATCACGTTGCCGTTGTCCGTACCGGGCATCGCCACCGCCGGCATCCTGTCCTTCATCTTCTCCTGGAACAACTTCATGTTCGCCCTGGTCCTGTCCGGCGCGGACACCAAGACCCTGCCCGTGGCGATCTTCGACTTCGTCGGCTACGCCAGCATCGACTGGGGCGGCCTGATGGCGGCCACCACTGTGGTCACCCTGCCGATCATGGTCATCGCGCTGTTCGTGCAGAGGTACATCGTCTCCGGCCTCACCGCCGGTGCGACGAAGGGCTGAGGCGATCATGACCACCATCGCTCGCGTCGAGACCTTCCTCGTCGCACCGCGCTGGCTCTTCGTCCGGGTGGAGACCGACGACGGGATCGTCGGCTGGGGCGAGGCGACCTGCGAGGGCCGCTCCGAGACCGTACGCACCGCCGTCGAGCAGCTCAGCGAGCTGCTGATCGGCCGGGACGCGCTGCGGATCGAGGATCACTGGCAGGTGCTGACCAAGGCGTCCTTCTACCGGGGCGGCCCGATCCTGGCCAGCGCCGTCTCCGGTCTGGACCAGGCGCTGTGGGACATCGCCGGCAAGCGGTACGGCGCGCCCGTGCACCAACTGCTCGGCGGACCGGTGCGGGACCGCATCCGGGTCTACGGCTGGGTCGGCGGCGACGAGCCCGACGAGGTCCGCGACCAGATCGCGGGCCGGGTGGAGGCCGGCCTCACCGCGGTGAAGATGAACGCCTCCGGTCGGATGAGCCCGCTCGCCTCCGTCGCCGAACTCGACGCGGTGGTGCGGCGGGTCGCCGCCGCCCGGGAGGTGCTCGGCGAGCACCGGGACGTGGCGGTCGACTTCCACGGCCGCTTCACCCTGGCTAACGCGCGCCGGGTCGCGCCGCTGCTCGAGCCGTACCGGCCGTTGTTCCTGGAGGAGCCGGTGGTGCCGGAGAACTCCCACCTGATCGGCGAACTCGTCCGGGCCACCACCACTCCGGTCTCGACAGGGGAACGGCTCTACAGCCGGCAGGAGTTCCTGCCGGTCCTCCAAGCCGGCATCGCGGTGGCCCAGCCGGACCTCGCGCACGCCGGCGGCATCACCGAGGTACGCAAGATCGCCGCGCTGGCCGAGGTGTACGACGTGCAACTCGCCCCGCACTGCCCGCTCGGACCGATCGCGCTGGCCGCCTGCCTCCAGGTCGGCTTCGCCACCCCGAACTACCTGATCCAGGAGCAGAGCATCGGCATCCACTACAACCTCGGCGCCGAGGTGCTCGACTACTGCGTCGATCAGCAGCCGCTGTCCTTCGTCGACGGGTACGTGCAGCGCCTCACCGCGCCGGGGCTGGGCATCGAGATCGACGAGCAGGCGGTACGCGCGGCCGACAAGCGCGGCCACGCGTGGCGCAGCCCCACCTTCCGGCACCCCGACGGCGCGTACGCGGAGTGGTGACCATGACCTTGGATCTCGCCGCCGAACTCGCCGAGACCCGGCTGCTGGCCATCATCCGGGGCACCGACACCGCCGCCACCATCGCCGCCGGCACGGCGCTGCTGGCCGAGGGCGTACGCGTGGTGGAGGTGGCGCTGACCACCCCGGGCGCGCTCGACGCCATCGCGGCCATCCGGGCCGACGCCCCGGCGGACACGCTCGTCGGTGCCGGCACGGTGCTCACCGGGTCGGACGTGGCCGACGTGGCGGCGGCCGGCGCGCAGTTCGTGGTGACGCCCGCCGTGGTCGAGTCGATAGCCGAGGCGGCTCGGCGGGGCCTGCCGGTCGCGGCCGGCGCGCTGACCCCGACCGAGGCGTACGCGGCGGTGCGGTCCGGGGCGAGCGTGGTCAAGCTCTTCCCGGCCTCGGTCGGTGGCCCCGGCTACCTCAAGGCGGTCCGTGACCCGTTCCCGGACATCCCGTTCGTCGCGGTCGGCGGGGTGGGCCTGGCCGAGCTGCCCGGCTACCTGGCGGCCGGGGCGATCGCGGTGGGCGTCGGCGGCCCGCTGGTGGGTGACGCGGCCTCGGGCGGCGACCTCGACGCGTTGCGCGACCGCGCCCGCCGATACCGTGACGCGGTGCGGGGAGCACTGTCATGACCGAGCGGCAGCGGGATCTGCTCACCGTCGGCGAGGCGCTCGTGTCGCTGCGGTCCTCCGGTCCGCTGGCCGCCGGCGGGCCGTTGAGCATGCACCTGGCCGGCGCCGAGTCCAACGTGGCGATCGGCCTGGCCCGACTCGGACACCGGGCGGCCTGGGCGGGCCGGGTCAGCGACGACGAGCTTGGCGAGTTCGTGCTGCGGCAGCTGCGCGCCGAGGGCGTCGACACCACCGACGTGCGGCGGGACCCGCAGCGCCCGACCGGGCTGATGTTCCTGGAGCGGCGGACCGCCGACGTGTCCCGGGTGCGCTACCACCGGGCCGGATCGGCGGGCGCGGCGCTCGACGTCGACGACCTGCGCGCACCGCTCGCCGCGGGTGCCCGCCTGCTGCACCTGAGCGGCATCACCCCGGCCCTGTCCGCCAGCGCGCGGGACGCGGTGACCTGGGCGGTACGCGCGGCGGCCGAGTCCGGCATCCCGGTCAGCCTGGACGTCAACTACCGGGCCGGCCTGTGGTCCCGGGCGGACGCCCGGGCGACGCTGACCCCACTGGCCGGGTACGCCTCGGTCGTCGTCGCCTCCACCGACGAGCTGGACCTGGTCGCCGGGGCCGGGGCCGACGAGCGCGCCGTCGCCACCGACCTGCTCCGGCGGGGCGTGTCGACGGTGCTTGTCAAGCTCGGCGCCGACGGCGCCCGCGCCTGGACCGCCGACGGGGTGGAGCAGGTCCCGGCGGTGCCGGTCACCGCCGTCGACACCGTCGGTGCGGGTGACGCGTTCACCGCCGGCTACCTTTCCGGGCATCTCGACGGGCTGGACCTGACCGACCGGCTCCGGCGCGCGGTGGCGCTCGGGGCGTTCGCGGTCGCCGGCCACGGCGACTGGGAGGGCCTGCCCCGCCGCGACGAGTTGTCCCTGATCACCGGCAGCGCCGCCGGCACCACCCTTCGCTGAGCAACACCTGCGAGAAAGGCACCCCTCGTGAAGATCGTCGCTGCGGACGTCATCGTCTCCAGTCCGGACCGCAACTTCGTCACCTTGAAGATCACAACCGAGGATGGCATCACCGGCCTGGGCGACGGCACCCTCAACGGGCGGGAACTCTCGGTCGCCTCGTACCTGCGTGACCACGTCGTTCCGCTGCTGATCGGGCGGGACGCGCACCGCATCGAGGACGCCTGGCAGTTCCTGTACCGCTCGGCGTACTGGCGGCGCGGACCGGTCACCATGGCCGCCATCGCCGCGGTCGACGTGGCGCTCTGGGACATCAAGGCCAAGGCCGCGGGCATGCCGCTCTACCAGCTGCTCGGCGGCGCGTCCCGGACCGGCATCATGGCGTACGGTCACGCCTCGGGGCGGGACCTGCCGGAGTTGTTCGACTCGATCCGGGCGCACCTGGACCAGGGCTACCGGTCGATCCGGGTGCAGACGTCGGTGCCCGGCATCAACGCCGTGTACGGGGTCGCCGCGCAGCCCAGCACCGACGGCAAGCGGTACGACTACGAGCCGGCGCAGCGCACCCCGCTGCCGGCCGAGGAGGACTGGGACACCCGGGCGTACCTGCGTCACCTGCCCGGCGTCTTCGAGGCGGTCCGCAACGAGTTCGGGCCGGAGCTGCCGCTGCTGCACGACGGCCACCACCGGATGACCCCGATCCAGGCCGCCAAGCTGGGCAAGGCCCTCGAACCGTACGACCTGTTCTGGCTGGAGGACTGCACCCCGGCGGAGAACCAGGAGGCGCTGCGGCTGGTCCGCCAGCACACCACCACGCCGCTGGCCATCGGCGAGGTCTTCAACACCGTCTGGGACTACCAGACCCTGATCCGGGAACAGTTGATCGACTACGTCCGCTCGGCAGTCACCCACACCGGTGGCATCACCGCGATGCGTAAGCTGCTCGACTTCGCCGCGCAGTACCAGATCAAGTCCGGTATCCACGGGCCGACCGACATCTCGCCGGTCGGCATGGCCGCCGCCCTGCACCTGGACCTGGCCATCCACAACTTCGGCATCCAGGAGTACATGCGGCACGGGTCGCTCACCAACGAGGTGTTCCGTCAGTCGTTCAGCTTCACCGACGGCTACCTGCACCCGGGTGAGCAGCCGGGTATCGGCGTCGAGTTGGACGAGGAGGCGGCTGCCCGGTTCCCGTACCAGCCGGCGTACCTGCCGTTCAACCGGCTCCAGGACGGCACCGTCCATGACTGGTGAACCGGCGACCCGGCACGTGGTGGTGATGGGTGTGTCAGGTGCCGGGAAGACGACTGTGGCCCGGGGAGTCGCCGCCGTCACCGGGCTGACCTTCGCCGAGGCCGACGAGTTCCACTCGGCGGCCAACGTGGCCCGGATGCGGGCCGGCGTACCCCTGGACGACGCGGCCCGCTGGCCGTGGCTGCGTGCCCTTGCCGACTGGATGACCGCCCGTCACCGGGAGGGCGTGTCGACGGTGCTGGCCTGCTCGGCGCTGCGGCGCTCGTACCGGGACGTGCTGCGGCAGGGGCCGCCGGCCGTCGACTTCGTGCACCTGGCCGGGCCGACCGAGGTCATCCGGGAGCGGCTGGCGTTGCGCGCCGGCCACTACATGCCGGCGAGCCTGCTCGATTCCCAGACCGCCACCCTGGAGCCGCTCAGCCCCGACGAACAGGCCCTCGTCCTGGACCTGCGACTGTCCACCGACGACCTGATCACCAAAACCGTCAACCACCTAAACCTCCCCCACCACCCCTGACCCCACCCCACCCCACCCAGCGCGCCACCCAGCGCGCGTCGATCTTGCACTTTTCGTGAAAGGGGTACTTCGGCGACCGAAAGTGCAAGATCGACGGGGTGGGGGTGGGGTGGGTAGCACGGGGGGGTGGGGTTGGGGGTGGGTTTGGGGGTTTTGGGGGTGGGGAGGGGGGTGACGGGTGACCATCTGGGGCGTTGGCCGGGAACGGTTGGCGGTGACGCGACGGCAGGTGGGCGGGCGTGCGGGAGACAGCGGTCGAGCCGATCGTCAGTGGTGACGACGGCAGCCTGGCGGAGCGGGTGTGGCGCAACGCGGATGAGGATCCGGACGCGGTGCAGTTCGTGCGGCCCGACCCGGACCCCCGGTCGTGGCCGGTCCGCCGCTCCGGTCGGGGCGGCGCCCTGCCGGTGACCTGCCGGCAGTTCCGCGACGACGTGCTGGCGGTGGCCCGTGGTCTCGTCGCCGCCGGTGTCGCGCACGGCGACCGGGTCGGTCTGCTCAGCCGCACCCGGTACGAGTGGACGCTTGTCGACTACGCCCTCTGGTCGATAGGTGCGGTGACCGTGCCGATCTACGACACCTCCAGCGACGAACAGATCGGCTGGATGCTCGGCGACTCCGGTGCGGTCGGTTGCGTACTGGAGACCGCCGACCACGCCGTCAGCGTGGCCGCGCTGCGGTCGGAGCTGCCCGAGTTGCGGCAGACCTGGCGCATCGATGCCGGCGAGCTCATCGAGCTGGTGGCGCAGGGCCGTGCCGTCGACGTGGCCGAGGTGGACGCTCGCCGGGCCGCGGTGACCGGCGACGACATCGCCACGATCGTCTACACCAGCGGCACCACCGGGCCACCGAAGGGCTGCGTCCTGGCCCACCGAAACCTCTCCGCGGACATCGGCAACGCCACGGCGGTGCTGCCCCAGCTCCTGCATCCGGGTGCGATGACTGTGCTGTTCCTGCCGCTGGCGCACGCCTTCGCCCGGCTGATCCAGGTCGGCATGGTGCACACCCGGGCGACGATGGTGCACAGCGCCGACATCTCCGGGGTGCTCGACCAGTTGCGCCGGTTCCGGCCCACCTTCATCCTCGCCGTGCCCCGGATGTTCGAGAAGATGCACGACCAGGCCCGCCAGACCGCCGAGGACGCACACCGGGGATGGCTGTTCGGTCTCGCCGAGTGGGTTGCCGTGCGGTACAGCCGCGCGCTGGACACTGCGCATGGGCCCGGAAGACTGCTCCGCCTGGCGCACCTGGTGTTCGAGTTCGCCGCGTACCGCCGGTTGCGCGCCGCGCTCGGCGGGCGGTGCCGGATGGCGATCGTGGGCGGCGCGCCGCTGGGGGAGCGGCTGGGGCACTTCTTCCGGGGGGCGGGCATCACGGTACTGGAGGGGTACGGGTTGACCGAGACCTCGCCGGCGCTGACCGCGAACCTGCCGACGGCGATGCGGATCGGCACTGTCGGACGGCCACTGCCGGGGGTCCGGATCCGGCTCGCCGACGACGGCGAGGTCCACGCCCGGGGCGAGGTGGTCTTCGGTGGCTACTGGCACAACCCGGAGGCCACCCGGGCGGCGTTGACCGAGGACGGGTGGCTGCGCACCGGCGATCTCGGCAGGATCGACGATGACGGTTTTCTGCGGATCACCGGCCGGACCAAGGAGATCATGGTCACGGCCGCCGGTAAGAACGTCGCGCCGGCACCCATCGAGGAGCGGATCCGCGCGCATCCACTTGTCAGCCAGGTGATGCTGGTCGCCGACGGCCGCCCGTACGTCGCCGCACTTGTCACAGTGGACCCGCAGGCGTGGACGCGCTGGCGGGAGCAGCACGGGCTCCCCGGTGCGTCGGTGTCGGCGGCGCGGGACGACCCGAGGCTGCGGGGGGAGATCCAGGTCGCGATCGACCGGGCCAACCGGAGCGTCTCCCGGGCCGAGCAGGTTAAGACCTTTCGGATCCTGCACCGGGATGTCACCGAGGCCGACGGGGAACTCACCCCCACTCTCAAGATCAAGCGGGAGGCCGTGCGGGACCACTTCGCCGACGAGGTCGCCGCCCTCTACCACGGTCACTAGCGCGCGCCGCCCAGCCGATGCTGATCATGAAGAGCGCGGCGCTGTAGGTCGCCATCACCAGCACGTCGTGCCCGGGCAGCCGGGTACCGCCCGCGCCGAGCCCGATCAGCAGGTCCGAGAAGAGGAACAGCGCACCGCCGGCCGCGACCCGCCGGCCGACGGCGGTGGCGGTCGCCGCCATCAGGCTCAGCGCCAGGCTGTACCCGAGCACCGGTAGCCGCAGGTCGCCCAGTCGGGGCCAGAGCAGTGCGTTCGCCACCGCCCACAGCGTCAGGTAGCCGGCCACCGCCGCCGGTCGGGGCCGGCGGTGACCGATGAAGGCGGTGCTGAACGCGACCTGGGTGCCGAGGAAGCAGCCCATCCCGACCAGGAACGCGGTGTCCGACGGGATCAGCAACGCGACGTCCCCGGCGGTGGCGAGGACCAGACCCACGGCGATCGGCCGGTCGGCCGCGTGGACCTGCCAGAGCCAGGCCAGCAACAGCGGCGCCAGCAGCGGCTTGGCCAACCACTGCGCCGCGGGCACGTCGGTGGCGACGGCTACCAGTTCGACGGCCGCCACGACGGCGAATGCCCAGAGCAATGCCGCGTCCCGGTCCGGCCACCGTACGACAGCGGGTCGTCGCCTCGGGTCGGCGCCGGTCGCGGTGTTCACCGGGCCGGCTGCCAGCCCGGGCGGCCCAGCAGATACCCGAGCCGTTCCCGCCAGGACCTGGCGGTACGCAGGTCCCGCCAGATCGCCGCGTACTCGTGGGTCGCCACCCGCAGCGGGTTGTAGGTGGCGATGTTCTTGGTCAGGCCGTACCGGACCGGGTCTCCCTCGGCCTGAAAGGTCCCGAAGAGCCGGTCCCAGATGATCAGGATGCCGCCGTAGTTGCGGTCCAGGTAATCGGCGTTCGAGCCGTGATGGACCCGGTGGTGCGACGGGGTGTTGAACACCAGCTCGACAGGTCGGGGCAGCAGGTTGACCCGCTCGGTGTGCAGGAAGAACTGGTAGAGCAGACTTATCGACTGCTGAAGGAAGATCATCCACGGAGGGATGCCGAGCAGGGCCAGGCCCAGCCAGAAGGGCAGGGACGTCATGGGTGTCCAGCTCTGCCGCAGCGCCGTGGAGAAGTTGAAGAACACGCTTGAGTGGTGCACCACGTGCCCCGCCCACAGGAGCCGGACCTCGTGGTGCGCCCGGTGGAACCAGTAGTAGGCGAAGTCGTCGGCGAAGAACAGCAGCACCCAGACCCACCAGTCGCCGGGGGAGAGTTGCCACGGCGAGATGGTGTAGGCGGCGGCGTACAGACCGACCGTGAGCAGCTTCCAGGGCACACCGATGACCTGGCTGCCGGCGCCCATGGTCAGGCTGGTGGCGGTGTCCCGGGCCTCGTAGCCCCGCTCGGCGTCGTCGGGCGCGAACCGGTACGACAGCGCCTCGACGGTGATGAGCAGGAGGAACGCGGGGATGGCGTAGAGCACGGCGGGGATCATGCCCGGCTGTCCTTTCTGGTCGGGGCGGCGAGCGCGGCGGTGAGCAGCGAGCGGGCCTGTTCGGCGGCCTCGACGTCCCGGCCGTCGGCGACGGCCGAGGCCAGCCGGCGGTGCCCGGCGACGTCGAGCAGTTCGGTGGCGCGTCGCTGCGGCGGCACCTCGGCCACCGCCAGCGCGCCGGCCACCAGGCTGTTGAAGGCCAGCAGGTACGCGGTGTTGCCACAGCCGTCCAGGATGAGCCGCCACACGGCGATGTTGGCCTCGCCCATCGCGGTCAGGTCGGGCGCGAGGTCGGCGAACTCCTCGACCGCGCGGACGATCCGCCGGCGCGTCGCGTCGTCGGCCCGGCGGGCGCAGAGACGGGCCGCGTCCACGCCGATGCAGGCCCGCATGTCCATCATGTCGCGCACCAGGGTCGTGACCGGCAGGACGTCGCCGGAGCGGACAAGGGACAGCGCCAGGTCCAGGCCGGCGTGCACCCGCCAGTCCAACACCCGGGTGGCCCCGCCCTGGCTGACCCGGACCAGGCCGAGTTGCTGCAACCGACCCAGCGCCTCCCGTACCGCGTGCCGGTTCACCTGGAAGGTCGCGGCCAATTCGCGCTCACCGGGCAGGGTGTCGTCGGTGCGGTAGGTGCCGCTGACGATGGCGTCGCGCAGCTGCCCGAAGACCAGGTCGGCGACGGAGGCCCGGGTGACGGGGACGAATGCCATGCCGGGCAGTGTGGCCCAGCACATATCAACCCGTCAACTGGTTGGACCAGTAGGCGACGCTCGATATCGACACGCCCGGCGACTCGTGACCGGACCGTCGCGGTGAGTTAGGGTGCGTTGGCAGCGGGTGGCGGACGGGCACGGGAGGCGTCGGTGACGAGACGACGGCGTGGCCTCGTTCGCGCGGTCCTGCGCCTGGGTTTCCTGACCGTGCTCGCCGGGGCCGCCTGGTGCGCCTATGACGCCGCGTCGGCGGCTCCGGCCCGGGCCGCCGAGAAGCCGCCGGCGGCCACCCAGGACGGCCCTGTGACCCGCACCGCCGACCTCGTCCGGGACCTGCTCACGCCCGTGCTCGCCGCGAATCGGCCCGCCCCGGAACCCGTCGCACCGCCCCCTCCGCAGGTGGCCGATCCGCCGCGACCGCCCTCGTCCGACGAGCGCCCGGGGCGGCCCGCGCCCGCGCCACCACCGACGGGTGACGCGCCTGCGGAGCCGCCCGGGCGACAGGTGCCGGCGGGGCCGGCCGACCAGGCGCCGCCGGGGGGCCAGCCCGGACCTCCCGCCGCCGGCCCGGCCGAACTGCCGGCGCCTGCCGGTGGGCAGCCGCCGCAGGACACCGCGTCACCGCCTGTCGCGACAACCCCGGCCGGGAGCGCTCCACTGTCGACCGATCCGACCACGTCGGGCCCGGCACCCTCGCACCCGGCGTCACCTCGGGCTGCTCCCGACCGGGCGGATCAGGCGCCGCCAGCCGACCGGGTGGCCGGGCCACCGGCACCGAGCCCGCACGACCGGTCCGCGGAGACGGTGGCACGACTGCTCGAGCCACTACCCGAGGCGGTACGCGACGAGGTGGCCGCCGTGGTCGCTGCCGCGGGGCCCCTCACCGACCCGCTGCTCGCCGTCCTCGAGGAACTCCTGGGCTCCGGGTCGCTCGACTCCGTCGTGGGTGGTTTGGATCCTGTCCTGGCCCCGATCCTCGACCTGCTGGAACCGGTGCTCGACGTGCTGCCACCAGCCGACGGTCCACCCCAGCCCGCCCCGGTGCCGACGCCTGCCGATCCGGGCACCCAGCCCGAGCCGGATCCCGTCGAGCCACCGGGAGCGGGAGTCGACCCGGTGCCGCCGGTCGCACCGGTCCGGGCCCACCCCGGCCAGGACACCGCGCGGCTGGTCCGCTCCGCCGACCAGATCACCAGGCACGGGCACCGCGGCTCGCCAGCATCGTTGTCACGATCCATCGAGGCCGGGGGACAGCACGACCGGGACCGGCAGGCCGAACGTCCGTCGGGGCAGCCGCCCCTGTCGCCGGCACCGGGGACAAGCGGCGCCGAGCAGACCCCGATCTCGCACAGCGGCTCGGCCGACACGGCGGCGGCCGGTTGGTCGCCGCCTGCGGTCAGTAGCCGGTTGACCCGGCTGCCGCCCACCCGGCACCGGCCCTCCCGCTCGCCGCGCCCGGGCAGCCGACCGGCTTGACCGCAGCGCCCGCCACCGCCCGTGCCGCCACGGCGGTAGTGGCCTCGTGGCGCGACACCTGACGTCGGCCGTACCCCGCCGACCGTCCCCGGCCCGCCCGCACAGCCTCGCGGTGCCGGCCTCGACACCATCCTCGCGACCTCACGCCCAACCAGGAGTACCCATGCACGTCACCCTGCCGGTCAACCGTGCCCGATGGTGCGACCTCGACTGGATCGTCGACCTGCTCACCGCCACGATCGTCCCGACCGCCCTCGGCGCGTGGCTCGTACCCGACAAGCGCCGACGCCCGGCCGTGATCGCCGCCGTGGCCCGCATCTGGACCGAGCACGCCCTGCTGTTCGGCGACGCGTTCCTGCTCAAGGACGGGACCGCCGCCACCGTCTGGTTCCACCGCTATCGCCCGATCCCGCCGCCACCTCGCTACGACGAGCGGCTCGACGACGCCAGCGGCGAACATGCCGTGCGCTTCCGCCGGGTCGATCACATCCTCGCCGCGCGGCGTCCCGTCGAGGCGCACAACCACCTCGCCTTCCTCGCCGCACCCCCGGATGCCGACCGGGCCGGTCAGGCCGCCGCTGTCCTCGCCGGCAGTCACCGGTACATGGACAATCTCGGCCTGCCCAGCTACGCGGAGGTGCACGGCCCCGACGACATCCGCCTCTACCGGCGACTCGGCTACCGGGTCCGGCACCGTCTGTCGCGTCCTGACGGAGTCACGATCAACCTGCTCTGGCGGCCGGCACCGTCGGTCCGGATCACCCCGTCCACGGCTCCGGCGCGACAGGTACGACCCGCCGGGCCACCGGCTCTGACCGGGCCGGTGGGGGTAGCCGCCGCCGAGGGCGTCGCCTGCGGCTGATCCGTCCGGACGGCACGGACGCGCGCGGGTCGGCCCCGGCCGACCCGCGCGCTGCGGCTCACGGAACGGCCGCCGAAGGGTCGGGCTGACCCGCCGGGACGGTGGGTCTCAGCGCTGGGCGGTAGGCGAGGGGGGAGCGCTGCCGCCCTGGGGTGCCTCGGTGGACATCAGCTTCACCACCGCCTGGCGGTCGGCCGCCGACGGTAGACCCCAGCCCGGGCGGTACCCGTACACCTCGCGCAGCGGGGTGGCGCTTGTCCGTCCGCCGAGAATCTCCACGGCGTCGGTATCGATGAGCCCCGGATGCTCCACCCCGCACGCCTCGGCGACCTTCGTCAGGTCCCGTCGCAGCGTCTTGATGTAGTGCGCCGCTCGGACGGCCTTCGATGCCGGGTCCAGCCCTCGGGCCAGCCAGGCGTTCTGGGTGGCCACTCCGGTGGGGCAGGTGTCGGTGTGGCATTTCTGCGCCTGGATGCAGCCGATCGCCAGCATCGCCTCCCGGCCGACGGCCACCATGTCGCAGCCGAGCGCGAACGCGACCACCGCGTTGTCGGGCAGGCCGAGCTTGCCCGAGCCGATGAAGACGACCTGCTCGTGCAGGTCACGTTCGGCGAAGATGGGGTAGATCCGGGCGAAGCCCTGCTGGAACGGCAGCGACACGGAGTCGGTGAAGATCAGCGGTGCCGCGCCGGTGCCGCCCTCGCCGCCGTCGACGGTGACGAAGTCGACGCCCCGGTCGGTGTCGCGCATCAGGTCGGCCAGCTCGGTCCAGAAGTCGAGGTCGCCCACTGCGGACTTGATGCCGACCGGCAGGCCGGTCTCGGCGGCCAGGAGTTCCACCCAGTCGAGCAGGCTGTCGCAGTCGGAGAACTCCGCGTGCCGCGACGGGCTGACGCAGTCCCGGCCGGTCGGGATGCCCCGGGTCGCGGCGATCTCCGCCGACACCTTCGCCGCCGGCAGCAGGCCGCCCAGGCTGGGCTTGGCACCCTGGCTCAGCTTGATCTCCAGTGCGCGTACCGGTGCGCCGGCCACCACGTCCTTGAGTCGGGCGAGGTCGAACCGGCCCCGATCGTCGCGGCAGCCGAAGTAGGCGGTGCCGAGTTGCAGGATCAGCTCGCCGCCGTGGCGGTGGTACGGCGACAGCCCGCCCTCACCGGTGTTGTGCAGGCAGCCGGCGATCGCCGCGCCACGGTTCAACGCCTCCACGGCGGGACCGGACAGGGAGCCGAAACTCATCCCCGAGATGGTCACCACGGATTCGGGGCGGAACGCGTGGGCGCGACGCCGGGCCGCCCCGAGCACCTTCGCCGACGGCAGCCGCACCTCGTGCCCGATCGTCGGCGTCGACGCAGGTACCGCTCGGCCGAAGGTGCGGTGCTTGATGATCGGATATCCGGGGGTGTACTCGATGTCGTTGTCGGTGCCGAACCCGAAGTAGTTGTTCTGCCGCTTCGCCGAGGCGTACACCCAGCGGCGCTGGTCCCGGGTGAACGGCCGCTCCTCGTTGTTGCCGGCCACGATGTACTGCCGCAGTTCCGGCCCGAGTGATTCGAGCAGGTAGCGGGCCCGACCCAGGAGCGGGAAGTTTCGTCGCAACGCGTGCTCGCGTTGCAGCAGGTCACGGGCGGCGAGCGCGGCGAGGGCGGTGACGGCGGCGGGTACGGCGTGACGGGCCCATCTCATCCCGCCACACTTTCCGCCACCGGCGCCGGTCAAACGTCCTGACCGCGCAGCTCAGGGCCGGTTCACCGAGGTGCGCGAAAATTCCGGTGGACCGTGTCGAGGACGGGTGCCCGCCGTTCGTCACCTGGACGATGACCCTTCCCACGATGAGGAGCGACGATGAGGTACGCGATGCTGATCTTCGGCGATGACCGTGAGTGGACCGCCCTGTCCCCGGCCGACGAGGAGGACCTGATGAAGCAGGTCTACGCGTGGTACGAGCGGTGGCAGCCGGCCGGCAAGATCGCCGATGGTGGTGCCGAGTTGGAGCCTCGGACCACGGCGAAGACGGTACGCGCCGGCGGGAACGGCCAGCCGGTCATCACCGACGGGCCGTACCTGGAACTCAAGGAGATCATCGGCGGGATCGTCATCCTGGAGTGCGACGACCTCGACGAGGCCACCAGGGTCGCGGCCACCTGGCCACTCGGCGCGGGGATGAGCGCCGTGGAGATCCGTCCGGTGATGAGCCGCGAATAGCGGTGCGGCGGGGCACCGGTCTCACGGCCGGTGCCTCAGCTCACCCACCCGGCGGGACATCAGCTCCCGTTCGGCCGGGTTCGTCGCCAGCTCCAGCGCCCGCTCCGCCGCCACCAGTGCCTCGGCCGGCCGGTCGAGAGTGACAAGCAGGTCGGCCCGGGTGGCGTGCCACAGGTGGTAACCGGCGAGCCGGTCCGCCAGCGCGTCCACCTCGGTCAGCGCCGTGGACGCGCCGAGCGTGAACCGGGTGGCCACCGCGCGGTTCAGCAGCACCACGGGCGACGGGTTCACCGCGTACAACCTGTCGTACAGCGCGCGAACCTCGGTCCAGTTGGTGGCCTCGTACGATCCGGCCAGGGCGTGCAGCGCGGCGATGCCGGCCTGCAACTGGTACGGCCCGGGCCGGCCCTGGCGTACCGCCGCCCGTAACCGCAGCGCCGCCCGCTCGATCGCCGCCCGGTCCCACAGCCGCCGATCCTGCTTGTCGAGCAGCACGATCCGCCCCCAGGAGTCGAACCGTGCCGCGGCCCGGGCCTGGTGCAGCTCCAGCAGCGCGGCCAGCCCGGCGGCCTCGGGTTCGGCGGGCAGCAACCCGGCGAGCTGACCGGCCAGCTCGACTCCCTCCCGGGCGAGCTCGCGCCGCTGGGTGGACCGGCCGCTGGACAGGTAGCCCTCGTTGAACACCAGATAGATCACCGCGAGTACGGCCGGCAGCCGGTCGGCGTACTCGTCAGGCGCCGGCACCTCGAACCGGATGCCGAGCTCGCGTAGCTGCCGCTTCGCCCGGGACAGCCGCTGCGCCATCGTCGGCTGGGGTACGAGGAACGCGGCGGCGATCTCGGCTGCGCTGAGGCCGCTGGCGGCGTAGAGGGTGAGCGCGACCCGGGACGGTTCGGCCAGAGCCGGGTGACAGCAGGCGAAGATCGTGGCCAGTCGATCGTCCACGCCCGGCTCGCGGGGTGGCTCCGTCGCCACAAGCGTGGCCTTGTCGCGTCCGACCCTCTCGCGGCGCAGCCGATCCAGCGCCTTGCGCCAACCCGTGGTGACCAGCCAACCTGTGGGGCTGCCCGGCACACCCTCCTCGGGCCAGCGCTTGAGAGCCTCGGACAGCGCGTCCGACAGCGCCTCCTCGGCCCGGTCGAAGTCACCGAGCCGTCGGCTGAGCGCACCGAGCATCCCAACCGCGTCCGTCCGCCAGAGCCGGTCGAGCAGATCCGCCACGTCGTCCACCGCCCCAGCCTGCAACACCGGCGGGCGCTGCTGCGTCCGCCCGTCCCGGTTGCCGGCTGTCAATGTGGTGTGTGCCGCGGGTACCTCGAGACCGGGCTGCCGCCGCAGTCAGGGTCGGGCGGTGTCAACCACCGAAAGTTTCGATCCGGCGCGTCGATCGGCCGAGGTTCAGGCCGTTGGACGCCCCGTCGTCCCAGGTAGATGCCGCAATGTCGGCCTTAGCCCCGACTCCGACCAACTCGGCACACACCAATACCAAAATAGATCATTGTTGACATTTATCCAGACCGATGCTTGTCTGTGGTTGGAAGCGCTCCCACACCGACACCGCCGAAGAAACGGAGGACGCACCATGCCTTCAAGCAGGCCCGATCAGACCGGCAGGCGATCCCGGCCGGCCGTTCGCCAGCCCCTTCGGGTGCTTGCCGTGCTGCTCGCGATGATGGTCGGCGTGCTGCCCTGGAGCAGCCCGGTCCAGGCCCACGGCACCATCATCAACCCGGCCTCCCGCGCCTACCAATGCTGGCAGAGCTGGGGCAGCCAGCACACGAATCCGGCCATGCAGCAGCAGGACCCCATGTGTTGGCAGGCGTTCCAGGCGAATCCCGACACCATGTGGAACTGGATGAGCGCGCTGCGCGACGGGCTGGGCGGGAACTTCCAGGGCCGCACCCCAGACGGGCAGCTGTGCAGCAACGGCCTGTCCCGGAACAACAGCCTGAACCAGCCTGGCGCGTGGCGGGCGACGAACGTGAGTCGCAACTTCACCGTCCAGCTGTACGACCAGGCCAGCCACGGCGCCGACTACTTCCGCGTCTACGTCAGCAAGCAGGGGTTCGACCCCACCACCCAGCAGCTCGGCTGGGGCAACCTCGACTTCATCACGCAGACCGGCAGGTACGCGCCTGCGCAGAACATCTCGTTCAACGTCTCGACCTCCGGCTACACCGGACGCCACATCGTCTTCGTCATCTGGCAGGCTTCGCACCTCGACCAGGCGTACATGTGGTGCAGTGACGTGAACTTCGTCTGATCGACAAGCTCGACAACCCGTCCCAGCACTCCGACCCAGGACCTGCCGTCCTGGGTCGGAGTGCTGTTCGATGGCAGACGGGCGCGTCGACGGGGCGGTGTTTCTGTTCCGGTGTGTCCGGGTAGGTCGGGCCGGACGAACCACCCGCCCCCTCTGTGAAGGACCATCCGATGCGAGACAATTTCGGCGACGCGGTGGGGGATACCCTCCGCTCGATACTTCTCTTCCTGCCCAAGGCGCTCGCCTTCGTGGCGATCCTGGTGGTCGGCTGGCTGATCGCCAAGGCCGCGCTGAAGCTGGTGAACCGACTGCTCGAACGGGTCGGCTTCGACCGCGCGGTGGAACGCGGCGGCATCCGTCGAGCCCTGGCCCGGTCCCGCTACGACGCCAGCGACATCGTCGCTAGGCTCGCCTACTACGGGATTCTGCTGCTCACCCTCTACCTGGCCTTCGGGGTCTGGGGGCCGAACCCGATCTCCGACCT
This sequence comes from Micromonospora andamanensis, assembly GCF_016863495.1. Taxonomy (GTDB): domain Bacteria; phylum Actinomycetota; class Actinomycetes; order Mycobacteriales; family Micromonosporaceae; genus Micromonospora; species Micromonospora andamanensis. The sequence goes on from NZ_BOOZ01000044.1 coordinate 55,518, forward strand.
GATTGGCGGGGTCATCGCCTGGTTGCCGCGTGCCTTCGTGGCGATCGTCATCGTGGTGGTCGCCGCGGCCATCGCGAGCGCGGTGAAGGACATCATCTCCGGCGCGCTGGGCGGGCTGTCCTACGGGCGGCTGCTGGCCACCGTAGCCTCGGCGTTCATTCTCGGTCTCGGCATCATCGCCGCGCTCAACCAGATCGGCGTCGCCACCGCGGTGACCACGCCGGTGCTGATCGCGGTGCTCGCCACCATCGGCGGCATCCTGGTGGTCGGCGTCGGCGGGGGACTTGTCCGTCCGATGCAGAGCCGGTGGGAGTCCTGGCTCGCCCGGGCCGAGCAGGAGTCGCGGACCATCGCCGAGCACGCCCGGGCCTACTCCGCCGGCCGCCGCGACACCGCCGAGCCGCCCGTCGACCCGTACCCCGCGTCGGATGCCGGCGCGTCCGCGTTCGCGCCGGCCACCGCCGAGTCCAGCACCATCCAGCCGGTGGCCGGCGAGCCGGCTGACCGCACCGCACCGACCGCCGCCGGCTCGCCGGTCACCGGGGACGACCCGGAGGCGACGCAGGTCGTCACCGCACCCGCCATCGACCCCGACGCGACCACTCCGCTGCCGCGTCAGGACCCGGCCACTCCACAGACCGGGCCGGAGTCCTCGGCGTCGCTGGCGAGCGACCCGGACGCCACCCAGGTGGTGCCGAACTCTGCGCAGGTGCCGGTGCAACGCGACTCCGCCGACAGCGATTCGACGATCGTGCTGCCAAAGACCGGCGAGCAGCGCTGAGCACCGGGGCGGAACGGGACCAACGGCGGTCCCGTTCCGCCCCGGCCGGGTCCAGCTCACCGAGATCGCCGAGTGAGGGTTAGCATCACGGCATGACCTGGCGACATTGATCCGTCATCCGAGGCCGTGGGCCGCCATGGACACCGTGACACAGGTGTCCATGACCCGTCCCACCGGAAAGGCCCCGATGACCCCGACCTCGCCGCGTGCCCGCCGCTTGGCCGGCACGCTCTACGCGTACGCGTTCCTCACCGACCTGGTGCTGCTGTACCCGGTGTACGCGCTGCTCTTCGCCGACACCGGCCTGTCGGTCGGGCAGATCTCCTCGTTGTTCGTCATCTGGTCGCTGGCCAGCATCGTGCTAGAGGTGCCCTCCGGCGCCTGGGCCGACGCGACCTCCCGGCGACGGATGCTCTGCCTCGCACCCCTGTGCACCGCCGCCGGCTTCGCCCTCTGGACCCTCGCACCGTCCTATCCGGCGTTCGCGGCCGGGTTCGTCCTCTGGGGCGCGGGCGGCGCACTCGCCTCCGGCGCGACGGAGGCCCTGGTCTTCGACGAACTCGACAGGCTCGGTGCCGCCGACCGGTACGCCCGCGTCATCGGCCGGGCGCGCACGGCCGGCACCGTGGCGGTGCTCGGGTCGATAGTGCTCGCTGCCCCGGTGCTCGGGTTCGGCGGCTACCCGGCGGTCGGCGCGGCAAGCGTCGCTGCCTGCCTGCTCGCCGCGGCCGTCGCCGTGCGCTTCCCCGAGGACCGCCGGCCCGCCCTCTCGACGAAGCGGCGCCCCGACCTGCCCGTGGTGGGTAGGGCGGCACCAACCGTGGGGAGTGGATCGGCGGACACCGGCGCGGTCGCCGATCCGGACGGGGACGAGCTCGGCTGGTGGCAGGGGCTTCGGGCGGGAATCGCCGAAGCTCGCGGTGACCGGCCGGTGCGCCGGGCGGTGCTGCTCGTCGCGGGCGTCAGCGCCGTCTGGGGCGCACTTGACGAGTACACGCCGCTGCTGGCCCGCGACACCGGAGTCGCGTTGACAAGTGTGCCGCTGCTGCTCCTGATCGTCACGGTCGGGCAGATCGTCGGGGGCCTGCTCGCCCCGGTCGGGCAGCGGTTCGGCACCCGTGGCTACGCGCTCCTGCTGGCCGGCTCGGCGCTGGCGCTGGCCGGGGGCGCACTGGCCGGACACCCGGCCGCCTTCGCTCTGGTGGCGGTGGCCTTCTGCGGCCTGCAACTGGCCACGGTGCTGGCCGACGCCCGGCTCCAGACCCGGATCGCCGGACCCGCCCGGGCCACTGTCACCTCGCTCGCCGGGATGGGCACCGACCTGACGATCATCGTCGTGTACGCCGGGTACGGTCTGGTCGCCACCGTGGCCGGTAACCGGGTGGCGTTCGCGGTAGCTGCCGTGCCGTACCTGCTGATCGCGGCGGTACTGGCGATCCGGCCGACCGGCGAGCGGAGACCGCGCACGCCGGCGCGGGCGGCGCCGGTGGGATGACGGCTCAGCCGGGATCGTCGTCCAGGTAGGCCCAACGGCCGTTCTCGCGGACGAAGCGGCTGCGCTCGGACACCGTGCCCGGCTCGCGTCCCTCCCGGTAGTGGGCGCGGAACTGCACGCTGCCGGTGCTGTCGAAGAGACCACCGCCGTCGGTGTCGAGCACCTCCAGCCGGGTCCAACGCTGGGCGGGATCGAGGTGCAGCCGTGGTGGCCGGGTGCGGGAGTGCCAGCTGCGCAGCAGGTAGTCCGGGTCGCCCACGGCGAAGGCCGCGTACCGGGACCGCATCAGCGCCTCGGCTGTCGGCGCGTCGGCTTCGCCCCGATGCAGCCGCCCGCAGCAGTCCGCGTAAGGCAGGCCCTGCCCGCACGGGCACGTCCCGGTCACCTCGGCCCCGCCGGCTGTCCGTCTGTCTCGCTTGGCCACCTCGCCATCCTTCCGGTCGTGGCGTCGGCCACGGCCACCGGGGCGGCCTCGCTGTCTCCTGTCGACGCGACCGCCGACCGGCGCCGATCAGCGGGCTGCGCCGCGGGCCCCCCGACGGTTGCCGAACGACTCCATGGTGGTGGCCCGCTTCGTCGCTGCCGGGCCGGCGGAGCGGGACCGGGAGGCAGCGGCCTGGGTGGCCGAGGTCTTCCTCGTGGGTGCCCGTTTCGTAGTTGTGGCCTTCCCGGCCGGTCCGCTCGTGCCGGTGGCCTTCGCCGCCTTCTTCGCCGGTGCCTTCTTGGCGGCTGCCTTCTTGACCGGGGCGGCCTTCTTCGCCGCCGTGGCCCTGGCGGTGGGCCGGCGAGCCGGGGTGGCGGTGGCGGAGACAGCCTTCTTGCGGGCCACCCGGGACGTCGTCGGGGTGGGCTTCGTCTCCGGTGTCTTCGCGGCAGTGGCCCCGCTGGCCCGCTTCGCCGCCGTGGCGACCTTCTTCGCCGCCACCTTCCGTGGCTGCGGGCCACCCTTGTCCGCGCTGGTCCGCCTGCTGGCCCGTGCTGCCTGCGCCATCGTCGCTCCTTGCGAATCGGCCGTGGGCGACGGGTCTTCCCGACGCCCCGACGGTCAAACGCCCTGTCACCCTGCCCGGGTGGCGAACACGACGACGTTGTCGACATATCCGCCGTCGTGCTGGTCGAACCGGCCGCCGCAGGTGATCAGGCGGAGCCCGGCCACCTCTCCCGGGCCGTAGACCAGGTCGGTGGGGAAACGGTCCTTCGGGTACGCCTCGACGCCGTCCACGGCGAAGCGGACCACCCGGGTGTCGCTCCGGACGACGTCGATGGTGTCGCCGGGACGTAGCTGTCCCAGGTGGAAGAAGACGGCCGGCCCGTCGGGGGAGTCCACGTGACCCACGAGCACCGCGTTGCCGGTCTCGCCCGGGCTGACCCCGGGTCGGTACCAGCCCGCCACAGCCGGGCGGTCCAGCGGCGGCACCTCCAGCGCCCCGGCGTCGTCGGCGGCCACAGCAACCAGCGGCGCGTGTACCTCGATGGCGGGGATCCGTACCTCGACGGGGGTGGCCCGGGGCAGCGGCGACAGGTTCGGCGCGGGCACCGTCCGGTGCGGAACCCCCACCCCGTCCGGTTGAGGTGGTTGTGCCGGTAGCCGCGTCACACCCGTGCCGACGAGCGCGAGACCGGCCACCGCGAGCACCGCGACCAGGACTCTGCCCAGGTGGTACGCCCGCACGGGAACCTCCGTTCGCCGGTACCCGCGGTGGCGGGGCGAGGACGCGGCGTCGGGACTCCGCCCGCCGGCGCCACCTCGGGTGCCCGCACCGTGGAGCACGGTACGGGCACCCGCCGCAGGATGGATGGGGTGAGCCGCGCGATCAGTGGGTTGCGGCGATGACGGCGTGGCGACGCCGCCGGGCCAGAATGACGGCACCGCCGAGCGCGGTGGCCAGCAGAGTCGCGCCGGTGGCCAGGGTTCCGGCACCGTCGCCGCCGTCACGGCCCCCCGCCTCGGCACCGCCGATCGGGGTGACCGTGAAGGTCGCACTGCCGTCCGGCGTACCGTCACCGCAGGTGGCGGCAACCGTGTAGGTGCCGAGGGTGAACCCGGCGGTGAACAGTTCCGCGCTCAGCCCGCCACCGGCCGCGGCGGTCGTGGACCGCACGTTCTGGTCGCGGTCAGGCCCGGTGACCCGGAAGATCGCGTCGCCTGATTTCGGGTTGCAGGTCGTCGCGGTCAGTACGACGGTTCCGCCGACAGGTGTGGTCGACGGCGACACTGTCGTGTCGGCCAGCGCGGTGCCGGGCAGCAACAGCGCGCCGAGAGCGATGCCGCCTGCCGCCGGTATGAGAACTCTTGTTGCCTTCATACGCGTCTTCCCTCACTTTTCGTCCGCTGACTGCGTGGGACGTCGTTCGGGTGGCCAACTCCGTGACTAGCACCGGTGTGCCCAACACTAGGTGGGCTTGGGACCCGATCCGGTGAAAATGAGAAATCCTCGTTGCCATCCCGTGTCACCCCGGACGCCGCAGGCGTCGCCGAAGGGGCGGGTCTGCCGTGTCCGGCCTCCGGGGTCGTGAGCTGGGGTGCCCGGGGTGTGGGTGCTCGATTCGGGCTGTGGGCCTTCGTTGTGGGCGTTGTTGGGGGTGTGGCCCGCCGTGCCCGGCTCC
>NZ_BOOZ01000045.1 GCF_016863495.1 Micromonospora andamanensis
AGGGCGCCCGATGTCTAGTCCCACCACGTGATTGACGCGATCGTTCCAGGACGTGCGTGTCGTTTGGTCTGGGACTCTGTCTTGGGGAGGGTCGTCGGGCGGTCATAGGTCAATGCGCTGCTCGACGGGGCTGGGGTCGTCTGGTTCGCCGAAGCGGAGGGTGGCCTGCGCTGGCTTGGTCGGGAAGGCTCGCAGTTGCGGCTCCATCGCCGCGAAGAGTCGAGTGGCGTCAGGACCGTAGGCATAGAGGACAGCCTCGCCGCCACCGAACTCGTGGCCGTCGAAGTCACCGGCGTCAGCTGCCTCGATAGCGTCTGTCAGGCGACTCGCGAGGTCGTAGATGGCCTGCCGTTCCTGCTCCTCGCCGAGGCCACCGCCCGTCAGGGGGTAGCGGACGATGACGGCATGCTCCGGTGCGCTCATGTGGTGCCCCTTCATCGATCAACGCGAGCCGCCGGTGGTGCCGGTGACGGCGACTTTACGAGGTCGGCTGACCTTGATGGTGCGCACCGGCTGTTCGGTGCGTCGGGCGGTGCGGATGCCGTCGTCACAGGTGATCGCCGGACGTGTGTCAAGCATGCCCCGTGACGGGACAGAGGCCCAGGTTCCGAGTGTTCAGGGACCTGAGGGTTCTCGACGTGAACCAAGGGTTTGTCCCGCGCTATCGCGGATCCGCCCGATCCGCGGGTTCGCGGTGAACCTGGCGGAGAGTCTGGTGCCTTTGTTCCGTCAGGAAGGTGGTTACCGCTTGCCGGAAGTCGTGCGGGTTCTCGACCCAGGGCAGGTGGCCGCAGCCGGCGAGGCTCACCCGTTGACTGTTTGGCAGCGCTTCGTGCAGTGAGTCGACGGCCCAGCGGGGGCGGATGTCCTCGGTGCCATCGATGATCAGCACGGGGAGGTCGAGCGCCCGGCACTGCACGATCAGGTCGGGGTCTCTGAGTTCTTGCTTGACCTCGGCGTTGAGGGCCTGGTTGCAGTCCTCGTTGATGCCCAGCCATGGGGTGGCCATGCGTTCGGCGTGCCGCAGGGCGGTGCCGGGGTCGGCGAAGTCGGCCGACCACTGCAGTACCGCCCGTTCCCGTTGTTGCGCGGGCGTGCGGGCGCGGGCGCCGAGCGCCTCCCACCGGTCCAGATGGTGCCCGAGCCGCTGTCTCAGGTTCCGTTCGTAGTGCGGGTGCCAGCCGCGTTCGGGGTCGATGCCGGTTCCGGACACGTAGATCAGGTGGCTGACCCGTTCGGGGTGTTCGATGGCGTACCGCAGCGCCAGGTGCGCACCCCATGAGTGGCCCAGCAGGGCGGTGACCGGTCCGGCCAGATGGTCGCGTACCGCGTCGAGGTCGGCGACGAAGCGGGCGACGCTGTAGGGTCCGCGCCGCTGCGAGCGTCCGCAGCCGCGCTGGTCCCATCGGATGGTGCGGGCATCGTCGTCGAGCAGCCGGGCGACCGGGGCGAGGTAGTCCCACAGGCCCGGACCGCCGTGACAGAGCACCAGCGGCGGCCCGGTGCCGGACTGCTCGGCCCACAGGTGGCAGTTGTCGTCGCTGCGCACGTCCAGGCCCATGGCGACAGTATGGCGGCTTGTGCCGGTCCGCTCCGCGGTGCGAGACAGCCGGGTCAGTTGATGGTTGGCGGCGTGCGCCCGGCCACCGTGAGACGTCGAATCGTCGGTCCGATCGGATTGGTGTGCTCAGCGGGCGGCACCAGTGTGCCGTGCCGCTGAGCGTCAGCTGCGTTCACCGCATCGGTGGGGAGTCACCGGGAGGTGGTGACTGGATGATCCGGCGGGCTTCAGCCACCACCTCAGCGTCGACGTCCTCGTCGGTCGTATCGCTGTATTCGACGCAGCCGTAGACGTCGTCGAGTTGAACAAGCCGTTCGGCGAGGGGAAGCCGATCGTGGCCGATCTTCGAGTGTGCCCAGGCGGTGAGGCTCGACGGCGACATGGTCCCGGCCACCACTCGGGCGGCAAGCGCCCGAAGGGCTGCTACCTGCCCGGCTCGGCTGCCGCGCTCGTAGTAGGGCAGGCTGAGCTCGGCCAGCGCGGCTTCGAGGACGTCGGGCATCTCGTCGTCTGCATGACGTAGCGACACTGCGGCCAGCATGCGCAGGGCAGGTCCGTCATAACCTGCCACCAGCAGGTCACAGGCGTGACGAACCACCTCGGCGGCGGTGACATCCCCGACGCTCCACAGCGCCACCGCATCACCCATGGCGAGCAGCGCCTCGTTCGGGTTCACGTCGTCATAGTGGCTCACGTTCTGCACCGGCGCCGCTGGTTATCGCCGTCCCCCGGGGTCGGCTCGGCCGTACGCGCCACCGGTCTCGGTGCAGGCGTGGCGTGGCGAATCGGGGCCCGCACATCGAGTGATGCCGTCGTGGCCTGCGGTGCCGGCAGGGCTGTCAGGATCTGCCAGACGGTCGGATCTGACAGCCCCGGCCCTGGCCACGGTGCCGCCGCTAGCCTGAAGCCTCTTCCCTTTCTCTTGCCTGTGCTGATCTGACGCGCCCCGCGACGGCATCGCGCCCACCCTCCGGTCGGCCGCCGTCGATGCGCCTCAGAGCCGCAGCACTCGTCACCTGCCCCCTGGCCGCAGCAGCAGTGGTCTGGGCGCGAACCCCTGTCCCTCAGGCGGTCACCACTCGGGTGACCGCCGTCTTGTCGTGTCCAAGGAGGACACCATGCCTAATCCCTACCAGCACCCGGACGGCGACCTGTCGGCCGTCCGCCGTACCGCAACCCCACCCGATCCCCGTACCGGTAACGCCGCAGCCGCACGCCACGACCGCCGATCCGGCCCCGTCGACGACACGACCCCCACCCGGGTGGTGCCCCCGTGCGGACCGGTCATCGGCGTTCACATTGCTCCCGTCGGCCGCCGGGCGGTGTCGCGATGAGCGACGTGAGCCTGCCGGAGCAGATTCGCCTGCTGCGTCTTGAGACGACGGCCGCGATCGCACAACGGGAGACGCTGGCGGTCGAGGCGCGGTCGGCGCTGATCGCCGCGCTGGAGAACCGGTTGATCTGCCGGCCCGGGTGTGAGGACGCCCTCGCCGAGTGGGGTCTGGAGCCGCTGCCGCAGCGGTGGACGGTCTGCGCGGAGGCGGTGCTGTCGTACACGCGGTCGCACACCGACGACCAGCAGGCCCGCGAGCAGGCGCGTTTCGGTGTGCCGGATGAGGTGCGCCGGTTGGACCCCGCCGTGGCGGTCTACCCGAGGCAGGTCGTGGAGGTGACCCGCGAGCCGGGCGGGGAGGCGTCGCCGACGCGGTATCGCCTCACCGTGCGGGTCGACCTGCAGACCTGGGCGACGGCGACCCGGGCCGTGGACGCGCAGGTCGCCGCGCAGGCGGCGGTGCAGCGGCAGCTGCCGGTGCTGGCCGCCGCCGGCATCATGCTGACCGGCCTGACCTGGCATGCCGTCGACAGCGCCGACGACGGTGCGACGGACACCGGCAGCGGCGCCCGGACGGCCGGGGATCAGCTCGACGATGACCTCGCGGCAGCGATCGCGGCGCGGGACGGGGCCTTCGACGCCCTGGCAAGCCTGCGTCGTCGTATCCGGTCCCGTGCGATCCGCGCGCTGGTCGACGACGAGTTCGGTGGCAGCTCGCACCATGTGGCACCGCGGGTCGACGGCTTTCTGACCGGTCTCGGACTCGATGCGCTGCCCCGCGCCCACCATGTCATCGCGGTCGCGGACCTGGTCCTGCTGGTCGCCGCCGATACCGCCGAGCAGGCGTGCGAGGCGGTGCGGGACACGATGCGGGCGGTCACCACCGACGGGTCGGACGAGACCCGGCCGTGGAGCGCGTACGGGTGGACGGACCGCGAGCACGCCAGCGTCGACCGTGGCAGGTGGCGGGTGCCGTGGCGGCACGAGTACGAGATCCGGCTGCGTGATCAGGCCACGTCCGCTGACGCCGCCGCCGCAGCGGAACTCCTGGTGGAGGCGGACCTGACCCGTGCGCTGACCGGCGTCGACCATCAGCTGATCACGGTGACCGCCACCGTCGAGACCGCCGGCATCGACCTGTGCCTGGACCCCGACCGGGACTGAACCCTGCGGTCGCCCATCCGAACCGGTCGATTCGCGGCCGGCCGCAGGCGAGCCCAGTCACCTTGCCCGGTGACGGCTCGGTCCCGCTCACCGGCCTCTCACCCTCAACCCGACACCCTTCTGGAGTTCCTCGTGTCGTTTCCCCCCACGCTGTCGCTGCGCTCGCCGGCCGATGTGGTGGCCGCCGTGCCGTACCTGCTCGGTTTCCGCCCCGACGACGCCAGCATCGTCGTGATCGTCACCGACGGCCGCCGCGTCGTCTTCGTCGCCCGCACCGACCTGCCCGCCCCCGATGCTCCCGACCAGGAGATCCGCGACCTCGCTGGTCAGTTGATCCGCGTCGTGCGACGTCAGCGCGCGGTCACCGACCTGGTGATCGTCGGCTACGGCGACGCCGACCACGTCGACGCGGCCCTGCACGCCGTGAACGAGGCGGTCACCGCCGCCGACATGACCGTGCGGGACCTGCTGCGGGTGACCGGCAGCCGATGGGTCAGCCTGCTCTGCCGCAACCGTGCCTGCTGCCCACCGCAGGGAACACCGTTCGACCCGACCGCGTCGCTGATCGCGGTGCAGGCCACCGCCGCCGGGCTGGTCGCCTTCGCCGACCGGGCCGCCGTCGCCTCCCGATTCGCACCGGTCGACGGCGCAGCCCGCGACCGGATGCGGCAGGCCACCGACCAGGCGGTGCTCCGCCTGGAGCGGATGCTCGCCGCCGGCACGCCCGTGGATGACGCCGGCGCGCAGGCCGTCGGTGAGGCGCTACGCCGCCACGACGGGAGCCTCAGCGACAACGAGGTCGCCTGGCTCACGGTGCTCCTTGCCCGCCCGTCCGTGCGGGACCGGGCGGTGGAGCTCACAGAGCCCACCGACCGGCACGTCACGTTCTGGGCCGACGTCACCCGCCGCGCCGCCGAACCGCTCGTGTGCGCTCCGGCCACCCTGCTCGCGTTCGCCGCCTGGCGGTGCGGCGACGGCGCCCTGGCCGTCATGGCCGCAGAACGGGCCCTGCAGGTCGATCCCGCCTACCGGCTGGCCGACCTGCTGCTGCAGGCCCTGCGCGCCGGTCTGCCGCCTGCCACCGTCGCGCAGGTCACCGACCGAACCGATCCCTCCACCCGGTAGCCGCCCACCTCCCGGCCTGACCTCCGCCAGCGCGGGGGCGGACCCATCCCTGCCCGCACGCCGACGACCCCGTGCAGCGGTGCCCCGGCTGCCCTCATCGAAAGGAACGACAGTGAGCCTCTACACCCTTGCGCCCCGACCCGGATACGAGCGGTACACGATCCAGGTCGGCTGGAACCCACACCGCACCTTCTTCGCCACCGTCGTCGACCTCACCGACGACCCGGCCACCGGCACCGACACCGGCCCGGTGTGCCTGCGACTCGGCCTGATCGACACCATCCTCGACCCGTCCGAGGTCCTCGACGCCGTGCGACCCTACGCCGTCGTGCCCGCTGACCTGGCCGCCACGCTACACACCGACCAAGCCACCCACCCGGCACACTGCACCCCACGCCTCACCGGGACCACCGCCGCGCCGACGGCACGCTGCGCCCTACCCAGCGGGATCGCCAACCACGTCGACCCTGCCGTCGCGCCCACCAGCCATCCGGAGCAGCGAGCCGCGCACCGCCGGCCGGCCCGCACGACCGGCAGCTGGTTCCCGCCCATCGCCATCACCGGCAGCCGCCTGCTCCGCACCGAACTGCACGCCGTCGAACAGCAGTCCGGCTACGAGTTCGACTACGCCGACACGATCGCCCAGGGTCGCCGCCACGCCACCCGCCGCCCTCTGATCGTCATCGGCGCCGACCTGCTCGCCCGGACCCGCCGCCGCCTGTCCTGCCGAGGCCTGATCCTCGTCGCCTCGGTCAACCCGCCCGACGACCACCTAGTCGCGCGCGGCCGGCGCGTCGGCGCGACCTACGCCATCGTCCTGCCCACCGCCGCCGGCTGGCTCGCCCACCACCTCCTGCGAGACCTTCCCACCTGACCCACCCTCCACCCGCGACAACCATCACCGGCACCACCGTCCGTCAACAACGGCCGCAGGATCGCCCGAGTCGGCACCGGCCGCCAGCCACACGCACGGTGCCACCCGAACCGCAGGCAACACCCCACGCAAAACGGCCCGCCACCGGCGGGCCGTCGTCATGTCTGGACCCGGGACGCCATCGCCTAGGAAACGTTCGCGTCCCGGGTTCTCCACCAGAAATGGAGGAACCCAGTGTTCACCACCCTGACCGTGATCGCCACCGCCGCCGTGGCGATCGTCCTCGCCGTCTGGGCCCGCCACGTGAGCGTCGAGACGCGTCGGCTGCGGGCCGCGCTCACCGACGCCGCCTGGCAGCTGGCCCACGATCCCCTCACCGGCCTGGCCAACCGCGCCGGCCTGCTCGCCGCCCACACCATCCTCGCGGCCACCCCGCAGCCGATCATCGTCGTGCTCATCGACCTCGACGGCTTCAAAACCGTCAACGACACCCACGGCCACGACACCGGCGACGACCTGCTCATCACCATCGCCGACCGCGTCGAGGAACTCACCGACCTGTACGGCGGCACCGCCGCCCGCCTCTCCGGCGACGAGTACGCCGCCCTGCTGCCCGCCGACGGCCACGACCCGGACCGACTCGGCGCCGCGTACGTGGCCGTCATCGCCGAACCCGCCCGCCTGGACGTCGACGACGCGCCCACGACCATCGCGGTCACGGCGAGCATCGGTGTCGCCCTCGTCGCCAGCACCGATGGTTTCGGTGAGATCGCCCTGCACCGCGCTGACGTCGCCATGTACCACGCCAAACATGGCGGCGGGAACCGACACGTCCTCTACACCCCCGGCATGGCCATGCCGACCCGCACCCCCCGACGTGGACCGCGCCCCCGCGACCAGCGTCCGAGCCAGGGGAGGGCCGGCGCGTGAACCTCGGCACCCTGATCGCCTGCGCCACGTGCGGCTACGCCCTGACCGAACACCACGACGGGGACCGGGTCGTGTACCGGCATCCGGTCAGCGAAACCGACCGGCACCGGCCCGTCTCCGTGCCGGCAGACCTCGTCGGGGACGTTTACGACCGCTGCCACATCTGCAGCGCCGCCCGTCCTGTCTGGGTGTACCGCACCGCCGAACTGGAAGCCCACGGCATCGGCGGTAGCCGCGAGGTCATCCAGACCTACAACACCCGCTGGCACGTCTGCCTGCGCTGCGCCCACCACATCGAAGCCGACAACCCCGACGCCCTCACCGCCGCCAGCGCCGCCGTCATGGGCTGGCAGCCCACAGACCCACGCCACGCGCTGCTCGCCATGGTGCACCGCGCGATCATCTACGCCCGCGAAGGACGCACACTGCTGACCACCACGACCTGGCCACCCGCCACGATCCAGCTCGGTATGGTGCCGAAGATCCGCGACCGGCTCACCGGACTGCTCCGCGGCCCGGCGGAGCTTCCCGCACCCCTCCGCGCGCCCACCACCCGCAACGCGCTGGCCGAGAACCTCGACCGTGCCCCGCTGTACTGGATCGACCAGGAATTCACCGACCTGATCAACGAAGTGACCCCGGATCAGCCACCCGCGCCGGTGACCGAACGACTCACCCCCACCCCGAGCGGACTCGTCGCCTGGCCCCGACCCCTCGGCCACGGCCGGCAGGTCGCCGCCGCGTCGTGGACCCCGCAACCGGGAGGCTGGCACGTCCTGTGCTACCGCAGCATCGGCGGCGGCGTCCCGGAGGATCTGATGCCGTCACTGCGCCACGACATCGGCTGGCTCATCCCCATCCACAGCGAACACCTCACCACCGGCACCGTCGTGGACGGCACCCACCCGCTCGGCCCGCTCATCACCACCTGGCTGCTGATGAACCAACAGATGGCCGAAGCCGCCACCGCCACAGTCCCCAAGCCCGTCCGCAGGGCCTACCAGCGCCAACAACGCCCCGCACCCGACGTGCGCGTCGTACGGATCAAACCGCCAGCCGCCAGACCGTCCGTCGAAGCGGCGGCAGCCGACGTCGACCGGAGCCGAACCAGACCGGAGTACCGGTACTGGGTGTCCGGCCACGAACGCAACCAGGCATACGGGCCGGGCCGACGCCTACGGAAGAAGATCAGCATCGAACCATTCCTGAAGGGGCCCGAGGACAAACCGATCAAGCTCAGCACCACGGTGCGGGTACTCGGCACACGGCAACCGCCGGGCGCCGAAGACCGCGAGTAACGGCCCAGGACCGGGTGCGGTGGCGGGAGAGGAAGATCCCTGCCACCGCACTCGTGGTGACTGCCCAGACCGGGTGTCGCCGCACCCGTGCACAAGGCGGGCGGGCCGGTGCGGCCAGCGGGCGATAACAGGGCGGCACGGTCATTCGGGCGTGGAATGCTCGCGCCACGAGCCGGGCGACGGCGCCCGCAGGAGCCGCTCCACCATGTCCTGAGCCTCGGCCTGACTGTCGAACTCCCACCGCAGCGTCGTGCCGCTCTCGCTGTCCCCGGTGCGGGCGATGACCTTCCACTGGGTCTGACGCACCAGCCACACATCACGGCGTGACAGCCTTCCCCACAGCCCGTTCCACCACCTCCTGACCACTCGATCAATGACCCGAATCGTACACATGTTCGATCATGTGATGGTCGCGAGTCTGCGAAGCAACAAGCAGGTCGCAGTGCTCTTCGATACCCCTTCCGCGTCGAAAACCGTCCCGGCGGGGGAGTGTGGGATGTCAGTCGGCGGTCAGGGGCACAAACGGGTATCCCTGCTCGACGCAGACCGGCATCGGCCGGTAGTGGGCGGTGATCCGGTCGGCATCGCGGTGCGGCTCGGCGACCTCCACGACCACGCACTCGCCGAAACGGTTGTAGAAGGCGTAGACCGTCACGCCGTGGCGCTGCCACCAGGGCACATCGGCGCGCACCTGCTCCGACCACGCGGCGAGGTGCCGGGCGCTGTGGGCCACGTCGATCATCCGTACCCTCACCTGCGGGACCAGGGCCCGGATCTGCGCGTCGATGCCGGGCGTGGGGATGCGGTAGACCAGCAGCGTCCCGGCCGGCATGTCGGTGGCGACCCCGGCGTAGCTGTCGGGCCAGCGGCGCGGACCGACGGTGTCGATCGTGCCGCCCGCGTCCATCAGCTCCTCCTGACCCGGCCAGTACGACTGCTCCGGTGCCGGTGCGGCAGCCGGTGGCCCGGCCGACGCGGCGGGTGTGGCGCACGCGGCCAGCAGCGGCAGGGTCAGCAGCACCGCCAGGTACCGTCGTCGCATCGGCACACCTCCACGGCAGGGCACTACCGGGTAGAACGAGTCGCAGGCGCGTCCCGACCCGGCGCAGCGCGTACCGATTCGTCCAGCGGGGGAGGGGTTGGAGACAAACCTGCTTGCGGGCACCGGTAGCTCCGGTCATGATCTCGGTTATGCGTGATGTGAAGGGCGGCCCCCGCCCGGTGCGGTGAACGGGTCGACGTCGGCGGCTGAGCCGGAGAACCTGATCTGGTTGGATGCCGCCGTGGCCGGTGGTGAGGTCGCGGTCGGCGGGAACGAGTTCCGGTCACGGGTCTTCGCCGCGGTGAACGCCGATCGTGACGGCCCGGTTGCGCGTCGCCTCTTGCAGGTGGCTGCCGATCCGCGTCCCGCGGTGCGGCTCACGGTGCTTCAACTTCTGAGCGATCTCGTCGCCTCCTGCGGCGGCGAGCCCGTCGCGGAAGTCGCCTCGGCGGCGATGACGGATCCTGACGATGCGGTCCGGCGCGCGGCGTGCTGGCTGTTCGTGGCGTCCGCCGGGGTGGACCGTGCGGTCGCGGCGTTGTGGTCGGCACCGGATGCGGTGGTCCGGGTGGCGTTGGCGGAGGCGCTCTGGTCCAAGTTGTGGCAGCGTCCCGACGAGGACCGGTGGCTGCGGATGGTGGCGCGGATGCGACGCGACCCGGTGCCGGCGGTGCGGTTCCTCGGTTCGCTGGCCACGCTGGTCGTCACCCGGTGCCCGGATTGGTCCGGGTTGGAAGCGGCAATCCGCGAGGATCTGGAGGCGGCGGCTGCGGCACTCGTCGGCGAGGGTGGTCGCAGCACCCGGGGTGCGGGGCAGCGGTGGGCTGCCGTGCTGCGCCGCCACGATCGCGACGAGAGCGCGTACTCGTGGGTGCAGCGGCTCCTGCGACCACACGAGCCGGAACCGGTCCGTCAGGCCGCATTGGAGATCGCCGCTGAGGCGATGCGGATATGGCGGGCCGCGCCTGTTCGGCTGGCACCGGCACTGTCGGCGGTGCTGAACGAGGCGCCGTCAGCGGTCCGAGCGGCGGCGGTGGAGGTGGTGTGTGCCTCGCTGACCGCTACCCGGCTGGCTGCCGAGCACCTCGTGCCGCTGCTCACCGACCCCGTGCTGGCGCCGACAGCGGCGACGGCGCTGGGCGGCATCGGGGATCCACGGGCGCTACCGGAACTGCTTCGCATGCTGCGTGCCGGCACACCGCATCGGCGGCTTGCCGCAGCGCTCGCTCAGGTGGCCCCCGCGTTGTCCGATCCCACCGAGATGGTCAGCACCGTTCGTGAGGTGCTGGCAGAACATCGGGACCCGTGCCACGAGGGCCGACCGCGGCAGGTCTGCCCCGCGGTGGCCGCCGTCCACGCCATGGCGGCGATCGGCCCGGCCGCCGCTGCGGCGGTACCCGCGCTCACCGCACGGCTCCGCACGGCGGTCGACGGCGGCGACCCGACGGCCGCACGTCTCGAGGTCATCGCCCTGCAGGCGATCGGACCATCCGCGAAGCCGGCGGTGCCGCTGCTGCGAGCGCTGATGACCGGCCATGATCGGGATGCCGATCTCGCCACCAAGGCGGTCCTGGCGATTACGCAGGACCGGTCGGTCGCCGACGACTACCTCGACGCCCGCCCGGAACACCTGCGACGCTGCCGCATCGCCCCCCAGCTGCTGACCTGGTTGGCCGACCACGGCGGTCTCACCGACCGGCAGGTCCACCAGGCGAATCACCTGTTCACTCAACCCGGCGCTATGCAGCTCGGTGCCGCCTGCGCCCTGTGGCGCCACAGCGGGCCTGCCGAGGCACCGCGCCTTCTCGCCGAGTTGCCCAAATACCTCGACGACGACGCCTTCGGCCCCGCCGCGATGAGAGTCCTGGCCGCCATGGGACACACCGCTCGGCCCGCGCTGGCGGACCTTGATCGGCTGATCGAGTCCCGGCACCGGGTAGCCGTCTATCTCGGTGACCCCGACGCCGAGATGCGCGCCGACGAGCAACTCCTGCACCTGGCGGTCACCACGAGGGCGCTCATCAGTGACACCAGGCGCTGAATCGCTGCCGGCCGGTAGCGCGGTTGGGGTGGCGACGCGATCCCACGGAGAATCTGTGCGAATGACCAGGCAGGAACGTGAGCAGGTGCGCTTGCGGCGGCGGCTGGAGGTCCTCCAGCTTCCCGTCATGCCGCTGCACCTCGTGGGGTATGTGCTCCCACCTGCGACAGACACACGATGGAGCCGGAGGCCGCAGGCGATCGGAGTTGGACCGGGAGGCCACGCGTACGGCGTGTGGGCGAGCACAGACGGGCCAGGGCAGAGGCTCGTCACGGTCCACGACGGGGCTCGCCGTCCAATCCGGTCCGTCCACCTCGACAGTTGCCTGGAGCCCTCGTTCGTGCAGCCGCTGCCCGATGGCGCCATCCTGCTCGTCGACGCGCGCAGCCGCGGCGGCCCGAACGCCGAGATCTGGTCCGCCGACGGTACCCGCCTGCGGCAGGGACACCTCGGCGACGCGATCGAGAACGTGCTGACCACACCCTCAGGAGCAATCTGGGTGGGCTACTTCGACGAGGCCATGGGCGGCGCCGGTCCGCAAGGGCACGGACTGGCCAGGTTCACACCCGATCTCGAACCCGGCTGGGTCTACCCGCACCGGGCAGACCTCCCGCCGATCGATGACTGCTACGCCCTCAACGTTGCCGGAGAGACGGCTTGGAGCTGCGCCTACACCGCCTTCCACCTCGTTGCCGTCGACAACGATCAGGCCATCGACTACGGCATGGCGCCGCAACGTGGAGCCAACGCCCTCCTGACCGACGGGTCCACGGGGGCCATGATCGGCGGATACGGGCCCGAGTACGACCTCGTCACGCCGTTTCACATCGTCGAGGACCATGCGGTCACGACCGGCGGGCAATGTCGGCTCGTCCTGCCCGACGGACTCGAAGTGCGTGAACGACGCATCTACGGCAATGGCACCGAGATGCACGTGTTCATAGGGCGGTCCTGGTACCGCGTCGATCTGGCCCAGGTAACGCGTGGCCATTGAGCGCTGTTCGGAGACAGGGACGAGGCAGGTGGCGCTGGACCGGATAGCGGTGCACTCACGGCGACGTGCAAGAGCTGCGACGGCGCGTACCTGAGCCCCGACGCGGCCTGCCACGCGGCGTTATCGAAGAGCGGCACGCCCACCCGGTTCCGCAAATCGTCGAACGCCTCATTGG
>NZ_BOOZ01000046.1 GCF_016863495.1 Micromonospora andamanensis
GATAGATCTAGGTGGCTCAGGATATCCCAGGCCAGCTCATACGTGCCGGCGGCAACAAATTTCTGCCTTCGGTTCATCGCTCGCGCGATATCGGGCAATGACTGCAAGCTGTAGTCCAGGGAGATTGGCTCACCTGCAAGGTCGAGCACGGTGCCACCCGCCGACTCTAGGATGTAGTGCCCCGGAGCCAGGTCCCAGATAGCGAATCCTTTGGCGAACTCCAGTACACCTTCGGTGAATCCTGCGGCGACGTGGCAGAGGCTTACTGAGCCGAAGTCAACCCCGATCCTGCCTCGACGCTTGCCATCCTCAGCCGCCTGGTCCAAAGCGCTAATCAAGCGTTCTTGGCGACTCAGGGGAAGAAGGCGTTCGCTTGGGCGCATGAGGAAATTTGTGAGTAGTGACTCTGGCAGACTCTTCCGGGCTGGCTGGCTCAGCCTGTGAAAACCTCCGTCTGCGGTGTACGCGTAAGCGTAGTCCCTGCCGTCGTCGTGCCGAGCCGCGACGTAGAGCCGGACGTGGTGATAGATATCGCCGACTACCGACACAATCGGCCGCGCCAGTGAGCGCGAGTAGATCATCACATGTGTATATCCAAGAAGTCCACGTACGGCCAGCTCACTGGTGTCGAGTGGGTCGACAAGGATGCACAGGTCCGGATCCCTCTCGTTGCCGACTACCTGTGGATCTGCCTCCTCGGATGCATACACGAACGAGTCGATGTGATGGGCCATCAACTCGCGATACCTATCATGCATCCACATGTCATGAACTGAGAGGAAATTGTCAGAGTGGCGTATATTATCGCTCTCTCCGGCATTCCCGGA
This sequence comes from Micromonospora andamanensis, assembly GCF_016863495.1. Taxonomy (GTDB): domain Bacteria; phylum Actinomycetota; class Actinomycetes; order Mycobacteriales; family Micromonosporaceae; genus Micromonospora; species Micromonospora andamanensis. The sequence continues at coordinate 828 of NZ_BOOZ01000046.1, forward strand.
AAAGGCGGCCTCCATCAGCTTAGGGCGAATCTCAAGGATGAGAGTTTCCACTACATCCGCTGCGCTCTTGGCAAGCTCAGGCAGGTGGGCTGCGTTACTCACGACACCTCCGACGATGGTCAGCGTAGTTCGAGGGGTGGCTCAATGCCGGGTGGGCTCATCGTTGCGGCTATGAACACAGCTGAAAATTCGGCCGCCCGCATGATCTGTGCGCCCGTTAGGTCGTCGAAGCTCGTCACTTCCAGGTCCGAGCCTTTGGTCATTGCACCGAACACGGCAAAGTAAAGCTGGGCGCCCGGGTACCTTCGCCGAATTTCGCTGGCGATGAATCCGACTACGTCCGCATGCTTAACTTCGAAGTCACAGATGAGAATCGTAGGCGCTTCACCGGCCTCCGGATAGGAAGAAGTTGAGTCAAGGGTAATGCTGTCGCGTACCTTGTTGCAGCGAAGGTAACCTATAGGGCAGCGGGAAAATTGGGCGGAAGCAAGGAAGGTAGCCATCACCAAGCCTGCCTCGTTGACGCCAAAGCAGATATCCACCTCAAGGCGTCTTCCCAGATTTTTTATTTGCCTTATGAGCCTCTCGATCCCGAAACCGAAAGTGCTCCAGTCGAGATCTAGCAGGTTTCCGGGATGGGGGTTCGGTAACGAGAAGACACAGATCTCAGGGTTTCCGTAGTCGACGGTAGGGGCGACGAGGTTGAAGTCGGGACCAATGCTCTGACTTGGACTGTCAGTCTGCCGGATAGGGTGGAAGGCTGGACCGACGTTTGAATTCGGAGATCCTTTCTCTTTCGCCGAGAAGCTCTTTAGTGAAAGCTGATCCTCTGGGGGGAGTCGTTCGTATGCCTCCGAGATCAGATCGCTGGGCGAGATTTTCTCGACAGCCATCCCGAGCGGTCCCCGGCCATATGCTTCGGCGAGGACTAGAAGGCTGGAGAAGGTCGGCGGCGAGCCCGCCCCCCGGCTGCGTGCCCAGGTTTCCCACGCATTGATAGTTGTTCCGCCGAGGGTTGTCTGATAACCGGTCACCTCGTTATAGCGAAGTGCTGCCTGGTCCTGGGAGAGCCCGGCCGCATAGCGGTACGCCTGAATGCTAGGAACCTCTGGATGCCGACTCATCAACTCGGCAGCTACCGTCTTCACGGATGCCGTTTCCTGCCACAGCTGCTTGCCAAGGCGGGCCAACTCGCGACCGCGCGACTGAGGGCTGACGGCTTGACCAGTAGATGTAGAAGTGCCCATGTTGCTCCCTCCTGGCAGGTGTGGGGCGCTAGCGATGGACGACGATCCAACGCACCATACCCATCCTGATGGGCAAGACGGGCGCGCTGACGCGTTTGTGCTGTTCAGCGTTGCCCACAGACCAGTCCGGCTATGGCCACCGGAACAGGTGTGTCGCGCATCCACGAGCTGGAACCCTGTCCTCCGCGCCGTCAGGGGCGATGCGGTTGACGGATAGCAGCTCCAGCGGGCAGGGCTGCGTGAAGGGCGGATGCGATGGACGAGAGGGTTGGGCTGATCGGCAGCCGACGGTCCTTGATGCGCTGTGTTCAAGGGCGGCATGATGACTGACCTTGAGCCGCTACAGGCTTCTGCACCCGAAACGCATGATCGTGCGGCCGACTACTTCTGGTCTCACCTTGAGGACCGAAGCGTGCGCTTTCTTCCGTCGGGCTTGGCGCCGATGTTCTTCTCGACGTTTTCGCAGCTTGTTGCTGGGACGGGCGATCCGTCGGGGAGGCGGGCCGCGCTTGCGGTTCTGGGTCGAATGTACCGACGGTTTGGTCTTCAGCCGTACCACGGCACCTGTGTCGCAGCGGCGATGGTGGATACGGTGCGTCGGTTCGGAGATGACAGGTGGGACGCAGCTCTTGCCGTCGCGTGGGATCGGGGTTGTCGGCGTGCGTTTCGGTTGGCGGAGCGGGCGGCGGATATGGTGGGGGATGGGCCTCAGGTCGCGGTCGGTGAGGTTGAGGCTCGGGACTCATGGTCCGACGGTGTGGCGGTGTTGACGGTACGGCCGATGCGGCGGTTGCGGTTTCTGCCTGGTCAGGCGTTGCCGGTGTGTACGCCTCGCGTGCCGGGGGTGTGGCGGTGGTTGTCGCCAGCGAATGCTCCTCGTCCGGATGGGACGGTGGAGTTCCACGTCCGGTCGGTGGCGGATGGCGCGGTGTCGCCGGTGCTGGTGGATCAGGTTGCGGCGGGGGAGCTGCTGTGGTTGGGGCCGGCATGCGATCTCGGGTTGTCGCTGGCGGATTCAGCGGGAGCTGATCTGCTGTTGGTGGCTGGTGGGACGGGGCTTGCTCCGTTGCGGGCGTTGGTGGAGCAGGCGGCGGCAGCACCGACCGGGCAGCGGGTGACCTTGGTGGTCGGATCACGCACTCTGCTCGACCTGTATGACGCGGTGGCGTTGGACAAGCTCGCGTCCGCGCATCGCGACTGGTTGACCGTGGTGTTGGCGTTCTCCGACGATCGTGACGTCGAGCCTGCCGCGCAGGGCGACGTGCTGAGCGTGGCGCTGTATCACTACCGGAGCGGCCAGGCTATCTACGTCTGCGGCCCACCGCAGATGATCAAAGCTGCCCGCCAGCGGCTGCCGCTGACCGGCGTCGCCGGTGACCGCCTGCACCTGGCTACCACCTTCGACCGGGCCCTCGATTCGGCGGTGTGGATGAGCCGTCAGCGGGCCGCGTCGCGCGGACCGCTGGCGGTCCGGGACGACGACGCGGAAGGCGAGGGTGTTCAAGGATCTTCGGGGGAGCTGTCATGCGATTGATGAACTCTGGTGTCCGTCGCGCGACGGATGACGATGCTGAGGGATTGTCGGCGCTTGTGGCCGACGCGTTGTTGACCAGCCGGTTGAGTGCCTGGCTGGTGTCCGATCCGATCGAACGGCCGAGGGTCGTGCGGCGGTACGCGCAGCTTGTCGTGGCGCAGGGGTTGGCCCAGGGCATGGTCGACACGACCGATGACCTTGCCGGTGTAGCGGTCTGGTACTCGCGGCTGGTGCCTCCGCCGCCGTCGGCGGCGTGGATGTATGACCTGCATCGGATGCTCGGTGTGCACGCTGCCCGGTTCGGTCTGCTGCACGCGTACGTCGACGCGGTGCACCCGTACACCGCGCATCACTACCTCGCGCACCTGGCGGTGACTCCCGGCCGGCGGCAGACGGGTGTGGGTGCGGCGTTGCTGGCCCGCCACCACCGCCTGCTCGACGCGGAGCAGTTGCCGTCGTATGCGGAGGTGAGCACCGACCGCCCTCGGGAGGGGCTGCTCGCCGGGCTGGGCTACGAGCCTCGGTCACCGATTCTGCTTCAGCCGGGTGGTCCGGCGCTGTGGCGGATGTGGCGGCAACCCGTGCGCCCTGGACAGCCGGACGAGGCGGGCGGAGATGGGCTGCCGCGACGGGTCCGTGTTCAGCGCACCGCGATGCCGTTTCGCGGCGCGGTGAGGCTGGCGGCAGCACCGCGTTCCCCGTGATCCACGTGTTCTGACATCACCTCGTTCACCTGCTGGCGCGTCGTCTGTTCGCCCAGCGGGGCAGTGCGTCGTACCCAATTTTCGACAGGAGGGTTCTGCTAATGCTGACCATGACCAGCCGTCCCGCCGCTATGTACGCCCGGCGACGGCGGCCTGTCAGGTGGTGGGCCATGCGCCTTGGCGTTTCGAGTGCCGCCGGTGCCGTCCCGGAGACGGGAGGCGGCACCTCGACGGAGTACCTGTGGGGTTACGCGATCCGTCGTGACTGGCCCGGCGGTGAGCATGACCTGTTCGGGTTCACGGCCGTCAAGGACACCGCGCAGCGGAACCTCGCCCGCGACAAGAGCTACTGGCATCACGGCCCAGTGCGGCCAGCGGCGGTGTCCATCGTGCCGGCCACCGCCGCCGACGTGAACCAACACCCGGTGGACGGCTGCCGCAACTCGTGGTGCCCGAACCAGCCGGGGCGGGGGGAGTCACGGTGACGGCGCAGGTGCAGGTGGCGCTGGCGCGCCGGACGCTGACACCGGTCGGGTTGTGGGTGTTCGGAGCGGCGGCGTCGGCCCCGATGGTGGTCCTCGCCGGCGGTATCCCCGCGATCTACGCGACCACGGGTGTGATCGCGGTGCCGTTGACGTTTGTGCTGGTGGCGGGCGTGGTGGCGGTGCTGGCGGTGGGGTACACGGCGATGGCCCGCCAGGTCGGGCATCCGGCCGCCTATTACGGCATCCTCGCCCAGGGGCTTGGCCGGGGTTGGGGTGTGGCCGGCGGCGTGGTGGCTCTGCTGGCCTACAACGCGATCCAGATCAGCCTGTACGGCCTGCTCGGGGCGACCCTCGCCGCCCAGTTGGGCGGGTCCTGGTGGGTGTGGGCGGGTATCGCCGTGGCCCTGGTCGGGGTGGTGGGAGTACGGGCGATCGTGCTGTCGACCCGGGCCCTGGCGGTGGTGTTGGCGGTGTCGTTGCTGGTCGTCGCGGTGTTCGTGGTGGCAGGTGTGGGACGGCCGGCAGACGGTGGCCTGTCGTGGGTGGGCTTCGACGCCTCCGGGTTGATGGTCGGAGGTGTGGGTGGGGCGGTCGCGTTCTGCGTGGCGGCGTTCACCGGCATCGACGCGCCCGGCTCCTTCGTGGAGGAAGCCGTTGATCGGCGTGCGGTCGGCCGGGCCACGATCGTCGGGGCGCTCGTGCTCGGTGGGGTGTATGCGGCTGCGGCGTGGGCGATGGGGGTGGCGGTCGGTCCGTACGCCGTCGCCGAGCTGGCCGCCCAGCCGGACAGTGACCTGACGTCGGTGATCCTCGGACGGCTCGGCAGCGGGTGGGTGGCCGTGGCGGGCGTGGTGTTGATCTTCGCGATCGTCACCTCGAAGCTGTCTTTTCACTCGGTGATCGCACGCTATGTGTTCGCCATGGCACGGGAAGGAGTGCTGCCCACCGGCCTCGCGGGCGCGGACAGCGGCACGCGGGTCACCGCGCCGCGCGGCGGTTCGGTGGCGCAGACGGTCGTAGCCTCGGTGGTGGTGGCCGGGTTCGCGGTGGCCGGGGCCGACCCGGTCACGCAGATGTTCACCTGGCTGTCGAGCCTGGGCGCGCTGGGGTTGCTGTGTCTGCTGCTGGCCGCGTCAGTGGCCGCGCTGGCCGCCCCGGACCGAGTCCGGGGTGAGCGGGCCGGGGCGTGGCAGTGGCGGGTCGCGCCGGTGATGGGTGTGTTCGCCGGGTCGGTGGTGCTGGTGGCGATGGTCGGCAACGTCGGGCCGCTGCTGGGTGCCGCGCCCGGGTCGTTGTTCCCGCTGCTGCTACCCGCGATCGTCGGTGCTGCCGCAGCTGTGGGCGGGATGTGGGCCGCGCACCTGCGCCAGGCCCGGCCGGACGTCTATGCCGGTATCGGGCGCGGCACACCGGCCACGAACGCCGTTCCCGACGCCATCCACGTCTCGATCTGACAAGGGGGCGACGATGATGACCTACGCACGACGACCGGCCGGACCCTACGGTCCGCCAGATCCGCTGCACCCCGGATGGCGGCGGGAGTCGACCGCCGACCTGCGGCCTGCCGGCGGGTATGAGCCGCAGCCCGGCTACGGTCCCCGCCCCGCCGGCTATCAACGCCCACCGGACCCGTCACTCCCGCCGCCGCCCCCACCCCCGCCCCCGCCCCCGCCTGTGGACGAACCGAACGACGAGGCGGTTCGCCGAGCCAACGCGCGGTGGGCGGACCTGCGCAAGCAGGTGGTGTTCCGGTCCAAGCGGCTCAACTCCGGGCACCTGATCGAAGCCGACCAGCGCTACGGCACACGGCACGCCCTCGGCCCGCACGCCGTCATGCTGTTCTTCACCTCCCCGGCCGCGACCGAGCCGCAGGGGTACCGGCTGCACACCGCGTGGCGGCTGTTCCTGTCCGCACCCGAGTCCGACGACCTGCCCCGGATGCTCGCCGACCTGACCAGGATCGCCGCGACCAACATCGCCCACGCGACCGCCACCGGCCGTGGGTGGCATCCACTCGGGCCGGAGCGGTCTATGGTCAACGGCGGTGACATGGCCCTCGGCCCCGACGCCGTCTACGTCGGTGTCGGGGTGAGCACCCTCGATTCCGACGACGGCCGCTGGTATCAGCTCGCCCGCACCCTGCGGGAGCCGTCCGCCACCGGCCACCGTAGGTCAGCCTTCGACCTCAAGGGCCGCTGCTACCTGTTGCTGACCGACGGCACTGCCATCGACATCGACCGTAACCCGCACGCCCCGTTGCACTACGACGGCATCCGCAGCAGCAAACCCCTCGATGCGGACCGGCCCGCCCACTGGCACAACCCGCACGCCACCCTGACCGAGCAGGGCGACCACACCACCCGCGAGGTGTGGCGGCACCTCACCGCCCTGCACCACACCCTCGCCGCCCACCTCGACCGAGGGCCGGCAACGTGACCCACACCCACACCTTCGACCTGGCCGTCGCCGCGGACCTCAGCCGGACCCCGATCGACGTCACCGCCGTCCTCGACCACCTCATCCACACCGCCGACGCCGCCGCGGCGACGAGTATCGGCTACCCGGGCGCCGTCGACCTCGACCACACCGCCGTCATGACCCGCCTCAGCCACCGGCTGTGGAACAACATCGGCGACCCCAGCGACACCGGAGGAGTAGCCCACACGCGGGTCCTGGAACAGGCGGTCATCGCCTGGGTCGCCGAGCTGCTCGGCATGCCGGTCGGCGATCGGTGGGGTTATGTCACCACCGGCGGCACCGAGGGCAACCTGTCCGCCCTGCACGCCGCCTACCGCCGCTGGCCGACCGCCCGCATCTACTACTCCACCGCCGCCCACTACTCCGTACCGAAGATCATCGACATGCTCGGCGCCTACAAGGTGGTCGTAGCGGCCCGCCCGGACGGGGAGATGTGCTACGACGACCTCGCCGCACAGCTACGGAAACGGCGACGGTGGCCGGCGATCGTGGTCGCCACGGCCGGCACCACCATGACCGAAGCCGTGGACGACACCACCCGCATCCGCGCGATCCTTAGCGAGTACGGCATGACCGGGCATCTGCACGTCGATGCCGCCCTGTCCGGCATCCCGCTCGCCCTCGACGGACAGCTACGCCTGGATGATGCCGGCGGCATCGGCTCCATCGCGATCAGCGGCCACAAGTTCCTCGGTGTCCCCACCCCCTGCGGAGTGGTGCTCATCCGCGACAGCATCCGCACACCAGCCCGGCCGCAGGTGGCCTACACCGCCGCTACCGACACCACCATCACCGGCTCCCGCTGCGGGCTGGCCGCCGCCCTGCTGTGGCACGCCATCGCCCTGCACGGCCGCGAAGGGCACCGGTGGCGGGCCGCCGAAGCCCGCAGCACCGCCGCGTACGCCGTCGAACAGATCCGCGCGACCGGCTGGACCGCCTGGCGGTGGCCGCACGCCTTCACCGTCGTCCTACCCACCCCACCCGAGCCGGTACGCGCCAAGTGGCTACTCGCCACCGACGGCACGGTCAGCCACCTCATCTGCATGCCCGGCATCACCCGAGGCCAGATCGACGCGCTCGCCGCCGACCTCGCCACCGCCATCGCGACACCCATCCCACGCCCTCGCACCCCTTACCCGGCCGACTTCACCACCACGCCCTGACCACGACACCGACGCTCGCGGAGGCGAGGCGACATTCCGTGGCCACCGGCTACGTCCACCACCCCCGCCGTCAGCCCCGGCCCGATCCGGCCGCATCGCTGACATCCCGCGTTGAAGGGGATCCCGTTGTTCATCGCGATCACTGGCCCTACTGGAGTCGGAAAGACCACGCTCGCCAGTCGCCTGGCCGCCCGGCTGGACGCGACGCTGATGCTCGATCCGTTCGCCGACAACCCCTACCTGCCGCAGCTGTACGCCGAGGCCGAGCGCGCCCGCGATGATCTCACTTTGAAGGTGGAACTCACCTTCATCGCCCTGCGGGTCGCGCAGCTGCGTCAGATTGAGATGATCACCCGGGCTGGTGGTCGGGTTGTCGCCGATTGGGCGATGGTGCAGCAACGCATCTTCGCCGCCGAAACGCTGCCCGCCGCCGACGCGTGCCGTGTCGCGCGGACCTGCGGCATCTGGTCCACCGACAGTCCGAGCCCCGATGTGGTGATCGGGTTGACCGCGCCCCCTTCGACGCTGTTGCACCGCGTCAAGCAGCGAGGCCGAGACATGGAGACCGCCGTGTCCGAAGCCGATCTCGCCGCCCTCAACGAGGCGTTCCAGCGCGCCTTCACCCCTCACGTCATCCACCGCGACGGCAGCACGTTCGACGCCCTCAACGACGCGGACCTCAACGAGCTGATCGCCCAACTCACCGGATCGGAGAAGCCGTGACCCAACCCGCTCTCGCACACCAGGGCATCGCCGTGTGCCCGCCCACCACACGCCTGATGATCACCGGCCCCGGCAACGTCGAGCTGATCTCGGAGAACCTTCCGCCGCTCGGCCCGACCGACGTGTACGCCCAAGCCGTCGTGTCCGGCATCAGCCACGGCACCGAAATGGCCTGGGTGCGAGGCTCGGCCGCTGCCCTGCACCGCTCCTGGCTGCCCGAGCAACGCCTGTTCACTAGCGAACCGGGACGGGACTACCCAGTAGCACCCGGCTACGAGACCATCGCCCGCGTCACAGCGGTTGGCAGCGCCGCCCGTGACCGGATCGCCGTCGGGGACCTGGTAGCGCTGGACCGCCCACACGCCACCGGCCACGTCGTCCGCATCGACACCGCCGAGGCAGGTCGCCTACCTGCCGGCATCGACCCGGAACGGGCCGTGTTCTTCATCCTCACCCGCGTCGCGCTCGGCGGCGTCCACGACGCCAACATCCACATCGGCGACACCGCCGTCATCGTCGGCCTCGGCACCGTCGGCCTGATCGCCGGGCAACTCGCGCACCTGGCCGGCGCACGCCGCGTCATCGGCATCGACCGCTACCCCATACGCCTGGAAGCCGCCGAATCACTCGGCATGACCGCCATGCACACCGACACCGAAGCCGACGTCGCCCATCTGGTCCGCAAGCTGACCGGCCCTGCCGGAGCTGACGTGGCCATCGAGGCATCCGGCTCCTACGCCGGGCTCCACGAGGCCATCCGCTGCGTCCGCGTCGGCGCGACGGTCTCCACCGTCGCCTCCTACCACGGCGACCAAGGCGGCCTGCGGCTCGGCGAGGAATACCACCGCAACCGCATCACCCTCGTCTCCTCCATGACCGTGAACGGCTGCCCCCAACGCACCCACCCCGCCTGGGACCTTCCGCGGCTCAGCGCCACCGCCCGACAGCTCGTCACCGACGGACACGTCCGTGTCGACGGGCTCATCACCCACCGCATCCCGTTCGCCGACGCGCACACCGCGTACGGCCTTATCGACACCCGGCCCGAGGAGACGATCAAGGTGGTGCTCACCTATGACCACTGACACCGCCTACGACCTGGACCACCCGGTCGATGACCGGTACTCGCCACCACCCTGCGGAGAACTGGACGAGATCCGCGCCGTCCTCGACGACGGCCGCCTCTCCGGCGGCGCCCAAGTGCTGCCACTCTACGAGCGTGCCCTCGCCGCCCGCTTCGGGGCCGCACGCGCCATCGCCGTCAACTCCGGCACCTCAGCCCTCCACGCCGCGCTCGTCGCGTTCGACGTCCGCCCCGGAACCGAGGTGCTCGTCCCCGCTACCGCCCCACTGCCCACCGCGATGCCGATCCTCACCTGCGGCGCCACCCCCGTCCTGGTGGACACACTCCCGAACTCCCTGGCCCTGGACCCCACCGACGTTGAACGGAAACTCACAGCCCGCACCCGCGCTGTGATCACGCTGCCTCTATGGGGTTACCCGAACGACGAACGGGCCATCACCGGCCTGCTCGCCGACGCGGGCGTGCCCGTCATCGAAGACTCCGCGCAGGCCCACGGCACCCGCATCGCCAACCAGCACGCCGGCACCCTCGGCCATGCCGGCTGCTTCTCCACCCACGACCGCAAACTCCTGTCCACCGGCGAAGGCGGCTTCGTCCTGACCAACGACCACGACCTCGCCGACCGCATCGACCACTACACCCACCTCGGCCACCTACGCGGCGGCCACGGCGTCAACTACAAACTCGCCGGACCACTGGCCGCCATCGGCCTGCGTCGGCTGGCCCGCCTCGACGCGCAACTGGCCCAGCGCCGCCGCAACGCCGAACGCATCCTCACCGCCCTCCCCGCCGGAGGACTGTTGCGCGAACTGCCCTACGGCGTGCAGGACAAACCCAACTACTACAACCTGGTCCTCATCGCGACCGCCCGCCAGACCGAGATCGCCGACGCCTTCCACCGCGCAGGGCTACCCCCAGACTCGATCCGGTGGCGCTACCAGCCCCTCTACCACCAACCCCTATTCCAGCCCTACGCCACGGCCTGCCCCAACGCCGAACACCTCGCCACGGCCACCATCCAACTCCCCGTTCACCCCCAACTACCAGAGGCGACGCTAGCGTGGATCGCCGACCAAACCGCCCGAATCGCCCAGGGAGAAACCGCAGCATGATCCGGCACTTCACCAGCTCAGCGATCGTCTTCAACAGCAGCGGACAGGTCCTCCTCGTGCACCACAACAAGATCGGACTGTGGCTGTACCCCGGCGGACACGTCGACCCCAACGAAGACCCCGCCGAAGCCGCCCTCCGCGAAGTCGTAGAAGAAACCGGCGTCGAAGCAGAAATCCTCGCACCCGAGCCGTTCACCCACCCTGCCGTACGCAGCATCCCCCCACCCTTCGCGATCATCGAAATGGACATTGAAGACCGCAAAGTCGGCCCCCACCGCCACATCGACTTCGTCTACATCTGCCGCACTTACAACGACACCCTCAACGCGCAACTTGAAGAGGTCGGCAACGCCGCCTGGTTCGACGTGACCGAGATTGCGGGCCTCGCCGCCCCTAAGGAGCTGCCGTCGCTTATCGCCGAAGCTGCACGACGGATGCCGCAGCTCGTCTGACGCAGTACCTCAACATGAAGTGCCCTGGCGTTTAGACAGGCCAGGGCACTTCGCTGTCGTGTGATCGCCTATACAGCGCGTGCCCGAACATCGGCGACCGGGGCCGGGACCGCGTCCTCCGCCGGCGCCTCGGGATCACCCTCGCGTGCGCGGGAAGCAGCCCGGCCTCGACCGTGGCGTTCTTCCGGTGCCGGAATCACCCTCGCGTGCGCGGTGAGCAGTCCAGAATGCTGGTTGAACGTAGACATGGCGCGATCACCCCCGCATGCGCGGGGAACACCTGACCGACGCGACACCGTTCGTGCTGCCGAAGGGATCACCCCCGCATCCGCGGGGAGCAGGCCTCGGCCGGGACGGCGAGCATTTGCACCATCGGATCACCCCCGCATGCGCGGAGAGCAGGCCACGATGGCCGGGCCGGATGACCGCTTCCCGGGATCACCCCCGCATGCGCAGGGAGCAGGGTGAGCCGCGTCCTGACAGTCGGTATCGCGGGGGATCACCCCCGCATGCGCGGGGAGCAGACGGCGGCCCAGGCCCAGACACACCTGGGCACCGGATCGCCCCCCGCATGCGCGGGGAGCAGTGGGTGACGCTGGCGGTCGAGCTGAGGCCGTGGGGATCACCCCCGCATGCGCGGGGAGCAGACGTCGTCGGCGTACGGCTTGCCGGTGGCCCGGGGATCACCCCCGCATGCGCGGGGAGCAGTTGAGCGCGGGCGGGTCCACCGCGGTGACCCGGGGATCACCCCCGCATGCGCGGGGAGCAGTAGATGGCCCCGGTGGTCGAGTTGACGAGAAAGGGATCACCCCCGCATGCGCGGGGAGCAGACGACAACGGCCGGGACCGTGATCGTCGTGCCGGGATCACCCCCGCATGCGCGGGGAGCAGGGTCGGTGGGTGCCCCGAACACGCCATCGGTGGGGATCACCCCCGCATGCGCGGGGAGCAGACCCTGCCCGCGACGATCCGCGCCGCCTGCGCGGGATCACCCCCGCATGCGCGGGGAGCAGACCCGGGGGGACGTCAGCCCCAAACCAAGATTGGGATCACCCCCGCATGCGCGGGGAGCAGACACCAACAGTACAAGCGGCGGTCTGTTCGGCGGGATCACCCCCGCATGCGCGGGGAGCAGTCAGTGACTCTGGGAGGGTCACTGCCCGGTCAGGGATCACCCCCGCATGCGCGGGGAGCAGGCGATGTACTCAAGCGCCGACGAGCGGAGATCGGGATCACCCCCCATGCGCGGGGAGCAGTACCGCGTGTCCTCATTCATTCGCTTGCCCGCGGGATCACCCCCGCATGCGCGGGGAGCAGGAACGGCGGCCAGCTGCCGGCCGAGGCTGCTCAGGATCACCCCCGCATGCGCGGGGAGCAGATCTCGGCGAGCAGCCCGACATGCACGATCCGGGGATCACCCCTGCATGCGCGGGGAGCAGACCGGACCCGGGGCTAGCTTTACATGGGACCAGGGATCACCCCCGCATGCGCGGGGAGCAGGTGGAACATGGCCGCCTCAGGTTCAAGCCTGAGGGATCACCCCCGCATGCGCGGGGAGCAGAATTCGGGGTCGACACCGGGGGCCATGTACTTGGGATCACCCCCGCATGCGCGGGGAGCAGAATCCGCCGCCGAGGATGAGGTTGGGCGGGTCGGGATCACCCCCGCATGCGCGGGGAGCAGAGGGCCTGCGAGGTATCGCTGCGCTCCATGGAGGGATCACCCCCGCATGCGCGGGGAGCAGGCTTGCTGACCTGGGGCGCTAGAGATCAATTACGCCGTTTTCCTTCACTTTGCTTCCCAAGATCGTCTAGGTCCACTTCGTGGAGGTGTTGCTGTGTGGCGGGAGTTGGGGTTCAGCGTAGCGGGTGTCATCGTGAGGATTACCGCTGAACGAGTCGAGGAGGTCGGCCGTCGCAGGCGGTGTCGAGCGTCAGGAAGATGCTGCCGGACACGATGGAGTCGCCGTGAGGACTGTGCAGATCCGCACCTACAGCGTGCGGCAGGGGCGGTTGGACGAGTGGGTGCGGGCGTGGCAGACCTTGGTCGTGCCGTTGCGGCGTGAGTTCGGTTTCGAGGTGCACGGGTCGTGGGTGGACCGCGAGCGCGATGCCCACATCTGGGTCATCTCCTACGACGGCGACCAGTCATTCGAGGACGCGAACGCCGCCTACTGGGCGTCGCCGCAACGCGAGCAACTCGGTGTGGATCCGGCGGAGTTCCTCGTCGACGAGGAGGTCCGCACGGTGGAGCAAGTGCTCTAGCCAGTTTCGGTCACGGGCAGCAGGTGGGCGCGGCGTTCGTCCGTGGTGAGGGACCGGAACACCCGAGCCCGCGCGGCGTCGGTCAGCGTCGGCAGGTCGACGTCGACGACCCAGATGCGGGCGGTGGCGTCAACCGAGCCGGTGACCACGTGCGACCCGTCCGCGAGCCAGGCCAGGCAAGTGACCGGGTCGCGGTGGACGCCGATCAACTGGCCGTCGTCGGTTTGGGTGTCCCACCGACGTACGGTGCGGTCGTCACCGCCGGAGGCGAGATAGCGGCCGTCGGGGGAGTAGGCGACGGCGCGTACCCGTCGATCGTGGCCGGTGAGGACGCGGGCCGGCGCGTCCGGCTCGGTGGGTGACCAGATGCGGATGGTCCAGTCGGCGGAGCAGCTGGCGAGGTGGCGTTCGTCGGTTGCCCATGCGACGCCGTCGACGTAGTTCTGGTGGCCGGCGAGCAGTCGGCCGGCGGCGGGGTTTTCCATGTCCCAGATGCGGATGGTGCGGTCGTCGGAGCCGGAGGCGAGGTAGCGCCCGCTGGGTGACCAGGCGAGTGCGCCGATCCAGTCGGTGTGGCCGCGCAGGAAGCCGACGACCGCGCCGGCGTGTACGTCGATGAGGTGGATGGTGTTGTCCTTCGCCCCTGCGGCGAGCCGCGATCCGTCGGGCGAGAAGGCCAGGGACTCGATCTCGACGCCGTCGGTGCGTAAGACGGTCTCGCCGCAGCTGTCGAGCAGGCGCAGCGAGCCGTCCTGCGCCGCCACGGCTAGCCGGTCTCTGTGGCTGGCCACCGCGGTTACCCCTGCTGCAACCGGGTGGATGGTGCCCTGCCGGCGTCCGTTGCGGTGCCAGCGGCGGATCGTGCCGTCCGCCGACCCGGTGACGATGAGGCCCTGGTCGTCGATGGCCATCCCGGTGAGGGCGGCGCGGTGCCCGGAGAGGAGGACCTGTTCGGCGCCGCGTGGGCGCAGTGCCCAGATGCGGGCGGTGGCGTCGGCCGAGCCGCTGAGCACTCGGGCACCGTCGGGGCTGACCGCGACGCACCAGGCCGTGTGCTCGTGACCGCGCAGCTCGGCGACTTCGCGCAGCCGGTCGGTGTCCCAGACGCGGATGGTGCCGTCGCCGGTGGCGAAGGCGACCTGCTGGCTGTCTGGTGTCCAGGCCACCGACCAGACGGTGTCGCGTTGTCCACCGATGACGCTGTGCTGCGTGCCCGTGGCCGCGTCCCAGATCCGTACCGTGTGGTCGGCGGATCCGCTGGCGAGCCACCGCCCGTCCGGGGAGTAGGCGACGCCCTCGACGAGTTCGAGGTGGCCGCGCAGCGTCGCCGCCGGGCCGCCGGTGGCGGCGTCCCAGACGATGAGCGTACGGTCGTGCGAGGCGGTGACCAGGCGTGCCGAGTCGGGTGCCCAGTGGACGCCCCACACGTCGCCGGTGTGTCCGGTCAGCGTGTCGTGGGTGGTCCAGGTGGCGGTGTCCCACAGGTGGACGAGACCTTCGCGGCTGGTGGCGGCCAGTCGGGTGCCGTCAGGAGAGAACGCGACCCCGCGTACGCAGTCGCCGCACGACAGGACCGTGACCAGGGTACCGCTGGCCACCTCCCAGATCCGTACCGTGGCGTCACGCGACGCGGTGGCGACGTGGGCGGAGTCGGGACAGAAGGCCACGGCCTCGACCATGTCGGTGTGGCCGCGCAGCACGGCGGCGACGGTGCCGGTAGTGGCGTCCCACAGCCGTGCCGTGCCGTCGCGGGACGCGGTGGCGACCAGGCTGGCGTCGGGTGACCAGGCCACGCCCCGGACCGCATCGGTGTGTCCGGGCAGCACCGCCTCGACGTGGCTGAACGCCAACGCGGACATCAGCGCCTGCGCGGCGGCGGGAGTGGTGGGACACTCCGTCAACGCGGCCGTGGTCAACAGGACGGCCAGTTCCGGGTACCGGTCGACGTTGGCCAGCGCGTAGCGGCCGATGGACTCCGACACGCGGCGTAGGAAAGCGGTGTCGCGGCGACGCGACGCGTCGACCAAGGCGTACGCGGTCGGGCTGTCCTGCCCGGCCGAGCGCATCGCCTCCAGCCACTGCCCGGCCAGCGTCAGCCGATCGCCGGTCAGCAGGTAGTCGGGGCTGCGGCCGGAGCGCTGCCAGTCCGCTGCCCACCGCTCCAACTCGGTACGCCGTTTCAGTTGCTCGGCCCGCGTCTCGACCTCCTGACGCAGCGGCGCCCACTGCCGGAACAGCGCCTCGTGCGCCACCTGCACGTAGGGGTCGCCGTCAGCGGCTGAGGTCAGCAGCCGAGCGTCGGTGAAGACGTCCACGATCCGCCGCTGCTGAGCCGACAGCTCGGCCAGCGGCACTCGACGTCGGGTCGGTTCGCCACCGTCCATCGACACCAGACGCAGCAGGGTGGTCAGGATCGGCTCGACGTCGTATCTGGTACGCAGCTCGGCCAGGACGGTGTCCGCCTGCCGCGCCAGCGCCCCGGCCACCCCGCCCGACTCCTGGTACCGCTGCCTCGTGACCACGTTGCCGGCGCCAACGGCCAGGTACAGCTCCTGCAACAGGTACGCCAGCAGAGGCAACGCGTCCGGCGTGCCGGTCTCCTCGACGATCCGGTCGACCAGCCCCGGCTCGAAACTCATCCCCGCCAGCCGGGCCGGCTTCTCGACAACGCTCACCAACTCGCCGCGACGCATGGTGCCCACCGCCACAGGCGCGGCGAACAGTCGCGCGTGCTCACCGGCGAGCAGCTCGGCCAGGAACTCGATGCGCAGCGTCGCCACCACCCACAGCCGGCGGTCCGCGTCGAGCGCCGTGGCAACCTGGTCGAGGAACAGGGTCCGCTCCGCCGGGCCGGACAGGGTGACCAGCTCCTCCAACTGGTCGAGGATCAGCAGCACCCGACCGTGCCGGTTGCCGACCTTCGCCCGCCACGCCCGTACCGCCTTGGCGAACGCGTCCGCCTCCGACCACATCTCGCGCAGCGCGACCGGACGCTGCCCACCGGACAACGTCGCTGCCAGCCCCGCGAGCCGGGCAACAGGCTCGCCCGCCGGGGCCAGCGAACCGAGCAGCTGCCACCGCTGCCCCCGCAGCCGAGGCACCACACCGGCGTGTACCAGCGACGACTTCCCGCTCCCGGAAGCCCCGGTGACACAGACGAAACGCGCCTCAATGTCGGCGGTGAGCAGGTGCATGCGGCGGACCAGATCCGTAGCCAGCTCGTCGCGGCCGAAGAACACCGCCGCATCCTGCTCGGTGAACGCCGACAGCCCCGGATAGGGCGAACGGCCACCGTCCCAGGTCGACTTCGGTGTACGAGGGTTCTCCCACCACAGAATCAGCGCATTACCGCCGACCAGCACGAGCAGCAGCACGATCAGCGCCGGCCCGGCGATCACCTCCACCCAGGCGAACAACCCGGAACCGGCAGCCGCGTCCGTGGCCAGGCTCGTCGTCACCTCAAGCAGCACCGCGAGCAGAAGCACCGACAATTGCAGCGTCAGTGACGAACGCCGACCGTGCCGCAATCTTCCTCCCCCATGGACGGACGAACGTGTCGCACCAGCGTTCACGGTAGTCGACCGAGCGCCGACCGTGACAGGCCAGCGGCTCGGCACTCGACGCCGGATCCGGTAGGCGCAGGGAGCAGTTACCGGCCGAGTCATGTGTCTTCACCTTCTCCGGATCACCCGGGTGCGCGGGGAGCAGGCACGGGCTCGGATCGTGACGTGCAGCGCCGAGGGATCCCCCCGCGTGCGCGGGGAGCAGGCTGCAGACCGCCGCCGGGGGTGCGGTCGACCTGGGATCACCCTCGCGTGCGCGGGGAGCAGTGCCACGCCCACTGCACCGCCGTGGCGACAGCGGGATCACCCCCGCGTGCGCGGGGAGCAGAGGAGGGTCGGCTGGCCGTCCCGCACGCGGTCCGGATCACCCCCGCGCGTGCGCGGGGAGCAGATTCCCGCGTACGGCTTCCTGCGCGGCGTGTGGGGATCACCCCCGCGTGCGCGGGGAACAGGGGATGAGATGACCGGATTCCGCGCGGCGGAGGCTGGATCACCCCCGCGTGCGCGGGGAGCAGCAGAGGATCCTGGCCATCACGCTTTCCGTACGGGGATCACCCCCGCGTGCGCGGGGAGCAGCTGAAGGCAGCCATGGAAACCCAGGGCCGGGAGGGATCACCCCCGCGTGCGCGGGGAGCAGCGTGGGCCGATCCTGCGCGAGTTCATCGGCACGGGATCACCCCCGCGTGCGCGGGGAGCAGAACCTGGGCGGCTCCACCTATATCAAGGAGCAGGGATCACCCCCGCGTGCGCGGGGAGCAGGTCGTTGAAGCGGCGGAGCATGGCGCGTAGGAGGGATCACCCCCGCGTGCGCGGGGAGCAGTTGCGTCCGATGTCGCCGAAGCGTGCCGCCGAGGGATCACCCCCGCGTGCGCGGGGAGCAGACCTTCGCCCTCGGAAAGGGGTGACCTGTCATGGGATCACCCCCGCGTGCGCGGGGAGCAGCGGTCAATCGTCAGGGACCGGCCGCCTTCCTCGGGATCACCCCCGCGTGCGCGGGGAGCAGGCCGCAGGTAAAGCCGTCACCGCGCTGATCGCGGGATCACCCCCGCGTGCGCGGGGAGCAGGAGCCGGATGAGTCCTGCGACTGGCCGGGCACGGGATCACCCCCGCGTGCGCGGGGAGCAGCAATGACGGTGGAGGTGCGTGTGTCGCGTCCGGGGATCACCCCCGCGTGCGCGGGGAGCAGACTTCTTGACCTGCGGCGCTATAGATCAACTACTCCGATTTCATTCACTTTGCTTCGCAAGATCGCCTCTTTGCGGACTGTGTTGCAAGGGCGATGCCTCAGTGCTGAGGTGCGGTGAGAGCAGCGTACCGGGCGCGGCCGGTTCAGACGGCTGCTCAGGGATGACCAGTCTTGGTCGTTGCTCCTGGTTTCCTGACCGCCCAGCTCCATCGTGGTCAGTCGAATCAGGATGTGAGGCCGAGGGTGCCGGATGTCAGGGCGTCGCTGATCTCGCGGGTGAGTGTGGTTCCGGTCGCTGATGCTCGCTCCAGGGTGGCGCGGAATTCGACGAGTTGGCGGAAGGCTTGGCCGTATGCGTGCTGTTGTTCGAGTGCTACGACCGGGATGGACAGTCGTCGGACGTCGATGCGCATGGCCCCGTTGCCGGTGCTGGCGGCGCGGCCGGCGATGCGGAGGTTGTCGGTGCGGGAGATGGTGCCGGCGATGAACCACGGGTCGAAGCGGGTGGTGTCGACGCGGATCAGTTGGGCGCCGGGGCCGAGTTCGGCGCCGACCTGTTCTGGGGTGGCCACCCGGGCGTTGATTCTGCGGCCGATGATGGGGACGAGGATGTCGCCGGGGTGTACCTCCGGTCCGGGTTCGTCGTCGGCGGTGCGGGTTGTGGTGCCGGTGGCGGGGCTGCCGGAGAGGATGTCGGTGGCGGTCAGGACGACGGCGGTGGCGGTGGTAGCGCCTGTCGATCGGCTGCGTGCGGTGGCGCGGTGTACGGAGATGCTGCCGGAGCGGATGAGGTCGGCGACGTCGGCCTGGGGGGCGTCGCGCAGGGGTGTGTCCGGTGTCTGTCGTACTGCCGGCAGGCCGCGTCGTAGCTGGTCGAGGAGGTGGTCGAATTCGCTGAGCCGGGCGACGACCTGCGCCGGGTCGGCGGCGAGGTCGCCGGTGTGTGGGAGGTGGCGTTGCGGGGTGAGGTCGACCTGGTCGTCGAGGACGTCGATGGCGGGCACGGTGCGGTGGACGCCGGGCAGTTCGGCGTACGCGGGTGAACGGTAGGCGCTCCAGGCGGTGGCCACGGTGTCGGTCAGCGGCTGGTCGGGTGCGGCGGTGGTGTCGACCACGAGCAGGTCGCCGGCCGGTGGCTGGTGTGGGTCGGGTTGGGTGAGCACCCAGACGTGCAGTCCGATGCCGGTGGGCGGCATGAGTCCGGCGGGTAGGGCGACGACGGCGCGTAGCGCGCCACGGCGGATCAGTTCGGCGCGGACGCGGCGGCCGGCGGGGCGCGATGCGGCGGCCGGGGGCATGAGGACGACGGCGGTGCCGCCGGGTGCCAGGTGGGCGAGGGCGTGCTGCACCCAGGCGAGTTCGGGTTCGGTACGTGGGGGCAGGCCGTAGGACCAGCGGGGGTCGTAGGCGAGCCGGTCGTGGCCCCATTCGTGGACGCCGAAGGGGAAGTTCGCCACGACGACGTCGGCCCGCAGGTCGGGCAGTGCGTCGGCGAGCAGGCTGTCGCCGACGTGCACGACGGGTGGCGCGGCGTCGGGCACGCTACGTCGGACGCGCAGGTGCAGCAGCCACAGCCGCAGCATGGTGATCAGGGCGTACTGCGGGTTGATCTCCTGGGCGTAGCACCGGATTGCCGTATCTCGTGTCAGGGCCTGGTCGGCGGCCATCCGCAGGATCGACCCGGTGCCGCTGGTGAAGTCGAAGGTGACGTCTCCCGGCCCGGCGAGGGCCACCATCACCTCGGCGACGGTGTCCGGTGTCCCGGCCAGGCCGGACATGGAGTGGGCCGAGGAGACGTAGCGGTGGTGCAGGTACTCGAAGGCCGACTCAGGGTCCTGTTCGGCACCGAGTTGGTCGACGGTGCCCAGCAGGGTGCTGAGCTGCATGCTCCACTGTTTCGGCAGCAGCGGGTCGACCATTGTGGCCAGATCGGGGTCGAGGGCGCGCAGCCGGGTGATGAGCTGCCGGGGTGTGGGCAGGCCGGCGTCGGGGGCGGGGGCCTGGTCGGCGCGGACGAGCAGGAGCGCGCCGGCGATGCCGAGCGCGTCGCTGATCTGGGCCGCGGGCTGGTAGCTCTCGATGTGCCGCCAGGCCCACTCGTCGGTGCCGGCCTGGTGCAGCCGGCCGTGTCGGCGTAGCCAGTGCTCCACCTCGCCGGCGTCGAAGGACGGGCTCGCCGGTGTGCCGCCGACGGGTGTCGGGAAGTCGGCGTAGCGCCGTCGCCAGTTGCTCACCGCGGCTCGGCCGACGTTGGCCAGTCGGGCGATGCCGCTGGCGGTCAGGGTGGTCTCGCTCGGGGCCAGCGTCGGCTCTGTTGTCACGCGTGAACGTTAGCATAGTGATCGGGATTGTGTACCCGGTTCACAGCCGCTACAGTTCCGGTCGATCAGTTCACAACCTCGGGGAGGTTTCCCATGCCACGTCGTGGGCGCAGCACCACCGTTGGAAAGATCGCCCAGCTCTGCCAGGCCCGTCGCGCCTCCGAGATCCGGATTCTCGGCGAGCTGCTCCGTCGCGAGCAGCGCACCGAGACGCGCGATGGCGCCTACCCGCAGCCGGCGCGGGACAGCGCGACGCCGCGCTGACCCGCGCTTATCCGCACCTGCCGAATCCCGTCGACCTGAGGAGGACCATGAACACCCTTGCGCGAACCGACGCTGTCACCTGTTGCGTCCCCGTGCTTCCCGCCGGTCGCGTACGTCTGTCGCGGCGCGCGGCGCTACGCTCCCGGCACGCCGTCCCAGGCGTACGCGCGAGTGCGCCTTGACCCCGTCGTCGGCGCGGCCATCGCCGACGCGTACGTGGCGGCCCCGCAGGGTGACGAGCGGGCCTACGCCGCCTACGCGGCCTTCTGTCGGGAGACCGTCCAGCAGTACCACCTTCTGGTGGGGCGGGCGGAGTTCGGTGGCCTGGGTGTGACGGTGCGCATCGTCGACGAGGACCCGTATCCCGACGTCGAGTCGATGATCGACGACGTGTGGCAGCGCCGGTTGAAGGTGTTCGCCAGTGCGGCCAGCGGCAACCCCCACCCGTACCTCAGTGACGGGGAGAACGACATGTTCCGCGCGGTCCATGACGTGTTCGGGCACGCGGGGAGCGGCCGGGGATTCGACAGGCACGGCGAGGAGGCGGCCTGGTTGACGCACAGCACGATGTACTCGCCGCTGGCGGCGCGGGCGATGACGACCGAGACGCGCGGGCAGAACTGCGCCCAGATCTTCCGTTACGGGGGTCGCCGGTTCGCCGAGCAGAAGGCAGCGCTGCTGCCCCGGCTGTTCAGCGATCCGCGTCTGGTGCGTACTGCTGCGGCAGCGGAAGCGAGCCGGCTCGTTCCGCGCTGAGCCGGGCGATTTCCTCGCGTAGCTCCCGCACGGCCGGGTGCTCCGGCCCGTCCACCCGCTCCCGGCCCTCCAGCAGGGTCGTGAGCTGTCGTACCGCCCGGTCGTGCTCGCCGAGCGCCAGATGGGTACGCGCGGCACGCAGACGAAGATCGAACACCTGGGGATCGTCGTCGCCGTGCTGGCGGGCCCGGTGCTCGGCGAGCCGCCGCCACTGCCGGGCGGCGGCGCGGAACTCGCCCGCGGCCTGCATCTGCTCGGCCTGCCGGACAGCCTGCTCCAGCTCCACATCGGACGGCTCGCGGACCGGTGCGACGGTGGCCCCGTGGTGCGGCGGGGTGCGCCCGACGATCGCGGCGTACGCCTGAACGGCGGTGACGGACTCGTCCAGCACACCCGGAATCGGCGGCAGGTTCGCAGCCAGCGGGGCCAGCACGCGGTAGACGTCGGCGGCGCTGTCTGGCCGGTCGTCGGGGGTGGGCGCCAGCAGCGCGTGCACCAGGTCGTCGAGCGCCGCAGGGGTTTCGGGTCGCAGCGTGGCGGGTCGGGGCGGGGTGGCGGCCACCTGCTGCCGCACGGTGGTCATGGTGGTCAGGTCGTCGAAGGGTGGGCTGCCGGTGAGCAGGTCGAACAGGGTAGCTCCCAGGCCGTACAGGTCGGCGCGGTGGTCGGTCGGCTGGCCGAGGATCTGCTCCGGTGCCATGTAGCCGATCGTGCCGAGCGCCTGCCCGCTCTGGGTGATGCGGGAGTAGCGGTCGTCGTCGGGGATCGCGGCCAGGCCGAAGTCGAGCACCTTCACCGCGCCGCTCGGCTCCAGCATGGCGTTGCTGGGCTTGATGTCGCGGTGCACGAGTCCGAGTTGTTGGGCGGCGAGCAGGACGCTGCTGATCTGGGCGCCGATGGCGGCCACCCAGCCGATCGGGAGTGGACCGTGTTCGGCGACCAGGTCCGACAGGGCGACACCGTTGATCTTTTGAAGGACCGAGTAGGGGTGGCCGGCGTGTTCGCCGAGGTCGTAGACGGCGGGTACGCCGGGGTGGTCGAGGCGGGCGGTGAGCAGTGCCTCGCGGCGGAAGCGGCGGACCAGATCCAGGTCCGTGGCAGCGACGAACTTGACGATCACCGGCCGGTCGAGCAGTGCGTCGTGGGCCGGCCAGACCTCGCTCATTCCCTTATGGGCCAACGGGTATCGGGCCAGCCGATAGCGGTCCTTGAGGCTCGTGCTAGGCACCACGGGGCTCAGCATAACGACCGAAGCGGTCACCGTCGGACACATCCGTTCGGCACGCCGCATCCACTCTGGTGAACATTGCCCACAGAAGGACCCTTGCAAGCATAGTTCACAAGGTGCATCATGGGCTCGATGCGTGGCGGTGAGCTCGGTGCCGCCGTCCATGCTGCGTGAACCAGGCCGCCGGTCGTGTCCGGCGCGCGACAGTTCGTCCATTCCGCTCCTGGCCGCGCCCAGGGTGCCCGTCATCGGGGGATGTATGGCTGAGTTGGCCATCGGCCGGGGCTTCCTGCCCGCCTACGCCCGGCTGCAACGGCGGGTGCAGCGCGCCGTCGACGCCGCCATCGGCAAGTTCGCCGAGCACACCCACGCGGGCCTGCACCTGGAGAAGCTGACCGGTGCGCGCGACCCGAACATCCGCACCATCCGGATCGACCAGTTCTACCGGGGGGTGGTGCTCGCGCTCGGTGAGGACAGGTACGCGCTGCTCGACGTCCTGCCCCACGACGACGCCATCGCCTTCGCGGTGAGCCGCCGATTCACCGTCAACCAGACCCTCGGGGTGCTGGAGATGCGGGACCAGGTCGGCATCGAGGAGTTCACCCGCGCCGAACCGGCACCGGCGAGTGCCGGACTGTTCACCCACGTCTCGATCGCGGACCTCACCCGGCTCGGTGTGGACGAGGACCTGCTGCCGCTGCTGCGCGTCATCACCACCGACAAGCAACTCGAAAGCCTGGCCGGACGCCTGCCGGAAAGCCAACTCGACGTGCTGCTGGGCCTGGCCAGCGGTCTGTCCGTCGAGGAGGTCTGGGCGGAGCTGGCCGACCGGACGGTGTCCGGGGTGGACACCGACGACCTGCTGACCGCGGCGCGACGCACCCCCGAGCGGATCGCCTTCGTCTCAGGTCCGGTGGAACTCGCGGCCATCCTCGCCCACCCGTTCGACGTGTGGCGCACCTTCCTGCACCCGACCCAGCGGGACGTGGCATACCGCGACACCTACAGCGGACCGGCGCTGGTCACCGGCAGCGCCGGCACCGGAAAGACCGTGACCGGCCTGCACCGGGCGGTGTTCCTCGCCCGGCGACTACCGGACGGTGAGAAGGTCCTGCTCACCACGTTCACCCGCGCCCTCGCCGAGGCCCTCGCCCGACAGCTCTACCGGCTCACCGACGACCCGGCGGTACGCGCCCGCATCGACGTGATCAGCGTCGACAAGCTCGCCTACGAGATCGTCACCCGAGGCAGCGGCCGGGTCACCGTCGCCGACGCCGAGATCGTCGACCAGCTGTGGGAGGCCGCGGCGAAGGCCGGCCCGACCTACCTCAACCGTGCCGGCCAAGTCACTACGTTCAGCCCTGCCTTCCTGCGCCACGAGTGGGAGCAGGTGGTGCTGGCCCAGCAGGTGACCACCCGGGAGGCGTACCGCGAGGCGACCCGCCGGGGACGCGGCGCCGGCCTACGCGCCGCGCAGCGCGACCAGGTGTGGACCGTCATCGAGACGGTCACCGGCGAGCTGGCCAAACGACGCCTGCGCACCCACACCCAACTCGCCGACGATGCCGCCGCCATCGCCCGCCACGCACCGGCACCGTATCGGCACGTCGTCGTCGACGAAGGGCAGGATCTGCACCCGGCACAGTGGCGGCTGCTGCGGGCGCTGGTGGCACCCGGCCCCAACGACATGTTCCTGCTCGCCGACCCGTACCAGCGCATCTACGACAGCCACGTGTCCCTGGCCCACCTCGGCATCGAGGTCCGGGGCCGCACCCGCCGGCTCAGCGTCAACTACCGGACCACCCACGAGATCCTCGACCTGTCGGTCAAGGTCCTCGGCGGTGACCCCACCATCGGGCTCGACGGGCAGGACGACACCCTGCGGGGCTACCGCTCGGTCACCCGTGGCGGGACACCCCAACTCGCCGCGCACGTCAGCCGCGACGGCGAGTGCGAGGCGCTCATCGAGCGGGTCGGCACCTGGCTCGACCAGGGCGTCGAACCGCACGCGGTCGGGGTGGCCGTGCGCACCGGGCAACTGGTCAAGACCGTCGGCCGGATCCTGAGCGACGCCCACATCCCCGTCGCCGACGACAAACGCGGCACCGACGGGGTGCGGGTGGCCACCATGCACCGGATGAAGGGGTTGGAGTTCCAGTGCCTCGCGGTCGTCGGGCTCGACGCGGGCGTGCTGCCGGCACCACACGCGCTCACCTCCGCCGCTGAGGATCCCCACGCCCACCGGCAGGACCTCCAGCGGGAACGCTGCCTGCTGTTCGTCGCGCTGACCCGCGCCCGGGACGTGCTCTACCTGTCCCACAGCGGCACGCCGAGCCCGCTGCTGCCGGTGGCCCGATGAACGCCCGGGTCAGCACCGACGCCCCACCGCTGGGCGCGGCGGCACGCACGGTCTGGGGCAAGACCGACCGCCGGGGCACCTCCCCGGTGGGATGGCTGCCGCTGTGGCGACACCTGGCCGACACCGCCGACGTGGCCGGACACCTGTGGGATCACTGGCTGGGCCGCGCCGCCCGGCACCGCATCGCCGACGAGCTGCCCGCCGGTGAAGCGGACGCCCGCACCCTGATCGTCTGGCTCGCCGGCATCCACGACATCGGCAAGGCCACCCCCGCCTTCGCCTACCAGGCGTACAACCTCGCGGAGCGGATGCGTGACCACGGACTCGGCTACCAGCGGGACCTGATCGCCGCCGACCGCAGGTACGCACCGCACGCCACCGCCGGGCACGTGCTGCTGGCCGACTGGCTGCACGAGCAGGACTGGGCCGACCCGCACCCGTACGCCGTGGTCGTCGGCGGGCACCACGGCGTACCGCCGACCGACATGGGCCTGCGCGACGTGCGGGTGCGCCCCCACCTGCTCGGCGGCGACGCGTGGCGGCCCGTCCAGCACGAACTGCTGACCTGGATGACGCACCGGTCCGGCGCCGGAGACCGGTTCACCGCCTGGCGCGATGTCGCCGTCTCCCAACCCGTGCAGGCCCTGCTCACCGGCCTGGTGATCATGGCCGACTGGATCGCCAGCAACGAGGAGTACTTCCCCTACCTGCTCACCGGCAGCGACACCGATCGGCTACGCACCGGGTGGGAGCTGGTGGACCTGCCCGTGCCATGGCGACCCGCCGCCGCACCGGCCAGCGTCGACGAGCTGTTCACGGCACGGTTCGCGCTGCCGGCGGGGGCGACACCACGCCCGGTGCAGCGCACCGCCGCCGACCTGGCCGAGACCATGCCCACACCGGGCATGATGATCGTCGAGGCGGCGATGGGGGAGGGCAAGACCGAAGCGGCCCTGGCGGCGGTGGAGATCCTGGCTCGCCGCACCGGCGCATCCGGCTGCTACCTGGCCCTGCCCACCCGGGCCACCAGCGACGCCATGTTCGGCCGGATGCTGTCCTGGCTGCGCCGGCTGCCCGACACCCAGGTGGGCCGGGGCGACCGTGACGTGCGGCTGGCCCACGGCAAGGCCGCGCTCAACCCCGACTACGACGACCTGCGGACGACGTCGCTGCCCAGCAGCATCGGCGAGGACGCCGGAGGCGCCGACATCGGTGTGCACCGCTGGCTGGCAGGAGCCAAGCGGACGATGCTGTCCAGCTTCGTCGTCGGCACCGTCGACCAGCTACTGTTCGCCGCGCTGCGCAGCAAACACCTCGTGCTGCGCCACCTCGGCCTCGCCGGCAAGGTCGTCGTCATCGACGAGGCACACGCCTACGACGTCTACATGGGCCGGTTCCTCGACCGGGCGCTGCAATGGCTCGGCGCGTACGGCGTACCGGTGGTCGTGCTCTCCGCGACGCTGCCGGCACACCGACGGGCCGAACTGATGAAGGCCTACGACGACGGCCGCCTCGGCACACCCCCGCCGCTGACCTGGCGCGACCGGGGCACACCACGCATCGACCCGTACGCCCCACTGCGCGGCGATCTGCGATACCCCCTGGTCACCGTCTCCACCGACAAGCGCGGCGCCACCGCCATCAGCTGCGGCGACTCCGGACGGGGCATCGACGTCACACTGCGGCGACTACCCGACGACCTGCCCGCACTGGTGGACTTGCTCCGCGACCGGCTCGCCGACGGCGGGTGCGCCCTCGTCGTCCGCAACACCGTGGCCCGGGTCCAGGAGACCGCCGCCGCACTACGGACGGCCCTGGGGCCGGACACCCCCGTGTCGGTGGCGCACTCCCGCTTCATGGCCGTCGACCGCGCCGCCAAGGACCGCTGGCTGCGCGACACCTTCGGTCCACCGGGCAGCAGCGGCGACCGCCCCCACCGGCATGTGGTGGTGGCCAGCCAGGTCGCCGAGCAGTCCCTCGACATCGACTTCGACCTGCTCGTCACCGACCTCGCCCCGGTCGACCTGGTGCTGCAACGCGTCGGCCGGCTGCACCGCCACCCGCGCGCCGACCGACCCGCCCGGCTCACCGAGGCGACCTGCTGGATCACCGGCGCTGACTGGAGCGTTGAACCACCCCAGCCGGTCAGTGGATCACGACGCGTCTACCAGCCGGCCACCCTGCTGCGCAGCGCCGCCGTTCTCCTGCCCTATCTGGACGGCGAACCGGTGCGGCTGCCGCGCGACATCGCACCGATCACCCAGACCGCCTACGGCGACACGCCGGTCGGCCCCGAGTCCTGGCAGCCCGCCATGGTCGACGCGGAGGCCCGGCAACGCGACGAGATCGCCACCAAGGAGTCGAAGGCCGACAGCTTCCGGCTGGCCGCCGTCGCCGAACCGGGCGTGCCCCTGATCGGCTGGCTCTCCGGCGGCGTCGGCGACGCCGACGAACGCGTGGCGCAGGGCCACGTCCGCGACACCGACGCCGAAACCCTCGAAGTCCTACTCCTGGTACGCACCCCGGAAGGTCTCGTACTCCCCCCATGGATCGACGGGGGCGGAGTACGGGTGCCTATTGCCTCCTCCCCGAGTTTCACCCTGGCTCGTTCCATAGCTCGGTGCACCCTGCCCTTGCCCCGTGCGATGACCTCCGCTGACGTCATCGATGGCGTGATCGCCGAGATCGAGGGTCGGGTCGACGTCAGAGCCTGGCAGGACAACCCGTGGCTCGCTGGCGAGCTCGTCCTCGACATCGACGGCGAGGGTCACGGGCGAATTGGCCCTTTCGATCTTTACTACGAGCCTCACGAGGGTCTCCGTGTCTTTCGGAACGAATAGGAAGCCCCGCATACGCGGGGAGCGATGCTGCGTCCCACTGATCCTGCGGATCACCCCTCCACCGGAGGGACTACAACGCCATCCCGGACGGCGGTGGCGAAAGGTTATAGCGACGTTCAGGCGGACCGCAAGTCTGTCCATATAGGCAGCATCACAATGATCCTGGTTAGATGATGCGACGAAGGAGGTGGCCAACGTTGACGAATCCGCCGGAGTGGCAGGGGTTCTCGTTGGTTGACCAGGCGTGGATTCCAGTGCTGGACATCGCGGGGAGCCGCCGCGAGGTGTCCCTGCGCGGCCTGTTCGAGCAGGCAGGCGACCTGCGCATGATCGCCTGCGCGTTGCCCACGCAGAGCTTCGCGATCCTGCGCCTCGCGTTGGCGGTCCTGCATCGCGCCACGGACGGTCCGCTGGGGGAGGCTGCCTGGCGCGCGCTGTGGCGGGGCCGTCAACTACCGACCGCCGACATCGCCGAGTATCTCGACGCCTTCCGAGACAGGTTCGACCTGCTGCATCCGCAGCAGCCGTTCTACCAGGTGGCCGACCTGCGGGCGGCGAAGGAGAACACGTACGGCCTGGAGCGGCTGATCGCCGACGTGCCGAACGGGATGCCCTTCCTGACCACCCGCGCCGGACCGGGCATGGAGTTGATCAGCCCGGCGGAGGCGGCCCGCTGGGTGGTGCACTGCCAGGCGTACGACAGCTCCGGCATCAAGACCGGAGCGGTCGGTGACCCGCAGGCCAAGAACGGCAAGGGCTATCCGATCGGCGCGGGATCCGTCGGGTGGCTGGGCGGCGTCCACTTGGAAGGCGCGAACCTGCGGGAGACCCTGCTGCTCAACCTGGTGCCGGTCGCGCCCACCTGGAGGGAAGCCGACGAGCGGGACCTGCCGGTGTGGGAACGCGAGCCGCACACCGCCGCCGAGGAGTCCGCCTCGACGCGTGGCCCGTACGGGTTGCTCAGCCTCTACACCTGGCAGTCCCGCCGCATCCGGCTGTTCGGTGATGCCGGCGGCATCACCGGAGCTTTGATCGCCAACGGCGACCGGATCGAATGGCAGGACCGGCACCTGCTGGAACCCATGAGCGTCTGGGGTCGCAGCGCACCCCGCGAACGCGACCAGAAACGCACCCCGATCTACCTGCCCCGACCGCACGACCACGGCCGGGCCCTGTGGCGCGGGCTGCAAACCCTGCTTCCCGCGCCGCCACCGCCCGGTGGTGAGCCGCCGCAGCGGCTGCCGCCGATGGTGGTGCAGTGGCTGGCCCGGCTCACCGTCACCGGCGTCGTCGGCACCGACTTCCAGACCCGCACCCGTGCCGTGAGCATCACCTACGGCGCCAAGCAGTCCGTTGTCGACGAGGTGTTCAGCGATGCGCTGACCATGAACGTGCTGCTGCTGGTGGCGGACTCGGCGCTGCGCGCGACAGCCGTCGACGCGGCCGGCGACGCCGAGGCCGCGGTGACGGTGCTGCGCAGGCTCGCCGACAACCTGGCTCGTGCCGCTGGGAGCCGGGACACCGAGGGTGGCGCCGCCGACCGCGCTGCTGAGCGCGCGTACGCCCTGCTGGACCGTCAGTTCCGCGACTGGCTGGCGCGCCTGGGTCCGGACAGCGACCCGGCCGCCGAGCGGGGCCAGTGGCAGCGGCTGGTCTGGCGGGCCATCAGTCGGCTCGGTGCCGGGCTGGTGGAAGCGGCAGGCCCGACGGCATGGGTCGGCCGCACCGGCAAGGACCGCGCCGGCCGAGATGTCCACTACTCCAGCTCGCAGGCCGAGGCGTGGTTCCGCACCGGTCTGGCCAAGGCGTTGCCGATGGGGGTCGAGTCCCCGCAGCAGAGACAGGAGCAACCAGCATGACCACGGCAGTGGAAGCCGATCCGGCGGGCCCACCCCACAAGGTGCGGTACCGGCGTCGCCGGGACCTCGGCGAGCATGTCGCCCGCACCGTCGGCCGCCTCCAGGCGCGGGCGTTGAGCACCGTGCCGCAACCCGAGGCGGTCAGCGCACTCGCGCGACTGCGGCGCGGTATCGGCCGGACCCCCGGCTTCGACTTCACCCTTGAGCGGTACGTGCAGGTGCCGGAGCACCTGCTGGGTCGCCGCCCGGCCGACGACACCGAGCCGACCGACGCCGAACAGGCCGCCCACGACGCGGTCACCCTGTACGCGCTGCACCAGCAGTCCCGTCGGGAACGCATGCACGCCGACGGACGCGGGCTGGGCCACGCCATGGCCGACCTGGTCCGCAGGTCGGCCGGGCCGGACGGGGTACGGCGACGGTTCGCCGCCCTCGGCACCGCCAGCACCTACCCCGAGAGCATCTACCACCTGCGCAGCCTGATCACGATGCTGCGGGAACACCAGATCCCACTCGACTACGGTCTGCTCGCCGACGACCTCCAGACCCTGCGCATCCCCGGCCGCCGCCCGAAGATCCAGGCGATCTGGGGGCGGGAGTTCTTCCGCAGCCGGCCCAGCACCGACGCTGACGCTCCGAACACTGACAATTCCGAGGAGGATCCGTCATGAGCCGCACCATCATCGACGTCTACGCCCTGCAGACCGTGCCGCCGAGCAACCTCAACCGCGACGACACCGGCTCACCGAAGACCGCCGTCTACGGCGGCGTGCGGCGTGCGCGGGTGTCCAGCCAGGCCTGGAAACGGGCGATCCGGCTCTCCTTTAGCGACCTGCTCGACCGCTCCCAGCTCGGCGAGCGGACCAAGCGCGTGGGGGAGTCCCTCGCCGCGCGGATCCGGGCGCTCGACCCGAGCATGTCCGAGGAAGCAGCGTCAGCGCTGGCCGCCGACACCTTCGTGGCTGGTGGGCTGGCCAAGGTCGACAAGAAGAAGGGCGAGCTGAAGGACGTCGAGTCCGGCTACCTGCTGTTCCTGAGCCACCGCCAGCTGGACAACCTCGCCGCCGCCGCGCTGGAAGCGGCGCAGACCGGCGGCACCCTCGACAAGGCCCGGTTCAAGGCGCTGGTCGACTCGGAGCATTCCGTCGACATCGCGATGTTCGGGCGGATGGTCGCCGACATGACCGACATCAACGTCGACGCTGCCTGCCAGGTCTCCCACGCCATCAGCGTCCACGCCGTCGACAACGAATTCGACTACTTCACCGCCGTCGACGACCGCAAAGCCGACGCCGCCGAAACCGGCGCCGGCATGATCGGCACCGTCGAATTCAACTCCTCCACCCTGTACCGGTACGCCACCGTGGACGTCGACGCGCTACACCGCACCCTCGGCGACGCCACAGCCACCCGGGCCGCCGTCGAAGCGTTCCTGACCGCATTCGCCCGCAGCATGCCGACCGGAAAGCAAAACACCTTCGCCCACCGCACGCTCCCCGACGCCGTGCTGGTCCGGCTGCGCGACACCCAGCCGATCAACCTCGTCGGCGCCTTCGAGACACCCATCCGGGAGACCCACGCCGCCGGACGCATCGAACTGGCCGCCGAGGCACTAGCCAAGCACACCGTGGCGGTCGAGAGCGCCTACGGGGAACGACCCGCCGGTGCCTGGGTCACCCAGGTCGGCGAGCGGACCGCAGTCCTGGCCGACCTGGGCAAGGCAGTCACCTTCAGCGAACTCGTCGCCGCCGTGGGAGAGCAGGTCACCGTGGCACTCGGGCAGCCGGCATGAGTGTGCTGCTGCTGAAACTGGCCGGCCCACTGCAATCGTGGGGCTCGTCCAGCCGCTTCGCCCGACGAGGCACCGAGGTCGCACCGACCAAGAGCGGCGTCATCGGCCTGCTCGCCGCCGCCAAGGGCATGAGACGCACCCAACCGCTCACCGACCTGCTGGGCCTCCAGTTCGGCGTACGCCTGGACCAGCCCGGCCAGATCCTGCGCGACTTCCAGACGGCCCGATCCCTCGACGGCCGCCGCAGCGCACCACTGACCTACCGCTTCTACCTGTCCGACGCGGTCTTCCTCGCCGCCGTCAGCGGCGAACAGACCCTACTGACCGGCCTGGCCGAAGCACTGGACCGCCCCCAGTTCCCCCTCTACCTCGGCCGTCGATCCTGCCCACCGGTCGGCCCGATCAACCTCGGCGTCCACGACGACACCCTCGACGACGCGTTGACCCAGTGGCCCTGGCTCGCCGCCAACTGGCACCGCAAGAAGGCCGCCCACACCGTCCGCCTGGAAATCATCCGAGACGCGCGCCCAGGGGAGCCGGTCACCGAAACCGTTCCCGACGAGCCGGTCAGCTTCGACCCCGCACATCGGCAACACACCTGGCGCTCCGTGGTGCGCCGGCACGTCGACGTCACCAACGACCTCGCGGAACGGGCCGGTATCACCGAGCACGACCCGCTGAGCCTGCTGGGAGGCTGAGCATGTTCCTCACCCGGTTCCAGATCAACGCCGCCCGCCGCAACGCCCGCAAGCTTCTCGCCTCGCCACACGCCATGCACGCGGCCGTCCGCACCGCCTTCGCCGACGCCGCCGACTACGAGCGCCCCGGCGTTCGTACGCTATGGCGCCTCGACACCCCGGCCACCGCCACCGTCCACCTCTACATCGTCAGCCCTGGACGACCCGACCTCACCCACCTCGTCGAGCAGGCCGGCTGGCCCACCAGCGACGAAGCCTGGACCACCCGGGAGTACGACGGCCTGCTCGCCTCGCTGCGACCGGGACAGCAGTGGGCGTTCCGCCTCACCGCCAACCCGACCCACAGCGGACGAAAAACCGCCGAGGCGAAGGAGACGCAACGCTTCGGCTACCTCCGCGAGCACGAACAAACCGCATGGCTACTCGCCCGGGCCGAGCGACATGGCTTCGCCCTCGCGACACAGCAGGACGGCCGCCCCAACCTGCGGTTGCACCGGCGCCAGACGCAGTCCTTCAAACGCGGCATGGGAACCGTCACCCTCACCACGGCCACCTACGACGGCATCCTCCAGGTCCTCGACGCCGACGCCTTCCGAAGCGCGTTGACCAGCGGGATCGGGCACGCCAAGGCATACGGCTGCGGCCTGCTCACCCTCGCTCCCGTCCAGGGCCGCCCGTGAAGATCCCCGGCGTCCCACCGGCGGAACTGGCCGACCTCAACCGCGCGCAGGACCGGCTCAGCTTCATCTACCTCGAACGCTGCGTCATCCACCGCGACAGCAACGCGATCACCACAACCGACGACAAAGGCGTCACCCACATCCCGGCCGCCACCCTCGGCGTGCTGATGCTCGGACCGGGCACCAGCATCACCCAGCAAGCGATGATGCTGCTCGCCGACAACGGCGCCACCGCGGTCTGGGTCGGCGAACACGGCGTGCGCTACTACGCCCACGGACGCCCCCTGGCCCGATCCAGCCGACTCCTCGTCGCCCAGGCCGCCGCGGTCACGCACCGCGACCGGCGGCTCCAGGTCGCGCGGGAGATGTATCGGATGCGCTTCCCCGGCGAAGACACCACCGCCCTCACCATGCAGCAACTCCGCGGCAAAGAGGGAGCCCGAGTACGCCGCAGCTACCGCGAGCACGCCAAGCGGACCGGTGTGAACTGGAACAACCGCGAGTACAACCCGGACGACTTCACCGACAGCGATCCGGTCAACCAGGCATTGTCCGCCGCCCACGCCTGCCTGTACGGCGTCGTGCACGCCGTCATCGTCGCTGTCGGCGCCTCACCGGGCCTCGGCTTCGTCCACACCGGGCACGACCGATCCTTCGTCTACGACATCGCCGACCTCTACAAGGCCGACATCACCATCCCGGTCGCCTTCGATATCGCCGCCAGCGGGTCGACCGACATCGGCGCGGACACCCGCCGTGCCGTCCGCGACCGCATCCACGACGGCGCCTTCCTCTCCCGCTGCGTACGCGACATCCGCACTCTGCTGCTCAATCCGGGCCCGACCGGGCCGATCGATGAGGAGTGGCTCGATGAGGAGGCAGAGAGCGACACCGTACGCCTGTGGGACGACAGCGGCTACGAACTCACGAGTGGCCGCAACTACGGCGGAGAAGCCGACTTCTGATGACCGTCATCATCCTTACCGCCTGCCCCGAAGGGCTGCGCGGCCATCTGACTCAGTGGCTGCTGGAGATATCCGCCGGCGTGTACGTGGGCCACGTGAACAGCCGAATCCGGCAACGCCTCTGGGCCAAAGTTGTCGAGATGGCCGGGCCTGGCCGAGCCCTGCTCGTCCATCAACAGCCAGGTGAACAACGGCTGCGCTTCCAGGTTCACGACCACCACTGGCAGCCTGTCGACCTCGACGGCATCACGCTGATCCGTCGACCCACCGACCGACGGACCTACAACCCCGCCCTGTCCCGCGGCTGGAGCAAAGCATCAAAACGCCGGCGCTTCGGACATCGTTCTCCAGAAACTCGGCCACACCTCGGTGGCGCTCCCAAACAAGGTGAGGAAGACACCGGTTAGCCGAACCTACAAGGTCCAGATTGAAAGTTCGGCTTCCATGTGGGCGGGAGCAGTTGAGACTGCTCCGGAGGTTGGACATCTACCCGCATCACCCCCCGCGTGCGCGGGGAGCCGGGCACGAACAGGGCGAGCATTGTCCCGTAGGTGGGGTCCCCCGGCGTGCGCGGGGAGCACGTTCGTTGCGGTGACGCCTCGTGCCTCCACAAGGGATCACCCCCGCGTGCGCGGGGAGCAGGGAATCCAGATCGTGGAATTCGACCGCGCGGAAGGATCACCCCCGCGTGCGCGTGGAGCAGGGCCACGATCCGGTTCCGCAACGACGACCGCCGGGATCACCCCCACCTGCGCGGGGAGCAGGTCGGACGGGTTCGGCCGTACCGTGTCCCCGGGGGATCACCCCCGCGTGCGCGGGGAGCAGGGCGAACATCTGCCACTCACTGACGCCGACACGGGATCACCCCCGCGTGCGCGGGGAGCAGTCCTTCCCTCTCACATGACCGCCGAGTCGTTCGGGATCACCCCCGCGTGCGCGGGGAGCAGGACTACAGCGAGGTCTTCGCCCAGAGGGTCCGGGGATCACCCCCGCGTGCGCGGGGAGCAGGACCAGTACGCGGACAGAAGGTCCGCCGTCACGGGATCACCCCCGCGTGCGCGGGGAGCAGGCGCCCTCCCGGCCCAGCGGGTCATTCAGATAGGGATCACCCCCGCGTGCGCGGGGAGCAGGCGTTGACAGGCCTGGCTGGCGGCGTGTTGTTGGGATCACCCCCGCGTGCGCGGGGAGCAGGGTGAACAGATCCTTCAGTCGCAGCTCTCCTGGGGATCACCCCCGCGTGCGCGGGGAGCAGGACATTGAGCCTCGGCCAGGCATCCCAGCGGGCGGGATTACCCCCGCGTGCGCGGGGAGCAGACGAGGGGAGGCCGCACCATGGCCCGCAAGCCGGGATCGCCCCGCGTGCGCGGGGAGCAGGGGCCTAGGGTCTTGATCAAGACGTGACTTCCGGGATCACCCCCGCGTGCGCGGGGAGCAGCGACGTCGGCGCGTACGTTTGCCGCGTCCACGTGGGATCACCCCCGCGTGCGCGGGGAGCAGTTCGCCCGTCCACACACGCACGGCACGAGTCCGGGATCACCCCCGCGTGCGCGGGGAGCAGCGGGTGGTGCTGTCAACTGCGTGACCAGGGGTGGGATCACCCCCGCGTGCGCGGGGAGCAGGCAACCTGTCGTTGTTCCATACCCAACAACGGGGGATCACCCCCGCGTGCGCGGGGAGCAGCGGCACATCAAGGGCCCCTACCGCCGCCGGGCGGGATCACCCCCGCGTGCGCGGGGAGCAGCGCGCGCGAGCGTCGGCGTCGTATGGCTGGAGGGGATCACCCCCGCGTGCGCGGGGAGCAGCGCGTACGCCCGGGTGGCTGAGGCTGGCGGTCGCGGATCACCCCCGCGTGCGCGGGGAGCAGACCAGCAACAGCAACGGCACGTTCACGCTGTCGGGATCACCCCCGCGTGCGCGGGGAGCAGTCGACCCGCTCTACTTCCAGCTCGCCGTCAGCGGGATCACCCCCGCGTGCGCGGGGAGCAGGCTTCTTGACCTGCAGCGCTATAGATCAACTGCTCTGATTTCCTTCACTTCGCAAGACCAACTCCTTCGGGCTGGCGCTGTCAGGGCGGCGGGTGACCGTTGGCGTGCGGCAGGAAGCAGCGTACCGGGCGATTCGCGGGCGAAGGGGTCGTCGACTCGTACCTGCTTTGAGAGCACCACGTGTTGGTCGCCGCTCGTGGTTGCTGCCGCCGGTCGCCCGCTCCGTCGGCGGCCGCTACGCCTCCTCCTTAAGCAGCGATCGGACCTTAGGCGAGTTGATCCGCACAGCCTGCCAGGAAGCGGTTGACAGCAGCACGGGCCGGCATGTCGTCCATAGACAGCAGACAAGGGATTTTGGCGATCTGGCGATGCATCACGTCGTCGGCCTGGTCACGAAAGGCTACTAGCCGCTTGACGTACCTGCCGTCGGTCCGACCCCACGGATGGTTGTTAGCAACCTGCGCGAACGACGACTGACCAAACAGCGGCGGTACGTGATCCAGCAGGGCACGCAACAACGCGTGTGCCGCGTATGCGTTGCCGGCACGGCAGTTGTCATCGAGCTCACGCAGGAGAACGAGGAACTTCGTGCAATCCCATCGCCGTCCGTTTGCCTGCTTGATGAGGTCGAAGATGCGCTCGTCGATGTAGCTGCCCGCTTCCTCAGGAGAGTGGGGCGACGGCTCAGCACGTGGTTCAACGTTGGGCGCATGAGGCCCGAGCCAGCCCGCTGTCGCCTCGAGGAAGTCGTCGACGCTCCTCACACGCAAGAAATGCCTGACATCTCGACCAACCTTCACGTGCCAGTTGTCGCTATCGAGTGCACGCCAGCTGCCTTCTCCGCCCCACCGCTCCCAGTAGAGCACCTCGAAGAGCCTGCGAAGCTGGCGTGCCTCTCGTAAGGGCACACGGAGGCCTCTCGCAAGCATGGCTCGGGTTACCGTCAGTGTCGTCTCGCCTGGCTCGGGGTCATGCTGTTCCTCGTATCGCGCTAACCAGCGCAGGGCGCGGAGGAAGAGTTCAACATCGTCCTGGCCTCCATTGCAGCGCTCCATGCCGGCTAGCGTGAGCCGCATCAGGTCGTGGCCCCTGGGCGCGACGCCCCGCGGTGCATGAGTCACTAAAAGCATTTCGGGAATCCCGACGGCCACCTGGGCGACGTCAATCTTCGCCGCTCGCCTGAGCTGGCGGTCTACGCGGTCGAACTCTGGCCATACCCCGTGGCTGCGGAAGTGGTCGTACAGGGCCTGGAGGACCGTCCCCTGCGGATCCTCGACCGACGAGTGCGCGGAAGCCACTCCTTGCTTCCTTCCCTTAATTGATTCGAACACCTGCTGAAGCAGCGGGCGGGTCATTGCCGGCTGGCGCCGCAGCGGTAACTGAAGCCCGGGGCATGTCGACAGAAACCCAACGACGAGGTCCGCCTACGCAGAGGCTCTGACGACCAGAAGTCGATGCCCCGGTGGACTGGTGCTTGTTCAGCGGCCTCCCCGGCCGGCAGCGCCGCTCTCCGCGCGCAGTCGTCGAAGGGACTTCCCCGTCGGGTCATGAATCCAGTACGCCCACCCGTCGATCGACGTACCCACCAGCTTGCCCAGCGCCGGCGAGGGCTCCTTGTATCGGCCGAGTTCGGTCCTTATCCAGCCATCGGTCTCGACGGTCGCGGCGAAGCGCCGCCCTTTTCGCACCTGGACGTGGCTCAGAGTGTCGCCCGCCTTCACAAACCCTTTCTCGATGAGGGCCGTGAGAGCTCCTGGGATGGACGGCGCGGCCGGGCTGGGACCTCCCGAGCTTCCCGGGGTGGAGTGGCTCTTTTCTAGGAGCATCCGCCTGAGGACGTCGTTCGGCTGCTCGAAGCCCTTGACGTTCCGCTCCAGTTCGGCGTACACGTCGTCATCGATCTCGATCCGCCGCACGCTGTCCCCAATCTGCCAGTCTGTAGACACAAGGATTCTGCCAGACTGACAGAGGGAAGAGCAAGTGGATCCATCTAGTCCTGCCTCAACACCCACCCCGTAACGTCCCGCCGATCTACCTGATCGGCGCTGACCCGGCAAGACCCACCCAGGGCAAGCTCGCGCCCGGTTGTGGGAGTTTGGGGGGTCTCGCGGGGAGGGGGGCCGCGGTCGGCCAGGATCCGGCACCAGCGCTCCGATGCTCCGGCGTGGGCTCGAGCGGGTCGGCGCCGACTCGGGCATGACCGCTGCCGAAAATGAATGGCGGAAGTGTCGTACCCAAGGTGCACACTTGGCAGCTATGTGGGACGTGACCGGCGGCTCGTGGGACGGCTTCGCCAAGTTCCGGATGGCGCAGGGTGCAAGCATCGTTGGCCGTGACGGCGACTCGTTCGAGGTGCGGGTGAGCATCCCGAGCGACGAGCATGGCTTCTTCGGTCGGCAGTGTCCGAGCTGCCGGCAGATCTTCCGGGTCGATGGCGATGATTACGAGGCTCTGCCCGATGATCTTGAACTTTGGTGTGTGTACTGCGGCCACCACGAAGACCACAGCGAGTTCATGACCCAGCAGCAGCTCGACCGGGCAATGCGCGCGGCCGGGGACCTCGGGATGCAGATCGTCGGGCAGGCGCTCGATGACGCGTTCAGCCGCTTCCGGTCGCCGCGGCGGCGGTCGTCGCGGTCGAGATCCGGGTTCAGCATCCGCATCCAGTACAGGTCGAAGCCGTTCTACCCGGAGCCGTTGCCGGCCATCGACGAGGAGAAGCTGATCCGGGTCCGGAACTGCGCGGGCTGTTCGCTGCGGTACGCGGTGTTCGGCGAGCATCGCTTCTGCCCGG
Source organism: Micromonospora andamanensis (assembly GCF_016863495.1). Lineage (GTDB taxonomy): Bacteria > Actinomycetota > Actinomycetes > Mycobacteriales > Micromonosporaceae > Micromonospora > Micromonospora andamanensis. The sequence continues at coordinate 39,365 of NZ_BOOZ01000046.1, forward strand.
TGTGCGGGACGCTGCCGGCCATGGTGGTGGCGCTGGATGCGCTGAGCGCCGAGACGGCACGGCTGGACGGCCTGGAAGAGTTGCCCGCGGAGACGGCTGCCAGCTTGCGCGAGCAGGGCGTGTTCACCCGGTTGTGGGTTGACACCCTGAAAAACTTGGTCGGGATCGTAGAGGCTCTTGGCTCGGCGGTGTTCCGCGATGCCGTCGTCGACGCACAGCAGCGGCTCAACGGCAAGGGCAACGTCTTCCAACGGCTGGCTGACACCGCGGACCTGTTCGTCGCGGCCGGATACCCGGACCTGCGTACCGTGCTCGAGCCCGACCGGTGGGAGCGGCTGATCGAATTCTGGGCGATGCGGCACGTGTTCACACACAACGACGGGCTCGTCGACGCGAAATTCCTGACGAAGGTCCCTGCCAGTACAGCCCGTTTCGGCCAGCGCCTCACCCTCACCGAGCGGCAGTGCCGGCAGGCCATCACCGACGCCGAGGCGCTCTGCCATGCCCTCACCGCGTTGACCATTCCCTGATCGGGGCGGGCGGCGATCCCACGCGCGGCCTGCTGTGGCTTTACGGCGGTGGCCGGGCACATTGGCGAGCACGACAGCTGCGGTGACGCACGTCATGGCGCCGTGAGGAAGACGCCGCGGTAGCCGCCAGTGGCGGTGGGCAGCGCGGTGGCGGCCAGCGGGTGATGCCCTTGGCGATGGGGATCGGCACGACCGAGGCGCCAACGTCGGTGGCGTAGCGCCGGGAAGGGATCTGCGTGTGCAACCGGAAGCCCGCGAGGTGTCTGACGTGAGTCAGGTCCGAGCACGGCTGCAACTGCACGGATTCAGCAGGTCTGGGCCTGACCGCATGCGAGCCGGCGCGTTCACCGCGGGACGCGCACGGGCAGAGCTCGACGAGAAGGTGCAGGCGTGGAACACCAGGTAATCCCGCCCCGGCTACTGATGGCGCTCGTGCCAGTGCCGGACTCCGCCGCGAGCCTATCGGAGCTGGGTAGCTACCTGAACAGTGCCAAGGCGCGGATCATGTGCCGTGATAGCATCCCCGGCCTGCTTGAGTTGGGAGGAGGGGAATCAGATGGTTGAGGAACGGGAAGGCCGCGCCGAAATCCGCGCCAAGCTGCAGGCTGCCGGCTATCGGCTGGTCCAGCTTGATCCTAAGATCGACAGCCACTCCAGCCGCCGAGTTGACGCGCTCGCCTACGCCGCGAACGCTGACGGCGACCTCGTCCCGTGGCTCGCTGTCGAGGTCAAGAGCGGCGCAAACGTCAAGCCCCAAGTAGCGCTCTCGCAGCTGCGCAAGTGGCGTGAGCTGCTCGGCACGGTGGAGCACTATGCAGTTATCAATAGCCAGTGGTTCCGTGCCGACCGGAGCATGCGCTCGATGGTGCCCGTCAATGGCCCGGTGGTTCCGGTCCACGGTGACTTTGGATCCCTGACGGATCCTGCACTGGCCACCGCACTCTTGATGGATCGCCTGTGGTTCGAGGCGGAAAAGGCCCGCAGCAAGGGTCATCGCGACATCTTCTTCCCGCCGGCAGAATTGCTGGCGGAGACGGCGACTCCCGGGATCGAAACCGCCAGCGGCGAGTTCGTTCCGGTGCGTCACGACGTGCTTTGGCAGGCCCGGCGTCGAGCGCTCGCGTCCTTCGCCCTCAAGGGACCACAAGCCGAGGAACACACAACCGCTCCGGTGATCGCCGACGCTGTCGGCCGCCTCATCGGCAAGAAGCTCGTCGGCACAGTTCTTGATCCCTTCTGCGGCACAGGCAACTTCCTTTGGGCCGCGATGGATCGCGCACGGGATCTGGACGGTCCGGTCGAGTTCGTCGGGCAGGAGATCAACACGCAGCTTGCCGAGCTTGCCGAGCAGATTGCTCGGACTGCGCCGGCGCCGGCCACGATCACCACTGGCGACGCCTTCACCACGGAGCTCCCCGAGGCGGACGTCATCGTGACGGCCCCACCATTCGGACCTCCGATGCGGCGGCCGTGGACCCTGCCCACTGGGGTGCCTGCACGAGAGATTGAGGTTGCTGCGATCGACCTATGCGTGCGCAAGCTGCGCCCCGGTGGCCGCGCGGTGTTCCTGCTGCCGAACAACATCACGTTCAAGCAGACGCTGGAGTCGTACCGCCGGTACCTCGCGAGTGAGTACCGGGTCGGTGCCCTGATCGGCCTCCCGGCGGGTGCGCTCGAGGGCACCACAATCCGCGCTGTGCTGCTGGTGATCGACCGCGCCGAGCCCGGGGAGACGTTTGTTGCCCAGCTTGGCGAGGACTGGGCGGCTCAGCTCTCAGAGACCGGCGCGGCCATGAACGCGGCGCTTGAGCACCTGGACGGCGAGTAGATCGCCATGTTCACCAGTGCAATTCTCGATTTGCGGCTCCAGCGGAACTGGGAGCCCGGTCGCCTCACCGCCGAGGCCTTCCGCTGGCCCGCCTCGGATCCCGAGGTTCCGCTCCGCAAGCTCACAACCCGTCTCGCTCCGGGCTCATTCGCGGACTCCGGGTCACCGGTGGTGACTCCTGCGAGCATTGACCCCGACGGCGGCGGCGTCCGGCGACGAAGCAAGAAGTACCAGGGCGCGGTCTTCCAGGTTGGTACCGAGCTACGTCCCGGAGACGTGTTGGTGCCGCGCGTCGGCCTCGGCCCGGCCGTGCTGGTCTCTGAACACCTCCGCGGCGCGCTAGTTGCCGCGCGCTTCTCAGCATTGCGCCCGCTCGACTCCGAGCTCGGCCTGTGGCTCTGGGCCGTACTGAGCAGCGAAAGCGGGCACCGCCTGCGGGCCAATCTCTCGCAGGGGGCTTCCCTAGCTGCTGTCGAGGCGTCGTCGCTTCTTGATGCCACCGTTCCAGTCCCGCCAATCGAACGACTGCGCCGGCTCACCGGCCCCCTCCGTGCCATTGAGGACTCGACACACGTCGACGAGGAAGAGGCAGTTGAGACTTGGTGGCAGACGACCGATCTGCGGACGACCGAGTGGCGCATGGCGCTCGCGACGCCAGACCCGTCAGTCCTGACTGCAGGCGAGCCGCTGGCGAACTTCTGCGTTGAGATTGTGCGGGGCAGGAACACGGGCATGCTTGCCATTGAGGAAGAGGCACCGGGCTACCTGCCCGTCGCCGACGTCTCGATGCTTGGCGGAAAGGCTCCCCGTCGGTGGGCGCCCGAGGAAGAGAGGAACCAGACGGTCGCGCAGCCGGGCGACCTCCTGGTGGCGGCCGTCGGGAATCTGCCGCACGCTCGCATTGCCGATGCTCGCGTGGTCGCTGACAGCCACGTCCTGGTGCTCCGGCTGCGAGATCCCTCGCTCGGCCCCGCGTTGGCGCACTACCTCAACGGGCAGGATGCGTACAGGGTGCGACAGGTGTTCACCGTCGGGGCGCAGATCCCGTCGATTTCCGCCACCGACCTTGGGCGCATCCCGGTGCCCGCGGCGGCTCTGGAGCCGGTCGAAACGTCGGCAGTCGTCCTTCCGCTGGCCCAGCGTCTGGAGCTGGTCCTGTGGGAGAGCTGACCTGTCAGCTCTCGCCGCTGGTCTTCGCGGAGCTCTATCACCTGCTCTTAGCGAGCGGTGACCTACATGATGAGCTGGGCGAACGCCTCGGAGAGTTCGGATGCGACTTGGAGTGGCTCGCGGCCCGGGCGCAGGACTACGACGCCAAGTGGTGCTTCGACGCGCCCTCGCTTGAGGCGGCGGCTGCCGACGACTTGGCCTTGTCCCTGGAGCACTCTGTACTCGCCACCTGGCTGCTCGCCGGCCTCCGCAACACTGGGTTCTCCGATGAGCTCTCCTCGAATCTCGTAGAAGCAGTCCAGCGGCGCATGGACACCGATGCGCCCCAGCTGACCGTACGTCCCCAGTCGCTCTCACCAATCATTCGCGGCTGGACGCTCGGCATGGTGCCCGGCACGCTCGATCCGTCACTGCCGATGGTGCCGGCCTGGTATCCAACGGACCCGCACATCACGGCGGCGTACAAGGGACTTGTCGAGCAGGTCCTACACCTCCAGGACATCGCCGAGCCGTGGCCAGAGCTGGCAGGCACCGCGCTCTACGTGCGAACCGGCGGCCTCGCCGAGGCACTTCGGCCTGCCCCCGAACCGGCCCCGGGTGAGCGGAAGCGTGGCCTCCAGTACTCCATCGACCTTCTCATGAGGGAGGCGAAGCCGCAGGCGCCGCTCCACGTGTGGGACCGCATTCGCGGCAACTGGATGGACTGGGTCACCAGGCGAAACGTTCTCACGCACGTCAAACCCGGCGAGGACTCCACGTCGACCTTTGAGGACAATGCTGCTCAGGTGCGCACCTGGTACGAGGTTCAGTTGACCGTCCTCGGGATTACGCAGTTCATCTGTCAGGAGGTCTCGCTTGAGCTCCAGGAGACCGTCCCGCCCGGTCTGCGCAACAACGACCCGTGGGAGTACCTGCAGTACGACGTGAAGACGAAGTGGGATTGACCGCTCCATGGCCCGCGCAGTCTCGCTGCCGCCGTCCCGGCTGCTCTGCCGAATCTCGCTCGAACACTGAAGGGCGCCGGTGCCAGTCGGTGGGTTCGCCTGCCTGTTGCGCAACCTCGTCACACCTCATCGACGTACCCTCGTCCTGTCCATCTGCTTCGTTGGGACGAAGCTCAACAGCCGGAACTCACTGCAGGCTGAGTCCTGATGCGATACACGGGAATCCGCCCGCCGCGAGCTTGATCAGATAGCTGGGTGGCGACACCCCATTGCAGGTTTGCAACTGTCTCGTCCGCGATGTCGATGCCGAGCCTGTCGCTCGCCGCGTCAGCTAGCTCTATGAGCGCGAGGCACGGCCCGCGCGCCGCAAGAACCGGAACCCGGCGGACACCACCCGCATGCGCCCCGATCTAGTGATCCATCGTAGAGGGCGGGGCGGCCGCACCAACACCCTCCTCTTCCTCGAGGTCAAGCCGTGGGGTCGGTGCTAAGCCGCTCCATGTGGGATCTGCAGTGTTCGGCCCATCGGAGATACTCCGGATCATCTCCGGCGGGTATCTGGCGGCTCTGAGCTCGCCGCCGCGGCCTTCGACGTCATCGGCTCCGCGACCATCTCGCTGATCCTGCATGGTGCCTGTCCGACGACCAACACACCGGCCGCAACAATAAAGTCGAGTATTGCTCTGGTGGGTTGCAAGGGATCCCACCGAGCCGCACCGGGCTTGTGTCTCGATCCCGAGCCAACAAACGTTGTTGCGCACCAACCCAGTGACGGAGCGCGGCATCCACGGTATAGTGACAAAGGTGTACAGTGACAGTACCCGGGGATAGGCTTTAAGTAGCAACACAACCGGCAAGGCGTTGAAACAAAAAGAGCGGCGCTCCAAGCACTCCCCAACTGGGTCGAGCAGGAACGCCGCAATACGAAGGCTTTAAGCCAACGGGATCAACGCCGATAGGGTGGGACCCGGTTGGGTTTTGGTTTGTGTTGCTCGGACACGTTAACCCCCACCAAAGCCGTTCATGTTTTCGAGCGGTTCGGGTGGGGGTCGTTGCTTTTGGCGCGGGATTCCTGCTGGCGACGGCTGGCGGCCGAGGGTGATGGTGTCGGCATCGCAGGTGAGGGTGATCTGGTTCGCCCGCAGATAGGCGGCGATGGCTCGTGGGCCGTCGTCGGCTTCTGTCGTTCGGTCGTGGAGTTGCCGTGCGATGCGGGCGAGGAGCAGGTCTTCGCGTAGGTACAGCGGTTTGGGCCGGCCAGGTTGTGGTGGGCTGGCGCTGGTGTGGCCGTGTCGGCACCGGTAGCCGGATCGTCCGTGTATCCAGTGTGCGTCGGCCTGTCGGCCGCAGGTTCGGCAGATGACCAGTCCGGTGAGTAGGTACCGGCGTGGTTGGCCGTCCTCGGGTGTGGCGACGGCGTTGACGGTTTGGGCTTGGACGAAGTCCGTCTCGCTGACCAGCGGCGGGTGCACCAACCGGGTGGACAGTATCCACTGGTCTCGTGGATTCCATCGCCGTACCGATCCTCGGCTGGTGCGCCGGTCTCCGGGCTCTGTTTCCTGGTGGTCGGTGTGCTGCCGGTTCCACACCTGCCGTCCGGTGTAGCGGGGGTTGGCGAGGATTTCGGCGACGGTCCGTACTGTCCAGCCTTCTGCTGTCCGGTGCGGGTTGCGGGTGCGGTCGTACTGCGATGGGGATGGCACACCCAGGTGGTTGAGGGTGCGGGCGATGCCGGCGGCGCTGGTTCCGGCGATCCGCTGGGCGAAGATCGATTGTACGTGTGGTGCGGTGATCGGGTCGGGTTCGAGTCGGTGTAGTCGGCGTCCCCAGCGGGCGTGTGCGGTGTTGGGGTGGGGTCCGGCGTCGGCGAGGCGGTAGCCGTAGGGTGGCCGTCCGCCGAGGTGGCGGCCCTGGTCGCGGGCTTGGGCGCGCATGGCCATCGTGGTGCGGAACCGGGCGCGCAGGACCTCCCGTTCCGACTGATGTCCGAGCAGCATGGCCAGGGCTTGGTGGGTGGGGTCGTTCAGGTCGATGGGTCCGCGGGTCTCGGGGAGCCACAGTTGGATCTCGTGAGCGGCCAGCATGGCGGCGACGTGGGTGAGTTGGTCACCGTGGAAAGCGCGTTCGTACTCGCCGATGATCACCGCGTCGAACATCCGGCACTGCCCGGTGGCGGCGGTCAATAGTGCGGCGGCTTGCGGGCGGGCGTGCCACGGCACCCGCCGGGAGCAGCCGATGTCGAAGTACTCGGCGACGATCTTCCCCTGGTAGGTGATGGTCCGATGTGCCGAGTCGAGTTGCCAAGCCCGTGACGAGGCGGCGTCCTGGTAGTCGGCGGTGGAGATCCGCCCGTAGAACGCGAACCGCAAACCGCCGACAGTAGGTGGTGGCCGGTGCCCTCGGACTCGGGGTTGCGTGTTGTGCAGCCATCCGGCCAGGAGGTCGGGCTGGTTGACTCTCGCCGTAGCGCCCATGGAGATCACCTCGATGCGACACCTCATCCTGTTCAACGAACCACGCACGTACCGATGACCTGTCTGGACCAGTCAGACCGGGAAACACATCAACCGCTCTACGACAGCAGGGACACCTCAGCAACCTCGCTGTTGACCACCCCCGTGCTAACGGAGTGGCTCACTGTCGTGAACAGCGGACTCAAAGATCAAATTCGACCCATCGCGCGCCCGACGTTTGGCTCCGGGATGTGCCAGTGGCCGTTGGCTTAAACGTCTCGCGGGCCGAGGCCGACTCAATCGGCTTTCGTGGTGAACGAAAGTCCTTGGGCTCGCGACGTCTCGACTGCCCGCCAGAGCAAGGACGGGGAGTTGTCAATCGGTCACCTAACGTTGACCATAGATAGAGGTGACGTGTTCGAGGTGCGATCCGAACGCGATCTGACCAGAGTCGAGCCGATCGTCCGCAAATGCGTGTCCTGGGCTCTGCGCTACCGTTGGCGTTCGATTACGGTCGCCGCCGGTGCCATGCCGCAGAGCATCTCGCACCTCCCGGTCTACACGCCCACACCGCTGCGGCGCTGGGACCTGCAACTGTGGCAGCGCGTGTGGGACCTCGGCATCCACTACGCGGACTACGGTATCGCCCATCCAGGAGCGGCCGGAGCTGCCTGGCGACCTATGCCGAGTCTGCGCTACACCCACGATGAGGTGTGGTGGATCTACCGTTGGCCACAAGGCAAGACCGACAGACCTGCGATGTACGACCTGTGCAACGCGCTGGTGGTCTCCGACCACTGGCATCCAGAAGGACGAGACTTTTCCTGGGGCGACCATCAGATTGCGGCGCGGGCGGAGGGCGTCGGCGGGCCCGGCAACGCCTCAAACTGGCACGCATGGGCTACCTCGCACCACCTCGCACAGGTCATAGATCAAATCCAAAGATCCGGTCATGCCGACCTGCGCTCCAACTTGTGATCGGCCGCAGTTCGACGGGCTCTACGAGTACCACCGCCGCGCGCTGCTCTTA
>NZ_BOOZ01000047.1 GCF_016863495.1 Micromonospora andamanensis
TTTGAAACAGCAGGTCAGCGGCCTGGTCGAGCGATCTTCGACTAGGCCGCTGATTCGTTCTCCGGCCCGTTTTTCTCACACTTTCTCACATCGGGTTCGCGTGTCACGTTGTCCTGCTCCGTGTCGTCCGCTGCCGTCTCCTTCTCCGTAGTGCCGTACACCGCGCCGAGCGTGCCTCCCGCGGCCTTCAGTGCCTCGTCCTGGGAGTGCACGTAGGTCTTCATGGTGAAGGCCACGTTGGCATGGCCCAGCCAGGCCGAGATCACGGCGGCGGGAACGTTCCGCAGGTGCATCAGCGTGCCGCAGGTGTGCCTGGTGTCGTGCAACCGGATCAGCGGCAGCCCGGCCCGCCTCACCAGCACCTCGAACCGATCGGAGTACGACTCCGGATCCACCTCCTCGCCGACCTCATCCACGAAGACGTGGCTCTCGTTGCAGGTCTGGCACGAGGACCGGTAGTCGCGGCCCGCCTTGAGCCTTTCCTGCGCGCGACGGGACTTGAGGCGGCGCAGCGCCGCGACGAGGGTGTCGTCCAACGGAAGTGTGCGCTTCGAGCGCGCCGACTTCGGCGTGCTGTGGACCACCTGGTCTTTGACGATGATGCGGGTGACGCAGACGGTCAGGGTCTTGGCCTCCAGATCGATGTCACACCACCGAAGTCCAAGCACCTCTCCGCGCCGGAGGCCATAGAGGCTCAAGCACCACGCCGCGAAGAGGCGATCCTCGGCGACGTAGGCCAGGAACGCCGCTGCCTGCTCGGCCGTCCACGTCGACATCTCCTTCTGCGGCGCGGTGCCGGGGCTGTCCACCAGGCGTGCCACGTTCCGGACCAGGATTCCCTGCTTGACCGCGTCGTCCAGAGCCTGCGCCAACCTGCCGAGCGTCAGAGTCACGGTCGCAGGGGCCAGGGGGCGACCCTTCTTGCCGACCCGACGGCCCGACTCCAACATCCAGGTGACGAGGTCATCGACCTGCGTCTTCGTGAGCTTCTGAAGAGGGATGTGACCCAGCCGCTCGATCACGGGTTTGAGTGAGTTGGCGTAGTTCGTGCGCGTCGACTCCTGGAGCTTGCGACGCCCGGCCAGCCACTCCGGAAGGTGCTCGGCCACCGTCTTCGCCGAGTCCGCGACGAACGTGCCCTTAGCTGACTCCGCGATGATCTTCGCGCGCTGCTCGCGAGCCTCCTTCAAGGTGTTGTAGGTGTACGTGCGCTGGTCCCGGCGTCCGTCCGCTTTCCGGCCGACGTCGATGACGAACCGGTAGCGGGTCTTGCCGTTCTTCAGCGTGACCTTCTTGATCGGGTCCGATTTACTCACGTTCTCTCTGCTCCTTCCGCAGATGAGGGGTTGTGGTCGGCCGCTTACGACTCGGCGCCGCACCACACTGGTCCCGATTATAGGTACCGAAATGTGGTACCGCATCCCTGGTCGGGTGGCGGATGGTGATAGGCGATGTGAGATGTGGGACCCTCGACTCGCCATGCGGCCCGTTCGATCTGCTCGCCGAGGAGTTGAGAAATGCCGCGACAGCGACCTGTCGCCAACGACCTGCCGCCGTTGCCCGCACGAGAGAAGCGAGATCAGCAGGTCAAGATCAGGCTGACGCCGTCGGAGATTGAGAGGCTGGGAGAGCTGCGACCCGACCTCACGCCGCCCGGGATCGTTGCCCAGCTCGTCGACGACGTTCTTACCGGCCGGTACCGACCGGCGTGGGCTGCCGGCGCCGCTGAGTCGGCTGAAGAGGGCGGACCTCGGCACTCGGCGTAGGCTCCTGGTCGCCTGTCTCAGAGAGATCGATGCGCTCGACCGGCGGCCGTTCAACGCCGACGAGCCGGAGCAGGTCCACCGTACGGACACGGTAAGCGGTCCCAATCCGGAGCAGCGGACACGGGAAGGCCCCCTGCTTGGCAAGGTCGTAAGCCTTCGTTCGTCCAAGACCCAGCGCGCGAGCGGCCGTCGCCAGATCGACCATCGCGGGTAGCTGTAGCAGTTCGTCCTGGTTGAGCGTGCTGGTGATCATGTCGCTTGGTCCTCCGGTTGAGGTGAGCGGACGCCAAGGCGTCCGGTTGGGGAGGCACCGTCTGGCATGCCTCGGCAACGACCATTCCGTTCAGGCGTTTCCCACCGCGCTGCCGCAGGTGGTAACGGCGGGGGCCGGAAGCGGTGGTAACGCGCGTTCGTTCCCTCGACCTCGGGTGAGCACCGGGGCAAGACGTGTCTCCAGAGAAGGGTCGCTCCCCGAAGGTGTTCACCCACCTGCTCGCTGGCTTGTTCCTTGAGCGTCCGTTCCCTCTCTGCGTCTGCCCGTTCGCCGAGACCGAGCCAAACGCCGCTGTACCCAACCGTGGATGAAGGGACAGCGCGCAGCGGGCAGCGCCGCCCTGCCGCTGTTCGCTAGCTATGCGCAGCGAAGAGCGGAAGCGGCACGAACAAAGGCCCTACAGGAACAACAACCATGATCCCGAGGAGGGACAGGCACGGTCGAGAGCGATCTCTTGGCCCGGCTCGCCTTGCGTAGTGCCGGCCACCGTTCCCACGTACGCCGTTCACAGTGGTAACGGCAACGGCGGCGGCGACGTGTTGACAGCAGCATCCCGTAGCGGCCGTGCCCTTCGTCAGCGGCAACGACTGGCTCCCGACACAGGCGGCCGTATGACGAGACAGCCAGTTCCCGACGCAGCGGACGAGGGCAAGCAGCGCCGTTGCCACGCCGGCCGGCAGCGCAGGACGGTTCTCCGCGAGGGTTGTGAACACCATGGTCCACGCCGGCTCCCAGGGTCCCAGCGCCTCCATTCCTTGATGGACACCGGGCCAGAGGAGAAGAGAACGAACCGGGTCTGGCCGGCGAAGGAACGCTACGGCACGTCGGTGCATCGCCCTGGGAACAGCAGCTCAGGGAACAGCGTCCGGGAAGGGCACGGTCCTGCGGGTGCCCACTGCCGCTGGTAGCGAATAACGCCCGAGTGAACGAGTTCTGCGGCAGCCAACCGGCAACGCTCGATCCCGAGCCTGTACTCCGGTACCCGCAGTCAACGGGGCTGGCGGTGCCGGTGGAGGTGACGGAATGACCAGGCAAGCCGAGGACCGGCGCGAGTGCGCCGCTGGCGAGGGCCAAGGAACAGAGAGCGGTCTGGACGCCCTGGGCGGCTGGGCTCTCGACGTCGGAGCGCTGGTCGCATTCGCGGAGGCCGACACCTTCGTCGAAGCCATGGTTGCATCGTGCCGCCGTCGCGGGCAGACCGTGCTGATCTGCGACACGAGCCTTGCCTCGGCGTTGGCGGCGGTGCCGCAACACCGCGCCCGCCTGGTGCACCTCTGCCAGGAAGCCAGTTCGTGGCTCGCCGAACTGGCGACCGCGGACTCGGCTGCTGTTGTCTCTCGCCTCCCACGTGCTGGCGGCGATCTCGGCCTCGCCCATCTCGTTTATGAGGCGGCGCGGCGAGGCTACGCCGTACTCTCCGATCGCCGGGCCGAGGTCCTTGCTGTCGATGCGTCGCTTCTCGTCGAGGCCGCGTAAGCGGGTGGCCGTTGGGCTGCCTGGCTCAACCTGACGATTGTCCCGGCGGCACTGTCCTTCAGGATCATCCTTGCGGCCAAGGGCGCCGTCGCCGTTCCTTTGTTCTTGTGGAATTGTCCCGCTGTGCCCGGCCGGCGGATGCCGGCCGGGCACAGTTGATCTATCTGCGAGTCGAGCAGTCGGCCAGGCTGTGTTCGTACGGGGTGCCGCATCGCACTGCCGAGACGGCTTGGTTTCGTTCGGCGGGGGTCAGGGCGGGCTCGTGTGGCACTGGCGTGCCGGCACGTCCTTCAACTTCAATAATGCAACGGCCGGTTTCGTCGTACTCACCGCCGCGCCACGGGTTTCGGCTGCCAATGAGGGGCAGGTAGAGGTAGATGACGTGGCCGCAGTGCCGGCAGGTGGCGACCTGGGTGCCGCTTCCGTCGGCGAGTTGGGTGTAGGTTCCCTCGGCCAGCGGCACTATCTGCGGATTGGGGAGTCGAGGAACGCTCTGGTCGGTGTCGGCCTGGCACAGCGTGGTGGCGTGCTGGCCGTACGGCGGTGACCAGACGACCAGGTTGACCGCCGGACGTATGCACGAGAACTCCGTGCAGGTTGGCGCCAGCGGGCTGGTGGCCTCAAGGCAGAGCAGGCACGACAGGCCCGGATCGTGGTGTCGGCGGCAGGGCTGTTCCGCCGGTAGCGTCGACGGCCGGGCAAGGTGGAGGTCGAGCAGGTCGACCAGGCGGCGGGCTTCGACGGTGCCGGACGGGGACAGGATCTCGACGAACACGGCGCCGTCGGGATCCTCCCGGCGGGAGATCACGGCCGAGGGGCGGCCGGTGCTGGGATGCCGTACGGTGTCGCCGAGCCGGACCGGCGTGGTGAACGAGCCTGGGGCCAAAATCATTGATCGATTCGGGGCACCGGCCAGCAGCCCGCCTCGCTTGCCCACGACGAGACCTTCCACGAACAGGTCGCCATCGTGTTCGGCGCGGACGAAGGTGATCTCGATGATGACGTCGCGGGTCAGGATGTTGTGGGTGCTGGCGCTGCGGGCGTGGCCGGCCCGGACGCGGGTGTGGTCACCGACCTGTAGTGCCGGCGTCTGGTGGGTGATGTCGTTCATCGCGGGGTGCCTTCCGATGCGTGGGTGAGGGGTTGTGGACGGCTGCCGTTGTCGGGCCGGGGCGGGGCGGTGACGGCGAAGGCTTCGAGGCATGAGCCGCAGCGCCGCCAGATGCTGGCGTCCGCGTCATCGGCGTAGAGCAAGTGGCCTGCGGTGCGGTTACGGCTGAGGCGGTAGCCGGCCAGTAGGAGCCGGCGGGCGGCGTCGGCGCGGGTGACGAGATGCCAGCCGGCGGCCCGCAGGGCAGCTTCGGCATCAGTGGTGGATCGGCTGCCGATCGGCCGGGCTGGCTGCGCGGCCAGGTTGTCGGCGGCGAGGAGAGGGGCCGAGCGGTCGGCGATGGGACCGCCGTCGGTGTGGGGCCGGATTCCGATGAGGCCGGCGCTGCCGGTGGGCAGATGAAGCCATGCCTTGCCGATGCCGCCGGTGCTGGCGAGCCCTAGCAGCACCGACGTGAACGGGCTGGCCGCCCTCATGGTCGGATCCCCTCACCTGAGGGATCGGCGAAGGCGTGGAGAGCGGCCTGCGCTTCGCGTGCGCGGGCGGTGGCCAGCGGGTCGAGGTCGGCGACATCGACGGGCAGGCCCTTGTGGGACGGGGCGTTGTCCTGCGCCCTGGGTGCCGCGTACATCAAAATCCCGTGGGACAGCCAGTACAGGCCCTCGGTGACGGGGTCTGCGACGGCCGGTTGGCCTTGCGGCCCGATCCGGCACCTGTCGCACAGCCGGCCGGTGGTGCCCGGCGGGGCGGTGAGGCGGCGGGAGCACAGCCAGCAGGCGATTCCCGCCTCGGGGAGCGTGTCGCCGATCAGGTCCCGGTCCTGCACGACGTGCCGGGCCAGCGGTGCCAGTGCGGCCCAGGTCGGGGTGCGTGCGGCGCGGGTCCATTCCGCGTCGCTGAGGTCGTCGTCCTCGTCGAGTTGCTGCTCGCGGAGCGCGGTGACGGCGTCGGCGCGATCCCAGATCGCGTACGCCCACCCGAAGCGGGCGGCGAGCGCGTCGACCAGGAGGCGGGCGTCGGCCTCGACCAGGTCCGGAGGCAGGGCGACGCCGTCGGGCACACCACTGCCCCGGGCGTGCGGGTCTGCGGCAGAAGGCATGGGGAACTCCAATGAATGTTCAAGCGAAGAGGTGAGCTGAGGAGCCCGGCCGGGTGGTAACGCCCGGGGGCGGTAACGGCTGGTCACGCTGGCGGCAACCGTTGCCGGCTACCCTGGGCGGTGCTGACCGTCTGGCGGTCGCACTGGGCTCCATTGGGTTGTAGCGGCCCGGAGCCCCGGCGCTGGCCCACCGACCGTTGTCGCGTGGGCCAGCGCCGTCACCGGCATCAGGCCAGCCACTCCATCTCGTGTTGGGAAAGCAGTTGCTGACCCAGCCAGGTCCGGACGCGGTACCGGTGGACGGCCGCCGGGCCGGACAGCAGGGTGGTTTCCACGTCGACGGGCACCAGGGCGTCAACGACGCGGGTGTACGCGGCGACGAACGCACCCGGAGCGCCGGGTCCGGCGACCAGCCGGGCCTGTTCGGCGGCGGCGATGGCGCTGATGCCACCGAACACGGTCCCGGAGGTCGGGGTCAGCGTGGTCAAGATGATGTAGAACGCCTGCTGGCGGGTCGGGGTCGGATTCTCCGCCGGCATCCACCCGGGGCCGGACACCGGCCGGTTGCCGGGGGCGGTGGTGTCGCCCATGTGCACCTCCTGGGCACGGGCAGCCAGGGCAGGAGCGGCGCGACGGTCGCTCCTGCCGTGAGCTGCGACTGTCAGGGGTGCCGTCCCGGGCACTCGGCGGTGTGGTGGCGCGGGTCGTCGCCGTGGGTGCAGTAGAGGCCGTCCTGGTTGGCCTCGGTCAGCCCGTAGGTGTAGACCGGCGGGTAGGCCCGGTCGGTGTCGGCGTAGACCAGGACCCGCCACCGGTCGACGTCCAGCGGGTACGCCTGCCGCAACGCGACGTCCCGCGCGAGCTGCGGTGCCGGCCCGACGGCCGCGCCGTGGGAGACCGTCTCCCACGCGGTGTGCTCGCGGCCGACCTGCACCGCGTACGCCCGCTCCACCACCATGTCTTGCGGCGCCGGAGCGTCAGCCGGCGCCAGGTCCGGGACGTCGCGGCGCCGGGGGACACCCCGGTCGTAGGCCAGACACAGCGCGGTGCCCCACGGCCGCGAGAAGGTGCGGCGGCGGTCCTCGGCGGTCAGACCGATCACCTTGGCGTACCAGCGGTGGTCACGAGGGTGACCGGGATGGGTGCACTGGTACGCGGTGATGTCGAGGATCCGCAGGTCGGCTCCGTATTCGAGGATCACGTCGCCGACCCGCAGTTCCAGCCGGCCAACCATGTCGTATATGTGGTCGCCGTGCGCGATGGGCCGGGCGTAGTCGGGGTGTACCCGGGGGCCGTCGGGGTGGAACTGCACCCACCCGCCGGGGACGGGCTCCGGCGGTACGTCGTTGAGGTGCGCGAAGACGCCCTTGTCGCGCAGTTCCTCGAAGCCGCTGATCGCCAGCCGGCACCAGGTCTCGTCACCGCGGGCGAAGGGGCCGGCAACGGCATCGGTGACACCGCGCAGCGCCTCGTCCATGGTGTCGTCGGCGTTCTCGACGCCAGCGGCCACACATGCCCGAAACTCCGGCGTGCTGGCCGACTGCTCGATCTCTTTCCACCGCTGCACCGACGTGACCGAGGCCGGTTGTGCGTCCTCGGGGGCCAGCAGGAACGTCTGCGAACCGCTGAGGTTCGGCACGGTGCCGGCGTCGGTGACGACGTCGTAGCGCGTCCGCCGGCCCGCGATGGCGTCGAGGTGGCTGACCGTTGCGGTCGTGGCGCCGGTCTTGACCCGGCTCGGGTGCCACCGGCCGCCGGTGCGCGTGGACGCCTTGCTCAGGTCGTCGGTGATGAGGATGCGGTCGCCGGCACGCAGCCTGGCGGTGGTCTTCTTGCCCGTCGCGGTCACGATGGGCTCCCTTCCGTCTGGCGGTTGGTTGTCGTTGGCGGAACCTGGGTGGTAGCGACACCGAGGAACCGCAGAATGTGCGAGAAGAACGTCGGCGGTAGACACGACCGCCGGGGGTGCTCGGGGCCAGGCCGGGACAGACTGGGTCATGAGTGAAGCCTCCATTCCGTGTCGTGGCGTGCCGGTTGCTGAGTCAGAAGGCGGCGAACAGGTCGAGCTGCTCGCCATGGTCGGCCGGACGGCACGCCCGCCAGACGGCCAGCCCGGCGGCGCTGCACGCCCTATCGATCTCTCGCCACTCGACGCCGAACGGCGGTCCGTCGCAGGATCGGCGCCGTTGCATCGCCACGGCGCACTGCGCGATTAGGTCCCGGGGAACCGGGCGGGCGAAGAAGACCGCCGCGACCTCCGGCCAGGAGACCTTCAGTGGCCTGACCAGGTCGCCATCCCTGATCCACGCACCGCCTGTGCGCGTGTAGTCCAGCCAGCGTCCGCGCGGCAGGGAGCAGCCGCCGCCATCTCCGGGGCACAGCGCCAACGGATCTCCAGTGCGCGACAACCTCAGCGGGTACATCGCGTGCGACGACTCGAACACCCCGACGGCCCAGGCCAGCGTCGGACGGTGGCTGCCCTCGTGCGCGGTGGTCAGGATCTCGCGCGCCTGCATACGAAGCTGCCGGTCAGCGTCCACCGGTTACCTCGCCACGCTCCGGCCCGGCCTGAGCTACGTCTTGCCAGTCCTGCCCGTCCCAGATCTGCCACGTACCGTCCCGATCCGGCGGTGCGTTCCGAATGGCGGCGACCGCTGCATTGAAGTATCCCGATAGGTTGGCCGGAGTCGGATGCTCGGGCATGTGGGTGGCCTCCGGAAACTAAGGGGTCCGTGGCTTACGTATATAATGATACCCCCAAAGAATGTCGAGGGCTGTTGCCTGCCTCACTTTCTATGCGCTTTTCGCGCGATCTGAGATACCTGGACGATAAATTGCTTGACCGCCGATAGCCGGGTTTGTGAAGGCCCGATCGGGCGGCCTGACCTGACTGTCCGAACGGGGCCGCCCCGCTGTGTCAACGCCGGCACCCGGCCCGGGGCCAGCGAGAGGAACTGCGGCTACTCGGTGCTGTAGTCGTCGTAGTCGTAGGGATTGGCGGTTCGTTGCGTACCGCTGCCTTCCAAGCGCGGACGTCCCAGCCGCTCTTGCTGATGGGTGAGGTCGGGGTGCGCTTGGCCGCTGCCCGGATGCGCTTGGCCGCTTCAGGGCTCATTCCTGTTGGTCGGGCCATGACGGTCCTCCGTCGGCTCGGTGCCTCATCAACGTCACGGGCTACGCCGCTCGGTCGCCCGCGCGGCCGGCGATCTATCCCTGGGCTACGTCGGTAGCCCGCCCGCACTGTGCGGGTTGCCCATTGGCCGCCGCGCGTGAGGTCTCCGGTGGGATCTACCGGTACCGTTCACCTCGCGGTCCCGGCTGAGGATGCCCGTCCTTTCGATGATGTCCAGACTGCGGCGTCCAGCGACGATCCGGCCATGCCGCCCGCTCGGAGCAAGATATGCCGATTGCTTATCAATCTGCGACCGAGCGCGGTCGCAGATTGGCAATGGGAGCGGCCGGGCGGCCTTCCGGTAGGGCGGCGCC
The DNA here is from genome assembly GCF_016863495.1 of Micromonospora andamanensis. Classification (GTDB taxonomy): domain Bacteria; phylum Actinomycetota; class Actinomycetes; order Mycobacteriales; family Micromonosporaceae; genus Micromonospora; species Micromonospora andamanensis. The sequence goes on from NZ_BOOZ01000047.1 coordinate 9,213, forward strand.
GCTGTGGCGGTAACGCCTCCGAGGCAGGATCCGCAAGGACGATTGGGTCGGATCGGCTTCAGCTTCCACCTGCCGCACAACAGGCAGGTACCGATTCGACGGAGCGAGGAGTTGGGCGATGCATCGGAGAGACTACGAAGAGGTTGCCCATGCCGTCTCGTCGGGAGTTGCTCGGCTAGAAGAAGCGCTGAGCAGCGGTGCGGTCGGACCAATGGATGAGGCGCAGACCAGGCGCATGGTCGCCGTCGTAATCGGTGGTATGGCGGAATACTTCTCCGATCAAAATCTGATTTTCAACTCCGAGGCGTTCTTAATCGCTGCCGGTCTGCGCGATGACGTCATGGCCCTGGCCCCGGATAAGCCCTCACGCCATCCCGGCGGCCCCATCGACTTCGAGCACGTACGCGTTGGTGACTCTCTGTCCTACGTCACGTCTGGTGGTCACCGCCGCATCGGCGACGTCGTGAAGACGAGTGACCTGACCATCACTGTCGACGCCGTGTGGGACCTGAAGTGGGGCGAGAAGGTCCCAGGGGTAACCCGGCTACGGCGGTCTAACTGGTCGCGTCACCACGTGCACCTGGAGGAGCACCCTGACACGATCGGGGCGGCCGGCCAGCTTGGACAGCGAGGCCCCAATGTTGCAGCCCAAGGATTCCCCAACCCACCCGGGGCAGGCAGCCGCTCACCAGATGTAGAGGCGGTCGCGGCGCAAGATCGGACTTCGTCTGAGGCTGAAAGGCGGAAGCGGCCGTTGCGGTAGCTGGCTCGTGCGGCAACGCCACGGCTCACGCTCCCGGTAACGCCCCAGACGCAAGGTGGGCGGCGATGGACGAGCAGCAGAAGAGTGCAATACCCGCGGCCAGGCACCGCACGCACAACCGGCCGGGTCGCCCTCACGCGATCCTGATTCGGCTCTCAGACGACGAGAAACGGCTCGTAGAGGTCGCCGCGGAGTCGGCTGGGTTAACCCCGACCGGCTACGCCGCGAAGATGGCTGTCGAGGCCGCAACAGGGCAAGAACCGAACGCTGCCAGCGGGGACCTTCGCGAGCTGCAACGCGAGCTGTTTGCCGCTCGACGGGCAGTCAACATGTTCGGAAGCAACGTCAACCAGGTCGCTGCTGCCTGGCATTCGACGGGCGAGTTGCCTGAGTGGGCGGCTGAGGCGGTCCGGCTGTGCGCGCGGGCTGTTGACCGGCTCGACCAGTTGACCGCGCGGATCCACCGGCGATTGCGATGATCTCGCGGGTCCACCCCCGAGGGCGCCGGGTCGCCGGGCTGCTTCGGTACCTGTATGGGCCGGGGCGGCGTGAGGAGCATCGGAATCCGCGCCTGGTGGCGGCGTGGGACGGCGCCGGGGACCTCCAATCTCTGGAGCCACGCATCACCGCTGCGGGGAAGCGGGACTTTCGTCGGCTGGTCACGTTGCTCGAAGAGCCCGTCCGGCGCATCGAGCGTCCGCCGAAGCGGTACGTGTGGCACACCTCGATGCGACTGGCGCCCGAAGACCGCGCCCGCACCTTCTCCGATGAAACCTGGGGGCACATGGCCCGTGAGATGCTGCGCGAGATCGGCGTGGCGACGCCGGCTGACGACGAGGGACTGCGGTGGGTGGTGGTTCGCCACGGCGACGATCACGTGCACATCGTGGCGACGCTGGTCCGCGAAGACGGCCGCATCAGCTGGCTGAGGAACGACTACCCGCGCACCGTGGCGGCGACCTACGACGTAGCCCGCCGGTACGGGTTGCGCCGTGCGGTCGCTCCAGCGGACCGCACCGCGCATCGCCGGCCGAGCGCGGCGGAGTTGAACAAGTCCGCCCGGCGTGGCCGGCGTGAGACACCGCGCGACGAGCTGCGGCGGCGGGTCCGGATGGCGGTGGCGGGTGCCGCGACGGAGACCGAGTTCTTCGACCGTGTGCGTGGTGCGGGGCTTCTTCTTCGCCTGCGGAACAGCACGACGGCGTCCGGCCAGGTCACCGGGTATGCCGTCGCGCTGCCTGCGGACCTCACTGCCGACGGCATGCCGGTGTACTACGGCGGCGGCAAGCTGGCGGCGGACCTGGCCCTGCCGAAACTGCGTCGACGGTGGGCAAGCCCGGCATCGACTGACGTGCCGCCGGTCGGCCGGGCCGAACGTACAGCGGCGCTCGCCGACGCGGCACGAGTGACGCGGGCGGCAGCCGACGAGATCCGGCAGACGGCATACGCCGATCCGGCGCGGGCTCAGGCGGCAGCGTTGGCCGCCTCTGACCTGCTCACCGCGCTGGCGTACACGGTCGAGGGCGATCGGCGGGGCAACCTGACCCGGGTGGCCGAGACGTTCGACAAGGCGGCCCGGGACATCCGGGGCCGGGTGGTAGGGCACACCGGTCGGTCGTACGAGCTGCGGGCGATGTCGCGTCTCGTCGTTCTGATGGGGAGGGTTTCGGGCGACGGCGACATGCTCGCCGCGCTGGCCCTGATGATGGACCTCGCCCGCCTGGCGGATGCCCTGGAGCATCTCCGCCACGCTCAACGCCGCCTCCACCAGGCACAAGCCGCTCGATCGGCCGCCGCCGCGCTCAGGGAACTCGCCGATAGACCAGGCATGCCAGCGGGATCAAGCCTTACGCCCACGCCTGCCACCGGCCCGAGCATGGCTACCCCCCGCCGCACCGACCTCAGCCGGTGACCCGCCGGGCTGACTACCGCAATCGCAGCGGTAACGCCTGAATGTGCCTGGTAACGCCGCCGCTCACGCCACCACCAACGCCTCCTGCTGAGGCTCAGCATGCCGCCGCCGTGCAGCGGCGGCAGAACACGGGAGGTGCGGTGCAACCACAGCAGCACGACGATCCGGTAATCGATGTACGTCATCAACTCATCCAAGGGCTCAGCGTGCTGGCGACGCTGGGAGAGGCCGGAGCACGGATGGGAGCGGTCGGTATCCAGCGACGCGCGGCGGAGGCCGAGCAGGCCGCCGCCCGCGACCGCGCGACCAATGCCGTTCAGCGTCAGGCGCAGCGCCAGGCCGAAAGGCTGGCGGCGGCCGTGAAGGAGGAACGCGAGCGGCTTGCCCGTTCCTTGGATGGATCCTGGCTGACCGAGAAGGCGAGCTTCGTTGAAGCCGCGATGGTATGGCGTACCGCCGCAGCCCACGCTGCCGGCGGAGACCCGGTTGCCGTTGAGGCGGTCCGCCTCGCGCAGGACCGGATCCGCCAGATCCACCCACCGTTCATGGCCACCTACGACCGGCTCCGCGCGACCGGGAAGAGCATGGAAGAAGCCATGCGGTCCGCCGCCTACGACGTGTGGGAAACCGAGGCGAAGGCGACGCAGCCCCACCGCGCGGCACGCCCCCATGGCACTCGCGAGCGGGAGACCCTGCACGCGGGCGCGAACGGGCGGGCGCTACCTGTCGGTGGCGCACGTCTCGACGAGCTTGACGCGGCGGTGCGCGCCGAGGCGGTGAAGCTTGCCGAACACGTCAGCCCCGAGGCGCTGGACCGGCTGCAACGTGCCTACCGGTCCGGCGGCAAAACCCCGGCTGCCGACGCCGCTGGACTCCTCCGCCAGTACGCACGAGACGCGGCGGCAGAGGGCCTGCTTCCTGACGCCGTCGCCGAAGCCACACGGCAACAACTCGACGCCCACGCGTCCCGGCAGCGCGCCGAAGCCACTACGGCATCCGGAACGGCGGACCTTCCCCGGACCGACCCCGACGAGCACACCGAAGGCCAGGAGACTGCCGTCCTGGCGAGCGGACGAGCCGCGTACGACCAGGCCGGAGCGGAGGCGCAGCGCGCGAGATGGGGTCGCACCTTCGCGCCCCTGACCGTCGGCGTACCCACCGCGTTGGCGAACAAGCAGTCCGCCAACGCTGCCGCCGCGACCCTGAGGAGGAGCCGATGACCGACACGACGACCCCGGCTACCGCCAACGGCAGCGAAGACTTCCGGCTCATGGCCCTCGCCGCCCAGGTCGCGCAACTGACCGAGCTGGTACGCGAGCAGCAGCAGATCAACAAGGAGCGGACCGCTGAAGGGGACACGGCCGGACACCAGCCTGCGTACACCACTGTCGAGGAATGGGTCCGGGACTACCTCCTGCCGACCTTCGCCCGACCCGTCGGCGAGGTCGGCATGATCCGCTGGCACTGGTGCGAACAGTGGTGGCGCCACGACGAGGCCGTCACCCGCCTGACCGCGCTCTGGTACGGATGGGAACACGCGCGCCTCGAAATGACTGGCATGCTGGGTTGGCTGAGAGAACTGGACCACCACCTGCCGCTCCTGTGCGGTGAGGACGGACCGTTCCGTGACTGCGCCGTCGGATCGGGTCTGCACGGCGTCGCCCGACACCAGATGCCCACCATCGCGCCGGTACAGACAGCCCCGTCCAACTGGTGGGACTGGTGGAGCTGATCACCGGTCGAGCAGCAAGAACTGCGGCGTCGCGAGGTACCTCAGACCGGTCCGTCGTGGCGTGACCGTGATGCGGAAACGCCAACCACGGCGTCGTGCCTTATCCCGCACCGGACCCTTTTTGGTGACCGTGTGACGGAAACGTAGACCACGGCGTCGTGGATTAAATGGGTTCGGCGGGCTATCTTTAGCCCCAAAGGTAGATGTACGGCGCCGTCGGACATGGTCCGACGACGCCGTACGGGGAAGACCATGCCTCTTTGGTTCCAGGCCGCAAGGCAACGGTCGTTCCGACGGTGCGGGCTTAGCTGGTCATCAGTTGGGCCCGCACCCTTTTTGAGCCAGCGTTACCGCTAGGCCGATGGCGTAGCTGAGCACCTTGACTGCCAGTGCCCCCCACTCCACGACGTCCCGCCACCGGTTGGTGGCGTTCCGCCGGTTCCTACTTGGGCCCGAAGCCCTCCTACGACGCTTTGCCACTGCCACCTCATCCAGCTCGTCGGGTTCGAGGGGCGGATGCACCCCCGGCCGTTGGAGCCATCCGCACCCCAATTAGTGCGAGCTGGTGTTCGAGTCGGCAACTGCGCTGCGCAGGAGACACTGTAGCGAGCCGGTAATGCAAGTGTCCTCTTTGGCGGACAGCGACGCGCGTAGCACTCTTTTTCTGCGTCGCGACGAGCTGTCCCCTTAGCGGCAGATCTTGAACAGGCACCGACCGTCTCTGGTGGTTGCGCCGAGGCGGCGGCGGACTGCAACCTGGGTCTTGATGGTTGCCCTGCATCGGCCCTTGACCAGGTATGGCCGACGTAGATCTATCAACTATTTCGTGTCCGTCCGATGCTGTCCCGGCGTCCGACAGGACGTTGGTCTGCCGGGGCGCGCGCATCAGTCCGGTGCGTTGTCCCGTCCATCCGAAGTGTCGGAAAGGCCAAGATCGCCGCACTTGGTGACCGGTGGATTGGATGCGTCGGTGGGGGTCGGCCAAGGGCAGCTTGTTCGAGCGCGGTGCCGGCGTCGTGGACGGACCTGTCGACGTGTTCGGCCATCGCGATGGCAACGGTGTCGAGGCCGACTCCGAGCCGTTCGGTGACCCGGGTTGCCAGCTCGGTTGCCTGTGCTGCATTGACTGCCTCGAACAGCAGGGGCACGACCGCTCGGACCGCAGCGCATCGGCCGGCGACGTCCTCAAAGAGCCGTGGATGTCGGGTGGTGAGCTTGGTGAGGCGGTGGTCGATCACGGCTTGTACGAGCGGGTACGCCTGATCCTGCACTGCGTTTCGTACCGCCGCGCGGCCACCGTCGGATCGCAGGAGGTCTGCGGGGTCGCCTCCGTCAAGTTCGGCGGCGAGCAGCGGGCCGGGCGGAATGGCGTCGCGTAGCACTGACCATGCGCGTTCGATGGCCGTGTGTCCGGCGGGGTCGTCGTCGTAGGCGACCACGATGCCGCTCCCCGCGCCGGGCATGTTGCACACGATTGAGGCTTGAGCGTGGGTGAGCGTGGTGCCGCAGGAGGCGACACCGATGGCTCCGCTGCGAGAGTTCGAGGGGTGGGACAGCCAGATGGCGATGGCGTCGATGGGGCCTTCGACCACGACTGGGCGCCAGCCTGCCTGTATCCGGTCCTGCTGTTCGGCGACACCGAACAGCACGGTGCCCTTGCGGTAGAGGGCGGTTTCGGGAGTGTTCAGGTACTTCGGGACGGCCGGGCCAGCGGCGGGGGCGGCCCGGCCGATGAACCCGAGCGGGCGTCCTGCTGGATCGCGGATGGGAAACATCAGGCGGTCGCGGAAGCGGTCGATGAGTCGTTGGTTGCGGGTTCGTACCGATAGTCCTGCCGTGAGGAGTTCCTGATCGGTGAAGCCCTCGGCCCGCAGTTGGTGGGTGAGCGCGGTCCAGGCGCGCGGCGCGTAGCCGACGAGCCACTGCGCCGGACCGTCGTCGCTGTCGTGTCGAGCGAGTGTGGCGAGACCTCGGTTTCTCAGGTAGTCGCGTACGCCGCGGGCGTGCTCGCCGCCGAGCTGTTCGCGGTAGAAGGCCACGGCGGCGCGGTTCGCTGCGTGCAGTCGTCGGGGATCCGGCGGCGCTGGCTGGTCGGATATCGGGGTCGGGTGGGCGATGGCCATCGCGACCTCCTCGCGCCAGGTGGTCGATCAGGGGTGCTCGGTGTGGGACTTGGCCTGTGCGGATGTCTTCATCGCTTCGGTGGAGGCCGCTACCGCTTGCGTCAGCCGGGCGGCGAGGGGGCCTTCAAACCAGGGCTGGAGGGTGATCAGCGCTGCCCGCATGCCGGTGGCCAGCAGCAGTGCGGTGCCCTTGGGCAGGGCGCGTACGTGCGCGGCGTCGAGGATGCGTTGCCGCCGGGTGCTCGTCTGCCACGAGTCGTGCCCGGCGCTGCCCCGGGTTCGGGACGCCACCGCGACGTCGTGGTCACCGACGAGCCGCGACAGGTCTTCGGCGAACCGCGCGTCGTCGATGCCCGCACCGACTAGCTTGCAGGTGGCGGCGCTCCACAGGGCGTCCATGCCGCGTTCGCCCCAGACCCGTGTGCCTTGCCGGTAGGACTGCAAAATCGTGATGGCGACGACGCCCCGACTTCCGAGGTGCGAGTACTGGTCCGGAAGGTCGCGGATCTTGCAGATGTTGGCGGCTTCATCGAGGCAGGCGATGAGCGGTGGGTCGAGCCGGCCGCCGGCTACCTCCGCTGCTTGTACTGCGGCGCGCAGGATCTGGTCGGTCAGGCCGGCCACCAGCGGTGCGGCGTTGCCGGCGCCGTCTTTGGACAGCAGGTAGACGGTGTCGGCGGTGCGTGCGAATCCGGCCACGTCCAGTGCCGGTATGGGTCGTGTTGGTGGGGTGACCCACGCCATGATCGCGGGGTTCGCCAGGCAGGCGGCAGCGGTGCGAGCTGTTTCGTAGATGCCCTCGCGCGTCTCGGGGGCACCGGCTTGTCGGCCGGTGAGGGCTCGCGCGGAGGCGAGGTATCCGGCGTCGTGCAGGATTCCGGCGGGGACGCGGCTGGTGGAGTCGGATAGCCAGCGTTGAACGCCGAGCAGCGTCCCGCCGCTGGTGGCGGCGGCGAGGATCAGGGAGGTCAGCAGGTCCAGGGCGCCCATCGACCAGAAGTCGTCGCCTTGGTGCTCGTTGCGGATCTGCTGGATGAAGTGGTCGGCGAGCCGGTGGGCGCTTTCCACGTCGCGAACGACCGTGAGGGGGTTCCACCACCATTCCTGAGCGACGTGGGCGATCTGCTGTGGGTCGAAGACCCACACCCGTCCGTGTTCGGCGCGCAGTGCGGCTGTCGTGGCCCACAGGTCTGATTTGTTGCTGGTGGCGATGGCCGCGCCGGGGGCGTGGAGTACCGCGGGCACCGCGAGCGCGGTCGTCTTCGCGGCGCGGGGAGCCATCACCGCGAGGACGACGTCTTCCCACGAGGCGTAGAGGGCGGGGGAACGTCCGGTGCGTCGCCGTAGTGTGCCGAGCGCTACGCCGGCCGATTCGGGGGCGATGTGCTTGCCCGGCTCGTGGGCGAGGCTGGGCCGTAGCCGTCGGGCCTTGCTGGTAACGGCTGGCAACGTCAGCGCCTCGATATCGCGGGGCGTTGCCAGCGAGCGCAGCGGGTCGTCGGCGGAGGGACGTCGGGCGAGCCACCACAGCCAGCCACCGACGGTGGGGAGCAGGACCACGGCCAGGGTGAGCCCGTACACGGCCGCGACCAGCAGCGGCGGCACGTCCGGCCACAGCGTCGCCCAGTCGCCCCGTAGCAGCCCTTGCACGAAGGGGCCACCAAACGGCGGCCCGGTGTCCCACGGCCGTCCGGTGAGCACGGTGGCGATCCGCCCGGACAGCCAGGCCAGCCACACCATTCCGATGGCTGCCCAGGCGGTTCCTAGCAGGACGTACGGGGTCAACGGGCCACCGGCGTTGCCGCGTGGTTCGACGGGCCGGGTACTCATGGCCGGTCCTCGCGCACGGCGGCGTCGGTGTCGTAGAGGCGCCATTCGTCACCGACCAGGGTCAGTGACACTGGCAGGCCGGGCCGTTCTCCCGTCTTGACGAGGTATCGGCCACGGCCGGGGTGCACGCTGCCGGGAATCCAGGCTTCGGGGGCGGCCCAACTGGCGACCAGCTCCCGTTCCGGGCCGGACAGTCGCACGACCTCGTTGACGCGGGCCAGTTCCCGGGGCGGCAGCCCGGCCAGGATCTTGATGGCGGAGCGTTCGATGAAGCCTTGGGCCTTGCTGCGGTCCTCTGTGGTGGGCAGCGCGTCGAGGTCGGCGAGTGAGTGCGTCACCATGACGCTGGCCATGCCACGTTGCCGGTTCAGGCGGGTCAACGCGTCGGCGTGCTCGACGAGCCCAGACGCGCCGCGCAATGCCCGCCAAAGTTCGTCCATGACGGCGAGGAACTGTCGCCGGGGGGCGAGGCCCTTGTCCGCGAGGACGGCGGCGGCGTCGACAACCCCGAACGCGTACGCCCAGACGGAGAGCATGGCGGCGCTGACGAGCTGGTCACCGGCGGCGGCGACGTGGCTGATGTCGACGGAGACAGCGGGTGCGTCCAGGTCGATGGGCGTGCTCGTCGGGGCGTCGAACACGCCGCGCAGCGATCCCTCCAGCAGCAGGGCGAGGGTGGGGATCAGTTCGTCGACCCGGCGCCGGTACTCGCCCTCGGTGCGGGCACGGGCGGCAGCGCGCAGCTCGTCGCCGCCGTCTTCGACGAGCTTCAGCACGTCGGGCACGGTCGGGTCGCGGTCGAGGCGTTCGGCGAGAACGTCGATGGCTCTGCCGAGAACGACTTCCTCGGGATTGGTGATCGGGCGCCCGCGGACCAGGGCACACAGGGCGAGCAGCAGCGCCATCCGCCGGCCACGGATTTCGAGCCGGAGTTGCCGTTGTTCGAGGCCGCTCATCCGGGTGAGCGCGGCACCCAGTGGTCCCGAGTCCAACGGGTTCAGTCGGTCCAGGCCCCGGCCGATGGTGATGACCTGGCCGCCCAGGTGTTCCACGAGGGGGGTGTAGTCAGGTTTGGTGTCGCCCAGGATCAGGGCGTGGGTGCCGCAGGCGACCATGCCGGTGATCAGGCGCTTGACGATGGTGCTCTTGCCGGCGCCGGGCTGGCCCAGGACGAACATTCCGGGGTTGGTGATTAGTCCGGCGCGCAGCCACTCCAGCGGGTCGAGGCAGACGACCTCGCCCCACAACTGGTGCCGGCCGATCGGGACACCCAGCGTCGGTGCGCCGCTGCCGGCAACGTAGGGGTAGAGGCCGCACAGCTGAACGGTGGTGCCCTGGTACTCCATTCCGGGGTGGACGTGGCTGGCGCGGCCGGCGCCCGGGGCGCGTACGCCCCAGGCGGGGGCGAGCCCAGCGGCGTCCCCGACGGCGGTACGGGTGCGTGACATCGCAGCGTGCTCCTTCAGACGAGCGGTGGAATCAGCGCGGACAGGGATCGCCCGCCCCGCCGCGACGTCCGCGACGAGGGCGAGTAGGTGCGACGGGTCAGCGGGGCCAGTGACGGGCGAGTTGCGGCGGGCAGATGCCGCACGGCAACGTCGCGGCGAAGCCGGCGGATTGACTGGCTCGTAGCCGCCGGAGTCGGATCTTGGCGGTGTCGGCTCGGCTTTCGATGTCGGCGACGGCGCGGCCGAGCTGCTCGTTGTCCAGGACGGTGACGGTGGTGAAGAGGCTGAAGAAGCCCACGCCGGAGCCGGTGGCCTCTTCGCGGGCCGCGCGCAACGCCCGCTCCCGGTCGGCCAGGTCGCGTGCCGACTCGTCGCGGCGCTGGGAGCGGTGGTATGCCTGCCGGAACTGGGCGGCGTTGACCTCGGCTTCGACGATGCGCGCGGCTTCCCCGGCGGGCAGCGGACGGTAGAAGATGGTGACCCGCTTGGGATGCGGGCCGGGCGCGAGCAGCCTCGCCAGCACGTCGGCGTGTACCTGCTGGCGCGGTGCCTCGTGCAGGGCCCACGACACGGAGACTCCCGAGTCGTGCACGTACCGGTCGAGGTGTTCTTCGGCCATGACAGGTCCGGCGGTTTCCCAGTCCAGCCAGCGACTCATGTCGACACCCTGCTGGCTGGACAGGCGGGAGACCTCGCCGCGGATCGCGGGGTCGAACGCGACGCGGACGGTGGCCGCGAGGTGGGCGGCGGTGGCACGGCCGAGCACCGTGACGCCGCAGCCGCCGAGCGAGTCTTGGAGCCCTGGTAGCGCCCGGCTGATCTCGTCCAACGCCTCGTCAACGGTGCGTGGCTTCGCGGGCGACGCGGCGGGGTTGAACGTGATGGTGAGCCTGGTTTCCACGTCGGCCGCAGCGGCGGGGGAGACCTCCACGAGACGCTGGAGAACGCGACGTGCGCTGGCCGGGGCGTTGGGCGCGATCCGCCGGCTGACGTAGTCGGTCAGCCGGGACCCCGGGTCGGGCGCGGTGTCCACCGTGACCGCAACCCACCGTACAACCGGCAGGTAACCGAGGTTCGCCATCCAGGAGCCCCAGTTCGCGACCCACGTGGCAGTCGTGTCGGGGTCCGCGAGCCAGGTGGACGTCGCCGCGCAGCGCAGGGTCACGGTCATCGTGCCGAGCCGCCGGTTGTAGACGACACCGAAGTCACCGCCGTGCTCGTCGGCCACATCGAGCAGGACGGTGGGGGCGAGCAGGCCCGGCAGTTGCCAGGCGTGCTCGCCCGCGACCATCACCCCGGAGCGGTACGAGGTGTAGCCCCGGGTGGTGCCGATCGCCCAGCGCACCCGTTGGGCGATGCCGGCCGACAGCGGCATGCCGTCCCACCGCAGCACGATGAGACCGATGGTGATCAGGCATGGTGCCGCGACGACGGCGAGGATCCGGAGCCCGACGGACCCGGAGATGATCAGTACGGTGATCGCGGCGAGCACGACCCCGGTCTGCATCGGACCGAGCCCGAGCAATCCCATGCCCCGGGACGGGCGCCACCCGCCGTAGGTACGCACGTGTGGCTGGTCGGAGGCCATCTCAGCGTCCTTCCTGCATCGTCGCGCTGGTGGTGTTCGCCGCGGACTTAGCGGCCTGCGTGCCCGCCTGCGCCGCTGCCACTCCGGCGATGACGATCGGCGCTGCCGGACCCGTTGCGGCTCCAGCCGCTGCTGCGCCGCCTGACGCTGCGGTTGTTCCGGCCGGGACGGTCGTCGCCGCGCTGCTGGCGGTGGCGGTGCTGGCGTGGCCGTTGATCACTGTCGGGCTGGGTGAAGGGGGAGGGGACGGCGGGGCGGGCGCCGCGCCGGTCGGACCGTTACCACCCGATTGGGGAAGGGCGGTGTCGATGTAGCGGGCATGGTCGGACGCGCTGCTGCCCCCGACCGCCCGCAACGACGACGCCGCGTGCAGGCCCGCCGCCACACCGGCGCCGAGCATCCCGATGCTGTTGCCACCGCCGGAGCTGAGCGTTCCGGTGAACAGCTGGAAGAACTTGGCCATGGCCGGCAGAGCGATGATCGACAGCAGCAGCATCGCCAGGCCCATGATGAAGTCGCGGCCGTTGCCGCCCATCATCGTGAACGAGGTGGCGTAGACCGTGGCCGCCGCAGCCTTGTACGTCGCGAGCGTCAGTGCCCACGACAGCACCTTGGGCAGCCACGACGAGGTTCCCTGGGTGACCTTGCCGGCCGCCGCGAGTTGCAGGAGGCCGGCGAGGACGACGACGGAGCCCTCGCGGAAGACCATCAGGACCGTTTGCAGCAGGGTCGCCAGCAGCACCACCATGCCCACGACGAGCGTGATGAACGGCGCATCCTTCACCGCAGGTAACAGCACCGCGGCCATTGCCGCGCTCATTGCCTCGTTCGGTGGTTGCGCCGAGTCCTTCAGCACGGCCTCGTTCAGAAGCCATTGGGCGTAGCTGTCACCGGCCTTGAGGACCATGTGCGTGCCGGCGATACCGACGGCACCCCACAGGCCAGCGGTCCAGACACCGCGAACGGCCTGGAGCAGCGGCTCACCCTTGCGGGTGATGGTCATCGTGATCCCCTGCCACACCAGACCGGCCACCAACACCAGGACCGTGATCGGAAGCAGGTAGCCGCGGAGTTGCTGCGCCGGCCCGTCGGCGGTGTTGCACTGGGCGACCCAGTCGCCGGGAGCAGTACCCGCCGGGCAGAGGTTGGTACTGGGCACCAGCAGCCACGACGCCAGGACCGTCACCATCCACCTGACCGCATCCTCGGCCGCCCCAGCGAGCCCACTGACGACCTGGTCGACCATGGAGTCGCGGATCCGTCCGGGAGCGGTGGCCACGGTGGCGGTCCCGGCGATCACGCCAGGGCAGGTGATCGGCATGAACGGGTTACACATCGCTGACTCACCTGCCGCCCGGGAACACCGTGAACCCGCTGGCGTCGGTGACCAGCCACACGCTGGCGTCGAATCTGCCACCCGCCGGGGCGATCAGCGCCCAGTCCGACCCGGTCCAGCTCATCCGGACCGCAGACGCGGCCAGAACGCGCCGATCGGTGTCGGTGGCCGACTCCGTCAGCAGCTCCACCGACGCCTCACCCGGCGTGTACGCCGTGACCCGGTAGCCGCGCAGCGCCGTGTGTAGTTCCCCGACCGGCCCGCCGTAGCTGGCCTGTTCCTGGCCGCGCAGGTCGTCGTACTCCTGCGACACCCGCGCCCGCATCGCCGCAACGTCCGGCCCGACGACCTGTGCGGCTAGCGTCGGGTTGAAGATGTCCGCGCCGACCTGCGGTGCGACCCGCAGCACGATGTGCACGGCCGCGAGGACCGCGCCGCCGCGGTCGTGGGAGAACCCACGGGCCAGGCCGGCTGAGGTGTCGGACGGGCCGCCCTGGGTCGAGGCCGGCACGGCGACCCCCGCAACGTCAACCCAGCGCAGGTCATCCGGTAGATCGTTCTCGGCGCTGCTGCTGCCGGTCGGGGGTTGCGACGCATGCGGAGCGGGGGACGCCGGGGGTGCCGGGGTGGGCCGTGCGCGGGAGATGAAGACGACCCCGGCGGCGGCGAGCAGCAGCGTCGCGATGACGGCACCGACAGCGGTCAGCCGTCGGGCTGCGGTGCGCCGGGTACGGGTGATCACGTCGTCGGTCACGGCTCACATCACCGCCCCGACGATCAGCGCGGCGACGGCGCCGAGGGTGAGGCCACCGAGCACCCACGGAATCCCGGCAGCGCCGTCGGCCGCGAAGGAACTGCGGTTGCGCCGGCCAACGGTCATCATGATCCCGCAGGCCAGCAGGCCGCCGACGCCGCCGACGATCAGGATCCACTTCATCCAGCCGATGAACAGGTTTCCCAGCTCGCCGAGGCCGTCGGGCGCCACGGGGGCGGGGTTCGGGATGGCCGGGTCCGGGGTGGGTGCCGCGACGACGATGTCGGCGGCCAAAGCGAGGTAGTGAGCGAGCACGTCGTCCTCCGAGTCAGTGGTGACGACGCGCGGTGTGCGCGTCTGCTGATGACGCTGGTCTCGCGGCGCTGACGGGCAGTTGCCGTCGCAGTTGGCGGCGGCGTTACCGCCACTGCCTGCACGGTTGGCAGCGGTAACGCCACCGGTGGCCGGCGAGCGTCGGGGCATGTATGCGCGAACAAATCACCGAACACGGGCAGCGGCGTTGACGCTCGCCGTCGTGTCGCTCGTCGCCGGCTGCGGCCGACAGCAGGCCGAATACCCCGACGACAACCCGGGCGCCCAGAGCCCGCCCGCACCCATCCGCCCCGCCGTATCGGTGGCGCCGCCCACGGCCGCCGGATTCGACTACGCCGATCCTGGCCGGGTGTGCCGCGCGTTCGTGGCCGCGTTGTTCAGCGCGGACACCAACCGCGACCCGGGACCAGGCGCGGCCTACCAGCGGGCCGCCGCGTTCATGGACGGTGCGCTCGCCGCGCAGAGTCCGGCAGCGCAGCGAGACGGCCGGTGGGCAACCTGGGTCGCGCACCGCGCCCGGCTGGCCGTCGAGCAGACGGAGCACGCCGACATCCACCGGCCCCCGGACAGCAGCGTCGAGGCATACCGCGCCCAGCGGGCCGCGGTCACGCCGGTCGGCGTCGACGGCTGGCGGGGGTGGACCGAGCACAGCACGGTGTACTGCACGCTGCGCCGTATCGACGTGGGCTGGCGGGTGGCGCAGTACGACCTGGTCCCGGCGAGGCCGTGATGTCCGCCAAGACCCGCAGCCTCTTGGTCCTCGCCGTCACCATCTTCGTGCTCGTTCCGCTGGCCCTGGTCGTCGTCACCGCGGTCGTGACGTCGTCGGCCCCGGCGTACGCCTGCATCAGCGGCCCTGCCACGCCGTCAGCCAGCCCGTCCGGGGCGACGCCGGCAGCCACCTCCACACCGCCGGCATGGCTGGCGGAAGGGTCGTGGGACAGCGAGCAGATCGGCAACGCCGCCGTCATCGTCGACGTCGGCGCGCAGCTCAATGTCCCCAGCTTCGGCTGGGTGATCGCCGTGGCCACTGCGATGCAGGAGTCGTCGCTGCGGAACCTGCCCGGCGGCGACCGCGACTCCCTCGGGCTGTTCCAGCAGCGGCCCAGCCAGGGATGGGGAAGCCCGGAACAGATTCTCGACCCCCGCTACGCGGCGACGAAGTTCTACGAGAAGCTCGTGCGCGTTCCCGGCTGGCAGGGCATGTCGCTGACCGCCGCCGCGCAGGCCGTGCAGATCTCCGCCTTCCCCGACGCGTACGCCAAGTGGCAGTCCGACGCGCAGCGCCTCGTGGACCTGATCACCGCCCGGCTCGGGATCACCTGCACCGTCGGCGCCGGCGGCCCGTGGCAGCTCCCGCTGCCGAAGGGCAGCTACGCGTTCGTCTCGCCGTACGGAATGCGGTGGGGCCGGATGCACCGTGGTGTCGACCTCGCCGCGCCCACCGGCACCCCGATCCTCGCCGCCGCCGCCGGCACCGTCACAAGCGCCGAATGCACAAGCCCCTACTGCGACCGGCCTGGAAGTCCGAACACACCCGGTTGTGGGCTGACGGTGGAGATCGACCACGGCGGCGGCGTGGGCACCACCTACTGCCATGCCAGCTCGCTAAACGTTCGGGCCGGTGACCGTGTCACCGCTGGCCAGCAGATCGGGCGGGTCGGGTCGACCGGCCACTCAAGTGGTCCTCACCTGCATTTTCAGGTGCACCAGCCGGCTCCGCCCATCTCGAACGCCACGACCATCGACCCGGTCCCGTACATGCGTGGCGTTGGTGCGGATCTGCAAGGAACAGGCTGAATCGCAGGCTTTGTGGTGTTTTCCGGTGTCCGGTCGGCCCCGAGCGCCTCCGGGCCCGCGCCTGATCGGGCGCTCCCACTTTCCCCTCTTCTCCGCACCGCCGGCGCCGGTGGTCGAGCGACGTGTTGACACCCAAGGAGTTTGGCGATGGATGAGCGCACGGCAGCCGTAGCGCTGCGGGCGATGGCCCCGCGCCTGATGGGCGCACCGACCGACACGCTCGCGGCAGCGGCGGCATCCGCCTGGAACGCCCACCGCGACGGCACCGTCATGCAGGTCCCGGCCATGCGCGCGGTCGTCGACGTGGCCTGGCGGCCGGGCCATCGCGCGGGCGTGCAGCGTGGACAGCAGGTAACCGGCGCTTTCCTGGCCACCGCGATTTTGCGCCGTGCGGAACCGGCCCAGCCGGGGATGACCGGGTTCCACCGCCTTGTCGCCAACTGGCTGCACGCCGCCCGGGTGGAGCCGGAGAGCCTGCGCGATTATCTGACCCGCGCGGGTTGGCAGCAGGCCGCGACGAAACCGGGGGGCGACGTCTTCGCCCGCGAGGCGCGGCACCACGGCAGCCCGCACCGGCCCGAGATCACCGTGCCGCAAGCCCGGCCCGAGGACCACGAGCTGGCAGTGCTCACCGCCGCCACCCTTCTCGCCGGGCTGGAGCAGCGCGAGGTCGCTCAGGTGCTCGAAGACCTCGCCCCTACCCAACCGGCTCGCGCGCCGATGAGCCCGCAGGCGCTCGACCTGCTCCGCATGGCGTATCAGGCGACCAAGGAAGTCACCCTCGCCGCCCCGACCGTGCTAGACCAGGGGCCGCACCACAACGACTACCGGGTAGCGCTCGGGGACTGGACCGACGACACCGAGGCCGGCCGCCTCGCAGCTGCCGTCCGGGTGGGGTACGTCCACGGCTTCCGCGACGGGCACAGCGACGCGAGTTGGTCGGTGGCGGGCCGGATGCTCACCGCAGTCGACAACCTGGTTCCCGAGCACGTCCAGCGTGCTGTCCTCATCGACGGTCGCAGCGGATTCGACTGGTTGCGCGCCGCCGAGGTGGACGCGCGGTGGGCGGCGGAAGCAGACATGCTCGGCCGCGTCTCCAACCCCGGGTACCACAGCCCGCCCGGTGCGGCTCCGCTCATCTCCTTCCCGGCAGCCGCACCCAGCACCTCCGATGCCGCCGCAGCCACCACACATCGCGCCCCCGCAGCCCGGCTGGCGTTCGGCCCCCTCCGCGTCGATCCGGCAGGGCAGAACGCCACGTCCACCTCCGGGCATTTGCCCGACGCGCCACACCGGCTACCGCCCACCCCGCGGAACGTCCGATGACCAGCCCGTCGAACCACCGAGAAAACCCGGCGACGGATTTGACGGACGGCCCCGACGCCGCGCCACACTATGAGTACGCAGCGGAGGAGCCCAAGGATGCTGAACCTGTACGGAGCACAGGCCAAGGAGCACTGGACGCAGACCTGGCCGGACCGGGTTCGGGAGATGGAGGACCCGGAGGCGTTCTTCGCCCGACTGGGCCAGGACATCGAGGCCGCGATCGAGACGACGACGCGGACGCTCGCGGGCCCGGCCCCGGCCGGGGAGGGCTACCTGAGCAGGCTCCAGCGGCTCAACACCGCCCGCCACGAGGCGGAGAGCCACGTGATGCGGCGAATGGTCTACCTGGAACCCGACGAGACGGAGTAGACCCGGACCGCCTCCGATTCCGGCCGAACGGGCAGCGTGACCTTGCGCCGTCGGGGGAACGCGAACGGGTCGAGGCGAACCTCGCCGCCGTCCGGATCCTGCGTGCCCTGCGGGCCGAGCAGCGGCCCGCGACGGCGGCCGAGCAGGCACAGCTCGCCCGGTGGTCCGGGTGGGGCGCCACCCCGCAGCTCTTCGACGAGCGGGACAAGTACGCGCACCGGTTCGCCGACGAGCGCGCCGAGCTGCGCGAGCTGCTCGGCGACGACGGCTACCAGGCGGCCAGGACCACGACGCTCAACGCCCACTACACCGACGCGGCCTACGTCGCCGCGATGTGGGATGCCCTGCGCGCCCTCGGCCTGACCAGCGGCAGGGTCCTCGAACCCGGCTGTGGCAGCGGCAACATGATCGGCCTGGCACCTGAGGGCATGCAGATGGTCGGGGTGGAACTGGACCCGACCACCGCAGCGATCGCCCAGGCGTTGTACCCGGACGCCCGGATCCTCGCCGAGTCGTTCGCCGACACCCGCATCAGCGAAGGCGCCTTCGACGCCGCGATCGGAAACGTCCCCTTCGGCAGCCACAAGCCCCACGACCCGCAGTACAACCCGGACCGCCGGCACTCCATCCACAACCACTTCCTGCTCAAGTCACTGCACCTGGTACGGCCCGGTGGCATCGTCGCCCTGATCACCTCCCGCTACACGATGGATGGCACCGACGACGCCCACCAGCAGGCCCGCGCACAGATGGCGGACCTGGCTGACCTCGTCGGCGCCGTCCGGCTACCCGCCACCGCGCACGCCGTGGCGGCCGGCACCGAGGTCGTCACCGACCTACTGATCCTGCGCCGCCGCTCGCCCGAGGCCACGCCCACGTCTGCCACCTGGCTGACCGCCCGTGCGACCGAGCTGCCCGGCGCCCGCGAGGGAATCGCACCGGCCAGCATCCCGGTCAACGAATACTTCCTCGCCCACCCCGACCTGGTGCTGGGAGAAAGCCTCGTCGACAGCAGCCGCCACGGGCCCGCACTCACCGTCCGGGGCACCGGGCCGACCGGTCCGGCACTCGTCGAGGCGCTGCGTCACATCACCACCGACGCACGCAGCCGCGGTCTCGTCGTCACCCCCGCTGCCCGGGCCGTCGAGGACCAGCCCGACGTGGTGTTCCACAGCGACCTCCAACAGCAGGAAGGGCTTTTCCAGGATCTCGGCGACGGACGGTTCACCCAGATCCGCAACGGCCGCCCGGCCCGCCACGACCCACCCAAGACCCAGATCGCGGAACTGCGGTCGCTGATCCGACTACGCGAAACCGTGGTCGCACTGCTCGACGAAGAGGCCGCGCATCGCGAGGACACCCCCACGATGGCCAGGCTGCGCGCCGACCTTAACCGCTACTACGACACCTACGTCTCCCTGTATGGCCACATCAACCGGTACAAGTCCTCCACCAGCACCCGCCGGGACGTGAAGACCGGTCAGCAGGTCGAGAGCGAGCAACGCCGGTACCCGCCGATGGGCGGATTCCGCTCCGACCCGTTCTGGCCGTACGTCGCCGCGCTGGAGGACTTCGACGACGAGACGCAGGAAAGCAGCAAAGCCGACATCTTCCGGGGCCGGGTCGTTGTCCCCCCGACGCCGGCCACCCGCGCGGAATCGCCAGACGACGCCCTCGTCATCTGCTGGGACACCTACAACGAGATCCGCCTCGACCACATCGCCCAACTACTCGACCTCGACAACGAGGAACAGGCCCGCCAGGCGCTCGGCGACCTGGTCTACGACGAGCCCGGCACCGGGCGGCTGGTTCGCAAGACGGAGTACCTGTCCGGCAACGTCCGGCGCAAACTCGCCGATGCCCAGGCCGCCGCCGAAACCGACGAACGGTTCGCCACCAACGTCGAGGCGCTGCGCCGGGTCGTACCACGAGATCTCACCGCCGGCGAGATCGAGGCCCGCCTCGGCTCCCCGTGGATCGACGCCAGCTACGTCCAGCAGTTCCTGCGCGAGATCCTGGAAGACGACCGGATCACGGTCAGCAACATCGGCGCCCGCTGGGCCGTCAGCGGCGGCAGCAAGGACACCGTGCTCGCCCACACGGTGTGGGGCACGAAGGCCCGTTGCGCCCAGGATCTCGCCGCGAACTTGCTCAACAGCCAGACCATCGAGGTCACCAAGACCAAAGACCTCGGTGGTGGCAAGAAGACCACGGTCAAAGACACCGAGGCCACCGCGTTCGCCCAGGCCAAAGCGCAGCAACTCGACGCCCGCTTTCGTGCCTGGTTGTGGGAGGAGCCGCAGCGCGGCACCGCCCTCGGCAAGACCTACAACGACCGATTCAACGCCCTCGTTCCACAGTCCTTCGACGGCGAGACCGTCACCGCGCCGGGCATGTCCGCCGCCTACCGCCTGCGCCCACACCAGATGGCGGCCGTCGCCCGGATCCGGAACACCCCCGGCGTCGGGCTGTTCCACGGCACCGGCGCCGGCAAGACGCTAGAAATGATCGTGGGCGGGATGGAACTGGTCCGCCTCGGGCTGGTCAGCAAACCCGCATACGTCGTCCCGAAGGACGTGCTCGGCCAATTCCAACGCGAGTTCCTCCGCGCCTACCCCCGAGCCCGGATACTTGCCGCGGACTCCGAAGACCTCCGAGGCCACAAGCGCCGCCAGTTCGTGGCCCGCTGCTCGACCGGCACATGGGACGCCATCATCCTGTCCCACAACGCGTTCAAGAAGATCCCGGTCAGCAAAGGCGTTCAGGTCGACTACCTGAACGCCCAACTCGACCGCCTCAAGGCACACCTCGCCAACGCCGAAGACGCCGACCGGTTCACCGTCAAGGACATCGAGAAGCAGGTCGAAAACCTGAAGGAGGAGATCAAGGAACTGCTGGCCAAGCCCAGCGACGCGGGCGTCGAGTTCGAGCGCACCGGAATCGGATACCTATTCATCGACGAAGCCCATACCTACAAGAACCTGCGGGTGATCTCATCCATCACCGAGCTTGCCCACAAAGGCAACCAGATCACCGCCGACCTGGACATGAAGCTCGGCTACCTGCGCCGCACCTACGGCCGCCGGGTGGTCACCCTCGCGACGGCGACACCGCTCGACAACTCGCCGGCCGAGATCATGACCATGATCAAATACGCTGCGCCTGAGCTGCTGGCCGACGCCGGCATCGAAGAGGACGACCAGTTCCACGCCACCTTCATCCAACCCCGACGCCGCGTGGAGATGACCGCCGACGGAAGCCGCTTCGAGTCCAAGACCCGCTACGCCCGCTTCGTCAACATCCCCGAGCTGCAACGACTGCTCTTCAGCTTCGCCGACATCAAGACAAAGAAGGACCTCAAGCTCGGCGAACCGACCATCATCGGCGGCCAGCAGGAGATCCTGTCCGTCCCCGCCTCCGCGGAACTCCGCGAGCACATGGCGGGACTTGCGATGCGCGCCCGCGTGGTGACCGGCGGCAAACCTCCGCTGCGCCGAACGGTCAACGGGGAGATGAAGGAAGACAACATCCTGTGGATCTCCAACGACGGCCGAGCGGGATCGCTGGACCTGCGCCTTGTCGGCAGGTCGACCCGAGAGACACAGAAGGTCGACGTCACCGCCGACCGCATCGCCGAGATCTGGGCCGAACACAAGGACGATGTCTACTTCGACGAGAACGGGGAGCCTGAACCACGACGGGGCAGCCTCATCCTGGTCTTCTGCGACCTCGGCGTGCCCAAGGATGGCTGGAACGTCTACGAAGAGCTGCGTGACAAGCTTGTGGACCGGGGTATCCCGGCCGGAGAAATCCGGTTCGCCCAGGAAGCCAAGGACCAGAGGAAAAAGGCACAGCTCCAGCAGGATGCCCGGAACGGCAAGATCTCCGTCCTCGTCGGCAGCCGGGCCAAACTCGGTACCGGCGTCAACATCCAACGGCGGGTCATCGCCATCTTCCAGATGGACCCCACCTGGAAACTCACGCCCATCACCCAGAGCTTGGGACGCGGCCAACGTCAAGGCAATGCCAACCCGGCCATCCACCACATCTTCCTGGTCACCGAGAACTCCTACGACCCGTTCTTCTGGCAGAAGGTCGACACCAAAGCCAAGTTCACCGACCAGATCCTCGACCAGAACAACACCGCCCGCACCATCGACGCCGTCGAGGACGACAACGGCGGGCGGATCGAACCCGCCGTCATGTTCGCCGTCGGCGCCGGACGACCCGAACTGTTGGAACTCGCCCGAGTCGAAGAGACCTTCAGCGCCCTGGAACTAGAACGGCGCATCTGGCACAACGAACAGTTCACCTTCAAGACCACCATCGCGCAAAGCCATCGGACAATCGCCGACCTCGAACAGAGAATCCAGCAGGCAGAACAGGTCATCGCCCGCCGCCCCGACCTGCGCGGCGACGCCTTCTCCATCACCCTCGCCGACCGCACCTACGACCGGCGCGTCGACGCGGGCGCCGCGCTCATCGGCGGCCTGCAAGCCGCCGTCCGTAACCTCCCGCGCGGCGGCAAGAAACACCTCCAACTCGGCGCGTTGGGGCCGTTCCCGCTCAGCGCCCTGGTCGACTACCCCGTCATCGGACCAACCAGCGTCACGATCACCCTGCACGACGTGCCGGAGGGGATGCTCTGGCTCGACGCCAAAGACCTACCCGACCAGGACCCCACCGGACTCATCCGCAAGATCGAAAACCGGCTGACCAACGTCGAGGCCATCCGCCAGCGCGACACCGAGCACATCGAACGCCTCCGCGCCAACATCGAGCAGGCAGAAAGCCGTGTCGGGCAACCCTTCCCCCGACAGGACGAACTCGACCAGAACGCGGCACGGCTACGGGAACTTCAGGCAGACCTGAAAATCCTTGACGGACCCATCGCGGCCCCAGAGTCCTCGCCCGACCCCGTCGACGTCGACCTGCCCACGACGGCGGTCACATCGGCCCCCACCACCCGGGGTAGCACTGGCGGCTCCACCCGGGCGAGCGACCTGACGACCGCGCCCGACACCGACTCCCGCAGCATCGGCCGAGACAGCCAGGACGAGGCTACGTCCCAGCCGGAAGGAAACATCGCCGACGAGCCGCACCCGCAACAGCCCGAGGTCGCCCAGCCGGCATTCCGGGCCGACCACCCGGCGATCGCCGCACTGCTGGTACGCGCCCTCGACGACAACCTGCTGCGGCAGACAGCCCGCGTCAACGAACTGGACAACTTCGCCCACGTGGTCGGTCCCTGGCTCAGCGACCAGATGATGGCCGCGTTCGATGACGACCCGAACAGCGAACTGGCCCGCGCCTACCTCGCCGACACCCGCGTCGCCCGCCAGATCCAGCAACTGGTCACCGAGCAACTGTGGAACCGTGTGCGCCACCACGACGACGCGCTCCCTGGCAGTGCCGAAACCAGCACCGAGACGCCAACCGATCACTCGCCCGATGATCACACCAGTGAGGCCGCACGGTCAGACCCGTCGTCGGCTCCAGACGCCGCAGATGCGACCCACGCTCCACCCAACTCACCCGCCGTCGACAACGGTGAGCAGCGCACCCCCGACCGGGGCCAGCCCGACGCCGATCGCGCGAACCGCTCCGCGCAATCCGAGGCCGACGCGGATCGCGACGGTGCCGCCGTAACACCGGTCCAGCACCGCCCGAATGCCGTACCAGCATCCGCGCACGACGACGCCATACCCGTCGCGGGCGAGGGGCCCGATGCGTTGGGCAAGCCCCGGCACGAACGGCAGGGCCAGTCCGAGCACGCGCTGCCCGAGACGCAGCGTGCTCGCCGTGGGCACCCGTTCTACCCACCCGCCGACCTCGCCGTGCCGGCGTTGTACGCCACCGAGCAGCAGCCCAACGGCGACAAGATCATTTATTTGCACTACTTCGGTGGTGGCAACGACTGGTGGATTGCCGAGTACGACCCACCCACCGGGGAGGGCTTCGGCTACGCCTGCATCAACGGCGACGCCGACAACGCGGAATGGGGTTACCACAGCCTGGTCGAACTCGAACAGATCCGCAGGGGCCTCCTGATCATCGAGCGAGACCTGCACTGGACTCCCAGACCGGCCCGCGAGCTGCGCCTACCCGGTTGGCGAGCCGACACCGGCCCGATCGCCACCCCCGCCGAGGCATCCGCGCCAACAGAACCGGTCGAACCGGTCCGCGGTCCCGCAGCCGAAGCTTCGGAATCCCCAACGCTGGACAGAACAGCGTCCGACAAGGCGTCCACCGCAACACCGGCCTCGGTCGCGCCGGCCGCACCAGCTTTGCCCGACGAGGATGACCAGGCCATCGCCGGACCTGCCCGACAGCCGCAGACCGCAAGCCCGGCCGTACAGGACGAAGGCAGCAGCACTGCCGCGACCTCAGTAGGCGAGACGCCCTCCGCCGGCCAGGAACCGCCGCCATCCCTCACCACAGTGCCCCCTGCCGCCGCCGGCGCCGCCGCTACGCCCACACCCGGCGGTACTCCCGCGCTCGCCCCGGACATCGCGGCATCATTCGCCGGGGGCACTCCCTACACGAGCCGCAACCGGATCCGTGGTCCGCTGCGTGGCACCAAGACAGCGGCGAACCAGCTCATGCGCCTGCCCCGCTGGAAGACGATCATCCAGTCACCGGGCGGGCAGTACCAGGCCGAGAAGGACCTCGCCCACACCATCGACGAGTTCAAGACACTCACGGTCGACGACAGCGACCCGCGCGAGATCCTCGACCTGTCCGTACGCCTCGCACGCCAGTCCAGAGACCTGCGCGCGGCCCGAGACCACCCCGGCGTCGACCCCGTCCTAGCGATGCTGGACAACCTCGCCCGGATCTCGTCCATGCTCGCAACGGACCTCGTGGCCACGGCTGTGACCCCGAAGCGGTGGCAGCGAGTCTTCCCCGACGCCCCGGCCCGCCCACTTCCACAGGCCGACCCAATCCCAGCAACCGAACCCGCCGGCACCGAACAGGTGACCCCGCACTGCACGGTCGAACCCTCCGCGCCAGCGCTTGGCCCTGCCGCCGCGCCGGGCGAGGCGGCGACCGAACTGCTGACCACGCCGCCACCAGCCCTCGACTCGCGACCGACACCCGCGGCGACGACTCCACCCATCGACGTCGGCGCGGCAGGGGCGGACGAACCCGCCGCCATTCCGGACACCGCCGTGGCCGAGGCCGGCGAGACATGGATCACCCGTATCCAGATCACCGTCGACAGTACGGGCGTCACCGTCACCGGCACCCGGGGAGGACCACGCGAAGACGGACTGCGCTCCCTACTGAAGGGACACCGGTTCCGCTACATCGACGGTCAGTGGCGGTACTTCGGGCGACGCGCCGACCGTGACCACGCGGTGAGCGAGATCCAAGCCTGGTTGCAGGAACAGGACCAAGCGGACAAGAGGGTAAGTCGTCGGGCGCCGCAGTTCCCGCCGACCGAGCAACAGCAACGCATCATCGACGCCTACCAGCAGGGTAAGACGATCGTGGTGCAAGCCCTCGCCGGTACCGGTAAGACCTCCACGCTGCAAATGCTGGCCCATCTCGATGACCGCCGCATCGCCTACATCGCCTTCAACCGCAGCATCGCTGACGAGGCCAAGCGGAAGTTCCCGCGCAACGTCACGGCCGACACCTCCCACGCCTTCGCGCGGGCCGGACTTCAGAACTCGCCCCTGCGCGACAAGGTCTCCAAGGTCGGGCCGCGCGGCGAAGGCGCCCAGTGGCCGGAAGAGTGGGCAGAGGTCCTCGGAGTGAGTGCCCCGCTCGGCCCACAGGCGCTTGCCCCCGAGGCGGTCGCCCGGCTCGTCATGGCCACGGTGCGCAAGTTCCGGGAGAGCGACGACGACAAGATCGCGCCTCGACACCTCCCCGACAGCCTCCACCAACCCGACGGGCAGACCGTCGCCGCCGCCGTGCTGGCCCTCGCCGAGCGTGCCTGGGCCGACCTCAACGACCCGGACGGCCGGCTCCGGATGCGGCACGACGACTACCTCAAGATCTGGGCGCTGGGCCGGCCGCGCCTGCCGTACGACGTGATCTTCTTCGACGAGGCCCAGGACATCGCCCCGGTACTCGGGAAGGTCATCAAAGACCAACCGGTGCAGACCGTCGTCGTCGGCGACTCGAACCAGTCGATCTACGCGTTCCGCGGCGCTGTCGACGCCCTGCGAGGATGGCCAGCGGACATCACCTTGCCCTTGACCCAGAGCTTTCGCTTCGGACCGGCCGTCGCCGACATCGGCAACCAGTTCCTCGCCCGGCTCGACTCGCCATGGCGCCTGGCCGGCAACCCCGCGCTCACCTCCACCATCGGTGCCGTCACCGAACCAGACGCGATCCTCGCCTGGACCAACGCCGGAGCCGTCGCGAGCGTGTTCGAGTCGTTCGACGCCGGCCGCCGCGTCGCCCTCGTCGGCGGAGGACGCGCCATCGAGGACATCGCCAAGGCCGCCAAAGACCTGCAAGCAGGCCGCCGAACCACACACCCCGAGCTGGCCAACTTCGCTCACTGGGATGAGGTACGCGAATACGTCGAATCCGATGACGACGCTCAGTCCTTGCGCGCGTTCGTCCGCCTCGTCGACCGCCGTGGCGCCGACGAGCTGATCTACATGGCCAAGGAACTCATCCCCGAAGAGCGGACCGACGAGCACGGCAACCCGGCGTACGACGTCATCGTCAGCACCGCCCACAAGTCGAAGGGCCGCGAATGGCGCAGCGTACGGATCGCCGACGACTTCCCCCAGCCACAGGAGAACACCGAGACAGGGGAAGTCGTTCTGCCCGCCGCTGAGATGCTGCGTCTCGCCTACGTGACCGCCACCCGGGCCAAGGAACGTCTCGACCTCGGGTCGCTGGGATGGATCCAGGACTTCGCCAGCCAACCGGCCGCCCAGACGCCGCCGCAACCCCGCCCGGGTACCGATCGTGCCCCGGCGCCCCGCCAGGCGGGCAGGGCCGTACAACAACTCGACCTGTTCGCCACCGTTGAGCCGTCCCAGCCCGCCCACGACCGCAGCGACGAACCGGACGCGGCGCCGGTCGCGGGCCCACCGCAGCCGGCACCGGCCCACGAACCAACGGCAGCCGCCCCTGCGGCCCTTGAAGACCAGCCCTCGCGAGCCGAAGCCCTCGGACAGGCCACGGCCGTCACCGAGGCCGCCGACGCGCACGCCGAACTCTACGTGGCTGACGAGGACACGCACTCGGCCTCCGCCCCACAGCCCGATACGCCGAGCCCCAGCTCACGGTCCACGGCCGTAGCCGTCATGACCCGCTACACCCCGGCCGGAAGCACCTTCACCGTCGAACGCGGCACACGCTGGATCAAGGTCGTCAACCAGCACCAGTCCGCGTACGCCTTCGTCGACCCGGCAACCGACGAGTGGTACTACGCCAAAGACTGGCGCAGCCCGAACAAGAGGCATCCACTCAACGCCGAGGAACGTGCCTGGCTCGCCGCCCAGCTGCCCGACGACCTACCCCAGCCCCAATCCACCATCGCCTCGCCCGAACCATCCGTGGACGACGACGGCCTCGCCGAGGACCGCGACGATCTACCGCAGGCGGACTCGGGCGACAGGCCGTCGGTGCAGTCCACCGGCCTGGACCAGGAGAGCGTGGTCGCCTCGCCCGACCCCTCCGACGCCGTACCGGCCAACATTGCCGGAGACGTACCCGGTACCGAACCAGCACCGGCCACCACCGACACCCTCGACCCTGCACCGGCCCGAGTCGAGGACGAGCCCGAACCACCTACATGGCCGACGCCCGCCCGCCGGGCCCAACTCATCAAGGCCATCGAGGACTACGCACCCCGCTACACCGCGCAGAACACCAACGGATACGTCAACTCCCCAGCCTGGTACGTCGCCACCACCCACGTGCCCGGCGGCGCCAGTGACGAGGAGTGGGCATGGATCTCCGACTACATCGCCGAACACCCCGAGGTGCTTAGCCGCCGACCGCTGAGCCACGACGAGCTGCGCGAGCGAGATCGCGCCGTTTCCCAAGACCTGTCTGTCCGCGCCGCTCAGGCACTCGAAGCAGGCGACTATGATACCGCGCTGACCATCGTTGACCAGGCCGAACCCCTCTACCTGCACATCGAACCGTGGGACGAGTACCGCCAGTTCATCCACGATGAAGCGGCCTCGCGCCCAGCCGCCCCACCACCCACCCCCGACCTCTCCCAGGAACAGACCGCGACGGCCGAAACCGCACTCGGCGACCGGGCCCTCTCACTTACGAGCCAGTCTGGGGCGCCGGACATCCCGGAGCCAGCCGCAGGTGCCGACCAGTCCGAGGACGACGTCACGGGTGCGCCGGGAGAGGCCGACACCGAGGCGACGACGGCAACTACCATCCCTACCAGTCGGACACCGGAGCCAGCGCCGCAAGCAGGTGCCCAGACCACCCCCCGGCCGAACCCAGCGACCGATCGATCGGAAAACGTCGTACCGCCGGATCCGTTCGCACCATTCACCGCCGTTGAAGCGGCCCGCATCGCCCACGCCGTGCAGGACTGGGCAGCCAATTGGTACGGACAGGCGGGCGCCTTCACCTTCAGCCGGGAAGACGCGGTCCGGTACGTCGCCGAGGGGCACCTCCAGCAGCTTCATGGACACTCCCTCGCCGAGGTGATCGCGGCGGTCGACGCCTACCTCGACGCCCATCCGGAGATCCTTCAAGCCGGCCGCCTCACCGACGAACAGCGCGCGCAGCGACAGCGAAAGCGCAACGAGCGGGCACAGCAGCTATCCAGAGCCAGCTACCGTGCCTTCCAGGCTGGCGACCTCGACCAGGCCGAAGCGCTCATCGACGAAGCTCAACTCGCATCCCCCGACTACCAGCCGCCCAGGACGACCTGGGCCGAGGTACGAGCGCGGATCGCCGCCGCCCGCGACACCCGAACACCGTCGCCGACCAACCTCGCCCCGCCCCAGCAGGCTGCCCCGAAGACCGCCACCACCAGACGCCAGCAGGATCGCACCGATACCAAACCAACCGGCGACCACGAGCCAGCACCACCGCGTACCTCAACGGCTAGCAGTACCGAACGCATCCGGCCGCCCGCCACGCCGGCCACACCCCCGCGGCCTGCAGCCTCACGCCGGGTACAGCAGAGTGCCGGACCCGACGACCTGCGCCAGTGGGAAGACCGCGCCGCGATGTATGAACGATGGGCGCAGCTTGCGGCCATCACCGGCCAGCCGGGCATGTACCTCCATCGCCCCGGCCAACCTCCCCAGCCGCTCACCCCCGCCCAGGCCATCGACGCCTTCAACACCATGATTGACTGGGTGCGCCGTACCGGCGGCGTCGGCGCCAGACTCGCGTACAACGGCGTCTACATCAGCCTCGGCGCCACCGGCGACCCCAACCCCCAGCTCCGGATCGCCGTCGGCCATCGCACCAGCTTCACCGACCTTCCGCTGGCCAACCCCTGGCCACCCCCCGCAACCCGCGGCAACCTCCTGCGGAAGATCATCAACTACGTCGACGCGGCCGAAGACCGAGCGATCAAGCTGCGCCGCCGTATCGCAGAGGCCCTGCGAGGCACCGCGAATCTCCGACGCCACGCCGCCTCTCAGAACGGCAGCCAGGCACCGGCCGGCCTGCCCACCACCCGGACCGCTCCTGCGGCCCGGCCACCGCACAGCGCCCACACCGCCACAGCCGAGCGAGACCAACCATCGACCGGTCCCCAGCCGCCGACGTACCCCCCGGCAACCGGAGAACCCGAGCCCAGGAGCTTGGCGGGACTACGCCAGCAAGTCAGCGCGTGGGTCGCCCAATCGGTCATCTACGAGCACATCGCCACCGCCGCCGAAGCGCACCCCGGGGGATTCGCCCGTCCGGGGCATTCACCGTTGACCGAGGCTGAGACGGCGGCGTGCCTTGCGGCAGCCGCAGCCCAGGTCCGGCAGGAACACACCGCCACCACGCCCGTCACGTGGGGACGCGTCCAGGTCGGCCTCCGCCCGGTCGATGATCGAGTCGAGGCACATCTTTCCCTCGACGGAATCAACGGTGTCCCGGTCCCGGTTTCGGACGAGCCGAGCCGGACGGTCAGCGCGATCACCGAAGCGATTACCAACGCCAGGTCGAGATCGGCACAACTCGCCAGACGAGCCGACGACCTCGCCGCGCGGATCGCAGACCAGCCAGCTTCCGTGAGCAGGCCACCGCGACCGTCGCTGTCGTTTCCCGCGCTCCGTCGTCCAAAGCCTGGTTACGGCACCGACAACGGCCGACAGGATGCCACCCTTGCAGGTGCCCGCTCACCGGCCGCCGACATCCAAAAGGGGCCCAGTACGAGGGAAGGGCTGTCGCCTCGTGCTCCGAACGTAGCAAGTACCAGCCGCACCCGCCGATGACGCCGAGCCGATCGACTTCGACGAGATCAACCTCCAGCCGACGCATGACCCGCCGAAGGCCGGCACTCGGCAAGTCATGATCGGCAGCCACTAGTCATCGCATGCTGCCACTGTATCGGTCGCTAGCGGAGCGCCGAGTCGGTGCGTGCCCGGGGGACGGGCGCGGGCCGTGGTCCGGAAGAATGGGGGCCGTGACGAAGCGTTCCGTCGCGTCGGGCAAGCCGATCGAGCACCGTGTGCCCACGCCTGGCACCGTTCGGCAGCTCTACGGCACTGCGTTCGCGTGCGCGAAGCCTGGATGCAGTGCGGAGCTGTACACACTGAACGTGGACACCGGTCAACATGTCCTCAACAGCCGTGTGGCCCACATTCACGCGCGCAGCGAAGGCGGCCCTCGCTGGGACCCAGCCATGAGCGAAGCTGACAACCGCGGTGTCGGCAATCTCCTCCTGCTGTGCCTTTCTCATGCGTGGGAGATTGATCAGGTCCCGGACGAGTACCCCGCGGAGATGCTGCGATCCTGGAAGCAGGACCAGCTGGCCGCCTCTGAACGCGCGCACCGTAGTTGGCAGATCAGCGATGAAGAGGCCCGCGAGGTGGTCGCACCCTTTGACCTCGACGCCGTCATCGAGAAGATCAGCGCAGTCGTGCCGTTCAACCCACGGATGCGCAGCCGGATCGAGACGTGGCAACTGGCTATCCGGCGAGGCCACGCCATGCGAGTCTCCCGGTTGACACCGCTCGTGCCGATGGAGCGGCGGCCGGCGGTACTCGCGTGGATGGTGGCGAGCCAAGAACCGCTCGTTGAGGTCCCAGTGGGGCAGGTCCGCGTTCTGGTGGGCCGGCTTGGTGCCGGCAAGTCGGAACACGCACTGCGCTGGTGGGGGCAGGCTCTCCAGGTGGCGGCCAACGACCCGGACACCGAGATTCCGCTGTTTCTTCCCGCTCGGCACATCACTGCCAGCTTGGAATTGGCGATCGCCAACGAGCTCGGCGGGGACCCCTCCGGCCGCTGCCAGGTGGTCATCGATGACCTGGACAGTGTCCCGTTGCAGGAAGCAGCCCGTCTCCTCGCCGAGGCTCGCCAACTCGTCCACACGTGGCCCGAGGTCAGCGTGCTGGCGACCGCACGGCCGGGGATCCCCGTGCCCGACGAGGAGAAGATCCTTATCCAGCCGTGGCCGGCCCAGCGTGGCGCCGAGCTGGCGAGGTTGGCGCTCGGTGACGATATCCCCCGGCAGCTGTGGAACACCGAAACGGCTGACCTGCTCACCAGTCCGCTGACGGCTCTTGGCCTGGCGGCCCGACTACACGCTGGCCGCGACGTCGAGGTATCCCGGGCTCAACTCCTGGCTGAACTCGCGACGATGGTGATCGACGCGAAGAGCCACGAGTTTGCTGATGACACGTGGCAGGACCTAGCCCGGTTAGCCGTTCGGATCCTTGGACAGTCGCAGCCAGTTACCTGGGCCTCGTTCGGGTCGTTGCCCCGCGTCCGTCGCCTCACCGCAACGGGCCTCGTTGTCGGCGACCACACGGAGCTGACTTTCGCGTTGCCGGTCTTCGAGCAATACTTCGGATCCGAAGCCCTCCGGATGGGCCTGGTTGACCTGGAAACGATCGCGGCGGCCAGTTCGTTTCCGCGGTGGCGGTACGCGCTCGCCTTCGCCGTGTCCACCGCCATTGAACAGAGTCAAGAACGTCTCTTCGTCGGCCTTGCGACGGTCAATCCGGCGGCAGCATTCTGGGTCCTCGATGAGATCGCCGACGCCGGTGCGGACCGCACCCATGACGGTCCATCTGATGAGGCGATCGCGGCGCTCATCAGTCGTCGCGACCCTACCGGCGAGCTCACCGTCGAGCCCGACCTTGCCATCCGTGCAGGGCAGTGGCTGCGCGGCGCGGAACAGGCCCTGTTAACCGGACTCGGGCCCCTGGCTGAGTCATTGGCACGACACCGCGACGGTCGCCTCGTTCAGTGGGGCACCTGGTTACAGAACGGCTATCTGACGCTCGCTCGCTCGCGCGACCAGTTGCCGCCGCCGGACGTCGTCAAACTTCCCGAAATGTTCCCCAGCCTCGGCCGATGGCACCGCGTCGAGGGGTTTCGCTTTCCGACCTCTGACTTTGGTCGCTGGCTGCGCGCCCAGGCCGCGCTGCAAGAACAACTCCAGAACGCGATCAGGAGACGGACCCTGCCCGTTCCCCGCACCTCATGGCTGGCCCGGGAACGGCTTTACCTACTCGCCGAGTTCGTCTACAACTTCAGCGCCACACGCCGGCGCCGTACCATCGACCTCGCCGAACTGCGCGACACCGTCACCGAGTGGATGGAGCGGGTGAACCAGTCGGTGTGGGCGACGTGGCAAGGCACAGGCCGCTCCGTCGACTCGGACGACATCCGGTGGCTCGCCGCTCAACTGGTCATGGAGGACGGCGACAGGCTCCTGCCGCCCTGGCCCGAAGGCGATCAATCCACGACAGGCAGGTGGAGTTGGCAGACGTACTCACCGGAACTGACCTTGACCCTGGCGACGGACATCGTGCGACAAGCCCTGATCGGCTACCGGCAGCTGGTCGAAACCTCGTTCCCTGCCTTCGGTGACGCCTTGGGGCTCTACAGCATGCTGCCCGTACGAGTCGAAGGACTCCTCCGGCGCCCCGTCAATACCGAGAACGCGTACACGATCGACATGATCGTCAGCCTGGACCCCGACCGCGATGCGCAGCGATCGGACGTGCCGTCCGTCGACCTGCGACTCGTACCCGACGAAGGTCATGTGTTCTGGACCTTTATCCAGGAACGCCGCAGCACAGCTCGGACGACGTTCGGCCAGAGCCCGCTCCAGAACGTAGACCTGCCCCTGGGCCACACATGTTCGGCGACCAGCCTGGCGTACCGATGGCTAGTTTACGATCTTGCCGGAGTCGGCTGGCTCAAGGATCACCACGGTCTCCTCGATTGAAGCTGGTCGTCTCCCGTAGCTTGTCGCGAGGCTGCCGAAGGGCGAACCTCTCGCAGGAACCCTGCAAGACATCGTTCGAATTGTCGTTCGCGATGAGGAGTCGATGCAAATCATCGGCAAAGCTCGCATCGCTCGCAACTTTCTTGCGCATGAAGGCATGGCGGTTGACCCAGTTTGGGATCTTCTCCTGCAGGACATCGCGGAGCGGGCAAGTCTTCTTCGGGCAGCGGCTGGTGATCTCGTTGGCGGTGACCACCTGACGTGCCGCATGCGCGTTTCGCGGAGGGGGTAACCGTCGTAGTGCGACGCCGACGTCGAGCATGTGGTGAAGGTGTACCTGAAACGTTAGAAACCTGAGTTTTCCCAACATGATGTTCCGCCTAGAATGTTGCTATGCAGCGGACGCCACAAGAATGGATGAACCCCGCTTTGCCACTTCCACCGGCGGCGCTCAGCGCACGCGAGCTCGACGAGCTCATGCGGGCGGTAGAAGACCGCGATGAGCCGCTGGTCTCCGACCAGCATGTGGTCTCTCAAGTCGTCCTGCGCGAGTTCTCCGAGAGAGACAAGAACGGCGGCGCGAGCCTTGCGGCCTACAACCTTGAGTTCAAGTCGCGGAAGGTACTCGGCACTCGCGGATGCGGAAAGATTAAGGATTGGATGCCTGTAGCGTCTTCTTCTATCGAGAAGCTGTGGCAGAAGACGGAGACACATCTCGCAAAGGCGTTGCGCTCTTTAAAGGATGGGAGCATCTTCGGAGACGACGTCTCGGCCAGCATCCTGCGAGATGCAGTGGCGCTTCACTACGTAAGAAGTGTCCACATGCGCTCTCTCGCTCAAAATGCCGCGTCCGAGGCTTATATCGGCCAATTTCCGGGAATAATTCAAAAGTACCAGCGCAGGCTCGCGTTAGAGTTCTTTCGGCGTCACGGGCGCCTTCCATCCTCGACGGAGGAGTATCAGCAAACGGTGGAGTGTATCGTGCGAGACCGTCAGCAGGAGATGGTCGAGTCCTTGTTCCGGGTGAAGGCCGAGGAAGCTTTTCGTCGCGTCCAGCGCATCTTCTCGCAAATCACGTTCGAGATCATCGCAGCACCGAAATCCAAGGAATTCCTGATCGCGGATGCTCCGGTTTGCGGAACCAGTCCTCATGGTCGACGGCACGAAACGGGGCCGCACAACGGGCTCGGCCTCTACGCCGCACGTGAGTGGACGATGCCGCTCACGCCGAAATACGCAATTCGACTGCCGTCACAAGAGGCAGTCTACTCGAAGGCGAACAATAAGAAGATAGACAAAATAAACGCTGCTCAGGTGCGCAACTCGTACCGTCATGTCTATTTTCGGCCTCCTGGGAACGCCCTGGTCGAGTTCGTTCTGCAGAGCGCGGATGAGTGGAGGAAGCCGCCCGCCGTTGGGCCCCTTCGCCTATTTGACTGAGCGACTCAAATTAGCTATTCACGGAAGGCATGAGCGCAACCGGAGAGTCCGGCTGGTGAACGTTCGTGGTCAGCGCACTGGCGATCATCGTCGCCATCCAAGGGCCCAGTAGCGCGGCACGATCTCGCTGGCGAACATTCTTGAGTTAAGCTCCGGCTCGTTTGTCCAATGGGCCGGGGCTGTCGCAGCCGAGGCACCTTACTGGTCCGTCTCCCGCTCTGCCTGATCCCCAGTCCAGTCACGCAAGACCTTGCCCAGTGCGGCGGCTTTCTTTCTGCGGTTGTGGCCCTCGGGCGTCAGTTTGAGCAGGCGATGTCCGTCGTTGCCTGGGACGACCTCTGCCAACCCGCCGGCTTCCAGGCGTCGGACGGTGCGGGTTAGCTCCCCGTCGGCGATCCGCGAACCCGTCCACTCGCTGATGGCAGTTCCTAGCTCCCCGTAGCGCATGGGGCGCTCGCCGAGGCAGGCTACGGCGGCGACGACATGCTGATACTGGACCAGTTCGCGAATCTCGATGAGGTCGACAAACTCCACTGCACCATCCCTCGCCCCCCGTCGCCCCGAGCAGTGCTGCTTACTCCAGGTGTCGGGCATCTGACATTGCGCATGCCATGTCATCGGGGTACGGCGGTGCTGTCAAGGGTTTAGGCCATGCTTGGCAGCAAAGAAGGACTGCACTTGTCGGGGTATGCACCCAAATGGCCTGGAAAGAAAGTTACCCGTGCGTCACCACGTCGAGGCTCGATCCGTGGCCGGCTTCGACGGCTCTATCTGGGCCCGCCCATGGTCGCCGTGGCGATCAACGAACCACTCGCCAATGTCGTAGCCGGATCCCACCACTTCGTCTACCAGGTCGCAGACCTGGACACCCTTGGCCGTGAGAGTCAAATGCCGTACGCCGGACGCGGGTGGGCCCTCCACGCAGTGCACCGTCCCGTTGGCAGTCAACACCTCGACGGCGTGCCGCACGATCTCGTCATCGCTGGGAACCGTGAGGCAGTCGTCGGCCTTGGTGCTGTCTCTGACAGCTCTTAAGAGATCAACGATCAGCGGCGTCGCGAAGAACTCGACGGCGTGTCGTAGATCATCGCGCCCCTCGGCGACGTCCATTCGATCCATCCAGAGCTAGGTATTGGTGAGGGTGCATGCCGCGCTGGCGTCAGTGTGGACCTCGATTCGTCAGGCGACAAGTGGTCACCTTGCCTCATGTGCGCGACCTGCGTTGCCCGGGGCCTCGTGCTTGACCGGCGGTGTGCAGCAAGCCTCGCCTCCGCTCCCTTCGGTGCGTACCCCGGTGAGCGTTCTCCTGTGTGCGAACACGTTGGTCGTGCCCGGAGGTGCGTACATAACGGTGCGTAGCGGGACGGTTCCAAGATGAGGTAGGACCTAACGGGTGCCTACGCCGTCGGGGGGGAGGTGACGTGGTGGCCAGCAGCCTGTTTTGGCCGGTTCCTTGGCTGTCGTTCTGCGACCACACCGGGACAACGTCCCGTTCATCGCGCCGCGAGCCGCGCCCGCATCGGCGATATCGATGCGCGGTCGCTGATCGGGGCATCGGCAGTGCCGTAACTCCGGTGAGATCCTGCCGTAGGGCGGGACAGCCACGGCCCGGTCGTCCTGCCCTAACGCCGCCAACCGGCGGCTACACGAGGCAGGAGGCACTCAGGTGATCGCACGACGACGGCACCGACTCACCATCGCGGCAGCGGTGGCGGTGACGGCTGCTCTGTTGGCCGGCTGTAGCGAAGAGCCCGGCACCGAACCCGGTACGGCGCCATCGCCGACTTCGGCGCCGTCAACGGCTGCGCCTCAGGCTGACACGGCTGAACAAGAGGCGCGTGCCAGCGCGTTGGCGGCTTACGACAACTACCGCAAGGCATATGTCGCCGCCGCCGCTGCCGACGACCCCGATGGCGACGAGTTGGCCAAGTACACGGCCGATCCGTTGCTGCGCCAACTCAAGTACGAGCTGATCCAGAAGCGTGACCAGGGGCTGACCACGAAGGGTCAACCGAGTTGGAACGCACAGGTCATCAAGGTCAACGTCGACAGTCGACCCTTTACCGCCACTATCGAGGACTGTTTCGACGGCACCAACTGGCAGACCGTCTACAAGTCGAACGGTAAGCCTGCTGGTGTCCCGGGACAGGCGAAGCGGTACATCGTCACCGCCGAGGCCGCTCTGTACGACGACGGTCGTTGGCTCATTCGGGAATCCACCGCCCAGCGGGAGCGACCATGTTGAGACGCATCGCGGTCGGTCTGATCGGCCTGGTGATGCTGGCAGGCGGCCTGGTGCTCGTCGGTTCGCCTGCCTACGCGGACTACGTCTATTGCCCGCCCGACGGTGGCGACTGCTACATCGTGGTGGAGACGCCGGGCGGGCCGGCGAGCCCTGGTGATTCCGGTGGTGGTAGCGGCGGCGGCTCATCCAAGACCTGCGAGAGGGAGCCGTGGCCCGGCTGCTACAAGCCTGGCCTCGGCTGGTACAACCCGGAGGACGAGTGCTTCTGGGAGTTGGCTGATCCGCAGCCGCCGGCAGGTGATCCCATCTGGCAGGGCCACGCACCAGGTGACGGCCGCATCTACCTTGCGGCCTGTGGCTGGCCCGGCCTCACCGGCTTCACGCCGTTCTGGAGGGCCGCACCGCCACCCGGCTTCGGTGGCCTGCCCACCCCGGCGGAGCTGGCAGCCCAGGCGGTGAACCAGCTCCCGATCCGGGGTCCGGACATCGGCATCGCCCCCGACGACTCGCCCGGCAGCGCGGGGCTGGTGGGCCTACCGGTCTGGCTGTGGACGCCCGCCTCCGCGGAGACGTGGGGGCCCGCCAGCGCCACCGCTTCCGTACCGGGGCTGTCGGTCACCGCGACGGCGCGTGCCGAGAAGATCACCTGGAGCATGGGCGACGGCAACCGCGTGACCTGCGACAACCCCGGCACCGCCTACAAAGCGTCCTTCGGCCGGGCCACGTCGCCGACATGCGGATACCACCAGGGTTACCGCCAGCCGAGCAGCACCCGGCCCGGAGGCCGCTACACCGTCGAAGGCACCACCACCTGGCAGGTGACCTGGGCCGGCGGTGGCCAAACCGGAGCGCTCACCGTCACACGCACATCATCGACAACGATCGCGATCGAGGAGTTGCAGGTGGTTACACGATGACGACCGCGACGGAGCCTTCCGCCCGGGGCACGACGTCTCCGGTCGCCGCCTCGATCACCGTACCTCGGGTGGCGCCGCAACGACGGTGGCGTCCCGCCCTGGTCTGGCTCGCCGTGGCCCTGATCGCAGCGGGGGGACTCATCGCCTGGCGAGTCCTTCTTACCGTCGGCGCCACGGGCGAGTACCTGGCGGTAGTGCGGCCTGTCGCGATGGGCGAGGTCATCACGGAGGCGCACCTCACCACGGTCCGGATCACCGTTGACCCGGCGCTCAAGCCGATCCCCGCAGACCAGCCCGACCAGGCCGTGGGACGGCATGCCGCCGTCGGTCTGGTACCCGGCACGTTGCTGGCTGCCGATCAGCTCACCGAGCAGGCGTACCCCGGGCCGGGACAGCAGCTCGTCGGCATCAGCCTGGCGCAGAACCGGCTACCCCACGAGCGTCTTGCCCCGGGCGCCTCGGTCCTGCTGGTGATTACTACCGACGACAACGGGACGCAGCAGCAGCCGGCCGCCGGGCCGCCAGTGAACATCCCGGCCACCGTTACCGATGTGGCCGATGGCAGCAAGGACGGGACGATGCTCGTCAACGTCACCGTGGCCGACCGCGACGGGCCTCTCGTCGCGGCCCGTGCCGCCGCTGGTCGGATTGCCGTTGTCCTGATCCCCGGAGATTGACGATCATGGCAGTGATTGCGATGGTGTCGGCCAAGGGGTCACCGGGGGTGAGCACTCTCGCGCTCGCCTGCACCCTCTCGTGGTCCCGTCCCACCTTGCTCGCCGAATGCGATCCGGCCGGCGGGGACATCCTCGCCGGCTACCTATCGGGCCTGGAGATCCCACCCAGAGGGCTGCTGCCCCTGGCCGTCGCCGACCTGCGGGGGCGGGTACGCGAGGAGTTCCCGAGCCAACTGATCGACCTCGACTCGGGTAATCCCGGCCGTCGGCTCGTCCTGCCCGGCATCACCGATCCGGTCCAGGCCGGCACCCTGCGCCCGACGTGGGAGCGGCTGACCAGCTTCTTCGCCGACCTCGAATATCAGGGCCGGGGTGTGGACGTTATCGCCGACTGCGGCCGGCTGACGACGTCGACCGCGCCGTGGCCGCTGCTGCATCGCGCCGACCTGATCCTGCTCGTCCTGCGCCCGTTGACTCTACGCACGATCTCTCCGGTTCTACCGGCGATCGCGCACCTACGCCGCGAGCTGACGGAACACGGCCGCGATCCCAGCGCGATAGCTTTGGTGACGATTGGCGAGGGCGCCTACGCCAGCCGGGACCTTGAACAGCGGCTTCAACTCCCGATTCTGGCCAGCGTGCCCGATGACCCGCGTACCGCGACGGTGCTCAGCGACGGCGGCCGGCTACGACGCAACCCCGAACTGCTGCGGGCCGCCGCGTCGATCGAGCCGGTCGCCAGCCGCGCCATCGCGGCGCGCCGCGCCCGGCTCTCCGCTACGGCCTCCCAGAGCGAGGTGAGTCGTGCCTGATCGGCAGCACCTCAACGGCGCCGGCTGGCAGTCGCCCGCCACGACGGCGAACGGTGCGCGCCCGCCAGCATCCAGGCCGCCCACCCCGACTCTGGAGGAACCCGCTTCCTCGGCGTCGATCGACTACACGGTTGTGCGGCAACTGCGCCGCAGGATCTCGGAGCAGCTCACCGCGGTCCTGCGCGAGACGCCGAACGTGTCGCACGAGCACCGCCAGGCGGAGGGGGAGCGGATCGCGGCGCGGGTGGTCCGCGAACACGTCGACGCCCTCGGGCAAGCCGGCCAGCCGGTATCCCTGCGGCAGGAAACCGAACTGCTCGACGCGGTCGCCGCGGACCTGTTCGGTCTGGGCCGTCTTCAGAGCCTGCTCGACCGTCGAGACATCGTGAACGTGCACATCGTCGGCTGCGACAACGTTCGGATCGAACACATCGACGGGCACATCAGCAGCGGGCCGCCGGTGGCCGACAGCGATGACGAACTGGTCAGCATGTGCCAGGTGCTCGCGATGCGCGCCGGGGCTACCGAGCGATCGCTGTCGGCCAGCAAGCCGTGGCTCGACATGCAGCTTCCCGACGGCAGCCGGCTTACCGTCATCTACCAGGTCGCGGTCCGACCGTACGTCGTCATCCGCAAGCACACCCTGATTGACGTCACGCTGGAGGATCTCCGCGACAAGTACGGGGCGATCGACGCCCTGCTGTACGACTTTTTGACGGCTGCCGTCGACGCCGGCCTCAACATCATGATCGCCGGCCTGGCGGACGCGGGAAAGACCACCATGCTGCGCGGGCTGTCCGCCCGGATCCCGGAGGATGAGCAGTACATCACCCTCGAAGAGAGCCGGGAGCTGGGCACCCACCGCAAACGGCGGTGGGTGATGAGCCTCGAAGCCCGCGAAGGACACGGCGCCCGCGCCGCCGATGGGCGACCTGCCGGGGAAGTGACCATCTCCGACATGATCCCGATCACGCTGCGGCTGTCGGTGCAGCGGATCATCGTCGGTGAAGTCCGGTCCCGCGAGATCGTGCCGATGCTCCAGGCCATGTCCACCAGCCGCGGATCGATGTGCACCATCCACGCCCGCAATGCGCGCTCGGTCATCGACCGCATCATCGAACTGGCGCTGCAACACGGCCCGGAGATGACCGCCGACCTCGCCCGGCGCATGGCGGCCGGCGCCATCGACCTGATCGTCTACATCACCGTCGAG
Organism: Micromonospora andamanensis; assembly: GCF_016863495.1. Lineage (GTDB taxonomy): Bacteria > Actinomycetota > Actinomycetes > Mycobacteriales > Micromonosporaceae > Micromonospora > Micromonospora andamanensis. The sequence continues at coordinate 49,186 of NZ_BOOZ01000047.1, forward strand.
GACGAGACCCGTCTCGGTGGCCGCAAGCACCGCCATGTCTCGGAGGTGGTCGAGGTCGGCGGCATGCACGACGACCGCATGGTCACGACAACGATCTTCGGACCCGGACCAGACGGGCGCGCCGTGCCCCGCCACCTTCCCGACCGGCTACGCGACCAGCTCGTCCGTGTCGGCTACGACCCACGGGTGCTCACCGGCTACATCCAGCTCGGCGACTCCAACCACGGCACCTGGACAACGCCGCTGCTCAGCCTCACGAGGCGGGCATGATCCTGGACCTGATCGCCATCCTCGCCGGGCTGCTCGCCATCGGCGGTGTCGTGGTCGGCATTGTCGGCGTGGTCGGCACCACCCGCCCGCCCCGGCCGCCGTCCGCGCTTGCCGTGCGTCTTCTCGAGCTGTGGACCGGCGCCGGCCGTACACGCCGTGAACAACGCGCCCACCAATACAAGATCGTGGCGGGAGTCGGTGGCGGCGCGATCGCATGGCTGCTGTCCGGATGGCCCGCAGCCGGGCTCATCGTCGGGGTAGCGGTACCCGGCATCCCGTGGCTGTTCTCGGCCGCCAGCATCGAGCAGAAGGCACTTAGCCGGTTGAAGGGCGTCGAGTTCTGGACCCGGCGGCTGGCCGACATCGTCGGCCAGGGCATCGGACTCCAGCAGGCGATCGTCGCCACCGCCGCCACCGCACCCCGCGCCATTGAGCAGGAAGTGCGGGACCTCGCCGCTCGGATACAGGCCAACGTCGAGCCCGCCACCGCGCTGCAACAGTTCGCCGACGAGGTCGACGACTACACGTGCGACCAGGTCATCGCACCGCTGATGCTGCACCTCAAGGACCGGGGCCAAGGGCTCCACGAGGTGCTCGCCGCGATCTCCCGCTCAATCGCCGCCGAGATCGACATGCGGGCCACCATCGACGCGAAACGTGCCGGCCCACGTTTCGCGGTGCGTTTCCTATCCGGGATGACGCTCGCGCTGATCATCTACGGCGCTTTCAACCCGGACTACCTACGCCCTTACAGCACACCACTCGGGCAGCTCGTCCTCCTCGGACTCGCCGGGCTGTACGTGTTCCTCATGGTCCTCGTCCGGCGGTTGAGCCTGCCGCCACCCCGACCACGCCTGCTACCGCCCACCGGCGCCCCCCAGACGGCGGCCCTGGCATGAGCGGCACGCAGATCGCCATGCTCCTCGCAGGAGGCATGCTCGGCCTTGGCGTGTTCCTGCTGCTGATGCAGGCGATACCCGCAGCGCCCGCCCTCGGACCGGCCCTGCGCCGACTCCATCCGGTAGCCGGCGTAACCCCACCACCGCCCATGGTCGGCTGGCTCCGCCGCTACACCCAGGTTCCACACACCGACCTGCGTCTCCTGGGCCGCACCCCAGAGCAGTATTATTTGACGCTCGGCCTGTCCGCGCTGCTCGCGCTCGCCTTCCCGGCCCTGCTCACCCTTGCGGTCATCGTTCTGCGGATCTCCATTCCGCCCGTCATTCCCGCAGGCGGGGCCGTCCTTGCCTCGCTCGGCGCTGCCTGGCTCGCCCACCGCGAGGTCTTGACCAAGGCCGCCGCAGCCCGCAACGAGTTCCGCCGGGCGATGTGCACCTACCTTGATCTGGCTGCACACCAGGTCATCGCTGGGCACGGCCCGGTGGAATCCCTCGATCGTGCCGCCTCGATCTGCCAGGGCTGGGTCTTCGCCCGCACCAGAGATGCGCTGTTGAACGCACAACTGCAACTCTCACCACCGTGGGACCAGCTCAAAGCCCTCTCCCGGGACATCGAGGTCATCGAACTCGGCGATCTCGCCGACATCATGAGGACCGCAGGCTCCGACGGCGCCGACGTGTACGACACGTTGCGGGCACGCGCGGACTCCCTCCGCGACCAACTCCGGACGGAAGCGCTCGCTGAGGCGGAACTTCGCACCAGCAAGCTGGACGTTCCCGCCGCCGCCCTGATCTTCATCGTTCTCGTCCTCGTCATCTATCCATTCATGACCCAACTGTTTCAGCACTAACAGGGCAATCGAAACGAAAGGAAACGACATGAAGCAGGGACGTCGACTGCTCGTCGTACTGACACAGCGCTGGCAGGACATCATCGACCCGCAGCAGCGCGAGCGCGGCGACAGCCCTATCTCCACCGCCATCATCACCGCGATCATCGCTGGGCTGGCCGTCACCATCGCCGGCCTCATCGTCGCTGCCGCCAATGGCTGGGTCGCCCTGATTCCCCAGGCAGGGGAGTGACCATGGCCCTGTCATCGGGAGCCCGACGGCCGCCGAGAGCGCGGTGGCCGGCCCGCTTACGGTGGAGACTCCACTCGGAGCGCGATCGGGGTAGTTCCCCCGTCGAGTTCGCCATCGTCGCCGCCCCGATGCTGCTGCTCGGGTTTGGCGGCTTCCAGGTGGGGATCGTCTACTACGCCAACTCGATCGCCCTGGCAGCCGCCACCCAGGGCGTCAACGTCGAACGCGGCTACAACGCCCCACCCGGCAGCGGCGCCGACCACGCGAACAACTTCCTCGCCAGCGCCGGAACGGGCCTGTCAAACTCCCATGTCAGCGTCACCCGTACCGCGACGGATGTCCGCGTGACCGTCACCGGAAACTCCATCTCCCTACTACCCGGGATGACCTTTTCGATCAGCCGCACCGCCCACGGCAGCATCGAACGCGTCACCGACCCCGCACCATGATCCGCGCACCAGCTCCGCCCTCCGACCGCGGCTCGGCATCCGTCGAGCTGGCCGTGGTCGCCCCCGCCGTTCTCGCGCTCATCGCCGCGCTGTTCATCGGGGGCCGGGTGAACCTGGCCCGCCAGTCCATCGAAGCCGCCGCGTTCGATGCCGCCCGCGCGGCATCGCTGGCCCGCGACGCCAGCACCGCCCAGTCACAGGCGACCGGCGCCGCGACCTCGACCCTCGACGCACAAGGACTGAGCTGTAGCAGCCTCACCGTCACCATCAACACCCAGGGTTTCAGCGTGCCGGTCGGCGAACCCGCCACCGTCACCGCGACGCTGACCTGCCACGCCACCTTCACCGACATCGCCCTGCCTGGCATGCCCGGCAGCGCACCCCTGACGGCCTCCTTCACCAGCCCGCTCGACCAATACCGGAGCAGAGGATGACCCGCACGGTACGCACCAGGCTCCACGACGACCACGGCCGAGTCACCGTGTACTTCGCCATCCTTGCGCCCGCGTTCCTCGCCATGCTCGGTCTCGTCGTCGACGGCGGCGCCAAGGTACGAGCTCTCCAGCGAGCCGACAACATCGCGTCCGAAACCGCTCGCACCGCCGGCCAAGCCATCAACGCTGGCCAGGCCATAACCGGCGGATCCAAAGAGGTTGACCCTGCGCTCGCCGCAGAAGCCGCCCAGGCGTACCTCGCCGGCCTCGACGGAGTCACCGGCTCCGTGACGGTAGCGCCCGACCGCCAGAACCTCACCGCCACTGTGTCACTGACCTGGGACCCACTCCTGCTCGACCTCTTCGGCGCCCTCGGGAGCACGACCGTGACCGGAACAGCAACCGTCACCCTCGTGGCCCAATAGCAGCAAACAAGGAGCAATCCGTGGCACCAACCGCACCGATGGCGAAGAACCGCCGCCCCAGCCAGATCCTCACCGGGCTCGGCGCGCTGGCCGCCATGCTGCTTATCGTCGCCCTGCCCCTACTCCTGCTGTGGGCGGCAGGCAACCCGCTCCCCGACCTTGCTGCCTGGGCGACGCAAACATGGAACGACCCAGGTGCGAGCCTCCACCAACTCTGGCAAGCGGTCACGACCAGGGACGACGGCTCCCTGTTCATCCACGCCCTCACCCTCCTTGGGTGGATCGCCATCGCGCTCGCAGGCTGGGGCTGGCTCAGCTTTCTGGTCGCCCTCACCGTCGAGATCCCCACCCAAATCCGCAGTCGCCGCACCGGTGGCATCCCACCTCAGCCCCGACGACTCCCCGGCATGCGCCTGCAACAGCGCGCCGCAGCGTTTCTTGTCGCCGCCGCTATCGGCGTCTTCGCCGCCCCGGCGCTGTCGTCGGCGTCAGTGTCGACCGCCCCGGGACCAGCCCCGACCGCCATCACCGCCAACCACAGCGCCGAGGATGCCCGCACCTCAACCAGCACCCGCGAGCATTCACAGCCCACCCACGGGTACGTCGACCACCGCGTCGGCCGAGGCGAGAGTCTGCTCGACATCGCAGACCGCTACAACGTGCCCTGGAAGCGCATCGCCGAGGCGACCTACGGCATCGACCAGCCCGACGGTCGGCAACTACAGCCAGGCAGCACCCGCGTGTACCCGGAGTGGACGGTGCGAGTGCCGGTGTCCGGCACCGGTCAGCTTTTCCACAAGGCTTCGACCCAGGGTGCGGCCGAGGCAGCCACCAGCGAACACGTCTACACGGTCGTCCGCAACGACTGGCTGTACTACGTCGCCGAGCGGTTCCTCGGTAATGGCGACCGATACCCCGAGATCGCCGAACTCAACCCCGACCTCAAGGCCAAAGATTCACGGTTCCCCGACCACATCGTCCGCGGCCAACAGATCCGACTTCCCTCCGACGCACACGACCGCGGAGTTCGCGATCACGCCCGAGGACGTCTCGCCAGCGACACCCCCATCCCGCAACAGCCCGCCCCCTCAACCGACCTGGAAGCACCCGCCCCGCAGCCCATCCCCGAGCCGTCAGCCACAGCATCAGAGCAACCGGCAACACCAGAGCCCTCGTCACCCGCCCCTGCACCACCGGCTGAGCTGGGCACGGATCACAGCACCACCGAGAACCCGGAAGCCGGCGCCCATGACCGCCCCTCAACAGATGAAGACGACGACAGCAACGCCATCGTCACGGTCACCGCATTGACCAGCGCCTCCCTCGTGGCCGCACTCGTTCTGACCACCGTCCGTCGGCTCCGTCGCCAGCAGCGTCAACACCGCCGACCAGGGCGACGCCTACCGCACCCCCGAAACGGCGCCATCGAGAAGACCCTCCTCGTCGCGGAACAACCCGCCGACGTCGACCGACTCGACACCGCACTGCGCAGCCTCACGCAGACCCTCTCAGACCGGGATCCCGCGGAACTTCCCGACGTCACCGCCGCCGCGATCCATGACGGCACCATCAACCTGATCCTTGCGCACCCTGAGCCCCATCCACCGGCGCCCTGGACGGCGGACGGCACCCACTGGACCCTGCCCACCGACGCCAGCCTCACCGCCGCCGAGGGACAGCTCGCCCCGCTTCCGATACTCGTCGCCGTTGGCTCGGAGCCAGGCCGCCACCTCATGCTCGACCTCGAACGTCTTGGAAGCCTCACCATCGGCGGCGATGCCGAACGCGCCCTCGCCCTTCTCCGATACATCGCCAGCGAAGCGGCCTGCAACAGGTGGAGCGATGACGTCGAAGTCATCCTGGCCGGATTCCCCGTAGACCAAGCAGAGCAACTGATCGCGCTCAACCCTGATCGCATCCGAGCCGTCAGCAACATAGCGGAAACAACCGCACGGCTACGGCGCCGAGCAGTGGCAATCACCAGTGCCCTCCGCCACGCCGATGTGAGCGACACCCTGCACGGCCGCATTGCCGATGTCGGCGATGCGTGGGCTCCGCAACTCCTGCTCGTCGCCGACACCGACGAGCAGGCGAGGGACGGCCTCGCTGAACTCGGCAACGACCTCGACAACCGCGGCCGGTGCGCGGTCGCGGTCGTCACCATCGCGAAGCCGGGCCAGAGCATCGGGCCTAACAACATCACGGTCGACAGCGACGCCACACTGCACGTCGCGCTGCCCTTCCTCCAGACCACCGCCATCGCAGCCGGACTGCCCGCAGCCGAGCTGGAACCGCTCGCTGAGATCATGCGCCAAGCCCGAGCCGCCCTCGACGAGCCCACCCCGGTGGCAGCCGAGACCGAATCTTGGGCGACGGACACCGATGCCGCCGGCGGTCTTCTTCCATTCGCCGAGGACCTACCCGACCCGGACGATGAGAAGGCGCAGCGCTCCACCTCCGCAGAGCCCGAACGCCGACCGAGTTCGATTCTGCACATTCCGCATCAGCCGCTCGCCGCCGGGCTAGCAACCACTGCCACCCAACGAGCCGTCACCGCAGCCGCCCGCCAGCGCCGCAAGCAGGCCGACCCCAGGCTCGACGCAGACCTTGACGCCTGGCAGCAACATGATCGCACCCGACCCCGCGTCGGAATCCTCGGCCCAGTCACCGTCGATGCCCCGGGCGCCGTACCCGATCAACGCCGCCGATTCCACGGGGAACTCATCGTCTACCTTGCCCAACGAGGAGCCCGCGGCGCCACGAGAGAACAACTCACCGAAGCCATGTGGCCAGACCAGCAAGTCAAAGACACGTCCCGCCGCGTGGCTATCACCCGTGCCCGTCGATGGCTCGGCGAGACACCAGACGGCAGCCCGTGGCTACCGGAGATGGGCCCGGACCGCGTCTACCGCCTCGAAGAGGGCTATCTACTCGACTGGCATCTGTTCAAGCGGCTCCGCAGTCGCGGCGAAGCTCACGGCCCAGCCGGGATCCGAGACCTACGGGCAGCCCTCGACCTGGTCCGTGGCGTACCGCTCGACGGCGCCGACCGTGCCTATGCGGCAGGAGCCAGAAACCCATACACATGGCTCGCCGAATCCGACATCTACCCCGGACACATCACCTCCGCCATCGTGGACACCGCCCACCGGCTCGCGACCATGTACCTGGACGCCAGCGACACAACGAACGCCCGCTGGGCCGTTCAACAAGCTTGGGCAGCCGATCCCCACAGAGGCGACGACGGGCCGTGGCACGACCTCATGCGCGCCGCCTACATCGAGGGGCACTCCGCCGAACTTCGCAACCTACTCGGCGAACTCATGAGCGCACGCGAGGCCGAAGTACCCGAAGATCTAGCTCCAGACACGTACGCATGGCTACTGCACCTTTTGCCAGATGTCCTCGGGGTGAACGCGCCTGTTGGATGAGAAAGCAACTTCTCGGACCCGACCAACGACTTGGACTGTCCACGCACCGACGTGGTGGCCTATTTGAGGTGACCAAGTAACACATCGGAGTCGATCTCACCCAGGAGGGCCAGCGCGACAGCCATGAACGTGGCCGCCATTCCGGTCACTGCGGCTAGGACGGCGGCGGTTCGCTGTGTGCTGTCGGTCAGCCTCGTCATGGCCACTGCGAGGCGGCCGGGCGGCTTGACGAATGTCTCGACGCCGGGCTTCCCGTCTTCGTCGAACGCCTGGACTCGGGAGGCGAGTTCGCACAACAACGATGTGCGGTTCGGCTCTACGAGCAGTTCCAGCACCATGCGTAGTGTCTCTCGCACGTCACCGGGGAGCGTGGGATCGCACGATTGAGGGCTTTGCAGGTGGCGGCGGATCGACGTGCTGACGGCACGGAGCACGGTCGCCGCAGGGTGCGGTGCGAACCCTGGTGATTGTCGACGGTCCCAAAGCATTGCAGTTTGATCGAGTAGCACAGCGATCTCGACAAGCTGGCTGCGGTGGGCGTCGGCCAGCGTGCTGAGGGTTTCCGGAAGCTCCAGCGGGTCGTCCTCCTCTTGCTCGTGGGGCGGTGCCAGCACCTGACAGATCTCCACCGACAACTGCCATCCGGCAAGGCGACGGCGCAGACGAGAGGCAGCGATATGCGCCGGGATGAACAACGGCGTCAACGCCAGGACGACGACGATGATGCCAAGAAGCGGCGGAAGCGACGTGTCGGCCTCTGACGGCTGGGCGGTGAAAGTCTTTAGGTCGGCCAGCACCGCAAACAGGACCAGGACGGGATATATGCCAGCGAGCAACTCACCGGTATCCACCGCCC